>NZ_FNHI01000041.1 GCF_900103455.1 Streptomyces wuyuanensis | reverse complement strand
GGTCATTCCGGCCTTGCCGAACCTGCGGTAGCGGTCCGCCCACCGCTGGGCCGTGGTCGGCGAGACCTGGAAACGCTCGGCCGCCCGGCGCAGCGGCCAGCCGTCCTCGACCACGCAGCGGGCCAGACGCAGCCGTCCGGTCTCGGTCAGGGGTGCATTACGGTGGGGCACGAGGGCCTTTCTGGTCGCCGGTGCAGATGTCGCAATCCACACCAGGCCAGAAGGCCCTCACCCATTTCAAGATCCCTCAGCCGAGACCTGCATCACCCGTCCACAACCTCCCGGGACAGAACAGTGCTGATGTTCACGGACATCGTGTACGCGGCCGTCGTGTACGGCCCGCCGGCCTCGGCCCGGCGCATCCCGTACGCCACCGGGCTGATCACCGTCGGGGCGACGATCGGCTTCCTCGCCTGGTTCCGGCATCCCTCCGCGCTGCTCGTCGGGGTGGTCGTGGGGCTGGTGTCGTTCGGTCCCGCCGCGACGGGCGCGCTCGTGCGCGACCACCGCGAGGCCGCGGAGGCGGCTCGGCTGCGCGCCGAGCAGACGGCGCTACTCGGCGAGATGGACCGCAGGGAGGCGATCACCGCCGAGCGCGCCCGGATGGCCCGGGAGCTGCACGACATGGTCGCCAACCACCTCTCCGCGATCGCCATCCACTCCACCGCCGCGCTGTCCCTGGACGAGCCGGCGACCACCCGGCAGGCGCTCAACGTCATCCGGGAGAACAGCGTGGAGGGACTGGCGGAGATGCGCCGGCTGATCGGTCTGCTGCGGGACAGCGGAGACGGCGAGGAGCCCGCCGTCGCGCCCACCCTGGCCGGCCTCGACGCGCTCGTGGCCCAGGCGAACACCAACGGCGCCGCGAGCGGACTGGAGTTCACGCTGGACGACGCGATCGACGCGGACGCGGCGCCGCCCGCCCCGGTGGCCCTCGCCGCGTACCGGATCGTGCAGGAGTCGCTCACGAACGCACTGAAGCACGCGGACGCGGGCGAGGTCGCCGTCCGGCTCACCGGCACCACCGGCCGCGCGCTGACCGTGACGGTGACCAGCCCGTACGGCGACAGGCCGGGCCCGCGCGCGCCGGGCTCGGGCGCCGGACTGGTCGGGATGCGGGAGCGGATCGCGCTGCTGGGCGGCGAGTTCGAGGCGGGCCCCGAGCCCGGCACGGCCGGTGGCCCGGCGAAGATCTGGCGGGTACGGGCGGTGCTGCCCATGGTGGACGACAAGGAGCCCTCGGCATGATCCGGGTAGTGGTCGCGGAGGACCAGAACTCCGTCAGGGCCGGCCTGGTCCTGATTCTGGGCAGCGCGCCCGACATCGAGGTGGTGGGCGAGGCCGGGGACGGCGAGGAGGCGGTGCGGCTGGCGCGCGGGCTGCGGCCCGATCTTGTGCTGATGGATGTGCAGATGCCGCGACTTGACGGGGTCTCGGCGACCCGTCAGGTCGTCGAGGAGGGCCTCGCGGACGTCCTGGTGCTGACGACGTTCGACCTCGACGAGTACGTCTTCGGCGCGCTGCGCGCCGGGGCGGCCGGCTTCCTGCTGAAGAACACCGAGGCGAAGGACCTGATCGAGGGGGTGCGCACGGTCGCGCGCGGCGAGGGACTGATCGCGCCGGCCGTGACCCGGCGGCTGCTCGCGGAGTTCGCGTCGCCCACCCCCGTGCCCTCCCCGGACGCGCCCGATCCGGCCGTGCTCGACGTGCTGACGCGGCGTGAGCGCGAGGTGCTGTCCTGCCTGGGCGAAGGACTGTCGAACGCCGAGATCGCGGTACGGCTCCAGATGGCCGAGGCCACGGTGAAGACCCACGTCAGCAGGCTGCTGGGCAAGCTGGAGCTGCGCAGCCGGGTGCAAGCGGCCGTCCTGGCGCAGGAGTTGGGGATCTGAGAAAACGAGGCGACCCCACCTCGCCTCTGGTCTGGACCTATTGACGATTGGTCCAGACCTTCCTACTCTCACCGCACGCACACCGCGGTGAGCCCCGCGGAGTGCTCTGCACGGACCGACCCCCGACCTTGTCCGTCCGCGAACTCGAGGAGCATCCCTTGAGCACGAGTACCCCCCGCACCAGAAGCAGATTCAGATCCAGAGCGACGGCGGGACTCACCGCCCTGCTGCTCCCCCTCGCCGCCATGGTCGGACTCGCCACGCCCGCCCAGGCCGCGACCTCCGCCACCGCCACGTACACCAGGGTCCAGGACTGGGGCTCCGGCTTCGAGGGCAAGTGGACGGTGAAGAACACCGGCACCACCTCGATCAGCTCGTGGACCGTCGAGTGGGACTTCCCCTCCGGCACGTCCGTCACCTCGGCGTGGGACGCCGACGTCACCGGCGCCGGCACCCACTGGACCGCGAAGAACAAGAGCTGGAACGGCACCCTCGCCCCCGGCGCCACCGTGTCCTTCGGCTTCAACGGCGCCGGCCCCGGCTCCCCGAGCAACTGCAGGCTCAACGGCGGCTCCTGCGACGGCGGCACGGTCCCCGGCGACAACCCGCCGTCCGCCCCCGGAACGCCCTCCGCGAGCGGAGTCACCAACACCTCGGTGACGCTGAGCTGGACGGCCGCCACCGACGACAAGGGCATCAAGAACTACGACGTCCTCCGCGACGGCACGCGCGTCGCGACCGTCACCGGCCTCACGTACACCAACACCGGGCTCACCGCGGGCACCGACTACTCGTACACGGTGCAGGCCCGCGACACCGCCGACCAGACCGGCCCCGTCAGCGGCGCCCGCGCCGTGCGGACCACCGGTGGCGACCCCGGCCCGGGCCCCGGCTCGAAGATCAAGCTCGGCTACTTCACCAACTGGGGCGTCTACGGCCGCAACTACCACGTGAAGAACCTGGTGACCTCCGGCACCGCTGCCAAGATCACCCACATCAACTACGCCTTCGGCAACGTGCAGAACGGCCAGTGCACCATCGGCGACTCGTACGCCGACTACGACAAGGCCTACACCGCCGACCAGTCGGTCGACGGCGTCGCCGACACCTGGGACCAGCCGCTGCGCGGCAACTTCAACCAGCTCCGCAAGCTCAAGCAGCGGTACCCGCACATCAAGATCCTCTGGTCGTTCGGCGGCTGGACCTGGTCCGGCGGCTTCCCGCAGGCGGTCCAGAACCCGACCGCGTTCGCCAACTCCTGCTACAACCTGGTCGAGGACCCGCGCTGGGCCGATGTCTTCGACGGCATCGACCTCGACTGGGAGTACCCGAACGCCTGCGGCCTGTCCTGCGACACCAGCGGCCCCGCAGCGTTCAAGAACATGATGCAGGCGATGCGTACCAAGTTCGGCCCGAACAACCTGGTCACGGCCGCCATCACGGCAGACGCGAGCAACGGCGGCAAGATCGACAAGACCGACTACGCAGGCGCCGCGCAGTACTCCGACTGGTACAACGTGATGACGTACGACTTCTTCGGCGCCTTCGACGCGGACGGCCCGACCGCCCCGCACTCGCCGCTCACGTCGTACGCCGGCATCCCGCAGCAGGGCTTCACCTCCGCGGAGGCGATCGCCAAGCTCAAGGCCCAGGGCGTCCCGGCGGCGAAGCTGCTGCTGGGCATCGGCTTCTACGGACGGGGCTGGACGGGCGTCACCCAGTCCGCGCCGGGCGGCTCGGCCACCGGACCGGCACCCGGCACGTACGAGCAGGGCATCGAGGACTACAAGGTCCTCAAGAACTCCTGCCCCGCCAACGGCACCGTCGCCGGGACCGCCTACGCCCACTGCGGGTCCAACTGGTGGAGCTACGACACCCCGGCGACCATCGGCAGCAAGATGACCTGGGCGAAGAACCAGAGCCTGGGAGGCGCCTTCTTCTGGGAGTTCAGCGGCGACACCGCGAACGGTGAATTGGCGAGCGCCATCAACAGCGGCCTCGGATAACACCCGCGGGCCGGCCGGGAACGGCAGCGGGGGCGGTGCTTGCGCACCGCCCCCGCTTCACGTACGAGGCAGCTCCGCTCAGGCGACATTCACCCTTTGGCCGGGAGGCGCCGCTTCGAGCCAGGCGAGGAAGCCCGTCAGCGCGTCCTCGCTCATCGCCAGTTCGAGTCGGGTGCCGTGGTGCAGACAGCCGAGGACGACCGCGTCCGACAGCAGCGCCAGCTCCTCCTCGCCCTCGGGCAGGCGGCGGGAGACCACCTCGATCGCCGAGCGCTCCAGGGCGCGTCGGGGCCGGGGAGCGTAGGAGAAGACCCGGAACCACTCGACCCGGTCACCGTTGTAGCGGGCCACCCCGTACACCCAGCCCTTGCCGGAGCGGTCGTCCTCCTCGGGCACGTTCCAGCGCAGGCTGCAGTCGAAGGTGCCGCCCGAGCGCTGGATCAGCCTGCGGCGCAGACCGAAGACGAAGAGCCCGATCACCACCAGTGCGACGACCAGTCCGCTCACGAGCAGAGCGAGGAACATCTTCACCGACCTCCTCGCTTCGTCCCGTAGCGGAATTCAACCTGCATCTGCATCTGCACCTGCATTGCCTCAGCCGCGACCTGGTCTGGAGAAGTCCAGTCCGGGCCGCGGCTGAGAGTGGTTCATCGGCGGGGTGCGCTCAGCGCACCGCCACCGCGCGCAGCCGAACCTCGGCGCGCCGCTCGGCGGCGGCGTCGTCGTCGGCCTTGGCGCGCTCCAGCGCACGCTCGGCGCGCTGGGCGTCGATCTCGTCCGCCAGCTCGGCGATCTCCGCCAGCAGCGACAGCTTGTTGTCGGCGAACGAGATGAAACCGCCGTGCACAGCGGCAACGACCGTTCCCTCGTTCGTACGGATGGTCACCGGGCCCGACTCCAGCACACCGAGCAGCGGCTGGTGACCGGGCATGACGCCGATGTCGCCGGACGTGGTGCGCGCGACGACCAGGTTGGCCTCGCCGGACCAGACCTGGCGGTCGGCGGCGACCAGCTCGACGTGCAGCTCAGCAGCCAAGGGTGGCTCCTCGGGTCACCACCCGGCGGTCATGCCGGGTGTTGGGTCATAAGTCTAATAGGGGCCGGGGCGTCGAAACGCCCGGGGCCGTCCGGGGCCCGCCGCGGGGGCGGCTGATTCAGGACCCCGGGAGGGCGTGAGAAGGGGGGCGGGACGGACCCCGCCCCCCCGTCACGAGTCACGGGACTCAGGAGACGCCGAGCTCCTTGGCGTTCTTCTTGAGGTCCTCGAGACCACCGCACATGAAGAAGGCCTGCTCCGGGAAGTGGTCGAAGTCGCCGTCGCAGATCGCGTTGAACGCGGCGATCGACTCGTCCAGCGGAACGTCCGAACCGTCCACACCGGTGAACTGCTTCGCCGCGTGGGTGTTCTGGGACAGGAAGCGCTCGACACGACGGGCACGGTGGACGACGAGCTTGTCCTCCTCGCCGAGCTCGTCGATACCGAGGATCGCGATGATGTCCTGGAGGTCCTTGTACTTCTGCAGGATCCCCTTGACGCGCATGGCGGTCGTGTAGTGGTCCTGCGAGATGTAACGCGGGTCCAGGATGCGGGACGTGGAGTCCAGCGGGTCCACCGCGGGGTAGATGCCCTTCTCGGAGATCGGACGGGAGAGAACCGTCGTCGCGTCGAGGTGGGCGAAGGTGGTCGCCGGCGCCGGGTCGGTCAGGTCGTCGGCGGGGACGTAGATCGCCTGCATCGAGGTGATCGAGTGACCACGGGTCGAGGTGATGCGCTCCTGCAGGAGGCCCATCTCGTCCGCCAGGTTCGGCTGGTAACCCACCGCGGACGGCATGCGGCCGAGCAGGGTGGACACCTCGGAACCGGCCTGGGTGAAGCGGAAGATGTTGTCGATGAAGAACAGCACGTCCTGCTTCTGCACATCGCGGAAGTACTCCGCCATGGTCAGACCGGCCAGGGCGACGCGCAGACGGGTGCCCGGGGGCTCGTCCATCTGACCGAAGACCAGCGCGGTCTTGTCGAGAACGCCGGACTCCTCCATCTCCGCGATGAGGTCGTTGCCCTCACGGGTGCGCTCACCGACACCGGCGAACACGGAAACACCCTCGTGCAGCTTCGCCACACGCATGATCATTTCCTGGATGAGGACGGTCTTGCCGACACCGGCGCCACCGAACAGACCGATCTTTCCACCCTTGACGTACGGGGTGAGAAGGTCGACGACCTTCAGGCCGGTCTCGAACATCTCGGTCTTCGACTCGAGGTCCTCGAACTTCGGGGCCCTGCGGTGGATCTCCCAGCGCTCGGACTCCTGGCCGTTCGCCTCCGGCTCGTTCAGCACCTCACCGAGGGTGTTGAACACCTTGCCCTTGGTGAAGTCGCCGACCGGGACGGTGATGCCCTTGCCCGTGTCGGTCACCGGGGCCTGGCGGACCAGACCGTCGGTGGGCTGCATCGAGATGGTGCGGACGACACCCTCACCGAGGTGCTGCGCGACCTCGAGCGTCAGGGTCTTGGTGGTGCCCGGGGTCGCCGGGTCCGGCACCTCGACCTTCAGCGCGTTGTAGATCTCCGGCATCGCGTCGACGGGGAACTCCACGTCGACGACCGGGCCGATGACCCGCGCGACGCGGCCAGTGGCCACGCCAGCAGGAGCGGTCGGCTCAACAGTGGTGGTCATTAGTAGTCACTCCCCGCGGTCGCGTCGGCCAGGGCGCTCGCGCCACCGACGATCTCGCTGATTTCCTGGGTGATGTCGGCCTGGCGGGCCGCGTTGGCAAGTCGGGTGTACGTGTGGATCAGATCACCCGCGTTGTCGGTCGCCGACTTCATCGCCTTGCGGCGGGACGCGTGCTCGGAAGCCGCGGCCTGCAGCAGTGCGTTGTAGATCCGGCTCTCGACGTACCGCGGAAGCAGTGCGTCGAGGACGTCCTCCGCCGACGGCTCGAAGTCGAACAGCGGAAGCAGCTCGTCCTTCGTGCCGCCCTCGGCCTCCGCCTTCGCCTCGTCGAGGCTGAGCGGCAGCAGCCGGCCGTCGACCGGCGTCTGCGTCAGCATCGAGACGAACTCGGTGAAGACGATGTGGAGCTCGTCCACGCCGCCCTCGGCCGTCTCCTTCTCGATCGCCTCGATGAGAGGCGCCGCGACGTCCTTGGCGTTGGCGTACGAGGGGTTGTCGGTGAAGCCCGTCCACGAGTCCGAGATCTTCATCTCACGGAAGCCGTAGTAGGCGACACCCTTGCGGCCGACGATGTACGTGTCGACCTCCTTGCCCTCGCCACGGAGCCGCTCGGTGAGCCGGGCGGCCGTCTTGATCGCGTTGGAGGAGTAGCCGCCGGCCAGACCGCGGTCGCTCGTGAGGAGCAGGACCGCGGCACGGGCCGGGGACTCCGCCTCCGTGGTCAGCGGGTGCTTCGTGTTCGAACCGGTCGCCACCGACGTGACCGCGCGGGTCAGCTCGGTCGCATACGGCGTGGAGGCCGCCACCTTGCGCTGCGCCTTGACGATGCGCGAGGCGGAGATCATCTCCATCGCCTTGGTGATCTTCTTCGTCGCGGTGACCGACTTGATACGACGCTTGTAGACCCGGAGCTGGGCTCCCATGAGTCAGGTCCCTTCCGTCGTCACTTCGAGACGTTGACGGTCGCCGGAGCGTCCTCGCCGAGCAGCTTGCCGTCGGAGGTCTCGAACTGCTTCTTGAAGTCGACGATCGACTCGGCGAGCTTCTCGAGCAGGTCGTCGGACATCTTGCCGCCCTCGCGGATGGAGGTCATCAGCGTCTTGTGCTCGCGGTGCAGGAACTCGAGCAGCTCGGACTCGAAGCGGCGGATGTCCTCGACCGGGACGTCGTCCATCTTGCCGGTGGTGCCGGCCCAGATGGAGACGACCTGGTTCTCCGTCGGGTACGGGGCGTACTGCGGCTGCTTCAGCAGCTCGACCATGCGCTTACCGCGCTCCAGGGCGGACTTCGAGGCGGCGTCCAGGTCGGAACCGAACGCGGCGAACGCCTCCAGCTCGCGGTACTGGGCCAGGTCGACACGGAGTCGGCCGGAGACCTGCTTCATGGCCTTGTGCTGGGCGGAGCCACCGACACGGGAGACCGAGATACCGACGTTCAGGGCCGGACGCTGACCGGCGTTGAACAGGTCGGACTCCAGGAAGCACTGGCCGTCGGTGATGGAGATGACGTTGGTCGGGATGAACGCCGAGACGTCGTTGGCCTTGGTCTCGACGATCGGCAGACCGGTCATCGAGCCGGCGCCCATCTCGTCGGACAGCTTGGCGCAACGCTCCAGCAGGCGGGAGTGCAGGTAGAAGACGTCACCCGGGTAGGCCTCACGGCCCGGCGGGCGGCGCAGCAGCAGCGACACGGCGCGGTAGGCGTCGGCCTGCTTCGACAGGTCGTCGAAGACAATGAGGACGTGCTTGCCCTCGTACATCCAGTGCTGGCCGATGGCCGAACCGGTGTACGGCGCCAGGTACTTGAAGCCGGCCGGGTCGGACGCCGGGGCGGCGACGATCGTCGTGTACTCGAGGGCACCGGCCTCCTCCAGCGCGCCGCGCACGGACGCGATGGTGGAGCCCTTCTGGCCGATGGCGACGTAGATGCAGCGGACCTGCTTCTTCGGGTCGCCGGAGCGCCAGTTGTCGCGCTGGTTGATGATCGTGTCGACGGCCAGGGCGGTCTTGCCGGTCTGGCGGTCGCCGATGATCAGCTGACGCTGGCCGCGGCCGACCGGGGTCATCGCGTCGACGGCCTTGTAGCCCGTCTCCATGGGCTCGTGCACCGACTTGCGCTGCATGACCGTGGGGGCCTGCAGCTCGAGGGCGCGGCGGCCCGAGGTCTCGATCTCGCCGAGGCCGTCGATCGGGTTGCCGAGCGGGTCGACAACGCGGCCGAGGTAGCCCTCGCCGACGGCGACGGACAGGACCTCGCCGGTGCGCTGGACCGGCTGGCCCTCCTCGATGCCGCTGAACTCACCGAGGACGATGGCACCGATCTCGCGGTCCTCGAGGTTGAGGGCGAGGCCGAGGGTGCCGTCCTCGAACTTCAGCAGTTCGTTGGCCATCGTCGAGGGAAGACCCTCGACCTTCGCGATGCCGTCGCCGGCAAGGCTGACCGTACCGACCTCCTCGCGCGAGGCCGCGTCCGGCTTGTACGACTGGACAAAGTTCTCCAGCGCGTCCCGGATCTCCTCCGGCCGGATCGTGAGCTCCGCCATCTGGGTTCCCTGCTCTCCTTGTTGGGCCCGAAGTTTCTTTGGGGGTCTGGGGCTGTATCCGTGACGGCTTGCGCCGCGGGACCCCCAGGAATCCTCTGCGGCCCAACCGGGCCGCCTAGCAATTCTTGTGTGACTGTTGGTGGCCGGTCAGCCCGCGAGGCGGCGCTTCGCCTCGGCGATGCGGTCCAGGACCGTACCGTCGATCAGCTCGTCGCCGACCCGCACCGAGATCCCGCCGAGGACCTCGGGGTCCACGTCCAGGTTCAGGTGCATCTCGCGGCCGTACACGTTGGCCAGTACGGCGCCGAGGCGCTGCTTCTGCCCGTCGGACAGCGGTACCGCGGAGGTGACCACGGCGACCATCCGGTTACGGCGCTCCGCGGCGAGCTTGGACAGGGACTCGAGTCCCGCTTCCAGGCTACGTCCACGGGGGGCCGTGACGAGACGGACCACGAGGCGCTCGGTGACGGGGTTGACCTTGCCGCCGAGGAGGCTGCGGACCAGCTGCGACTTGGCGGCCGCCGTGGCGGTCCGGTCGGTCAGCGCGGCACGCAGCTCCGGGTTGGAGGAGACGATCCGGCCGAACCGGAACAGCTCGTCCTCCACGTCGTCCAGGGCGCCGGCCTTCTGCGCGGCCGTGAGCTCGGCGGTGGCCGCCAGCCCCTCGAGCGCGTCCACCAGGTCGCGGGACTGCGACCAGCGGGAACGAACCATGCCGGAGACCAGGTCGACGGACTCGCCGCCCACCTGTCCGCTCAGCAGTCGCGCGGCCAGCTCGACCTTGCCCTCACCGGGCTGCGCCGGGTCGGTCAGGACCCGACGCAGCGACACCTCGCGGTGGAGCAGCGCGGTAACGGCGACCAGCTCCTCGGCGAGCTTCGCCACGTCGACCGACGTGCTGTCGGTCAGCGCGTCGAGACGCTCGCGTGCGGCGGCCAGTGCCTCGCGGCTCGCTCCGTTCATCGGGCAGCCTCGGCCTTCTCCTCGAGCTCGTCGAGGAAGCGGTCGATGACGCGGCTCTGGCGGGCGTGGTCCTCGAGGGACTCACCGACCAGCTTGCCGGCCAGGTCGGTGGCGAGCTTGCCCACGTCCTGGCGCAGCGCGGACGCCGCGGCCTTGCGGTCGGCCTCGATCTGGGCGTGACCGGCGGCGACGATCTCCTCGCGCTGCCGCTGGCCTTCCGCGCGCATCTCGGCGATGATCGCGGCGCCCTGCTCCGTGGCCTCCTGGCGCAGACGCGCGGCCTCGTGACGGGCCTCGGCGAGCTGAGCGCGGTACTGCTCGAGCACGCTCTGGGCCTCGACCTGGGCCGCCTCGGCCTTCTCCATGCCGCCTTCGATGGCCTCGCGGCGCTCTTCCAGAACCTTGTTGATGTTCGGGAGGAGCTTCTTGGCGAGGAAGAAGAAGACGATGGCGAAGGCGATCGTGCCGACGAGCAGCTCGGGGCCCGGGGGAAGGAGCGGGTTCTGCGCTCCCTCCGCCGCCAGCTGAAGGTTGGCGATCACATCAGTGCCTTTCGTCGATAAATGGTCAGCGAGGGGCTAGATCACGGACCGTAAACGAACGGCATGACGATGCCGATGAGGGCGAGCGCCTCACAGAAGGCGAAGCCGAGGATCTGGTTGGCACGGATCAGGCCGGCAGCCTCGGGCTGACGGGCCAGGGCCTGGGTGCCGTTACCGAAGACGATGCCGACGCCGATGCCGGGGCCGATGGCGGCGAGGCCGTAACCGATGGAGCCGAGCGAACCGGTGACAGCGGCGAGGGTCTCAGTGGCAGCCATGCTGATTCTTCCTTTTCATTCACGGACCGGTGGGGGTTGGCCACCGGACGTTCTGGGGGGTGGTGCGGGCGAGGTGCGACTCAGTGGTGCTCGGCGAGAGCGCCCTGAATGTAGGAGCAGGCCAGCAGGACGAAGACGTACGCCTGGACGGCCTGGACGAAGAGCTCGAAGCCGATCATGCCCATCGTCATCACGAAGGAGACGCCGGCGGCCGGGATCAGCCAGCTGTTCAGCAGGTACCAGGAGGCGACGGTGAACATCACCAGCATCAGGTGACCGGCGAACATGTTGGCGAAGAGCCGGACCGCGTGCGTGAACGGTCGGACGAACAGGTTCGAGAAGAACTCGATGAACGACACGAGCCACTTGATCGGACCGAGCGACGGGTCGTAACCGGTGATGTTCTTCCAGCCGCCGACGAAGCCGTGACGCTTGAAGGTCAGCGACACCCAGATCACGTAGACGACGAGCGCCAGGACCATCGGGTACGCGATGATCGACGCCACCGGGAACTGGGCCAGCGGGATCACGGACCAGATGTTCATGATCCAGACGAAGAAGAAGATCGAGACCATGAGCGGGACGTACTTCTCGCCCTCGCGCTTTCCGATGGTCTCGTAGACGATCCCGCGGCGCACGAAGTCGTAGCCGGCCTCGCCGATCATCTGCAGCTTGCCCGGGACGACCTTCGCCTTGCCGAACGCCGCATAGAAGAAGCCGACGACGACGAGCGTGGTGATCAGCGCGAGCAGCATCACCTTGTTGAAGCCGTAGCCACCGACGGTGAAGATCGGCTGGAAGAGGAAGGAGTGCAGGCCCGGCGCCGGAAAGCCACAGCCGTTGTCGGCCATGATGCGGCAGCTCCAGTCAAAGGCGAGCGTGGTCTGTTCAGCACTCACCGCGGGCTCCTTCGGCGTGACGCATGGGTTCGGCAACCTCGTTGTGTCGGCGCGGCGCGCAGCCGCGAGTCGGCACCGGACTGGTGTTTCGGATGTGGGGGCGGCGGTCAGGCATCGAGGCCTCGCGATCGAGCAGGCGTCAGCTCAGATGCCCGCGCCCGCAGTGCCGCAGTTGGCACCGGACGATAGCAGTTTCTCGAACGCGCACTTATCCCGGCCCTACCCGTCACGTCGACGGCCCCGTCTTTTCGCCCTTGCGGGGATCAGACGGCTCCGGTTCGACGTAGAGGATCTTGGCCTTCATGTGGGCACGGGCCTGTGCGGCCACCCAGACGAGCGTCGACGCGACGATGGAGGCCGCGAACGTCCTGGGGTTGAACAGCGTGGTGTCCTTGAACGCGGCGACGAAGATGAACAACACGAGCAACTGCGTCGTGTAGAGCATCAGGCCCATCGCCTGGAACAGCTGCGGGAATTGCTTCGCGGTCCTCTGCAGGACGACGACCCCGATCCCCATGAAGACGATGACCACCAGGGTGCCGACGATCGCGCCGAGGGCCCCCTTGCCGCCGGCGAGCACACCGCTGACGATCGCGGCGATCACGCCGACGGCAGCGGTGGGCACAACGGTCTGAAGGAGAGTCCGGGCGTCGTTGGACGGCATGGCGGCGGCTCCGCGGGGGTGGTGGGGCACTGGTGTCGTCAAGGACGAGCGTAGATCCGGTCCGAGGTGGGTCTCGGGCGCCGAGGAGACCGTGACATTGCGGTCTTCCGGCTCTGTCTCCGGTTCTCGTGAACCGTATCACAAACTATTTGAATAGGTCTTTACCCGCCGGTGTGCCAACTCTCACACATGAGAGTGACCCTGCGCGTGTGTGCGTGACGCGTCGTCGATTTGTCTGGTAATGGGCGCTTATGCCCGTCTCCGCGCACCGATCCAGCCATCCTCGACCGGGGGCCACAAACGACATGCACTCGCAAACTACCAGCTCAATCGGATGGCCCCGCTTGACCGTTCAGCACGAGAAGGTGGCCGATCGGCCACAAGTGAGCTGACGCGCCGCTTGCCGTTACCGAAGGATCACTATCGGCTACGGGGGCGAACTTTCGTTCGATTGCTCTCCTGTCGTTGTCCGAGGTTCATCCGGTCTGACCAACCAGAAGGAGCTCTGTACATGGCAACGAAGCGTTCCAAGTTCATGAGTGCCGTCACGACGGCCACTCTGCTCGCCGGGGGAATGGTGGTGGGCGCCGCGGCTCCCTCCACGGCCGAGCCGTCGCAGCAGCCGATGGCGGCCATGCCGGCCGCCCAGGCCGTGGCGTGCGGCACGACAATCAAGCGGCTGCCCAACGGCGGTGGCCCCTTCCCGAACAAGAAGTGGGACATCTACTACCGCAACTGCGGCAGCACGACGGTGACGAAGCGCGTCGACATCGCCAGGGGGCGCGACACCGTCTGCTCGAACATCGCCAGGGGCACAACGAAGAAGTGGCACTACGAGACGGGCTACTTCGGCCCTGACTATCCGCGCAGCGTCGTGAGCTGCTGATCACCGGAAACACCGAGGCTGTTCGGCCCCCGCCCGGGTGGGGCCGAACAGCCTGACTGCGTTGGCAGTGGCTACTTCCTCGCCGCCGTGAACCGCGAGCGCGCCCCGATCGCCGTCGCGCCGTTGATGCCCGCCGGCACCGGGATGCGCTGCTCGTCCGGGGCCACGGCGGCCGCGTCGGCGGGGTCCGGCGCCGTGCCTGCCGGGGTGCCCTGCGCCGCGGACGGCGCGGCCGCCGCGGGGCGCGGACGGCGGCGGTAGCGCGGCGGGACGAAGGACTCCGCCCAGCGCGGCGCCCGCGGGGTGAAGCGCGGCAGCAGCAGGAGCACCAGGCCGACGAAGCTCAGCACCACGATCGCGAAGACGATCCACATCGAGGCGCTGTGCACCGAGTACAGGACGACACCGAAGGCGATCAGGGCCGACCAGAAGTACATGATCAGCACCGCACGGCTGTGCGAGTGCCCGATCTCCAGCAGCCGGTGGTGGAGATGGCCGCGGTCGGCGGCGAACGGCGACTTGCCCTTCCAGGTCCGGCGGACGATCGCCAGCAGCAGATCCGCCACCGGGATCGCGATGATCGTGAGCGGCAGCAGCAGCGGGATGAAGACCGGCAGCGCGGCGTGGGTGGCCTGGCGGGTGCTTCCCTCGAACAGCTTCAGCGCGTCCGGGTCCACCTGGCCGGTCACCGAGATGGCGGACGCCGCCAGCACCAGGCCGATCAGCATCGACCCCGAGTCGCCCATGAAGATCCGCGCCGGATGCATGTTGTGCGGCAGGAAGCCCAGGCACATGCCCATCAGGACGGAGGCGAAGAGGGTCGCCGGAGCCGCGGCCTCGATCCCGTAGCCGAACCACATCCGGTAGGCGTAGAGGAAGAACGCCGCCGACGCGATGCACACCATGCCCGCTGCCAGGCCGTCCAGGCCGTCCACGAAGTTCACCGCGTTGATCGTGATGACGACCAGCGCGACCGTGAGCAGCGTGCCCTGCCACTGGGTGAGGGAGACCGTCCCGACGCCCGGGATCGGCAGCCACAGGATCGTCAGACCCTGCATCACCATCACACCCGCGGCGATCATCTGGCCGCCGAGCTTGATCAGTGCGTCGATCTCGAACTTGTCGTCCAGCACACCGATCAGCCAGATCAGCGCGGCGCCGGACAGCAGGGCCCGCGGTTCGTTGGAGAGCTCGAACACGCTGTTGAGATTGCGCAGATGGTCGGCGACGAGCAGGCCGGCGCACAGGCCGAAGAACATGGCGATGCCGCCGAGCCGCGGTGTCGGTTCACGGTGGACGTCGCGGGCCCGGATCTCCGGCATCGCTCCGGTCGCGATGGCGAACTTCCGCACCGGTCCGGTCAGAAGGTAGGTCACCGCAGCCGTGACACAGAGCGTCAGCAGGTAATCACGCACGGGCTGCCCCAGAGGAATCGCTGGCCATCTCAGCCCCACACCCTAGCTTTGTTGGCCACATGCTTGAGGACATACGAGCGGCCCGAACGGTTGCAGGCCCCTCGCGACTGCCCTCAATACGGAGGAAATCTCCCGACCAGTTCCCGTACTTCTTCGCGAACGCGGTGGATCTCCTCACCCTCCGCGCGCAACGCCGTGGTGAAGAGCACGGCGATCCTCGCCATCTCGGCCTCGCCCATCCCCTGGGTGGTGACGGCCGCGGTGCCGAGGCGGATGCCCCGGCCGTCGCCGTACGGCAGCGCGCAGGTGTCGAGCACCATTCCGGCGGCGGCGAGCCGGCCCCGCGCCGTGCGGCCGTCGACGCCCAGCGGTGCGGGGTCCGCGGTGATCAGATGGGTGTCGGTGCCGCCGGTGGTGACCGCGAAGCCCTCCGCCTCCAGCCCCTCGGCGAGGACCCGGGCGTTGGCGACGACGTGGTGGGCGTAGCCGGCGAACCCCGCGGTCGCCGCCTCGCCGAAGGCCACGGCCTTGGCGGCGATCGTGTGCATCTGGGCCCCGCCCTGGGTGAAGGGGAAGACCGCGCGGTCGATCCGCTCCGCCAGATGGCTGCCGCAGAGGATCATGCCGCCGCGTGGGCCGCGCAGCACCTTGTGGGTCGTGGCGCACACGACGTCCGCGTAGGGGACCGGGCTGGGTGCGGCTCCCCCGGCGATCAGGCCCATCGGATGCGCCGCGTCGGCGAGCAGATAGGCCCCGACCTCGTCGGCGATCTCCCGGAACACGGCGTAGTCGGGGTGCCGGGGGTAGGAGATCGAGCCGCAGACGATGGCCTTCGGCCGGTGCTCGCGGGCGAGCCTGAGGATGTGCTCGTAGTCGAGCAGGCCCGACTCGGCGTCGACGCCGTACGGGACGAAGGTGAACCAGCGGCCGGAGAAGTTGGCCGGTGAGCCGTGGGTGAGGTGCCCGCCGAAGGACAGGCCCATCGCGAGGACGGTGTCGCCCGGCCGTAGCAGCGCCGCGTACGCCGCGAGGACGGCCGAGGAGCCGGAGTGGGGCTGCACGTTGGCGTGGTCGGCGCCGAAGAGGCCGGTGGCCCGGTCCACCGCGATCCGCTCGGCGGCGTCGACGAGTTCGCAGCCGCCGTGGTGGCGCGCGCCGGGATAGCCCTCGGCGTACTTGTTGGCGAGCGGGGAGCCGAGTGCGGCGAGGACCGCGGGTGAGGTGAAGTTCTCCGCGGCGATCAGCTGGAGGCTGTCGGCCTGCCGGGCCATCTCGCCGAGCACGACCTCGGCGATCTCGGGGTCCTGCCGGCGCAGGACGTCGAGGTCGGCGGGCGTGGCGGTGGTGCGGGCGGGTGCGGGGGTACTGACCGGCATCGTGGTCTCCCGGCCTCACGTGGGGTGTACGGCCCCTCCAATGTAGGCCCGGGCATGCGCGGGCGCCCGGTCTCGGGCGCAGCGGATCCGCCTCGTTCGGCCGTCCGGCCCTCATGCCGGGGCACCGTTGCCGGCCCGCACCGCGGCCCCCGCACCCGTCTGCACGGCCGAAGTCAACCGCCGCCGGTACGACGCCCGTCCGGCCGGCCGGCCGGTTCCCCCGTTCGCCGGTTCCCCCGTCCGCCGGTTCCCCCGTTCGCCGGTCCTTCGGCCAGCTGACGGGTCCGGGCGCGGACGGGCGCGGGCGCCGCGACGCTGACTGCGCCCGGCAACCGGGCGGGAGCGGGCCCGCCCGGCCCTCTGCGGCGGCGCGACGGCCCGCTCCGCAGCCGTCGGGGCAAGGTGGGCCCGCTCCGCCGCCGTCGGGTCAGTGGCGGGCCGGGACGCCCGTCAGCGCCGTCACCACGGGGTCGAGCGCCTGGTGGATCTCGTCGCCGATGGAGCGGAAGAAGGTGATGGGCCCCCCGTACGGGTCGTAGACCTCGTCCGCCTCCGCGCTGGGCGCGAGCAGCCAGCCGCGCAGTGCCGCGGCCGCCCTGACCAGGGCCCGGGCACGCTCGACGACACCGTCGTGGTCGGGATCCGGCAGGGTCGCCGGGTCTATCGCCCGGACGAGCCGGGTGAACTCCTTCAGCGTGAACGTGCGCAGACCTGCGGAGTGGCCCATGGAGATGACCTGGGCGCGGTGGTCCCGGGTGGCGGTGAGCACCAGGTCCGCCCGGATGACGTGCTCGTCGAGCAGCTCGCGCCCCGTGAAGCCGCTGGGGTCGGCGCCGAAGTCGGTGAGGACCGTCGCGGCGTTCGCCTCCATGGGTGCGCCCTCGTGGCCCCAGGTGCCCGCGCTCTCCACGAGCAGCCCGCCGGCGAGGGGGTCGCCCAGCCGGTGGCTCAGGGCATGCCGGGTCAGCCGCTCGGTGATCGGCGAGCGGCAGACGTTGCCTGTGCTGACGTGGAGGATCCGGAATGTGCCGCCGACGACGGCCGTACCTTCTATGCCACGCCCCTCAGGGAGGGTCACTGTGCGGGCCCCCGGCTGTTCGCTCCGGTCACGGCGCCACCTCGAGGTCGGGTACGACCTTGCGGAGCTCGTCCGCCTCCAGGGCACCCGCGCGCAGCAGTACCGGCACCTTGCCTGTGACGTCGACGATCGACGACGGCACGTTGCCGGGCGTCGCGCCGCCGTCGAGGTACACGGAGACCGAGTCGCCGAGCATGTCCTGTGCGGCGTCGCAGGTCTCGGGCGCCGGGTGTCCCGTCAGGTTCGCTGAGGACACGGCCATGGGGCCGACCTCGGTGAGCAGTTCGATGGCGACCGGGTGCAGCGGCATGCGGATGGCGACGGTGCCGCGGGTGTCCCCCAGGTCCCACTGCAGCGACGGCTGGTGGCGGGCGACGAGCGTCAGCGCACCGGGCCAGAACGCGTCGACGAGCTCCCACGCCTGCTCGGAGAAGTCGGTGACCAGGCCGTGGAGCGTGTTCGGGGAGCCGATGAGGACCGGGGTGGGCATGTTGCGGCCGCGTCCCTTGGCCGACAGCAGATCGGCGACGGCCTCGGAGCTGAACGCGTCCGCGCCGATGCCGTAGACGGTGTCGGTGGGCAGCACGACGAGCTCGCCGCGGCGGACGGCCGAGGCGGCTTCCCGCAGGCCGGTGGTGCGGTCCGTCGCGTCGTTGCAGTCGTATCGCCGTGCCATCAGCGGGCCTCCTCGTTCTCGGTCACTCGGTACTTCGCCCGGCCGTCGGCCGGGAGGACCCCCACCGGGGCGCTCCGGCGCGCGGCGGCGGCCGGTCGTGCGTGGTCCCGGGCTGGCCGGGACCCCCGTGCGGTCCCCCTCACGGCAGGGCCTTGCGGGCCGTCGCGAAGCGCGGGCGGTTGTTCAGGTCGGGGTGGTCGGCCGCGTCCGCCCAGCCCGCCTCCTCGTTGAAGATCCAGGGCACCTGGCCGCCCTGGGTGTCCGCGTGCTCGATGACGACGAGACCGCCCGGGCGCAGCAGCCGGTGCGCGGTGCGCTCGATGCCGCGGATGGTGTCGAGGCCGTCCTCACCGGAGAAGAGGGCCATCTGGGGGTCGTGGTCGCGCGCCTCGGGCGCCACGTACTCCCACTCGGTGAGCGGGATGTACGGCGGGTTGGAGATGACCAGGTCGACCTGGCCGTCGAGTTCGGGGAGGGCGGCGAGGGCGTCACCGTGGTGGACGGTGATCCTGGACCCCTCGGCGTTCTTCCGGGTCCAGCCGATCGCGTCGTCGGACAGCTCCACGGCGTGCACGCGCGAGCGCGGCACCTCCTGGGCGATCGCCAGCGCGATGGCGCCCGAGCCGGAGCACAGGTCGACGACGAGCGGCTCCACGACGTCCATGGCGCGCACGGCGTCTATGGCCCAGCCGACGACCGACTCGGTCTCCGGCCGCGGCACGAAGACGCCGGGGCCGACCTGGAGCTCCAGGTAGCGGAAGAAGGCGCGTCCGGTGATGTGCTGCAACGGCTCGCGGGCCTCGCGGCGGGCCACGGCCTCCCAGTAGCGGGCGTCGAAGTCCGCGTCCTTGACCAGGTGCAGTTCGCCGCGCTTGACGCCGTGGACGAACGCGGCGAGTTCCTCCGCGTCGAAGCGCGGTGAGGGCACGCCGGCGTCGGCCAGCCGCTGGGTGGCCTGGGCCACCTCGGCAAGCAGCAAGGAGCGGGGGTACCGGGGTCGTCCCCCGGGGAGCGACTGCACGCTGGTCCTCCGGGCTGGGCGGGGCTGTCGTGGATTCGCGGCTCAGGCCGCTGCGAGCTTCGCGGCGGAGTCGGCGTCGACGCAAGCCTGGATCACGGCGTCCAGTTCTCCGTCGAGCACCTGGTCCAAGTTGTACGCCTTGAAGCCGACGCGGTGGTCCGAGATGCGGTTTTCCGGGAAGTTGTAGGTACGGATCTTCTCGGAGCGGTCGACCGTGCGGACCTGGCTGCGGCGGGCGTCCGCGGCCTCCTGCTCGGCCGCCTCCTGGGCCGCAGCGAGAAGCCTGGAGCGCAGGATACGCATCGCCTGCTCCTTGTTCTGGAGCTGGCTCTTCTCGTTCTGGCAGGAGGCGACGACTCCGGTCGGGATGTGCGTGATGCGCACGGCGGAGTCCGTGGTGTTGACGGACTGGCCGCCGGGGCCCGACGAGCGGTAGACGTCGATGCGCAGATCGTTGGGGTTGATCTCCACGTCGATCTCCTCGGCCTCCGGGGTCACGAGGACGCCGGCGGCGGAGGTGTGGATCCGGCCCTGGGACTCGGTGGCCGGGACGCGCTGCACCCGGTGCACCCCGCCCTCGTACTTCAGCCGTGCCCAGACGCCCTGGCCGGGCTCGGGCGTCGCGTTGCCCTTGAGCTTCACGGCGACCTGGACGTCCTTGTAGCCGCCGAGCTCGGACTCGGTGGCGTCGATGATCTCGGTCTTCCAGCCGACGCGCTCGGCGTAGCGCAGGTACATCCGCAGCAGGTCGCCGGCGAACAGCGCCGACTCGTCACCGCCCGCGCCCGCCTTGATCTCCAGGATGACGTCCTTGTCGTCGCTGGGGTCGCGGGGCACCAGCAGCAGCCGCAGCTTCTCGGTGAGCTCCTCGCGGTGCTTCTCCAGCTCCTTGACCTCGGCGGCGAAGTCCGGGTCGTCGGCGGCGAGTTCGCGGGCCGTCCCGATGTCGTCCCCGGTCTGCTTCCAGGAGCGGTAGGTGCCGACGATCGGGGTCAGCTCGGCGTACCGCTTGTTGAGCTTGCGCGCGTTCGCCTGGTCGGCGTGGACCGAAGGGTCGGCGAGCTGCTTCTCGAGGTCGGCGTGCTCGCCGACCAGTTCCTCGACCGCTTCGAACATCGGAGGCTCCTGGTTTTCGTACGGCTGGGTGGCTGCGGGAGAGACGGCAAAGCGCCGGTCCCGGCCGCCCGCACAGGGGCAGCCGAAGACCGGCGCATTGGCTCGCTACTTCTTGGCGGAGCCGGCAGCCTTGCCGAAGCGGGCCTCGAAGCGGGCCACACGGCCACCGGTGTCGAGGATCTTCTGCTTGCCCGTGTAGAACGGGTGGCACTCGGAGCAGACCTCGGCGCGGATGTTCCCGCCCTGGATCGTGCTGCGAGTCGTGAACGACGCGCCGCAGGTGCAGCTCACCTGGGTCTCGACGTACTCGGGGTGGATGTCGCGCTTCAAGGTTTCTCCTAGTTTCGGGAGGGCGCCGGGTCGCACGCGCGGGATGCGCGCACGTGAACCGGGGCCGACGTACCAGTCTGCCAGGACCGGCCGTATCTCCCAAAACCGGGGGTCAGGGCCGGGTATTCCCGGCGGCCGGAGGCTCGCCGCGCCCTCGGCGGAGCCGCGGCCCCCGCCCATGGTGCGGGACCGGGGAGGGGCCGGCTCCCCCTGGTGCGGGACCGGGGAGGGGCCCGTTCCTCCCGGTGCGGGATCGTCCGGACCGGCCCGGTCACGGCCGTGCTCGGGCTCCGGCAGGGGCAGGCGTCCGGTTCCCGCTACTCGACGATGCCCTTGGCCTGTCCGTCCGCGGTGCCCTTGGTGGCGGAGGCGGGGATGGGCAGGTCGTTGCGCAGCGCCGCCCAGACCTGCTGGCCCTGCTTCTCCAGGGGCGCGACGCGGTTCGGGTCCCGCTTGTCGTAGTCGACCGGCATCGTGATCATCTGGACGTCCTCGGCGCCGAGCCCCTTGAGCCCGTTGGCGAAGCCGATGAGCTCCTGGACCGAGTCGAGCTCGGAGTCGGGTGTGATCGCCTTGGTGGCGGTGTCGGCGAGGTCGTACAGCTTCTTCGGGTTGCTGAACACCCCGACGTCCTTGACCTGCTGTATCAGCGCCTTGATGAAGGCCTGCTGGAGCTGGATCCGGCCGAGGTCGCTGCCGTTGCCCACGGCCTTGCGGGTGCGCACCAGCCCGAGGGCCTCCTCGCCGCCGAGCGTGTGCGTGCCCGGCTCGAGGTCGAGGTGGCTCTTGGAGTCTTTGATCGCCTCGGTCGTGGTGACGTCCACGCCGCCGAGTTCGTCCACGAGCTTCTTGAAGCCGGTGAAGTCGACCTCGATGTAGTGGTCCATGCGGATGCCGGAGATCTTCTCGACGGTCTTCACCGCACAGGCCGGGCCGCCGACCTCGTACGCCGTGTTGAACATGGCGCGGCGCTCGCCGGGGACGCTGTCGCCCCGGCTGTCGGTGCAGCGGGGCCGGTCGATGAGGGTGTCGCGGGGCACGGAGACGACGGCGGCCTTCTGACGGCCCTCGTATATGTGCACGATCATCGCGGTGTCGGAGCGGGCGCCGCCCTCGTCCCTGCCGTACTCGCCGTTCGCGCCGGCGCGGGAGTCCGAGCCGAGGACGAGGATGTCCATGGAGCCGTTGTCGACGTCGTCCGGGCGGTCGCTGCCGAGCCGGCTGCTGATGTCGACGCCCTGGATGTTGCCGTTGAGCTTGACGTAGACCCAGCCGAGTCCCGATCCCCCGACGAGCACGAGCCCGGCCGCGGACCACGCGGCGAGCGTCGCGGCCCGGCGCCGGGCGGTGGGCGGCTTACGGCGATTGCCCGTGCCACGTATTCGGCCCTTGCTCTGGTCCGCCATAGCTCCTCAAGTCCTCATAGGTCCCGATACCCCCCGGCCACGGTCTTCAGGCACGGTTTGGTCCACCCTGTCAAGCTTTGTTACTCCACCTGTGAGACCGGCGAGGGGCAAGAAGGGTTGCACAGGCTCCTAAGAGGTCCATGAGAAACGCATGACGAAGGGCCTGTGCGCACCGAATGGGAATCGGTGCGCACAGGCCCTTGGTGACCTGCGTTTCGCTCCGGCCGCCGACCGGGGCCGAAGGCCCTCGCCGGCGCGGTCCGCCGCCGGGGCGTGTGGTGAAGGTCCCATCACGCCCGGCGGCTTCCGCCGGATCTGTTCAGGTTTGCGCCCTTGGCGGGATCAGCCGAACAGGTTGTAGGCCTGCCAGCCGGTGCCCATCGCGACGCGGGCGTTGAAGCCGCCGTTGCCCTTGCCCGGGTAGAGCCAGAGCTTGCCCGCGGTGTCGCGGGTGAAGACGTCGGCGTGGCCGTCGCTGTTCACGTCACCGGTGGTGACGATCGCGTTCATGCTGCCGAAGGCGCCGACCAGGACGGGGGCAGCGAACGGCTTGGAGGCGACGCCGGTGCCCTTGTAGAGGTAGGTCTTGCCGTCGCTCTTGCGGGCGAAGACGTCGGCCTTGCCGTCGTTGGTGAAGTCTCCGTGGCCGCGGACCATGGTGAACGCGCCCCAGCCGGTGCCGATCGTGATCGGCGCGTTGAAGCCGCCGTTGCCCCTGCCGGGGTAGACGCGCAGGGTGCCGGTGG
>NZ_FNHI01000038.1 GCF_900103455.1 Streptomyces wuyuanensis | reverse complement strand
CCGTTGGGGGTGAGGAAGCCGCCCACCGCGATGAGCGAGCCGAAGAGGTACAGCCAGTACGCGAACATGTTCAGCCGCGGGAACGCCACGTCGGGCGCGCCGATCTGCAGCGGCATGATCCAGTTGGCGAATCCGGCGAACAGCGGCGTCGCGAACATCAGCAGCATCACGGTGCCGTGCATCGTGAACGCCTGGTTGAACTGCTCGTTCGACATGATCTGCGTACCCGGCCGGGCCAGTTCGGCGCGCATGAACAGCGCCATGATCCCGCCGATGCAGAAGAAGAAGAACGACGTCGACAGATAGAGCGTGCCGATCGTCTTGTGGTCGGTGGTGGTCAGCCACTTCACGACCACGTTGCCGGGCCGCCGGCGCCGGACGGGAAGTTCGTCTTCGTAGTTGTCCGTGCCGAGCGCCTCGGACGACTTTTGCATGGCCACGTTGTCGCTCTCTCGGAAGAGGAAGTTGCAGGAGGAAGCATGCCGTGACGAGGTGCGACGGGGCCCGAACCGGTCTCTCGGCGAGTCGTTCTCCCGCGCCGGCCGGAGGGAGGGCCGTCGGCCGGTTGTGGACGATCGCGGCGCGGTGCCTCGTCGACGGGCGGTGCAGTCGGTGGGCGAATGCCTCGCCGCCACCGCGTTCGTCGTCCGCGACGTCGCGGGGCTGATGGGGCTGATGGGGCTCCCCGCCCTCGGGGCGGTGTTGTGCGGGGCGCAGTGCGCGTGGACGATGCCGATCGGCCGGCTGTCGTTGTCGTTCCTCGCCCCGACCCGACGCGACCCGACCCGACGCGTGTGCCGACGCAGGTGGCGACCTGGATGCTGCTGCCGCCCGGCACGGCGGCGGGTACCTGGACGGCGGTGGTCCTCGCCGTCGTCGGCACCGCGGTCTACGCCTCGCGGGACCGAGGCGGTAGTCCGGCCGGGAGAGGCCGGTCGTGCCCCATCGCCGGGCTCCCTCGGGGGCCTGGCGAGGGCTGTGGCGTCGAGGGCGGGCGCACGGCGGTCGGATCCCGCTCGATTCGGCGGGTTACGCGACGGGCTCGGACGCGCCGGGAGGAAGATGGCCGAATGAGCACGGAGTCGGCCGCGGTGCGTGAGGCGATCGCGGGAGAGTTGCGTCTGATGGAGCCCCGTACCCGTGTGTCGCGGTCGCTGACACGGGAGTTGCTGGACCCGGAGTTCGTCGAGGTGGGCGCTTCCGGGCGGCGGTGGACGTACGACGAGATGCTCGCCGAGCTGCCCGAGATGGACGGCGCGGCGGAGGACGGCCCGCAGTACGAGCCGTCGGATTTCACGGGCGTGCTGCTCGCACCCGGCCTCGTGCATCTCACCTATGAGACGACGTTCGACGGGAACCGGGCACAGCGCAGTTCGCTGTGGCGCAGGCAGGGGGCGGCGGGGACGTTCCGGCTCTACTACCACCAGGCGACACCCGTCCCTCCCCGGTGCGGGTGAGGGACAGCCCTCAACTGCCCCTTTCCCCTTGCGGTCGTTCGTCACCGGACCGATTTCCGGCGTGCCCGGACCGACGGCACCAGGGCGTGACGTGGTCGCACGACGGAAGTCGCAGATCCCATGCGCGATCCCCGGCTCTTGCCGCCAGCACCTTGCCCACCCGTGGTCGTGGGGCACTGCGGTCCGGTCGCTCCCTGGAAACCCTGGACGCCGTCCGTGCGGGCGCGCAGGGCACGGTGGGTTCGGCGGGCCCCCAGGGGTTCCAGCGGTGCCCAGGGCTCGATCGGCCCGCAGGGCGCGACGGGAACGCAGGGTGCGACGGGAACGCAGGGTGCCCAGGGTTTCCAGGGCCAGACCGGTCCGCAGGGCACCCAGGGCTCGGCGGGCGTGGCGGGTTCCACCGGGCCCCAGGGCACGACCGGGACGCAGGGGCCGCAGGGGGCCGGCAGTTCGGGGACGCAGAGTGTGACGGTGACCCGCACGCTCGCCGGCCCGCAGAGCTCCACCGTGCTCAACACGGCCACCTGCCCTGCGAGTACCTACGCCACCGGCGGCGGCGCGTACAACGTCAACTCGACTTCGGGCGCCTGTCGACTTCCAGGGGACCGTGCGCCCCGTCGGCACGCCTCCCAGCTACCGGTCACAGATCGGGAGTGGCGCGGGAAGCAGTGTGAACACGGTGGTGTAGGTGATCTGCAGGCCGTGAGTGCGCGTCGTCGGCGCTCCGGCCGCCGGCCACGGGCTGTCCCGTAGCGTGGCGGTGTGGAACTCTTCTCAGGCTCGTGGACGTCGCTGCGCAGAGTGGTCGCCGAACTCCCGGACGATGCGTTCGCACAGTCGTCGGGCTGCGCCGGCTGGCTTGTGCGGGACCTGGTGTGCCATCTGGTCATCGGTGCCCAGGACGTGCTGATCACCCTCGTCACCCCCGCCGCGTCGCAGCCGACCCGCGATGCGGTGACCTACTGGGAAGTCGCCGGGGCGCCGCCGACGGGTGACGATCCGCTCGACGCGCTGATCGTCCGGCTGGCCGCCGCGTACGAGGAGCCCCGGCTGCTGAAGTTCCACTTCGACGGCGTCGGCGCCGCCGCCGGCCGTGCGGCGCAACTCGCCGACCCGGCAATGCGGGTGAGCACCAGGGACGAGGTGATCACCGCGGGCGACTTCCTCTCCGCGTACGTCCTGGAGTGGACGCTGCACCACCTCGACCTGGTCGCACACCTCCCGGGCGTCGCCGGACCGCCGGCGGAGGGGCTGGCCCGGTCGCGCGAGATGCTGGAGGAGATCGCCGGGGCGGCGTTCCCCGCCTCGTTCTCCGACCGGGACGTGCTGCTGATCGGCACCGGCCGGCGTGCCCCGACCGGCGCGGAGAGGGCCGAGTTGGGCTCGACGGCCGCGCGGCTGCCCTTCGTCGTCGGCTGACGGACGGGCGGGCGCCGCCGGCGACCGCCGGACCGGGCGGATCCTCGACGGGCCGGGCCGGATCGGACGGGGCCCGCGGTGCTTAAGGACCCGGCTCAGGTCAGGCCCAGGGCCGGCATCGCGTAGTAAGAAGACGAAGACAGCGGGGCAGCACCACGACCGCGCCTGCGGGCGGTGGCGCGTCCGCCGTCAGCTGCGGGACGAGGAAGGCGACATCCGTTCGCCGGTCGTCCCGGCCGGCGGCTCACCGGATACCCATCGGCACCTTTGGTCAAGTTTGGCCGGTTCTGGCCTTGCCTACCCCACCCCACCCTTCCCGAGCGGACGTAAGGTTAGGCTAACCTTTGCTCCGTGAAAGCCGGTGAAGAGAACCCCGCGACCCCAGGGCCCCGTGGTCATGAGCTGTCGGCCACGGGCGTCACCGTGGCCTACGAACGTGTCGACGTCGTGCACGACGCGTCCCTGACGCTTCGGCCAGGCGAAGTGACCGTCCTGGTGGGACCGAACGGCAGCGGGAAGTCCACGCTGCTGCGCACCCTGGCGCGGCTGCAGCGCCCCAGGACCGCGGCCCTCGTCATCGACGCCGGCACGGACGGCCTGGCCATGACGCCTCGCCAGTTCTCGCGCCATGTCGCCCTGCTGACGCAGGGGCGCCCCACCCCCAGCGGACTCACCGTGCGGGACGTCGTCGAGTTCGGGCGATACCCGTACCGGAGCCGCTGGGGCAAGGCGGACCCGGGCGGGCGGGCCGCGGTGGACCGTGCGCTCGCCATGACCGGCGTCGCGGATCTCGCCGACCGGGGGGCCGAACACCTCTCGGGAGGCCAGCTGCAGCGCGTATGGCTCGCCTGCTGCCTCGCCCAGGAGACCGGGGTGGTGCTCCTCGACGAACCGACCACCTACCTGGACCTGCGCTACCAGATCGAACTCCTCGACCTCGTCCGCGACCTCGCGGACGACCACGGCATCGCCGTCGGCGCCGTCCTGCACGACCTCGACCAGGCCGCGGCCGTCGCCGACCGGATCGTCCTCCTCGACGAGGGCCGGATCGTCGCCGACGGTCTGCCCGAGGACGTCCTCACGGCGCAGCGGCTGACCGACACGTACGGCATCCGCATCGAGGTCGACACCGATCCCCTGACGGGCCGAGTGCGCACCCGCGCGATCGGCCGACACCACTCGCGAACCGAAAGGCTCAGTACCACCTCATGAGACGCCTCCTCCTCACCGCCGCGGTCGCGACCGCGGCGGCCCTCACCCTGACCGCCTGCGGGACCACCGAGCCCGCCGCCGACGACGCGAAGGAGACCGCCGAGCCGATCGCCCTCACCGACTCGACCGGCGCGAAGGTGGAGCTCGACGGGCCCGCCAAGAAGGTCGTCGGCACCGAGTGGAACGTCGTCGAGAGCCTGGTGTCGCTGGGCGTCGACCCCGTCGGCGTGGCCGACGTCAAGGGCTACAAGACCTGGGACACCGCGGTCCCGCTGAAGAACGAGCCGAAGGACATCGGCACCCGCGGCGAGCCGAGCATGGACACGATCGCGTCCCTGGCGCCCGACCTGATCGTCGCGACGAACGACCTGCCGCCGGCCGCCGTGAAGCAGCTGCGCAAGGTCGCCCCGGTCCTGGAGGTCCGCGCCGCCGACGCGTCCGACCCGATCGGGCAGATGACCGAGAACCTCGACCTCATCGCGAAGGCCACCGGCACCACCGAGCGGGCCGAGGAGCTCAAGAAGGACTTCGACGCGAAGCTCGCCGAGGGCAGGAAGGCCCTCGCCGACGCCGGTCTCGCCGGCACGAAGTACGCCTTCGCCGACGGCTACGTCGTCTCCAACCAGGTCTCGATCCGCCCGTACACCAGCGGCTCGCTCGTCGGCGGCGTCAACGAGAAGCTCGGCCTGAAGAACGCCTGGACGGTCAAGGGCGACCCGGCCTACGGGCTCGCCGCTACCGACGTCGAGGGCCTCACCAAGCTCGGCGACGTGCAGTTCGCCTACATCGGAAGCGACGGCGACAAGGCCAGCACGCCCTTCACCGGAGTCCTCGCCAAGGACAAGGTGTGGACGTCGCTGCCGTTCGTGAAGAAGGGCAACGTCCACCGACTCCCCGACGGCATCTGGATGTTCGGCGGCCCCGAGTCGATGGGCAAGTACGTCGACGCCGCGGTCCAGGCGCTGACGAAGTAGCACCCATGGCCGTCACCGCCTCCCCACCCGCCACCCGTCCGTCGGCGGCCCCGTCCCGGACGGGCGCGGCCGCGGTGACGGCCGCACTGCTCCTCCTCGTCGCGGTCCTCGCGGTCGTCGACATCACCCAGGGCACGGCCGCGGTCGGCGCACCCGAGGTCTGGAAGGCGCTCACCGGGCGCGCCGAGCCGGAAGACGCGTCCGTCGTCATCGCCTCCCGGCTGCCCAGGATGACCGCGGGGCTGCTCGTCGGGGCCGTGCTCGGCATGGCGGGGGCCGCATTGCAGGCGGTCAGCCGCAATGTGCTCGCCTCGCCCGACACCCTCGCCGTGAACGCCGGTTCCTACCTGGCGCTCGGCCTGGCCGCCGTCACCGGCGTCTCGCTGCCGCTCTTCGCCTCCTCCGGTGTGGCCTTCGCAGGCGGTCTCGTGGCGGCAGCCGTCGTGCTCGGACTGTCGGGTCTGGGCACCGGCACCGTACGGCTCGTCCTCGCCGGCAGTGCCCTCATGCTCGGGCTGACCGCCATCACCGAGGCACTGCTGCTGCTGTTCCCGCAGCAGACCGAGGGGCTCTACCGCTGGAACCAGGGCAGCATCTCCCAGAACGGCTTCGACGGTGTGCTGCAGATGGCGCCGCTCGGCGCCGTCGGCCTCGTCGGACTGCTGCTCGTCGCCCGCCGGCTCGACGCACTGGCGCTCGGCGAGGACGCCGCGCGCGGTCTCGGTGTCCCCGTCCGCGCCACCCGTGTCACGGTGGTCGTGCTCGCGTCGCTGCTCTCGGCGGCGGCCGTCACGCTCGCCGGGCCGATCGGCTTCGTGGGGCTGTGCGCCCCCGCCCTCGTCCGCCCCCTCGCACGCAGGTTCCGCGCGTACTCCCGGGCGCGTGCGGGCATTCCCGTCGCCGGTCTGGCGGGCGCCGTACTGGTGCTGGGCTCGGACGTGCTGCTGCGCGCCGTCGTCCCCGCCGACGTGGCGGTCGCCGTGCCCACGGGCGTGGCCACGAGCCTCGTCGGCGCCCTGTTCCTGATCGTGATGGCCGCCCGGGTCAGGGACAGCGCGGGGGCCGCGTCAGCCGACCGGCTGCGCATCCGGAGCCGGAGCGTGTTCCTGTCCACGACGGCCGTGCTGGTGGCGGTGCTCGTCGGTGTGACGATCGCCGCGGTACTGCTGGGCGACAGCAAGCTGCTGCTCGGCGACGTGCTGAACTGGGCCCAGGGCAGGGCCGGTCGTACGGTCGGGTTCGTCCTGGACACCCGCGTGCCCCGGGTCCTCGCCGCGCTGTGTGCGGGCGCGGCGCTCGCCCTGGCCGGGACGTTCGCACAGGCCGTGACCCGCAACCCCCTCGCGGAACCCGCCATCCTGGGCGTGTCCGGCGGCGCCGCGCTGGGTGCCGTGCTGCTCGTGACGACGGTGACGACGGCCGGGTCGTGGAGTGTGGCCGGGGCGGCGTTCGCGGGGGCGGCGGCCAGTTCCGTCGTCGTCTTCGGGCTCGCCGCACGGGGCGGCTTCCAGCAGAACCGGCTCGTCCTCGTCGGGTTCGGCGTCGCCACCGGGAGCGCCGCGCTGATCAGCCTGCTCATCGTGCTCACCGACCCGTTCAACGCGACGAAGGCGCTGACCTGGCTGTCGGGTTCCACGTACGGGCGGAACCTGGTCGACGTGGTTCCGCCGGCGGCCGTACTGGCGGTGGCTGCGGTGTTCGCGTTCTCGCGGCGCACCGAACTCGACCTGGTGTCGCTGGACGAGGACACGCCGCGGCTCCTGGGGCTCGATCTGGCGCGCGGGCGTCTGGGCTTCCTCGTCCTGAGCGTCCTGCTCACGGCCACCGCCGTGGCCGCCGCCGGCACGATCGGCTTCGTGGGACTCGTGGCCCCGCACGCGGCGCGGGCACTGGTGGGCCGGCAGCACGTCCGGGTGGTTCCCGTGGCGATGCTCCTCGGGGCGTCGCTGGTGTGTGTCGCCGACCTGCTCGGCCGTACCGTGATCGCGCCCGCACAGCTCGGCGCCGGACTGATGACCGCGGTGATCGGCACGCCGTACTTCCTCCAACTGCTCGTCCGCACGCGCCGGTAGGACCGGCTCCCGCGCAGACCGGACGCCGGGACCCCCACGGGGTCCCGGCGTCCGGTCGTATCGGGGCCGGCCGCGCGGTCGAGGCGGTGACGTCGGTGGGCGGCCGGGGCCCGGCCTGCCGCAGCTCCCCCGCGCGCGAGTGCCCACTGCGGTGAACTCCCGCGGCGTGGGGGCCGGTTCATTCCTGTCCGGTCGTGGTGAGGGACCACGAATGCAGTGGTCCCGGCCGATGTCCTGGCAGAAGCGCACGGTCAGACCGGCCCGTGCCGCGAGCCGCGCCACGTGGTCCGCGTCCCGCACGCCCGAGCCGAAGGCTCACTCGAGGCGCGGATGGCGGAGCGTGGCGTCGACGTCGTCCGGGTCCGCAGCGGTGACCTGTTCCACGATCAGGAGCGTTCCGCCGCCGGAGAGCGCGGCCGCGGTCTCGGCGGGCACCTGTACGGCGTCGTCGTCCGGGAGCCGTTCCAGGAGGCGCGACATCAGGACGGTCGGTGTCGCTGCCGGCGGGCGGCACGGGTCCGGACTGCGGGACGAGTTCGACGGCGGGAAGGGCCGCTCAGTGAGGAGTCGAACGCGGCCTGGGCGCCGCCGAGGTGCTACTCGCCCGAGGAGTGGTCATCCTCGACGAGCTCACTGACGGGGGCCGGGGACCTCGGGCGGAGACGCCGGAGGGGCAGGACGGTGCCGGAAGCCCGTGCGTTGCGCCGGGCTTCCGGCACCGTGCCAGAACTCCCCGCACGGTGCGGGGGACTTCGGGCGCGGCCCCGTACGTCCGGACGGGTCAGGTGATTTCCAGGCCGCCGTCGACGGTCAGTACCTGACCGGTGAGCCATTCCATCGACGGGTCGGCGAGCCGGAGGACCCATACGGCGATCTCCTCCGGCCTGCCGCGGCGGCCGAGGGGAATACGGGCGGCTTCCGCCTTCTTGATCTGCTCGACCTCGGCGGGGGGAAGGCCGGCGGCGGACAGGGCGTCGCTCTCGATCGGCCCGGGAGCGACCGCGTTCACCCGGACGCCGTCCCCCGCCAGTTCGAGTGCCCAACTCCTGGTCAGGTGCTCGATCGCCGCTTTCGAGGCGCCGTAGTGACTGGCGACGGCTACGGGGCGGTGTCCGAAGGTGCTTGAGATGTTGACGATCGATCCGCCGGACTCCTGCAAATACGGCAGTGCCGCCCCGGCCAGCAGGCTCGGTGCGACCACGTTGGTGGCGAAGACCTGCTTGACGCGATCGGACGTCACCTCGCGCAGCGGCATCATCGTGAGGATCCCGGCGTTGTTGACCAACACGTCCAGGCGCCCCCAACGGTCGACGGCCGTCCGGACGATCGCCTCGGGAGCGTCCTCGTCGGTGACGTCACAGCGGATGGTCTCGATCGAGGCGTGGGCGGCGGACAGCTCGCCCAGTGCCTGCGCGTTGCGTCCCGTTCCCAGGACGGCGGCGCCCGCGTCGGCGAAGGACAGGGCCACCGCGCGGCCGATGCCCGAACTCGCACCGGTCACGATCACGACGCGGCCGGTGAAGTCGACGGTCAGCTCGTTGGACACGACGGCACCTTTCGTCGGAGGTACGTTGCGGGAATCGCAGTGCCGCTGGGCCGGCCCGCCTCCCGCCCGTCGGCGCGAGGCCGCTCACCGGCACTGCGATTCCCGCTTACACAAAAGAGACAAAACGGTCAAAGGATTCGTGACAACCGATCCGGGGACGTCTCGGCGGCCGCGCCGGGGACGCGCCGCCCCGGGCTCCGCGGCGGGCGCGCACGAGCGGAAGAGCGGGGCCGTCGGCCCCGGCGCATACTGGGAGAGATCTGCCGCGAGACACGACCGGTCACCAGGGCGCGGAATGCGCCCGGCGTGGTGGGAAGCGCCGTGAACGACCCCGCGATCGACTACCGAGGCATCTTCGAGGCATCACCCAGCGCGATGCTGGTCCTCACTCCCGCGTTCGTCATTCTGGACGCGAACGCGTCCTATCAGAAGCTGGTCGGCCGCAGACGGGACCAGCTCGTCGACCGGTACTTCTTCGACGCGTTCCCCCGGGATGCCGGCGGCGTGGACGACACACGGGCTTCACTGCGACGGGTGCTGGAGACTCGCGCCCAGGACGTCGCCGGCCCGGTCCGGCACGACGTGGAGGAGTCGGATCGCCCCGGGGTCTTCGCCGAGCGGTACTGGAGCCAGATCAACGCCCCCGTACTGGACTCGGACGGGCACGTCGCACTGGTGGTGCACCGGCTCGAGGAGATCACCGACCTCGTACGTGCCGGCAGCCCCCAATCGGACGAGCGGCGACGGCAGATGGTGCTCGAACTCTACGCGCGCTCCCGCGAGCTCCAACAGGTCAACGAACGGCTGCGCCAGGCCAACGCCCGCGAGCGGCAGGTCGCCCTCGCGCTCCAGGACGCGATGCTGCCCGCGCCCCAGTCGCTCGCCCACCACCGGGCCGCGGTGCGCTACCGCCCGGCGGTCAACGCCCTCAACGTCTGCGGCGACTGGTACGAGGTGACCCAGCTCTCCGACGGGGACTACGCCGTCGCCGTCGGCGACGTCGTGGGACACGGTCTGGCCGCGGCCGGGGTCATGGGCCAGCTCCGCAGCGCCCTCAGCGCTGCCGTCCGCGTCGTGGACGGCCCGGCGTCCGCTCTCGACGGGCTCGACATGTACGCACGATCCGTGGACGGCGCCCTGTCGACCACGGCCGTGCAGACCCTCATCGCCTGGCGCGACCGGATCATCACCTACAGCAGCGCCGGACACCCGCCGCCGGCCCTGGCCCATCGGGACGGCACCGTGCGGTTCCTGGACCAGGCCACCGACCCCCCGCTGGGGGCCGGTTTGGACTTCACCCCCCGCCCGCAGGCCACGACACCCTACGCCGACGGCGCCTCACTGGTCCTCTACACCGACGGACTGATCGAGCGCCGCGGCGAGGACATCGACGAGGGACTGCGGCGCCTCGCCGACCACCTCGCCCGCCACTGCAAGGACGAGGCCGAGGACCTGGCGGAGTCCCTGCTCACCCTCAGCGCCGCCACCGACGACACGGCCGTGGTCGTCGTCCGCCTCTGAGCCGCGCGGCGGTGCCGCCCGGGCGCGGGGGTCCGGTCCGCTGCTACAGCCGCTCCACCAGCCCGGCGCGCCACTCCGGCGACGGATCCGAACCCAGCTCGCTCCAGTACTCCCGACCCGTGACGACCCGTCCGGATCGCACGGTCCAGAACGAGGCCACCCGGTGCACGCCCAGCGACTCGTGCGGCACCTCGACCTCGGACACGACCTCCTCGCCCGATGCCACGATCCGCAGCACCCGGATCGACCAGCCCTCCGGATACTCCGCGTTGACACCCACGTAGTTGTCCCGGCCCACGATCCACTCGCCGCTGACGGGCCATTCGACGACCACGTCGTCGGAGAGCAGTTCCCCGACACCGGCCCAGTCCCGCGCCTGCATGCGGTCCCACAACTCATGAATGACCTTGGAGGGTTCCATGCGCGCATGCTCCCACGCCCGTCACTACGACGCGGTCGTGCCGGGCCCGGCCCGCTGGCTGCGGGACGTGATCCTGGCGAACGCCGAGGCCCATGGCGTCGATCCGGACTCCGCGGCCTGGGAGTGACCCGTGCCACCCCGCACCGGCGCGCAGGACCGCCGGGAACGCCAGCGCCCGTACGGCTCCACGACCGGCAGCGGCGTGGCGCGACCGCTGCGGGCGGGCGGCACCCCCGGGCGCCTGCCGCCGCCGGCCGTCGCCTGCCGCGCCCCGGGGACGCCCCGACCCGGGGTTGAGCGCGCGCCCCGCGACATGCATCACAATCGGGGGCCGCGATGACGGCCGAGAGGCCCCGCGTCGTGCCTCGACAGGCGCCGTTTCGGCACGCAAGGCGATCGGGTGCTCACGTTCCGCAGCAGGGACAAGAGCGCCTATGGTCGATTTTCGGCCGTCCGATTTTCCGATCCGGGCGGCTTTTGTCCTTGCAGTCGACCGAAAGGCAGGCGAGCGGAACGTTGCCGAGCGCCACCACACTGGCACCCGTCCAGGGGAAGGCCCCGTACCAGGCCCCGAGCGCGGCCCCGGGCGCCACCGTCACCGACCCGGCGCTCGTCAAGCGCGCCGTGAAGGCAGCCGCCCTCGGCAACGCCATGGAGTGGTTCGACTTCGGCGTCTACAGCTACCTCGCCGTGACGCTCGGCAAGGTCTTCTTCCCGTCCGGCAACCCCACCGCCCAGCTGCTGTCCACGTTCGGCGCCTTCGCCGCGGCCTTCCTCGTCCGCCCGCTCGGCGGCCTGGTCTTCGGCCCGCTGGGCGACCGCGTGGGCCGGCAGAAGGTCCTCGCCCTCACCATGATCATGATGGCGGCGGGCACCTTCGCCATCGGCCTGATCCCCTCGTACGCGACGATCGGCGTGGCCGCACCGGTGCTGCTGCTCGTGGCGCGGCTGGTGCAGGGCTTCTCGACGGGCGGCGAGTACGCGGGCGCGACGACGTTCATCGCCGAGTACGCGCCCGACAGGAAGCGCGGCTTCTTCGGCAGCTGGCTGGAGTTCGGAACCCTCGCCGGATACATCGCCGGTGCCGGTCTCGTCACCCTGACGACCGCGCTGCTCTCGTCCGACGACCTGCTCTCCTGGGGCTGGCGTCTCCCCTTCCTGATCGCCGGCCCGATGGGCGTCATCGGCCTGTACCTGCGGACGAAGCTGGAGGAGACCCCGGCGTTCGCCGCCGAGCTCGAGAAGGCGGCCCGTCAGGAGCGCGAGCGGCCCAAGGTGCCGCTGCGGGACATGGTGACCGGGCAGTGGAGGGCGCTGCTGCTGTGCATGGGGCTCGTCCTCGTCTTCAACGTCACTGACTACATGCTGCTGTCCTACATGCCGAGCTATCTGACCAGCGAGCTGAAGTACGACGAGACCCACGGCCTGCTGGTGGTGCTCGGCGTCATGGCGCTGATGATGGTCGTGCAGCCGTTCGCGGGTGCGCTGTCGGACCGCGTCGGCCGTCGTCCCGTGATCGCCGCCGGCTGCGCGGGCTTCCTCCTCCTCTCCGTCCCCGCGCTGCTGCTGATCCGCCAGGGCGGTCTGCTCGCCATCGCGCTGGGCATGGGCGCGCTGGGCCTGCTCCTGGTCTGCTTCACCGCGGCGATGCCGTCGGCGCTCCCCGCCCTGTTCCCCACCCGCGTCCGCTACGGCTCCCTGTCCATCGGCTTCAACGTGTCGGTATCGCTCTTCGGCGGTACGACGCCGCTGGTGGTCACGGCTCTCATCGGCGCGACGGGCAACGTGATGATGCCCGCGTACTACATGATGGGCGCCGCGGTCGTCGGCGGCGCCGCGGTGTGGTTCATGGCGGAGTCGGCCGGGCGTCCCCTGCCCGGGTCGGCACCGGCCGTGGAGTCGGACGCGGAGGCGCGGGCCCTGCGGAAGGCGTGACACCCGTACGCGGCGCCCCGGACGACGCCCGCGCGGGCGTCTGCCCCACGGGCACGACTGCCGCGCGGGCGTCGTCCGGTGGCCCGCCGGTTCCCGGCCGTCCGGTCCGCGCGCGCCGGCGGACGTGCGGTAGGGTCGGTCCCTTCGGGCGGTGGGAGCCGTTCCGGAGTCCCCCGAAGGCAGGGCGCATGCAGCTCGCCGACCATCCTTCCCGCCGTCATCTCGCCGCCGCGCTCGACGAACTGGCACGTACCTTCCGCGGCATGACGGCGCATCCCGACGAGCACAACTGCGAGTGCCACTGGGGAAGCCCCGACGAGCTCCGGCTGCTGAAGACGCCCGACGCGGAGCTGGACCCGGACCTGCTGCGGAGAACCTGGCAGGCCGCCGACTGGAGCCATCAGGCGGCCGTGCTCCGGCGCATACTGCCGCAGTTCGCCAGGACCCTGGTCAGTGGCGAGGCGGACGCCGTGTTCGGTCCGGCGGACTGGGCGCGCGCCTTCCGCAACAGCGGCTGGCGGAAATGGCCCGCCGATCATTCCGGGCCCGTATGGGAGTTCCTGCACGCGTGGTGGGTCTCGTCCCTGACCGATCCCGAGACGGCCGTGCCCGCCCACGAGGTGTTCGTCCTGTGCGCCGAGGCGTCGCACACGGTCACTCCCTGGCTCGCCGACTGGGCCGGTGAGAGGGGCCCGTTGAGCGACCGGCGTCTCGCCGAGGCGGTGGCGGAGTGGGAGTACGACCTGCTCGGCGACGACCTCCCGTGGCAGGCCTGGGAGTACGGGACGGAGATGCGCGAGGAACTGTCCGCCTGGCTGACCGACCACGCCGCGCCACGTCTGCGCGCGAGCGGCGCGCCCGCCGGACTCCTGAACGGGATACGGCTGCTCGGGCTGACCGACGAGGACCGCTGGACGGATCCGCAGTGGCCGGGGTACCGCTACTGACCGTCCTGGTGGGCCCGGGGGCGAAGGGCGGCGGCTACCGCACGCCGTCCTGACGCGCGCCCGCGCCCGCGGGTCCCATCGCGGAGGACGCCGGCGGGGCGCCGTTCCTCGCCCGGGCCCGGTCACGGGACCATGCGGCGGCACCCACCAGCACCGCCGCCCCGGCTCTGAACAGGGGCAGCCACAGGGTGGTCGTGGCCGCCAGGCAATCGGCAACGGCCTTGCGCCCCTGGGCCTGTTGGGCGTAGGCCAGAGCGGCCCCGTCGCGGCCGGCCAGGTCCGCCAGCGCGGCCCTCGACCGCAGGGCCTCGTACCTGCCACCCCCTCGCATCCGGCCCGCGTGCCCGGCATCGGGAACAGCCAGGCCCAGCGCTGGAGCATGGGGCCAGTGCGATCGCCACGCACAGCGCCGACGACCGCGCGCGTGGGCTCACCGTCGACGTGGAGATCGGCGGTGTAGCGGTAGAGATGCAGCTGCCACAGGTCCGGAAGGCGGAACACGTCGGCCCGGCTCGTCGTACCGTGCACACCGACGCCGAGGCTCATCACCCGCGGCGGCTCGTCGAGCCGCACGGCCACGGCCCGTCCGGGGCGGGCCCAGTCACCGTCGGCCACGGGGAGAACCTACCAGCGGCCCGGACCAGCGCGGCGGCCGCCGTGTGACCTCTGAGGCGGGTTTGCGCGCGACCGGTCCGGCCGGCCGCGCTGGCCCTTGAACGGCCGCGGGAGCCCGGCGGCCGCCCCGAGGGCCCCGCCCCGGCCCCTGACGTGCACGGGCGGCAGGGTCACGGACCACGGTCTAGGATCCTTCGTACAGCCCTTTCCTCCGGCCTTCAGGCCGCACCCGCACCGGTGAGAGGCAGGAGGCAGTCACGTGGTCGAGTCACAAGCGGTGATCGCCCGCCCGGCCAGGGCCGCCATGTTCCTCGTGAGCACCATTTCGCCCGGCGGCGAGGCCACCGTCCGCGATCTGCTGCAGGACGTGGCGGGGCTGCGGAGGTCGGTCGGGTTCCGGGTACCGGACGCCGGGCTGAGCTGCATCGTCGGAATCGGCTCCACCGCGTGGGACCGGCTGTTCGACGGGCCGCGCCCCGGTGAGCTGCATCCGTTCGTGCCGCTGTCGGGCGCCCGGCACCGGGCGCCGTCGACCCCGGGAGACCTGCTCTTCCATCTGCGGGCACACCGCATGGACCTCTGCTTCGAGCTGGCGAGGCTGATCGGTGAGCGCCTCGCCGGCGCGGCGACCGTGGTCGACGAGGTGCACGGGTTCAAGTTCTTCGACGAGCGCGACCTGCTGGGCTTCGTCGACGGCAGTGAGAATCCCGAGGACCGGACCGCGACCGACGCCGTGTTCATCGGTGACGAGGACCCGGAGTTCAGCGGCGGGAGCTATGTGATCGTGCAGAAGTACGTGCACGATCTCGCCGCCTGGAACGCGCTCCCCACCGAGGAGCAGGAGAACACGATCGGCCGTACCAAGCAGGCCAACGTCGAACTGCCCGACGAGATCAAACCCGCGGACTCGCACGTCGCGCTGAACACCATCACCGACGAGAACGGCGACGAACAGAAGATCTTCCGCGAGAACATGCCCTTCGGGAACGTGGGGCGGGGGGAGTTCGGTACGTACTTCATCGGCTATGCGCGCACCCCCGCGGTGACGGAGCGAATGCTGCGGAACATGTTCCTCGGCGACCCTCCCGGCATTCACGACCGCATCCTCGACTTCTCCACGGCGGTCACCGGATGCCTCTTCCACGTGCCCACCGCCGACTTCCTCGACGACCCGCCCCCTCCGGCCGCCGAACCGGGCGCGGCCGAGGGCTCCCTCGGCATCGGGAGCCTCAAAGGAGCCTGATCACCATGACGACGCCCAACGGCATGAGCAACCTGCACCGGGAACTCGCCCCGATCACGCCCGGCGCCTGGGCGGAGATCGAGGAGGAGGCACGCCGTACGTTCCGGCGCAATGTCGCCGGGCGGCGCGTCGTGGACGTCACCGGCCCCGACGGACCCGGACTCGCGGCGGTGGCCACCGGGCACCTTTCCGGGATCGCCGCACCCGCCCCCGGGGTCACAGCCCGGCTGCGCGAGTCGCAGCCACTCGTCGAACTGCGGGTGCCGTTCCGCGTGTCCCGCGCGGCGGTCGACGACGTGGAGCGGGGCTCCCAGGACTCGGACTGGCAACCGGTCAAGGATGCCGCGCGCACGATGGCCTTCACCGAGGACCGGGCGGTCTTCGAGGGGTACCCGGCGGCGGGCATCGACGGCCTGCGCAGCCGCAGTTCCAACCCCGCGCTGACACTCCCGGACGAGCCGCGCGAGTACCCGGACACGGTGAGCCGCGCCCTGACGACGCTGCGGCTGGCCGGCGTCGGGGGCCCGTACTCACTGCTCCTGGGCGCGGATGCCTACACCGCGGTCAGCGAGACCTCCGACCACGGCTACCCGATCGCGGCACACCTCGAACGCATCCTTGTCGACGGCCGGTTGCTCTGGGCGCCCGCGCTCGACGGTGCCTTCCTCCTCACCACGCGGGGCGGCGACTACGAACTGCGGCTCGGCGAGGACCTCGCGATCGGCTACACCTCACACGACGCGACCGATGTCGAGCTGTACTTCCGTCAGACCCTGACGTTCCTGACGCTCACGGACGAGGCGGTGGTGGCGCTCAACGCGTGACGTGCGCCGGGCGAATGGTCCCCACGTGTCTCGAACCGCGTCGCGGCCCGCTCCGGTCAGCCGCCCGAAGCAGGGCAGGCCGCGCGTCGGTCATCCGGCGGGCGCGGGGAGCAGACCGCGCATCAGGTCGGCCACTTCGCTCGTGTGGTCGGTGAGGAAGAAGTGCCCGCCCCCGAACACGCGGACACGGAATTCGCCCGAGGTGCACTCCCGCCAGCCCCGGACGTCGTCGACCGGCACGTCGGGATCCCGGTCGCCCGTCAGGGCCACCACGGGACAGGTGAGGGGACGGCCCGGGGTGGGTTCGTACGAGGCGAGGGCCCGGTAGTCCCCCCGCAGCGCGGGCAGGATGACGGCGAGCATTTCGGGGTCGTCGAGGAGCGCGGACTCGGTTTCGCCCAACCTCCTTACCCGGGCGATCAGTTCGGCGTCGTCCCGCGGCCAGTCCGCGTGCCGCCTTCCCGGCGCGGACGGCGCCCGGCGGCTCGACACGGCGAGCAGACGCGGCTCGCGGCCCGGCAGTCGCGCCAGCCGGACGGCCACCTCGTACGCCACCGAGGCGCCCATGCTGTGCCCGAGCAGCGCCAGGGGGCGGTCGCCCGGCGCTCCCAGCGCCTCGACGACCAGGTCCGCCAGCCGATGGAGGTCCTCGACCGGTGCCTCGCCCAGCCGGTCGAGCCGCCCCGGGTACTGCACTGCCGAGACGTCGACCGCCGGACCGAGTTCCAGGGCGAGCCGGCGCCAGTAGGCGGCGGAGCCGCCCGCGTGCGGGAAGCAGACCAGTTCGCAGGCGGGGTCGCCGGGGCTGTCCGCACCCGCCACCGGGTGGAAGCGCCGCAGCCACACGTTCCGATCGCGGCTCACCGCGACCAGCTCCGCGCCTCGATGCCCGACTGCCTTGCCGTCGCGCCTGATCCGCAGCGCATCCTCACCTCACCAGACATGTCGGAAACCGTTCGAACCGGGTTCACACATACGCGCATTCACCCGCATCGTCGCATCCCCGGCCGGAGTCTGCGGGTGCCGGCTCCATGAAAGTGATCACCACCACGGCTGTGGGTGTATCCGCCAGGGCCTTGGGACAGGCCACCAGACTCGCGTCGGCTCCGCCGCGTTCCGAGTCCGATGGGTTGCCGGCGGGGTATCCGCCTCGACGTGCGAGGGTCCCGGGACGCGGCCGCGTCCCGGGACCCTCGCACGTCTGCCGTGGCGGTGAATTGCCGCACGAGTCGCCCGGTCAGGTGCCGACGTACTCCGCGAGGTGCTCACCGGTGAGGGTCGAACGGGCGGCGACGAGCTCGGCGGGGGTGCCCTCGAAGACGACGCGGCCGCCGTCGTGACCGGCGCCGGGACCGAGGTCGATGATCCAGTCGGCATGCGCCATGACCGCCTGGTGGTGCTCGATGACGATGACCGACTTGCCGGAGTCGACGAGCCGGTCGAGCAGCCCGAGCAACTGCTGGACGTCGGCGAGGTGGAGGCCGGTCGTCGGCTCGTCGAGGACGTAGACGCCGCCCTTGTCGCCCATGTGGGTGGCCAGCTTGAGCCGCTGCCGCTCGCCGCCGGAGAGCGTGGTGAGCGGCTGGCCGAGGCTGAGGTAGCCGAGGCCGACCTCGGCGAGCCGCTCGAGGATCTTGTGCGCGGCCGGCGTGCGCGCCTCGCCCGCGCCGAAGAACTCCTCCGCCTCGGTCACCGACATCGCGAGCACCTCGCTGATGTCGCGGCCGCCGAGGTGGTATTCCAGCACCGAGGGCTGGAACCGCTTCCCCTCGCAGTCCTCGCAGGTGGTGGCGACTCCGGCCATCATCGCCAGGTCGGTGTAGATCACGCCGGCGCCGTTGCAGGTGGGGCAGGCTCCCTCGGAGTTGGCGCTGAACAGGGCCGGCTTCACGCCGTTGGCCTTGGCGAACGCCTTGCGGATCGGATCGAGCAGCCCGGTGTACGTCGCCGGGTTGCTCCGCCGGGAGCCGCGGATCGGACTCTGGTCGACCGACACCACGCCCTCCGCCCCCGCCTGCCGGGGCAGCGACCCGTGCACGAGCGAGCTCTTGCCGGAACCGGCGACACCGGTGACGACGGTGAGTACTCCGAGGGGTACGTCGACGTCGACATCCTGCAGGTTGTTGGCCGTCGCACCGCGGATCCGCAGCGCTCCGGTGGATGTGCGCACCGTCTCCTTGAGGGTGGCCCGGTCGTCCAGGTGGCGACCGGTGACGGTGTCGCCGGCCCGCAGCCCCTCGACCGTGCCCTCGAAGCAGACGGTGCCGCCCTCCGTGCCGGCGCCCGGGCCGAGGTCCACGACATGGTCGGCAATCGCGATCGTCTCCGGCTTGTGCTCCACGACGAGCACCGTGTTGCCCTTGTCCCGCAGCCGCAGCAGCAGGTCGTTCATCCGCCGGATGTCGTGCGGGTGGAGGCCGATGGTCGGCTCGTCGAAGACGTAGGTGACGTCGGTGAGCGAGGAGCCGAGGTGGCGGATCATCTTGACACGCTGTGCCTCGCCGCCGGACAGTGTGCCCGCGGGCCGGTCGAGCGAGAGGTATCCGAGGCCGATCTCCGTGAACGAGTCGAGGGTGCCCTGCAGCGCGGTGAGCAGCGGCGCGACCGACGGCTCGGCGAGTCCGCGTACCCACTCCGCGAGGTCGCGGATCTCCATCGCGCAGGCGTCGGCGATGCTGATCTTGCCGATCTTCGACGACCGGGCCCCCTCGCTGAGCCTGGTGCCGTCGCACTCGGGGCAGGTGGTGAAGGTGACCGCCCGCTCGACGAAGGCCCGGATGTGCGGCTGCATCGCCTCCTTGTCCTTGGACAGGAACGACTTCTGGATCTTCGGGATCAGGCCCTCGTAGGTGAGGTTGACGCCGTTGACCTTCACCTTGACCGGCTCGCGGTAGAGGAAGTCGTGCATCTCCTTCTTGGTGAACCTGCGGATCGGCTTGTGCGGGTCGAGGAATCCCGACTGGGCGTAGATCCCCACGGTCCAGACGTTGTCCGACTTCCAGCCGGGGATGGTGAACGCGCCCTCGGCGATCGACTTGGAGTCGTCGTAGAGCTGGGTGAGGTCGATGTCGGAGACCGTGCCGCGGCCCTCGCAGTGGTTGCACATGCCGCCGGTGCGCTCGTAGGTGGCCTTCTCCGCCTTGGTCCTGGCGCCCCGCTCGACGGTGATCGCACCGCTCGCCCGGACCGAGGCGACGTTGAAGGAGTAGGCACTCGGCGGACCGATGTGCGGCTTCCCGAGCCGGCTGAAGAGGATGCGGAGCATCGCGTTGGCGTCGGTGGCCGTGCCGACGGTGGAACGGGGGTCGCCGCCCATCCGCTGCTGGTCGACGGTGATCGCGGTGGTCAGACCGTCGAGGACGTCGACCTCGGGACGGGCCGCCGTGGGCATGAAGCCCTGCACGAAGGCGCTGTAGGTCTCGTTGATCATCCGCTGCGACTCGGCGGCGATCGTGTCGAACACCAGGGAGCTCTTGCCCGACCCGGAAACGCCCGTGAACACCGTCAGCCTGCGCTTCGGGATCTCGATGCTGACGTCCTTGAGGTTGTTCTCCCGCGCGCCGTGCACTCGGATCAGATCGTGGCTGTCGGCGGCGTGCGGCGCGGGCGACTGCGGGTTGTTCCTGGTGGCCTTGCTCATCGTCTCTCCATCTGTTGGGCGCCTTCGCGGTCGTTCGTCGGCGTCGCCCGGCTCCGGCGGACCGGCTTCGAGCAGTATGTCCGGTGGTGCCCCGCCGGTGCGGATCTTCGGCTCGCGACCAGGTGCGGCCCGGCCCCGGCGGGCGGTACGCGAACGGGGCGTGCGGATCGTTCGGTTCGTGGGGGTCGTGCGGGGCCCGGGGCCACGCGGGGCCCGGGTCACGCCGTGTGCGGGGCCCGGGCCGCGACAGCGGAACATCAGCGCAGTTCCCGGATGCGGATCAGATTGCCCGCGGGGTCGCGGACGGCGCATTCGCGCACACCGCACGGCTGCTCGGCGGGCTCCCGGGCGACCTCGGCGCCCCCGGCCCGCGCCCGGGCGAAGACGTCGTCGAGGTCGCCGGTGGACAGGAGGATGCGGGCGTAGGTGCCCTTTGCCATCATCTCGACGACGGTGCGGCGCTCGTCGCCGGTGACTCCCGGGTCCGGGGCCGGCGGCTCCAGGACGATGGACGTACCGGGCCGGCCGGGCGGGCCGACGGTGATCCGGCGCATCCCGTCGTGCCCGTCGTCGCCGCGGACCTCGAAGCCGAGGACGTCCCGGTAGAAGGCGAGGGCGGCCTCCGCGTCGTCATACGGGAGGAAGCTCGCGTGAATGCCGATGTCCATGGCGTCACGCTAGCCGCGGCTCGCCGCCGGGTGCTTCTCCATTCCTGATCGGTTCGCATCCTGCACCGTGCCGCCGCAGGTCGTCAGGGGAGCGGTGCGACGGGTGCCGTCCCCGCGCGCGTCCGACCGGTGCCGCCGCCGGGAACCGGCCGTCGCGGTACCCGCGTGACGGCCTTCACCGGACCGAGCCGCAGCCTGCGCTTCCGCCGGTTCACCGATCCCGCCGCCCGGTCGGCCCACCCCGAGAGCGATCACGCCGTGCACAGCCGCCTCCTGGTCGCGGACCTCTACCGCGCGTACACCATCGACGGCGGTGACTCGCGCGCCGCGGAACTCGTCGGCGTACTGCGCACGGCCAGCCGGGAGTTCGCGGAGCTCCGGTCCGAGCACCCGGTGCTCGGGTCCCCATGCCCGCCGAAGCGCCTCCGGCACCCGCGGCTCGGCTGCTCGAACTCCACTGCCAGACGCTGGTCGACCCCGACCGCTCGCAGCGGCTCGTGGTGTTCACCGCGGTGCCGGGCAGCGAGAGCCACGCCGGGCTCCGGCTGCTCTCCGCGTGACCGACCGCCTGAACGGCGAGACGCAGGTCACACTCTTTGGTCTGTCACGTCTCGTCGCGCTGTCCGGTCAGCAGTGTGTATCTGCAACTCGGCCAGGAGGAAAGACATGGAAGCGCGTCTCGACTACTTCGGCAACGCCCTTGCGGGCAAGGTGCTGAGGCACCTCAACTCGGCGGGCAAGGCGGCCTCGGAAGCGGGTCTGCCGGTCGCCACCCAGGAGCTGGTGAAGATCCGCGCCAGCCAGATCAACGGCTGCGGTTTCTGCACCGACATGCACACCAAGGACGCCGCCGCCGCCGGGGAGACCCCGCTGCGCCTCAACCTGATCGCCGCCTGGCGGGAAGCCACGGTCTTCACCGACGCCGAGCGCTCAGCCCTGGAACTGGCGGAACAGGGCACCCGGATCGCCGACGCGGCCGGTGGTGTCACCGACGAGGCCTGGGCGAACGCGGCCAAGCACTACGACGAGGACCAGCTCGTCGCCCTGATGTCGCTCATCGCCGTCATCAACGCGTACAACCGCATCAACGTGATCAACCAGCAGCCCGCCGGCAGCTACCGGCCCGGCCAGTTCGGCTGACCTGGACCCGGCGCCCGCCGGACACGTACGTCCGTCTCCTTGTCGCCCCGGCCTACCGGCGGGGAGACGGACCCCCGGCCTCGGCCGGTTCAGCCGCAGGCGGGGGACATCACCATCCCTGCGCGCATCGCGCGATGTCCGCGCATGCGCGGACCGCCCCAACGGAGATGCGCGCCAGGAGCGTGGGCGCATCCCGGTGGGACGGCTCGGCGAACCCGAGGACGTCGCGGACCGGATCCTGCGCATCGCCGAACCGCAGGGCACGCACCTCACCGGCCAGATCCCTGCCGTCGACGGCGTTCTCGAACTCGTCTGGTCCTGCGGGAAGTCGCTCGAGAGGGAGCGGCCCGGACCCGGGATGCCGGGTCCGGGCCGCTCCGTCGTTCAGCGGTTCGTCGACGCCAGCTGTTGCGCCGTGTAGCGCGCGCCGCTGACGGATTCCGTCGCGACCGCCCTTTCCAGGGAAGCCAGTTCGTCCGCGGTCAGCACGATCTCGGCGGCCTCGGCGTTCTCGGCGAGGAAGGCGCGCCGTTTGGTTCCCGGGATGGGGACGGCGCCGCGGGCGGCCACCCACGCCAGCGCGATCTGCGCGGGCGTCGCTCCGCGCGCCTCGGCGATGGTTCGCACATCGTCGACCAGGGACAGGTTGGCCGCGATGTTCTCCGCAGAGAAGCGGGGAAGCGAGCGGCGTTCGTCGTCCGGGGCGATGTCGTCGACGCTGCGGATGGCGCCCGAGAGGAAGCCCCGTCCCATCGGCGAGTAGGCCACCAGGCCGATGCCCAGTTCGTCCAGGGTGTCCTTGATGCCGTTGTCGAGCAGATCGCGGCTGAAGAGGGACATCTCCGACTGGATCGCGGTCAGCGGATGCACCTGGTGGGCCCGCCGGATCGTCTCTGCGGAGACTTCCGAGAGACCGACGTAGCGGATCTTCCCGGCCGCCACGAGCTCCGCCATTCCCGCCATCGTCTCCTCGACGGGGGTGTGCGGGTCGAGCCGGTGCATGTAGTAGAGGTCGATGACGTCGGTGTCCAGGTGGCGAAGTGAGCGCTCGACGGCCCGGCGGATGTGTTCCGGCCTGCCGTCGAGCGGGCCGGGCCGCCCGTCGTCCGAGAAGTCGAGGCCGAACTTGGTCGCCAGCACGATCTCGTCCCTGCGGTGGCCGAGGGCGCGGGCGATGAGCCGTTCGTTCTCGAACGGGCCGTACGACTCCGCCGTGTCGAACAGGTTGATGCCGAGGTCCACCGCCTGATTGAGAATGGCGACGGACTCCTTCTCGTCCCCGCTCGCTCCGTACGCGCCGCTCATGCCCATGGCACCGAAACCCTGCGCGGACACCGTCAGCCCTTGGCCACCCAGTTCGATCTTCTTCACTTCTTCTCCCACCGGTTCCGGGACGCACACCCATCCCCCGCGGGGATGACCGGGCAGGGCCCGGATCTGTGACAGGTACGGCGGGACGGCTCCGCCCGCGTGCTCCGGGCGCACCCGTCGCCGTCCGGCGGTGAGCGCCCGGGTGCGTGCAGGCAGCGGTGGGCTGCTGTGGATGCACAACGAGTGACAGCGTTCTCCGATGTTGTGATCCGTGTGACCACCCACTGCCCGGAGCAGGCCTCCGTGGCGGCTTGTAGCATGGTTGGCCTCGGGTCCGGAAGGGACAGCCATGCACGCTGGGGACGACACCGACCCCCTTGACCAGGCAACGAGGGACTTTCTCGCCGCACGCCCGCAGCTCTTCGGCATCGCGTACCGCGTGCTCGGCAGCGCCGCGGAGGCCGAGGACATCGTTCAGGAGGCGTGGATGCGGTGGCAGAAGGCCGACCGCACGGACGTCATCGAACCGGCGGCCTTCCTGGCCACGATCACCACGCGCCTGGCCATCAACGCCGCCCAGTCCGCCCGGGTGCGGCGCGAGTCGTACGTGGGGCCGTGGCTTCCCGAACCGATCGACACGAGCCAGGACCCCCAGGTGGGGGCGGAGCGGGCCGAGGCGGTCGAACTGGCGGTGCTCTTCCTCCTGGAGAAGCTGAACCCCGTGGAACGGGCCGCCTACGTCCTGAGGGAAGCGTTCGACTACCCCTACAAGCAGGTGGCGGACGTCCTGGAGACGAGCGAGGCGAACACCCGCCAGCTGGTGAGCCGTGCGCGCAAGCACCTGGCCGCCGAGCGCAGGGAGCCCGTCAGCACGGCCGACCACCGGCGTCTGCTGGAGGTGTTCCTCAACGCCGCGCAGACGGGCGATCTGACCACGCTCGAGGACGTTCTCGCGGCGGACGTGGTCAGCTACGCCGACGGCGGAGGGGTGCGCAGGGCGTCGCGGGTCCCGGTCGTCGGACGTACGCACGTCTCCAAGTACCTCGTGGCCTTCGCACCGCGGTTCTGGACCGGAGCGGACGTTCGCTGGGTCGAGGCCAACGGGTTCCCGGCCGTGCTCGTCACGACCGACGGAGACCCTCTCGCGCTGCTGTCCGTCGAGGTGTCGGCGGAGGGTATCGAGCGGATCCTGTGGGTGATGAACCCGGCCAAGCTGTCGCCCTACGTGGCGTCGCTGGACGGCTGAGCGCCGCGCACGGCTCCCGGGTGTCACAAGGGGGGCGCCTCGTCTGTCATCCAGTCATCCGGAACCGGGATCGCACAGACCTGAAGGGCAGACCGATGAAGATTGTCATGCGCGGCGCCGTGGGCGCCGGCCGCGACGATGCCGGAGTCACGCCGTGAACGAGCCGATCCCGCTGCCCGGTCTGTCCACCGGCAGGGACTACGCCGGGGCGTCCTTCTCCCCCATCTACACGACGACCGTGACCCTCAGCGGCGGTGAGGCCGGGCACGGGCGGGCCTCCGGGAGGGCGCGGTCGGCGGACGGGGCCCTGGACATCAGCCTGCGCATGCCCGCCGAGCTCGGCGGGGACGGGTCGGGGACCAACCCCGAGCAGCTGTTCGCCGCCGGGTTCGCGGCCTGCTACCACGGAGCCCTCAGCCTCGTGGCGCGACAGGCCGCGCTCGATCCGACCGGCATCTCGCTGGAGACGACCGTGGCGTTCGGGCGCGATCCGAGGGACGGCGGGTACGTCCTGCACGTCGACCTGGTGGTGAAGTGGCCGGGCGTGTCCCCGGACGTCGCCAATCCGCTGCTCGAGGAGGCCGACGCGCTGTGCCCGTACGCGAAGATGGCCTGGCGGGGAACCCCGACGACCATCACGTTCGCCCCGTAGGGCGGGACGCCGCGCCGGCGCGTCCCAATGACTGAACAGCCGGTTTGTCACAGGATGCGCCATCCCACGGTCTGTTAGACAACTCTCACAGACGACTCGAAGCATGTGACATCCGAGACGAGGAACATCGTGTCCCCTGACAACAATTTCGTCATCGTCGGAGGCGGACTGGCAGCGGGCAAGGCCGCCGAGGCCCTGCGGGAGCACGGCCACCGCGGCCCGCTCGTGATCATCGCCGACGAACGGGAACGCCCCTACATCCGGCCGCCGCTCTCCAAGGGCTATCTGCTGGGCAAGGAGGAGCGCGACTCCATCTTCGTGCACTCCGAGGAGTGGTACGCCGAGAACGGTGTCGACCTGCTGCTGGGCACGAGCGCGACGGCCGTCGACGTACGCGCCAAGGAGGTGGAACTCGAGGGCGGGCGCCGGGTGCCCTACGCCAAGCTGCTGCTCGCGACCGGTTCGTCCCCGCGCCGGTTGGCCATTCCCGGGGCCGATCTCGACAACGTCCTGTATCTGCGTCGTGTGGAGGACAGCGAACGGCTCAAGGCGGCCTTCACCAAGGGCGCGAGGATCGTCGTGATCGGCGGCGGATGGATCGGTCTCGAGACAGCCGCGGCCGCCCGCACGGCCGGCGCCGAGGTGACCGTGCTCGAGCACTCCGAGCTGCCGCTGCTGAAGGTGCTCGGGCGCGAGGCGGCAGAGGTGTTCGCCGGCCTCCACCAGGACCACGGTGTGGACCTGCGGCCCCGGGCGCAGGTCGAGAGCATCACCGGGACCGACGGCCGCGCGGACGGGGTGCGCCTCGCCGACGGCACCCGGCTGGACGCGGACGCCGTGGTCGTGGGCATCGGCATCACGCCCAACGTCCGGCTCGCCCAGGAGGCCGGCCTCGAGGTGCGGGACGGCATCGTCACCGACGAGCACCTGCGGACCTCGGTGGCCGACATCTACGCGGCGGGCGACGTCGCCAACGCGTACCACCCGCGTCTCGGCCGGCATCTCCGTGTCGAGCACTGGGCCAACGCCCTGAACCAGCCGCTCACGGCAGCGCGGAGCATGCTCGGCCAGGACGCCGTGTACGAGCGGCTGCCGTACTTCTACACGGACCAGTACGACCTCGGCATGGAGTACACCGGGTACGCGGAACCGGGCGGCTACGACCGCGTCGTCTTCCGCGGGGATGTCGCCGGACGGCAGTTCATCGCATTCTGGATGTCGAAGAACCGCGTCCTCGCGGGGATGAGCGTCAACGTGTGGGACGTCATCGATCCGATCCGTTCCCTGATCCAGTCCGGGGCGCGGATCGACGACGCCCGGCTCTCCGACCCCGGCGTGCCCCTCGACAGCCTCGTCGCCTGACGCTCGGGCACTCTCGCGCTCAGGTGAGGGGTGACGGCGTCACGGACGGTCGCCACCCCTCACCTCCGCGTCCCGCCGGGGTGCCGGCGGGCGGAGGTGTCACAAACGGGCGGGCGGGCCGGTCTTTCCAGTGACGGCCTCAACGATCGGAGCAAACATGGCTGCCACCGAACGACGACACTCCACCATGGTGCTGGTGATCGGTACCGGCGGAGCCGGCCTGCGGGCGGCGATCGAGCTGGCCGAGGCCGGCGTCGACGTCCTCGCGGTCGGCAAGCGCCCCAAGGAGGACGCCCACACCGCCCTGGCCGCCGGAGGGATCAACGCCTCCCTGGCCACCATGGACCCCGAGGACAGCTGGCAGCAGCACGCCGCCGACACCCTCAAGGAGAGCTACCTCCTCGGCGACCCCGTCACCACCCGGATCGTCACCGAGGGCGCCGCCCGGGGCATCGACGACCTCGAACGGTACGGCATGAACTTCGCCAGGGAGGGTGACGGCCGCATCTCCCAGCGCTTCTTCGGCGCGCACAAGTACCGCCGCACCGCCTTCGCCGGCGACTACACCGGCCTGGAGATCCAGCGCACCCTCATCCGGCGCGCCAACCAGCTGGACATCCCCGTCCTCGACAGCCTCTACATCACCCGGCTGCTGGTCCACGACGGGACCGTGTTCGGCGCCTACGGCTTCGACCTCACCGACGGGTCCCGCCACCTCATCCACGCCGACGCCGTCATCCTCGCCGCGGGCGGCCACACCCGCATCTGGCGGCGCACCTCGTCCCGGCGCGACGAGAACACGGGCGACTCCTTCCGCCTCGCCGTCGACGCCGGCGCCCGCCTGCGCGATCCGGAGCTGGTCCAGTTCCACCCCTCCGGCATCATCGAACCCGAGAACGCCGCCGGCACCCTCGTCAGCGAAGCCGCCCGCGGCGAGGGCGGCATCCTGCGCAACGCCCTCGGCGAACGGTTCATGACCCGCTACGACCCCGAGCGCATGGAGCTCTCCACCCGCGACCGGGTCGCCCTGGCGTCCTACACCGAGATCAAGCAGGGCCGCGGCACGCCCGACGGCGCCGTCTGGCTCGACGTCTCCCACCTCCCCCGGCAGACGATCATGAACCGGCTGCCCCGCGTGTACCAGACCCTCCTCGACCTGCAGATGCTGGACATCACCCGCGACCCCATCAAGGTCGCGCCCACCGCCCACTACTCCATGGGCGGCGTCTGGGTCCGCCCCGAGGACCACAGCACCGACGTCCCCGGCCTCTACGCCATCGGCGAGGCGTCCAGCGGACTCCACGGCGCCAACCGCCTCGGCGGCAACAGCCTCATCGAGCTCCTCGTCTACGGCCGCATCACCGCGCAGGCCGCCGCCGCCCACTCCGCGTCCCTCGCGTCCCACCCCCGCTCCACGACGGCGGTGGACGAGGCGCGCGCGGAGATCGACGACCTCCTCGCCAACGACGGTCCCGAGAACGTCCGCGCACTGCAGCGCGCCATCCGCAACACCATGACCGAACACGCCGGCGTCGTACGGGACGAGGAAGGACTGCGCACCGGGCTCGACGAACTCGCGGCCATCGAGAAGCGCATGGAGCACATGGGCGTGCACCCCGACATCGCGGGCTACCAGGACCTCGCACACGCCTTCGACCTCAAGTCGGCCGCCCTCGCCGCCCGGGCCACCCTCGAAGCCGCGCTCGAACGCCGTGAGACCCGGGGCTGCCACAACCGCAGCGACTACCCCGACACGAACCCCGCCCTCCAGGTCAACCTCGTCTGGTCCCCCACCACCGGCATCACCCACGAAAGCATCCCCGCGATCCCCGACGAGATCGCCGCACTCATGGAAGACGTCTCCACCGAAGGAAAGCTCGCCGAATGACGCGGGGGGCTTTCCCGCCGGGAAGATCCTCCGAATCCCCTGAGTGTTCTGTCACGAATCGGGTCACGTTTCTGTCTTTCCTGGGTGCAGACAACATTGACCGGTGCCGGCCGGCAGCCCGTCCCCGATTGCCCGCCGCACATGATGAACCTCCGAGAGGATCCCAATCATGAAGGTCGTAGTGATCGGCGGAACCGGCCTCATCGGCTCGAAACTGGTCGGCAAGCTCAAGGAACACGGCCACGAAGCGGTGCCGGCCGCGCCGGACACGGGTGTCAACACCCTGACCGGTGAGGGCCTGGCCGAGGTTCTGCGGGATGCCTCGGTCGTCGCCGACGTCTCCAACTCCCCTTCGTTCGCGGACGACGCCGTCATGGAGTTCTTCCGCACCTCGACCACCAACCTCCTCAACGCGGAGGCCGAGGCCGGTGTGACCCACCACGTCGCCCTCTCCGTGGTCGGCACCGAGCGGCTGCAGCAAAGCGGCTACTTCCGTGCCAAGCAGGCGCAGGAGGAGCTGATCAAGGCGTCCGGGATCCCGTACTCCATCGTCCACGCCACGCAGTTCTTCGAGTTCATGAACGGCATCACGGACGCGGCGACCGACGGCGACACGGTGCGGCTGGCTCCCGTCGGGATCCAGCCCGTCCACTCCGACGACGTGGCCGCCCAGGTGGGGCGCACCGCCGTCGGCGCGCCCGTCAACGGGGTGGTGGAGGTCGCCGGCCCCGACAGGTACCAGCTGGACGACCTCATCCGCGAGGGCCTCGCGGCCAGGAACGACCCCCGCACGGTCGCGGCGGACCCGCACGCGACGTACTTCGGCGCCGAGCTGGCGGAGGACACCCTCCTGCCCGGGCCCGACGCGCACCTCGGTGAGACCCGTTTCACCGACTGGCTCGCGCAGCAGCAGTAGATCCCGTGGAGTGGTCCCTGCCCGGCAGGGGCCACCCGGTCTCCGGCCGGACCGGGCCGAGGCGTACGCCGCCCGCCGTGCCGGGTTCCCGCACCATTTCGACACCACAGCACGAAGGAAGCGTCTCGCCATGCTCAGGAGCCGCAAGCAGGACACCGTTCCCAGCGCCCAGCCGTACGAAGGAGTGACCGGTGTCTACGTCCTCGATCCGGTCAACAGCATGGTCGGCTTCTCCGTCCGGCATGCCATGGTGTCGAACGTCCGGGGGGAGTTCGGCACCTTCGAAGGGCTCCTCAAACTCGACGGGGCGCACCCCTCCCGGTCCGAGGCCTACCTGAGCGTCCAGACCGGGAGCCTGGACACGGGCGTACAGGGCCGGGACGCGCACCTCACGGGCCCGGACTTCTTCGACTCGTCGACGTTCCCCCTGATGACCTTCCGGTCCGCCGCGGTCGTCCCGGCCGAGGACGGCACGTTCCGGCTGGCGGGGCACCTCAGGATCAAGGACATCGAGCTGCCCATCGGGATCGACGTCGAGTTCGGCGGTGCCCGCAGGGACGCCTACGGACAGCACCGCATCGGCTTCGAAGGCACGACCACCCTGCAACGCTCCGACCGGGGACTCACCTGGAACTCGACACTGACGACGGGGGGCGTTCTCATCAGCGACAAGGTGACGCTGATCCTCGACATCTCGGCGGTACAGCCGGACTCGGCGGCCGCGGCCTGACCTCCCGGCGCCCGTGGGTGCCGCGGCCGGACGCCCTTCGGGGCGTCCGGCAGCGGACCGCACCTCCACGGCAGACGTCCCCGCGGCCCTCGTCGGGCGACGGGGGACGTGTCGACGCGGCGTGCCGGATCCGGCATCCGGCGGTCCCGTCCCTGCTCGGCGACGGTCACGGCGGCGGCCGCCCTTGGCGTGCTCGGCCGGGCGGCCATCGCCTCGCGTCGTTCCCCCGCTCTTTGTTCCCCCGCTCGTTCGCTCTTTGTTCCCCCGCTCGTTCCGGAATGCGTTTCCCGCTGATTCCGGAACATCCGCGCTCATTCCGGAAACAGCAGGGTGCTTCCCCCGCGCCGGCTGACGGCACGTCGCTCACGTTCGGTCGTGCCGCCCCATATTCCGTCCACCGGACCTCTCCGCAGGGGGTTGCGTCCTGGGAAGTGGTGTACGGGTTCGACCTGATCCGGGGGTTTGCTCCGGCATCGGGATGGCGCCCGCATAGACGAACGGCCACCGGCTGATCTTCGAAGTGTCGAAGCCTCGAAGGAGATCAGCACGATGACCGCACCAGACAGTCTGCCCCTGCACGCCCTCGCCGAGGACAACCTCGCCTCGGCGAGTCCCGATCTGCTGCGCGCGATGGTGAAGACGTTCGCCGATGCGCTCATGTCGGCGGAGGCCGACGCCCTCTGCAACGCGGAGTACGGGCAGGTCAGCGAGGAACGCGTCAACCATCGCAACGGCTATCGCCCGCGCGAGTGGGACACCCGCGC
>NZ_FNHI01000046.1 GCF_900103455.1 Streptomyces wuyuanensis | reverse complement strand
CGTCACCGCACTCGTCGAATCCCTCCTGCGCAACACCCACCCACCCCACACCGACACACCCACCCACACCGACACACCCGCCGGCACCGACCCCCGCTGACCCCGACCCCCGCGCTCTCTCCCGGCCTCCGGGCAGCCCGCGGGCGGGTGGGCGCGGACTGCCGTCGGGCCTCGCCGCGGTCCGATTCGGCCGTGCCATTTCGACGGAGATACGGGGCTTCGGGCCGGTAGTCCGCGCGGCGTGTTCGTTTGATGCATTTGCTGGCGAAGTATCAGATAGCCCGGAAATGGGGGCGATTGGGGGTCTATTCTCACCCCCGCGGGCGGGTGAGCCGCCCGAAGCCTCCGTGAGAGGGGTGGACGTGCTTGTCGTTCCAGGAGCGCTCGCGACCGCCGTCGTCCGCGACAGGACGGGAGAGCCGGTGGTGCTGCTGTCCGGCGAACTCCCCTCCGCCCTCACCCCGTCCGGCGTGAACGAGCTGCTGAACCTGGCCTCCGCCGTGCTCGAAACGGAAGAGCTGGAGCTCTTCCGCCGCTGCCTGTCGGCACTGCGCTGCGGCGAGAAACTCCGGGAGACCCGCATCGAGGTCAGCGGGGCCGTACTCACCATCTACCGCGACTGACCTGCGAACGGCAACGGGCTCCCGGGAGCCGTCTCCGGGAGCCCACGCCGACCGCCCGTCGGATCGGGCGGCGAATCAGGCCGGATCAGAACCGGCGACCGCAATCCCAGCCGTACGCGGTGTGGTTGCGGTATCTCCCGTAGGCGTCGTACCAGTGCGCCCTCTGTGCGGGTCGCCGCTCCCAGCGGTGGCGGCAGTCGCGGTCCCATCGGTTCCGGTGACGGTCCCAGCCGCGGTGCCCGATGTGTCGCCGGTCGAGGTCGGTGCACCGGTCGACGCCGCGGAACTGCTGTGCGGTGACGGGCGAATGGGTCGGAGCGGCCATCGCCGCGCCCGTCATGGGAATGGCGGCCGCGGTCACGGTCAGGGTCGCCGTCGCAATGACGCGTGCGAATGTTCTCACCATTTTTCTCCTGGTTCGGGGGATTTCTGGTGGCCCTCCGGACAGTACGCGGATCCTGCATCCGATTTCATTCGCGCATTTGGGGACTGAGGTCTTGTCGGCGCATGGCCGCCTTCTCTGCCGGGAGCCCGCAAACCGGCCCTGAGCATTGCTTGGCGATGATTTCGGGGGGTACGGAGACAGCGGTGGAAAGCACTCGCGAGGGTGACCCAACTGCGGCGTTTCGAAGGTCGGTTGAGTTCGGCGGGAAATGGCGGAGAATGCAACTCCGGTGCACCGGGTTCCGAGTTGAAGAAGATTCCGGTTCCACCGTGTCGCCGCAATGGGGAACTGCCGGGAAAGCCCGTCGTGCCCGGTCCGGCTGCTCCGTGTTGTGCGCAGACGACTATTCCGTCAACTGCGGTAGATGGTGAGTACGGCCCCGCTGACCTCGATGCGGGTCTCCCGGAGTTTCTCGCCGCAGCGCAGTGCCGACAGGCAGCGGCGGAAGAGCTCCAGCTCTTCCGTTTCGAGCACGGCGGAGGCCAGGTTCAGCAGCTCGTTCACGCCGGACGGGGTGAGGGCGGAGGGGAGTTCGCCGGACAGCAGCACCACCGGCTCTCCCGTCCTGTCGCGGACGACGGCGGTCGCGGGGGCCCCTGGGACGACAAGCACGTGCACCCCTCTCGCGGAGGTTTCGGGCGGTTCACCCGTCTTGAGGCACGAGAGGATAGCCATGGGAAGCCCTGTCATTGCCGGTTGGAACCCGTCGAGTTGAGCCGATCGGGTGAGGCTCCGCTCGGGTCGGCGCCGGCCCCGGCCTTCCTCGTCGCTTCTCCCACCTGCGGTTTCTCTGGTCGCAGGGCGCCGCTGCCGTAAAGGGCGGGATGTTCCGGTCCCTTGTGGGGGGCTTGCCGGGGTCCTACTGTCCAATCTCGTCAGACAGATCGTCCGGCATGGATGGACGCGTTCCGGGAACGGGCGCCGTCCGCCCGTGCCCTTCGCGCAAAGGACCCACCCATGCTTGGCATGCGAGAACTGGACGCCGAGGCCGCCGCGGAGCTGCTGCCCGGGCGCGAGGCCCTGGGCCGGCTCCGGTTCAACTTCGTCAGGACCACGAGCGTGAGCGAGCGCATCGCCTACGTCGACGCCCACAACGAGTCGCTCGCCGCCAACGTCTGCTCGCCGGGCGCCATCGCGGCCTCCGACGCCGCCCAGTCCATCAGCGTCCGCCAGTAGCGGCGCTTCCACCCGAGAGGGGTTTCCACCATGAACGTCGAAGAACTCGAGGCCGAGTCCGCCGCCGAGCTGCTGCCCGGGCGCGAGGCCCTGGGCCGGCTGCGGTTCAACTTCGTCAGGACCACCAACGTGAGCGAGCGCATCGCCTACGTCAGCGCCCACAACGAGTCGCTCGCGACCAACATCAACTCCCCGTACGCAGTGGCGGCCTCGTCCGCCGCCCAGTCCATCAGCGTCAGCCAGTAGCGGCGCTTCCACCCGAGAGGGGTTTCCACCATGAACGTCGACGAGCTCGATGCCGAGTCCGCCGCCGAGCTGCTGCCCGGGCGCGAGGCCCTGGGCCGGCTGCGGTTCAACTTCGTCAGGACCACCAACGTGAGCGAGCGCATCGCCTACGTCAGCGCCCACAACGAGTCGCTCGCGGCCAACATCGACTCCCCGGACGCCATCGCGGCCTCCGACGCGACGCAGTCCATCACGATCAGCCAGTAACAACGCCCGGACGAGAGCGGGCCGCGTTCTTGGGGGCGCGGCCCGCGACGGGAGGAAGAGCAGGACGGTGACCGAAAGCCAGAAGGTCCACCCCGGTCCCGTGGGGGCGGCGGCCTGCGAAACGGGCGACACGGATCTCCCGTACGAGTACACGGAGACCCTGTTTCCCGTTCCGCGCCTCGGCGCGGGACTTCAATTTCTCGGCGAGTACCAGGGATCCGGCTCCACGGAGCGCAAGTACCTGGTCCGCCGCGGGGACGGGCAGGTCGTCCAGCTCTCCCGGCTGCTCTACCTGGTGGCCGAGGCCATCGACGGCACACGGAACACCGAGACCGTCTCGCACCGGGTGAGCGGGCGCTACGGGCGGGAGGTCAGCGCCGACAACGTCGAGTACCTCATTGAGCAGAAGCTCGAACCGCTCGGCATCACCGTGCCCTTCGGACAGGAGGGCGACCAGGTCGCCGGCCCCACCACGGACCTCCTCCTGGTCCTCAAGGGTCATCGGGTGATCTTCCGTGAGCGCCAGGTGGCCCGTATCGCGAAGGCACTCGCGTGGCTGCACCGGCCACCGGTCGTCGTCCTGGTGCTCTCCGCGGCGCTCGGCGTGGACGTCTGGCTGTTCGCCGTCCACGGAGCCATCGGCCCGGTGTTGCAGGTGCTGGAGCAACCGGTGCTGATGCTGGCCGTCTTCGTGCTGATCGTGGCGTCGCTGGTCTTCCACGAGTTCGGCCATGCGTCGGCGTGCAGGTACGGCGGTGCGCGGCCGGGCAGCATCGGATGCGGTCTCTTCCTGATCTGGCCGTCGATGTACACCGAAGTCACCGATGTCTACCGCATCGGGCGGGCCGGCCGGATCCGGACCGACCTGGGCGGGATCTACTTCAACATCGTCTTCGTGCTCGGACTCGCCCTGGGGTACCTCCTCACGGGCCAGCCGCTGTTCCTCGCGGCCATCTACCTCGTGCACTTCGAGATCCTCGAACAGCTGCTGCCGGTGGTCCGGCTCGACGGCTACTACATCCTCGGAGACCTCGCGGGGATTCCCGACCTCTTCGGGAAGATCAAGCCCATCCTGCAGTCCATGCTGCCGGGACGCCCGGTGTCCCCGGAGGTGGCCGGGCTCAAGCGCCCCGCGAGGGTCATGGTCACCGCCTGGGTCGTGACCATGGTGCCGCTGATCGTCGCCGAACTCGGCTACGTCCTGTGGAACCTCCCGCGCCTGCTCGGCACGAGCCTGCGCTCACTGGCGGAACAGGTCGCGGGGACCTGGTCGGCCTTCGCCGACGGTCAGATCTCCGCCGGTCTCGTCGGCGTCGTCGGAAGCTTCATGCTCATCTGCCCCCTGGCCGGCGCGACGTACCTCGCCGTACGGCTGGTGGGGCGGCTGGTGAAGGTCACCGCCCGCGCCACGGAGGGCAACACCCGGCTGCGGGTGGCCATCTGCGGCGGCGCGCTGGTGGGGGCGAGCGCCCTGTGCGCGGCATGGCTGGCCGGTGTGACCCCGGAGCCGCTGCCGAGGCAGCCGCCCATCGCCCCCATCCTCCAGCCGGGCGTCCCCACGGCGCGTACGACGGCGGCGGCCCCCGCCGAGGTGCGGTCCACCCCCGCCACGCCGGATCCGACGGTCCTCACCAGCCCGCTGCCCGGGGCCGGTGCCCCCTCGGCCTCCGCCGAGGCTTCCGGCCCGGCCGCCGGCGCGAGCGTCTCCCCGTCCGCGAGCCCGGTCGGGGTGGTGCCGACGGCCGTGCCGACGAGCCCCACGCCGAGTCCGAGCCGGACCTCGGCGTCTCCCTCGGCCAGTCCCAGCACCTCGCCGACGCCGAGTGCCACGCCGTCCGGATCCCCTTCGCCCTCGGTGACTCCTTCGCAGTCGCCCAGCGAGACGGAGGCCCCGTAGGCCCCGCCCGGCCCTGCCCCGTCATCGCGCCCGGCCCTGCCCCCTCCGACGGGCCGGCCCCTGCCCCGTCCGTCGCGCCGACCTCTACCCCCTCCGCCGGGCCCCGCCCCGACCTCCGCATTCCCCCCGTACATCCGCAAAGGAGCACCCAGTGACGCACCGAAAACCACGCACCCGCCACGGCGGCCGCAGAGCCGCCCGCCTCGGCATGCTCGTCGCCGCCTGTACGGCCGGCTTCGCCACGGCGAGCCCCGCCGGAGCGGCTTCCGCGTCGGCCGGCAACCGCTACGTCGGCATCGCGGTGGACGAGGCGCACGCGAACGCGGGCCCCGGGCACCGCGTCGACTACGACGACGAGTTCGCGGTCCATGAACTGGGCACGCGCCTCGGTGTCGGTGCGCGCAACAGGGCGGTCGCCCGGTCCGCGGGCTGCTCGCTGGACAACCCGTGCCGCTCGGTCGCCCTGTCCTTCCAGGTCGTCACCGTGACCGGCACGATCACGCGCCTCAACGCCGCGAACACCAGCCGTGCGGTCAACGACCACTGCGAGGGCTGCCAGACGTTCGCCGGCGCCTACCAGTTCATCGTCTCCACCCCGTACTCGTTCACGCTGAACCGTTCCGCCAGGAACGAACTCGCGCGGCTCGAACGGAGGCTGGGCGAACTGGAGCGCAGCCGCGAGCCGATCTCCACCGTGCGGGCCCGCGCCGATTCCCTGGCCGCCGAGGTCGTGACCCTGCTCAGAGGGGCGGTGGCGGCCGCACCCCGCGGTGAGGCCGTCAACCCAGTGCAGACCTTCCGGCCCACCGTCACTCTGCGGCGCCACATCGACTGAGGGCCTGCGGTCGCAGCCTTCGGGCCGTGTTCTGCACCGGCGCCGACCGCCGGAACCGCCGGCCCGGGGATCCGCCCCGAGCCGGCAGGCGAACCCGTCTCCAGTCCTCCGGAGGACCACCATCCATGAGTTACCCACCCGAGGTGCGTCGTCAGGCCCTCGACCTGCTGGTCGTGGGCGAGCCCGTGAAGAAGGTCGCGGTCGACCTCGGCCTCAGCGAGCGGACGCTCTACCAGTGGCGGCGCAGATACCTGCCGCAACTGCGGCACCAGCGGTACTTCCCCGACGCCGGGACCGAACTCAGGGCCGCGCGCAGACGCATCACGGAACTGGAGACCGAAGTCGCCGTCCTCCGGCGCGCGACCGAGCTGCTGCGGGACGCCACGTCCCCAAAAGACGATTCGAGGCAGTACGCGTGATGGCCCACGAGGGACTGCCCGTGCGGATCGCGACGAGCGCCCTGGGGGTGACCGAGTCCGGGTACTTCACCTGGCGTTCCCGTCCTCCCTCCGCGCGTTCGGTCCGCCACTCCCGGCTCACCGAAGTCATCTCCGCCATCCATGCCGCTTCGCACGGCACCTACGGATACCGGCGCATCCACGAGGAACTGACCTCGCGCTACGGCATCGCGGTCAGCCACGGAACGGTGCAGCTCCTGATGCGCCGGGCCGGTCTCCAGGGTCTCTCCGCCGGCCAGCGGCGCCCTACCCGGCCGACTCCATCGAGGTTCCCGGCCTGAACGAGAGAGCGATCCGACCATGAGCATGGAATACCCGACGTTCCCGACGCCGCCGCTGCCCGTCTCCGCGTATCTGCGGCCGTCTCTGCGGGTGGGGGAGGACCTGCCGGCGACGCAGGCCCACCAGGTGATGCTGCACTGTGCGCTGGACGCGGCATGCGTTCCGGTGCGGCTGACCGACACCCGTGCCGTCGCCCGGATCGCGGAGCTCGACTACCACACGGTGAACGCCGTGATCGGCTGGCTGCGGACCCTGAGCGAGCGCTGATCGCGCTGATCGCGGGGGTCGGGGTCAGTGGGGGTCGGTGCCGGCGGGTGTGTCGGTGTGGGTGGGTGTGTCGGTGTGGGGTGGGTGGGTGTTGCGCAGGAGGGATTCGACGAGTGCGGTGACG
>NZ_FNHI01000044.1 GCF_900103455.1 Streptomyces wuyuanensis | reverse complement strand
CTCGTAATGCGTAGGTCTCGGGTTCGAATCCCGAAGGCGGCTCAGAGGCAAAGTGGCAGGTCACGGGCCACATGCGATGGGCCCCACGGAAGATCATTCCGAGGGGCCCATACGCATTTAGTACACCCTGCTTTGATCGCTAAGCGTCGGCGAGTGACGCATCCGCCAACGCCAGTGCGACCTTTCGCCCGGCGTCGAGCGCGTCCGCGACCTCGTCGAGCCGGTCCGGGAACAGGTGCCCGTAGATGTTCAGCGTCATCGACGCATCTTTGTGTCCGAGCATGAGCTGAATCACCTTCACGTCCGCGCCGGCCGCGATGGCGAGCGAGGCCGCGGTGTGCCGCAGCTTGTGCGGAGTTATGCCCATGCCCTCGAGGCCCGCCTCCTTCACCGCCGGATCGAACACCCGCGACCGGAAGTTCGCGTACCTCAGCGGCCCGCCTTCCGGAGCGGTGAACAGAAGATCGTCAGCCTTCCGCCCCTTGGCCAGGGCGCCCAGCTCGTTCGCGAACGACCGCGGCAGCGGCACAGAACGTTTCTCGTGATTTTTCACCGGGCCCAGCGCCAGGTGCCCGCTCACGTCGGTGTAGTTCTGCACGATCCGCATGCGCCGCTGCGGCACCTGCAACCGACCCACCTTCACCGCCGACGCCTCCGCCCACCGGATGCCGCAGTACCCCAAGGTGAGGATCAGCAGCCGATACTCGCCGGCCGCCAGCGCCAGACGCTCCAGCTGGTCATAGGTCAGGTAGACGTGCTCGTCCTCTTCATCGGGCCGCGGCAGCTCGTGGTCGTGGCACGGATTCACAGAGATCCGCTTCGAGAAGACGGCGTGCTTCATCGTCATGGACAGCACCCGGTACGCCTTGATGATGCGGGCCGCCCCCAGGACCTTGCCGGACTTCCCCGGCTTGGTCTCCAGCTCGGTCAGCCACGCGTTGACGTCCTCCCACTGGATAGCGGCGACCTGCCAGTCGCCCCACTTCGGGATCACGTAGTTGTCGAGCAGGTCCCGGTAGTCCCGCTTCGTCGTCCGGCCGATCTTCCGCTTGGAGCCGAACCACTCCTCGGCGACGACCTTCACCGCGGCCTTCCCCGACTTCGGATCCCGGTAGCTGCCCTTGTCGAGCCGGGCCGTAATCGCGTGCTTCTCGGCCTCGGCCTGCGGCAGCTTCAGGAACGTCTGCGCCTTCGGCTTCCCGTCCGGCCCGTACCAGCGGACCCGCCACCGCCCCGGCGGCTGCCGCTTGGAACCCTCACGCTTCGCGGCCTGCCACTTCTCCATGGCCGCCTGGTAGTCGGCGTGGTTCTCCCGATCCTCAATCCAGACTCTGGCCATCGGCGTCCCCCATCAGCTGCTCGAAGGCGTCAGCGTCCAGCCGCTGCAGCTCGCGAATGTCGAGTCCGTGATCCTGCAGCATCCGGTACGCCCTGCGGATCTCTGCGACCTGTTGACGGCCGCGTTCCCCGCGGGGTCGCAGCACGATGCCGTGCACCTCGCGTCGGCCTGGGGGCCGGCTGTAGAGGCGGTAGTCGAGTGAGGCTGTACTCGGGTCACCCTCGAGCCAGCGGACGGGACGCTTGCCGTCCGCCCAGTCCCAGGCCACATCAGCAGGAACCGCACCGGCGCCCGTGATCTCGACGGCGTACTCGTCGGAGTCTTCCAGCGGCAGCAGGAACGCGGACGGACTCACTCGCAGCACCACTGCGAGTGCCGCCAAGTCGTCGGCTGTCATGTGCCGTTCGGCCTTCTCCATTCGGCTGATGCCGGACGGGGAGATGCTGCGCCCTACCTGCTCCAGCGCGGTGGCCAGCTGCCGGGTGCTGAGCCCGCGCGCGTTCCGCAGCCTGGCCAAATTGTCGGCGACCGTGCGGCCGGTCGGTCCCATCTCGACGGCCCGTCGGCCGTACTGCTGCTCACTCATGGGAGACAGCCTATTCAGGATCAAGGGACTTGCGTCTCGCCTCGCATGGGTTACCATCTGGGTCATGTGCATCAGCATAGGTGCAGTCGTATCTAACATGCAACGAATGCAGCCTAAGGAGACGCAATGAAGGCAGCGAGGCAGGCGACCGTGGACGAGGTCCTGTCGTCGGCTGAGGTGTGCAAGCAGTACCCGCTCTTCCGTAACCCGCAGGCTCTCGCAGAGCTCCGGTGGCGGGGGACCGGCCCGGACTACATCAAGACGCATCCGGGGCGAAGCGGCCGGGTCTACTACCGGCGCAGCGCCATCGAACGGTGGCTCGACGAGCGCACCGTGAGCGGAGGCGCCGCAGCATGAAGCAGAACGCAAAGACGCCCCGGGTGGAAGCCGGGGCGTCTCAAGAATCCCTCTTCGCTGCGGGCGGCGGGACTGATGCCAGCGTAGCGCGACCACTCGTCCTCGTCACAAGAGGCCGCACCGAGTTCCTCGCCCACTGCCCCGAGTGCAAGGACTGGCACCGCCACGTCCACCTCGGCAAGGTCACCGGGCCCTGCGGCACCGAATACGACCTGAAGCCCCGACGAGCCAAGGGGGCGGCATGAGCAACTGGCAGAACGCCCTCGACAACGCCCTACAGGCAGCAGCCCGCGGCTTCGGCGTCTTCCCGCTGTCTCGCAACAAGGTCCCCGCGATCCCCTCACCGCACGACAAGGGACACAGCTGCGCGGGACTCAGGGCATGCGGCGCGTTCGGGCACGGCGTAGGCGACGCCAGCACGTGCCCCGACATCATCCGCGCAGGATTCGAGCAGGCCCGGCACGCGGCCGGATACGGCATCGCATGCGGCGCCGGCCCCCTGCCCCTCATCGGCGTCGACCTCGACCGCAAGAACGGCGTCGACGGCTGCGCCACCCTCAACCAGCTCGCCACAGAGCACGGCTTCACCGTGCCGCGCACCGTGACCGTCTGCACCCCATCCGGCGGATTCCACCTGTGGTTCACCGGCCCAGCCGGCGCCCACATCCCCAACAGCGCGGGACGCCTCGGCCCCGGCATCGACGTCCGCGGCACCCGCGGATACCTCGTCGGCCCCGGCAGCCGCGGCAAGACCGGCGAATACACCATCCACCCCAGCGCCTCGGAGCCGACCGTCTACCCCATCCCCGAGCAGCTGCTCCAGCTGCTGACACCCCCGGCCCGGACCGTGTTCCGGCAGCCGCACCGCCCGTCCAGTCCGGACCACGGCGGGCGCGTCCTCGACGGCCTGGTCCGCGTCGTCACCACCGCAGCCGAAGGCACCCGGAACGACCGCCTGTTCTGGGCCGCGGCCAAGGCGTGGGCTCACGTGAGGGACGGACATCTCGCGGCCCGCGACGTGGAGGCTGCGCTGGTCTCGGCGGCTGTCGGGGTGGGACTGGGTGAGGGTGAGGCAAGGCGCACCGTCGCTTCAGCACAGAAGGGAGCGGGTGCGTGACCGAGCCCTACAGCCAGCCCGCAGCAGCCCCCAGGCTGCGTGTCGTGCCCCTGCCGCGGAACTCCCACGGAGGGCACCTCGGCATGGCGGAGCGCTTCCTCGAGCAACACGCCGACGCACTGCGGTTCGTCCACGGCATCGGCTGGCACCAGTGGGACGGCGCCCGCTGGAAAATCGACGAGGAACGCGTCGACGTCGAGGCGGCCATCGCCACCACCAAGCGCGCCCTCGCGGACGTCCTCGGCATGAGCAAGTCCCCCGAGCGCGACGCCCTGTACGCCGACGTCAAGAAGTCCGAGAGCTCCAGCGGCATCGAGGGCATGCTGAAGCTCGCCAGCGCCCTCAAGCCGATCTCGACAGCCTCGCGCTCACTGGACGCCGACCCGTACTTCTTCAACACGCCCGCCGGCACCGTCGACCTGCACGAGGGCACCCTCAAGGAGAACGACCGAAACGACCTGATCACGAAGGTGTCAGGGGCCGCGATCGGCGAGAAGCCCGACGACGAGTGGGAGACGTTCCTCGAACGCATCCTGCCCGACGAGGACGTGCGGGCCTTCGTGCAGCGGCTCTTCGGCTACGCCATGCTCGGCAAGCAGACCGAGCACGTCATGCCGATCTTCACCGGCACCGGCGCCAACGGCAAAGGCACCCTCCGCGACGCCCTCGTCGCCGCGTTCGGCGACTACTGCATCGAGGTCGACCCTGCCCTGCTCATGGAGTCCAAGCACGAGCGGCACGGCTCGTTCAAGATGCGGCTCCGCGGCGCCCGGCTGGCGTTCTGCTCCGAGACGGAGAAGGGCCGCAAGTTCGCCGAGGCGACGATGAAGCGGCTGGTCGGTGGCGACCCCATCGAAGCCAACTACATGCACAAGAACCCGATCACGTTCGACCCGACGCACACGCTGATCATGCTGACGAACCATCTGCCAGCTGTCAGCGGCGACGACCCGGCCGTGTGGCGCCGCATCCTCGTCGTCCCCTTCGACGTCGTCATCCCCGAGAACGAACGAGACGGAGAGCTTCCTGCACGCCTGAAGGCGGCAGCGCCGGCCGTCCTCGCGTGGGCCTACGCAGGGTGGCTCGACTACCAGCAGCAGGGCCTCAATCCGCCCGAGGCCGTGCGGGTGCGGACCGAGCAGTACCGCACCGACAGCGACACCCTCGGCCGCTTCCTCAGCGAACGGACCATCACCAACCCCCACGGCGTGGTTCGTTCCCGGGAGCTCTACAGCGCCTGGTCCAGCTGGTGTCACGGCGCCGGCATCAAGACCGAAGAGGTTGGGTCCGAGGTCGCGTTCGCCGCCTCCATGAAGGCCCGCGGATTCGACAAGGCGAAGCGGAACGTCGGGGCCGTCTGGCTGGGCCTGATGCTCCTCGGTGAAACGGAGGACGAAGAGCCGTGACCTGCGGAAGTGGTGGGTTGTGGTGGGTCTCCCCAAAACCTTCCATGCGTGTGCGCGTGGGAGTTTCGGAAAACCCGCCACAACCCACCACCCGCCACCCGGCAACCGGGCCTTCCCACCCCCTTCCAGCCCCGCCAATGTCCGTCCCCACACCAGCCACCCATCCGGAGCAACTGTGACCTTCCGAGCCCGCTACTGCGCCTCCTGCGCCCGCCCGGTCCGGCGCGGCACTTACCTCCGGTGCGTCCTCGGCTGCGGGGCCGCCCTCTGCCGCAAGGGCGACCGCTGCACCCAGCAGCACACCCCCCAGTGCCCCAAGGCCCCCAGGACGTACACCGACAGCCCCGGGAGCCAGCCGTGAGCGACCCGATCGCCGACGTGCACCGGGCCGTCATCGCGGCCATGACCGCCCGGCTCATCGCCGACGACAACCTCGATGATGACCCGCTCGCCGGCGAACTCATCGCAGACCTCGTGTACGGCGACTCCGAACTCGTCGTCCCCGCCCTCCTCGGCACCCTCACCACCTTCATCCACATCGTCGCCGAGGAACGCGACGCCGACCCACAGGCCGTCTGGCAGGCATACGCCGAACTCGTCGCCCACACCGACGCTCAAGAAGCCCTCGACAAGGAGGAGTAGTGACCACCCACACCCAGCGGCTCCAGTGGTCCACGTTCAACACGTGGGCCAAGGACCGCCGCAAGGCCCGCCGTAGCACCCCCAAGGCCCGGCGAGACCTCCGCCGGCTCCTCGACCAAGCCCCCGCCGCCCTCGCGGCCGCCCGCAACAAGGAGACAACCATGGACAACTACTGGGACGACGACCAGGCCGAGCGCCGCCAGGCCGCACGACTCGCCATCCTGCAGACCTGCCGCGCCAACGACGCCACCACAGTCCGTCTCGCCCGCGAACACCGCGAAGGGCGCACCGGACCGCTCACGTGGGCTCCCGAGGCCGCCACGCCCCCGCAGGCCCCCGACGACGACGGCATGTGGTTCTTGCGCCGCGAGGAGCAGCTGGCCGAAGCACGCGCCGAGCACGCCGCCCGCAAGCGCCGCGCAGACGCCGAACGGCAGAGCAGCGAGCGACTGTTCAACAGCCTCCGCGACACCATGGGTGCCGACGCAGCCGAGGAATGGATGAACGGCGGTGATGTCGCATGAGCCTGCGCTCCACGGCCGAGCACGAAGCCGCGCACGCTGTCGTCGCCCGCCACTACCGCGTACCCGTACACGAAGTGTGGGTCGACCCGCGCACCCTCGCAGGCCGCACCGAGTGCGCCAAGACCAGCCTGCAGCAGACCGCGGTCATCCTCGCGGCCGGCGACCTGTGGTGCCGGGAACTCAGCGCCCTGCCCTACGAAGACCGAGCATGCTCCGACCTGCGCAGGTTCGAACGAGACCACGGCTTCCAACAGCTGTGGCACGTCGAACGCGAGGCCAGGCGCATCCTCACCCAGCACCGCGAGGCCGTGCTCGGCTTCGCCGCCAGGCTCGTCCGCGAGCAGCACATCGTGCTCACCCGCAGCCGAGCAGCCTGAGACCAGGCTGGGGCGTCAACCCGTGCGTTCATGAGCGGCAAGGTAGCGAGGGACCTCGGCCCGATGACCTGCCTGCGCCCCAGCCACCTGCCCGGCACGCCAACCCCTCCTCGGCGTGCCGGGCACACCCACACCCACAGCAGCCAGACCGAGCCCCGCCAGACCGCGGCGAGCAGCCCGCACAGCGCCGGCACAGCCCGCCCGCAGCGACGACGAACCGACGAACAGCGCACCGAACAGCACCAGCGACCAAGCGAACACGCAGGTAGGGGGGCATGTAGATGCCCTTGGCACCTAGATGGGCGGGCGACCCAAAAGCCCTCGTCGCTCGATGATCTCCACGTGAGTGACGATCAAGGTCACGTGACGATCTTGACCCGAGCCTCAGCCCTAGCCCCAAGATCGCTACCGATCGGTAGCCAGTAACAGGGAGTAGCCATGAAGCGTCCCGACTCAGAGGCCCTCCGGGCTCGCCGGCACCGCGCGCACCGCAGTGGCGATCACTCGCTCTGCCGTCCCGGCAACTGCCCGTGGGTGGACGGCGATGACCTGCCCCGCTTCAACATGCCTGACCCTGCGTCCGGCGAGTCCGTGACGTCGGCGGTGCTGGCGTTCATCGACGCTGTCCCTCCCGGCCGGGAGGGTGGCCCGCAGCTGGTGATGGCGCGCTGTGCGGTGAAGCTGGCGCAGGCCATCGACTCGAACGCCCACGGCTTGTCCGGGCTGGTGAAGCAGCTGACGGACCTGATGGGTCACATCGCCGAGAGCCAGGATGAGGACGGTCTCGACGACATCCGGGCCCGGCAGCACGCCCGGCGGACGGAGCTGCTGACTGTGGTGAACGGTCCGAGTGTCGGATGATCGAGGGGCCGTCACGCTCGTGACGGCCCCTCACGTTTGTGCAGGTCAGGAGCGTTCGAACTGGAGCGGCCCGCCGCCCTGGTTCCGCTTGAACGCGGTCAGGACCCGCTCGACCTCCCGGCCCGCGGCCATGGCGTCGATCGGGCCGTTGATGTTGACGACGATGGTCTGCCCGCCGCCGGCTCGGGCGGGCGCGGTCATGGCCGGAACGCGGGCGGTCATCGCTTCGGCGGGCAGGGCCCGGCCGGCGTTGATAGCCCGCAGTAGCGGCAGGTGCCGCTTGGTTTGCCGGGCGTTGACGACGAACTCGTTGTCTGAGAGCCGCGTGTGGATGCTGTCGGAGGTCTCCGTGCCGGGTCCTCGGACCAGGCCGCCGCGGGACCGCCACAGCGGCTTCTGTGACTTCTCCTCCACGGTCCGCAGGACGGTGTCGATGTACGTGGTGGCGATGCGCCCGTTGATGGTGTTCATGCGCCTGTGCGCTTCGGCGATCTTGTTCTTCAGGTCGCTGATCTCCGCCCGGATCTTGCCCTGCTTGTCGAGCGGCGCGTTCTTCAGCCGCGTCTCCGCGTCCTTGAGCTTCGCCTTCAGGTCGTCCGAGTTGGCCGTGAGGATCGCGGTCTTGTTCGGTGTGCGCAGGATCTGGTCCGCCAGTGCCTTGGCCTGCGCTTTCGTCTTGCCCATCCCGATCGTGGACTTCTCCAACTCGCCACGGCCGCGCCGGTAGACCTTCATGGCCTCTTCCCAGCTGCCCGTCTCCAGGTACTTCGACTCGACCGCCTGCTTGGTGGTGGCGGCGAGGTTGTCGAGGGTCTGGGCGTTCGCCCGGCCGGCTTCGGTGTTCTCGTCGAGGGTGCGCCCGTTCTGCTTGATGGATTCGGTGGCCGCGTCTATGGCGGCCTCCATCGCGCGCACGTCGCCGCGGGACTGCAGGGCGACCTGGTTGAGGGCGTGGATGCCCTGCTGCAGGCCCATGACGCCTTGCCGCATCCGGTTGAGCTTGGCCTGGGTGGCGACGGCCTGTTCGCCGAAGAGGCCCATGCCGCGGGCGGCGATGTCCTGCTCCAGCTTGGCGGCGGCCACGGCGTTCTTGTACTGGGAGAACGTGGAGGCGATGCTGGCGGCGGAGTGCCCGCTGTCCTTCATCATCTGGGAGAAGGTGGCGAAGTCCTCGGCGGCCTGGTCGGCGTAGCCGCTCGACACCATGGACGCGAGGACCTGGTCGACTCCGGCGAAGTCTTCCTTCGTCGCCCCGAACGACTTGGCTCCGCGGGTGAGGTCGTCGAGCTTGGGGGCGAGGAGGTCGGCTGCTTTGCCCATGGGGGCGAGCGCGAGCCACGGCTCGGCGGCCTTCAGCCCGGCCGATTCGATGCGCAGCTGCCGGAACTTGGCGGCCATGCCGTCCATGCTGCCGAACGTCTTACCGAGTTCGCCGGTGAACTTGCCCGTCTCGGCGAGGTTGAGCAGCGACGTGCGCAGCTTGTCGATGTCCGGCGGCGCGCCGCGGGCTTTGCGGGCGAGCTCGTCCACAGCGAGTGCTGCGACGCCGAGGACGGCCAGCCCGGCGCCGGCCTTCTGCAGGGCCGTGAAGCGCTGTGTGAGGCCCTGTACGGCGCTGCTGATGCCGCCGAACCGTGCGGAGCGGACGAAGGTGGCTACGTGCCCTGCTGCGCCTGCTGCGGCGACGCCTACGGCGGAGAACGCCGCGGCCCCCAGGTTGATGAGCTTCATCGCCACGGCGACCTGCAGCAGGGTGGTGACGAGCCCGGACGGTACGGTGGCAACGAGTTTGGTGAGGGCGTTGACGACCTGCAGCATGCCGACGCCGACGTCGGCGCCGGCTACGGCGAGGGTGACGAGCGAGTCGCCGATGTTGCGCAGCGTGTCGGACACGAGCGGCCCTTGGGCTCTGGCGTAGGCCATGAACTTGGACACGCCGTTGTCGACCCGGCCGGAGTCGAGGTTGTCGACCAGGCGGACGATGCCGTCGTTGACCTTGGCGAGAGAGCCGCGGGAGAAGTCGGCGAACTTGGCCATCAGCCGGTCGAATCCGGGGGACGCCATGCCGCCGCCGAGCAGGGCCATCATGCGGTCGAGTTCGGCGCTGGTGCCGCGCACGAGCGGCGTGAGCTTGGGGAGGGTCGCGGTCGCCAGCTGCAGGCCCTTGGTGAACGGCTTCATCGTGTCGACCGCGAGGGAGTCGCTCCACGCCTTGTACGTGTCCTTGAGGACGGACATCGACGCGGCGGCCTTCTGGGTGGCCGGGGGGAGTTTCGCCATCTGTCGGGTGTACTCGGCGTGCGCGTCGAGGGCTTCCTTCGACGATGCTCCCGACTTCTCGACCGCGTCTTGGTACTTCTGCTCAGCCTCGGATGCTTCCCCGATGGCTTTGACTTGGGGGCCGAGGGCGAGGGTGAACGCGCCTACACCGACCGCGGCAGCGCCGGCCGCTGCGGCGATCGGCGCCAGCGCTGTGGCGGCAGGGATCGCGGCGGGGGCGAGAGACAGGACGGACTTGCGCATCTTCTCCATGGAGTCGGAGAAGCCGCTCTCACTGTCCTGCAGCCGGCGCTGCAACCGGACGGCCGAGTCCCCGGCCCGGTTCAGTACGTCGGAGAGCCGGTCTCGCCCGTCGAGGATGAAGGTCAGTCTGTTGCTTGCCATGGACGCCCGCCTATCAGTTGCCCGCCAGTGAGTTGTGCGCGATCAAATTGCTCACTTCAGGATAGGGGCGGGTGATCGGCCGGGACAGGGACGCAGACGGCGTCCAGCGGCGGCAGTACGGGCATGGGGGACGCCCCCCTCTACCCGCGCTACCTTGCAGGTCAGCGGCCGTGACCGCCCCCATGACCGGGGTAAAGAGGCCCCGCTACTTCGGACCCAACGCAGAAAGGGGCCGGACCCCCGTGATGGAGGTCCGGCCCCGGGCCGTTGGTAGAGGGGATCCCCTCTACCCGAGCAGGATCTCGGCCGGCACCGCGGCCTCGATGTCGCGCCGCTGATACCCGGCGGCGTTCGTCCCGCCGATCTTCACCTGCTTGCTGGTGCGCTTCACCCCGGCCTGCTCCAGCTCCTTCGCCAGCTGCTCCGCATTCCAGTCGCCATAGGTGTCCTCGTCGATGTTCACCAACCCGTTGAGCAGGTCGGTGGTGTACATGCGCGGCGAGTGCCGCATGACCTCGAGGACGTCGGAGACGACAGCCGGCACCCGGATGCCCTGCGCGTCCGCAGCTGCCGTGACGTCACCGGCCGCGTCGCCCGTCAGCTGGCCCGCGTCGATGCGCAGCTGCCGGCCGCGCTGGCACAACTGGGCGAACGTGGGCCCGTCCATCAGGTCCGCGCGGACGGTGACGTAGGACGCGGGCCCGGTGACCAGCACGCCGACGCCCTTGTGCTCCTCGGACAGGACGGACGCGTCGGCGCCCTGCGCGGCCTTGCCCTTGCCCAACACCATGTCGCTGGACGTCTTGTCGACGACCTGCGTCGAGTACCGGATGGTGATGATCTCCCGGAGCTTCGGCGGCACCGACTCGGCATCCGGCCGCTGGCTGGCGAAGTTGCTGATGAACCCGGCCGCCGGCCCGCGTCGGGCGACACGGCACAGGTTGTTGATGACCTCCTCGCGGTCGTCCTTCTCCATGGCGGTGAAGTACTCCTGCAGCTCGTCGATGGTGACGAAGATGACCGGCAGGTTGTACCTCCGCATGATCTCCGGGGTGAGCTTGCCCTCCGGGCAGATCGACGCGGGCAGTTCCCTGAGCAGGGCGAACCGGCGCTCCATCTCCGTCAGGAGCTCCTGCAGCATCGCTTTCAGGGCCTCGATGGCGTCGTCCTCGGCGCCCATGACCAGGCGGTGCGCGACCGCCCGCATCGGCATCCAGTCCGCGCCGCCCTTGCCGTCGGCGACGTAGTGCCGCACCCACGCGTCGAGCAGGCCGGCGGCGGTCATGAGCCGCTGCGTGAACGTCTTCCCGCGCCGCGGGAGCCCGCCGAAAAACATGCTCTGCCACATGATCGGGACGGTGATGCGGTTGCCGCGCGCGTCCTGCCCGAACGGGATCGGATCCCACACCGAGAACGTGTCGGCCTTCTCCAGCGGCGACGGGTTCGGCGTGCCGAGGTACGGGTCGTCGTCGGCGACCCACATGCTGACGCGGCCAGCGTTGCCGCCCTGAGCTGCACGGACGCGCGACATAATCACCTGAATCTCGTCGACGCCGAGCTCCTGCGCGATGACCTCCCGCTTGGCGAGGACGTCGGACGCGGTCTTCCCGCCGCCCCGGGGCAGGTCGAAGATCACAGCCCAGCCGCGGCCATCACGGACCGGGCCCATCGAGCAAGACACCCGCGGCCAGTCCTTCTCGTCCTCGCCGGCCCGGCCGCTTTTGAGGAGGCCAGCGGCACGCAGAGCGTCGTTGAGCTGCTGCGCGGACATGTCGACCCGCAGCGGCGGTGCGCCCTGGTCGAGGAACGTGGCCTCCTTCCCGCGGCCCAGGTAGGCGAGCGGGACGGTGACGGCACCGGCGATGCCGGTCTGCAGCAGCGGGTCGGCCAGGGCGACGCCGACGGCGGCCGCGGTGACACCGACAGCTGCGGCGCCGAACCTCCAGCGGCGCGTCTTCGTCCGCTCCAGGTGCGCGATCTGCAGCCGCACCGCCAGGTCGACGTCCTCCGGCTTCGCCTTCACCTGCGCCCGCAGGGCCTTCACGGCGGCGCTGTGGTCCTGCGCCGACAGCGTCGGCCAGATCCCCACGGTGGCCCGGTAGAAGCCGCGAGCGGCGAGCAGCACCGTCTTCACCAGGTACTTCGGGGTACGCACCCCGTGGTAGCGGGAGTGCCACCAGGTGAGTCGGCCGAGCGCGGCCACGTTCGCGAGGATCGCGGCACGGGAGCGGGCCCATGCGGGCAGCACGGGCGCGTCGGGCACGGTCAGCCAGTCGGCCAGCGGGTTGCCCGGCAGGTCGACCGCCTCGACCGCGGCCGGCGATTCGGCTACAGGTGTTTCATCTGCAACACCTGCCAGTCGGGGCTTGAGAAGGTTCGGCACGGCGTGCCCGTTGACCGGGCCGGTCAGGGTTTCAGTCATGATGGATTCCTTCTGCTCTCGTGAGCGGATGGGGCCACGGGGCGGCCCGGTGTCCTGGCTGGGATGGGCCGCCCCGTGGCGTGGCTATCGGTAGTGGCGTGCGGCTCGTTCGGCGCGACGTTCGGCGTCCTGCGCGGCCTCGCGGGCCTTCCGGGCGGCCTGCCGGTCCTCGCGCTTCGCCGCCCGCTCCGCGACCCTGGCGGCTGCCGTCGCCTGCTTGGCCTTCTCCAGCTGCTGACGTGCCGCCGCGGCCTCGCGGCCGTACCGCTCGGTGGCGGCGTCGTCGATGCGGTCGATGGCCCGGTCGATGCGAGCGTCCTCGATGCCGGCCAGGGCCTTCTTCGAACCCCGGAGGATCAGGCCGGCGCGGCGGCGGCGTTCGGCACTGGTGTAGATGCGATCTGTCATGGTCACTTGCCCTTTCGCATGTCGGTCCACATGCCGCGCAGCACGAGGACGCAGATGGTCAGCGCGACAGCGCTGATGGCTACGGCGACCGCGGACACGGCCACCGTGACGAGGAAGACCGAGGCGCCGACGCCGACGCCGACCCACTTCGCCGCACTGCCCGACGACTGCTGTACGGGTACCGGCGGGGCCGCCTGCTGCTGCATCAGCTGCTGCGCCTGCAGCACCGCGGTGATGAGCGCCAGCTGCTCGCTGTTGTGCTGCGCCTCCACGGCCTCACGGCTCGCACGCTCCAGCTCGCTCACGACGCCACCTCCGTGACCACTTCGCGGCGCAGTTCGGTGGCCTCGCGGCGCGACAGACCGAACGTGTCCCGCAGCTGGTCGATGGTCACCCCACGTCCGCCCGAGCTGACCACCTGCCGGTGTAGCGTGCGGGCCTTCCGGCGCAGGTCGGCAGGGGTGATGGTGATCTGCTCGGTGACCACCTCACGGGGCTGTACGGCAGGTACCGCAGCGGTCACCTTGCTGGTCGGGTAGGCGTCCCACATCGGGGACACAGCGGGCAGTTCGATGACCGCCGGGGCTACCGCCGGGAGGGGCTCGTTCGGCAGTTCCACATTTGTGGAATCGGCTCGCTCCACGGTCACCGGAGCGGCAGGTGACAAGAAGTTGTCACCTGCCTCGACGTGACCGGCGAGGGCCTGGTGCACCTGCCGCATCAGGGCGCCGAACGCCAGTAGCGCGGCTGTGGGAGGCACCGCGGCCACCACGTAGTCGAGCAGCGGCACGGCGGCGGGGTCACGGGCCCCGGTCACCCCGGCCACGTTCAGGACGATGGAGCCGAGAGAGCCGACAGACGTCAGCCCGATCGCCCACAGGTCCACCCGGTGAGCGAGAGCGGCCCGCAGCCACATGATCTCGCCCGCGATGATGAACAGGTCCAGACAGGCCGGCCACGCCCACGCGCGGACCTCCGCCTGCCCGAGGCCGTGCCCCAGTGCCACCTCGGCGAGATGCGCGTAGGACAGCCAGAACGCGGCACCGGTCAGGGCGATGATGACCACACCCGCGGCGACAGCCAAAGCTCTGGACGGGTTGAAGTTCTTCACTGGTCTTCCACTCCTCCAGCAGCGCGCACGACCAGGTGCGCAGCCAGGTTGGCGCCGTGCCGATCATCGGAAGCGGCAGCGTCAATGAGGGCCGCCATCAAGGCGGGAACCGGGGGAAGGGGCCGGGCCGACCGAGCCACACGGCGCAGAGCCGCGGACTCGGTCGGCCGGCGCACCGGCCAGCGACTGCTCACCGGCCCGTCTCCCTCAACACAGCCAGCCGGCGGGCCGCGTGCCGCACCACACAGGCGTGCTCGACCAGAGCAGCAGCGAGGGCGTCCAGCCCCGCCGGGTCAAGCGCCACGTCCTGGTCGGAGAACTCGACCGACATCAGCAGGTCCGGCCGGGTCGGCGAGAACGGCCGCAGCTGCAGGTACGACGACAGCAGCGTCGCCGGCCCCGTCGCCTGCCCGACGTTGAACGTCATGTCGACGTCCGCCGACTGGTGCTGGATGTCCTCGCGGAACCCGCCCTGCATGTGTCGGCCGTTGCACCAGTCCGGCTCGTCGAGCACGACCGTGCCGTAGTCACGCGTCCGGATCGTCACCCGCCCGCCCTCGACCGGGGCGAACTCCGCCGCGTACAGCGGCTCGTCGTCGGCGCTCACGCCTGGCCCTCCGCCTGGTTGAGCAGACGGACCTGGCGGGCCTTGTGCCGCAGCTGCGCGGCGAACGCAATGAGATCGTCCGCCAGCTCCTCCGCCAAGGCCGGCGTCAGATACGCGTCCGACGCGGACCCGGTGGTGTTCACGACCAGGTGCGCGGACCGGCGCCACGGCTCGCGCGCGGCCGGGTCGGAGCTGATGTTGAGCATCATCGCGGAGTGCGCCAAGTCGTCGTCCGTCCGCGTGGCCACCTGCACCACGTCGAAGTCCGAGTAGTGCATGACGTCCTCGAGGTAGTTCACCCGGTCCGCGTGGTCGACGACGCACCACGTGGGGCACTCGATGTAGACGGTCTGGACACGGCCGCTCTGCCCGACCTTCGCCGGCACCAGCCGCGTCTGCGCCGAGATGGCGTCCGCGGCCTGCTCCGGGGACGGCTGCGCGGGGATCCCCGGCAGCAGCCCGCCACCGGACGGGCGGAACATCGACGGGATGGCCGGAGCGGTGCTCTTGTCAGGGGACGGTACGGTGATGCTCATGGTTCGCTCCCTCTGAGGTAGGGATCGGATCTAGGCCCCGGCTGCGGTGTTGGTAGCACCCGCCGGGGTCGCCCTGTTTCCGGGGCGATAGGAGCACTTTAGACCCGACTGCATCTAACGTGCAACACCCTTGCGCAAGGTTCCAGTACACACGCCGTACACATGAAGACTTGATGTGAGTCGATACCACTTGATAGAGGAACATAGGAAAGCCGCAGGTCAGAGACCTGTAAGGGCTTCTGTGCATGTCCCGGAAGGGGCCTCAAAGACCTCGTAATGCGTAGGTCTCGGGTTCGAATCCCGAAGGCGGCTC
>NZ_FNHI01000036.1 GCF_900103455.1 Streptomyces wuyuanensis | reverse complement strand
GTTGCGGGGGTGGCGCTCGTAGCGGTGGTTGAGTCTGCGGTAGCCGGTGAGCCAGGACATGGTGCGTTCGATGACCCATCTGCGGCGGCCGAGCCGTTTGAAGCTTCCCCTTGATGTTGGACACCTGGAGACTGGGACATGAGGTTCCAGAGGAAGTAGTGCCAGGTGGGAAGTAAGAGCAACCGCAGCAGGCGGTACTCGGAGGAGTTCAAGCGCGACGCGGTCGCGCTGGTCCGGTCCTCCGGCAAGACCGTCACCGAGGTGGCTCGGGAGATCGGGGTCAGCGCCGAGGGGCTGCGGAACTGGGTCAAGCAGGACACGATCGACCGCGGGCAGGGGTCGCCGGGTGAGCTGACGAGCGCGGAGCGGGAAGAGCTGCGTCGGCTGCGGAGGCAGAACCGTGAGCAGGCCGAGACGATCGAGGTGCTGCGAAAAGCGGCGGTCTTCTTCGCGAAGGAGAGCGATCGATGAACGAGGTGTACGCGTTCATCGAGGCGGAGAAGACCACCCACAACGTTGCTCTGCTGTGCCGGCTGCTGAAGGTGGCCCGGTCCTCCTTCTACGCCTGGCTGGCCGGCGAGCCGGCCCGCGCCGCCCGCCGGGCCGCCGACGACGCCCTGGCCCACGAGATCACCGTGTTGCACATAGCCTCCCGGTGCACCAACGGAGGGCCGCGTATCCGGGGCTTGAGGAACATCGGAACGAAAACCGGCGCTAAGCCCTGCCCGGTGCTGAGAGGGCTTTGACCTGGGCTTCTGTGGGGGCCGAACCTTCGGCAGTCGTATTGATCGATTGTCTGGAGGTCCGGGGTGCCGGTCGAGTTTTTGACGGATGAGCAGGCTGCCGCGTACGCGGCGTTCCGTGGGGCGCCCTCCCGTATGGAGCTGGAGCGGTTCTTCTTCCTGGACGACGCGGACCGGGAGCTGATCGAGGGCAAGCGGCGGGCGCACAACCGCCTGGGCTTCGCGGTGCAGCTGACGACGGCGCGGTATCTCGGGGTGTTCCTGGAGGACCCGACGGATGTGCCGGTGGAGGTGGTGGACTACCTCGCCGAGCAGCTCGACATCGCAGATGCGTCGGTGCTGAAGGCGTACGGCGAGCGGGAGAACACCCGGCTTGAACACGTGCGGGAGCTGCGGCGGGTCCTGGAGTACCGGGAGTTCGCCGAGGCGGAGGCCGAGTTGCGGGCGTGGGTGGACGCACGGGCCTGGACGACGGGCGAGGGCCCGAAAGCGTTGTTCGACGCGTCGGCCGGCTGGCTGCGCGAGCGCCGGGTGCTGCTGCCCGGCGTGACGACGCTGGCCCGGCTGGTCGCCTCCGTGCGTGAGGCGGCCAACCAGCGGCTGTGGGACACCTTGTACGGGCTGCTGAACACCGGGCAGCGGGCGGTGCTGGACTCGCTGCTGACCGTGCCGCCCGGCGCCCGGGTCTCGGAGCTGGACCGGCTGCGCCGGGGCCCGGTGCGGGTGTCGGGGCCGCAGATGAAGTGGTCGCTTCAGCGGGCGGAGGAGATCGCCGACCTGGGCATGGGCGTGCTGGACGTCTCGGCGGTTCCGCCGCGGCGGCTGGCGGAGCTGTCGCGGTACGGGGTGGACGGCAAGGCGTCGCTGCTGCGGCGGCACGGCGATTCGCGGCGGCTGGCGACGCTGCTGGCCACCGCGGTCTACCTGACAACCCGGGCCGTGGACGACGCGCTGGACCTGCTGGAGGTGCTGATCGCGACGAAGCTGCTGGCCAAGGCGGAGCGGGAGACGGTCAAGGAGAAGATCAAGACCCTGCCGAGGGTGGAGCGGGCCTCGGCGAAGCTGGCGACCGCGTTCCAGGTCGTGTTCGACACCACCGCCGAGCAGGTCGACACCGACACCGGCGAGGTCAGCGGGCCGAAGGTGGAGTCGTTCGAGGCGATGTGGGAGCAGATCGAGGCGGTGGTGCCGCGCGCGGAGCTGGCCGCCGCGATCGCCGCGCTGTTCGAGCTGACGCCGCCGCTGGACTCGGATGCGGACGAGGCATGGCGGTCGATGCTGGTCACCCGGTTCGGCACGGTCCGGCCGTTCTTGAAGCTGCTGGTCAAGGTGGTCGACTTCGGCGCCACCCCGGAGGGGCTGCCGGTCCTGACCGCGTTGAAGTCGCTGCCGGATCTGATGGGCCGCAAGAAGGTGGGCCCGGCCGAGATCGACACTGGCCTGCTCGTTGGGTCGTGGCGGCGCCTGGTGCTGGCCGCCCCGCACCTGGAGCCGGGCACGGTGGACTGGAAGGCGTACGTGTTCTGCGTGATGGAGCAGTTCCACCGGATGCTGCGCCGGAAGGAGGTGTTCGCGAAGAACTCCTCCAAGTGGGGCGACCCGCGCGCGAAGCTGCTGGCCGGTGAGGCGTGGGAGCAGGCCAAGCCCACCGTGCTGGCCTCCCTCGGGCTGCCGGCCGCAGCGGACGAGCACCTGGCGGCACGGGCCGCGCTGCTGGACGGCACCTACCGGGAGGTCGCGGGACGGCTGCCGGACAACGCGCAGATCGTCTTCGACGACGACGGCCGGCCAGCTGCACTTCGCCGCCCTGGAGCCGGAGCCCGAACAGGCCTCCCTGCTCGATCTGCGGGCCGCGGTGAACGCGATGCTGCCCCGCGTTGACCTGCCCGAGGTACTGCTGGAAGTGTTCTCCTGGACCGGCGCCGACCAGGCGTTCACCTCGGTCACCGGCGGCGAGGCCCGGTTGAAGGACCTGCACGTCACGATCGCCGCGCTGCTGGTCGCGCACGGCTGCAACGTCGGCTACACGCCGGTCATCAGCGGCATCGACGCGCTGAAGTACGGGCGGCTGTCCCACGTCGACCAGACGTATCTGCGCCTGGCGACCTACCGGGCCGCCAACGCCACCCTGATCGAGCACCAGGCATCCATCCCTCTCGCGCAGGCGTGGGGTGGTGGACTGGTGGCCTCGGTGGACGGGATGCGGTTCGTGGTGCCGGTGCCGAGTGTGTACGCGCGGCCGAACCCGAAGTACTTCGGGCGCCGGGGCGGCGCAACCTGGCTGAACATGATCAACGACCAGGCGGCGGGGCTCGGCGGGAAGATCGTGGCCGGCACCCCACGCGACTCGCTGTATGTGCTGGACCTCCTCTACGACCGCGACGGCGGCAAGCGCCCCGAGATGATCGTCACCGACACCGCGAGCTACAGCGACATCGTCTTCGGGCTGCTCACACTCGCCGGGTTCGCCTACGCGCCGCAGCTGGCGGACCTGCCGGACCAGAAGATGTGGCGCATCGACCGCGCCGCCGACTACGGGGCCTTCCAGGACGCGGCCCGCGGCCGGGTCGACCTCGCGCGGATCGAGCGGCACTGGGAGGACATCCTGCGGATCATCGGCTCCATCCACACCGGCGCCGTCCGCGCCTACGACGTGATCCGGATGCTGTCACGCGACGGGCGCCCCACCCCGCTGGGGGACGCGATCGCGCACTACGGGCGGATCGCCAAGACCCTGCACATCCTGCGCCTGGCCGACGAGCCCGGCTACCGCCGCCAGATCAAGGTGCAGGCCAACCTCCAGGAGGGCCGCCACGCGCTTGCCCGGAAGATCTTCCACGGCCGGGCCGGGCAGCTCTACCAGCGCTACCAGGACGGCATGGAGGACCAGATCGGCGCCCTGGGACTCGTCCTCAACGCCCTGGTGCTGTTCAACACCCGCTACATGGACGCCGCCGTCACGCAGCTGCGCGCCGACGGCTTCGACGTACGGGATGCGGACGTGGCCCGTCTCTCGCCGTTCGTGCGGCACCACATCAACATGCTGGGCCGCTACTCCTTCTCGCTGCCCGACCTGCCCGACCTGCCCGGCGGCCTGCGGCCCCTGCGCGATGCGGACGCGGTGGACGAGGAGTAGGTCAGTGGCTGCGGGGCGCGTACATGATCATGGCCATCCCCGCCAGGACCAGGTCTCCGATGACGTCGAAGCGGTCGGGCGGTAGCCGTCGGCCCCCGCCCAGACACAGCGATGGCCGCCGCGGGGCCGGGGCCGGGGCGGCCATCGCTGTGGTGGGGTCAGTGACTGGTGAGTTCGCCGGTGAGCTTGCCGTGCAGGTCGGCGCTCGGGTCGTTCAGGCCGATGATCTCCACGGTCTTGCCGCGTTGGGCGTACTTGGTCTCGATGGCGTCCAGGGCGGCGACCGAGGAGGCGTCCCAGATGTGGGCTGCGGACAGGTCGATGACGACCTTGTCGGGGTCGGCGGCGTAGTTGAACTGGCCGACGAGGTCGTTGGAGGAGGCGAAGAACAGTTCGCCGGTCACGGCGTACACCACCGTGCTGCCGTCGGGATCGGTGACCGCGGTGACGTTGGCGAGGTGGGCGACGCGCTTGGCGAAGATGACCATTGCGGTGATGGAGCCGACGACGACGCCGATGGCGAGGTTGTCGGTGGCGACCACGCAGATCACGGTGATGACCATGACGGCGATCTCCCCGGCGGGCATCCGCTTGAGGGTCTTGGGGGCGATGGAGTGCCAGTCGAAGGTCGCGAAGGACACCATCACCATCACGGCGACCAGGGCGGCCATGGGGATGTCGGAGACGACCGGGCCGAAGACGATGCACAGCACCATCAGGAACACACCGGCGAGGAAGGTGGACAGGCGGGTGCGGGCGCCGGAGACCTTCACGTTGATCATCGTCTGGCCGATCATGGCGCAGCCGCCCATGCCGCCGAAGAAGCCGGTGACGATGTTGGCGATGCCCTGGCCGATGGACTCGCGGGTCTTGGAGGAGTGGGTGTCGGTGATGTCGTCGACCAGCTTGGCGGTCATCAGCGACTCCATCAGGCCCACCAGCGCCATCGCGAAGGCGTAGGGGGCGATGGTGGTCAGGGTGTCCAGGGTGAACGGCACGTCCGGCAGGCCGGGGATCGGCAGCGAGGAGGGCAGGGCGCCCTTGTCGCCCACGGTCGGCACCGCGATACCGGCCGCCACCGTGATGACGGTCAAGATGACGATGGAGACGAGCGGGGCCGGGATCACAGTGGTGACCTTCGGGAAGAACACCATCAGCGCCAGCCCGGCCGCGATCAGTGGATACACCGGCCACGGCACGTCGTGCATCTCGGGAACCTGGGCCATGAAGATCAGGATCGCGAGGGCGTTGACGAATCCGACCATCACCGAGCGCGGAACGAACCGCATCAGCTTCGCCACCCCGAGGGCGCCGAGCGCGACCTGGATGACGCCGGCGAGGATCACGGCGGCGATCAGGTAGCCCAGACCGTGCTCACGGTTCAGGGGCGCGATCACGAGCGCGATGGCGCCGGTGGCGGCGGAGATCATCGCCCGGCGTCCGCCGACGATCGAGATGACGACGGCCATGGTGAAGGAGGCGAACAGGCCGACCGCCGGGTCGACCCCGGCGATGATCGAGAACGAAATCGCCTCGGGGATCAGGGCCAGCGCGACGACCAGGCCGGCCAGGACCTCGGTACGCCAGACCTTCGGGTTGTTCAGCCAGTCGGGCTTGAGGCCGCGCAACCGCGCGGCGGGAGTCACAGCAGCAGAAGACAAGGAGATGCGTACCTGTCGTGCTCGGGCACACCCCGTCGGCAGGCCGAAGGCGTGCGGGAGAACGCGGAGGAGCCGGGCCGGCGCCCCGCGGACGGCCCGCAAGGGGCGGGCCGGAAGTCGAAGAAACGACGGAGCCGGGGCCTGCGCGAAGGCACGGCCGAGCGGCTCACATCAGGGGGCGAAGCGTCACGGCGGGCAGGCGGCGGCGATCGGCGTCATGGGCTTGCGAACGCTCTCTCCTGCAAGAATCGGATCTTCGCCGGGGGCGCCATCGGCCCCGGATCGGCAGTGGCAGGGCCGACGTGCCGCCCTCACCACCAGCAACTCTACCCTAACGTTAGAGTAGGGATAGGTGAGGTCGCGCAGGAGCGCGGTCCGCCACGACGAGAAGGGCCAGGACCACGGGCGTGGACGACAAGCACATGCAGATCGGCGAAGTCGCCGCGCGGACCGAGCTGTCCCTGCGCACCATCCGGCACTACGAGGAGACGGGACTGGTCATCCCCTCCGCCCGCTCCCAGGGCGGCTTCCGCCTCTACACCGAGACCGACGTCGCCCGACTCATGGTCATCCGCCGCATGAAGCCGCTCGGCTTCACCCTGGAGCAGATGCGCGACCTGCTGGAGGCCACCGACCGCCTGGACGCCGACGGCGCCCTCGACGCCGGGGAGCGAGAGGTCCTGCTGGGCCGCGTGCGCGAGTACGAGCAGGCCGCGACCGAGCAGGTCGACAAGCTCCGCGTCCAGCTGGCCCGCGCCGAGGACTTCGCCGCCACCCTCCGCACCCGCCTGGACCAGAACACCTCCGCCGCCCTGACCTGACCCAGTGCGCCGGGCCGCCCGCGGCCTGGGTTCAGCGCCTGCTGTCACCGGGGGCGAGCAGGCTGGTGAGCTCGGCGATGGCCTCCGGGCTGGGCTTGAAGTAGCGGCGTACGTTCTCCGGCTTCTTGTGCCTCGACTTCGCCATCAGCATCAGCAGACTTGCGCCCGCCTCGCCGAGATGGGTCAGGGAGGAGTGCCGGTACTCATGCAGGTCCCAGCCGGTGCCCGGCCCTCGCACGGCGGTGTGCTCGTCCAGCAGCGCGCGGGCCTGCCCGTAGGAGAGCCGGGCGAAGCCGGTGTCCGGGCATACGTCGCGGGGGCTGACGACCTTCCCCGGTCCGGGGCGGCGATGGGTGACGAACACCGGCCCCCGCGTGCGGCCCTTGAGCAGCCTCGGCAGCAGTCGGGCGGTGCCGGCGTCCCAGTAGACGGTCTCCAGCACGAAGTCCTCCCGGGCCTGGCCCCGGCGGCGGGACTTCGACTTCGCCCCCTTGGCCTTGACCGGGCAGCGGCGGCCGGCGAAGTCCAGGTCCTCGATGTTCACGCCCAGGATCTCCTCCGAGCGCCCGGCGGTCTCGTAGAGCATCCGCCACAGCGTCTTCTCCCGCAGGTGCACCTCGCGCCGGGCGATCAGCCGGTCGATGGCCATGCGCGAGCGGGCGGGGGTCTCGGATTCGGGCACCGCGAGTCGCTTCGCCCAGGCCGGGACGGCGGGGCCGTCGTAGCCGCGCTCCCGGCACCAGCCGAGCCAGGAGAGCACCGCCGCGCGCCGGGAGTTCCAGGTGTTCACCGCGGCGGTGCCCCAGAGCAGTTCGAGGGCCTCACCGATCTCGTCGTCCGCGACCGACGCCAGCGGTCGGCCCTCGCCGAGCCGCTCCGCGGTCTTGCCCACCCCGATCCCGTAGTTGCGGACCGTGTTCGGGTTGCCGAGCGAGTCCAGGAACACGTCGGCAGCCGTCCGGACGGTGAGCGCCTTGCCGGTCGGCAGCTGTACAACGGTGGGCACCGCTTCCCCCTTGCCACAGATAACAGGGCCGCTTCATGTACGGCCCGGAGAGCGTCACCGCAGGTGACGGATCAAGCTACCGCAGATATTGGGGTGTTATCCGTGGGAAGACTTCAGACCGCGACCCGCGCTGAGTCGCCGTCAGTCGCCGACCAGGGCCGACGAGTGCTTAGCGCCGGTTTTCGTTCCGATGTTCCTCAAGCCCCTATCCATGCCGAGTTGCGCAGGCTGGACCGGCGGGTCAACCGAAAGCGAGTGGAGCGGATCATGCGTGAGCGTGACATCACCGGGGTCACTCGGCGCAAGCGCCGGTCGCTGACCCGTCCAGCGAAGAAGGCGGTGCCCGCTCACGACCTGATCGGCCGCGACTTCACGGCCGCCGACCCGGGGCTGAAGCTGGTCGGTGACATCACCTACATCCCCACCGACAAGGGCTGGCTCTATCTCGCGACCTGGCTGGACCTGGCCACCCGCGAGATCGTCGGCTACTCGATGGCCGACCACCACCGCGCCTCCCTGGTGGTCGACGCACTGACGATGGCCGCCGGACGTGGCCGGCTCCAGACCGGCTGCATCGTGCACTCGGACCGCGGAGCCGAGTACACCTCTGACGAACTCCGCCGGGAAATAAGCAGGTTGGGCCTGCGGCAGAGCATGGGCTGAACCGGCTCGTGCTATGACAATGCCGCCGCCGAGAGCTTCTTCGCGCTGCTGAAAGCGGAGATCGGCACCCGCCGCTGGCCCGACCGGACCACTGCCCGCGCTGAGATCTTCGCCTTCATCGAGACCTTCTACAACCGCAAGCGGCTGCGGAGGCATCCAGCCTGGGGCTACCTCACCCCGCTGGAGACCCGGCAGAGACACGAGCAAAAACACGCCCTCGCAGCGTAAGCATCGAGTGTCCAGCATCACGGGGAAACTTCACCCCGGCCCATTGCTCGGCGGCCAGGTCACCGCTGGATGGTCGAGGCCAGCGCCGGCGTCTTCGTCGGCAACCCCAGCCGCCGCATCCGCGATCGGCTCTGGGAACTCCTGGCCACCCGCATCGGTGACGGTCAAGCTATCCTCATCGAACCCGCCGCCAACGAACAGGGATGGGCCGTCCGCACCACAGGCCGCGACCGCTGGCAGCCTGTCGACTTCGACGGACCGATCCTCTCGGCCCTCCCCAAGAAGCAACTAAATGAGAACAACCGTCCTGCCCGGTAAGAACTCAGCTCAGCAAGTGTCGCCCCCGCGCCCGCGGGGATGGTCCGTCGGCCGGGTTCAAGGAGTGGGCCGCGGACATGTCGCCCCCGCGCCCGCGGGGGATGGTCCCCGGGGTCACTTCCGGGCAACTCCGGGCGGAGGATCGCCCCCGCGGGGATGGTCCGGACCAGACGGCGGCGACCCCGTCCGCGGGGCCGTCGCCCCCGCGCCCGCGGGGATGGTCCGGTCCGGGAATTCCAAGTTCGCGCGGACCTCAAGTCGCTCCCGCGCCCGCGGGGATGGTCCCGAGGTTGCGCCGGGCAACGGCGACGACGCCCAGACGCCCCCGCCCCCGCCCCCGCACTCGCACTCGCGGGGATGGTCCGACCGTCACGTTCACCAGCGACACGGCCGCGCCGTCGCCCCGCTCTTGCGGGGGATGGTCCGGAGCTTGCCGTTACTGGGAGGTCGGCCGGCGTTTCGTGCCTGCCTCTGCGAGCCTTGGGGGTCGCGCGCGGGTTGCGCGTGGGCCTCTTGCAGTGGCTGTCCTGTGCTGCTTTGCCGGCTCTGCAGCCGGTCGGCCGCCGAGACGCTACTCGTGCCGCTGTCGCCTCACGAGTGGGACTTCTTGGTCTGCACGTCTCGCAGGGGCAGGGCGTCAGTGTCGGTGGTGGCTCTTACGCTTTGGTACTCGGTTCCTGTGTGAGTGGGTGGGGGCATGGTGGACGGTCAGAGCCTCACGGGGCGTTATGACGCTTCTGTATGGCGGGGGTTGGAGGTGTTGTGGGGTGCTGTCTCTCGCGAAAGTGTCACAGGGGTTTCTCGCTGAGGTGGCACTGCAGGTCGCTTCGTGGTTCCTGGCTAGTGCCTATCTAAGCGCTACCGGTGAGGACAGGTCATGAGAATCTGCTCCGCCCTCTGATGAGAAAAGCCTGCTCAGCGTAGTGAGAGTCGGTATACGACGGAGTCTTTGACCTGCGGCTTTGTGTCGTGGGCGGAGTTCCTACGGGCCAGTGGTGAATCCTGATGCGACCGTCGGGCATGCCTATGTTCCGGAGGGAGCGGGGCGGGGCGGGGAGTTGAGCACGACCTGCGCTGCGGGCCGTGCCTCCTGGCGCGGGCAGAGGGTTCCGCACCTGCGATAAAGGGACAGTGAGCCCATTCCAACTTCGGGCAACTGCTGGTCAGCGCCGTGTCGTGGGCATCTGATAGACCCTGCTCATGACGTTCGTGGTGGTGGTCGAGGGGGATGCGGGCGGGTGGCACGTCGATCGGGGTGCGCTGACCGAGGTGATCCGTGCTCGGTGGGCTGAGGTCGAGATCGATTCGTCGGCCCGTAGTGCAGTGCGCAGTCTCATCTGGGGGCTCGATACGGAGAACGGCCCGGGTGAGGCTTATCTCCACGAGGACGGGACCTGTCTGTACCTGGATGTGTGGGAGGCGGACGCGATCTGGTTGGCGGTCGCCTTCCGCGGGCTGACACCCATGCACCTTGACCTGGTGTTCTGCGATGAGGGCTACACCTTCGACGTGCGCGTGCCGGCTGGGACCACAGAGGCCGAACTGACGGCCCTGGTGAATGCCGCAGGCTGAGCTCAGTCCGAAGTAGCGAAGTGGAGGACCAGGACGTCCCTTCACGGTGCCGGTGTTACGGGTCGTGCTGCACCGGAGCTTGCGCAGCAGGCGCCACTGCTTCTTGGTTCACCAGTCGGCGCGGATGGTTGTAACGGCGAGGTCGGATGTGTGGGCGGTGTGGACAGCCTCGAGCCAGTACCGCTCTGGAGGTTCGCTCACCAGATGGTGGTGGGAGAGTGAGCACACCAGGAATCCGCTGCCCTGGAGCTCAAGCGGCCACCCTTCGAGGACGGCGTGGTCGCCGTTCACGGAGTAGTGGTCACGCACCACCAGGCCGACCACGAACTCCTTGCCTGTGTAGGGATCGCGCTCGATGATCGTGGCCATCGGATCTACCGGTTGCCGGTCCAGCCACGTGATGCGAACCGCTGCCGTGTCCAGGTGTCGAAAGTAGGCGTTGCCTGTCACCCCAAACCGGTCGCGCAGGTGCTGCAGCGCGGTGGTGTCCAAAGGAGTGCCCGGGAGTTGAAAAGAGAGCTGGCAGTGCAAGAGGTGACGCACCCCCGCGGGCAGGCCGGCACCGTCATCATCGCCGTCCGCGTCCGTATGGCTGAGCTGCGGGGGAGCGGAGATGCTCGCGGTCAGCGTGTAGACACCGTCCAGCGCGGTATCGCAGTAGACGAGCTGCTCACTGTGGTGAGGGTCGTCCAGGGCCGCGGTACGCGCAGAGGCGTCGTCGAGGGCCTGGACCAGTGCCCGGGCCCCTATTCCGAACCAGGACGTGTCGTTCTGCTGCAGAGTCCAAGTGGGCCTCGGGCTGGACAGCCCGAGCTCGTCCATCCCGTGCACCAGCCGGATCAGGTCCTCGGTCGAGTAGGCGCGTATCGGCATGTCCAAGCACACACCACGGCCCCGGCCGAACGACCAGTCCACGTCCGTGAGCGAGGTAGCGAACACGGCCGATGCGAACCCGCCCGGCAGGGACACGTAGGGAACATCACCCCGGTCACTGCGCACCACCAGATCGCCCTTCGGCAGCTCGCGCGACGGCCGGCTCGGCACAGGCGGCCTCTGGGCGCCCAGGTGCACTCGGCCATGCGTGATCAGAGCATCCTGCTTGCTCTGAAGCAGACCCGGCAGCGACGCCGGATCCCGCAGCGCACCCAGCACATCGGCATGATCCAGCAGCAGTACCGGCCTGCGCCGGCGCTGAACAACATCGTCAAGACAGGCCTTGGTGAACCCGGAAACACTGATGATCACCCCGACCACACTGGAACTGACCCGCTCGAGCCGGTCATACACGGCGCCCAGCACATCTATGTCGGCCTTTGCCTTCTGCCACTTGCACTCCAGCAGGTAGCGACGCTCGCCATAACGCGCGGACAGATCAGTCTGACGAGGCTGCGCCATACGAGGATCGAGTTCCACGACGAAGTGGGCAAGCTCGAGGGCCCGCAGCAACAACTTCTCGAAGTCCTTGCCGCGTGCATGCGGGTTGTCAGCGGCAGACAGCCGTGAGAACAGATCGGCCAGGCTGGAGCCGGGCGCGAGCGAGACGTCGTCCTGCAACTCAATAGGTATATCAGTCACATCGAGGATTCTGGTACCAACAGCCCCTGTCCACCCGTCGATACGGGAAGTCCCTGCGATCTGACGCCCCGGGTGTAACCAGGACTCGTCCAGCCGATCACGCTCAGGCCGGGGCCAACGCCCTTGCGGCCACCTGTGCTGCTGCGATGTGGCCACACCACTCTCCCCGGCCCAGTGGTCCCTCACCGACAACGGCGCGAACGACCCCCTCACGCCCTCGATCGGCAACTGGTCGCTTCCGCGCCACTCGCACTACTGGATCTGCGACGACCGCGTCCGCTGGAGCCACCGCTACACGCCGGCGGAAATCGACCAGAACCAGGATCGCGACCGCCGCCTGCTGGCCGCCCATGACAGCGGCGAGCAGCGCCCGCGACGCATGGCCAGTCTCCGTCGTCACTTCAGGTTTTGGCGCCCGTAGACCGGCCAAGGCGTCTCTTGTACCGACTCTCGTGATCGGTGTTCTTCGCCCCCGACTACTCCGTCCTGTTAATGATTGAGGTGAGCACCGTCCTGGGCCCCGCGAAGTCGAGGCAGTGCTGTGGGCACCGATCCCCCCGCTGCGGTGACCACGCAACGGCGCCCCGAATGCCGCCTGAGCGAGCACAGCATCGGCTGACGACGGATGCTACCGGCCGATACCCAAGCACCGTGCTGCGCCACCGCGCACCTGGCAAGCGATCCGACTGCCGGATCGGATCGCTTGCCACCCCAGATTCCACCTCCCGTTTGTGACATCGGCCTGCCGCCCAGGCGATGCTGGAAGACCGACAGGGTGGTGACCTTGAGGACGAACTCGCACAGCAACTGGTCCTCGGCTGCCTGTCCGTGGGCACAGCCCGGACCGATCAACGGCGCTGATGACCGGCCCCGACCCAGGCCCCGTCTTCCAGAGTGGGGCAAGCAGAGGGGCCGTACGCCAGCGGTGACGCAGCGAGAGCAAGGAATAGCGACCGCTGGCTTCAGAGAGAAGGAAGGCTGTTGTCGAGGAGTTGCCCCTTGCAGGGGGCGAGACACGTACGGCTCACCTGAGCCCCACCCGGATCACCCCTGTTTGCACTGGAGCTAGCTTGGCACGGTGGCTTCCACCGGCTTCTGATCGCCGGACCACCCCTGCTGACGCGAGGGATAGGATCCCTTCGACCTGTACGGGAAGGTCGAAGGCGGTCCACCCCTGCTGGCGCAGGGCACGGTGGAGCTCGGGGTTCGCCACCAGGACCAGAGCCGGGCCTCAGCTCGCGCGGGGGACAGGTTCCGCACCCGGCCCCGGTAGAGATCACCGCCGGCGGGCGGGTAAAGGTACGTGAGGGCTCACCCCTTCTGGCGCGGGGCGAGGGTGAGGCGGTAGGGGCCTGCGTACTTCGGAACACCCCTGCTGGCGCAGGGCGAGCCGGTCGGTGAGACGGCTCCGGTCGAAGCCGAGCGAAACACCCCTGCTGGCGCAGGGCGAGCCCATTCCGAGCTGGGGTTTCAGGGCTGCTCTGCGACCTCTCTGCCTCGCTGGGCTTTCAGTCGCATGTGCTCATCCTGGCATGAGGGCAGGCCGCGTTGCGGCCGATTGCAGGTCCTCATGCGGATCCGCTCCAGGGAGGGCTGGTCCCAGGCGAGTCCCCCCGCGTGCGCGGGCTGGAGCGGGGGCGGAAGTGCTCATGGAGTGGATGTTAGGAGTCACCCCCGCGTGCGCGGGCTGGAGCACTACCACGCGTACGTCCCCAAGTTCGGGCACGAGTCACCCCCGCGTGCGCGGGCTGGAGGTCCCGTTCGAGGAGTTGCCGCCGGTTTCGGCCGAGTCACCCCCGCTCGCGCGGGCTGGGTTTTCACCCCGCCATCCGCTCCGACTGGAGCCGAGAGTCACTCCCGCTTGCGCGGGTTTCCTTCGGGCACAGATGCTGGTGGACCGGCGTCGCCGAGTCACCCCCGCTTGGGCGGGTCGTAGGGCACCATCCACGAAGGCCCTGCCGAGACCGCCGAGCCACCCCCGCTTGCGCGAGTCACAGCGACCGTACTCCGCTTCGCGAGTGCGCGCTGGAGTCACCCTCGCTTGCGCGAGTACGACGGCTTCTCAGCGTACTGGGTGTTCCAGTGGGACTCGACCGCTTCATTGGTATCACGTGCAAAGTGGCCCGGTGTAGCGATAGTTGTCGTGATGGGAGTTCTGGAGGACGGTCGGCATAGCGGTATCAGTGTGCAGCCGTGGGGGAAGTTCGATGCCTTGACGGGGACGGCGTATTCGTTGCTTTTTCACCTGATCGACAGCGGGGCGGTCGCCGGCGGGCTGTGGGACAGGTTCCTCACTCCCAGTCAGAAAGCGGCGATTACAGCGGGTCTGCAGATGGGGGAGGAGCAAGCTCGTTCGCTGGTCGCGTTCCTCGCGGCTTGCCACGACGTGGGGAAGCTGACTCCGCACTTCCAGTGCTGCGAGCCTGTGGCGCGGCTGCGTCTGGGTGATGAGCTGCTGGCGGATATGGGGCCGGTGACTCCTGTGTCGCATGCTCGGGCTTCGATGCACATCGGGGTGAACCTGCTGCACGGTCTCGGGTTCACCCGCGAGGGCAACGACAGTCCCGCGGTGCGGGCGGCTCAGTGCCTGGGCGGGCACCATGGCAGGTATCTGCAGATGGACCTGCACCGGGCGGCCTCCGCCCGCCGGGTGGAGGCGACCCTGGGCGGCCCGTCGTGGCGGGATCTGCGGTACAGGTATGTCCGGTTGCTGTGGCATCTGTTCGACGTCCCGAAGCCGCCGCGGTGGTTCTCGGCGGAGGCCGCAGTCCTGATCACCGGTTTGATCATGCTGGCCGACCGCGTGTCCAGCCAGCGCCGGTTCTGGCTGCCGAACGCCGACACGCCGTCGTCCGGCGCCAACGAGCACTACAGCCGGGCCCGCCGGCAGGCCAGCGATGAGGTCGAACGCTCCCACCTGACCCGGTTCGATCTCGACCGGATCCCGTTCGCTGCCGCCCACCGGGGCGTTCAGACACCGAACGCCATGCAGGCCTCGGTCCTGGAGGCGATGCCAGAGCTCGTGCGGCAGCAGGGGAGCGGCATTGCGGTGGTCACCGACGCGACGGGTTCGGGCAAGACGGTCACCGGCCTGGAGCTGGCACGGATCTTCAACGAGCACTGCGGCACCCAAGGCGTGATGTGGCTGCTGCCGGCCACGGCCGCAGCTGACCAGGCCTACGACATCCTCGACCGTTACGTGCGTGCCCACCAGCCGGAACACCCGCCGGTCACCCTGGTCCACAGCCACAGCTGGCTCAACCCGGCTTACACAGACCGCGCGTTGTCCGCCGGGTCGGAGGATTCTGTTCTCGACGGCCCCGGCGACGACCTACTCGGCGTCGACGCCGCGGCGGGCGGCGACGATGAGGAGACGGAACACGGTCCTGGCCCGGCCGGGCCGGACGCGTGGCTACGAGGCTGGGACAGCGCCTTGCTCGCGCAGTACACCGTCGCCACTGTCGACCAGGCCCAGATGGCTGTGCTGCCTGTGCGCCACAGTCCGCTGCGCCTTCTGGCCATGTCGGGCAAGACGGTCATCGTCGATGAAGCCCACGCCCTCACCCCGTTCAGCCAACTGCAGTTGCAACGTCTGCTGAACTGGCTCGGAGCACTCGGCACGCCTGTCGTCCTGCTGTCGGCGACCCTGCCGGCCTCCACCCAGTCCGGCCTGATCCGCTCCTATCTCTCCGGCGCCGGCCGTACGCCCCCGGATGGAACGGTTTCAGCCCCCGTCTATCCCGGCTGTACGTTCACCGACGCAGCCACCGGCCTCACCCACCACATGAATGACACGGCCCGCACCGCGCACACGGCCGCACAGCGCCGCACCGTCCGCCTGGCCGTACGCGACGTGACCTACCGGCAGCTCGAGCATGCCGACCGCACGGTGGGGGAGCGGGAGCGCCTGGAGGCTGTCGCCGACCTTCTCCGGCCGGTCACGGAGGAGGGAGGGTGCGCGGCTGTGGTGTGCGCGACCGTTGCCGACGCCCAGGACACCTACACCCACTTGTCCCGGTCGTGGCCGGGACCGCCGGCAGACCTGCTGCTCGTCCACGCCCGTCTGCCCGGATACCGGCGCGAGAGATTGCTGAGTGCCCTGCGCCGCCGTCTCGGCCGGAGCGGCCCTCGACCTCAGCGGCTGGTGGTCGTCACCACCAGCCTGCTGGACATGAGTCTGGACATCGACGTCGACGTGATGGTCAGCGATCTCGCCTCGATGGCGCGTTTGCTGCAGCGCCTGGGGCGCCTGGCCCGGTTCGCCGGACTGTGGAAGGACGAACACCGTCCGCGATGGTGGCAGCCTGGCCACGAGCCCTGCATGACTGTTCTGAACCCCGTCGGTGATCGCGGCGGCACGGCCTTGCCGCCCGGCTGGAACAGGATCGAACCCGGATTCACCCTTCATGCCACCGCCGAACTGCTGCACACGCTCAAGAGCCGCACGCTCACCGTTCCCGACGACATCCAGCGGCTGGTGGAGCTGGTCCACGGAAGGGACTCGAGTTTCGGTGCTGAGACCGACCGCCTGGCCCGCATGCTCGCCACGCAGCAGTCGCAGACCCTGCGTGAAGAGCACCTGAGCGCGATTCAGCTCGTGCCCCCGTCGCGGCGGGTGTCATCCATGGCGGACCTGCACCGTCAGCATCTGACCACCGCGCACGCCGCCACCCGTCTGGGCACCATGTCCCGCCGCCTGCTTCCCTGCTATCGCCTGCCCGGCAACAATCTCTCCCTGGACCCGGCCGGACGGCTGCCACTGCCGGACGGTGAACACCTCAGTACCCGCGCGATCCGCAGCATCCTTGAGCACACCCTGCCCGTCCCGGCCGCCTGGGTCGCCCGCGCACCCGTGGACAGCCTGCCGCCCGCGACCTGGGCGAAGCACCCCCTCCTCGCCGGCACCGTGCTGCTGCCCACTGACCCCGCTCACCCTTTGGATGGACAACGTTTCGGTCGGCACCACTTGCGCATGGACGACACTCTCGGCCTAATGCACCGCATCGATCAGCAGGGATGACCACGCGGCAAGCTCTGGGCAATACAGATCACGCCGCTGGTTGATAGTCACACCTTCTCACCTTTTGTGCGACGAACCGCACACATGATTGTGTTCCCTTGTTCGCATCGAACACCACGACAGAACATCGCTGCCGTGTTCGAGCGACGACGACGGCAGCAATCATGCTGCCGTCTCAGCCTGACAGGCTCGTTCCCCTTTCCACCTGCCCCAACGTGCTGCGAAAGCTGCCCTGCCATGCCCGAATCAGACTTACCTTCCCCACGTTTCAGTGCGGCCGACGACCCGTGGATCGAGGTGCGCACCGGCCACCGCTACGCCACCGTCGGCCTGCGCGAGCTGTTCTTGCGCGCCGACACCATCGACGACCTCGCCCTGCCCCACCCGCCGGCCGCCTCGGCACTGTTGCGGATTGCCGTCGCCATCACCACCCGGATCACCGGCCTGGACAATGCCGACCTCACCGCCTCCGAATGGACAGCGCTACGGCGCCGCTGCCTGACCGCCGGGCGTTTCGAACCAGACGCCGTGCACGCCTATTTCGACGCCCACCCATGGAGTGTCTTCGATCCCGAGCGGCCCTGGCTCCAGGACCCGTCCCTACGCGAGCAGTGCGCCAAGCCGTTCGGTATCAACGCCTTCGTCCCCGGCCGCCCCGCGGGCAACAATCTGGCCTGGTTCAGCCCTCACCATCACGACAACGCGACCCCCGTACCGACCGCTCACGCCCTGCAGTACCTGCTCATCCACCACTACTACGGCCGCCCCGGCACCAGCACACCACGCACCACCGCGACCTGCTCCAGCGGGAAACTCACCGGCGGCCCGCTACGCGGCACCGTGTCCTTCCACCCCGTGGGCCGCACCCTGCACGAAACCCTTCTCGCCGGCTGCGCCCCATTCACAGGCGACGAACTCCCCGCCGCCGACACCTGCCCGTGGGAAGACCCCGCGCCCCCTGACCCCGACGCCCCACCCAGGCCGGTGTCCTGGCCCGGCCGGCTCCTGACCGGCATGTCCCGGCACGCAATCCTCCTCGTCCCCGGCGATGACGGCGCCACCGTCACCGACGCGTACCTGTCCTGGGCCACCCAGCACCCCAAGGTCCCCGTCACCGACCCCTACCTCACCTACCACTTCGACATGGCCAAGCCCCTTCCGCGGCGCCGCAGCGTCCGCCGCGCGGACGCCGACCGGGCCTGGTGGCGAGAGCTGGACACTCTTCTCCTGGCCGGAGACGAGCACGGCAGCCACCGGCGGCCAGCCGTGTTCGACACCCTCAACGACCTACCGGACGAGGTGCGCACCACCTTGCGCATCCGCGTCCACGGCTTCGACCAGGACGCCAAGGCGACCGACTACCAGTGGTACACCGCCCTCACCCCGCCGCTGCTGCACTGGATGGAAGAACACGACCCGCAGCGCGCCCAGCGCATCGCCGATTGCTGCCAGGCAGCCGAATCAACTGCCCGCCAGCTGGCCGACGTCACCAGGCAGGCGTGGGAGGAAGCCGCCACACCCGGGCGCGCCGGATCCCCTGCCCGGCCACGCCGCAAAGAACCGGCATGGGTCGGCAAGTGCGCGGCTCGGTACTGGCCGCTGGCGGAATCCGTCTTCTGGCAGCTCTTGGACGATCCCGACGCCGCACCGACCCGCGCGTTCACCCGCGCCGCGGTCACCGCCCTGCGGGAGACCACTGCCACCGCCCGCGCCCGCCACAACAGCGCCGCCCGCGCCGTCGCCCTCGCCGTCCGCGAGCTGTACCGCCGGCAGCCGAACCCACAGCGAAAGACGAGCCGATGAGCACGATGGCCGAACGCCGCACCGCCTACGACGCATACGTCACTCATATCCACGGCCTCTGCCGCGACCCCGGCACCCGCAGACGGCTCAGCACGGGCCTCGGCCGTCCCGTCGAGGAATGCGCCCAGATGGACAAGCTCCTGACCCGGTACACCGCGGGCCGGCCGGGGCGCCGCGCCCACTACACGGTTGCCAGCCTCATCGCCCTCGCCGGACCCGAAGTCCACACGCCCGGTGTCCGCCCCACCCGCCGCGCCGGCACCCTCGCGGCACTGACGGAGCCTGCCGGGTCGCCCAACCCGCCCGCCACAGGCGTAGCCCTGGACGCCTGGTTTCGTCGCCCCAACCTCGGTACCGCGCTCGCTGCCGCCGTCCTTGACGCCGGCTGGGGTGAAGACCGCACCGCGGACCGTCTCCACGTGATGACCCGCGTCGGCGAGGATCAGCTGCACCGCCGACTGCCCACTCTCATCAGGCGGCTGCTGTCCGACGGTCTCACACCCGACTGGGGCGTCCTGCTGCACGACCTCATCCAGCGCTCCTACCGGCCCGACACCGTCGGCTTGCGCTGGCGCGACGCCTTCTACCTCACCCTCCATCAGCCGGCCACCGACTGACCCCCCGGCCAGTGGCCGCAGCGTGTAGCCGCCGCCCGTGCAGGGGCATCGCTGCGCCGGGGCCCTGACCCGACCTGAGCTCACCGCACCGTCCTCTCGCCTCGGGCTGTCCGCATCACTCGAGGCCAATGAAGAAGGTCCCGCATGTATACACCCGCCCGCTTCCTCGACCTGCACGTTCTCCAGCCGGTCACCGCCTCCAACCTCAACCGAGATGAGAACAACGAACCCAAGACGATCCACTACGGCAACGCGACACGGTCCTACGTTTCTCCCCACGCCTGGAAGCGCCCGCTCCGCCTTGAGGTCGAGCAGGACCTGGGGGAACACGCCGCCCGTACCCGGATGCTTCCTCCCGTCGTCGCCGACCGCCTGCGGGAGTCCGGATGGCCCGACGAGCTCGCGGACTTCGCATCAGCCCAGATCGTCCTGTCCGCGAAGAAGGGCGGCCTCAAGCACAACGAGAAGGAACGACACCGCACGCAAGCGATGCTCTACCTGCCCCGTGACGTCGCCGACGGCCTCGTCACCGTGTGTGAGAAGAACCGGGAAGCGCTGCAAGACGCTCTCGCTGAGCACACAGCCGAGCAGCAGCGGGACACGGACAGCAAGAGGAAGAAGAAGACCCCGGCGCCGGTCCTGCCGACCAAGGAGGTCGCCGCCGAGCTGACCCGCCGCACCGCCAGCATCAACCTCTTCGGCCGGATGCTCGCCGAACTACCCGGCGGCCACGTTGAAGCCGCCGTCCAGATGGCCCCCGCCTTCTCAGTCCACCGAAGCGACCTCCAGCAGGACTTCTTCACCGCGGTCGAGGACTGGCCCCGGCCCGGCGACAACGGAAGCGCCCACCTGGAGACCAACTTCCTCACCACCGGCGTCCTCTACCGCTTCTCCACCCTCAACGTCACCGACCTGCTCAGCAACCTCGGCACAGGCACGGCCACCGCCCAGCACCTCATCGAGCTCTATGCCTGGCACTTCATCATGAGCATGCCCCAGGGTAAGAAGACGTCCACCGCACCCCACACCATCCCCGACCTCGTCCACTACGCCGTCCGGGACCGGCGCTCCGTCTCCTACGGAGCCGCCTTCGAGCACCCCGTCGCCCCCGCGCCCACGGGCGGCTACACCACCCCCGCCCGGCAGGCCCTCGCCGACTACGCCGCCACGGTCAACCGCCTCGTCGGCACCCGCACCCGCATCGCCCACGGACACGCCGGCACCACCACCACACCGATCGAACACCTCGGCACCCACCACACCTCGTTCGAGGACCTCACCGCCGCGTGCGCCACCGCCGCTCTCACCCCCGAGAACCCGGCATGAGCGGCCTCCTCCTGCGCCTGGCCGGCCCCGTGCAGGCCTGGGGCGAACGCGGAGTCTTCCACCGCCGCGACACCAGCGCCTTCCCCACCCGGTCCGCCCTCATCGGCATGTTCGCCGCCGCCCAAGGCCGCACCCGCGAACACGCCCTCGACCCCTACCCGCACCTTCCCGGCCGCCCCGACCACCGCGACCTGACCATCACCATCCGCATCGACCAGCCCGGCACCCGCTACCGCGACTTCCACACCGTCGGCGGCGGATACGGCCCCCGCAACGCCCTGCGCACCGGCAACGGCACCTACCGGCCCGAAAAGGAATCCACCCTCGTCTCCCACCGCGACTACCTCATCGACGCCTGCTTCACCGTCGCCGTCGAAGGCCCAGCCCCCCTCATCGCCCACATCGCCGAAACCCTCGAGCAGCCCCGCTTCGGCCTCTTCCTCGGCCGCCGCTCATGCCTGCCCGACGAGCCGCTCGTCCTGCGGCACCACACACCCGATCCCATCCACGAACTGAAGACCGCAGCGCCCCTCACCCGTAACGCCCCGCCCCGCGACGACACCCCGATCCCGGTCACCTTCGTGTGGGAACACCCCCCACCCCACGCCACCAACCCCGACCAGCCCGACCGGGAAGCCACCAGCGAACCCATCGACCTCACCACCGGCGCCCGCCGCCACCTACCGCGCCCCCTGTGGCTCACCACCGAACCCCTCCCTGCCGGCCTGCACACCGGCCCCCGCCCCCTCGACGCCCTCGCCGCCTACAAGCTCGGAGCACCCGCATGACCCACCTCACCCGCCTCACCCTCGACCCCCGCCACACCGCCGTCCGCAAAGACCTCGCCGACGTCGACAGCCTCCACAAAACCCTCATGCGCCTGGTCCCGGACAACCTGGGCCCCCACCCCCGGGCCCGCGCCGGTCTCCTCTTCCGCCTCGAAACCGGACCCGAGCACGTCCTGCTCATCCAAACCGCCCACCAACCCGACCTGAATGCCTTACCCCGCCGCTACGGCACCGCCCAGACCCGCAATCTCGCCTCCATGTTCACCGCCCTGCGCCCCGGCATGCCCGTGCGCTACCGCATCACCGCGGCCCCCACCATCGCCCGCTCAGCCGGCACCCCCCACCCGCACCCCGTCACCGGCAAACGCCGCGGCAAAACCACCCCCCTGACCGGAGACGCCGCCGACGCCTGGTGGCACCGCCGCGCTCTGGCCGCCGGACTCGAACCCCTCACCAGCCACGCCACCCCACGGCCCTTCCCCCGCAAAGACCACAGCCGCATCGGCCCCTACACCCTCACCCAGTTCGAAGGCCACGCCCGCATCACCGACACCGACCTGCTCACGACCGCCGTCACCCACGGCATCGGCAAAGCCAAGAACTACGGAGCCGGACTGCTCTCCCTCGCCCCCGCACAGCCCTGACCGAAAGCGTCCGCCATGAACCCGCAACCCGACCTCACCACCCTGCGCGCCACCGCCGTCCACCGACTCCTCAGCCTGGAACAGCAGGGCAAACTCACCCGCACCCGCATCGCCGGCGTCGCCGACGCCTTCGGCGTCGACCGCCGCACCGTGGACCGCTGGCTCACAAACGCCCGCAACAACTGCGGCACCTACACCCCCACCGCCCGCTCCCGATTCGAACTCACCCCCCACATGCTCGACGCCGTGGCCCGCTGGCGCGGCAACGCCACCGCCGCATGGCGGGAACTCCAAGCCGAGCACCACGACCTCCCCTCCCCGGCGACCTTCCACCGCGCCGTGAACAGAGCCCTCTCACCCGGCATGCGAGCAGGCCTGCGACACGGCGAGAACGCCCGTCGCCGCCACGACATCGCGGGCAGACGCGAACGCCACCACCGCAACTACGCCTGGGAAACCGACCATGTCGAAGCCAGCGTGAAAGTCATGGTCGACGGCCACCCCCGCAAACCCTGGATCACCTGGTTCGTCGACGTCGCCACCAGCGCCATCTGCGGCCTCGCCATCACCCCCCAACGGCCCACCCGCGAAGCCGTCCTCGTCGCCGTCCGCGACGCCGTCCTCATCGACGAACACCACGGCCCCTTCGGCGGCGTACCCGACCGCATCCGCGTCGACGGCGGCAAAGAGTTCCTCTGCACCACCGTCCAAGAAGCCCTCGGCGCCCTCGGCACCGAACGCATCGTCCTTCCCCCGTACACACCCGAGGGCAAAGGCACCGTCGAGGCCGTCAACGGCGCCGTCAAGAAGACCCTGTTCACCGGCATGCCCGGCTACACCCACGCACCCACCCTCCGCGGCGGGAAACCAGTAGACCCCGACCAGCCCCTGCTCCGCTTCGACGCGTTCGTCGCCCTCGTCCGCGACTGGGTCCACCGGTGGAACCACGAGCACACCATCAAAGACCTCGAGGGCCGCACCCCCGCCCAAGCCTGGAACGACGACACCGCCCTCATCGAAACCGTCAGCGCGGAAGACCTCCACACCTACACCCTCGAACGGCACGGCAAGCCACTCACCATCAACAACACCGGCGTCCGCTGGAAGCGCCGCGACTACATCGCCGACTGGATGCACGGCTTCGCCGGCGAGAAAGTCACCCTGCGCTACCTGCCCGACCACGACCACCGCGTCGAGCTCTACGACCCCGACACCGGCCGCCACCTCGGCCCCGCATTCATGACCAACCAGGCAACCCCTCAACAGGTTCGCGACATCAAGCGCGCACAGCGCCGCGAAGCCGACCGGCTGCGCGCCCAACTCAAGAAGTCCGAAAAGAACCGACGCACCCGCTACGCCGCCGCGACCGAACCGCAGCCTCCGACACCCTTGGACGCCATGCCCGAAGAGCAGGCACTGGAACACCTGCGCAACCTCGACGGCTTCGACATGCAAGCCCAGGCCCTGCCCGACATCGTCCCCCTGCCCGCACCCGCAGAAGACTGGACAACCCCCACCGACCCAGACCAGGACCAGACATGACCGAACCCGCCGCACCCCCCAGCCAGCTCCCGCCGCCCTCCAACGACCACTACCTCGGCCTCACCCGCGCCAACATCATGGGCACGAAAGCCGTCGCCGAGACCGAAGACCGCGTCAGGAAAGCCCTCAAGCACGCCGCCATGGTGTGCATCCACGGCCACGTCGGCCTCGGGAAGACCTTCGCCGTCCACACCGTCCTGCGCCGCCACGCCCCCGACACCACCATCCGCCTGCGCTTCCGACAAGCCCACAACATGAGCGAACTCCGCGGAGCCCTCTGGCGCGCCCTGGAACTACCCGGCGAACCACACCAGTCCGCCGACCTGTGCGGACAACAACTCAAAGGAGCCCTCGAACAACAACCCCGGCGCGTTCTCCTCCTCGACGAGGCACAGTGGCTGAGCAAACCCGCCCTCGAGTACATCCGCGACCTCTGGGGCGACGACGAACAGCGCGCCGCCGTCATCTTCGTCGGCAGCGGCACCATCCGCCAACGAATCCTCAGCTGCCCCGCCCTGCACTCCCGCATCTACGACTGGTACCAGTTCACCCCCCTCAAGCCCACCGAAGTGCTCAACACCATCCCCGCCTACCACCCCATCTGGACGGACACCGACCCCGACCTGATCCTCTACACGGACGACCACGCCGGCCACGGCTCCTTCCGCAACTGGGCCAAACTCACCCTCCACCTCCAAGACGCCCTCGAGGAAAAACCCCGACCTCACGCTCACCAAAGACCTCGTACGTTGGGCCTTCAGCCGCCTCGACCCCACCACCCGCCACGTACTCCCGCACAGGTGAAGTCGGCGTCTGGCCGATCGGAAGTCTGAGAGCAAGCAGTCGCTGCCCGCCACAAGAAGGATCAGCAGCAGGCCAGCGAGATACCGGTGTCCTCATCTGGGAAGTCCGCACTCCGGACCTGCCCAACCGCTACGGTTTGTCCTTCAACATTTCGCACCCCACCGTGTCCGGACCGGAGAAGCCATGCCGTCGATCGTGCCCGCCGCGCCGGGAGACCCAGAGCGCATCGCCTGCTACCGCATTCTGGGTCGGCTGGGGTCGGGCGGCATGGGCACGGTGTACGCAGCGCTGGGGCCTCAAGGCCGCCGGGTCGCAGTCAAGGTCATCCACCCGCAGCACGCCGCGGAGCCCGAATTCCGCGCCCGCTTCCATCGCGAGGTCGAAGTCCTACGCCGGGTGGCCGGCCCGTGCCTGGTGCCACTGCTCGATGCCGCACCTGCGGCCGACATCCCCTGGCTTGCCACCGACTACGTCCCCGGGCCCACCCTGCAGCAGCACCTCACCGCGCACGGGCCCTTGGCGCCCATGCAGCTTCACCTCCTCGCCGCCGGAACGGCCAGCGCTTTGGCCGCCATACACGCCCAGGGCGTGGTCCACCGCGACCTGAAGCCGACGAACGTGATCCTCACCCCCCAAGGGCCGCGTGTGCTGGACTTCGGCATCGCCCACGTCGCCGACGGAACAGCGATAACCCGAACGGGAATGCTGACGGGCACACCAGGCTGGATCAGCCCCGAGCACTATCGGGACAGCACTGTCAGCCCACCCGGCGACGTGTTCACCTGGGGCGCGCTCGTCGCCTACGCGGCGACGGGACGACTCCCGTTCGGTTCCGGAGCGGCAGACGCGGTCGCGTTCAGGGTGATGCGCGAACAGCCCAACCTGGAGGGTGCGCCCGATGATCTGCGCGAACTGCTTGAGTCCTGCATGGCCAAGGACCCGCAAGAGCGGCCAACAGCCGCGACGCTCGCAGAGCGGACGACGGAGTTGCTGGGAAGACAAGCGACGCAGGTACTGGACAGAGGACCCATCCAGACCACAGCCGTCGAGGAAGTCCTGGCGAGCCAATGGCACATACCGGAAGTCGACGATGATCCGGCCTGGACGATAGCCCCCCGTCGAAACACCAGGCGCGCGGCCTGGCTCGCCGCATCCTTCGTGCTCATTCTCGCCGCGGCGATGGGCGCCTGGGCGGCCACCGCGATGAATAGCCACTCGGACACTGGAACCAGACCGAGTACCGAACCCGCCAGCGTCCGCGAGACCGCGAGAAAGCCGTCACCCGCGACGTCCCCGCCTCCGGTCAGTTCGCCACCCGCTGCACGGGCTGTCTCCACGCCATCTCAAGTGGCGCCATCACCGACTCCGCCCGTCGGTAGAACACAAGTAACCACCATCGCCCCCTGGGCCGTAGGCGGATACCCCGCTGATGACATCACGGTCACCGGCGAAACCGTCGGCTCCTGCTGGTCATCCTCTGAAGCCACCATGCGACTGGACTCCTGGCGATGCATCGCTGAAGACCAGATACTCGACCCCTGCTTCGCACCCGACGAAAGCCCCGAACACGAAGCACTGCTCTGCATGGGCACCCAGCCGAACCGGATGGTGCGCCTCACCTTGACCGAGCCCTTGCCCGGCAACAACTTCCACATCCCCGGTGGACCACAGGTCACACCGCTCCTGATCATCCTCGCTGACGGGAACGCCTGCCGGACGATGACAGGTGCCACCACTGTCCTCGCCGGAGAACGCATGAACTATGGCTGTGAGGAAGGGGGGCACCTATACGGAGAGCCGGACAAGTCCAACGCGTTGTGGACCATCTCCTACCGGGCCGAAGGGGCAGGCGCCAGCGTCAGCACACCGATAGCTCACGCCTATCAGTGACCGGCGGCAATCGCTTGGGGCGGGTCGGCTGGGTCCTGATTCCCCGCAGTGAGCTGTCGAACGGCCACAGGGAAAGCCGGCCAGAGGGGCGTGGTGCCAGGGCGCGGTGTGAGGCCTCACGCACGGTGGCGGGCGGCACCAGCCGGATGAACCTCGATACTGCCGTCAGCGTTGAGCAGCACCCGTCGGCCCGGATAGGTCCGCTCGACCGCCAGGACATCACGCTCATCGAACACGCCGCTGAAGAGGAGAACACCGTGAATCAGTTCGGTCTTGAACGCGCAGCTAGGCCAACGGTGCAGACAAGCCTCCACCGTCATCGGCTCCTCGGGTGCAGGAAGATCAGGACCAGGCATATGGGGAGTATTCCGCGAAACCGCTGCACTGCGTTGGCCGACAGGACCTCCGGCACCGACTCGCTCAGCGCCCGGAAGCCGTTCACCCCCTTGCCCCCACGGCCGCGCTGGCCCGGCGTCGAGTTCGCAGGCTGAGCTCGACGCCTGACGCACCGACTCCGCTGTAGCCCAGTGCATTGGCGTCACGGCTCATGAGACTTCGTGAGCAGGGAAGGCGGATCCGGGTGGTGGCTCCCAGTGCAGGTCCTCTGTCGTGGGATCCACTGTCCACGTGGCGATGGCCTTCACTGCTACGAGGAGGTCGAGCGCTGCGGCCAGCCTGCTCCGATCCAGAGCGCATGTCCGCAGCAGCCGATCCGTCTCGACGCTGGTGCACCATCCGGTGCCGGAGTAATGGTGCGCGGTGAGCGTCAACGCGGTGAGCCTGGCCTCGGCCGGCAGGGCGCGCAGTTCGGGTTGAGTGACCACGCGCATCGCCCAGCCGGCAGCGTGGAGACGATCGCGGCGTGCAGGCTCCTGGTAATGGACGGCGGCATCGAGCAGGCGTACGGCGACGCCACCTGGACGCTGGAGTGAGAGGTGGTCCGGCAGCAGGCACAGCCAGCGTGCTTGTTCCAGCTCGTTCCACGGTGCGGGGGAGTGGGCCAGGCGCATGGCGCGGAGCAGCCCGGCGTGGATGACCGCCAGTCCTGGTGCGCTGGCCCGCAGCGCGCATTGCAGGGCGATGAGTCGGGCCTCGGCACTCACGGGCCAGGGGAGGGCGGCTGCCAGGTAGCTGAGCATGTCGCGTACGCGCAGTTCCGGACGGGCGCCACGGGGGACCCTGGCACGTCTCGCCTTGGGCGGGCTGGTGGCCGGCTTTGCCGAAGGTGGTGTGGGGGAGACGTCCGGGACTACGGCACTGCCCGGTGTCGCGCTGGCGCAGGCCGTGCAGATGTCCGACAGGCGCCACAGCCGCCCGCCGCGTTCACGGGTGAGGACGAGCAGGACCGGGCCGGCGCAGCCTCGGTGGCGGGGATGCCATCGGCATCCGCGTTCGTGGCACTGGCAGGTACGCAGATGGGCCGGTAGTGGTTCGTGCCTGGCGTGCTGGGCCAGGTGCGCAAGGACTGCAGGCTGGGCGGCAGGGGCCAGGAGGGCGTGGCCGTCCGACGTGCACAGTGGGCAGTACAGCATCGGGCCGCCCCGTTGCGGTCGTAGTTCCACGGTCCAGGTGCGCCGCACGTGAGGGCGCAGCGTGCACAGCCTCATGAGGCGTCCATTCCTCCTGCCTAAGCGTCAGATCCCGATCCGCTCCGTGCGGGAAGCGGGTGAGTGTCGGCGGCACACCGTAGTGCAGACCTCTGCCCTCCACCGTATGGCGGCCACCTGCGGAAATAGGGCAGAGGTCTGCACTGACAGGGCAGGGTTCTGCACCGTCGGATGGTGGGGTGACGATCTTTCCGCCCGACCCGAACCTCGCCGCGCTCCGCCTGGAGCTCGCGCGCCTGAGGAGCGAACGCGGCTGGAGCTACGACGAGCTGGCCCGCCGCAGCGGCCTGGCCAGGCGCACTCTCATCGAGATCGAGCAGGGCCGCACCATCGGAACCCTCAGAACCTGGCACGCCCTCGCCCACGCCTTGAGCGTCCCGGTCGACCGGCTCTTCGCCACCCTCTGCGAGGGGCACGAGCCGCCCACCCCCACCGCATAGCCCTCCGCCCTCGGGCAGCGAATCACCTGAACGAGTCAGCCGCTGCGAACTGACGTACGGCATTCCGCACGGCCGTTCCCGGGAACTGGTCCGATCGCAGGACACGCACGGCGCCAACTCGATGCCTGCGGCGCGTCGCCTGCCACCTTCGCCGCCATGAGTTCCACCACCCCTGCCTCCTCCGGCCGCCGATGGGACGGCACCCCCATCCGCACCCACCGCCTGCGGAGCCTGCGGCTCTCCGAGAGCAGCCCGAGCCGCCTGCTGTGCACGGCCCAGGCCAGCCGCTGCCGCGACTGCGGAAACCACATCACCTGGCACGACCGCACCGACCACCGCCCCATCGCCATGCACCCGCAGGAGCTCCCCGCGACCGCGGTGCCCCTCGTCTGCCGCTGGCACATCGACTCCGGCATCGCACACCCCGCCGACGACGGCAGCCCGTGGTGCCGTATCCCGCACACCGTCCTGTGCCCGGCCCGTTCCGCATCCACCCTGCTCACCCCGAAGCTCACGGCACTCCGACGCCGCCTCGCCCTGCACACCCGCCGCCTCACCGACAACGGCACCTTCACCCCGCCCCTCGCCCCCACCGAACCCCGAAACCCGGCCGAGTGCCGGCCGGCCCGCCCCGTCGTCCAGCTCCTCTACGGCCGCTACCTCGCAGCCACACCACTCGACGACATCCAGTGCGTGGCACAGACCCGCACCCGCCGACGCTGCACCCAGCCCGTCCTCGACCCCACCACAGAGGCCGGCATCTGGAAGCTCCTGCCCGCCACCCCCGCCCGCGGCCAACTCACCCTCCCCGCTACCTCCATGGCCGTCTACGACCTCAGCCACCTGCCCTACAGCGAACAGCTGCGCTGGCGCACCCAGCGCTGCCCCCGCCACGCCACCACCCCCGGCGCTCCGGACCTCGCCCTCACCGGCTGGGAAGTCCTCGACCCCCTCCTCCACCACCCACACATCCACACCCGACTCCCCGACACCGCACGCCGCCGCGGCAACGGGCAACAGTCCTGCCACCGCAGGACCGCCGCCCGACAGGAGCCATGACGTGCCGCACCACGCCCTCGAGATCACCCTGACCAGACCCGCAACCACGACCGAACTCGATCAAGCCCGTCGTCTCACCCGGTTCGCGATCAACCACGACCACACCCGACTGCTGACCCTGACCCGCGCAAAGACCCCCAACCGCGCCCTGAGCCGGGTGCGCCGCGCCCTTGAGGAGACACTCCCCATCGACGTCCTGGCCACCCACTACCCGGACACCCACGGCCAGATCATCCTCAACATCGACCCTCCGCCAGCCACTCACGCCCTCCTGCAACGCGCCGCAGCCCGTCACGGCCAAGACGTCGCAGCCTTCATCGAGCAGTCCCTCACCCGTGCACTGCAGCGCATCGACCATCAGGAAGCCGAGCGCCTCACCCATGCCATGCAAGCGCTGCTGGCCACCACCACCCGAGAACGCCTGCTCACCGCTGCAGCCCGAGCACTCACTACCCCGGAAGCGCGCCCGTGCTGAACCTCACCGACGAACAGACCGCTGCAGCCGACCGCTTCCACGCCGGAGACCACCTCGTCCTCCAAGCCGGCGCCGGCACCGGCAAGACCAGCACCCTCGCCGTCCTCGCCCACGGCACCAGACGCCGCGGCCGCTACCTCGCCTACAACCGCGCCATCGCCCAGGACGCCGCCACCCGCTTCCCGCCAACCGTCAGGTGCAAGACCGCGCACGCCTTGGCCTACGCCGCCGTCGGCCACCGCTACCGCGCACGCCTGACCGCCCCACGCCAGCCTGCCTGGAAGACCGGACAGGCCCTCGGCATCACCAGGCCCGTCCGCATCGCAGAACGCGACCTCAGCCCGCGAGCGCTTTCGTACGCCGCCCTGCGCACCATCACCCGCTTCTGCCATTCCGCCGACCCCACCCTGGGACGCCACCACGTACCCCGCATGCGCGGCCTCGAAGCCCCCGCCCCGCACGCCCAACTGGCCAGCACCGTCCTGCCATTCGCCAAACGCGCCTGGAAAGATCTCCAAGACCCCGACGGGGGAGTGGTCCGCTTCGAACACGACCACTACCTCAAGATCTGGGCCCTCACGAACCCTGCCATCGAGACCGACTTCCTCCTCCTCGACGAGGCCCAGGACACCAATCCCGTCGTCGAACAGGTCTTCAATGCGCAGCGCGAGCATGCGCAGTTGGTGATGGTCGGGGCCTCCGCGCAGGCCATCTACCACTGGCGGGGCGCTCGCGACGTCATGACCGGATTCGACGGCACCACACTCGCCTTGTCCCAGTCCTTCCGCTTCGGACCCCATCTCGCTGCCGAAGCCAACCGCTGGCTCGCCCTCGCCCAGGCCCCGATCCGCCTTCACGGCAGTACGCACCTCGCAACCGAACTCGGTCCTCTCGAAGAACCGCATGCGGTCCTGTGCCGCACCAACGTCGGCGCGATGACCCACGTCATGCAGCTCCTTGACGCCGGTCGCCGCGTCGCTCTCGTCGGAGGCGGAGCAGGCCTGCGCTCCCTCGCCCTCGCCGCGCGCGACCTCAAGGCCGGCCGCCGCACCAGCCATCCCGAACTCGTGCTCTTCACCACCTGGGGCGACCTCCAGGACTACGCCGGACATGACCCCGCCGGAGGCGACCTGCAGCCCTTCGTCGACCTCATCGACAGACACGGCACCGATACCGTCCTGGCCGCGGTCGACCAGCTCAGCGAAGAGCAGCGGGCAGACGTCGTCGTCTCCACTGCTCACAAGGCCAAGGGTCGCGAATGGTCCACCGTGAAGATCGCCGACGACTTCACGCCTCCCAAAGACACGGACCAGAGCGACGACACCGGCCATCCCATCCCAGGACCCGTCAACGACGCCGAAGCCCGCCTCGCCTACGTCGCCGTCACCCGAGCCCGGCAACATCTCGACCGCGGTGGCCTGGCATGGATCGACCATCACCCGGCTTCCCCTGCAGGAGACAACCGACCGCTGTCTCACGCCGGCATCGCCAAGGGCTCCGCGCCAGCCACACGCTGCACGACATCTGTCTGGATAGACGTACCGCCAGTGGGGGAGCAAGAAGTGGGCAGACCACCGGAGGGGAGACCACATTGGGTACAGCGCTGCTCATCGCGTTAGCCGTCGTCGTCATAGGGATCGCCGTCATACAGCTCGTACGCGCTGGACGGCGCGAAGCCCAGGCGGAGAAGGCGCGGTTGGCCGAAGACGCGCGCCGCCAGGCCCGCCAGTCACTGGGCGCGGTCTGGGCCATGGACGACCGCCAGTTCGAGGAGTTCGTCGCCGACTTGTGCCGACGGGACGGATGCACAGACGTGAAGCGGGTCGGCGGCGCCGGCGACCTCGGTGCCGACGTCACCGGACTCCTGCCCGACGGTCGCCGGTTCGTCATCCAGTGCAAGCGCTACGCCAAACATCGCACCGTCGGTAGCCGCGACATCCAGACGTTCAACGGCACCGCTCGCGCCGAACACGGCGCTGACGTGCCCATTTTTGTGGCCTCCTGCGTCTTCACCAAGCCGGCCCGCGACTTCGCCGCACGGCACAATCTGTGCCTGATCGATATCGACCTGCTCGGCTTCTGGAACAACGGCACCGTGCTGACCTCGTTCCTCGAGCTGGACATCGGCCGCTCCGGCAACAACCGCAGGCTTCAATCCGACACCCAGTAGAGCCGACGCTCATATTGCGAAACGCCCGCGGGCCCCAGCCGCCCAATTCTCGAACGCATCATCGAATTACGTGAATTGGGAGGCCGCGTCCGGATCTTCAGTGCCCGGGTCCGGCAGCAACCGCGTCAATCTGGCTGGATCCCACTTGAACAGATCCAGCCTGTGATGGCCGTCTGGTGCATTTCGAGGGAACTGCACCTGTGATCGATGAAGCCCGCCCGGAGACGCATTACTGCATGTCGGAACCTTCTCTGGTGTCGCCCTTGGAAGGGGAGCAAGGTGAGTCGTCCGCCGGCTCTTGATCAACAGCAGGCAGGAGTAGCCGCCGACGAATTTGCGTCACCGGGAGTGGGGGAGCAGCCCCGCGGATTTGCCGATTCTCGGGGGCGTTGTCGGTGGCGGCGTCTACTTTCCGAAAGCGAGGCCTGAGGCGGACACGGACCTTGGCCGCATGGAGGGGGAGTGGTGACGGCAGAAGAGTCGAACTTTGCTGTAGATGACAGCGCGGCCGATGCACGACATGTCGTGGGCTATTTGGTGCGCCCTGAGTCCTCTGACTACATCGCGATCATGGACGTGCTTGAGGGATCGGTGACCGATCTGACGGTCGCCGAGGTCACGGCAGCTCTCTCGTCCGTCGGCCTGCGCCTGGACGTGCGTGTGGTCGAGGCACGTCTGGATGCTCTCAAAGGCATGGGCGCGGTGTCGGTGCGGTCAGACACCAGCCATGCACGCCGATACGTCGAGATCCTCGCGCGGAACTGGCGCTACACCGCCAGCCCCGCTGGGCGGCACGTCCAGCGCTTCTACCGCCAAGTCCTCGCCGGAACAGCGACCGTGCGCGAGATCCCGATCGTGTCGCTGAATCGCATCGTCACCTACATCGAGCAACTCGCCGCTGCCCTGGGCACGACCGAGCCCGTGGACGGGAGCCTCGACGCTACGTGCGTGGATGCGGTAGGGGCCGTGTTCACCAGCCACGACGACCTGGACGCCGCTCTGGTCGGCGCCGAGGACGCGCTGATGAACCTGGCCGACCGCTTTGACCTGAACGAGGAACGCACCAATGACCTCAAGGGGCTACTGGTCGACTATGCCACCCGCGTCGCGGCCGAACTCGACTCCGGCTCCGCCCGCGCGGCCGCGGCTCTGACGGCTTTGAGGCCATGGTTCCCTCTGCTGGCTCAGGCGGCGGTCAACGCCTCCCAGGCCCGCGACCTCATCGCGGCCGGTGCGCTCAGCGCCTCCCGCGGCGGCCGCGTAGAGGACTGGGACGGGCTATGCGCCTGGTTCGACGCCCGCACCGGACGCGCAGCACGGTTCTCGCTGCGCCTGGTACGGACGCTGCCGAGCATGCATGCCAACCTGCGCCGACTGCACTCATCAGCCGGCACAGCCTCGAGCCGCACCCGCGCGCTCTCCCTCGCCCGAGCCGTATTGACCCCCGACATCGGGGTCCAGATCTTCCAGGCCGCGGCCGGTGACCACTCCTGGCGCAAGCTCTACGGCCAAGCCGACGAAGACGAAGCCGGCCGCAACCCGTCCTGGCGCGGTGGACCGCAAGTGCCGGTGCCAACGCTGCTGCGCACCGCCGGACGCTCCGGTCCGCGCGGCAGAGGCACCGCACCACGCGACGACACAGCGGTAAAGACCCAAGTGGCCGAAGCCCGGGCCCGCCGCCAAGCCGAGCACACCGCCGCCGTCGCCACGGTCCTGGCCTCCGTGCCTGGACAGCAGCTGGACGAAGCCGCTGCCAGAGTTGCGCTCGCCGCTCTCATGACCGCCGCCCGCGCTGCCGCGACAGGGCCGCGACGCACCGGCAGCAGTGGAGGACTCGCGTGCACCCTTGTCCACACGGGCACAGGCACCGGCACGCTGGACGCCCCCACCTGGCGCGTTCTCCTGCCCGGCCGCATTCCCCTGTTCCACGAACCCGGCCGCCGCCCCTCCACTGCTGCCCTCGCAGCCGTCGCGGGCACCACCACAGCCGACGATTTGGCTCCGCGCGCGACGCTGCACCTCACCACGCATCGCGGCGCACACCACCACCGCGGCGACGACACCTCTGACGCGGGCACAGCGCAGGAAGGCGCGGCATGAGCGAGGAGACTCTCACCGAAACCACCAAACCAGACTTCGCGGCCGATACGGCGGACACGACAGATCCGCCACGGCGACGCCGGAAGGCATGGCGGCCCGAGGCCGACACCGAAGCGGCCGCCCTGCTGCGCCACCTGGCAGCCACCCCTTGGCTGGTCGGCGGCCGCGACGACGACCTCATAGCCGCAGTGCGCCGCAACGAGACCGCACTACGCTCCGCCGTAGCCCGGCTCGGATGGGTGCTGGTCATCGAACGCGACCTGGTGCGTCTACGCAAAAGCGCACCGCCACGCCCAGCCGTGTGGGCCCTCCAGGGCCCAAGCCCGGCGACTTGCTCCTGGTTCTTCCTCCTCGTCGCAGCCGCTGAATCCATGCCACCACGGATCGCGCTGGGACAGCTGGTCACCGCCGCCCGCGCTGCAGCAGCTGAGGCAGCACTGCCGTCACGCAACGACATGGCAGAGCGCCGCGCCGTCGTGGCCGCACTCCGCATGCTCGACGAACGCGGCGTCGTCGAGCGACTCGACGGCGATCTGGACGGCTACCTGCACGACGAGCAGGCCCCGGTGCTGCTCGCAGTGCACCACACTCGACTGGCCTACGTGGTTGCCAACCCCGGCACCCTCGACCCCGCCACCGACCCGCATGGATGGCTTGAGCAAGCCCAGCGCGAACCGGACCCGGCCCGCCGGATGCGCCGCGCGCTCGTGGACGACACATGCGTACACACCGCGCTCCTGGACGAAGCCGAGGCACAGTGGCTGAGTCAGCGAGTGCGCGGCGATGACGGCGCCCCCCTGGCGGACGCCTTCGGACTGGGTCTGGAGCGCCGCGTAGAGGGAGCGGCATTCGTCGTGCCCAGCGAAGCATTCCGTCACTTCCGCCAACTCGGCCCGATGCCTTTCCCCGTCCCGGGCACCATCGCGCACGCCGCGCTGCTGCTGCTCGACCACGCCGCCATTCACGGCACCCCCGGCACCGGACCCGGCCCAGGATGGCGTGGCATGACGCAGGAGCAGGTGGTGGCCGCTCTGACAGATTTCGCCAGCAACAACGCCTCCGGAAAGGGCGGCTGGGGTGCCGAGTACTCCAGCGACCCTCTCCTGCTCGCTACCAAGGTCCGCGATCTGCTGGCCGGCACGAACCTTGTCCATCTCACCCACGCCGACACACAGCCCGACGACACCACCACTTCGATGTGGTGGTTTGCGCCCACCACCGGCCGCTGGGCGGAAGAAGGCACCGCCGCCTCCAAAGCCACGCGCCAGAGCACCCGTTCCCGGACCCACACGTCGGCCAGCCAGCGCCCACCCGCCCCGGGCAACCGCCCCACACGGCCTCAAGAGGGCCCAGACCTCTTCAGTGCCCTCGCGGCCGAGCAGAAGGAGGAGCCCACACAGTGAGCGACATCCTCAATCTGGACTTCGCTTCCCCGACGCCCCCTCCGCCGTCCGGCAACCCCGACCGGTTCGGTGGCCGCTGGCGCCTGGTCGGTGCCGGACTGTCGAACGTGTGGCGCTACGGCGACCTGGACCTGCCCGCAGCATCAGGGCGTCTGCTGTTGCGAGGTCCCAACGGCACCGGCAAGACCACTGCCCTGGAGGCGCTGTGGCCCTACCTGCTCGATCTGAACGCGGCCAAGTTGGCCGCCGGCAAAGCGCGCCCCACCACACTGAAGCTCCTCATGAGCGAGGGCGCCCCTGCAAAGGGCCGCCGCTACGGCTACCTATGGCTGACCTTTGCCGCGCCCGCCGGCGCACCAGCTGCGACAGCCTTGGAAGAAGCAACATCACATGACGGGGAGGTGAGCTTCGGAGTTCGGCTGCAGTACTCGCCGAGCTCGACCCCCGCAGTGAAAGTCGTCCCGTTCACGGTCCCCGGCCGCCCGCTGAAGGAACTGGCCCTTCGCGCCCCGACGGGTGCCGCGCTGGAGCATGAGGAGTTCTCGGCCCGCGTCGAAGCTGCTGGCGGACAGGTCTTCCAAGACTCCGAGGACTATGTGGAGCACCTCGCCGCCCGCATCTGGTCCACCACCGCCGCGGAACTGCGTGAGCTCGCCTCGCGGCTACGGGAAGTCCGCAATCCGACCCTGCTGGGCGACGTCTCCCCGACCGCGGCCGCCGACGCGCTGCGCCAGTCACTTCCGGGCGTGGCCAGCGATGTCCTTGCCGCGACGGCTGAGGCCCTTGCCGAGTCCGACACCACCCGCGAGGCGTTTGAGCGGGACGAGCATGCCGCCACCGTCCTGGCAGAGTTCGCCCGCGTGTGGACCGGACACGTCGTCGACGTCACCCGAACCGCATACACGGCTGCACGCGAAGCTGCTGACGAAGCCCGCGCGCGCCATCAGCAAGTCCAGAAGGGCAGCGGCATGCTCACCCATGCGAAAAGTGCTGTCGAACAGGCCACAGCCGAAGTCCAGCGCCTAAGTACCGACCACCGCGCGGCAATGGCTACCGCCCGCGCCATTGAGATCTCGGATGCATACAAGGCGCACGGGCGAGTGACGGACCTGCGTAAACGGCTCAAGGCCGAGCAAGTCGCCGCGGCCGGCAGCCTCTCAACCCTCGACACCGCCGCCACCCAGGCCCGTACCCAGACCAAGAACAGTCAAGAAGTTCTGGACGAGATCATTGCCGACCTGGCCGAGCTTGCCGCCGACGCTGAGTCCGTCGGCATCCCGCCGACCGCGCTCGATGTCCTGCTCGCTCACCACCCCCGCGCCCGTGTCACACGCTCAGTCGCCGACCGTGTCTTCGACCCCGGCCCCGGTATAACGCTCACCCATGACCGCTCCGGTCTTCAGCAGCTCGCCACTGGATGGGAGGCCTCGGCAAAGGACCACCGCGCCGCAGCCGACAAAGCAGCACTGGTCCAGCGTGACTACCGCCCTGTCGCGGCAGCCGCCGAGACAGCCCAGACCACAAGCCGCAAAGCCTCCGACGCCGAGTCCACCTATGACGAAGCGAGTCAGGCAGCAGATCGCGCCACCGCTGAGGCCCGCACAGCTGCCCGCCAGACACTCGCCGCCGTCGCCCAATGGGCGCTGCACCATGCTCATCTGCGCGGCCTGCACAACGACCGGCCCTCTCCATCCACGAGCATCCCGTGTGGGACGCAGATGACATCGACGCTCTCAATGGCGCTGAACCTGCCGCTGTGCGTGACCAACTCAATGCCTGGGCCGATCAGACTGTGCGAGCCGGCGAAGCCCTCGCCGCCTTACACGAAGGCGCGGCCAAGGACCATCTCGCCGCCGCGGCTCACTTCGACGCCACTGCCGGGCAGCACCGTGCCGACGCCCGCCGTCTGCGCTCCGGGCAGCTGCTGCCGCTGCCGCGCCCCGACTGGGCGGGCCCCGGCGATGATGACACCGCACTCGGAGCGCTGCTGGAATGGCGTCCCGGACTCGACCACACGGACGACCAGCAGGCGCTGATCGAGCTCGCGCTCGCCAGCGCAGGTGTCCTTGGCGCCCACCTGAACACAGGCGGCGCCACAACCAACGCCTGGCACATCAGTCCTGCTGGCACCCCGACAGGGCACAGCCTGACCGCCGTCCTGGACGTCGACCCCGAACACCCGCATGCTGATCTCGCCCGTACCGTCCTGGCCCGCATCGCCCTGACCGACAGCGCCACCCGCCCCCCGGATGCAGCCGCCCTCGTCATCGGACGCGACGGCACGTTCGCGGCCGGACCTCTCATCGCAGACCCCACGGCCGCGCTTGCCACCGCCGGGGTCGCGATCCCTGCCGCCTCGCACATCGGTGGCCGCACGCGCCTGGCCAGGGCCCGCGCCAAGGCGGACGAGCTCGACGCGAGCGCGCAGGAACTCGAGGACAGCGCGGAAGCCGAGCGCAGGTCCGCCGCGGATCGCCGCCAGCGACGCGACACCCTCCGAAGCGAAGCGAAGTCCTTCCCCCCGCGGAGCGAGGTGACCAACGCTGAAGCTGAGCGTGCCCACACAGCCAAAGAAGCGCACCGGCTCCACAGCGCCGCACACACTCTGCGTCAGCAGGCAGACGAAGCCGCCGCCGAGCACACCAACCTGCATACCGCCTGGGCGATGCGCGCCCGCGACCTGGGCATGCCCACCGACCATGATGAACTGGCCGCACTGGTCAGCAACGGCCACGCTCACGCCGAGAAGCTGAACACGTGTGCACAGCGGCTCACCAACCGGCTGCTGCCCAAGCTCGACCGCGGGCTGCGATCGCTTCCCGACGAAACCGGGCTGACTACCCACCTCGCCGACCTCCAGCACGCAGCACAGACCGCGCACACCACGGTGCTCGAAACCCAGGCCGAGCTGACCGAGCTCCAGTCCGAGGGCGACGCGGACGACGCGGTCCGCCGCTTCGACGCCGCCACCGCACAAGGCGACCAACTCTACGCACAACTCGAAACAGCCCGAGGGACGCTGACCACAGCCGAGAAGCAGCTCAGCACCTGCGAGATTGAGCTGAGCACGGCCCAGAAGCGGCTCACCGAAGCCCGCCCTCACCAGACGACAACGGAAGCGCACCTGGCCGCACTGCTCGCCTGGCCACCCATCACCCAGGCCCTCGACGTCGACACCTTCCTCTCCGCCCGCGGCGCCCCTTCCACTGATGGTCCCGGCACCGGCCAGGAACTCCTCGACACCGTCGAAGGCATGCTCGCCCGCCGTCCCACCTCTTCAAAGAAGACCCTCGGCGAGCGCTACGACGAGGTCCGCGCCGAACTCGCACAAACCTGGACCATCGCCCGCGACGATCCGCCCGCCGGTCTCGAGGACCTCGATACATTCGTCCTCACGCACGCGGAACACCACTACGACCCGGTCATAGCCGCCGCCCGCGCGCAGATCCTGGCAGCGAAGGCGAAAAACGCCCTCGCCGCGGCCGAAGCAGCAGCGCTGCAAAACTTTGTCATCGGCCGTCTGCCGGCCGCCATCGGTACCGCGTGGACCGCCCTGATGGACTGGAAGAAGTCCGTCAACACCAAGATGCGAGCAGCCCAGGCATCCTCCGGAGTCGGCGTCCAAGTCCACATCGGGCTGCGGGATGACCTCGACGCTGCCACCCGTACCGTCTACGAGTTGTCCTGCCAGGTGAGCGACGCCGTACGCACCGAAACGCAGAAAGAGCAAGTCGGGCAAGCACTCCAGTCGCTGCTCGCCGCCGCCGACGGCTCCACCATGACCGAACGCCTCGCCGCAGCCGTCGACATCCGAGACTGGGTCGACGTCCACTACCTCGTCGAGCGCCCCGGACCCGACGGCACGCCCATCACCCGGCGATGGGGCTCACGCACCGGCCTGTCCGGCGGTGAGCGACGCCTGGTCGTACTGGCACCCATGCTGGCTGCCATCGCAGCCAACTACGACCGTCTCACGGACACGGGCCTGCGCCTCGTCCCGCTGGACGAAGTTCCCGCCGAAGTCGACGAGCGCGGCCGCGAAGGCCTGGCACGCTACCTCGCCGCACTCGACCTAGACATCTTGTGCACCTCCTACCTGTGGGACGGCGCACCCGGCGCGTGGGACGGCATCGATGCTCACGACCTCGAAGCAGGCGCAGACGGAACAGTCGTCGCCTTCCCCATGCTGATCCGCGGCGTGTCACCAGTCCCCGGCGACACCGATCTCACACCCCCGGCAGGGAGCCCGGCATGACTTGTCACCTGTGCTCCGGGGCGTGTTCCGGAGCTGACCTGACCGCATTGCTCGCGCCTGAGCTCACCTGGCTGTGGAAAGCACTCGCAGCAGCCGCTGACCGACGCGGAGACGAAGCCCTCACCCGCGGGCCCGCAGTCACCGTGACGATCCCCGCCTCACCAGCCCAGCGCGCCGCAGCAGCAGGACTGATCGGCGGACGACCACTGGCACCAGGCCAGCGTCGCCGCCTCGATCTGAACGAACTGACAACCGCCCTGACCATCCGCGGACCGGCGCTCACTCCCGGCGCCGTCGCTGCCCACGCCTGCGGCCGACGCCTCGCGGAGAAGGCCCGCGCCCGCGCCGAACAGAAGGCCTCCGGCGACCGGCTCCATCATCAACTCCAGGCGCGCGCCGAGGCCTGGCCCGAGCACGTACGCGAACTTGTGGAGCCCGCGACCGCATTTGCCCGGCTGCACAGTCTCGGATGGATCACCCGAATCCTCAATACACCCGATCCCGACGCACTACTGAACCAGGCGATCGAGGTAGCCGGACGCCTGCCGCGGCCGGGCCACCGCATCGACCGCCGCACACTCGTCCCCGGAGACCCGCACGCACTCGACGGCGGGCCTCTGCCTGCGCTCGTGCTCGCACTCGCCCAGAGCTCCGGCACCACCCCACGCTCGGCCTGGGCGCGCCTGGGAGTGGACTACGACAACCTGCTCGGGGGACTCCTCATCACCGGAGTCACTCCCAAGGGCTGGCAGATCCCGCCCAACGCAACGTTCACCGTGCCACCGAGGGAACTGGCCGAGATCGCATGGGAGTCCCCTCCAACAGCAGGAACGTGGGTCTTCGTCACAGAGAACCCATCAGTCCTCGCCGCCGCGAGCAGTCAGGCCCTCGTGGACGACACAGCCGAGACGCCGCGGGTGATATGCACCGCTGGCACGCCCTCCCAGGTGGAGTGCGCAGCCATCGGCGCGCTGGCCGATGTCGGATGGCGCGTCGCCATCCGAGCGGACTTCGACCCAGCCGGACTGGCCCACATGCGAGCCCTCCTCGCCGCCGCTCCAACAGCAGTTCCATGGCGGATGAATGCAGCCGACTACGAATCTGTCGCCCAGCACGGCGCCATCAAACTGCGCCTGCAGGAATCGGACTCCCCATGGGACCCGCACCTGGCACCGGCAATGAAGGCACACTCCGCACATGTGTACGAGGAAGACCTCCTCCCACTGCTGCTCACGGACATCGCGGCTGGTGCGCCAGTCGCACCCGCGGGTCAACATCCGGCGGCGGACGCTTCTCATTCACGGCTTGGCGCGGAGTGAATAGGGGGTCAGTGGGGCGGGTTTCTGTGACGGATCACTGCAGCACAAAGGCCCGACCTGTGCGGCGGGCCTGAGAAGACTAGACCTGGAGCACTGCGTAAGCAGGCCAGGTCAGCACAATCAGTGCGCCACACCCAGCTGCGTCACGGATGCCGCCACGACGGGAATCTTCCTGAGCGGCGGCGTCGAACCGGGAAGAGGGTCGTCAGGGGGCCATCTGAGGTGGGCGAGCAACGGGAGGCGACTGTGCTGCAGACCCGCCGCTCGGTTGCGTCCTGGGAAGTGGTGTACGGGTTCGACCTGATCCGGGGGTTTGCTCCGGCATCGGGATGGCGCCCGCATAGACGAACGGCCACCGGCTGATCTTCGAAGTGTCGAAGCCTCGAAGGAGATCAGCACGATGACCGCACCAGACAGTCTGCCCCTGCACGCCCTCGCCGAGGACAACCTCGCCTCGGCGAGTCCCGATCTGCTGCGCGCGATGGTGAAGACGTTCGCCGATGCGCTCATGTCGGCGGAGGCCGACGCCCTCTGCAACGCGGAGTACGGGCAGGTCAGCGAGGAACGCGTCAACCATCGCAACGGCTATCGCCCGCGCGAG
>NZ_FNHI01000033.1 GCF_900103455.1 Streptomyces wuyuanensis | reverse complement strand
AATACGTGTCAATTCGGTATACCGACCGGCTGTCCGACATCGGAGCATCGGCCTCGGTCGGCTCGGTCGCGGACAGCTATGACAACGCGATGGCCGAGGCGCTGAACGGCACTTTCAAGGCCGAGCTGATCGAGATGCAGGGCCCCTGGAAGGACGTCGACCAGGTCGAACGGGCGATCTTCCAGTGGATCACCTGGTACAACGAAGAACGCCTCCACTCCGCACTCGACTACGTACCGCCCGCCGAGTACGAGAAAGCCTTCTGGCAGAGCCAGGAGCAAACCCCGCAGTCCGCCTGAAACAAGATCACCGGACTCTACGAAACTCGGGGCAGCTCAAGTTGCTGTTCGAACTCGGCTGGTGTGAGGTAGCCGAGCGCGGAATGCCGACGGCGCCGGCTGTAGTACGACAGCCAGCGGAACAGCTCGAGCCGAGTCTGTGCCTTCGAAGTCCAGCGCCTCCCGTGGAGCAACTCGCGCTTGAGGCCCTGGAAGAACGACTCGGCGAGGGCGTTGTCATAGCTCGAGCCGACCCGGCCCATGCTGCGTCGGATGCCGTGCCGGTCGCATACCTCGGCGAAGGCGGCCGCTGTATTGGGCGCCCCTGTCGGTGTGGAAAACGACGCCACGAACCCGCCCGCCCCGGGTGGCCACGGCCATCTTGATCGCGTCGGTGACCAGCGAGGTGCGCATGTGGTCGGCGATCGACCAGCCCACCACCCGCCTCGAGCAGATGTCGATCACCGTCGCCAGATACAGCCACGTCCCGCCGACGGCTATGTACGTGATGTCGCCGCACCACCTGGTGTTCAGCGTGTCCGCGTTGAAGTCGCGCATCACCAGGTCCGGCACGGGCAGCGCCGTCCTGTCCGCAATCGTCGTCCGCTGCTTCTTCCGCAGGTGACGGCCGACGATGTGGTTGATCCGCATCAGTCGGGTGACACGCTTGCGGTTGATCCTCCGTCCTCTCGCACACAGCTCAGCATGGACGCGCGGAGCCCCATACGCCCCCTGATGTTCGGCATGGATGGAGCGGATCTCCCTCACGGTCCGCTTCTCCTCGGACCGGCGCTCGGCGCGGGCCTGCTCGGTGGCCAGGTGCCGGTAGTAGCCCGGCGCGGGATACCCCCAGCACCCGGCAGATCCGCTTGACGCCGAAGTCGGCGCAGTTCTCGGAGATGAAGTCCCAGCGGCGGGGGCTCACTTCACCTCCCGGGCGAAATAGGCAGCTGCACGGCGCAGGATCTCGCGCTCCAGCTGCCACTCCTGCTCGGCCTTCAGCAGCCGGGCGTTCTCCGCCCGCAGCCGGGCCAGCTCCTCCGCCGCGCTCACGCCCCTATCGCGGCCCTCGGGCGCGGCCTGAGCCTCGTCCTTGCGCACCCACGTCCGCAGCGACTCCGCGGTGATACCGAGATCAGCAGCCACCGACGCATACGTCCGCTTCCGGCCGCGGCGCGATAGAGCGCGACAGCGTCTCTCCTGAACTCCTCCGGATACGGAGACTTACGTCCCACCTGGACATCCCTCCCTGGACCGTCAAGATCCATTGTCAGGGTGTCCACTCCAAAGGATCAGCCTCACACGGTCACTTCACCCAGAGGACCAAGCATCGCTTGAGGACATCACGCTCCATCTCCAGCTCGCGGATCCGCTTGTTCTTCTCACCCATCTCCCGCCGCAGCCGCTCCAGCTCGACGCGCTCGGCCTCGCGCATCCGCCCGGCGCGGGCTCGGTCGGCCGGTCCGACGACGCCGACCCGTTGCGCTGCCACCGCGACACCCAGCTGCGCAGCGTGCCCGAGTGCACGCCGAGCTCCTCGGCGACCTCCGGGATCGGCCTGCCCGTCTCGATCACTATGCGTACAGCACCCTCACGAAACTCCGGCGTGTACGTCCGGTACTTGGACCCCATGAACCCCAACTTCCCCTGCAATCAAGGACTCCACGCTACGAGGGGAGGGACAAGATGGACCAACGTGAGCAGCGCCTGCTTGAAGCAACCGAGTTTGCGCCAGCGGACGTTGTGGGCCCGGCGGTGCTCGTACAGCAGCCAGGAAACATGCTCGACGAGCTCGTGCGGGACGTCGAGCATGGCAGGATACGGAATCAACAGCTCCCCTTCGGTCGCCAGCGTGTTGAGTGGAATTGCCACGCCAACGACGAGGGGCCCTGCCTCGTAACCGCGCCCGCTGACCAGCCCATTTCACCCTTCAGCGCAGGATGAAAGAGGCTCAGTGGCCACGCCGAGAAGGCTCAGTAAATCCTCTTGCGGCCTCCGGTGGCGCTCGGCCGGAGGTCAAGTAGCCTTGGATTTGGTGGGGGTCCGCGAAGTCACCACTCCCGTTCGCGTTCAACTGCCAGGAGGGTCGATGACCATCATCCTGCCATGGGTCGTAAAGCATGATCTGACTAAGGCTCAGTACGAAGCCGAGTTCGATCGACTCTCCAACAGGGAGGGTTATGCCCTCAAGGAGATCTGCGGTTACCAGATCGGTGACCAAGCGAATTATTCCGCGATCTGGGAGCAGCGAGCGGGGCCCGAGTGGTGGTCACTCCACGCCATCCCCTACTCACAATATCGCGACATGTACTTCACTCGCCGCAACGAGGGATACCGCCCTGTTCGGCTCAACGGACACAACATTGGCGGAGAGGTGTTCTTCGCAACCATCTGGGAGAAGCGGCCAGGTCCCGACTCGTGGTCACGTCACGAAATTCCGGAGTCCGAACTTCATGCCCAGTTCGATGAACTCGACAAAGCTGGGTACCGGCTTGTCGACATCAGCGGATATCCTGCTCCGGACTTCCGTGGCGCGCAATTCACCATGATCATGGAAAAGGCGACTGACGGACGTCATTGGGGATGGATATCTCCACGCGTAGGCGAAGAGTACCAGAAAGCCTTCATGAGGGCTCTCGATGAGGGATACCGGCCCGTCCGCGTGAGCGGGTTTCTTCACAGTGGCGCTCAGCCTCCTTATTACACCGCAGTTCTGGAAAAGGGTGCAGCGTGCCATGTGATAGCACGCCACGGTATCGACTCCCGAATGCACCAACATGAAGTCGAACACAACAACAGGACACATCGGCAGATATCGGTGGGCGGTTTCACGTCTCACTACGGAGGCGGCAAAAATGCAACGCCCGGATTCTGTCCGGTCTGGAGGGAATGCGAGGCCGGCGCCGTCATACCGCGCTTGGTGGACGCGTTCATGAGCAAGTTCTCCGTACCCGGACTGTCATTGGCGATCGCCCAGCAGGGTGGGCTGGTCTACGCCCAAGGTTTCGGCTCGGCGGCCATGGACACGGGCGAGAAGGTGACGCCCTCGAGTCTGTTCCGCATCGCAAGCGCCTCCAAGCCGATCACTGCCGCAGCCATCATGAAGCTGATCGAGGAAGGAAGAATCCAGCTCTCGGACACCGTCTTCGGGGCCACGGGAATCCTGGGAACGACATACGGCAGGCAGCCCTACGGAACCGGCATCGAAAGCATCACGATACAGAATCTCCTGGAGCACACGGCCGGACCTGGCTGGAGCAATGACAGACCGGATCCCATGTACGAAAATCCGGAGATGAATCAGGACGACCTTGTCTCATGGGTGATCAATGAGCGCCCTCTGAACAATGCTGCGGGTGTGGGAACCAAGCACAAGTACTCGAACTTCGGGTACTGCCTGCTGGGGCGAGTCATCGAAAGGGTCACCGGTGAGCACTATGATACGTACGTAAGGCAACACATATTGGCCCCATGTGGCATCACCAATATGCATCTGGCCGGGAACACCAGAGCGGACCGCCGTGCGGACGAAGTCACGTATGTCGACCAGGATGGGGGAGACCCGTACGGCATCCCAGTGACCCGGATGGATGCGCACGGGGGTTGGTTGAGCAATGCCGTTGACCTGATGCGTTTCGCTGTTCGGGTCGATGGCTTCGGATCGGAACAGGACATCCTGAACTCCGCGTCGATCAGAGTCATGACCACGCCATCCACAGCCAAGGATGCGAACGGCTACGCCAAAGGATGGCACGTGAACCCGGCCACCGGAACGTGGACGCACCTCGGGAGGCTTGAGGGCACCAGCTCTGTCCTGGCGCGCACCAGGCACGGCATGTGCTGGGCGGCCCTTGCCAACACTCGAAAATCCGACGCTGGCGACAAAGAAAACGCTGACAAGAATTCCCACCTGGGCCTCGACAGGCTGATGTGGGAGATACACGACCAGGCGGACGTCTGGCCCGACGCTCAAGACATCTGAATGACGTGGCGCTCACTGAGCTTCTTCAGCGTTGCCGCTCCAGGGTGAGGACGGCCTTGGCCATTGACGTCATGCGGTTGGGGCTGCATCGGGACCTGCGGAAGATGCGCCAGGACTTCAGCCTCGCGACGCCGCGTTCGACGGGCGCTTGTGCCGCGGCCAGGGCACGGTTGCTGGTGGGGGGTGAGTTCCTGCAGGGGCCTGCGTTTGATGCCGGTGGTCAGCCACGGGCCGGCGCCCTGGTAGGCGAGATCGGCCAGGATGGGAACGCCCTGACGCTCGCAGATCCGGACGATCCGGTGGGTGCGTGCGGCGGTCAGGTCGTGAGTGCGGCCCGGCAGGGCGGGCGAGAGCCACAGCAGCCGGCGGGGTTCACTCTGGTGCGCTTGTCGAGGACGGAGACTGGTTCGCCGACTGCCCGGTGGTGCTGGACTTTGACGGCCTTCAGGTGGAGGTTTGCCACTCGAAGCTCGAACTCTCAATCGGCTGGGACACGATCGACACCGCAGCGACCATCACCGGGTGGGAGTGGTTCGAGCTCACGCCCCAGTGGTCTCACAGCGATGAACGCCTGGCGCGGTTTGCCGGCCAGGAACTGCGCGAGGTCGCTCTGCTTGAGTGGCGTCCAGCAGACCGTGACCTGGCAGCCGGAACTGTGGCGGTGGAGTTCGCCTTCGCCGAGGGCTGTCTGCGGATCGTCAACGGCCTCGACGAGAACCGCATTGTTCAGACAGAAGTGAACCAACTGCGACGGCCTATGCTTTTTGCTGTGCTCTCGGCACTGGCCTCCGCGAGAGGCGGCTGAGGGATAATGATGATCAGCTGTGCACAGGCTCATAGCTGCGGTGGCCCGATGATGTCCGTGTCAACTGGGGGAAAGTTGCGTATAGGGGTGTATCTCGCGCACCCGCGGCCGGGGAGCTTCAACCACGCGATTTTTGACGCCGTTGTGGAGGAGCTGCGCGGGCGAGGGGCCACGGTATTGGCGCATGACCTGTGCGCTGAAGGGTTCACACCGTTGCTGTCCGCCGATGAGACGGGGACGGTCGAGGCGGCGGCACGCGCTCACGACGCGCAGGTGGCGCTGCACCGAACAGAGGTGGCCACATGCGATGCCATGGTGTTCGTCCACCCGAACTGGTGGGGTATGCCGCCCGCTGTCCTTGCGGGCTGGGTGCAGCGCGTACTTGCGCCTGGCGTCGCCTACAAGCTGGGTACCGCGGAGGGCGAACCCGCTGGGCTTCTGAAGGCAGGCAGGGCTCTCGTGCTGAACACTTCCGACACTCCCGCCGACCGGGAAGAGAGCGAGTTCGGCGACCCCCTGCAGAGAATCTGGACGGCATGTGTCCTGCCGTACGTGGGAGTCTCCGATGTGCGCCGGGTCGTCTTCCGAACCGTCACCGACTCAGCCGATGAAGATCGCTTGGCCTGGCTGGTACACGCACGCCAGCAGGCAGCCGCCCTCTTGGCCTGAACCGGTAGCGAGCTCCGTGCACGTTCTCACGTACCAGGCTGTGCAGATTCACGGCCCTGGCAAGAATTTCGTGGGCAGAGATCAGCTCGGTGACACGGCAGCCGGTCCGCAAAGCGGCAGCCTGCGGCTGTGCTCTGTTGAACTGACCAAGCCGCTGCCGCAGTTGGCCGAAGTGCTGGTCGTGTCGGTTGACGGCTCTGATGCTGGTGTGGTTGTTCGCGCCTGTACGAGGTCTGGTGTTCCAAACGATGTGCGGCGTGCGGCCAGCTCAGCGAGTGGTGTCACAGCCGTTACGTACGGCGCCTCGCCGACGTGTCTCTGGGGTCGGCCTGTGAACATCTACTCGTCCGTACGCCGCCTGTACTGCCAGAACACGACATGCCCGAAAGTGACCTTCGCCGAACAGATAGCGGGGCTGACCGTGTGCTATCAGCGGCGGACGCCGCAGTGGCAGCGTCTGGTGGAGACATCGGTGTAGTGCTAGCGGGTCGGGGAGGTGCCCGGATGCTGCGGATCTTGAACATCGCGCTCTCGCGGTGCACCGTTCTGTCTCAGCTGATGCGGGTGCCGCTTCCGCCGCTGGTGACGCCCCGGGTGCTGGGGGTGGACGACTTCGCGCTCTACGGGACACCTACGGCCCTCCTGGTCGGCGCCAGCACCCGACTCCCGGCTCACACTCTGGGAGGGACGCGACGCGGCAGGCTCAGCCGTTGGCTCCGCGAGCACCCAGGTGTCGAGGTCGCCTGCCGCGACGGCTCCCTCACCTACCGGCAGGGCGTCGCGGGCGGGGCTCCCGGTGCGGTGCAGGTCAGCGACCGTTTCCACTTCTGGCAGGGGATCATCCGCCGCGTCCAGGACACCACTTCCACCCACCGCGGTTGTCTGTCGGCGGGCCGCACAGTGCATGAGGCCGCCGAGGCGAGCCTGCCCGAACCGGGCTCCGCGCGAGGGGCGAACCCCCGAACGAGGGGTGCCGGGCCCCGCGGCCGGGGAACCAGGTCCGGGGCATCCCCGCCGCAGAGCGGTGCGCGGGCTCGGGCGCGGCGGGGTGCGGAGGGAGTAGGAGATGTGTCTGGGCCCTGCCCTGCACGCGGAGTGCGGGGCCCAGACGGGGCGGGGCACGCGTCAACATGACCTGCCGGATTCCCTGCGACTGCGGTGGTTGCGACCAGTGGCAATTTTCAAGGACCTCACCAGGACCACCGATGATCACGACTCGATATGCCCCTTAGGTGACGCGCTGAGGTGCCGGACGCCAAGGGCGGGCAGCAGTCGAGTCAACGGTCAACCAGCCGTGGACGCGGGGCCTCACCCGTGGATTCCGCATCGGGGTCGTCGGTGCCGACCGGGCCGCGGGGAAGGAGCCGGTCCAGCCACCCCGGCAGCCACCAGTTGGCCCGGCCGAGGAGTGTCATGGTCGCCGGTACCAGCACCATGCGGACGACCGTCGCGTCGATGAGGATCGCGGTGGCCAGGCCGAGCCCGAACATCTTGGTGGAGGGGTCCTCGGCGACGGCGAAGGACAGGAAGACCGCCACCATGATGAGGGCGGCCGACGTGATGATCCGGGCGGTGCCCGCGACGCCCTCCACGATCGCCGTGCCGTTGTCGCCGGTGCGCACGTACTCCTCGCGCACGCGCGAGAGAAGGAACACCTCGTAGTCCATCGACAGGCCGAACAGGATGGCGAAGAGGAACATCGGGATGAACGACACGATCGGAACCGTCGCCTCCAGCCCGATGAGTGCGCCTCCCCAGCCCCACTGGAAGACCGCGACCATGATGCCGTAGGCCGCGCCGATGCTCAGCAGGTTCAGCAGCACCGCCTTGAGCGGTACGACGACCGAGCGGAAGACCAGCATCAGCAGCAGGAACGAGAGCGCCAGCACGGCGGCGACGAACACCGGCAGACGTTCGCTGGTGCGTCGGCCCACGTCGGACAGGCTCGCGGCGGCCCCGCCGACGTGCGCCCTGGCCGGGCCTTGTCCGATCGCCGCGGGCAGCACCTCGGTGCGCAGCCGGGTGAGGGTGTCGGCCGTGGCCTCCGCCTGAGGGCTGGTGGTCGGGAACACCACGAGGGTCGCGACGCCGGTGGCCCGGTCGATGCGCGCCGGGGCGACGGACGCGATCCCCGGATCCGCCGCGACCGCCCCAACGAGACGGTCCACCACTCCGGGATCACCGGCGGGGTCCGCGGCGATGACGAGAGGACCGTTGGTGCCCGGGCCGAAGCCCTCGGCGACGAGGTCGTAGGCACGGCGCTCGGTACGGCTCTGCGGCAGTGAGCCGTCGTCGGGCAGGCCGACGCGCAGGCCGAGCACGGGCAGCGTCGCCGTCAGCAGCAGCGCCGCGGCGCCGACCGCATACGGCACCGGGTGCCGGCCGACGTGCCCGAGCCAGCGCCGCCACCCGGCGGCGGGGGCTGCGCCCGCCGCCGGGTCCCGCCGCCGGGCGAGTCGGCCCAGCTTCCTGGTCTGCAGAGCCCGGCCGATCCGGCCGGATCGGCCCAGCCGCGGGCCCGCCGCGCCGAGGAAGGCCGGCAGCAGCGTCACCGACGCGAGCACCATCGTCAGGACGACGATCGAGACGGCAACCCCGCCCACTGTCATGAACGGCACGTTCGCGACCGCCAGGCCGAGGATCGACACGACGACGGTGCCGCCGGCGAAGACCACCGGCCTCCCCGCCGTTGCCACCGCTCGCCCCGCCGCCGTCTGCGGATCGAGCCCGCACGCGAGGTACTCCCGGTGCCTGGCGAGCACGAACAGCGCGTAGTCGATGCCCACTCCGAGCCCGACCATGCTGCCCAGGACCGGTGCGAAGGTGGGGACCTCTGTCACCCCTGCCAGTACCGTCATCGTGGCGACCCCGACGGTCAGCCCGAAGACCGCCATGCCGATCGGCAGCGCGGCGGCGACGAGCGAACCGAACGCCAGGAACAGGATCGCGGCCGCGGCGAGGAGGCCGATCAGCTCGCTTGCGCCGCCGTCGGGGTCGGAGAAGACGTAGAAGAGGTTCCCGCCCATCTCGATGCGCAGCGGCAGCTCGGCGCGCAGCCGGTCGCCGAGATCGACGAGGGCGTCGAGGTCTTCGGCCGACAGCCGGCTCTGGTCGGGGTACTGCACCCGGACGACCGCGATCCGCCCGTCGGCCGACAGGAGGCCGCCGCGCACGGCGGTGTCCCCGCGTGCGTCGAGCGCCCCCGCCGGGTCGCTCGTGCCGAGCACGTGCGGCAGCCGCTTCACCTCGGTCTGCAGCCGCGTGAGAGCGGTGCGCGCGCCGTCGTGGTCGAAGAACGTCGCACCGTCGTCGAGGGGGGTGACGACCACTTGGGCGGTCATCCCCTCCTGGCCGGTGCCTGCCCGCTCGATCAGTTCCGCGGCCCGTCGGGAGTCCAGTCCCGGAGCGGTCATCGAGTCCGCGGTCCGCCCGCCGAAGGCGGCGGCGGCGAGGACGGCGAGCGTGGCGGCGATCAGCCATGCCGCGATCACCCGCCAGGGATGGCGGGCGGCGCTTGCGCCCAGGCGCAACAGGGCTTTCGAGAGCATCGGGTCCTCCAACCACCTCGGCGGCCGTCCTTGTACGGCCGCCGATGCGTAAGGCTCGTCGCCGCGGCGCTCTGCGGCATCGGCTCGCGGGCCGCGGATCCGTCGGCCCCGGGGCGGAGTGACGAACCGTCCTTTCGGCCGATGCGCGGCACGCCGCGGTCCCTAGGCTGAGAACCGTGCTCCGAGACGACCTGCGAACCCTGTGGACCGAACCCCGGCCGCCCGGCGCGCCGGCCCGGGTGTGGCGGGACTGGGCGCTGTTCGCCGTGGGCCTTGCCGGTGTGGCGCTGGAGGCCACCCTGCGCGAGAACGTCGTGTGGCGGCCGGTGGCGGTGGTGTTCACCGTTTGGCTGTGCCTGCTGCCCCTGTGGCGCCGGACCCGCCCGCTGGCGATGGTGACGCTGGCGTTCGGCTCGGTGATCCTGCTTCAGGTGGCCTCGCTGGTCGCCGCACCGCGCGAGCCCGTCGGCCTGTACACCGGCGCGGTCGTGCTCGTGCTGGTGTACGCGCTGCCCCGGTGGGGATCGGGACGCGAGATCGTGCTGGGCGGCGCGGTGATCCTCGCGGCCGGCGCGCTGTGTTCCGTCACGGACGAGACCCCGGTCGGCGAGAACGTCGTGGGCTTCGTCTTCCTGCTACTGCCCGGCGTGGTCGGTGCTGCCGTGCGGTTCCGGGTGACCGCTCGCGAGCGGCAGTTGGAGCAAGTGCGCTCCCGCGAGCGCGAGCAGCTCGCCCGGGAATTGCACGACACGGTGGCCCACCACGTGTCTGCCATGGTGATCATCGCCCAGGCGGGCGGGGTACTCGCGGGCACCGACCCGTCCGCCGCCGTCAAGGCGCTGGAGGGGGTCGAGGAGGAAGGGGCGCGCACGCTGGAGGAAATGCGCGCCATGGTCGCCGCGCTGCGCGACCGCGGGGTCGGCGCGGAGCTGGCGCCCCCTGCCGGAGTCGCGGATCTGGAGCGCCTGGTGCGCACCCCGGGTGGTCGCCTCAGGGTCGACCTGGGGCTCGACGGCGAACTGGACGCGCTGCCCCCGGCCGTGGACGCGGCCGTCTACCGGATCGTGCAGGAGTCGGTGACCAACGCGCTGCGCCATGCGGTCGACGCGACCGAGCTCGTCGTTCGGGTCGCCGCGGAACGGCACACGGTACGGGTGAGCGTGCGCGACAACGGCCGGCGCACCGGCCGGGGTCGCGACGGATACGGACTTACCGGACTGCGCGAGCGCGCGACCCTGCTCGGCGGCACACTACGAGCCGGCCCGGGTACCGACCGGGGCTGGCATGTCGAAGCCGAACTGCCGAGAGCGAGGAGCGAGAGCGATGTCCATTCGCGTCCTCGTCGCTGACGACCAGACGATCATCCGCACCGGGTTGCGGATCATGCTGAACGCCCAGCCCGGCATCGAGGTGGTCGGCGAGGCCGCCGACGGGCGGGAAGCGATACGTCTGGCCCGCGAACTACGCCCCGACGTCTGCCTGTTCGACATCCGCATGCCCGTACTCGACGGGCTCGAGGCCACCCGGCTGGTCGCCGGCCCGGGCGTCGCCGACCCGCTGGCCGTGGTCGTCATCACCACGTTCGACCTCGACGAGTACGTCTACGGCTCACTGCGTGCCGGCGCCCGCGGATTCCTCCTCAAGGACGCGGGACCAGACCTTCTGGCCCAGGCCGTACGGTCGGCGTCCGACGGTGAGGCGCTCATCGCGCCCAGCGTCACCGTCCGCCTGCTCCAGACATTCGCGGACCTGCCCGCCGGCCGGCCCGCGGCCCAGCCGGTCTCACCCGTCACCACCCGCGAGGAGCAGGTACTCCTCGCCGTCGCCCGCGGGCTGACCAACACCGAGATCGCCGATACACTGCACATCAGCCTCAGCACGGTGAAGACACATCTGGCCAGCCTGATGGCCAAACTCGGCGCCCGCAACCGGGTCGAGATCGCGATGTGGGCCTACGAAACGCGCCGTATCCTCCCCGCAACCTGAGCCGGGCGCCGGGCCATGTCCCACGAATCCCCGCCCGGACATCAGTGCACCGGTCGGCTCACATCGGCTCCACGTGCCTCACCCACCCCAGAGCGTGACGCACCAGGAAGCGAGGTCTTCGAGACCGGCGGTGTCGGCCAGGGGGCGGAGGGAGCGGACGGCGCTGGGTATGTCGCAGGCGGCGATATGGCGCCGGATGTCGTCGAATGCGGTGCTCATCGCCCCTGATGATCAGGGGCGGGGCCGGACCGGCCAACTGGTTTTCCGGATCTCGGCTTGGAGCGACGAAGCCCGGACGGGTGGCGTGCCGGGCGGCGCTCATAATGGATCGGTGACGTGGAAAGAGGGTCAGCGGGTGAAGCTGGCGGCGGAGCTCGGCTTGTCCGGTTCGGTGGGTCTGGCCGGGGACTCCGCGGCCGAGGCCGCCGTCGTCGGGTCGCTGTCGCTGGCGGCGGGCTGTGAGGGAACCGTCGAGCGGCGCTACGAGCGGCAGGACCGCCATCAGAGCCAGGAGGTCCGCGAGTATGTCCGGCTCAAGTCGCTCCTGGACGACTTCGGACACCAGATGCCCTCGGCGAGCAGGCAACAGATCGCGGAGCAGGTCAGCTCCCTGGAAGCGGAGTGGGTCGCCCATCAGGAGCGGACGCGGCACGTGAGGGTTCGCGTCCGCCTGGACAACGGGCTCGTCCTCGACGACGCACGCGAGGACCTCTTCACCTCCGCCTGACCCCGGGCGCGTCTCCGGGGAGACGGAAGCCGTTGAAGAGGTCGTCCAGGCCGCGCAGGGCGATGCGGCTGGGGGTGGCGAGGACCGCCAGATCGCGGGCGGCCGCCGCGAGCGGGCTGCGCAGGGCGCCCAGGCGGCCGGCCCGGCGGGCGCGGAGGCGTACGGCGTCGGTGCGGTCACGGCGGGCGGCGGTGTACGCGGCGAGGGCGGCCGGGACGGGGTCCGTGCCTCCGGCTCCGCCGCCACCTGGAGGCGATCCGCCGTCTCCCCCAGGCAGCAGGTGGGCGAGGACGACCGCGTCCTCGATGGCCTGGCAGCCGCCCTGGCCGAGATTGGGGGCCATGGCATGGGCCGCGTCGCCCAGCCAGGCGATCCGGCCGTGGTGAAGGGCGGGGAGCGGGGCGGCCAGGTCATGGAGGTCGTTCTGCAGGACGTCGGCGGGGTGGAGGCGGTCGACACGGTCCAGCAGGTCGGGGATCGGGTCGTGCCATGAGCCGAAGCGGCGCCGGAGTTCGGCGCGCGGATCGGCCGACCGGGTTCCGGCCGGCACGACCGCGGTGGCGTAGAGGTAGAACCGGCCGTCGGCGAGCGGGGTCACGCCGAACCGCTCTCCCCGTCCCCAGGTCTCGCTCATGTCGGATATCCGGAGGTCCGGGGCGTCCACGATGGTGCGCCAGGCGGACTCGCCGATGTAGTGCAGGCCGGGATGGGACGGGAAGAACGCCCGCCGCAACGGGCTGTGGATACCGTCGGCGCTGACGACCAGATCGGCCGGGAGGTCCTCGCCGGCCGCCGTGCGGACGGCCGGCCAGCCCGCGGGATCGTCCACGGCCGTCACGGCGGTGCCGTACCGCAAGGCCTCGGGTGGCAGGGCGGCGGCCAGGGCGGCCGTGAAGGCCGGGCGCGGGACCGCGAGCGGCGCCAGGCCGTAACGGGCCGCCATGGCCGCGGTGCCGACCCGGGTGAGCCACCGGCCGTCACGACGGCGCGCACCCATCGTCGCGGGTACGGCGGTGCCCACCGCGTGGGCGGCGCCCACACCGATGGCCTGAAGGGCTCGCAAGGCGTTGGGGGCGAGACCGATACCGGCACCCGTGGTGGGCGGCTCGGGGGCGCGTTCGCATACCGTCACGTCCCAGCCGCGCCGGTGCAGCGCGATCGCAGCGGTCAGGCCGCCGATTCCGGCCCCGACCACCACCGCATGTCGTCTCCGCACAGCACCCTCCTCGCTTCGGTCCGGCATCGGGCATCCGCCTCCGGCATCCCATCATCGTGGGGGCTGTCGGCGACCGCCGGGGGGCGGGGGGTGGTGCTGGGCGGGGGACGTCGCGGCGCAGGGGCGCGTCACACTGGACGTGTGGAACGTACGGCCGGACGGCTCGGGCTCGCGCCGCGGGTGCGCGAGCGGGTGGGGGACGCGCTGTTCAGCCGGGTGGCGGGGCCCTCCGGGCCCCGGCCACCGGGTGCGCATCCACCAGCGCCCCGGCCCGCGGTGGTTCGCGCCGGGTGAGCCGATCCAGCGTGTCCATGGCGACGCGCCCATGTTCGTCGGCGGGCTCAGCGCCCTGCTCGGCGTCACCGTGCACGGCGCGGACGTCGGCCGGTGGCTCGTACGGCAGCGCGAGACCTGTTGCCGAGCTGCCAGAGGCGCAGCGTGAACGGCTGGCCGCACTCGTAGTCACCGAGCCCGAGCCTACGCCCCGCTCCCAAGGCCGGCGGCCGAGCGGCAGCATGGGAGCGGGGCGTGGCTGCGGCACGCGCATACCTCGCCCGTGAGGGCACGCTGACGGGCGTCTCGCGGTCGCACGTCGAGCGGATCCGGAAGCGAACACCCGGTCGTTGAGGATGGACAGCGCCCACACCAGGTTGATGACCACCAGCAGGCGCAGGCGATACAGTCAGACCTCCTCGTGCTCCCCCGTGCAGGACCTGCCCCACCACCGGCCACACGGGTTGCGTGCGCCACCACGTGCACCAGCTCCGCGCCCCGGCCGGCACCGCAGGCCGCGCTCCCGCGGTGGCACGTCAGCACTCCCGGATGCTCCCTGGGAGCGGGGCCCGGTGACGGCGCCTGTCGCGCGGTTCCCGGCGCGATCAGGTAATCAGAAACGGTGAACAAGGACGCGACCGACGCCTTCGTGCATGTCCAGGGCGCCGGTGAGAACAACCTGCGGAACATCGATGTCGACGTTCCGCGGGACGCGCTGGTCGCCTTCACCGGCGTCTCCGGTTCGGGCAAGTCCTCGCTCGCGTTCGGCACGCTCTACGCGAAGGCCCAGCGGCGCTACTTCGAGTCCGTAGCACCCTACGCCCGAAGGCTGTTGCAGCAGGTCGGCGCACCGCACGTTTAGGAAATCACCGGGCTGCCGCCGGCCGTGGCCCTTCAGCAGCGGCGCGGGTCGCCCAGCTCGCGCTCGACGGTCGGCACCATCACCACGCTGTCCAATCTGCTGCACATGCTGTACTTGAAGCTTCCCCTTGCTGTTGGACACCTGGAGACTGGGACATGAGGTTCCAGAGGAAGTAGTGCCAGGTGGGAGGCAAGAGCAACCGCAGCAGGCCGGACTTGGAGGAGTTCAAGCGCGCGACGCGGTCGCGTTGGTCCGGTCCTCCGGCAAGACCGTCACCGAGGTGGCCCGGGAGATCGGGGTCAGCGCCGAGGGACTTCGCAACTGGGTCAAGCAGGATACGATCGACCGCGGTCAGGGGGCGACGGGCGAGCTCACAAGCACGGAGCGGGAGGAACTGCGTCGGCTGCGGAGGCAGAACCGTGAGCAGGCCGAGACGATCGAGGTGCTGCGAAAAGCGGCGGTCTTCTTCGCGAAGGAGAGCGATCGATGAACGACGTGTACGCGTTCATCGAGGCGGAGAAGACCACCCATAACGTTGCTCTGTTGTGCCGGCTGAGCAAGCCAGGAGCACCCGAGTGAGAATTCGCTGGTGGGTGCGGGCTTGATGACCGATGCTGTCGGGATGATCGAGCGTGAGTTCGCCATCAAGCTGGTCGCAGCGCAGCTCGAGCGCGAGTACCGCAACGAGATGGCGGTGTACGGCAGGTCAGTGGGTGTGTCCGTCGCCCATGTCGAGGAGCATGATCTGTGCTGGATCGTCTCCTGGCAGTCCGACGAGTACCTGCGCACGAGAGACCATCGTCATGCCCTGGTGGGCAACGGCCCCTATCTGGTGGACAAGGCCGACGGCAGTCTGCACCAGATCGGGGTAGTGGACGCGGTGACCGGAGCCTGGGAGCGCGAATACCTCGCACGGATCAAGAGACAGGCCGCACCCGGGCCGGTCGACGCGCTGCACGAAGAGGTACGGGCCGCAGCTTTGGCGCAGGGCAGGGTTGATGCCTTGCGGCTGCTGCGCCGGCGCGTGCCCGCGCTCCGTATCAGCGACGCCAAGGTCTATGTGGCCGCGCTGCTGGCCGATGCAGACCCGCCCGCCGAGCTTGTCGCAGCGGCCACCGAAGCCCTCCCCCGGCCCGCGGAGCTCATCTCCCACGGCATAGCGACCATCACCGGCCCGAACACCCCGACAGAAGCACTTCGGCCGCTGTCCGGGCTACCGGGCCTTGCCCCGCACCGGTGCGCCAGCAAACCGTCCAGTGCTGCGGGACACGCTTCGTAGGCGACTTCCGCGAACTGCTGGCCGACGATCCCGGTGCGCCGAGCATCCACGACGCCGCCGGACTCGAGCCACGCCCCCACGAAACCCAGGTGGCCGCCTACCTGCGCGCCGGTTCGATCCTGGCCGCTTCCCCTTCCACCACCTGCGATGTACTGCGCGGCGACGGCACCGCGATCGGCGCCCTGACGCTCCAGACCGACGGGACATGGTTCTGGTACTCCGACCTGCCCTACTACATCGAGACCTATCACCTCGCACTCGACGACCGCTTCCTCACCCACGCCGCCAACTCCAACTGGCAGCCACCGCAACTCGGCCTCAGCCAACTCCTCGCACTGGAAGAACAACTCACCTCCAGTCGGCCAGCCCACCCATCCGACCAGGACGCCGAAACGCGCCCGTCGTCAGACCTGTAACCGGAGCGGGGAGCCCTTCCAGCTGGCAGCTCGCCACCCACCCCGGCCATCCAGCGACGGGGCAAGTGACAACGGGTGCGCGGCCAGGCCGTCAGGGGGCGGCGCGGGCGACCCACCGGCCGACCGCGGTCCCCGTCGGTTCGGCGGGTTGCTCAGGTGTGGCGGCGCCCGTCAGGCCGGCGAGGTGCTCGACGGCGTGGCGGGTGATGTAGCGGTCGGGGTCGGAAGACTGCAGGTGGCGGCGCAGGAGATCCGGGTCGAGGTCCTGGCGCTGGAGGTAGGCGGCGATTGTGCCGACCAGGAGATGGTTGTGGGCGAGGGCGTCGGTCAGGGCGTACAGGACCAGGCGCTGCCGCTCGCGCATGCAGTCCTGATGGTGGCTGCCCAGGCTCTGGGCGCGGTCAAGGTAGGCGTTGATCTGGCGGCAGTGGTAGGTGACCAGCGCCAGCAGCTCCGGCGGCACCCGTCATCGGCCGCGGCCGGGTACGGGGCGGGCGCACCGGTCAGGCCGCTGTCAGCGCAGCCTAATCGTTCATTGGTCGACAATGAGCGCATGGACGTCCCTGAGCTGCTCGAATCAGCTTCTCTGCTTGTTCCGGAAGAGACCGCCACCGAGAACGACATCACGGTGCGAGACATCTGGGACTACCTCGTCCACGACGAGTGGGAGATCGCCCTGGGCCTGCTGGAGGAACTTGGGGACGGTCGCTCGCTCCCGCTGGCGTTTTGGGAGAAGCTCGCCGACGCGGCTGATCAGCTCCGGCTTGAGCGGAGCGCGGCCTGGTGCCATTGGCGGTGCTCCGAGATTCGTCATGGCGTGATCCGGGCGGATCTGACGCTCCGTCCTGCCGCTGAGGCGCGACGCACCACGGCAATCTCCGGCGCTGGCGTTCTGCGACCCATGTGGGACATCGGACATCTCTCGCCCACCGGTGGGCGTGCGGTCAGCATCGCCGCGCTTTGGGTTGAGGACATGCCCTATCTGGAGCCCGGCGGGCGAGCCACGGTTCGACTCGTGCCCCTCACTCCCTCCCACTGGACGCGCCTCCAGCCCGGCCAGCAGATCGCGATGCACGAGGACCGAACCGTGGCCGGCACGGCAGTCGTCCTGGAGGTTCATCGCCCTGATGGCGATATCTGAATCTCCCCACCCTGTGCTCAGGCGTTCGCCAGACCTGCTCGTTCTACTTCCCCAGGTAGCGGACCGTTGCCTGCGTGGCTGCAGCCTCCCGGACCTAGTGCGGCAGGCGTTCACATAACCGGCGGTTCAGCCAGAAGTACGACGCGATCGGCTTCAACATCGAATCCGAGCACTGGATGGCCGTAATCGCCCTCTGGATCCATCAGTACCGGCTTGTCCAGCCGTCGACCGATGTCGCGAAGGAAACGGCAGAAGACATCGAGCCGCTCCTGGCCCTGAAGCTCTCGCAGGTCCACATCGAAGTCGATCTCCTCGGCTGCATGGAAACGGAAGATCGCCAGTACATCGGTTGACGGCCAGACCCGTAGCTCGGGGCACTCGGCGTCGGTTGGACGGGAGAGCACTGTCTGCGCTGGGGGCACTGGCAGCACGGTCTCGCCCTCGGAGTACTGGTACTTCCAGCCGCGTTCAGCGACAAGGTCAAGGAGTGCCTGCCAGTCCTCGACTGAGGCATCCGGGACACGTGCGTCGGGCAGCGCACCCATCAGGTCAGGGTCGAAGAAGTACGCAACGTCAGCCCACAGCAGATCAGACACTCCGCCATGCTGCCCGGCAGCCCATCGAGACGCAGCCCGATTTCCTAAGCGGCCCGCCCCTCCGTCCCCACCGCCATCCCCGACATCGTCCCGCTGCGACGGGCTCCCTGACGTCCACTGACCGTGATTGATCACCGGGCCCGCCGACCTGACGGTCGGCGGGCCCAGACCATCAGGCCATCGAGCCCAGCCGGTCCAGTTCGCTGCCGATCGCATCCCGCAGCACATCGTGCTGGGAGCCGAGCCTGAATCGCTCGTCACTCCAGCGGTCACCCGGATACAGCCACACCGGCTTGCCCACCAGCTCGGCAGGCTCCCACTCGAACCGCGGCCAGACGTGGGCATGAAGGAACGGGGCCGTGTTGCCGAGGATCTCCAAATTGACCCGGCGAAAGCCGGTGTCCAGCCGGCGACAGGCCCGCTCAACCGCTTCTCCCAGCTGGTCCATGTCGGACAGAAACGACAGCCGCTTGGCCTTCGGCAGGTCAGATAGCCGCTGAACACCCAGCTCGTCCGCGAGGAGAACCGAGTACCCGGGCAGGAACTGAACGTCGCCGATCGCCGCGAAGCCGGACGCAAGTCGCCGCAACACGGTCGGGTTCTCGCCCCGCAGAGCAGCCCCGATCCGGTCCGTCCGCCAGTCACCGCTCATGGACCGAGCCTACCCATGAGTGATCAAGACGTGCTCCTCGCTCCCCACCGTCCTCACTCGCTTCAAGCACCAACCAAGTGAGGCGGCGAGCGGCCCCGGCCGATTTCAAGAATCGCCATCAGCCCTGCCACCGCCATACCCGCAGGGTGACGTGACTGGCTCACAGCCTCCCTGCTGGTGCACGTATCTCCGTACTTGGTGGAGCACTCACAGGGGTACGCCGACACCCCGCCTGCGCAGCTGCCTGACCGCCCGCTGAACCGCCTCGGCCTGGTCCGGGAACAGTGGCCGCTTCGCAGGGCCACCGGGCCGGAGCATCTCAACCAGCGTCATGACGGGCTACCTCGGCAAGAGAGCGACGTACCTGCGGCACCAGTCCTCGAAGGCACCCGGGACATCCTCCCAAAGAGGGGATCCGGCGCACCGTGTTCACCGGATCGGGGGCCGGTGGCCGGGCCGGTCGGTATCGGGCGGGTGCTGCCGTCGCAGCGGTGAGGTCGGCGGAAGGAGGGTGGCGCGTTCGGCGGTGGTACGGGCTCGCAGCTGTTCCAGGCGGCGCTGGATGCGGGCGTGGGTGTAGAGGTCGATCGCGTCGGTGAGGTGGTTCCAGTCCCCTGCCTCCAGGCCCGCCGGGCGCGGGCCGAGGACGTCGGGGCCGGCACGGTGGTGGCGGCGCCGGTAGTCGCCGATGGCGGTCAGCAGCCGGGTGCAGGTGCGCTGTTCGTCCTCGTCGTCGCCGGGGGCGGTGATCTCCTCCATCCAGGCTTCGGGCAGGGGTTCGCCGGCGAGCGCGGCGGCCAGGCGTGCCTCGCGAGGCACGCATCCAGCGCTGCGTGAGACAGCGGTGCGATACCGAAAAGGGTCGCGCAGGGCCGGATGGTCGGGCAGTGGGCCGCCGGGGGGTGGTGTGTCGAGGTGGCCGAGGGCCGCCTCGATCATGACGGAGGCGGGGGCGTCGGACGGCGCAAGGTGGGCTGGGCGGCGCCGTCCGGTCAAGGCGCGCATCCGGGCGCCAGGCCGTCCCAGGCCGCCGCGTCGTTCGGGTCGTTGGGGCGCGGACCCAGCCCCGGGGTACCCGTGATGATGTGGCGGGTGCGCCACAGTTCCACCAGCGCAGCCGTGGCGGCCCACGCGTGACGGCGCCGAGGAGCGCTGGTCGGCGGCGGGTTCCCGAGGGGGCGGGCCCAGGCGGGCGGGAAGTTGGCCAGGGTGTGGCCGCGGTCGGCGAGCGAGCGGGCCAGGATGCGGTGGCGCTCGGCGAGGTGGCCGGCCCAGTGCCCCGGGGGTGGCGGGGTGGACGAGAGCGTGGGAGTCGGCGACCCAGTCGGGAATTGCCCCGCGGTGGTGGGGGCGGTGCGGGGCGTGGTCGGGCAGGCGCTCACGGAAGCGGAGTTCGGCATTGAGCTTGTCGGTGACGGCGTCGGCGCGGGCCAGCGCCGCGCGCGCCGAGCGCCCGCGCTGGTCGGTGGTGGTACGCCGCGTCGTGAGGGTGCGGCGGACCTGGCCCAGGGAGGTCGCGCCGGGGACCGCGCTGTTGGTGGCCCGCTCGCGCTGGCCGCCCCTCCGGCCACCAGCAGGCGCACCCGCCGGCCCCGGGAAGCGACTGCCGGGCCTGAGACCGGACAACTGTTGCGGCGGTCGGTCAGGGGGTCGCATCAGTGAGTTTGGTGACCTGTTTGGAGACGACGTCGGACGGGACGACGGCCTGGCCGTCGCGCCTTGTGTTCGCCGACTGGAAAGTCGCCAGGGTCGTGCCCACCCGCACTGCGGTGACCGTGACCGGTACCTTCAGCGGTTCCTCACCGTCCAAGGAGACCAGTTGAAGCAGTCGGAAGGAGACCGACTCATTGCCGAGTCCGGGATCCGGCAGCGCAGTGACGCCCTCGTAGGCGAAGCCGTACACCGGGGTGAAGGCCGTGCAGGAACGCAGCGCGGTCCGCAGCGTGGCGATGATTTCCGCGGCCTGGTCCGGCGTGTAGGAGGCCAGTGCCATGGAGCCCCCGTGGTCGCCCTCGAGGGCGCTCATCACCTGCCTGAGCCGGGCCTTGGGCGTAAGTGGACTGGCCAGAGCGACCGCGTCCGCGACCGGTCGGCACACCGCCGGCATGACCGGTGCGCTGTCCGCCCGGGCCGGTCCGAGCAGCGCATCAAAGTCACGCCCAGGCAGATCCTTCCCCGTGACCGTCGCCCGCTGCAGAGCCTGCTGCCCGAGCGCCTTACCGCCCGCAGCCGGGACAGCCAGGGCAGCCGAGCGTGCCGGCTTCTCATTCGCCCGGGGCTCCTTGGCCTCCCCCGCGCAACCCGCCGCGAACAGCATGCTTGTCACGCACGCCAGTGCCGCTCTGCGTCCGTACCACGGACGTCTCTGCCCCCACCCCATGGCCACCCCACCCATACAAGATCACTGAAGAACCGTGAGTACACCCCGCTTCCCCTGTCACCGTCAAGCAAAGGACGCTGCCGCAGGGCAACCGACCAGCGCAGGCGGGACCGCGCCGTGCTACTGGTAGTGGTCGGCGGTCGGAAGGCCGTCAGTGGCCGCTCCTGAGGGGAGCCCCTCACAGGGCAAGAAGATCACCGCGGGCGACTGCTTCCAGCCGAGTCGCCGACGCCGAGTTCAGCCTGAAGGAGGCGGACGCACTCGCGGCGCGCACAGCCGCTGTCGAAGACGAGCTGCTCGGCCCTGTCGTCCCCGAGGCTGCGGCGCAGCCGGTCGTGCAGCGCCTTGCGCGCCCGAGCGGAGTCTCGTCGGTCTGCTGGGGGTGGTGGCGTTGCGACCAGGCGAGCACGTCGGCCCAGGGCAGGGCAATGCGGAGGTGCGGCCCGTCAGTCCTTCGGCCTCGCCGGCGCCTTGGCACAGAGGTACGGACGCGCGAGCAGCAGACCGATGCCGGTCATGGCGATGCCGAAGTAGACCGGCGCGAGGTGGATGAAGTCGGTGTAGTGGATCGCGGCGTGCACCACGACAGCCGGCAGGAAGCCGGCGACCGCCGCCGCGGCCAGGGTCCAGAACACCCAGGCCTCCCCCCGCCGCCAACCCCACGCGCTGAGCAGGATGATGGCCACCGCGGCGGCCATCAGGGCGCCGCCGAACCCTGCCCGGTCGTGGGCGACGAACGGCACGAGCCGGGGGTTCACGGATTCCAGCATCTGCGTGCTGGCGCCGAGGAAGGCCAGGTCGGTCGGCACGAAGACACCGGTCAGACCGACGACCGAGATCACCGCTCCGCCGACGAACAGCCCCGCTCCCGTGCCGATCAGCAGCAGCTGGCCGACCAGCGACCGCCGGCGTTCCGGCTCCGGTCCCTCGTGCGCCGGGCGCCACCGCGGCGCAGGCGGGGTCCGACGGACCGCGGCCACGAACATCGGGAACAGGACGATGGTGGTGGCCGTGTGCAGGGGTTCCACGAAGCCGGTGGCCAGAAAGTAGAACACGGTGGGAAAGCCGATCGCCCCCGAGAGCAGATACACCTCGCGGGCCCAGGGCCAGCCGCGTCTGATCCCGCCCAAGGCGAGGCCGGTGTAGAGGGCGCCGATCGCTACCATCGTGCCGGCCATGGTGATCCGGTCGTGCTGGAGGAAGTGCACGAGGTGGGGGTTGGCGGCATGCAGTTCGTGCACCGTCATGCGGAGGTACTCGCGGTCGTACCAGAGCAGGACCGGCCCGAGCGTGATCGCCGCGGCGCCGAGTCCGGCGCCCGTCATACCGAGCCCGACCAGTAGCGCCCACCACCAGGTGGGCCAACGGCGTGGATCGCGGCCGACGTCCCGCAGCCCCGGAGCGGGCGCGGTGGGCGTGGCTGCCTCGGTGACCCGCTGGAACCAGCCGGGTCCGGCCGCGACGAGCACCCGGGGCCGGGCGAGCACGACGGCGCCCGGCTCCTCGAGCGCGGCGGACGCGGTGGTGACCGATGGGTCGGACACGTGGACCACGTGCGGGTCGTCGCTGCTCGTGAACCCGTCGACATAGGGTTTGAGGGCGGCCTCGGCCTCCGGGTCGCAGGCGCGGACAACGAGCGGGATCGAACGGCCGGCAGCGGCCTCACGTACGGTGTCGGCGTCGGCGGCCGAGACGGGCGCCACCTCGACGACACCAGCCCCGAGCGGGGGCATGGCGCGTACCACTTCGCGGGCGAGCGAGGGCGGGACGGATATGCCGAGACGGACGGTCACGGGAACCCCGGCGATGTCGCCGGCGAGCCCCTTGGGCGGATGGCGGTGGCCGAACCCCCGGGCGATCAGCCGCGCGCCGGCGGGACGGGAGCCGATCGAGGCCAGCAGCCGCAGTGCGGTTCGCTGCGAACGGCGCCGACCGAGTACGGCAGCGGCCAGGCCGCGCAGCGGGTGATACGTCCAGTCGGGCATCGGTCGCTCTCGCTCTCCGTCGCGGTCAGCGGTCACCGGGCGCGGTCCAGCCCAGCACCGGTGTCATGGAACGCAGCGTCGCCCGCGTGGGCATCAGCCGGGCGGCCGTGTCTCGCAGCAGCACCGCGGGCGGCCACGACAACTGGCCGACTGCGCCCAGCCGGGCGGAGCGGCGCGCGATGGACTGGGTCCGCGGGCGGCGCAGCAGGTCGTACGAGCGCAGCGCGGCGGCCACGTCCGGGGTGTCGTCGAGGCAGTGGGCGAGGGTGACCGCGTCCTCCAGTGCCTGGCATGCGCCCTGGCCCAGGTTGGGGGTCATGGCATGGGCCGCGTCGCCCAGCAGCGCAACCCGACCACGGACGAAGGAGGGCAACGGTGGCAGGTCGTACAGGTCGTGTCGGAGCACCGTGTCCGCGGGGACTGCGGCCAGCAGGGCGGGGACGGGATCCGGCCAGGGCTCGAACCGGTGCAGCAGTTCTGTGTACTCGGACGGGCCGGAGGCCGCTCCCGCCGGGAGTGAGGCGGTCGCGAAGCAGTACATACGCCCGCCCGGTAGGGACGTGTAGCCGAACCTCGCCCCGCGGCCCCAGATCGCCGCGCCCTCGGCGGGCGTGTCGGTGAGGGGCTCGGTGACCATGCGCCAGGCGGTGTAGCCGACGTACCGGGGGCCGGCCGCGTCGGGCCACAGGGTGCGGCGGACCGCACTGCGCAGCCCGTCGGCGCCGACCACGAGATCGGGCCGGGACTCGCCCCCGCGGTGATCGACGACCGGGCAGCGGCCGCCGTCGCGGACCGCGGACACCTCACTGTCCGGCCGCAGACTGTCACCGGGAAGGGCCTCGGTGAGCGCCCGCAGCAGGTCCGCGCGATGCAGGACCACCAGGGGATGGCCGAAGCGGCTTGCCAGCTCCGCGTTGTCCGTGCGGGACAGCCAGCGGCCCTGGCGGTCGCGTACGCCGCCTGCGGCCTCGACGGTACCGAGTGCCCGGACGGCGTCGGCCAGGCCGAGCGCCTCGAGCGCGTGCAGCGCGTTCGGCCACAGGGAGATGCCGGCTCCGATCTCAGTGAACTTCGGGGCCCGTTCCAGCACTTCGACGCGCCAGCCCCGGCGATGGAGGGCGATGGCTGCCGCGAGCCCGCCGATCCCGCCGCCGACGATGGTCGCGGCGCGCTGCGGCATGGGTCCTCGCTCTGGTTCGGGGGCGCCACCCCCCGTCAAGTGGCGCCATGCGGTGCTCGAGCGGCATGCCATGTGAGCCAGGTCCGGCTGAGCAGCGCCTCATAGCAACATGCCGACAGGCGCATGTCAACGCGGCGAGGGGCGGACCGGCCAGGTTGGGGCGGGGATGTTGCGGTGACAGATGGGGCAGGCGCCGGTTCGGACCATGAGGAGTAACTGCATCCAGCGGACGACCTGGTAGAGGCTCAGGCCGGCGCGGTCTCCTTGGGGTTCGGGCTACCCGGCCCCATCAACCGTCCAAGGCGCCGGCACCACAACGAGCCGGCCGAACGAAGGGGTGGTGGGAATGCGGGGACGCCGACACCGCCGCCGCCATCGCCGGTGAGTTCGGCATCAGCGGGGATGTTGTCACCGGCGCCGAATTGGCCCGGATGAGCGAGAGCGATGGCGGGCCGCATCAAGGACATCGGCGTCTTCACCCGCGTCGCGCCCGAGCACAAGGTCACCATCGTCCACGCGCCGTCCGAGCGCGGCCACATCGTGGCCATGACCGGTGACGGCGTCAACGACGCCGCCGCTCTGCGTGCCGCCCACATCGGCGTCGCCATGGGCATCACCGGCACCGACGTGGCCCAAGAGGCCGCCGACATGGTCCTCACCGACGACGACTTCTCCGCCATCGTCCGCACCGTGCGCGAATGCCGCTCCATCTACGACAACATCATCACCTTCGTCCGCATCCAGCTGTCCACCGCCATCGGCGCCATCCTCACCCTGCTCGCCACCGTCGTGGCCGGACTGCCCGCCGAGCGCATCCTGAACGCCGGCCGTCTGGCAGCGATCACCCGCGCCGGCGCCGTCATGGCCACCAGCACGGTGGCCGTCTTCGCCATCGCCGGGCACCTCACCGACGCTGCGACCGCCGCCACCATGGCCTCCACCACCTTCGTCCTCTACCAGCTCTTCAACACCCTCGCCGCGCGCAGCGAGGAAGGACCCCGTCCTCGGCCGCCACCAGCTACACAACCGCACCCGGTGGATCTGTCCCGCCGCCGTCCTCACCCTCCAGGACGTCGCCGTCCAAGCCCTTATCGCCCCTGGCATCCTCGACACCGTCCCCCTCAGCCCCGTCCAATGGGCGATCTGGCTGGCCACCGCTTCCACCGTGGTGCTGAGCGAACACGCCTGGCGCGTGGGACGGACCTCTAATGGTCGCGGCGCGCTGCGATGCAAGAGCCTCGACGGCGTCGGTCGCAGTCGCCGAATGGTCCGCCAGGCGGCGGCCGGGCCGCTGGTGGCGAGGGTGCGGGCCGGGGCCGGGAAGGCATCGAGGAGTTGCTGCGCTTCCTGCTCGCGCCCTGAGTGCGCGGCGGCGGTGTAGGCGCGGACGGTCTCACGAGCCTGGGCCAAGTGCGCGGCGCGCTGCGCGTCGAGGGCGGGGACGGTGCTCCCCCGCAGGGGGCTTTCGGCCCGCCGATCGCACAGGTAGTCGTTGAGGTCCGGCTCGAGGACGGCCCGTAGCCGCTGGGCGGGGGCGCCGCTCAAGGCGATCTGGTCGAGCAGCCAGTCGGCCATTGCCCTGAGCACGGGAACGTCTGCGGACAGGGTCTCCACAGCGTGCCAGTCCTCGATCAGTTCGGCGCGCGGGCGGTAGGCGCGCTCAAGCCGGTCAAGGAGGTTGGTGATCTGCAGCGCGGTGTCGACCACAAGGTCGGCGGTGGCCTCATCGTTTTCGCTGGCTCGTTCCAGGCTCCGGGTGAGTACGGAGGGCGGCGGGTAGCCGGCCAGGGCGCGCAGGTGACAGGCCAGGCTACGGCTGCGGTAATCCACCCGAGCTCCAGGCCCTGCGGTGCCTCGGCACATCGCCGGTTGAACCAGTCGGCCAGTATTCCGGTGAGCCAGGCCTGGTCGCTGGCCGGGTCGTGCACCAGGGCGGCGGCCAGGTCGCCGGGGTGTGTTCGAGAAGGCTGCCGGACTCGGCGGTGATGACGGCCAAGTGCCTTGCTCCGTCGTCCAGTCGGAGCCAGCGGCACGGGGCGGCCGTGGAGAGGTGGGCGGAGAAGGCATCGTGGACCTCCGCGGTGCCGGCCGGGCTCCTGTGGTCGGGTGTGGTGACGGGTGCCTGGTGGTTCGCCGAATGGACGCAGGCCAGCCGGCTCGGCGTCGGCGCTGCGGACGCCGGCGGCAGGATCCGACGGAAAGCGGGTCGGCGGTCGTCCGCAGACCGGGCGCCGGTCGCGCGCCCCGGCGCCGGGCCGTACCGCACCGGGCACACCACCGCACCCGGCGATAAATCGGCTGCGTGGCGGGGTCCGGGACGCCCAGACTGTTCGGACGCATCGAACAGTCCGGGCGCACCGGACATCGCCCGTTCTCAGGAGTCGTCAGCTTGCAGGCAGCCGTCACCGTCACGCCCGCCCGTGTCCCCGAGTTGCTGCTCGGCCTCGCCACCGTGCGGCCCGTCTTCCTGTGGGGCGCCCCCGGCATCGGCAAGTCGTCCCTCGTACGGAACTTCGCCGAGTTGCTGGGCCTCGAGTGTGTCAGTCTCCTCGGCACCCAGCTGGCCCCCGAGGACCTCATCGGCGTACCGCAGATCCGCGACGGCAGATCCGTCTTCTGCCCGCCCGAGGCCATCGCCCGGGACGAGCCCTACTGCCTCTTCCTCGACGAGCTGAACGCCGCCACTCCCGATGTGCAGAAGGCGTTCTACTCCCTGATCCTCGACCGGCGCATCGGCACGTACCAGCTTCCCGCCGGGTCCGTCGTCATCGGCGCCGGCAACCGCGCCACCGACAACGCGCTGGCCAGGCCCATCGCTTCCGCGCTGGTCAACCGGCTCACGCATGTCCATCTGCGCGCCTCCGCCACCGACTGGCTCGTGTGGGCGGGCGACAACGGCGTCCACCCATGGGTCGTGGACTACCTCGGCGACCGGCCCGACCACCTCTGGTCGCAGCCGCCGAAGACCGAGGAGCCGTTCTCCACTCCCCGTTCCTGGCACATGCTCTCCGACGCGCTGCACTCCTTCGGGCCGACGCTGGACGAGGACACCCTCAGGATCGTCGCCCACGGCACGCTCACGCCGGCGCACGCCGTGTCCTTCTGCGGCTACGTCAAGATCGTGCGGCACGCGTACGGCATCGACGCCATCATCAAGGGCGACGCTCCCTGGCCCCGCCGGATCGAGGACCGCGACCTGCTGTACTACCTCGCCGACGCGTTCCGGGGGCGCCTCGTGAAGGAACTTCCCGCCGTCAAGGAGCAGATCCCGCCCGCGCTGCGGCAGACCGCGCACCGCGCCAAGGCGCTGCTCGTCCAGCTCGCCGAGATCTCCGTAGAGGTCGCCCAGACCGTCATCCGCGACGACGAGGACGGGCAGCCCGTGCTGCCCGCCTGGTTCCTCGTCGAGGCCGCCCGCGACATGCCGCGGCTGGTTGAGGCCCGCCGGTGAGCCGGGCGACCAATCACGCGACGCACGGGAAGAAGAAGGCGCGGAACGACGCCGCCACCGAGGCGTTCCTCGCCGGGCTGGCCCTCGTCCGGCGCAACCCGGCCCTCGCCGCGCTGGAGGCCGATGTCTGCCGCAGCCGCGACTGCGGTCTGAGCCCGCGCCACGGACTGGCCGCCGTCGACTCCAACGGCCGGATCCACGTCCACCCCGACCGCCGTGCCGAGCCGGCCGAGTGGGCGTGGGCCGTCGCCCACTGCCTCATCCATCTCGGCTTCGGCCACGTCCCCGCCGCGAAGGGCGACCGCCCTCAGCCGGACCGGCCCGAACTCGCCGCCCGCTGCGCCGTCGTCAACCGCTTCCTGCTCACCTACCCCGTCGGCCGTGCCCCCGAGAACCTCCCGGCCTCGTACCCCGACGGCGACGAGGAGCAGCTCACCGCCCGCTGGCGCCGCAACGGCGTCCCGGCCGCCTACGTGCACTGCGGCACGGGCGGCGACGGCGCCGACCAGATCCTGGTGCCGTGGTCGCGGTGGCACACCCCGGCCGACTGGCAGCTCGCGTTCGCCCATGCGCTGACCCGCACCGTGTCCGCCGCCATGGACGTCGCAGGCGGCCGGCGCGACACGCTCACCGGCGAACGGCACCCCGCACGGCCCTGGGTCCGCGCGCTCAGCTGGTTCATCTCCTCCTACCCGCTGCTCGGCGGCATCGCGGCGGGCATGAAGCTCGTCGCGGACGCCGAACTGGCCCGCGCCCACGGCATCGCCGTCGCCGCCGTGGACGCCACGCTCGGAGAGATCTACGTCAACCCGCTGCGCCGCTACGAGGACGAGGAATGGCGCTTCGTCCTCGCCCACGAGATGCTGCACGCCGCCCTGCGCCACGGTGACCGACGCGGCGCCCGCGACCCGTACCTGTTCAACGTGGCCGCCGACTACGTCATCAACGGCTGGCTCGTGGAGATGGCGGTCGGCTCCATGCCCGAAGGGCTCCTGTACGACCCGGCGTTGAAAGGGCTGTCTGCGGAGGAGGTGTACGACCGGATCGTCACGGACGCCCGCCGCGTCCGGCGCCTCGCCACCCTCCGCGGCAAGGGCGTCGGCGACATCCTCGGCGAACCGCTCGGCGGACGCCCGGGCGACTGGGTCGATCTCGACGAGTTCTATCGGCGCGGCCTCGTCCAGGGGCTCGATCTACACCTCGGCGGCGAACGGGGCCTGCTGCCCGCCGGGCTGGTCCAGGAGATCAGGGCACTGGCCCATCCGCCGGTTCCCTGGGACGCCCGACTGGCCCGCTGGTTCGACGAGTTCGTGCCGCGCCCGGAGCCCGTGCGCAGCTTCGCGCGGCCCGCACGCCGCCAGGCCTCCACACCCGGCATCCCCCGCGCCGGACGCTGTTTCCCGCCCGAGCAGGTCGCCCGGTGCACCTTCGGCGTCGTCCTGGACACGTCCGGTTCCATGAACGCGCGGCTGCTCGGCAAGGCGCTCGGCGCCATCGCCTCGTACGCCGAGGCCCGCGACGTCCCGGCGGCCCGGGTGGTCTTCTGCGACGCCGCCGCGTACGACGCCGGATACCTGCCGCCGGCGGAGATCGCGGGCCGGGTGCGGGTGCGTGGGCGCGGGGGCACCGTCCTCCAGCCGGGGATCGACCTCCTCCGTCGCGCGGAGGACTTCCCCGCGACGGCGCCCGTCCTCGTCATCACGGACGGCCACTGCGACGTGCTCCGTGTACGGCCCGAACACGCCTACCTCGTCCCGGAAGGGGCCTCGCTCCCGTTCACACCCCGCGGGCCGGTGTTCCGCCTGCGCTGAGACCGCTCCCGCGAGGTGTCCGGGCGTCGCCGCCGTCCGACCGGAGCGACCCTTCACGCGCGCCTGGGACGGTCCTCACGGCCCGGCGCCGGCCGGCAGCGCGCGGTGGGGCGCCTACGCGGGGGCGAGGTCCGCCTCGGCCCAGACGATCTCGCCGCCGGGCACCCGGCGCGAGCTCCGTCTGCAGGACAGTTGGGAGACGAGGAGGAGACCGCACCCGATCTCAGCGACGGTGCGTGCGCTGCGTGGACGCGGGGAACTCCGGAGCACCTGGCGCATCAACACCTCCGTCGCTTCTCCCTCGGCACGGGCAGCACGTCGCCGAACCGGCGTCCCAGCCGCTCGTCACGGGCGACCCCGTCGTGGGTCTCCAGCGCCGTCCTTCTTCCAGGTGCACAAGCCGGGGAACTCGACCCGAAAGCGAGGCAACACGTCCAACGCCTCGCCTGCGGGTGCGTCGACAGACAGACTCATAGGCAGCGGCCGTTGTCTCGTTTGCTTCGTGACTCGACATCTCGAAGCGTGGAGAACGCCGCCTCCGCTGTCCCGGAAAGAACCGCAGATCAGCAGGTCGAGTGACCTGCGGGGTTAAACGTCAAGCTGAGAACGGGGAAGGCCACAGTGCAGCTGTTGTTGTGAACGGCCAGTTCGATCCAAGGGGAACACGGTGGCTTTGTCGGTCGTTCGCATGCTCCCGCTCGGCAAACCCGGCGCACCGGGCGGGAGCCAGTAGCGTAGGGTCGCTCAGCGTCGGGCGCCCTGGGCCAGCCAGGCCAGTGCGCTCTTCGAGCGCACCATGGAGTCGGCGAGGATCGCCAAGGCCCCGACCACCAACGGAACGATCTGCGTCGGTGAGTAGCTGATCCTTCCGTTGACCACCAGGTTGATCAGCGCGATGACGAACAGGAACGCGGTGAACCGCGCCGGAATGATCAGCCTGGCGTCCTTTCCGCGCCAGGCCCCCATGGCACCCGTCGCGCTCATGTACCCCAGGAACAGGCACAGCAGCAGGATCAGGACGGCGAGGATCCAGAAGAGGCCCTTGCCGAGCCCGTCGCCCTCCATCCGGTACGTGACGACCATCCAGGCGATCCCGGCTGTCAGCCACGTCGCGAAGACAGGCACCATCAGGACCGCTGCGAGGACAATCGTCACCGGTCTGCGCCGAGGCGGCTCCGTGTACGGACTCTGAGGAGGCGTGTTCGGGCTCGCGTCCAATTCTCTGTCTCCTTCTCGATCATCGGCGGAGAGCGCCGGGGGGTACGGGCAGGGCAGGGGCGGGGGTCGCATCGGCGGACAACGCACACCCGACTCGGTTGCCTTCGTGTACGCCAAGGGCGGCGCGGGCAGCCCACACGTCGTCAGCCCGACGTCTGAAGCAGATTCTCGGAGCATGTGCCGCTGCAGCATGGACGCGTGTTCCGGCAGGGGTGGCCGTTGTGGCAAGGCGGGGTGAGTCGTCACGCTGCCCCGGGGTTCGCCTTCTCGATGTGCTCGACGGCGAGCGCGGCCAACCGGCGGGCCGTCTTCTGGACCTGCTCCTCTTCCTTGGTGCCCTCCGTCCCGTTGACGGAGTAATCGACTGTGATCGTCGTGTTCCCGGCGCGGACGGACACCTCATACCCTGACGGCACCCCGACCTCCACCGCCTCGTCCCCGATGTCACGAACCTTGGTATCTCTTACGAGACGGCGCTCGGCATGGGCGATCCGGCCGTCCAGCCAGGCCGCGGCGGCCGCCTGCCCCGAGGCGCGGGGAGTCGCAGTGTGCAGCTCGTACTTCACGTCCAGCTGGACGTTGGCGCCCACGTCGTTCGAGGTCCACCGCGTCCAACTGCTCTCGGACAGGTGAAGGTCGGTCTGCTTGCTCACGACGCGGTTCAGTCTGCCGACGTCCTGGTCGCCACTGCTGAGGAGGGCCTCGCTTCGGGGCAGCACGGTGTACGGGTCGTCTCGCCCCTGGTACATGGGCATGAGGAAGGACCACCCGGCCCACCCGCCCACGGCGATGACCACGATGGCCACTACTGCGATGAGCACGGCGACGAGTTTGCCCCGCCGCTTCGGTGTCCTGTCTGCATTAGGTCTCGAGGCAGTCTCGAACTGATCAGCCGTCATGGCACAGCCCCCATCCCTCGGAGCCGTGCAGGCCCCCAGCACGGGCGGACGGCCACGTCCGTCCGCCACCCCTTACCGGAACATGCCAAATCTATCGCGCTCGCCACATCTCCCTGAATCTGCCCCGTGATGTTGGACACTCGATGCTTACGCCGCGAGGGCGTGTCCCTGCTCGTGTCGCTGCCGGATCTCCAGCGGGGTGAGGTAGGCCCAGACCGGATGCTTCCGTATTCGCCGCCGGCCGAGCGGGCCGGCTTCAAGCCCACGCCGGTGAAACGGCGGCTGGCCGGCGGCTCGGCCGCGATCCATATCGCGCTGGTCAACGGCTCCCCGGTTGTCCTCGCCGTGGTCGACGACCGAGTCGTGGGCGCCGTGGCGTTCGAAGTCAGCCACGGCAAGGTCGCGTCCCTGCGCGGTATCGCCGCCGCGGACCGGCTCGCACCTCAACGCGGCCTGGCGGCAGCACGAACCAACGCGCCGGTCATCACAGCATGGTGACCAGAGCCACCGGAATCCCGTAACCCGAGCCTGTGAGGACGGCACCCCTTCGGCCCCCGCGTTGCACAGCAGCACGGGCGCCGAAGCACGTCCGTCTCCCGAATCAGACTCCGCCACGGGGTTCGGATCCTCGAGCGCATCGGCACCGCCGTCCAAGCGGTGCACACCCTTTCTGACCGGCGACTATTCAGGACGAAGGAGGTTCAGTGAGGGTTCACTCGTTCCCAGGCTTTAAGGATCTCGATGGGGATGCGTCCGCGATCGGGGAGGTCATAGCCGTTGGCCCTCGCCCATTCCCGGATCGCGTGGGTGCTGACAGATGCCCGGGGGGCTGTGGTCGGTGCGGTGCTGTGGAGTTGCGCCGGGGTGAAGGTGATGCCGCCGTCGAGAAGGTCTGGGGGAACATCGGGATACGCACGGTTGCGCTCAGCACGTCGACGAGGAACTCGGTCACGGTCCCGTTGTAGGTGAACCAGGGGGCGCGCAAGGCCTCGTTGACGGCGATCGTCCAGTGGTCCGGTGCCCCGGAAGGTTGGGTGACCCAGAAGAGGTAGTCGCCGTTGCCGGTGACCCCCATGGCGAGGAGGTCCTCAGGGGGGTGCGGCAGCGGCCAGGGTCGGCGGGCGGCCTGCCGGACTTCTTCGATCTGTGTACGCAGTCGCGCCGGCATGGGGCCGGTCAGATCAGCCCACTCGCTGGGGGTACGGGGCTGGTACAGGGTGAGGAAGTCGCAGAACTGTCCGGGGCCGTAGGTGGTGACGAGCTGCTTGTAGTCCTGAGGCAGGCGCGTGCCCAGGGTGTTCTCGACCTCGGACCAGTCAGGGGCGGGGGGTGCAGCGGCGGGGGGTGGGCACAGTTCGGTAAGGGTGGTGAGGGCGATCATCGGATCCCTGAGGGCTGTCCCGTAAATGATCTCTGACGTGCCTGTTGGTCTGCTGGTTTCTGCGTAACCCGAAAAGGACGAGGTGTGCAGGCGGGCGATGCCGAGCATGGCATGGTGGACGCCGTCGCCTTTCAGCCGACAGTCGCGAAGGATCTTCCAGCCCTTCATCCGCCCGAAGACGTGCTCCACGCGGGCACGGACCTTGCGGTGAGAGGCGTTGTGTTCTTCCTTCCAGGCCGGGAGGTCGGCCTGGCCTCTCGCACGGCGGTGCGGGATGACCGGGCCGGTGCCGCGGTACCGCCGTCGGCGACGACCGTGGCCTTGCCAACGGCGTCTTTCGCGCCGGACTGCTCCCACGCCTTGCAGTCGTTGCGGTTGCCCGCGACTGGTCGGCCGACGGCGACGACGAGCCGATTGTCGGCGTCGATGACGACCTGGCGGTTGGCGGACTACCACCTCTAGTTCTTCGACTGCGCGGCGATGCCGTGGTCGCGGGTGGGAGCCAGGGTGCCGTCCACGATCAGCACGGTGTCCTTGCGGAACCGCTTGCGCTGCTGGAGCGCGAGCGCAGTGCCGAGGTGGTCGAAGATGCTGTCGGCGGCCGACTCGGACACCCCGAACAGCGGGGCCAGTTGGCGCAGGGTCAGGTTCGTCCGCCAGTACGCGGCGACCAAGAGCACGCGGCCTCCAGCGGCAGGCTCCAGGGACGGCCCTTGCGCACCGGGTCCGCACCCTCGCGCCCAAGCGCGGTGATCAGCTTCCCGAACTGGCGCGAGCTCAGCCCGGTGAACGGGGCAATCCAGGAGGGCTCCGACGCCGTGATCACACCAGACACGGCAAGATCATCTCACCCGTGACCAGCAGTTACGGGACAGCCCTGAAAGCCTCTTACCGCTGGGGGCATGCCATCGGCGAACCGCTCAGCCGCTTCAACGCGCTCTCCGCAGTGCCGTGGACAGCCGTGAAGACGACCAGCGACTGGCCCTCGTCGCCGGGGAGGGAGAGGGTTTCGTACGCGAGGTCGAACCTCCCGGCCAGGGGGTGGTTGAAGCTCTTGGTGCCGTACGTCTTCTCCCGGACGTCCTGGGCCGCCCACAGGATACGGAACTCGGGGCTGTGCGCACTGAGCTCGGCGACGAGGTGCCCCAGACGGGAATGGTGCGCGTGACGCGCGGCGGAGAATCGCAGGTAGCCGATGGTCTGACGGGCGACCTGATCCCACTGCGGGTACAGGCTGCGTGCCGCCGTGTCCAGGAAGATGTGACGGGCGAGGTTCGGTCCGCCTGCCGGCGCACCGGCCAGGCCGGGGACCAGGGCCAGAGCAAGCTCGTTGGCGGCGAGAACGTCCATCCCGGGGTCGAGGACGTAGGCGGGCACGGCACCCACCGCATCCAGCAGCCGACGGACGTCCGCACGGACCCTCCGGGCCCCGGGGGGCGACTGTGCCGGCCGACGCTGCGGAGGGTGCGCCAAGTCGTGCAGATGGGCCCGCTCGGTCGCGTCCAGCCGCAGTACACGGGCCAAGGCATCCAGCACGGCGTCCGAGGGATTGGTCGCTCGCCCCTGCTCCAGGCGCGTGTAGTAGACGGTGCTCACTCCCGCGAGTCCCGCCACCTCCTCGCGGCGGAGTCCCGGCACCCGCCGCCGGCCCAGCGCCGGAACGCCCGCGGCCTCAGGCGTCACGTGCGATCGCCGTGAACGAAGAAATCTGCCCAGCTCACGTGGCTGCTTCACGGCTCCCCGGATCCTCTCGGCACAGTGGGACGCCGTCTGCCCCGCGCCTCCAGCGTCAGTATGCCCTGCCCGGAGCACGCTGCCCTGAATCTCGTCAGTACCCCCTCCTCACCGCGAAAGGGGGGTACTGACGGGGTACTGGCCGGCAGGGTCCCCCCGGTCCACGGTTGAGCTCAGTGCGCACCGCGCACGGCCGTCGCCGCCAGCGGTGTCGGCTCGTTCCCGCCCCCTGGAGCACCGGTCATGCGAGCAGTAACCTTCTCCCGCCACGGCGACGAAAGCGTCCTGGAACTGACCGAGCAGCCGGTACCGGCCCTCGCGGACGGGCAGCTCCTGATCAAGGTGCGGGCCGCCGGGGTGAACCCCGTCGACTGGAAGTTCCGTGAGGGAGCGGTCGGCACGGACCGCCCCTTCCCCCTGGGCATGGGCTGGGATGTGGCGGGGACGGTCGTCGCGACGACGGCGGCCGACGGCCCGGCTGTCGGTGACGAGGTGTGCGGCATGCTGCCCCTGCCGTACGCCGGCGCCTATCAGGAGTTCGCCGTGCTGCCGGTCTCCGCCGTGGCCCCCAAGCCCGTCGAGCTGTCGTTCGCCCAGGCGGCGGCCGTCCCGCTGGCGGCCCTGACCGCCTGGCAGTCGCTCGTCGCCGCCCAGGTGACCGCGGGTCAGCGCGTCCTGGTTCACGGTGGCGCGGGCGGGGTCGGTCACTTCGCCGTTCAGCTCGCCAAGGCTTGCGGGGCGCGTGTCGCGGCCACCGCCTCGCCGCGCAATCTCGGCTTTCTGCGCCGGCTCGGCGTCGACGAGCCCCTGGATCGCACGGAAGACCACCCGCTCGACATCGAACCGGTCGACGTCGTCATCGACACCGTCGGCGGCCGCACGCAGCAGGAGTCGTGGCGGCTGTTGCGTCCGGGCGGCGTGCTCATCACCCTGCCGGAACCGATCGACGAGACGTACCGCGTGCCGGGTATCACGGGGCGGCGCGTCATCGTCGCTCCGGACGGCGAGGCGCTGCGCCGCATCGGGCAGCTCATCGACTCAGGAGCAGTCCGCGTCGAGGTCCAGGACGTCCTGCCCCTGGAGAAGGCCGCAGAAGCGCAGCTGATCAGCAGGACCGGCCAGGTCCGCGGCAAGCTCGTGCTCAGCCTCTGAACGGGATCGTGGCGACTCCGGCTGCGATCAGGCCGGCTCCCAGCCCCTTACGCGCAGGCAGACTTCCCCCTAGTGTGACCATCGCTTGCGAGTTACCTGTCAGTAAACCGCTCGAAAACGGCGCCCCCGGGCCCGGAGGTCAATGTGAGTTCCGCGCAGTCCCTTGTCGACAACCGCCCGGTTTCCGTGGCGCATCTCTTCCTCTCACGAGTCGAAGCCACACCCGACCGGGAGGCATACCGCTATCCCGTGCCGGCCGGCGACGGCGCTGCCGACGCCGAGCAGTGGCACTCGCTGACCTGGGCGCAGACCGCCGAACGCGTGAGGGCGATCGCAGCCGGCCTGCTGGCCCTGGGGGTGCGGCCCGAGGAGCGGGTGGCGATCTCCTCCTCCACCCGGGTCGAGTGGATCCTGGCCGACCTGGGGGCGATGTGCGCGGGCGCCGCCACCACCGCCGTCTACCCCAGTACCCATGCCGACGAGACGGTGTACATCCTCGCCGACTCCGGCAGTCGGGCGATTTTCGTCGAGAACGCGGTCCAGCTGGACAAGTTCGCCTCCGACATCGAACGCCTGCCCGGGCTCGGCCACGCGATCCTCTTCGACCCCGGGGCGGACCTCCCCCGGGTGGAGGGGCTGGAGGTGCTCTCCCTCGCCGAGTTGGAGAAGCGGGGTACGGCGTACCTGGATCAGCATCCGGATGCGGTCGAGGAGACGGTCCGGGCCATCGAGCGGGAACAGCTCGCCACCCTGATCTACACCTCGGGCACGACGGGCCGCCCCAAGGGCGTACGCCTGGTGCACGACTGCTGGTCATACCAGGGGGTCGCTCAGGAGGCGAGCGGGCTGCTGCGCTCCGACGACGTGCAGTTCCTGTGGCTGCCACTGTCCCATGTCTTCGGCAAGGCCCTGATCTCCGGTCAGGTCAGGACCGGCCACGTGATGGCGGTGGACGGGAGGATCGACCGGATCATCACCAACCTGCCCGCCGTCCGGCCCACTCTGATGGCGTCGGCGCCGCGGATCTTCGAGAAGGTCTACAACGGCATCGCGGGAAAGGCGAGAGCCGAGGGGGGTGCCAAGTACAAGATCTTCCTCTGGGCGGCGAAGGTCGCCCGCGCCTATGCCCGGACGGAACAGGAGAGCAGGGCGGCGACCGGACGGCGCAGGGTGCCCCTGTCGCTCGCCGTGCAGCACGCCGTCGCCGACCGGCTGGTGTACGGCAAGATCCGCGCGGCCTTCGGGGGCAACCTGCGCGGCAGCGTCTCGGGCAGTGCCGCCCTCGCCCCGGACATCGGCTACTTCTTCGCCGGTGCCGGTGTGCACATCCTTGAGGGCTATGGACTGACCGAGACCAGTGCGGCCTGCACCGTCAACCCCGTAGACGACTACCGGGTCGGCACGGTCGGCAGACCGCTGCCCGGTACCGAGGTGCGCATTGCCGAGGACGGCGAGGTCCTGTTGCGAGGCCCCGGTGTCATGCGCGGTTACCACAACCTTCCGGAGAAGACCGCGGAGGTGTTGGAGAGCGACGGATGGTTCCGCACCGGCGACATCGGGGAGGTGGACAAGGACGGTTACGTCCGGATCACCGACCGCAAGAAGGACGTGTTCAAGACCTCGGGCGGCAAGTACGTGGCGCCCACCGAGATCGAGGGCCGCTTCAAGGCCATCTGCCCGTTCGTCAGCAACATCCTGGTCATCGGCGACGGCCGCAACTTCTGCTCCGCCCTGATCGCCCTGGACGAGTCCGCGATCATGTCGTGGGCAGCGTCCCAGGGCCACGGCGACCGCTCGTATGCCGAGACCGTCTCCTCGCCGCAGATCCGCGAGCTGATCGATGGCTTCGTCCAGCGGGTCAACGGCGACCTGCAGCGGTGGCAGACGATCAAGAAGTTCGCTGTGCTCCCGCGCGATCTCGATATCGAGCACGGCGAACTCACCCCGAGCCTCAAGGTCAAACGGCCCGTCGTGGAGCGCGAGTACGCCCGGGTCATCGACGAAATGTATGAGGGCGCCCGCGAGGCCTAACCCCGAGTATTCGGCGAAATTAAGGGATCTGACGCCTCGATAGCAGAAAGGTGCCGTTGACCTGCGAGGATACACAGGTGCGCTGCTCGTCCTCGTCGTCGCCGGGGATGGTGATCTACTCCATCCACGCATCCGGCAGGGGTTCGCCGGCGAGCACAGCGGCCAGGCCGCGTCTCGCGAGGCGTGCATCCAGGGCGCCGTGGGACAGAGGTGCGATGCCGAAAGGGTCGCGCAGGGCCGGATGGTCGGGCAGGGGGCCGCCGGGCGGTGGCGCATCGAGGTGGCCGAGAGCCCCCGATCATGACGGGGGCATCGGGCGGCGCCGTCCGGTCAAGGCCCGCATCCGGGCGTCCAGGCCGTCCCAGGCCGCCGCAGTGGCGGGGTCGGCGGGGCGCGGGCCCAGCCCGGGCACATGGGTGATGGCATGGCGGGTGCGCCACAGTTCCACCAGCGCGGCGGTGGTGGCCCACGCGTGACGGCGCCGAGGAGCGCTGGTGGGCGGCGGACCCCCCGAGGGGGCGGGCCCAGGCGGGCGGGAAGTTGGCCAGGATGCGGTGGCGCTCGGCGAGGTGGCCGGCCCAGTGCCCGGGGTGTCGGGATGGGTGAGGGCGTGGGGAGTCGGCGACCCAGGCGGGAATCTGTGCGCGGTGGTTGGGGCGGTGCGGGGCGTGGTCGGGCAGGCGCTCACGGAAGCGGAGCTCGGCACTGATTTTGTCGGTGACGGCGTCGGCGCGGGCCAGCGCCGCGCGCGCCGACGCCGGCGGTCGGCCACGGCGGTACGCCGCGTCGAGAGGGTGCTGCGGACCTGGCCCAGTGAGGTGACGCTGTTGGTGGCCCGCTCGCGCTGGAAGTCCTCGCGTGCGGCGTCGCGCCAGTGCAGGGCGCGGCGCAGCCGGGACTCGCGGGTGAGGGCGGCGATCACACGCCGGGCGGTGTCGGACAGCGGGGTCTTGTTCGCCTGAGCGCGGCGATTCTGGGCTCGTACGGCAGCCATTCGGGCGGCGAGGTCGCGGCGGGTGAGCTCGCCCTTGGGTCGATGGTCCCAGGCGGGAGGGGTGTGGCCGTCGGGTGTGGTGACGGGGGCGGGCAGGTGAGTGAAGGCGGCGTCGGCGGCCTGGAGCGCCTCGCGGGCGGCAGCCCGGTGGGCGGCGAGCCGGGTGAGGGTGTGCAGTCGGGCCTCAAGGCATGATCGCTCGCCGTCCAAGTGACCTCTCCGACGCCCGATGGTCTCTTTGACGGGCAGCAGAGTGCTGCATACCCGGGAGCCTGCGGCCGGTGGGTGTGCTGGGAGACAAGCAGGGGATGCGCGCCCTTCGCCAACGCCATGTATCACCTGCGCCTGGCGTGGGCGCAGTGAGCAACGGCGACTGGGCACCGGACGGGCGCAACGCCGTCACGACGTGCCGTACGTGCAGTGCACCAACGCGTCCGCCCTTGGCGAGCTCACGACCATCTTCCCGATCTACAGGTCCGTACCGGCGTTGCCCTCGTCGTTCGAAGAGTCTCGCCGTTTGGTCTCGCCCTTGGCGGAAGAACCCTTCTCATGCCCCTCCAGCAGCTCTAGGAGCGCAGCGTCTGCCTTTCTCTGGTCGTCCTTCGTCAGTTCGACAGGGACGTTGTTGTAGACGGTGTACCGGTCGGGATAGATGATGTTGGTGGTCCTCAAGGTGAACGTCAGAAGCGAGCGCCAACCCTTGCGGTGGCCAACCCTCACTTGGATTCGGACCTTGTAGTCACGGGCCTCCGGTACCAACCCGGAAAACGGTGCCTCGAACTCGATGAAGAGTTGTTGCGCTTCTCTGCCGGCCACAACGAATCCGGCCGGCAACTTCGGTTCCTCGTCTGGCCCGGGTTGGAGACGGGATGGTGAAGACTTCCACAGGAGCGGAAGATGAGAGGCCGGCTCATCGGGGAAGCTCAGCATGAGGTCGTGCACGACTATCGGCTTGGCACCGGTGTTGTGAAAGACGAGCGGAAGCCGCAGGCGAATCATGGAGCCGTGGCAAATCGCTGCAAAGGAATGAGGCTCCCATGTCTCCAGGCGCCCCTGTCTGGCGTTGATCCACCAGAATGAGGCAACGGTGAAGACCAACGCACTGACCGACACAACGCTGGCCGCAGAAAGCGATGAGGACGCATTCTGATCAGCAGCGGCCATCAGCGGAAGCACAAGTTCAGTGTGCCAGCCTCAGGGTGGACACGCTAAACGTCGCCCATGGGGAAACGGCAGCTGGTCAGGGCGGTCTCGGCCTGCAACGGCACGTTTGCTGCAATCGCAGCTAGAGCCTGGTTCTGGGCAGGAGAACCTCAGCCTTCGGCGAGGAGGTGCCTCAGCATCGCGTCCGAGTCGATGCGCTCGGACTCGGATCCTCTGGGCACGAGTGCCTCCGTCTCGTGCAAGAACCTCTTGATGTCCTGCGCCGTAGCTTCGAGCAACGCCACACCGTCTGGCGGCTTGAGGACGATGTACACAGCACCGCGGTCGCGCTCGCCAGCTGGCCATATCTGGACGTCTCCCTCGCCGACGGGGCCTTTCAGGCCATCGATCAGCAGATCGCGTCCGATGATCCATTCCACCGCCTCGTCGCTTCCGTCTGCGGTGAACGCGACACGAACGGCATAAGGATCACTGGGCTCGTACCGCAGCCTCATGCACATGGACAGGGACATCTCCTGCGAGACGACAAGCCGGACAGATAGACCCTGTATCACGGTTCTCATTGACTTCATGGATTCGCTCCTGGTGCCTTGACCACACGAGGACGGCTGCGGCGGGACCGGTGGCGGACGGCACGAGAACGCTCACAGGAGCTGCATCTCGTGCCCGTCGCCAGGTTTCCGACCGGTCGGCAGGAGCTGACGAAGCCACCGCACGGCCGGGGGCATCACAGGGATGCAGGCAACCTCGGTTGCCAGACGAGAGCCGTGTTCGTGTCAGCGGCCACTGCCGTGCCGGTCGTGGTTGGTGCGGCTCCCGCCGTCGCGGTCCCCACCATGACCGCCCCACGACGACCTGGTGCCCTGATCCCGGCGGTGGCCGTCACTACGATCCCAGCTGCTCTCGCCGTCGTAACGGTCGTCGCTCCGATCCCGGCTGTGCTCGCCGTCGCAGCCCGAGTAACGGTCGTCGGCCTCGACATTGACGGTCGGGCGCTGGGCATGCCCAGACGTCGCTGTTGCGGCCGCCGCGGCACCCCCGGCACCGACAACGGCTCCGCCTGCCACGGCAATGGAGGCGATGGCGACACACACGCGCTTCTTGAAGCTGCTCACGGGTTTCTCCTTCGAATTAGAGAGCGATCCGCCGACGCGACGGCGCTCCTGTCACTGGTGCATTTCGTGGGGCGCTGCGCGAATGCAACAGCGTTTGCCGGCTTCGGCTGGCCCTGCGTTCGCGTCACCGAGCGCGAGAGTTTGCTGTTACAGCAAGCCTCAAGGTTCCGTACGCCGTACGGAACCACTCCCCGAGTTAACCATACGACGTATGGAAATGCTAGTGGGAAGTTCCGTCGTGCTAGCCAGGTGCACGCAGCGTTCGGAGGCGGGTGCGACGCCGGGGTCGGCGAATCGCAGCAGGGGAAGCCGTAGTGCAAGAGGTCGAACAGGGCGCGGCCGTCCCGCAGCAGCACGTCGGTGGCCGCGCGCCCGGGCAATGTCCGAGCCGAGTCTTGGGCGGGCGCGGCCCGAGCCACCATTCGCTGTGCACGGCGGCCCGGTAGACGGCTTTCCCCGCACGACGCTGTGTCGGGCGACGTACGGTTGACAGGGGCATGGGCCGCCGCTCCCGCTCGTAGGCACGCAGGAGGCCGGGAGTTCCCCAGCCCTGGAGCACCGCGGCGGGCTGCGACCCCGAGGCCGCACGGCGTCGCCGGTGCCGGCAGCCACCGGTTGGGGCATCTGTGACTCCTCCCCCGGATGAATCCGGGGGCATGTCCTGTCGGTGGTGAGGCCACGTCGGGAAGGACCAGCCCGGCCCTGTTGGCGACGTTGAGTGCGCCGACCGGGTCGGCGTTGGCGGTATGGCCGCAACTGGTGCACTCGAACTTTGCTTGAGTGGTGCGGTTCTCGCCGGACACGGGCCCGCCGGCAGGGCAGGTGCGGGAGGTGCTGCGGGGTCCATCGGGATCAGCTTGCGACCGGCGCTTTCAGCCTTGTGCGCGAGGATGCCCAGGAGAACCCCCAACCCGCCTCATGAACACTCTCGTTCAACCCGGTTTTGGCTGCGGCCCGTTCGGCATGAAGCCGCCGGGCGTCTCGGGGTCGGGCTTGGGCCAGGGGGCGCGGACCATGTTCGCGATGCTCAACCGCTCGTGCGCAATCTGGTCGTAGGGTCGGACCATTGCCAGAGCGGTTTGTGCGCGTGATCGGTGCGCTGCCGACGCACCTTGGGATGCAGCGTGGTGGCGACCTACTCCACCGCCCGGCGGTGCCGAGCGCTTCGATTGTTCCGCTTCCGGTGCGGGAATGCCGTGAGGGCCCGCTCGGCTTCGGCGAGGGCTGTGTGCAGGCCCCGTGAACTGGGCATCTGCCGCAGATAAGGGAACGGCGATGGCCTTGCCCTCGAACGGTCCGGCATGCCGAGCGAGGGGGTACGGGAACGCGAGCGCGACGTCGTCCACGAAGAACTCGAAGACTGCCTCGGAGCCGGTGCCGGCCAGTGGGCGACGGGATCCGCGCCGGCGCGGTCGAGAAGAGGCTGCAGAACACGATGGCGCTTGTTCTGCGCCCGTAGCGGATCACGCGCGCGGTGGTCCGCGGCCGGGGGCGGTCCATCACAGCCACTCAGGCAGGGGCGAACCGGGCGCCGACGCTCAGGAGAGCACCGGCGCCCACGGCATGGCGCCTCTCACCTCTACGCCGACCGCGCTCGGGTGCTCGGACTTCGGATCCCGATTCCGCGCAACCAGGCGGCGACAGTGCCGTCAGGCCCAGGCGACGGCGTCCTCGACGGGCACGCGGGGCAGCCGCGGGAACCACGGGTCGGCACCGGGGTGACCGATGTTGACCACTAGATGCGAGCGCCAGCTGGTACCGGCGAAGAACTCCTCGTCCACGCCGGCCCGGTCGAAGCCCGCCATCGGACCAGCCGCCAGCCCCGCTGCGCGCACCGCAAGCAGGAAGACCCCGGTCTGCAGTGCCGAGTTGTAGGCGGCAAGGCTCTCGCGCGTCTGGATCTGGTCGGCGAACGCCGCTCGCAGCATCTCGCCGCGGGCCGGGAAGACTGTCGGCATCTGCTCGTGGAAGTCGACGTCGTACGCCAGGATCGCCACGGCCGGCGCTTGAAGCGTCTTGGCCCTGTTGCCCTCGTCGAGATGCTCGGCCAGTCGCTCCTTGCCCTCGCGGGTGCGCACGAAGAGCACGCGCAGAGGCTGGCCGTTGGCGGCGCTCGGTGACCAGCGGGCGAGTTCCCAGATCATGGCGAGTTCGTCGTCGGCAACGGCCACCTCGGCAAAGGTGTTCGCGGTGCGGGCCTCGGTGAACAGCACCTTTCGCCCTGCGTCGTCGAGGGCGTCGAGGGCCTGCGGTTCGCGGTCGGTCGTGCTCATGGTTTCTCTCTTGCTTCCGTTGTGTGGATGATGCGGTGCCGGGGCGGGTTGACCGCCCCGGCACCGCCCGGTGGGGACGGGGGTCTGCGGAGCCGGGCGGCACAGGGATCTGGTGGCTGTCACGTGGCCTTGCGGCCCGTCGACGTCATGTGGGCCGGGTCGATCGCTTGCTCCGCTCGGTGCCCAGGCGGGCGAAGTAGGAGATCAGTTCGGGGTTGTCGACCGCCGAGGGGTTCAGGACCTGCTCGGCGGGGGTGCCCTGGAGCAGGCGCTTGACGGGAACCTCGAGCTTCTTTCCGGTCTTCGTGTGCGGGAGGGCCGGTACGCCCAGGATTTCGTCGGGGACGTGGCGGGGTGAGGCGCCGGTGCGGATCGCGTCGCGGATCTTCTCGCGCAGGGAGTCGTCCAGGCCGACCCCGTCGGCGAGGACGACGAAGAGCGGCATCCAGTAGCCGCCGTCGGGTTCCTCCGCGCCGATGACGAGGGCCTCGGTGATCTCGGGGAGGCGTTCGACGATGTCGTGGATGTCCGCACTGCCCAGGCGTACGCCGTTGCGGTTCAGGGTGGCGTCGGATCGGCCGTGGACGATCACCGAGCCGTGGGAGGTGTGGGTGATCCAGTCGCCGTGCCGCCACACACCGGGGTAGGCGTCGAAGTAGGCGGCACGGTAGCGGCTGCCGTCGGGGTCGTTCCAGAAGTGCAACGGCATGGACGGCATCGGCCGGGTGACGACCAGCTCGCCGAGCCGGTCGAGGACCGGGGTGCCCGTCGCGTCGTACGCGGCCAGCGCCACGCCCAGGCCGGGAGTGGACAGCTCGCCCGCCCAGACCGGGGTCGTCGGGGCGCTGCCGGCGAAGCCGGAGACGACGTCCGTGCCGCCGCTGGTGGAGGCCAGCTGGACGCCGGCGCCCACGTGGTCGCGGACCCAGGGATAGGCGGAGGCGGGCAGCGCGGAGCCGGTGGAGCCGATGACGCGGATCGCCGACAGGTCGTGCACGGCGGGTTCGATGCCCAGCTTGCTCATGGCCAGCAGGTACTGCGGACTGGTGCCGAAGACGGTGACCTTGTGGCGGGCCGCCAGCTCCCACAGGATGCCCGGTCGCGCGACCGGCGCCGGGCTGCCGTCGTAGGTGCAGGTGGCGGCACCGGTCAGCAGGGCGGAGACGACCAGGTTCCACATCATCCAGTGGGTGGTGGTGTACCACAGCAGGCGGTCCCCGGGGCCGAGGTCGGTGTGCAGGCCGAGCATCTTGAGGTGTTCGAGCAGGACGCCGCCGTGCCCGTGGACGATGCCCTTGGGCAGGCCGGTGGTGCCAGAGGAGAAGACGACCCACAGAGGGTGGTCGAACGGCACCGGGGCAACAGTGAGGTGCTCGGTGCGGGCGGCGGCGTCTTCCCAGGGCACCGTCAGCCCCGGATGCCCGCCCTCGGGCCAGGCGAGCCCCACGTGGTCCACGCGCACTGTGGCCTTCAACGTGGGCAGGGCGCGGGCCAGTTCGAGTGAGGCGGTCCGGCAGTCGTGTGTGGTGCCGTTGAAGAGGTAGCCGTCCGCGGTGATCAGCACCGTGGGTTCGAGCTGGGCGAAGCGGTCGGCGGCGGCCTTGGGCGCGTAGTCCTGGCCGCACACCGACCACACCGCGCCCAGGCTGGCGGTGGCGAGGAAGGCGATGACGGCGTGGGGCGTGTGGGGGAGGTAGCCCACCACCCGGTCGCCCTGTCCGACGCCCAGGTCGCGCAGGGTGGCTGCGACGGAAGCCACCCGGGCGCGCAACTGCTGACCCGTGATCTCGTAGCCGGATCCGGTCTCGTTCAGCGCGGTGATCGCGGGGGAGTCCGGCTGCAGGTTGCGCAGCGCGTGGTGGGCGTAGTTGAGGGTGGCGCCGGGAAACCAGCGGGCGCCGGGCATGGTCTCCTCTGCCAGTACCCGCTCGTACGGAGTCGTCGCATCGACGGCGAAGTACTCCCACACCGCGGCCCAGAACCCTTCCAGGTCGGTGATGGACCAGCGGTACAGGGCCTGGTAGTCGGTGGGGTCCTGGATTCCTTCGGCGCCCTGGTGCCGGGCCGCCCATCGGGCGAAGTCCGCGATGCGGCTGCGGGCGGCCGTCTTCGGGTCGGGAGTGAAGAAGGGTTCCGGATACGGCGTGGGGTGCAGGGTGCTCATGGTGTGGTGCTCCTCGTCAGGGGACGTGCCGGACATCGGCGGGACGGCGGGCCGTGTGCAGCAGGGGAGCCCAGGCGGCGGTGTCCGTGAAGTCGCCGGTGCCGGCCGGGACCGTGTCCATCACGACGCGGTCGGGGCGCAGCAGGACGGCGTCGGCCCGGCCGCGTGCCAGCCAGGCGGCCAGGGCGCCGTCGTCGCCCAGGTCGTCGACGCGGATGGTGCGTGCGCCGAGCGCCGTGGCCACGGCCGTCATCTGCGCAGTGGGCGGCACAGCGGTCAGGACGGCGAAGGAGTCACCCAGGAGGTCGTCGAGGCGCACTCGCCTGCCGTCGTGCAGCACCCAGGGCTGTGGGCAGAAGGTGCCTGCCGGCATGCGGCGGATGAGCCCGGGGCGGCGCCGTACCAGCGGGCCGGCGGTCAGGGCGGGGCTGAGGTCACGGCTCACCGCCGCGGTCACGCCGGGAAGACGGCAGACCGCGCCCACGACGGCCCGGCGAACCGCAGCACCGCGGTCCTGCCCACCTGTCATGGCCCAGCCGACGGCGACCGCGACGCGGATCACGCGGCGAGCGTGTGGCTTGCGCTCACGTTCGTAGGTGTCCAGCAGCCCCTCGTCCGCGCCCTGACGGAGGACGCGAGCGAGTTTCCAGGTGAGATTGCGGGCGTCGCGCAGGCCCGCGCACAGACCCTGCCCGACGAAGGGCGGGGTCAGGTGGGCGGCGTCGCCCAGCAGGAAGACACGCCCCCTGCGCCACCGGTCGGCGAGACGGGCGCGGAAGGTGTACTGCGCCTGCCGGATCACCTCGAAGTCGTCGCCCAGGGAGGGGTCGGACGGCAGGTCCGCCCAGGGGGCGACCAGATTCCGCAGGCGCTCCCATCCGTCCGGGCCGTCCAGGGGCTGGTCGTCGGGCAGCCGGAACTCCCAGCGGTAGCGGTCTTCGCCGACGCGCATGAACGTGGCGGGCCGGGTGGGGCAGCAGATCTGCTCGGCGCCTTCCCAGGTGCGCACCTGGCGGCTGGTACGCACGTCGATGACCCGCCAGCTCTCCTGAAAGTGCAGGTCCTCCCATACGGCGCCGACGGCGTCGCGGGTGATGCTGCCCGCGCCGTCGCAGCCGAGGACGGCATCGGTCCACAGGTGCTCCTCCTCATCGCTGCCGTCGCGACGGAAGGTGACCCGGACCGGACCGGTCGCATCGTTGGGTCCATTGGTGTCCTGGGTGACGGACACGACCTCCACCCCGCCCCGCAGCTCGCACTCGGGGCGGTTCGCCAGGGCGTCGCGCAGCAGGCGTTCCAGCTCGGGCTGGTCGAACATGCTGGTCTGCGGGAAGCCGTGATGCCCTTGCGGGGACCGCGCGAACTCGGCGATCACGCGGTGCCGGGCGTCCAGCAGCCGCAGCCCGCGTGCCGGGCGGGCGAGGGCGGCGAACTCCTCATGGACGCCGACACTCTGCAGGATCCGGCGGACCTCGTCGTCCACGACGACGGCCCGCGGCAAGGGGTAGACGTCCTGGTGTCGTTCCATGACGACGCTGCGCACTCCGCGTCGGGCGAGCAGGAGAGCGGCCGTGACCCCCACGGGTCCCGCACCAATGATCACGACCGGTGTCCGGGATGCGGCGCTCATGGGGCGCCCGTCACAGAGGTCCGCTGCTCGCCGAGGTCGATTCGTCCGTCCCCGGTGGCGATCGTGGCGGTGACGAGGTCACCGTCGCGCAGGTAACGGGGGTTCCTGGCCTGGCCCTTGAAGAACGCCTTCCACCTCACCGAGGGGGGCAGCAAGGCACTGATCTTGGCGATCGGCTTGAGCGGGGCTTTCAGGGCCGTGCCGCCGGGAGTGCCGGTCAGCAGCAGGTCGCCCGGGTCGAGGGTCTGAAAGCGGGCGAGCAGGGTGAGCGCCTGGGCGGGCCTTACGATCATGTCGGCGAGCGTGCGGTCCTGACGCGGTACGCCGTTGACCGACAGCCGCAGCCGCAGGTCGAGCAGGTGGGCGAAGTCCTCGGGCTCCAGCAGGGCGAGGTAGGGCCCCGTCGGCGTGAAGGTCGGATAGGACTTGCTCTCGTAGAACTGGGTCTTGGTCAGCTGGACGTCGCGGGCACTGACGTCGTTGGTCAGCACAAGGCCGGCAACGTAACGGGGCAGGTCCCGCTCCTCGACGACGGTGCCCACGGGCAGGGGGGCGCCCATGACGAGGCCGAGTTCCACCTCGTAGTCGAGGAACTTCACGTGCGCGGGCCGGACGATCTCCTCGTGCGGGCCGCTGACCGAGCCGGACGCCTTGCGGAAGAAGGTGGCCGGGATGTCGCCGGTGAAGCCCGAATCCTTGGCGTGGCTGCGGTAGTTGACCATCTGGGCGACCACCCGGCACGGGGTGGTGACCGGAGGCAGCGCCACCAGGTCGGCGACGGGCGTGCCGCTCCCGGCGGAGGCGGCGGCCTCGCGGACCGCGTCCCGGTCGGCGAGCAGCTCGGCGGTGGTGACCGCCTTGGTCTCGACGCGGACGGCGCGCTCGCCCCGGACAGCCCACCAGCCGTCGGTGGTGCGCAGAACGTTGGTGCTCATGAGCTCATCGCTTTCATCAGGCCCAGCAGGCGTGCGGGGTCGAGTTCGTTGTCGCCGCGCAGGGCCGTCATGACCTCGCGCAGCTTGGCGGGGGACGGGTTCGTGCCCAGGAAGTCACGGGTGACCGGCGGGCCCCACTGGGCGAGGCCGCTCGCCGACATCGGCGCCCAGCCGGGCTCCAGGTCACAGGAGAAGAGGTCGCCGTCGGCGAAGTGCTCCAGCATGAAGCGGTCGGGGTCGCGCCAGTAGTCGAAGAGCTGGCTGCCCTGGATGTGCCGGCCGATGCCCCAGCTGCGCTGGTAGCCGCGTTCGGCCAGGTACTCCCCACCGGCGGCGATCGCGTCGAGGTCGGTGACCTGGTAGGCGGAATGGACATAGCCGGTTGCGGGTCCCAGGTGCAGGGCCAGCGTGTGGTGATCCACGGCCAGGCTGCCCTGGTCGCACCGGATGAACGCCATCGTCGGCCCGCGCCCGCGCTGACCGTCCAGGAACAGGAAGTCGGACACGATCATCCCGAGGGTGTCCAGGTACCAGTCCAAGGTGCGGGCGAACAACGGTGTCTCCAGCACCACATGGCCCAGCCGCTGGATGCGGGACGGCTCACGGGGCGGGCGCTGGGTGGCGTTCGTCCGACGGTGATCAGTACCGAAGTTGAGAATCAGCGGCTGCTGATGGGGCAGCGCGGGCAGCTGCTCGGCGCAGTGCACGACCCGGACCGGCAAGCCCGAGGGGTCGAGCAGGCCGACGGCCTTTCCGCCGCCGGGTGCGTCCAGGTCCCGCACGTCCCCGCCGGTGTCACGGGCCAGACGGTCCAGATCGACACGCTCGGCCGCACGGAACGCAGGCCCGATGAAGCGGGACGCAATCCCCTTGCGGATCACCATGCACGGCGAGCCGGCGAACGTGCCCCGCAGCCACAGCTCCCCCTCGGTGCGGGCGGCGATCGCGAACCCGAAGTCACGGGCGAAGACCTCGGCCCGGTCCAGATCCGGCTTCTCGAACTCCAGCCAGGCCAGGTCAGCCACCTTGATCACGGGATTGCGGGCTCGTCCGGGGTGCTCTCCGCGCAGGGCGCCCTGCTCGCTGTGGAGATCTTGGTGGGGCGTCCGGGGATCGGCCCTGTCAACGGGGGTTTCGAACATGGTGCCCTCCAAGCAACATTGCCGTAATGAGAAAATCATCAACTTTGCTGAGACTCATCGTCAATAGGGTGAGGCCAAAGAATTGATGACTTCATCAGTGATGCGAGACTCATCGTGGCGTTGTTACACTCGCCGCATGCCGACGTCAGCCCCTCCCAAGAACCGCTTCGAGCGGCGCCGCGCCGAGACTCGTCAGGCACTCGTCCGTGCGGCCCGGCAGATCCTCGCGGAGACCGGGGACACCAGCGCCAGCATCCAGGCCATCGCCGAGCGCGCGGACGTCGGTTTCGGCTCCTTCTACAACCACTTCGAGTCGAAGACGGACCTGTTCGACGCCGCCGTGACGGACGCCCTGGAGGAGTTCGGCCAGGTCATCGACGAGCGCGTGGAGGGGATCGAGGACCCGGCCGAGCTTGTCGCGGCGGGCTTCCGGCTCACGGCCCGGATGGCCGACTCGCACCCGGAACTCATGCGGATCCTGCGTGATCGCGGTCTGGCCCAGATTCACTCAGAACGCGGACTCGCCCCGAGAGCCCTGCGTGACCTGGAGCGCGGCATCGCCTCGGGCCGCTTCGCCTGCACCGATGCGACCACGGCGCTGTCCGCCATGGGCGGGACCCTGCTGTCCCTCGTGGCGCTGAGGCTGGCCCGCCCCGACCTCGACGGCGACGAGACCGCCTCCGACCTGGCCGAAATGGTCCTTCGCATGCTCGGCGTCCCCCCGGACGACGCCCGTGAGGTCACCCGGCGCCCCCTGCCGAACCTCACCTGATGCCCTGACCGAGGGTGCCGCCGGATGTGAGAAGCCGCCTGCGGCGGCTCACTGATACCATACGATGTATGGAAAAGTCAAGGAAGGCTCCCCGGGGGACCAGGAAGAGGGCCGTCCCCCTCACCAAGGACGGCATCCACGCCATGGCGCTGCAGCTCATCGACGCCGATGGGGTCGAGGCGCTCACCATGCGTAAGCTCGCGACCGCGCTGGATGCGAATCCGATGTCGCTGTACCACCACGTGCCGAACAAGGACGCAGTGCTGCGTGGCGTGGCCGAGAGCGTCGGCTCGCGGTTCCGCGCGGGAGAGCGGGAGGACATCCCCTGGCAGGACCGTCTTCGCCGACTGGCTCTCGACTTCCGTGAACTGTCGCACCGCCATCCGAAACTGATGGCGTACTCCTTCGCGCGAGCCGACTACGTCCAGCCGGAGGACCCCTTTTGGCAGGGGCTCATCGACATCCTGGCCGCCGCGAAACTGCCGGCCTCGGAGATCCCGCGCGTCGCCGCCTCCCTGTGCGCGGTTTTCACGGGGCTGCTGCTCAGCGAACTCACCGGAGCGCTGCAGCGGTGGACCACCCTGCCGCCGGCGCCGGTCGGCGCCGACGGGGAACACCCCCCCGCTCCCGCGAAGAACGTGATCGACGCGATGTTCAACTGTGCGCTCGACGCCACGATCGTCGGCCTGGAGAGCCACGTAGCACGAACCCGCGAGGAGCCGTGACGGAGCGGAGCGGCCGCCGTGGGCTCGGCTGACGCACTCGACCTCACCGCCTCAGTGGCGCCAACCATCTCGGCCTGTACGCCGAGGCGATCAGCCGCTCCGGCGAGCAACTGGGCACCTTTCGCCAGGCATTCACTCATCTCGACCTCATCAGTGCCATGTTCGACCTGGCCCGCGCAGTGGGCTGACCGCCGTCCTCCAGTTGCCGCGCCCACGCCTCCTCGGAAAGCCGTGGGCACCGGCGCTCCCTCAAGCACCGGCGCCCACTCACCCCTGCCCGAGGTGGCTTTGATGTCCCGCTGGACAGCTGTCAGGGGACGAGGATGAGGCGGATCGGGTCGCCGATCTTGTTCTCCAGTCGGTGGACGGCGTCGGCCGCGTCGGCGAGCGGGATGTGGTCGGTGATGGAGGGGGCGAGGTCCAGGCGGCCTGCTGCGGTCAGCTGCACCAGCTCGGAGACGGACTCGGGGGTGCCGCCGTAGTGGCCGCGCACCTGCTTCTCCATGTAGTTGAAGGTCAGGCCCTCGGTGATGGTGAGGGGCCTGGGCGAGATGCCGACCAGGATGAGGGAGCCGCCCAGGCCGAGCACGGAGGCGGCCTGCTCGCGGACGGCGGGAACGCCTGCGCAGTCGAAGGCGAAGTCGAGGCCTCGTCCAGCGGTGGCCGCGTACACCTGGTCGGCGAAGTCCTCGGCCGTCGGGTCGAGGGCGAGATCCGCGCCGAACGCCAGCGCGCGCTCGCGGGCGCTGGGCAGCGGGTCGACGGCGATGATCGGGGCGGCGCCGACCAGGCGGGCGAGGCGTACGTTGTGCGCACCGACTCCGCCCACGCCCCAGACACCGACGGACTGGGCGGCACGGACGCCCGCGGTGGCGACGACGGCGGCGTAGGGGGTGGAGACCGCGTCGGGGATGATCGCGGCCTGGTCGAAGGGGAGACTGTCGGGAATGGGGATGAGGGTGTCCTCGCGGGCGATCACATACTCGGCCCAGCCGCCGTCGTAGTCGATGCCGGCGGTGAGCATCTGGGTGCAGGGGCGGTGGCGCACGCATCCGGCGCACTTACCGCAGGTCTTGCCGGCCTCCAGGGTGACGCGGGCGCCGACGGCCAGGCCGCGCTTGAGGTCGGGGCCGAGCGTGTGGATCACACCGGAGACCTCGTGGCCGACGGTGACCGTGTCGGAGGTGGCGAACAGCGGGACGAGGGAGCCGTCGAGCAGGTGGACGTCGGAGAGGCAGACGCCGGCGGCCTTGACCTCGATGAGGACCTCGCCCGGGCCCGGCACGGGGATCGGGACCTCTTCCACGGCGAACTTCTTGCTGTCCAGGTGGAAGCGTCCGGCGAGCATGGTGTCCATGGTGATCTGCTTTCTGTGAGCGGCACGGCCCGGTGGTTCGGGCCATGGGTGCCATGGGGTGTCTGAATGGCTGGTGGGGCCGGGAGACGTGCGGGGGAGGCAGGACGTCCGCACGCCTCCCGGCGGCTGGGGTCGGCGCGCCTTGACGGCGTGCGACGGTCAGGCGAAGACGTCCTGCTGGTAGCGCTCGTCCGCTTCGAGCTGGGCGAGCCACTGCTGGGCGGTCTCGTCGTCGCTGCCGGTGTTCTGGCGGTAGATGGCGGCGAGGGCCTCGCGGACGGCGGGGGCCATGCGGCGGCCGTCACCGCAGACGTAGATGTACGCGCCGTCCTGGATGGCCTGCCACACGGTGTCTGCGGCGTTCGCGATGGCGTTCTGCACGAACCGGGCGGGGTGGCCGGTCACCGCGGAGTAGGCGGTGTGCACCTGGGCGATGCCGACCTGCTGCCAGTCCTGCATCTCCTGGCGGTAGAAGTAGTCGTGCTCCGGGTGGCGGCAGCCGACGAAGACCTGGGACAGGCCCACCCGGGTGCCGTTCGCGTGCTGTGTCGCCCGCTCTTCCAGGAAGCCGCGCAGTGGCGCGATGCCGGTGCCGGGGCCGATGAGGATCAGCGGCGTGGCAGGGTCGGCGGGCGGGGCGAAGGTCGGGGAGGGCACGCGGACGTAGCCGTAGACGACGTCACCGGGCTCGAGGCCTGCGATGTAGGAGGAGCAGGTGCCGCGGTACTGGCCGTCGCCGGACAGGGCCGGGCCCTCCAGCAGGCCGACGGTCAGGCGTACGTGGCGCGGGTTGGCCGACGGGGCGGAGGAGATGGAGTAGAAGCGGGGACGGATGGGGCCCATCATCTCCAGGAAGACCGCCAGCGGCAGTTCGACTGCCGCGAAGCGCTCCAGCAGGCCCAGCACCGAGATGCGCTTGCCGAGGATCTCCTTCTGGTAGCGCTCCTCGGCCTCCTGGGTGTCGGCCGTGTACGCCTGCAGCTGCGGCCGGGTCCACGGGCACTCGGTGTGCTCGGCGAGCGTCTGTATCTGGGAGCGGGTGGCCACGTCCTGCAGCTCCAGGAACTCGGTGAGCAGCAGGCCGGCGGTGACCGGGGTGCCGACCGGCAGGTGGGTGCGGCCACCGGCTGGCTGGTCGAGCCGGAGCACCTGGTCGTAGTCGACGCCGAGCCGCCTCAGGGCGCGCTCCACCAGAGCGAGTTCGTTCTTGGCGAAGACGGCCAGGTGGTTGCCGGTGTCGTAGGTGACGCCCTCGGGCAGCTCGAAGGTTATGGACTTCGCGGACGGGCGCGGCGGCTCGATGCTGAAGTCCCACAGGCCGGTCGCGTCGGCCACGAGCTCGTCGTTGGTCACCACGGTGAGCGGGTACGCCTGCTCGGAGACGATGGCGGGGCGCACGTCCGCCTCGGTGAGCAGCTGGACCTGGTAGCGGGGGCCGCTGGCCTGGGAGGTGTCGGCGGCGTACTCCTCGGCCAGAGTGGCCCACAGGGTGTCCATCCACCGCGTGGCCATGCCGTCGAAGTCACCGGCGGCGTCCGCGATGCCGCGCTCGACGACGGGGGTGGCGCCGGCGGCCAGCAGGCCTTCCTCGATCCGCTTGGGGAAGGCCTGATAGGTGGCCACCCACTGAGTGTTGCCGGCACCCAGCAGCGCGTACCGCACGTTCGCCAGTGAGCCCTCGGGCAGTCCGGCGGCGAGCAGATCGTCGAAGCGCTGGGCGTTGTCGGGGGCCTTGCCGTTGTAACTGGCGGCCACGACGACGAGCAGACCCTCGGTGGGCAGATTGTCGCCCAGCTCGTCCAGGCTGGTCAGCGTGGTGCCGAAACCGGAGCGCTCACTGCGGTCGGCGATGGTGCGCGCCAGGTCCTCACAGCTGCCCAGGCTGGAGCCGTACGCGATGGTCAGGTTCACCCCGACACCGCTGACCGTGGCCGATCGCTGGTCGTCGTCGCCTTTCAGGTCCATCGGGCCGAACACGGTCCGCTCGTGATCCTGGCGGGTCCGCACAACGAGGTTGAAGTCGCCGGGCTTGCGGGTCAGCGCTTCCCGCACGTCCATCTTGTAGTCGTTCGGGTCGGAGAACTTGAACTTCTGCAGCGCCAGCGCGAGGGCCAGGCGGGCCTCGGTCAGCGCGAACTGCCGGCCGATGCAAGCACGCACGCCGTTGCCGAACGGCTTGTAGGCGTGCGGGTGCTGCTGGACCCGGTTCTCAGGCAGCCACCGGTCGATGTCGAACTCGTGCGGCCGGTCCCACGCCTTGGGGTGGGTGTGCAGCGGGCCCATGAGGAGGTTGACCCGTGTTCCCTTCTTCAGCTCGTAGCGGTCACCGATGACGGTGTCCTCCAGCGGCGCCTTGGAGATCGCCGGGATGGGAGCCCACAGGCGCAGGGTCTCCTCCAGGATGCGCGGGATGACATCCAGCTGCATGATCGTGTCGTAGTCCGGGACGGTGTCGCCGGGCAGCAGGCGGTCCACCTCGGCGTAGGCCTGGGCCAGCACGTGCGGGTTGCGCATCAGCGAGTACGTGGCGAACGACAGCAGGCCGCTGGTGGTCTCGTGACCGGCGATCAGGAACGTCACCACCTGGTCACGGACATTGTCGTCGTACAGCCGTTCGCCGGTCTCCGGGTCGGTCGCTTCAAGCATCAGACCCAGCAGGTCTTCCTCGGCGCTGCCCCTGCCCTCGTGGCGCTCCTTGATCACACTGCCGACCAGGTCCTGCATCAGCCGGATGTTCTCGCCGTACCTCTTGGCGTCGGCCTTGCGGAGCTTGGTCATCACCGGCAGCTCCTGGGAGCGCCGCAGCGACTCGATCAGCGCCTCCAGAAGCGCGTTGAGGAAGGGGTGCAGCTCCTCGTCGGCGAAAGAGTCGAACCGGTAGCCGAACCCCGTAAGGGCGATGGTGTCCAGGGTGAGCCGGGTGTAGTCGTCGGTGATATTGACCGGCTGCCCCTCCCTGTGCTCCCACTTGCCCACCAGGTTCTGGGCGATCTCCAGCATCTGCCCGTAGTAGTTCTTCATGGCGCGCTGGCTGAAGGCCGGAAGGAGGATCCGATGTGCCATGGCCCACTCCTCCTCGCGCTGGTGGGCCGTGAACAGGCCCGCCCCCGTGTAGTCCCGGACGTGCTCCAGCGGCGTCTTCTCGATCTGCTTGAAGAACCGTGTCTCGTCGCAGACCTCGGCCACCAGGTCCGGGTCGTAGACGAAGACCTGCTCGATGCCGGCGATGTCCATGCCGTACAGGCCCTCGGGGAATTGCTTGGACAGCTCGCCGAAGTACTCCACCGGATTGGTGCCGGGGATCTGCGGCGTGTGGCCGAGCAGGGGTATCCCGCGCGGGGACCGGATGGGGCGGAGGTCGTTCGCGGATGACGTGGTCATGGCTTGCTCCTTTGTGGAGGGATGAGCAAGGGCGCCGGTCGATGCCGTGCTGCCCCACAGAAACATACGCCGTATGGAATTGATACCGTACGCCGTACGGAAAGCGAGCGCAACCCCGACCGGCCGAAGCGGCCACTCCGTCGCCGTGTGGCGGAGCTCATTTCCGTACGCCGTACGAAACCGATACCGTACGTCGTATGTCAAAGGAGAAGCGTCCCCCACGGGGCACAAGGAAGAGGGACGTGCCTCTGACCGAGGCCGGAATCCATGCCGCCGCCCTGCGGCTCATCGACGCGGAGGGGGTCGAGGCGCTCACCATGCGCAGACTCGCGACCGCCCTGGACGCGAACCCGATGTCGCTGTACCACCACCTCCCGAACAAGGAGGCCCTGCTACGCGGCGTGGCGAGGATGGTCGGCGCCCAGTTCCGCACCGTGACTCTGGAGGACGCTCCCTGGCAGGAGCGCATACGTCTGCTCGCGACGGATTTCCGGACGCTGGCGCACCGCCACCCCAACCTCATGGCCTACTCGTTCAGCCAGCCGGACTTCATCCAGCCCGAAGACCCGTTCTGGGCGGCGCTCACCAGGACGCTGGACGCCGCAGGGGTACCGCACTCGGAGGTCCGGCAGGTCGCTGCTCTCATGTGCGCCGTCGTCATCGGTGTCCTCATCGCCGAGCTCAACGGCGCGCTCCACCAGTGGTCGAACCTCGAGCCCACCGCCCCCGCCGCCGGCGAGGAAGGGCCCCCGAACACAGGCCCCGAGGAGGAGGACCGCATGTTCCGCCTGGTGCTGGACACGATCATCACGGGCCTGGACAGCCGCCTCACCGATGGTGACCGCCAGGGCGCCGGCCGAGGCGTTGCGGCTGAGGCAGGCCCGCGGTCGGGCGAGCCGGTCTTTGTCCCCAGGCAGCAATCAGTGTCCGGCTCGCGATGGCCGGGCCCGGCCCCGTCCTGCCGGCTGTGCGCCGAGTCGACCTGATGGCGTACGACGTGGGCAGATCCACGTACGCGCTCCACGGGCACGGCCGGCCCCGTGCCCTGGCCCGTGCGGTGCTCGGCATGGTCCTGAGCGGTGGCTCCGGGGACCGCGGCCCCCAGCAGCAACGCGGTCCGGGGTGCTGTGACGGCCCACCTCGCCGCTGCCCACACACTCGTGCGCGAGGCCATCCGGACAGGCGCTCCGGGCCACGTCGTCCCGTCGCGTTCGTCGCCGTCGCCGCGCCTTCGCCGACATCCCAGGCCGCCTCGCGCTCACCCTTGCCGCCGGTTCGCTCGCCTGGGTGGTCTGCGCGGTTCCCGGCTTCGTACGGTCCCAGGAACCGCAGCCGTCCGGTTCACGCATGGGCAGTCGGTCGACGGGATGCTCGGGACCGAGCCCCGGGCGCCCTCACGGCCTGCGCGCCCGGACCGCTCCGTGCCGTCGGGATCACTGACCACCGAGCTGGGGACCGCGCCGGGAGAATAGGTGATGTGGACCGTACCGGCGGCACGCCCGAAGCTGCCGGCCAGCCGTGGAGCGTCGAGGGCTCTTGCGCGGCAACGGCCCGGCCGGGGACCGGCCTCCTTGGTGCATTCGGGGCTTCGGCGAGGCTTTCCCCGGGCGAGTCGTTTCGAGGCTCGGCCCCCTGTCACCGCAAGGGTGAGTCGGGGGTGGGCGTCAGTACGGACTCGGAGACGTCGACGATCTGGCTGACGTCGAAGCCTTCCATGTCAGCGTGGAACTCAGGGCTGGCCAGGTACGCCTGCAGCCGCTCCTGTATGTCGTCGGTGTCCCTGTAGGAAACGAGGGCGCACAGCTGGGGTGCCCCACTCCCGGGAGCCGCTGCCACCGTCCAGACGCCGTGTGTGGTGATCCGGTGCTTGGCCAGACCGGGAATGTGCTTGGCCCAGACGTTCCCGTAGGCGATGAGCGCCTTGGCGCTGCACAGTGTGTAGACACGAAGCTGGTACTGGGACATGGGTTCCTCTTCTTCGGTGCATGGTGGTCAGAGGTCGGCGTGCCGCGGTGGAGACCGTGCCCGAATCCTTCGTCCGGCAACAGCGGACGAACGGGCATACAACAGATCTATTCCGCAGGCAAGTTGGGAGGCCCTCTCTCAGCTTTCCGCGAGCGGGTTCGCGACTTCGGTGTCCCGGTCGGCAGGTGCACGGCCCGGGCCCAAGGGCGACAGCGGCATCCGGCTCACCGGTCACCGTGGTTCCCGTCGTTGTGGTGCCGGTCCCGACTGTCGTGCTCGTAGCGGTTCCCGTCGTGCCGGTACGACCTGTCGCACTTCCAGCCACGCTCCTCGCCGTCCCAGCGGCAGAAGTGGCCATCGCGTCCATGGCGGGCCGAATCGCTGAAGGGGCCGTCCTTGTGCAGGCCACGGCTTTCGTCCCAGGAGTACCCCTGCTCGAGCAGGTAGCCGACACCGTGGTCCCAGCGGTAGTCGTCGGCATTGACACTGACGGCCGGACGCTGGACGTACGCGGAGGCAGGAGTCGCGGCCGAAGCGGTGCCCCCGGCACCGAGAGCGGCGACACCCGCGGCCACCACGGAGGAAGCGGTGACGGCGATGCGGTTCGTGTGCTTCTTCAAGGTGTTTCCTTCCCAGCTGGTGCGATCTGCACCGGCGGCGGGTTGTGCAGGCGAGGTGAGGCGCCTGGCGTTGATGGGAGCAGGCCTTTCCATGCGGCGCACGGAAGGCCCTCTCCAGGGTTACCATACATTGTATGGAAATATCGAGGCGGCGGACGGTGGCCCGCACGGCCGACGGCGACCGCGAGAACACACGTCGGGACTGCCCGGACGACGCTCAGCAGGCCCAAGCCACTGCGTCGCCGACGGGGCCCCGTCGAACTGTTCGAGGTCCTCGCCGCGATCAGCCGTAGCATCCGGTGTGCCCAGTGGCCGTCGAACGCGCCACCCGCATGGCCTGCGCAGCGGTCTGCTCGTTCGGGTGTGTCGAGGCCCTCACCCGTACCGGGCGCCTGGACGAAGCCGTTCGGCCGTCGAGAAGATGCTCACCCACGCCAACCATCTCGGCCTGTACGCCGAGGAGATCAGCCACATCGGCGAGCAACTGGGCACCTTTCACGGGCATTCACTCATCTCGCCCTTGTCAGCGCCGCCTTCAACCACGACCGCGCACTGGGCTGACCACCGCCCTCCCGTGGCGGGACCTCCACACGTCCGAAGCCCTCGCAGCCGCGCGCCGTGCGGGCGTCCACATCTGCCTCCATGCTGGAAACGAGGGGGTGAGACAACGGAGGAAGTGATGAGGATGCGGACCGTTGTCGACCTCACGCGCTGCCAGGGCTATGCGCAGTGCGTGTTCCTCGCGCCGGAGGTGTTCGAGCTGCACGGGGAGGAGGGACTGCTGTACGCGACCGCTGTCCCCGACGACCAGGTCGGGCGTGTGCGCCAGGCCGCGGCGGCATGCCCGGTGCAGGCAATCCTCCTCGGTGAGGAGGTGAACGGCGGTGCCCGGTGACCTCAAGGACGGCCGTATCGTCATCGTCGGCGCGTCGCTCGCCGGGCTGAGGACTGCCGAGGCGCTGCGCGAGGAGGGCTTCGCCGGCTCACTGACCGTGGTGGGGGACGAGCCCCACCCGCCCTACGACCGGCCGCCGCTGTCCAAGCAGGTGCTGCTCGGCCAGGCGACGGCGGACACCACCGGGCTGCCGATGCGCCGGGACCCGGACGCCGACTGGCGGCTGGGTGTACGTGCCACCGGCGTGGACCTGCTCGGGAAGCAGGTGCTGCTGGAGGACGGCGAGTCACTGCCCTACGACCGGCTGCTGATCGCCACGGGGACCCGCGCGCGGCCCTGGCCCAACCCGGAGGAAGCCGCCCTGGACGGCGTGTTCACCCTGCGCACCCGTGAGGACGCCGGGGGACTGGCCCAGCAGCTGGCCGCCGGCCGCAGCGCGTGCTGGTGATCGGCGGCGGCTTCACCGGTTCGGAGATCGCCTCGGCCTGCCGGGAACGGGGCCTTGATGTCACGGTCGCCGAACGCGGTCCCGCACCCCTGGTGGGCGCGCTCGGTGGCACTCTGTCGAAGCTCGCGGCCGTCATGCAGCGCAACCACGGCGTGGACCTGCGCACTGGGGTGACAGTCACCGCCCTGCACGGGAACGGCAGCTTCACCGGTGCGGAACTGTCCGACGGCAGCCGCGTCGACGCCGACGTCTGCGTCGTGGCGTTGGGCGCGATCCGCAACGTCGAGTGGCTGGCCGAGTCCGGTCTGGCGGCGGGCCCGCGCGGGATCGCCTGCGACGCCGGATGCCGGGCCTTCAACATGTACGGAATCGTCACCGACGACGTCTTCGTGGCCGGGGACGTCTCCCGCTTCCCCCACCCGCTGTTCGGCTACCAGATGCTCTCGCTGGAGCACTGGGGAAACGCCGTCGGGCAGGCCGAGGTGGCGGCCCACAACATGGTCAATCCGGGGCCCCTGCAGCGCCCGCACCTGGCCGTCCCGTCGTTCTGGTCGACCCAGTTCGGGCTCAACATCAAATCGGTGGGTGTTCCCACCTACTCCGACCACGTGGTCATCGCCCAGGGCTCCCTGGAGGCGCGCCGTCTGGCGATGGTCTACGGCTACCAGGGCCGGGTCACCGCGGCGGTCACCGTCGACATGGCCAAGTCGCTCGACTACTACCGGCACCTGATCGAGACAGCAGCACCGTTCCCACCCCCGGCCGGCGCCCAGGACCGTGCGATCGCGGCCGACATCCCGATTCCGTCCGACGTGCCCGATCCGAAGGGCCTGTCTCACGGCCCCACCGTCGCGCTCACCGGTCACCTGCCCGATCGACGGCTGATGGTGGTGTAGCCCAGACTGACCCACCGCCCGCTCAACCACGAGGAGCCATCATGGCCTCCGAGACCTTGCTGGCACGGATCACCGACTACGCCAGTCGCCCCAACCCCTACCCGCTGTACGCGGAACTCCGCGAGTCCGGTCCCATGGTGCGTCAGACGGACGGCAGCTACCTGGTCGGCACGTACCACGCGATCGCCGATCTGCTCCATGACCCGCGAATGAGTGTCGATCCCCGCGCCCGCGGCGAGGTGACTCACAAGCCGCCGTTCCTGCGGCTCGACGACCCCGAGCACCACAGGCTGCGCACCCTGGCCATGCGGCCCTTCGGCCCCCCGCACAGCCCGGGCCGGGTCGACGCGATGCGCGGCGAGATCGACGAGATCACCAAGGAACTGATGAAGTCCTTCGAGGCGGGCCGGCAGATCGACGTGGTCGACGATTTCGCCTACCCGCTGCCCGTCACGGTGATCTGCCGCCTGCTCGGGGTGCCGCCCGAGGACGAGCCGCTGTTCCGGGCCTGGTCCGATGCTCTGGTGGCAGCCGCCGACGTCAGGCCCGGAGAGGACTCCACCGAGACGGACAAGGCCGGCGATCAGGCGCGGATCGAGATGGGCGGGTACCTGGTGAACCTCGCCGAGCAGCGCCGCGGCCGGCCGGGCGACGACATGCTCTCCGCCTTCGTCAACGAGCCGGATCCGACCCTGCGGCTCAGCCAGGAAGAACTCGCGGAAACCGCCGTGCTACTGCTCATCGCCGGCCATGAGACCACGGTCAACCTGATCACCAACGGCGTCCTCACCCTGCTGCGCCAACCCGAGCATCTGGACCAGCTGCGCCGCGATCCCGGCCTGCTGCCGCAAGCGGTGGAGGAGCTGCTGCGCTTCGAGCCCCCGGTCCACATGCGCGAGCGCATCCCGCTCGCCGACATCCGCGTCGCCGGCACCACGATCCCCGAAGGCACGTCCGTCGTTCTGGTGCTGGCATCGGGCAACCGCGACCCCGAGCGGTTTCACGAGCCCGACCGGTTCGACCCCACCCGCCCGGACAACCAGCACCTCGGCTTCGGCAGCGGGATTCACCTGTGCTACGGCGGACCCCTCGCCCGTGTTGAGGCCCTCTCAGCGCTCGGCGCGCTGCTCCCCCACCTCGGCACAGCAAGTCTGGTCCAGGACCCGCCTCCCTACCGGCAGAACGCCATGCTTCGTGGCCCCCGTCATTTGCCGATCCGGCTCTGAGGTTGCAGGATTCCTCTTCACGCTGCAGCGGGAAGAGGCCGCCGGGCGAGGTCACGGGCCTCATCCGGGGAGAGGCCGAGCATGTGCAGAAGCATCTCGGCCATTACGCCTGCAGCCTGGTCGCTGTCCGCCTCGGGCCGGCTGAACCACAGCTCCAGGAGCGCCAGCAGGCTGCCGTTCAGAGCGGTCAAGGCGATCATGGGGTCGACCACCGTGAATCGGCCCGAGGCAATGCCCTGAGCCACGTCACGCTTCGCACGCGGAGCGAGTCCCCGGCCGGCGCATAGGCGACCGAGCTCGCTGTGGCACAGGATCCGCATGATCTCCGGGTACGACTCGGCCATGCGTGCGCTGAGCCGCAGGCCCCAGGCGACGCGCTCGGCCGGATCGTCGACGCTCTGCAGGCGCTCGTCAACGGCTTGGCCGTACTCCTCAAGTGCATCGGCCACGGCTGCGTCGAACAGGTCCGGCTTGCCTGCGAAGTGGTTGCAGAAGGAGCCGAAGCCAACGTCAGCGCGCTCCGCGATGGCATGGATGCTGGCGCTGGTGTGGCCGGACTCGGCCAGGATCTGCCGCGCGGCGCGGACGAGCGCCTGCCGGGTCTCGGCACGACGGCGTTCGAATCGGTTCCTGCGTGAGGCTGACATCGGCATGCTCCGTGAATAAGAGCAGCATTTCTGATGGATTCATCATTGCACTAGCCGACCCATCGTGTCCACCCCACCTCCCCTGCGCGATCAAACTTGATGAATCAATCAGCAGTGGGGGGCTTGACGATGGAGCGACCATATCTGACACTTTCGTCAGATATGGGCAAAGCGGCCCACCTGACAGCTGCCGTGCTGGTGAGCCGCTGAACCGGTCCCACGGGGCGAGCCTCACCCCGGCCACCACGGCTCGAGATCGACCCCCACGCCGCAGGCCGACGCTCCCTCACACCTCCGCACCGATGGGATGAAACGCGATGACCAACACCGACCGCACGCCGCTCGCCGGGCCGGTGAACCCCCGAGAGATACCCGACGCCGCAATTGCGATGCTCGATGCGGAGGGGATCGTGGTGGGGTGGACGCACGCCGCCGAGCAGCTTGTCGGGTACACGGCCGGGGAAGTGGTGGGCCGCTCCGCCGTACACGTGCTGCCGCCCGCCGAGGACGCTTCGCGTGCTTCAGCGTTCGCCGAGCGGCGCCATGCCCAGGATGGCTGGTCGGGCACCGTGATGGTCCGCCACCGCGACGGCCACACCATCAAAATGACGCTGCGGATCTCACTCCTGTGGGGTCAGGACGCCGGTACCCGGTGGCTGGTGTCCGTGACCGACATTGGCACCCTGTCCTCGGAGGCGTCCAACGGACCTGTGCGGGAGTCCCTTCTTGCCCACGCACCGGTAGGCATCGCCGTCTACGACCCCGAGCTGCGCTGTACCTGGGTGAACGACGTCATGGAGCGCCACGACGGCACTCCTCGTCGCCGACGGTTCGGACGCAGGCTGCGGGATGCACTGCCCGCCGTCGAAGCCGAGGCCCTCGAGGTGGTGATGCGGCAGGTACTGAACAGCGGCAGCACCATGGTCCACGAGTACCGGGTGTGGTCGTCGGCGGACAGGCGTCGGGAACACGCGTTCTCGGCCTCGTTCTTCTGCCTTCAGGATGCAAGCGGCCTGGCGATGGGGGTGTGCGCCATGAGCGTGGACGTCACCGGCAATCGGCGGGCCCGGGAGCGCCTGGCCATCCTCAGCGAGGCCGGCACACGCATCGGCAGCACCCTTGATTTCATGAAGACCGGTCAGGAACTGGCCGACCTTGCCGTACCCCTGCTGGCCGACACCGCCGTCGTCGACCTGTTGGAGTCGGTTCCGTTCGGACTCGAGCCCTCGGCACGGATCGCCGCCACGAGCGGCCGCCGCCCTGTGTTGCGCCGTGCCGGGGTGGCTTCCGTCGACCTGGGTGTCCTCGAGTTGCCGGCAGTGCGCGAAGAGGTGATCCACGTTCCCCCGGGCTCGTCATTCGGGGCCGCCTTGCGCACGGGCAAATCTCACCTGGAACCGGTGCTGGACACCCACGCCGGCCCATGGATCGACCACGACCCGACGCGGGCGCAGAAGGTCCGTGACAGCGGCATCCATTCTCTGATGGTCGTGCCCATCCGTGCGCGGCGTTGCGTGCTGGGACTGGCGCTGTTCGGCCGCTCCGCGGAACTGACACCGTTCCAGGACGATGACCTGCTCCTGGCCGAGGAGCTCGTCACCCGGGCCGCGCTCAGCCTGGACAACGCTCTCCAGTACGCTCGCCAACGCACCGCGGCCCTGACGCTTCAACGCGACCTGCTGCCCCACCGTGTACATGGTGGTGCCGCCCTCGACGTGGCCTCGCACTATGTGCCGGCTGACACGGAGCACGGCGTGGGGGGCGACTGGTTCGACGTGATCAAGCTGTCTGGCGCCCGGGTGGCTCTGGTCGTCGGAGATGTGGTCGGACACGGCATCAACGCCGCGGCGACGATGGGCCGACTGCGCACCGCCGTCCGCACGCTCGCGGACATGGAACTGCCTCCCCATGAACTCCTGACGCGCCTCGACGACACGGTCAAGCGGCTGAGCGAGGAAGACGCGGACGCTCCGGACCATGTCCCCGCGGCGGTGGGTGCCACCTGTCTGTATGCCGTCTACGACCCGGTCACCCGACGGTGCACGATGGCGCGGGCCGGACATCCGCCGCCTGCGATCATCGACCCGCAGGGCCATGTCGTTTTCCCCGACATGCCCGCCGGAGCCCCGCTCGGCCTCGGCCTCGGTCTGGTCCCCTTCGAGTCCGTGGAACTGGAACTGCCCGAGGGAACACTCCTCGCGCTCTACACCGATGGTCTGGTCGAGGCCCGTGACGACGACATCGACGCGGGCCTGGATCGCCTGGGCGCCGCCCTGGCGCAGACCGGTGGATCCCTGGAAGACCTGTGCTCGCAGGTGATCGAGACCTTGCCGGCTCAGCCCCCGGCCGACGATGTCACCTTGCTCCTTGCACGAACTCGCGCACTCGAACCGGCCCAGGTCGCCTCGTGGGACCTGGTCGACGAGCCGGCCGCCGTCCGTACCGCCCGGCAGGTGGCCGCCTGCCAGCTCAGCGAATGGGGGCTTGAGCATCTGGTGACCAATGTGGAGCTGATCGTCAGTGAACTCGTCACCAACGCCATCCGCCACGGCGAGGGACCGAGCCACCTACGGCTCATCCAGCACCAGGTTTTGACCTGCGAAGTCTCCGATGGCAGCACCAGCCACCCACGTCCTCGTCATCCCGACACCCTCGACGAGAACGGCCGCGGTCTTTTCCTCGTCTCGCAGTTGTCCCGTAGGTGGGGATCACGCTCCGGCGTGGACGGCAAGGTCGTCTGGGCCGAACAGGACCTACCCTCCACGGCCGCGATGTGACTCGCTGCCGACCGGGCGGCCGTCGGCCGCCACCGCATTCCGATATCTCCAGAGCCGCGAGCTCTCGCAAGGAAGCCAGAGACATGGATACAGAAAATGTCAAGAACGCCTGCTCGGCAGGCGCCTCCCAGGAAGCGGCGGGCATCTCCGGTTCCGTTCCCAGCGGCCGGTTGCACGCCTTCTACGGCCTGGCAGCCGCCGTGCTCGACAAGCGAGGCGCGGTGGTGCGGTGGACCGGGACAGCGCAGGAGCTGACGGGGTTTCCCGCCGAGGAGGTCTGCGGCCGGCCCGTGCAGGAACTGGTGGCCGACCTCCCGGACGACCTGCGCGGCGCCACGAAGATGCCGGAGTCCGGCAGGGTGCGGCTGTGGCACCAGCGCGGCGACACCATCGATGTCACTTTCCGAACCACGAGGGTCGAGGGCTCGGCGGAGGTCCTCGTCCTGGCCGCCCCTACGCACCACGTCTACGACCACGAGCAGGGCGCAGCGCTCCTGCGCGCGCTGTCCGCACAGAACCGGATCACGATCGCTCTGCACGACACGGATCTCACCACTGTGCAGACGAACGCCACGCCGGACACTCCCGGCGGCCGTCCGGTACAGCCCGGCACGCGGTTGGGCGACGTGCTGTGCGCCGAGGACGCCGAGAGCCTCGATGCAGTACTGCGCCAGGTGCTCGAGACAGGTGTCCCGGTGGTCCGCAGGAACCAGCAGGTGAGCTGGCGGCACGATCCGGCACGGCAGCACGCGCTGTCGCTGTCCGCCTTCCGTCTGGAAGACGCGCGAGGACTCCCGACAGGGGTCGCTGCCCTGTACATCGACAGCACCGACCATCGTGCCCGCCGTCATCTGGATCTCGCCCGCGAGGTGGCCGAGCGGGTGGGAGGATCCCTGGATGTCGTGCGTACTGCACAGGACCTCGCGGACGTTCTCGCACCCGCGTTCGGAGATCTCGCCGCAGTCGACCTCGCACACTCCGTTTTCGACGGTGAAGAACCCTCGAAACAGCTGGGCGGTGGAAACATGGGCAACGCGGCCCTCGCTCCGGCCACCGCAGTGTGGCCGGCCGGTATCAAACGCGGCGATCCCATCCCGCCCATTGCCGACCACCCCATGGTGCGAAGCTTCCGGCACGGCGAGACAGTCGTCCTCGGCCTCGACGACTTCATCGCCATGGTCAGCGACCCGCAGCTCGTCGAGTATCTCGTCCCGAAAGACGCCCATTCGGTGATGGTGGCACCTTTGCATGCCCGCGGGCTCACGCTCGGCGCCATATCGGCCTGGCGCTGCGGCCGAGCCGACCCCTTCACCGAGGACGAAACCGATCTCATGACGCAGATCGCCTCACGGGGTGCGCTCGCCATCGACAACGCCCGCCGTTACACGCGCGAGCACAGGGCGGCCGTGTCTCTGCAGCAGCTCCTCCTTCCACCGGCCACGACCGACACTCCGGCAGCCGAGACCGCCGGCGTCTACCTGCCCGCAGGCGGCGGAGCCGAGATCAGCGGCGACTGGTACGACGCCATTGCCCTGCCCTCTCTCCGGCTGGCTCTCGTCGCCGGCGATGTCGTCGGTCACGGTATGCCCGCAAGCGCCACCATGGGCCGCCTGCGCGCCGCCATGCAGACGCTCGCGGACCTGGAACTGGAGCCGGACGAGTTGCTCACCCGGATCGCGGACCTGGTCCAGCGCCTCGCGGCCGAAGCACCGCTCGGCGACCACCACATCGTCGGCGGCACATGCCTGTACGCGGTCTACGACCCGGTCACCCGACGATGCGCCATAGCCAGTGCCGGGCACCCGCCACCCGTCCTGGTCCGGCCCGACGGGACCGCCGAAGTCGTCCGGATCTCCCCGGGGCCACCACTCGCCATCTGCGGCATGCCGTACGAGACCACCACGATCGACCTCGAGCCGGGCAGCGTCCTTGCCCTCTACACCGACGGCCTGGTCGAACACCGCGACCGCGACATCGACCAAGGCCTGCGGGGCCTGACGGATGCCCTCGCCGCGTCCTGCCGTCCGGATCGCGCTCTGGACGAAACCGGCTGGGCTCTCCTGGCCGACCTGACAGACCAAGCGCCGCGCGACGACGCGACGCTGCTCCTGGCCCGCACCCGCGCCGTCCCGGCGGAGAACACCGCTCACTGGGAAATCCCGGCCGACCCTGCCGCCGTCTCCAAGGCCCGAGAATGGACAACCCGCCAACTCACCACGTGGGGGCTGGAGGATCTCCTCTTCACCACCGAACTCATCGTCAGCGAACTGGTCACCAACGCCATCCGCTACGGTCGTGCACCGGCGGAGCTGCGGCTCATCCGCCACAACGTCCTGGTGTGCGAGGTCACCGACTCCAGCAGCACCCAGCCTCGTCTACGGCGCGCCCACACCACCGACGAGGGAGGACGCGGTTTGTTTCTCGTCGCCCAGATCGCCGAGCGCTGGGGCTGCCGCCATGGCCAGGACCGCAAAACGATCTGGTCCGAACAGCTCATCGAGTGCCCCCGCTGACCGGGACCTGCTCGTTGCGGCCCCAGTCGACAACGTAGTGGGCGTGTCGGTACACCATGAGCGCTTCGCCGGACTGGTGAGCCCGGCCGCCGTGGGTTCACTCGTGGCAGGCCGGGCCCAGCCCGTTCTTCCCATGCTGCGCAGGGAAGAGTCTCCGCAGGCCCACTGGACGGCAGCCACAGTGCCCGCTACCGATGCGTGTCGGGCTCGCTACGCCGCGACGACCGCAAGCGCCCCGTGCCAGGAGGCAGTGGCCCGGGACGCCCGTCGGGACGGGCGGGTGGGGACTGAAACGTCGTGAGCGCGAAGGCCCGACATGATGCCCGGTCCGAGAACACTCTTGACGGCGGTCGGGTCGTGCCCACAACCCCGTGCGTGTGCCGCAGCAAGCTGGCACACCAGCCCCTACCGCCCGGCCTGCACGCACAGGCCCTCTCCCGTACGTCGCAAAACCTCCGAGTGACCGCAGCTACGAAGCCGGCGGCCGACGTCAGGTCAGCCGGAACGCAGTCGCCCGCCGAGACGGACCGGCTCGTCTGCTGGTGCGACGTACGACCGTGCCACATCACCATCGGCAGCGTTGAAGAATGCGACACGCCTCCCGGCCCGCGCCCCGCGCAGCCGGAAGAATGCCCAGGGCCCCGGCTACGCCCGGCGCCCCAGTGGCAAACCGGCACTCGCGCAAAGGGGTCGACCAAACCCTCCACGCTGACACCCAGTTCATCGTTCAACTTTTTCCACCGCCTGCTTGATACCGCTCAGTGCCTCCTTGAGGCGGTGCTCGACCTGCTCGCCCGTGTGCCTGGTGTGCAACTCCACCGTCAGGCGGCAGGTGCCGGCGTCCTCACCTTCGTCCACGTGCGCCCTACCCCGGTAGTCGTGCGGGCTGGGCGCGGCCCATTCCAGGCTCTTGCCCTCCTCGACCACATGCACCCACGCCTCGCTGGTCACGTCCTGCTCCGGGGCGTCGGCGGGTTCGATATGGGCGGTGACGGTGACTTGGTCGCCTTCATGAGGGTGCACGGAAGTCAGCCGCGGCATGTAGGAGGGCAGGTGCTCCACATCAGCCAGATAGGCAAAGAGCCGGGCCGACGGCACGTGCACGGTAATGCTGTCGCTGTATTCAGCCATAGCCAACGAGGTCCCCGAAGCTCTTGGCTTGCAAACGTAAAACACACGCTTCGCCCGGCAAGCGCACGTCTCAAGGACACGGGCGAAAACGCCGCCGATGTGCGAGCCGCACTCAAGCGCGCCGGATACCCGACGAGCGGATCGTGGACATGAAGCCCGAAGGCGGCTCCCCCGGCGTGCGGATCGACCTGCACGAACAGGACACCCGCGTCGCCCTCCAGATCGTGCACGTCGACACCAGCGGCACCGTGGTGGAAACGTTCGGCGCACAGCCCACAGCGCCCCTCAAGGACGTCCGGTACACCCCGGAGCTGACCGAGTCCGGGGCACACGGCGTTGATGCGGAGGCCGTGGGGTGCGACCTCGATAGAGCTCGTCATGGCGATCTCGGCGGTCTTGGTGGCCCGCGCTTACCGGGACTGGCTCACCGCGGCTTGACCGCTCCAGGAGCGGATTCACTCATAGACGCTGGCGGCCTGAAGTGCCCTGGCCAGGAAGGTCCAATCCCCGTCTTCCGGAAGCTCCTTCCCGAAGTTTCGATACCAGCCCGCGAGTCCTCCATCCACGCCGCGAGAGCTTCAAGGAAGTGATCGAGGCACTGGTTCTCCCATTCGTGCCCCCGGCGGAGGTAGTCCTGGTGCAATTCTCGGATGAAGGCGACCAGCTCGTCCCGGCTGCGGACCTCGCTGTCGGGAGTGAGTGACATGGAGTGAAGGTACCTCGCTCCGGTGAGCGCCCCCATGCTTGACGATCAATAGGAGCATCAGCACCGCTGGTGGCCCAGCTTCGTTGGTAGTCCCGAGCCTGAGCAGCACCAAGGCGGCGTGTTCGCAGATCGGCTCCAACCTGCGCGAGCGGGGGTGACTCCGCCTTTGCCAAGGCCGTACATGCCGACGATCCCTCCGGCCCGCGCGAGCGGGTGTGATCCGCGCAAGCTGGGGGTGGTCCGTGCCCGATGCCGGGCATACCGGTGGTGGTCGGGTCCGTCCCGCGCAAGCGGGGATAATTCCACGTACCGCTGGACGAGCATAGCGAGGGTGACTCCCTCGGCCCCCTTACCATCGTCTCCCGCATATACGCAGATCAGAGCACTCGCCGTCTACAGCTTCTCAGTGAGACCTTTCCAACTTGTGGCAGCAGCGAGCCAGTTGGGATGACAACGTGGTGAAGCCCCTGGTAGATGGGTTTTCGACCAAGAGAACCGTCTCCACCAGAGGCTTCGCATGCTTGTCTACCCTTCGGGCGTCGACGTGTCCAGCTCTGCCCTGCGCTTTCTGTCCGCCCGTCTGCGGCAGCACCGTCGCGCGATCGGCTCCCGCTGGAGGCGTCTGAACCCCGGCCGCCAGGCCCTGCTCGCACTCGCCCACCTGCGGATGGGAAACACGCTCGCGGCCGGATTCGGTATCGGAACCACGACCGCCTACCGGTATGCCACCGAGGCTGTCGAACTCCTGGCAGGCCTCGCGCCCACCCTGGCCGACGCGATCCGGGTCGCGTCGACGAAGGCGTTCGTGATCCTCGACGGCACACTCCTGCCGACCGACCGCATCGCCGCGGACCGGCCCTTCTACTCCGGGAAACACAAGAAACACGGGATGAACCTGCAGGTCCTCACGGATCCCTTCGGCCGGCTGCTGTGGGCCTCGCCGGCCCTGCCCGGCGCCGTCCACGATGTCCGCGCGGCCCGCGAGCACGGCATCGTCGACGCCCTTGCCGCAGCCGACATCAAGTGCTGGGCGGACAAGGCATATCGGGGTGCCAGCGGGACCGTTCGCACCCCCTACTGGGGCCGCTGGGAAACCCTTTCCACCGGTCAGCAGGCCGTCAACCGGTCCCACGCGAAGATTCGCGCACTCGTCGAGCAGGCCATGGCCACCCTCAAATCCTGGCGGCTCCTCCGCAAGCTCCGGTGCTCGACCGCCCGCGTCACCAGCCTCGTCCGGGCCGTCCTCGCCCTGCATCTGGCCAGCTCAGAGTGAGGATGGAAAAGGCTCA
>NZ_FNHI01000035.1 GCF_900103455.1 Streptomyces wuyuanensis | reverse complement strand
CCGCAGCGACCTCATAGACGGCTGCCTCGCCGAGACCGGCCTGACCATCAAACCCACCTGAGCAACCCAGCGACATCACGAGTTCAACCTCAGTAGTTTTCCCAGTCCACGGCAAAAGAGCGCGAGTCGAAGAAGTACTCCCGCGACCAGCATATCTTCCCGTATTTCACACGGAACATCGACATCATATCGAGCGCATGTATCAGCTTGCCGTCCTTGTCCATGACATTGTCTGTCCTGTGCAACAGAACAACGTCTCCGCTGTCCTGGATATGATGTATGTCCACACGAAATCGTTCCGCCCCCATGGTTTCACGGGCGCGGTGCAGGTTCTCCAGCATCGCGTCGAGGCTTTCCACGGGGTGGTCGATGGTTGTGATGGACTGCCAGCTGACATTCGAGTGGATCAGTCGCTTGAACATGACGATGGCGTCGTCGTAGGTGGGCCCGAAGTTTGCACAGAAGTCTCGGACTACTTCCGAGGGCGATGCGTGACTCACAAATTCTTCCTTGGCGTAAGAGGGTGTTCGGTACTGGTTTAGGCTGCCGCGGGGGGGTTTCGGACGGAGGTGTTGCCCTACTTTGTTCGGGTCGACGGTCAGCCGGTGGGTCAGGGAGTTGACCATGGCCCAGTGGATACGGTCTCCTGGCTGGCCGGATGCCGCAGACTGCACCGCCGCTACGAGCGCAACCGAGCACTTCCTCGCCTTCGTCGGCATCGCCGCAGCCCTCATCGGCTACCGCCGACTCACCAACTGAAACGGTGCCTAAGACCGTGTCCTATGTGGTGAGGCGGACGAGTAGCAGCAGAGGGCGGCGGCGAGGCCGAGGAAGGCCAGGTGGTTGCGGGGGTGGCGCTCGTAGCGGTGGTTGAGTCTGCGGTAGCCGGTGAGCCAGGACATGGTGCGTTCGATGACCCATCTGCGGCGGCCGAGCCGTTCGCTGGATTCGATGCCTTTGCGGGCGATCCGGACTGCGATGCGTTTGCCGCGTAACCATTTTCGCAGTTCAGGTATGTCGTAGGCCTTGTCGGCGTGGAGTTTGCGGGGCTTGTAGTGCCAGCCACGATCGGGGTCGTGTCTCGATTGGAGACCGGCCACCATCGGCTTCAGTCCGAGGCTGTCGTGCGTGTTGGCTGCGGAGACGCCGACGACCAGGGGCAGTCCGTGTCCGTCCGACAGGACGTGCATCTTGGAACCCGCCTTGCCCCGGTCCACGGGACTCGGACCTGTGAGTTCGCCCCTTTTTTGGCCCGCACGTGCGCCGAGTCGAGAACCGTTCGCGACAGGTCCAGCAAGCCGCACTCGTCGATCCTGTCGAGGACCGCCTCGTGCAACCGCCCCCAGACGCCAGCCCTGGACCAGATCATGAACCGACGATGGGCGGTGGACTTGGAGATGCCGAAGCACGGCGGCAGTGCCCGCCAGGCGCAGCCGCTGACCAGCACGTAGACGATCGCGGCGAACAGCGTCTCGTCCGGCGTGTCCTGCGTCCCGCCGCCCTGCGACCGCACCTTCGACGGCGGGATCAGCGGCTTCGCGATCTCCCACAACCCGTCCGGAACAATCCAACTCCACGTACCCCGCCCCATGAACCATCCAACGAGCGGGCACCACATAGGACACGGTCTAAATCTCGCCCAGCAGGACCTTCCATTCACGCACCTTGAAGGTGGCGTGGCCGGAGCGGATGACGGGACTGTCTCGGTAGAGCTTTTCCGCCTGCTCAAGAGAGTCGCAGCGCAGGACGGCCATCCCTCCCTCGCCGTCGCCGAACGGACCTGCGAGAACCAGGGCGCCTTTGTTGTACAGCCGGTGCGCGAAAGCTGCCTGGGCCGCACTCACCTCCTGGTCCATGGAGGTTCCGGTGAACTCGAGGGTCACCACAAAATGCTTCACTTCACACTCCGGTGATGTTGTTCAGTGCCATCCGCCGGAGCGATGCCATCCACCGCTCCGGCCAAAAAGGGTTTTCAGTTGCTGGGTGCTGCGGAGAACCGCGGAGTGAGCCACTCGACGATGGGACGCAGGGCTTGCTCGCGCTGCGGGAGGGGCAGACCGAAGTGGTCGGCTTCGACGAAGTGCATGGCCTTGTCCTCGGCCGGGCTGGCGTGGAACTGGGTTTGGTTGTCGTCGGGGAAGGCGAGGCTGTCGGAGGTGAAGTTGACCACGAACAGCGGTACGTGAATCGACTCGACCGACTCGAGCAGCTTGGCCCGTGTCGACAGCCCGGACCAGGTGCTCAGCCACGCTCGTGGTGTGACCACGCGACCGAACCCGCCTGGCGCGTAGTTGGTCTCCTCCGGCCGGGGCCCGAGAATGGATCCGGGCTTCCGGGTGGACTTCCAGGCGTGCAGGCTCAGGTCCAGGAACGCCGGGTCGGCCTCGGTCCGGTGGACGACCATGTAGCTGCCCACCACCGCGCGGCGCGTTATGCGACTGCGCTCCTCCAGGGGCAGGTCCGCGAACCCCGGATCTTGCATCCTTTGCCGGTTACGCTTCTGGTCGGCGATCAGACTGCGGGCCAGGGCATCGAGCCGGGCCACCCGTGCCCGCTGCGCCGCCCGGTAACGCTCCAGGAACCCCTCCGAGTACTTGCTCGGCTCCGGAAGCTCGCGGTATCCGTTGGCTGCGTTGTACATGTCGAGTTCCGGATCCGTTGCCAGCGGATCGTCCTCGTCGACGACGGAGGGGTCAATGCTCGTGAGCATGAACGGCCCCTGACCGGGATGCGCCGCGAGCAGGACGAACCCGTCGGCGCTGGGCATCTCCACCGCGTTGAGGTCCAGCGGTTCCCCGCCCGCGGTGTCCATCAGCCTGTCCGGAGGTGTCCTGGTCGCCTGCTGCTGGTAGAACGCAAGGAGCGATGCGCCGCCGCTGTTTCCGAGGAACACGATGTTCTCGAAGCCCAGCTTGTTCTTCAGATGGCTGAGTCCCGCCGCGAGGTCGAGCAGCAGTCTCTCGTGCTCGCAGTCGATGTCGTTGTGCAAGGACCGGGTCTGGTGGGAGTAGAAGGCATACCCGGCCTCCAGGAGAGCCGGAGCGGCGTAATGCCGGCTATTGTCGCCGCGCGGATGCGACACCACCACGACTGTCCGCTCGCCACCCCGAGTGTAGAGGACGCCCCGGGAGGCGACACCGTCGAAGGCGGCGACCGGGATGACCGTCGTCTCGGTCCTCTCCGGCAGGGCGGAGAAATCGGCGATGCCGACGCCCACGGTACTGATCTTTTTCTGCTGTTCAGCCATGTACTATCACCAGGATCCCGTCGCTTGACGCTCTTACTGACCGGACTACTTCTTGCCTTTGAGGTAGTGCTGCTGACGCTTGCTGGCCAGGGCCTCCTGCGTGGCGAGCAGCGGGCGCGCCGTGTCCACGAAGATGAACTCCATGTCGATGTAGTCGCCCGGCTTCACCGTCTTGCGGATCTGTTCCATGATTTCCTCGGGCAGGCCGTGGTGCAGGCCCCGTGGCAGGAAAGAAAGGCTGGCCGCTGGGGCCTCCAGACCGAGAGCGGTCCCCCCGTGGACGAACACAAACTCGTCCATGTCCACGTTGCGGTGGTACGCCGGTACCGGCTCCACGCCCGGAGCCGCCTCGATGGGACGGGGAAGCAGATTGCCCACGATGTAACTCCGCGTGGCGAAAATGCTGTGTGCGGTCGGCTGGAGATGGATGCGGTCGCTCGTGATCGGCCGGAAGTCCCTGATGTTGATCTTGAAGGGGAACAGGTCGCCCTTCCAGCCCACGGCGTCGATCGGGTCGAAGTCGTAGAACACCGTGGAGTATTGGCCGTCGTACTTGAGCCGAACGGGCCACTCACCGGTCTCGTTGCGGCCGTCACCGAGCTCGTCCAGCTCCGGTGAGGGCACGTACAGCAGGGCCGGGTCGAACGGAGCACGGCGGCCGATCGGACCGATGTCGGCGAAGCCGATCTCCTCGGCCGATTCGACGATCAGGAAGTAGTTGACCGGACCGGCGGGGCGGATCCGGTAGCTCACGCCCTTCGGCAGCAGCACGTAGTCGCCGGGCTCGTAGGGGATCGGGCCGAACTCGGTGTAGAAGACGCCGGTGCCCTCGTGCACGAAGTAGAGCTCATCCCCGTCGGCGTTGCGCGCCGTGTAGGTCATGTTCTCGCTGCGCCGGCTCACCCAGATGGACACGTCCGGGTTGTAGAACAGCTTCAGCTGGCCGCCATCGGCGAACGCAAGGTCGGTGGGCTCGAGCAGCTTCCCGTCGAGGTCGAGGTACGCCGCGGAACCCTCGATGCGCTTGAACTTGACCGGCTCGTTGCGCCGGTACAGGTACGCGTCGCGGCCCTCGAACCCCTGCCTGGTGATCATGTCCTCGTAGATGCCGACCAGATCCTGTCGTCCCACGCCCGCCTGCCGAAGGACTTCGCCCCGGCTGTGGTGAATCCACGAGCGCATTGGCCTGATTTCCACTGGAATACCTCCTGGGCTGTGTCCAGCTGTTGAGCACGATGCTGCACGCCACGTGCCGGCTGTGGAACGCCCGATGTATACGGGTACTCGCAGGGAGAGGCCGCCGCACGATCGAGCCGTTCGTATCTCCAAGTAGCCGCGTACGGTCGCTCTTCGTGCGTGAGTGTCGGCGGTTTGGGGCGGTTGCTACCGCATCTGGCTGCAGTGATGGTGGAGTCGGCCGAGCCGGCGGAGCGCCGGTTCACATCCTTGGACTGCCGGACGAGACCCTCAGTTCGGTTCGGTCAGGTCTCCGTGCCGCCGACGGCCGCCCGACCGGAGTGGCACGGACTCTGGTGCCTTACGGACAACGCGTCCGTACCAACGGACTTGGCCTGCTGCTCCTGCCCGGTCCGGGCGGCATGACGGAGGACGCGCAGCGGCCCGTCGAACAGCTCGCCCGCGTCGTGGGCCGGAAACTCACGTCGTCAGGATCGTCACCGAGGCCGGTCGTCCACGCGTGGATCCGCTCGATCGCGTCACGACGTGAGTTTCCGGTCAGGACGGCCGGTACATCTTCAAGGCCACCGTCAAGGACGACACGATCGCCGGCGTCACCTTCACCAAGAACCCCCTCTACCCGGGGCAGTTTGAAGATGAACAACGACAAGGTCGTGGTACGCGCCTTCGAGGGCCCCGAAGCCATGGGCGCCGCGATCGACAAGGGTGACATCGCTATCATGGCCCGCGCCATGTCCCCGGAGCAGATCAACAGGCTCGACGCGGGACGACGACGCTCCTCGGGCTGATCCACCCGTGCACGCCGCCGAAAGCGGCCGCCGTGGGGCGGTACGCCTCCGCCCGGTCGTCGCCCTCCGGATCATCGCTGCATCACCAGGCGCACCAGCGCCCTGCGGAAGGCGCCGGTTCTCAGGCGACGGGCGGCACACGGCAGGGAACAGGCGGCCGGAGTTTCCGGTACCTGCCGGCCGACGCTCCGCTGCGGGGGGTGGAGCCGCCCGGCGGCTGCGGCGCCCGGAGCGTCGGCCGAAGCTCACCGCATCACCGAGTGGCCCGATCGACCGCTCGCACCGACAGCGCGGTCGGTGCGAGCGGTCGACCTGGCGATGACAGCGCAGCGGCTCTCCCTCACTCAGGGCACCGTCATTCATTCTCCTGATCGCGATCACCCTCGTGATCCCGGTCGTCCTCGCCGTCGTCTCCCTGACGAGACGGCTCCGAAGGCGCTGAACGGCCCGGTGCGTGTCCGGGCGAGCTCGCAACACTCGCCCTGCGCCCTGTGCACGACGGTGCGGGTTCCGCGCCGGGGACGTCTGACGACGTCGTGTTCGCGAGCCGCGACCCGTGGGCTTCAGGTGCCGGATCGAGCCATGAACCGGTGCTCCCACACCGACTTCATCGCCGGCTCAGGCGTCACGAACCGGTCGAACTCGCCGACCGTGACACCGCTCGTCCCGCACCAGCGACTGATCACCCGACCCGCGGTCACGGGACTGCCCATCGCACTGCGGGTCAGGGGCGGGTGAGGAAGGCCCGCGGATGACGATCGGTTCCTCCGCCTCGGCGCGGGCGCGGGCCATGCCTGTCTCGACCTGGTCGCGGCTGAACTCCCTGTAGAAGCGTTCCCCGTGTGCGTCCGTGATCTCGATGATGATGCCGGTCCACTCCTCGGCGGGCTCCTCGGGCACATGCCCGAGCTGGTATTCGGCCCTCTGGAGCAGTTCCTCTGTCGCTCTCACCCCGGTCAGCCGCTCGGCGAGGCCGAAGACCGCCGCCTTGGTGTCGACGCGCTCGCTCGTCTCGTACTCGTCGTCCGACGCCGCGAGACCAACGTCGCGCATCACCGGGTTGGGGGCATCGGGGGTGCTCCCTCCCTGGCCGCGGGCCACTCGGACGTGGTCCGGAGTTCCCGTCCTCGTACCAGTGGAAGAAGTGCATGGGTTTGCCCCCATTGCTGGTGTGCACCGCGGCGCGCCCGCCCACCGGTGGGGCCGCCCTTGGGGCCGGTGGCGGGAAGGAGGCGCGTCCGCGGTGTGCGGTTCCGACGCCATCGCCCGCGGCACCACCACGATGCTCAGCATCCTGTACGGGCTGCTCGCCATGGCGGTGATCGTGGCGGCTCTCGGCGTGATCAACACCGTGGCCATTGCCGTGACCGAACGGGCGCCGGAGATCGGCGTGCTACGCGCCGTCGGGCTGGACCAGCACGGCGTGAAGCGCCTGGTGCGCCTGGAGTCCTTGGCCATCTCGCTCTTCGGTGGTGTCCTGGGCATCGTCCTGGGAGTCTTCTTCGGGTGGGCTGCGAGCCGACTCCTCGCCGCCCAGACGCCCGGCTTCGAGCTCGTCCCTCCCTGGAGAGCCTGGCCTTCTTCCTGGCACTCGCGGGCCTGGTGACATGCTCGCCGCCGTGTGGCCCGCTCGGCGCGCCTCGACCCGCTCAGCGCCATCACCGCGCAGTAGGGCCGGTGGCCGCGACGTACCGAAGCACGTCGCGGCCTGCCGCCGGCGGGGTCGAGTCGCCGGCCGACACCCCGGGCGTCGGCCGGTGTCCGCCGGGTGGGTCAGCTGGGCAGGGCCGACTTCTGGTTGGCGCTGCCCGCGGAGTCCCAGATCTGCAGTCGGGTTGCGTCGGCCGAGCTCGGCCCCGTCGCGTCGAGGCCCGCCCGGACTGCGGGTTGACCAGAGCGCCGGACGCGCCCGTGGGTCCAGCTGTCGATGGCGTACCTGGCCCACGTCTCCGCTGTGGCGGGGCTGAGGCCAAGCAAGTCGGCGACGACGATGGGCGTGCTGTCGTTGAGGCAGCGGTACGGCTGCTGGTCGTACTCGTCGGCCGTTTGGAAGTTGACGGCGAACGAGCGTCCTCGCCTGGGCAGGTCGAGTGGGCCGGTCAGGCCCCGGGCTGTGACCCAGCGGATAGCTTGCCGTTCACGACGTGCAGGGTGGTGTGGCTGGCGAGCGAGAGGTCGAAGTCCGTTTGGTCCAGAGTGCCCAGTTGCCGCTGAAGGCGGCACGGATGGCCGGCATGCGTTTCACGCCCTCATGCTGCTGATCCGCACAGGGAGGCGTGGTGGGCCGTCAAGGTGAGGCCGCGCCGTTCGGTGTTCATGGGGTTCTCGGTGGCCTCGGGTCGGTCCTTGCGTACCGATACGTCACTGTTTAGAATGGTGACATGCACGCATTTCCTGGAGGTGCCCTGGCCCTCGACTTCGCAGGAACGCTGCGCTACCGGCACCGCTCCCAACCGCGTGAAGACATGCCCACACCCGAGAGCCTCGGCGCGTGGTTTCGTGAAAGCGGAATCACGGAGCGCGAGATCACCGTCAAGGCCGCGGACCTTCGAGAGGCCCTGACACTCAGGGAAGCCGTCTATCGGCTCATCCTGGCGACGATGTCCGGCCAGGACTACGACCGGGACGCCTTGACACTCGTCAACAACTACGCGCGCAAGCCCACCCCAGTTCTGCAGCTCACCTCGAGAGGGCGGCACGTCGAAGCGTCTGTCGAGCAGGCGTTCGCCGCTGTTGCCCAGGACGCAGTCTCGGTCCTCGGAGGGCCGGACGTGCGGCTGCTGAAGGAGTGCAGCGATCCCGAGTGCTCGCAGGTCTACATCGACCGATCCCGGGGTGCGCGTCGGGAGTGGTGTGCCATGGACCCGTGCGGCAACAAGTTCAAGGCCGCGGCGTACCGCGCCCGCAAGCGGTTGGGTGGAAAAAGCAGGGCATCCACGGTCTCGCTGTAGCCCTGGAAGGCTCGCGACAGGTTCGGCCCCGTCGCGCCATGACGCCCCTTGCCGTGGTGCCGCCGTCGGGCCTGGCCCCGTCCGTTCCCGCCCGGCGCGGGTTGCACCCCGTGCGGCCGACGGGCCCCGGTGGCTGTCGTGGATGTTGCGCCACTGCCGCTCGGCGGGCGTCGAGATGCGAGGCGCGCTGAGCGACCGTCATTCGTCACTAGCTTGACTGGTGACCTTTTTGATGCCATCATGCCGTCACCTGATGAACAGGTGATGAAAGAATCGCGTGAGGACGCTCGTGGGCTGCGGATGATTTGCAGCTCACGCCATGAAGGAGATGACATGGCGCGGGGGCCACATCCCGTCGTCATCGACGCCGCCGCCGTCTGGTGCCGAGAAGTCCGGTGACGGTTCGGGGGGCGGAACTTCTCGCCGTCGTCCTTCGTTCAGCGGATCACTACGGTATGTGCCCCTCTTTCGCCGGGGCGCGGCATGTCGGGCCGAGCACGTCGGTCCGTGCCGCTCCTGGATCCGCAGGACCGTCCGGCGTATCCACCTCAAGGATCCACGTCGCCCTCTGTCACCGACAGGGGACGGACCGCAGTCGAGCACCCCGCGAGGGGTCTGCCAGGAGGCGTTGAAATGGAACAGGAAAGCAAGTCGGTGGACGCGGCGCAGTTGCAGCGCAGCCTGAGGTTCTCCAAGCTTCCGGACCGCATCCGGCTGGAGGACACCGTGGAAGAGCGGCCGGCCGTCCCGCACGACGCGGACGGCGGCGCCTACAACGCGGACTGGTGGCTCATACGCATGGGCGGTCTGTGACCCGACGCCTTCCGGCCGGGCAGGTCGCATTGACGCACCGGAGTCCTGACGGCGTACCGCGTCGACACGACGGCGGGCCCGGACTCCCGGCGGTCGCCTTCACCGTTGGCCGGAGTGCCCCTGGCGGAAATCGAGACATGAGCCGTCCGGCACGTGACACGGAGACGTGACGCTCCGCGAAAGGAACCCTTTGAAGCCCCGGAGAATCCTCCTCAAACTGACGTCGATCGCGGCCGCGGGCGCGGTCACGATCGGATGTTTCCTGCAGGTCTTCTAGCAGTACTCGTTAGGTTGATCTGGGTGGGGGGTGTTGTCTCCTGGTCGGTTTTGGTAACTGGCGGTGGCAGGTGGGGCAGGCGCCGGTCCAGCACAGCAGCAGCTGGAACGCGCGATCCTGCGTCGGGCAGCCGCCCATTTCGCTCGGGAGGTGAAGTCAGCCCCCCCCCTGCCGCCGGGACTTCATCTCCGCCAACCGCGCCCACTTCGGCGTGCAGCGGATCTGCCGGGTGCTTGGGGCGTCCCGCGCCGCCGGCTACTACCGGCACCTGGCCACCGAGCAGGCCCGCGCTGAGCGCCAGGCTGAGGAGAAGCGGACCGTGAGCGAGATCCGCGACATCCACGCCGAGCACCATGGTGCCTACGGCGCCCCGCGCGTCCATGCCGAACTCCGTGCCCGCGGGCGCAGGATCAACCGCAAGCGCGTCACTCGGCTGATGCGGATCAACCACATCGTCGGGCGGCACCTGGAAGAAGAAGCGGACGACGATCGCGGACCGGACCGCGCCGCCTGCGCCGGACCTGGTGATGCGCAACTTCACCGCGGACACACTCAACACCAGGTGGTGCGGCGACATCACCTACATAGCCGTCGGATCGACGTGGCTCTACCTCGCCACGGTGATCGACATCCGCTCAAGGAAGGTGGTGGGCTGGTCGATCGCCGACCACATGCGTACCTCGCTGGTCACCGACGCGATCGAGATGGCCGTTGCCGCCCGCCGAGGGCAGGTCCACGGCGTCGTTTTCCACACGGACAGGGTGCCCAGTACAGCGCGGCCGCCTTCGCTGAGGTGTGCCGCCGGCACGGCATCCGCGCAGCATGGGCCGGGTCGGCTCGATCTACGACAACGCCCTCGCCGAGTCGTTCTTCCAGGGCCTCAAGCGCGAGTTGCTCCACGAGAGGCGCTGGGTCTCCAAGGCACAGACCCGGCTCGAGCTGTTCCGCTGACTGTCGTACTACAGCCGGCGCCGTCGGCATTCCGCGCTCAGCTACCTCACACCAGCCGAGTTCGAACAGCAACTGATCACGTCACGTACGCTGACACTCGTCGCGTGAAACCCGGTGTCCACTCCCGGGAATCAACCTCACCCGAGCGAACCGGCCCGCCACCCGGGCGAACACCGACTCCAACTCGTCAGCCCAGCAACCGACTTCAGTCATGCCCTCCATGGCAGGACAACGACAATCGCCAGCTCAGGACACGATCCGCTGCTGGAGTATTAGTACTGCAACGGTCTTTTGTGTGACGGTGGGGCAGTTTCCGGTGGTCTGTGGCCGCGTTGTTTGTAGTGGCTGATGCGGGCTTGGTGTTGTCGTCTGCGGCGCCAATGTGACCAGTGCAGGACGTGGTCGATGCTCGGTCGGGGGCGGGTGAGCCGGCCGATCAGACGCCTGAGTTCGGGAAGGCTGAGGGGTATGAGCTGGGAGGATCCGTTTCTGCTTTCCCGGCGTCGAGTTCGCGGGCTCGCAGTGCGGTGAGGCAGGCGTGGGCTGCGATGGCCAGGGTGATGTGGCGGTGCCAGCCTTCGTAGCGCCGGACCTGGTAGTCGTCCAGGCCGCACTCCTGTTTCGCGGTCTGGAAGCATTCCTCGATCGCCCACCGGCTGCCGGCGATGCGGATCAGCTCGTCGAGGGTGGTGCCGGCCGGGCAGTAGGCGATGTAGTAGGAGATCTCCTCGGGCCGGCGGACGCTGCGGCGGGCGATGACCCAGTGCTGCCGGTCGGGCCGGTGCCAGGGACGCACCTCGACACGAGCCCAGTCGTAGACCCGTGGGCCGTGGGCGCCATCGCCGCAGGAACGGCGTTTCCACTTTTGTCGGGCCAGGCCGGGGAAGAGATCGTGGACGGGGTGGTCGATGGCCCAGCGGGTGACGACGGTGTCGTGGCGGGTGGTGGCCATGACGTGGAAGACGTCGGCCTGCTCGAGCTCGTGGCGCCAGCCCTTGGAGAATCCGTAGGCGGCGTCTGCGGTGACCCACCGGAACGGGATCCCGTCGGCGATCGCCTGGCGGACCATGGCCTTGCCCATTTCCACCTTGGTGGCGAAGCCGGTGCCGTCGGCGATGCCGGCCCGGCGGCACCGGTCGCGGTCGTCCGTCCATGAGGTGGGCAGATACAAACGGCGGTCGATCAGCGTCCGCCCGCGGGCGGACGCATAGGCGAGGAAGACGCCGATCTGACAGTTCTCCGTCCGGCCCGCGGTCCCGGAGTACTGCCGCTGGACCCCGGCTGACCGGGTGCCCTTCTTCAGGAAGCCGGTGTCGTCAACGATCAGGACCGCCTCTCGGTCGCCGAGGTGCTCGACCACGTAGTCCCGCACATCGTCCAGGACCTCGTCGGCATCCCAGTCGATCCGGTTCAGCAGCCGGTGGATCCGGTCCGGACCGGCATGTCCGGCCTCCTCCGCCAAGGTCCAGCCGTTCTTCCGCTCCAGCGGAGCAACCAGCCCACGCATATACGCCAGCGACGATTCACGCGGTTCCACCCTTGAAAACCGGTGCACGAACCGCTCGTGCAGCTCGGCCAGCCCCGCCGACCACTCCCGGGCATCCGCCCGCACCATCTCCCACCCCATGACCGGCACAACGCGCCAGCCGTCAAACCGTCACGCAAAACACCGTTGCAGTATTAGACCGTGTCCTATGTGGCTGTTGCTCGTTGGATGGTTCATGGGGCGGGGTACGTGGAGTTGGATTGTTCCGGACGGGTTGTGGGAGATCGCGAAGCCGCTGATCCCGCCGTCGAAGGTGCGGTCGCAGGGCGGCGGGACGCAGGACACGCCGGACGAGACGCTGTTCGCCGCGATCGTCTACGTGCTGGTCAGCGGCTGCGCCTGGCGGGCACTGCCGCCGTGCTTCGGCATCTCCAAGTCCACCGCCCATCGCCGGTTCATGATCTGGTCCAGGGCCGGCGTCTGGGGACGGTTGCACGAGGCGGTCCTCGACAGGATCGACGAGTGCGGCCTGCTGGACCTGACCCGCACGGTCCTCGACTCGGCGCACGTGCGGGCCAAAAAAGGGGCGAACTCACAGGCCCGAGCCCCGTGGACCGGGGCAAAGCGGGTTCCAAGATGCACGTCCTGTCGGACGGACACGGACTGCCCCTGGTCGTCGGCATCTCCGCAGCCAACACGCACGACAGCCTCGGACTGAAGCCCATGGTGGCCGGTCTCCAAACGAGACACGACCCCGACCGCGGCTGGCACTACAAGCCCCGCAAACTCCACGCCGACAAGGCCTACGACATACCTGAACTGCGAAAATGGTTACGCGGCAAACGCATCGCAGTCCGGATCGCCCGCAAAGGCATCGAATCCAGCGAACGGCTCGGCCGCCGCAGATGGGTCATCGAACGCACCATGTCCTGGCTCACCGGCTACCGCAGACTCAACCACCGCTACGAGCGCCACCCCCGCAACCACCTGGCCTTCCTCGGCCTCGCCGCCGCCCTCTGCTGCTACTCGTCCGCCTCACCACATAGGACACGGTCTTAACGCAGAGCGCGGTCCCCTTGTCGACTGGGCGGCAGACATGTTCCGGAAGGCACATAGAAGTGGAGAAGCGTCAGAAGAGTACTGGGCTGTCGAATCGCCCATCGCAGCGTTCGACTAGTAATCGAAGCTCTCAAACTTCACGTACTCTCCAACTGTCCATTCCAGTACTGACCTTCTCAGGCTGGGGCCGGTGCATACGTAGAACCGTCGCCGTCCCGCCACTCCTTCGGCCAGGACGTCGGCTTTCTCGATTCTCCGGGTGTGTACTTGAGCACCAAGCCGCCGGAGATTTTCGATCTCTGCGTCCTGTCCGGCATCGACCGCGCCGGTCACGAACAGCTTGGTCGTCGTTCCCAGCCCGTCGAGTCGGCCCAGGACATCGACGGCAAGAGGCAGGTCATCCGCTCTCAAGCTCCAGAGGACCTTCAGTCTCCGGCCGGATTCCAGTGCCGGTTGCGCCTGCGCCATGAGAGGCGTGATTCCTACACCGGCAGCCACCACAACGGTGTCGTCGTCCGCGTCGGCTTCGGCTGTGGTATCGGCGAATCTCATGTCCTCTTCGCCCCCGAAGCCCAGAACAGCGGCCTCAAGCGATGAACCGGGGTTCCACCCGGCGAGGAGATTCGTGACCGGACCCTGCTTACGGACCGTGATTTCGAACTCGGCACCGGTCAACGACTCCGGCTGCTCCGTTTCTGCGGTGTGCCCTGTGAGAGGAGCGGGCGGGCTCGTAATGGTGAAGGACCTGATGTAGTCATCGTTGAGCGATCGGGGGTCGTGCTCGCGCATGTGCGAGTATCCGCGATCAAGCTTGGCGGAGAAATCCAACAGGACATGCTGTCCCGCACGCCACGGCTTGAGGTTCGAGAATTCATCGCTCGACCTGGAGGAAGACGGGTCCGGAGCGAGACGGAAGGTGTACCGCGATATCGTCGGTGTGACAGCGGATTTGCGAATCAGTGTCGCGGTGGCTACACTCGTCGCCTTTCCGTCCGCATCGGTCTTGATAAAACCGGAGTCCGATCCGTTGATTTCGCGAGTCAGCTTGCGAACCGGCGGGTTGTAGGGAGACTGGTCCAGCAGTCGCCCACGGAACGGCAGCCCGTCCCTCACGAAGCGGGCCGCTTCCACCTTCACCCGGACAGCGAGCTTGCTGTGCGGCAGCACCGACGCGGCATCTGCGCCGATCAAAATCTCTGCCCGTCCCGTGACATAGAGAATGTCGCCGGTTTCGAAATCGGGAAAAGTAATTCCCACGGTCGGGTCGGACTTCAGATTTCCCAGCGTCTGATAGAGCTGGTTCCCCGAATACTCAGGGTAGACCAGGCTGACATCGTCTGCGCCGGAGTTGCTGAAGACCCGCACGAACCCGGGTGCCCCACCGCGGACATTGGTGTCCATGGTCTCGGTGCCGTGCCTGCTGGTGATGAGGAAAATATCGGATTTGCCGATGAGTGCCACGGCCTCGGGCGGCAACGGGAGCACATCACTCACCAGGGTGGGAGATGCTTCATGGGGCCATACGATTTTCCTGTTCAGGTACTTCGGGCAGTTGCCCAGTGTTTCATCGACGGCGACAGCCATCTGTACGTTCACCGGTCCCTCGTCTCCGACGGCAGCCGCATTTTCTTCCGGCTGCCTTGCCAGGACCGCACCACCGAGCATTCTTCCGGCGAGCTTGACTCGTGACCTGGTCTCCAAGTTGATCGCCAAACCGGAGACCTGCTTTCCGCCCCCTCCATGATTGACGACTCTTGCGTCGTGGGAAGGTCCGTCCCCACTCGCTTCTCTTTTCCCGTCATCAGCTTCGGAGATACGGCTGCCCTTGTCGGAGAACAGCGCCTCCAGTACGGGGTCGAATCCAATTCGCTCCCCGTTGCCCTCCTCCGGTCGACGTTCCAGATGAGCGAGGGAGCTCAGTGCCAGCACTCCGGCCGCGATCGGCCTGGTTGTTCCTGGCTGGCCGCCGAGAATGGTTGTCCAGAGATGGCCCTTTTCGTCGACTGTTCCCAGCGCGAAAAGGGGGCTCTGTGCCATCCAGAGTCCGTACTCCATCGGCAGGCCGCGCGTCGTGGGATTATCGAAGTACGGCACCCCGAGAAGCCGCTGCATCGTTACCTCGCCGTGGTGCCATGGGTACCGGGAATCAGAGAGGTTCGTTGACATGTTGTTGTCCTTTCCAGCTTCTGGCTTACGCGAGCGGGCGGTTTTGAGGGGTCGTGCGGTGTCTTTGTGTGCCGGCCGCGACTGCCGTATTTCAAGGAGCCGCGATCGAGCGCCTGGAGCGGTAAGCGGATCGCGTGTCAGTTCGGGACCGCCATGACGAGGGCGAAGCGGGTGGCCGGATCGGGTAGTCCCAGTTGCGGAAGGTGCCCCGGGCGGCGACCGGATCGACGGAGAAGGCGCCGCCGCGCAGAACCTTGTAGCCGGGGCCGAAGAAGACCTCGGAGTACTCCTTGTAGGGGAAGGTGGTGAAGCCGGGGTAGGGATCGAAGTCCGAGGACGTCCACTCCCAGACGTCGCCGATCAGTTGCCGGGCGCCGCTGGGTGCGGCGCCGGCGGGATAGCTGCCGACCGGTGCCAGCTGGAGGTGGCGCTGGCCGAGGTTGGCGTGCTGGGGGCCGGGCTCCACGTCGCCCCAGGGGTAGCGGCGGGAGCGACCCGTGGTGGGGTCGTGCCGGGCGGCCTTCTCCCACTCCGCCTCGGTCGGCAGCCGCCGTCCCGCCCAGCGGGCGTATGCGTCGGCCTCGTACCAGCACACGTGCAGTACGGGCTCGCGGGCCGGGACCTCCTCGGTCACACCGAACCGGCGGCGCAGCCACTGCCCGTGCTCCCGGTGCCAGAACAACGGCGCCGCGATGCCCGTCTCCTGGATGTGCCGCCATCCCTCGGGCGTCCACCACCGGGGGTCGTGGTAGCCGCCGGCCGCGACGAACTCCTGGTAGGCGGCGTTGGTGACGGGCACGGTGTCCAGCCAGAACGCGGGGACGTCCACCCGGTGGTGCGGGCGTTCGTTGTCGAGCACAGGGCTCGGTGCTGGTGCCCATGGTGAACGGGCCGCCGGGGACCAGCACCTCGCGGGGCAGCCGGGCCGCGTCGGCGGGCGCCGGGGGGCGGCGCGGGCGCGTGCAGGACGGGTTCGCCCCGGCGCAGTTGAAGGTGGCGAGCATCGTCTCGTCGTGCTGCTGTTCGTGCTGGGCGAGCATACCGAAGACGAATCCGCCCGCCAGCAGGGGATCGGGGCTGTCGGGTGAGGTGTCGAGACGTGGCCTGCGATCGCTTCCACGGGCTCGTAGGGCTCTTCGTAGGCCCACAACCGCGTCCGCGATGGCCTTCTCGGGGGTGACCAGGCTGAAGTACGACGCCTCCCCCTCGTGGGGGCCGGGTATCTGCCGGAGGAACCCCGGCGCCGGCCGCGAACCGGCGCCGACCCTTCCGGCGACGACCGCCGCCTCGGAGGTGAGGTTGAGATCCCCCATTTCCCCGATTCTTGAACTGCGGCTACAAAACTTGACCATAAAAAACTCCGCCAGTTGCGACGTCCGGGGTGTGAGCTAGACGTCCGGGGTGTGAGCTAAAGGGAGTCGACCGTCGCGTCAATCACCCGGCGAAGCCGACCCGGCTCCTCGGTGACGCGCGCCAGGAGCCGCAGCCCCACCATGATGCTCAGGAGCATGCTGCCCAGGGGTACGGGGTCACGTTCCGGAGCGATCTCTCCCGCCCGCTGGCCTTCCTCGATCAACGCCTGGAAGACACTCTCGACCAGGTCGAAGTCGCGGCGGACCACGCGGACCGCCTCCTCGTCGGTTCCCGCGAGTTCGCCCGCGGTATTAACGACCATGCAGCCTCGGGCACCCTCCTCGGCCATGAACACCAGCGCCTTGCGGAGGCGCTCCTTGACCGGGGTGGGCTCCTCCAGCAGCTCCGACAGGGCGCGAAGCCGGACGTCGACATAACGGCTCAGCGCCTGTTCGAACAGCGCACGCTTGCTCCCGAACGCGTTGTAGAGGCTCCCCATGCCGATGCCGACTGCATCCGCGAGGTTCTGCGGGGTGGTGGCGGCGTATCCCTTCCGCCAGAACACCTCCATGGCCTGCTCGACGGCAACATCCGGATCGAACTGCTTGGGCCTTGCCATGGCTACACGCTAACACCATTCTTGAACTGTAGCTCAAATTGGTGAGTGTGATGAAGCACATCAATTTTGTGTGTCGGCAGGCCCGAGCGGAAGCCCAGACGCCCCAGAGGGGCGCTCGCGAAAACCCGCCGGTCCCATCCAGCCGCAAGAGCCCGGCCACCGTGGTGGACACCACCCAGAGTGAGACTCTCCCCGAAATCGCCGACCGCCACAGCCGCGCATACAACACGCTCCGCAACCAGTGGGCACGCTCTGCGGGCCACTTCTTCCAGCACGGCACGGACGGCCTCAGTCCAGTTCCAGCCGGGTCAGGTCGCCCACCACGGCCAGGACATGGGGGGAGAGATTCGGTGCGCTGCGTGGTGCGCTCACGCACGACGTCGGCCTCCTTCGGACGGGCGAGCGCCAAGCGACTGCTGGAGTCAGCCTTGGAGGGCGAGATCACCGACCATCTCGGCTATGACAAGCACGATGCGGCGGGCAGGAACGGCGGCAACTCCCGCAACGGCGAACTCTCCAAGACGGTCCTGCCCGATGTCGGCCCGGTGGAGATCGTCGTGCCCCGCGACCGCCACGGCTCCTTCGAGCCGAAGATCGTCAAGAAGCGGCAGAAGCGCCTGCCCGGGGTCGACGAGATGGTCATCTCGCTGGCCGCGAAGGGCAGACCACCGGCGAGGTGCAGGCCGACGCACGCTCCTGCCCGCCAAGTCCATCGACGACCGCTACCTCACCCAGGACGACCGCATCGTGATTGCCGAAGGGCTGCTCGCCGGCCGAACGGCCGTGCAGATCGCCGAGGACATCGACAAGCACCGCTCGACTGTCTACCGGGAGATCTCTCGCGGCCGGGGACCCGACGACCGCTACAACCCGTAGTGGTCACACAACCAGGACCTCAAGGAGCGCTGGTCACCACAGCAGCTCACCCGTCACCTCGCGCGCAGCAGCCCTGGCCGGCCTGACATGAATGCCTGCCCGGAGACCATCTACCGCGCCCTCTGCAACGGACTCCTCGACAAACGCACCGCCCGCCTGCGCACGCGGAGGACCCGTCGGAAGAAGCAGCGCCGAGGCATACCCACCAAGAACGCCATCCCGAACATGCGGCCGGTCCACACCCGCCCCCGCGAGGCCGAGGACCGCGGGCGGGCCGGGCACTGGGAGGGCGATCTGATCGTCGGCAAAGGCCAGAGATCCGCAATCGGCACGCTGGTCGACCGGGCCACCCGCTATGCCCGTTGCCGGGTGTTGACGGGCGGGGTCGTCCGTGGCGGAATCACCGGCAGGTGATCAACGGGGTGTTGTGGCGGTTGCGGACGGGTGCTCCGTAGCGTGATCTGCCAGAGCGCTTCGGGCCGTGGCGGACGGTCTATGAGCGGTTCGCCCGCTGGGAGGCGGACGGGACCTGGGCCCGCCTGCTCGAGGAGGTCCGGGTCCGCGACGACGCTGTTGGGGCCGTGGAATGGACGGCCTCGGTCGACTCCACGATCAACCGGGCCCACCAGCACGCCGTCGGCGCCCGCAAAAGGGGCGTCGGCGGGGGACGAACTGGAAGATCCGGAACGCGCGGCGGCTGGTCAGGCGCTCGGTCGGTCCCGCGGCGGGCCGGCCACCAAGGTCACCTCGCCTGCGACGGCCGGGGCCTGCCCCTGGCCGTCGTCGTCCCGCCGGGCAACGTCAACGACTCCACCGCCTTCGACGCGGTCCTGGACGCGGTGAGAGTGCCCCGGACCGGCGTCGGGCGGCCGCGTCGCAGACCCGACGCGGTCATCGCCGACAAGGCGTATTCGTCACGGGCGATCCGCCAGACGCCCTGCGGCGCCGGGGCATCCGGGCGGTGATCCCGGAAAGGGCTGATCAGAGGGCCGACCGGATGCGGCGCGGCCGGGCCCGCGGCAGACCGCCGGCCTTCGACCGTGACCTCTACAAGGCCCGCAACATCGTCGAACGCTGCTTCAACCGGCTCAAACAGTTCCGGGCCATCGCGACCCGCTTCGACAAACTCGCGGCCCGCTACCAGGCCGGACTCCACCTCGCAGCACTCGTTCTCTGGCTCCGCGAACCCAGCCAAGATCATTTGTCAGACAGGCCTAGGAGTTCCGGGCTTCCTTGGCACGCTGATAGTGGCGCCGGGCCTTCATCCGGTTACCGCATTCGGCCATGGAGCACCATCGGGCACTGTTGGGCTTGCTTCGGTCGAGAAGGAAGCGTTGGCACTGCGGGTTTGCGCAGGGCCTGAGCCGTCCCGGCTTGGTCTCCTGCAGGCTGGCCCAGGTCAGCACCGACTCAACTGCCATGCGGCGCGTGGCGGGTACCTGAAGGGACCATTCGAGCTTCCCGTCCGCGATGTCGGGAATGCTGTTGACTCCCTTGAGGAACTCACCCAGGCACGCCGGTTCGCGCTCCCCTCTCACGACGTCTTGAAGGGCGTCGCGTGCGGCGATGAGGCAGCTGAGTTCGTCACTCGCCCCGCTCCCCCCATGCTGGCGCGCCCATGCTCGGCCCTCGGAAGGAGTGCCGAGAGCATCGCGTGTCGAGCCCGCGACCACGGGGGTCGTGTTGAGTAGCTCCAGCAGCAGGTCTTCTTGATTCCTGTCTATCACCACGACCGGCCCCTAACCCCTTTTCCACTGTCGACGGGTTACCTGACTTTGTTGCCTAATCTAACCATCACTCCTCATTATACGGGTTAAGGTGCGAGTGGGCGGGACACCACGCTCTCGCCCCAGCCCCCATCAGCCGCTCACCCTCCGTGCGCCACTCGCGTCCATCGGCTACAGGCAGGCGGAGTTGCATGCAGACAGCAGCACCCCCGTGCGCATACACGGCACCCCCGGGGCAGCCCCCGTCCCCGGGGGTCGAGGCCCGAGTCCGAGTACCGGTCCGCGAGGCAGATTCCGGCGGCGGACAGGGTGCGCGCGGTCCTGCACGGGCCCTCGAGCGGCGCCGTCGTCACCGTCCTCGCCGTGCCGGGGGCGCTGATCTGGTCGAACGCCAGCCTGCGGCGTACGAGTCGCGGCGACGCTGTCCGATGCGATCGCAGAGGCACGGGCACGCACATCACCTCGCCGCTCCGGCGTCTCCCAGGGTCCGAGCCGAGGGGGCGTCGGCGCACTCCCGCGCGATTCCGCGTCAGGCTGCACTCGCCGTACCGTGCAGCACGTTCCCGGCCGGCGAAGCGGCCGAGGGCACAAATAGTGCAGCCGCAGGCGTGAGGGGGCAGGCAGCCGCATAGCCGGACCCGATCATGGCCGGGCAGTGCACAGGTTCGCACCGGCCGCCCGGCAACGGCGAGGGCGGCGATGCAGATCTCCTGAGGGAAGGCCGTCGCCTCGGCTCGCGAATCCGCCCCGCTGCGGCCGCGCATGCCTTCCGTTGCCTCTTCGCCGGTCTGCGACGCCCAGAGGGAGCCACCGGCCGGGGAGGCACCGAGGGGCCGCGTCGGCCGCATGCCGCGGACACCGTCCCCTGTCCCGGGTTCTGGCGGATCTGCCGACTGTTCGCCCCCTCCCTGCTCGGCCCGCAGGGATGCGTGGGGGCTCGGCGGATTACGGGCCGCCACCGAGCCCACCGGCTCCGGCCGCCGTACCGGGCACGGGCCTCCGGGCGGAATCCACACCCCCTGCAGACCGACGACCTGCCCAAGGGGCCGGGTCATCCGCGAAGGGCCGGGTACTGCGAGGGCCGGACACCAGCACTAACCACTAAAAATCCCTTGACAGGTTAGTCATTGCGTGTTGGACTGCTTCTAACTACGCAAAGAAAACATGGAGGTCGACATGAGCAGCGTTGTGCATCACCGCACCGCCACCGTCAACGGCATGGATGTCTTCTACCGGGAGGCCGGAGACCCGCAAGCGCCGGCGCTTGTGCTGCTTCACGGCTTCCCCACGAGCTCGCACATGTTCCGGAACCTGATCCCGGCACTCGCCGACGCCTACCGCGTCATCGCGCCCGACATGATCGGCTTCGGACAATCGGCCATGCCGACGATCGACGAGTTCGACTACACCTTCGCCGCCCTCACCGACGTGACCGCCGGCTTGCTTGAGCAGCTCGGTGTCGACCAGTTCGCGGTCTACGTGCAGGACTACGGAGCGCCCGTCGCCTGGCGGCTCGCCACGCGGTCTCCGCAAAGCATCACCGCGATCGTCACGCAGAACGGCAACGCCTACACCGACGGGTTCGTCAAGGAATTCTGGGACGGGCTGTTCGCCTACACCGAGAACCCGACACCCGAGACCGAAGCCCCCGTCCGTGGAGCCCTGTCCCTCGAAATGACCCGCTGGCAGTACCTCAACGGGGTCGCGGATCCGAGCCTTGTCAGCCCGGACAACTGGACCATCGACCAGGCGCTGCTCGACCGCACGGGCAACGACGCCATCCAGCTCGCACTGTTCCGCGACTATCCGACCAACGTCGCCCTCTACCCCCAGCTGCAGCAGTACTTCCGCGACAGCCAGGTGCCGCTGCTGGCCGTATGGGGGGCCAACGACGAAATCTTCGGCCCCGACGGAGCACGCGCCTTCCAGCGCGACCTGCCCGACGCCGAGATCCACCTCCTGGAGTCCGGACACTTCGCCCTGGAGAGCCACTTGGAGGAGATCGCGGGCCACATCCGCGGCTTCCTCGCCCGCGCCACCTCCTGACACGCACAGGCTGCGCGCCACCCGCTGACCGGCCGACAAGTAAGCCCCCGGCCGGTCCCCCACAGCAGAGCATTTTCAGCAACCGCCCAGGACCGGACATGTACCACCTGCAGCGCACCTTCGATCCGATACCGCAATCCGTCGGCCATGCGCGAGGGTTCGTCACCTCCGCCATTGGCTGCCACGTAGACACCCCGCGATGCGACGACATCCGCAGCTGTGTCTCCGAGCTGGCCAGCAACGCCATTCTGCACACCGGCGGCAGCGGCAACCCTTTCGTCGTCCGGGTTTCCACCGACCAGCACGGATGTGTCCGTCTGGAGGTTCACGACCAGGCCCGCGATACGGGACCAGTACTGGCGGACCACCAGGACACCGACGCGACGGAAGGACGGGGAATGCTCATCGTTCAACTCCTCTCGGACGACTGGGGCGTCGATCCATCCCCCACAGGCAAGGTGGTGTGGTCACACTTCGCCAGCGCGGCGCAGGCCGCGGAACATGCCGCCTGCAAGCCACCGACCGGGCCGGCCGCGCGACCCGGCCTCCCGACGACCTGACACACATGGCTCCCACAAGGCAGCGCTGGTCGAGGCTCGCCTCGACGCGGGTCCGGCGGCGACTTCGGCAACAGCCGACTTCAGCTCCAACATCGCCGACCTGGTCAATGCGGCTGACTACCTGCGCAGCACGTTCCGAGCGCCCAGCATTCTCGTCGGCCCGTGAGCATTTTCAGCATCGTCTCTCCAGGGTGAGGACGGTTTTGGCGATGACGCTCTGCGGTTGGGGCTGATGTGGGATCTGCGGAAGATCTGTCAGGACTTCAGCCGTGCCATACCGCGTTCGACGGGAGCTCCGGCCTGGGCGAGTGTGCGGTTGACGGTCCGTTGGGGTGAGGGTGAGCTCCCCGCATCGCCCACGACACCATCATGATTCTCAACATCCTCGGGCCTTGCCCCCGAAGAGTGGACACCTGTTCGTGTCGTTATGCGGCGAGTGTCAGGGTAGCTGACTGTCGCTCGTAGGCGATCGGCGCCTGCTGTCCGCTCGCCGAGTGCCGTCGGCGGGTGTTGTAGCGCGTGGTCCAGCGGAAGACGGCCAGGCGGCAGGCGCGGGCCCCGTCGAAGCGGCGAAACGCCGTTCGTGCGGGGCCGGGGCCCACGGTCTACGGGTCTATGACTGGGCCCGGGCCGAAGTCCGTCCCTGGCACCGGGAAGACCGCCGGCACTGGGCCCTGGCCCGCCGCAGCCTCACCCGTCCCGGGGAGATCGCCTACTACATCGCCTACGCACCCGCCGAGGGCACCCTCGACGATCTCGTTCAGGTGGCCGGAGCCCGGTGGGCGATCGAGGAGTGTTTCCAGAGCGCCAACAGGAGTGTGGTCTGAACGACTACCAGGTCCGCCGCTACCCGGGCTGGCACCGGCACATCACCCTCGCCATGGCCGCCCACGCCTGCCTGACCGTCCTGAGGGCCGCCGAACTCGAGGCCGGGAAAGCAGAAACGGATCCTCCGGCCTCGTCCTCTTTGAGCCTGCCGGAACTCAGACGCCTGATCACCCGCCTCGCTCCAGGGCCCCGACCAGCCGTCTTCCACGTCCTGCACTGGTCCACCCGGTGCCGCCGACGCCAGCACCAAGCCCGCATCTGTCACTACAAACGACGAGGCCACACCCCACCAGAACCCAAACCACCGTCACACCAAAAACCGTTGCAGTACTGGGCGATCCGGACCACGGTGACCTTGCCGAACACCGTGTCCGGCATCCGGTGCCGGCCACGCTCGATCCGGGAGCGCTCGGCACCGGCAGCGTCCACGACCTCCTCACGGCGCACTTCGTCCGTGGCCCGTAGCGTCAGGTGGTCCCGGAACAACTGCCGGATGACTTCGCGCATCCACGCACCCAGCAGGTCCTCCGACTGCGCGTGCGTCATCACCGCAGCTTCCGGGGCCGCCAACTCCGTACACGCCGAGGCGAACAGACCCGCCGAGCCGGCGAAAGCGTCCTCACACTCCGCGAGCGCGTCTTGGGCCAGCCCCCACGACGCTCACCACCCCTGCTTCCTGCCGTCGACCTTGAACAGCCCGGATGAAGGCTCGGCCAGGATCCCGCGCTCCACCAGCCGCTTCAGCTTCGAGCGCATCCCCTCGCATGCCGCGGCTCGGTGCCCAGACCCAGAGAACCTTGACGCGGCATAGCCGTTTCGCGGATATCCACGGGTAGGGCAGGGTGCGGACGGCGTATCACTCGCACCCTGCCCACTGATCGGTTCGGCAGTCCCGTTCGCTGCCTACGGAGCGAGGACCACCTGTGCGGCGTAGGCCAGTCCGGACCCGAATCCCAGTAGCAGGGCGGGTGCACCGGAGGGGATGTCGCCGGCTTCCTTCATCCGCGACATGGCGAGAGGGATCGTGGTGCCGGAGGTGTTGCCGGAGGTGACGATATCTCGCGCGATCACTGCGTTGGGCAGACCTATGCGGGTGGCCAGCGTATCGATGATGCGCAGATTGGCCTGATGAGGTACGAAGACAGCGATGTCCTCAGGGAGAAGCCCTGCCCGCTCGATGGCGGCTGTGGCAACGGGCGCCATCTGAGTGGTGACCCAGCGGTAGACGGTCTGTCCTTCTTGTCGGAAGTAGCGGGTGTGCTCGTCGATGGTCACCGCGTCGTGAAGGTCGCCGGAACTTCCCCAGACCACGGGGCCGATGCCGACGTGATCGGCAGGGCCGACAACGGCGGCGGCGGCACCGTCACCGAGGATGACAGAGGTCTTCCTGTCGTTCATATCCAGCCACCCGGAGAAGCGTTCAGACGCGACGACCAACACGTGGCGGGCCTGCCCTGTCTGGACCGCAGCGCTGGCGACACCAAGACCATAGACGAAGCCGGAGCAGCCTGAACCGATATCGAAAGCGCCGGGCGCAAGGGCGCCGAGCCGGTGGGCCAGTTCGGGTGCGGCCGCCGGGACCGGGGAGGGGAGCGTGGAGGTCACGACGAGCACCAGATCGATGTCACGTGCCTCGACTCCGCTGTCGGCCAGGGCTTTGCCGCTGGCGCGCTCGGCCATGTCGATGACCGTCTCGTCGGGGTCGGCCCAGTGTCGCTCGGTGATGCCGACGCGGGTGCGAATCCATTCATCGCTGGTGTCGACACCACGGTCGATGAGATCGAGGTTGGTGACCGTGTTCGCCGGGCGGTAGTGGCCAACGCCCAGAATGCGTGTTCCGGGGGTGATGGGGGTCGCGTTGAGGTGGACGGTCATGGGAAGTCTGCCTCGGGTCTCTTTGTAGCGAGTCGTCTAACGGAAAATAGTAAATGATCCCGTGATACTAGACTGTTGTCGTGTTCGATATCCAGTACGCGCTTGGACCGACCAACCGGACTGGTCGACCAACTCGCCGACCGTGACGCTACGGCCGGATGGCTCGCCGGAGAGCTTGGCTACGACTCTCCGATTTCGGGACGCGACCACGCGGGCTGCTTGAAGACCGACCACCGCATCGTGGTCCTGGGTGCCGGATCGGCGGCGATCGGGGTTGCCGACATGATCTCCACCGCACTCGTGGATGAAGGCCTCACCCAGCAGCAGGCGGCCGACCGCTTCTGGTTCGTCGATATCGACGGCCTGCTGGTGCGATCCCGCAGTGAACTCACGCCCGAGCAGCGCATCTACGGGCGCGACGACACGGAGGTACGGCACTGGGGCGCGGGTGCACCGGATCTGGCGCGGGTCGTCGGTGCGGTGAGGCCGACGGTGCTGATCGGGCTGTCCACGTCGCATGGCGCGTTCACCGAACAGGTGGTGCGAACGATGGCCGACGTCTGCGACCGGCCTGTGATCCTTCCGCTGTCCAACCCGACCTCGCACGCCGAGGCCGACCCCGCCGACCTCGCCCGATGGACCGGCGGCCGGGCACTGGTCGCCACCGGCTCGCCGTTCCCGCCGCTGAAGGTGGACGGACGCGAAGTGCCGGTCGCTCAGGCCAACAACGTCTACGTCTTCCCCGCCATCGGGCTGGCCGTGACGCCGGCCGGGCCACCCGGGTCACCGGCCGAATGATGGTGGCGGCGGCAGGGGCCGTGGCGGAGTGCGCGCTGCAAGCCGGCTCAGACGGAGCGACCCCGCTACTGCCCCCGCTGGTGGGCATGCGGGACGCGGCCCGGGAGATCGCGCTTGCCGTGGCCAAGGCCGTGGTCGAGGACCACGTCGCACCCCAGGCCACGGAGGCCGAGCTGCGCGCCGCGATCTCGGCGGCGCAGTGGACACCACGGTACGCGTCCGGAGCTATCACGGATCGGCGTCTCGCTCTTGATTGGGGTGAAGCAGATCGGGGCCACCGACGGACATCCGGCAGCTTGACCACTTCCTCGCCATCATGGACCACGGCGGCTTGAACCGGGCGGCCTCGGCGCCGTACGTCCCGCAGCAACCGGCGCTGTCGTAGACGGCGCGGTCGCTGGAGCACGATCTGAGGGCCACCCTGTTCCACCGCATCGGCGAGCGGGTGGTACTCACGGAGGGGGCCTGCGCTGATCGAGCCCCGCTCGCGCGGCGGTGCGCAGCATGCAGAGGGCGCGGGCCGGCGTCGACGCGGTGCGGGAACTGGGGACTGGCAGGCCCGACAACGACGCGATGCCGCCCCCCGCCGTCGAACCTTTCACCTCGATGATCCGCAGCTTCATGCGCCGTCATCCCAGGGTGCGGGTGCGCATGCGTGCCGCCTTCACGGGAGGTCGTCTCCCGTCCCCTCGGCGTGCGAGGGCTCGGGCAGATGACCCCGTCGGACGGCCCGTTTCCGGCGGCAGGCCGGTTGCCGGCGACGAGTTGGCCGGACACCGGCTGATCGGACTGCCCCCAGTTCCGGCGAACCGCCGCGACGGCCCAGCGGTGGCGGTCTTGCACCACCACTCGGGCACACGGAACCTCGTTGCGCACCCATGCATTGTTCGAGGACATCGCGCTCCATCTCCAGTCGAATGACGCGACGTCAGGGGCCGCACCCTCACTGCGTGCACCCCTTGGCGCGGCCGCCTGTCAGCCGTAGTGCGTCCACCACAGGTTGGTGGAGCAGCCCTCTCCTTCTGCGCAGTAGAAGAACTCTGGACCGGTGGGGCGCGTGGTTGCGTATACGCGCTTGTTGTTGTCGTCCGCGGCGCTCTGGCACTGCACGAACTCCGTCTGAGAGGGGGTCCCCCAGTAGGTGCCCACCTTGTCTTTGTGCAGCTCTGCCGCGTGCAGGGGGGCTTCAAGTTCCCGGTAGGAGTGGGCTGCCGGTGATGCCCCCAGATCCAGAGGGCGTGTTCGGGTGTGTCCCGGATAGCTCGGGTGGTCTCGGCGATGTTGTCCGCTCCCAGCAGCCGCAGCCGGCCGATGGCCAGATTCCGCAAATACGGCCATCGCCCGCGGCGCGCTGCCGGTGTGGACGGTGGAGGCGTCCTCGGCGAACACCACATCTCTGACATGGTGGCTCGAATTTTCACTTCCCCAGTGCCCACGCACGCATCCGGCACGCGCTGGAGGTGGGCGCGCAGGCGGCCGGTGTCGTGCGGGTGGAGGGGGCCCAGTTTCGCCAGGGCGGCAGGGATCGCGGAGGATGGGACCGGCAGGCACGGGACCTCGTGTGATCAGCCGGCGTAGACACGCTGACGATCACCGGTCTCGTGCCTGTGCTGTTGCCACGTCAACTCCTGCTGAGCACGGACGATCTACGCGATCCCGGAACCTGCAACCGCCCTGTCACGGTGACCCTTCGCCGAAGGGCTCGGCCAGCGGTGGTGATGCGAGGTATCGGCGCGAAGAGGACGCCCTGGACCGAAGAGCACGGCAACCAAGATCTCCGACAGAGTCAGGCACACCGCAGTGCGGCCACGCACCCATGTCGGGCAGGATGGCGACCGCCACACGGATCTCCTCCGAGCACTCCCCCGCCGCGGCCGGCCCACCTCCGCCGGCTCCATCGAACTGCGGGATCAGCCTGTCGTCCGGCCCCGGCGTTCTGCGGTCAGAGGGCGACGGAGGTACTGAAAACGCGCTGTGCCGGGGGCGCGGCGAGGAAGGCTCCCAGCTCGCTGGGCGCGCCTTCGGGGGTGGCCCGCCATGCGGCGTAGGCGTCGTGCGCGGCTGCGGTCTCCCATCGCTCGATCACGATGTACCGCTGCCTGTCCGCGTCGTCGATGATGACTTCGAGTCCCAGGCAGCCGGGGAAGTCGGCTGTCTGTGCCAGCAGCCGCTGAATGACAGCCGTGACGTCTCCGGCGTCTTCGCGGATCACGAGTTCAAGCAAAACTGCTGTAGACATGGTTGATCTTTCGGGTGGTATGGACAGACCCCCCCCCAGAACGGGGCCGGGTCAACGGATGTGCATCTGGCGGTGCCGACAGCACGGCGTGGTAGAGGAGGAGGTCCCCGCGCGTGATGCCGTTGCGCGGTGGCGTAGTTCTTCCGTGCCTCGTCTTGCAGTATGCCGATGTCGGGCGGGCCTCCGTGCGTGGAGGCGGGTCCCTGACGTCAGCCTCGGAACAGCGCGCCCGAATCGGGAACCGGGGCATAGGCGTTGAGTGAGGACAGCAACTGCCACGACGTGGCGGTCGCAGCGGTGACGACCGGCAGGTCGACGACGGCTTCCGCCGCGGGAATCGCCTCCAGGGACGGCATCTGCACGCACGCGCTCAGCACCACCGCGTCGGCCCCGCGCGTGTCAAGTCGACGCACGATGTGGGGCAGCCGTTCCGGGTCGAGACGCCCGACGGCGAGGTTGTCGTCCACTTCCAGGCTGATCGCGTCCTGGACCTCGATGCCTTCGCCCTCGATGTAGTCAACCACGAGGGCGGTGAGCGGCTTGAGGTACGGGGTCACGATCGAGACCTTGCGGGCGCCGAGTCGGTGCAGGCCGGCGATGAGAGCCCCCGCGCTCGACACCACGTCCACGGGCGAACCCACGTCCGCCGATGTGTGGGTGAGCCGCTTCTCGATGTCTCGGTGCGCCCCACGGCCTTGGGACATGATGGCGACCAGGCAGGCGTAGGCCATCACGTCCACCGAGGCGTCGGCCAGTTCGACCACCGCGCGGTCGGCGTCCGCGTTCATCGCGGCGAGCTCTTCCGCGCTGACCGTCTTCATCCGCATCCGGCTGGAATGGAAGGTGAACCGGTCGCCGGTCACTGCCGAGACCCGTCGCAGTACTTCGGGGACCTCCGTCTCCATCGTCGTGTTGGAGCTCGGCACCAAGAGTCCAACGCGGTAGTCATTCATGACCATTCACCTTTCGCGAGCGACCGGGTATGGCACAACCGTTTCACCGAGTACCTCGTCGTGGAACGCCCTGCCGATACCCCCTACTCGCGGGGCGAGGACCGCGTTCTCCCGAGGTACGGAGGAAGGTCGTCAGTGCGGCGGCTCACACATGCAGGACGGTGTGCCGCGGGGCGTAGTAGGCGCTCTCGTGCTCCGCGATCGGCACGGCGCGAGCCCAAGACCGTGTCCTATGTGTGAGTCGAAGGAGTCGTTTGGAGCAGCGGAGGGCGGCGGCGAGGTCGAGGAAGGCCAGGTAGTTGCGGGGTGGCGTTCGTAGCGGTGGTTGAGTCGGCGGTAGCCGGTCAGCCAGGACATGGTGCGTTCGATGACCCACCTGCGGCGCCCCAGCCGATCGCTGGACTCGACGCCTTTGCGGGCGATGCGGACTCCGATGTGCTTCCCCCAGAGCCACTTCCGCTACGACTCGCGCTCCTGCCAAACCCCGGCTGAGCAGGAACGTCCACCGTACCGACGACAACATCACCCGCCCCGGGCGGTGGAACCCGGCGCCCGCCCTACGCGACAGCCGGGCCACCGGCCTGCCCACCATCAGCTCCGGCAAGCGTGAGGGTCCGCCGACTCCGTCGGCGGACCCTCACGAAGGATCGAGACCAGAAGCGCAGATCGGGTGCCCTGCGGCCGACGAGCGCATGGGCGTCGGCGGACTCCGGCGGATAGGCGACCGATAGGGCCGAGACGGCCTCCGACCGGTACCGCGAGAATGCGGGCTGCCGCGCATGTGGTCGAGGAGCGCAACGTCCCTACGGCCGTGTCCGCGAGGCGGTGCGGCCGGCCACATGTCTACGCAGTTGTCTGATTTACTGCCGGACTTCGCCGACGTGGACGGGTTGGGCGGCGCGGACTGTCCGGCGGGCGGGCACTGCGCGGCGCTCGCCCGCGGCGGAGCCGGGTTCGCGCTGAACCGCGGGCCGGCCGCCCGAACCGGCGGGTGTCCGCCGCCGAGGCAGCGGGCACCCGGCACCCGTGCTGAGCGGATCGGTCACTGGGACGCGGCGAGCGTGATGGCCGTGGCCACCGCGACGATGACGAACAGGACCGGGACCACGGCGGCGGAGCGGGAGGCGGTGTCACCGTAGTCGCCCCACTTCACGTGGAAACCGATGGCACCGAGGAACAGGACGGCCAACCCGACGGCGGCCGCGATGCCCAGCGGCTGCCACCAGATGCCCGCCACGAGCCCGGCCGCCGCCGCCACCTCGGCGAGGCCGATGAGACGGACCAGCGCGGAGCTGAGCCCCTTCGCGACGAGACCGTCCGGGACGTCGCCCTTGAGCTGCGCCTTCGGGGCGCCCGCCGCAAGGGAGACAAGGGCGAGGAGAACACTGAGGATGACAGCGGCGATGTACACGAGGGTCCTTGAGGAGAGAGCAGAGGAAGACGGGGATGGGTGTGCGGGGCCGCACCGGTCCGTCCGCGCGGATGCCGCGGGGACAGGGGATTCGGTGGTGCCGCCCCTGTGGATGCGCGCCGACCGTTCGTACGGCGGCGGTGACCGCCGCCAGGGCGTGCCGGATACGGGTGCGTCGGCGCGGGTGATGCGCTTGACCGCGCTCCCGGACCGATGTGTTGCGAACCCCTGGACCAGTGTCAGCCGCGGGGATCGTGGCTGTGCCGCGCGTCAGGTACCGATGGTGCGCAGGGCCGCCGCGAGCTTGCCGAGGTCGAGCCCCGCCAGATGGTCCAGGAAGTTGTGCCGGACGGAGGCCAGGTGGGTCGGCCAGGCCGTCCGCAGCCGGGTGAGGCCCTCATCGGTGAGGACGGCGTTCCAGCCGCGGGCGTCCTGAGCCGACTTGACCCGCTGGATGAGCCCCTCTTTCGCCAACCGGTCCGCCAGGCGCGACATACCGCTGCCCGACATCTCGACCGCGGAGGCCAGGTCGCCCATGCGCATCTGCTGGTCCGGAGCTTCGGAGAGGAAGGCCAGGGCCATGTATTCGATCAGGGAGAGGCTCTGCTCACGCAGCATGTCGGCGTCGACTGCGCGCGGCAGGGCGTAGATGACACGAGCGAGCGACCTCACAACGGCCTCTTCGTCCGTGGTGAGGGGCTGTGGCACGGGCACGGCGGAATCCGGCTGCCCCTCGTCGCTCGACACGAGGACATGATAGTCGGCTGTCAGGGGAACCCGCCAAGCTTGCTCGGGTGGGAGCAGAGCTCAAGTCGCCACGACGTGCTCCACCGGCCGCGGACCGCGCCGTGGCGGTCCGTCACGGCGCATGCGGACGACGACCGGACGGGCCCTTCTGCCGGCCCGCCGCCGTGTGTCCTGTCGAGAATGGGCGACCGCCGGGCTCCCGCAGCGCCGTCCACGCTGTCGGCCGGGAGCCGCCCGGTCGCACCTGTGTGTCGTGTGCCCGCTACCGGCTCCGCGGCCGCCCGGGGGAGGCCGCGGATGTGGGGACGTTACGCGGCGCGCAGCGGGGCGAGGGCCTTGCTCCAGGCCAGCACCTGGTCCAGCGTGGTGTTCAGGGCCTCGAGCTGGAACTCGCCGGGCTTGAACACGCTGAAGTTCTCGAAGTCGTGGAACAGCGACAGCGACACCTGCGAACGCACATCCGCCATCTGCAGCTCACCCGCGATCAGGCGCAGGTGCTCCACGGCGCGGGCGCCGCCCAGACCGCCGTAGCCGACGAAGGCGACGGCCTTGTTGTTCCACTCGGCGTAGAGGTAGTCGATGGCGTTCTTCAGGGCGCCGGACGTCGAGTGGTTGTACTCGGGCGTCACCATGACGAAGCCGTCGAACGAGGCGATCTTGCTCGCCCACTCCTGCGTGTGCGGCTGGGCATACTGGCCCAGCGACGGCGGAAGCGCCTCGTCCAGGTGCGGGAGCTTGTAGTCGAGGAGATCGACCAGCTCGAACTCCGCGTCGGTGCGCTTCGAGGCGACGTCGTGCACCCAGCGGGCGACAGCCTCGCCGCTGCGTCCCGGACGGGTGCTGCCGAGGATGATTCCGATCTTGGTCACGTCAAAACCCTTCATGGATGATGGCCCCGTGCCCGTACGGGCGTGCATGTAGCCCTGACAACCGGATGGGGGATATACTTGCTTCGACAAGCAATCTAGTAGGAAGAGCTTGTTTCGTCAAATAAATGGATCGCCCTCGCGACGGGTCCGGGATGCGCTGCCTCGCCCCACGGGGATTCCCGGCCGGCCCCTCCCGACGGACGGCCGCCGACCAGATCCGCTGCGAGCGAAGGAGGTCATCACCGCAGGCCAAGACCGATCCGGTTTCACACGGCGAGGAAACGCGGGGCTCGAACGAGAGCACCACGGCGAAGCACGGAGCCGGACCGGTCGACCGACGGAAGCATTTTTCACCGCACACACACGAGGTATGTCCCGATGGCACGCAAGCCCACCCCGCCCCCAGAAGCACTGCAACCGCTCACTCCCGAGGAGGAAGCAGTCGTCCGGGCTCTTCCCTCCCTCCTGTACGCCCTGCCACGCGCCATCGACGCCCAGATGTCACGGGAGCAGGGGCTGTCGAACACGGAGTATCTGACCCTGATGCGTCTGTCGGAGGCACCCGATCGACAGTTGCGCATGCACGAGCTCGCCCGCGCCATCGAGATGTCCCTCAGCGGTACGACCCGCATCGTGAACCGGTTGGAGAGCGAGGGCTACATCCAGCGGCTGCGCTGCGACAGGGACGGCCGCAGCTGGCACGCCTCGCTGACCGATGCCGGCTTCGCCCGCCTGGAAGAAGCCTGGCCCACCAATCTGGCCGCGATACGCCGGCACTTTCTCGACCACCTGACGGAGCTGGACCTCAAGCAGCTCGCGACCGCTCTGCAAAACGTCGCGACCTGAGGCGTCGCCGCGGACGGCCACGGCGCGATCGCACCCGGCCAGCTGCGGACGACCGGCGGTGAGCGGCCGACGGTGAGCCGCTTACGGCCCGTCGGCTTCCGGCCGGCGGCGAACGCGGTCGGCAGTCCGTCGGCGACGCGCGTGCGGTCCGCGGTGAGCGGCCGGCAGTCCGTCGGCGCCTGGTCGGCGACGCGCGTGCGGCCGGCAGTCCGTCGGCGGTGCGCCTCCGGCCAGTGGCCGGAGGAATCGCCCACGTGACCCCGAGCGCACCCCTCGTCCATCACGGCCGCGACGCGGCGCAGCGTGGACCACGCCCTTCGGGTGTGACGCAAGGTACAGATCCCCGACACCCGCAACCGCTCCCGAGTCGATTATATTTGCTTCGCGTAGCAATTAAATGGCCTGTGCGCCCCACCGTGTCGTCACCTCGTGGTGCCGCGCCGAACGGATCCGAACCGATCCACTCGTGCAACCGTCACTCGTCGCATGCCGCGCGGCCGACCTCCGATTCCGCAAGACGACGCACGACCGATTCTCGGGAAGGAAACCCATGACTCTCACCATCGCCAACGCGCAGACCGACCTCCCCCTGCCCGGGAGGGCCGTCGACGGGACGGGCTCCGGGCGGCACCGGGGCATGCGTGCCGATGAGGACGGCTGGGCACCGGAAGGCGAACTCGCGGGACACGGGCGGCACCGCAGCGTGGACGGCACCGGATGGCTGCCGTCGGCGGACGCCCCCGGCGACACCCGCCAGTCCACCATCGCCCCAGACCCAGCGAACAGGACGTAACCCGCAAGACCGTCTTTGAACAGATCGAATTGCTGGGCGAGATCGTGCCCGTGCTGCGCAAGGAGTTCGCGACGGGCCGCCCGGCCGACGTTCCGGACGCCCCCACGCACGCCGCCCGCACCGCGGCGGCTTCGGAGCGGGCCGCACGCCCGGAGGGACCCGCGATGAGGCGCACCCTCACCGTCTTCTCGGCCGGAACTGCGGCTGCCGTCCTCCACCCGCATGCCAGCCGGCCGGCTCGCCGACGCCGCGCAGTGCCGGAACGCGGACCATGACGCTGACCAGCGTCGTCACCCTGGTCGTCGGCGTGGTGATCACCTTGGTCTCCATTGCCTCGGGCACCGGCGGCACACCCTCCGTGATCGAATTCCTCGTGGGCGGCGCGATCTCCGGCTTCGGCTTCGGCAGCTTCCGGCAACGCGCGGCGTGTCGCATGTCCACGTGCGCCACCCGGAAGAGCGCACGGCCGTATGCCCGCCGCCGTCGCCGACCGCGCCGGCTCCCGTAGCCCACCGCGCCGGCCGCCGGTGCCGACGGTCCGCGACGCCCGGTCTCACGACGACGAAACCGTCACCGCCTTGACTGGTTACGCAGAAAGGCGGCATGATCTCACCTGTCCAACCGGTGACGCACATGATGTGCGCCCCCGTCCACGAACAGAGAAGCGAAGATGGATCTGAAACTCGAAGTTGTGGTGCTGCCCGTCTCGGACGTCGACCGGGCCAAGGCCTTCTACGAGAAGGCGGGCTTCCGTCTCGACGTCGACTACGTCGCCGACGACAGCTACCGCGTGGTGCATCTGACACCCCCCCGGATCGCAGTGCTCGATCCTCTTCGGCACCGGGGTCACCACGGCCACACCCGGTTCGGTGCAGGGCCTGCACCTCATCGTCTCGGACATCGTGGCGGCCCACGCCGAACTCGTCGACCGCGGCATCGAGATGAGCGAGGTCTTCCATGACACGAGTGGGGTCTTCCACCGCGGCACCGAGGAGGGACGCGTCAGCGGCCCCGCGCCGAAGCGCGCCAGCTACGGTTCCTTCGCCACGTTCAGCGACCCGGACGGCAACGGGTGGGCGCTCCAGGAAGTGACGACCCGGCTTCCCGGCCGGTGACGACCGCCCCGCACCCGCACCCCCTCAAGACACCGCCCCGGCCGGCTCGCTTCCGGCGGAGCCGCCCCCTCCCCTGAGCGACAGGAGCAGTGATGGACGAGGCCTTCCGCGCCTACGACGTGATCGTCATCGGCGCGGGCCCGGTGGGTGAAAACGTGGCCGACCGGGGCCCGTGCCGCCGGGCTCACCACCGTGATCGTGGAGCGCGAACTGCTCGGTGGCGAGTGCTCGTTCTGGGCCTGCGAACCCAGCGAGGCCTTGCTGCGGCCCGTGGTGGCCCGCGCCGACGCGCCGCGTACCGGGACTGGGTGACGCGGTGCGAGGACCGCTGGACGTGGACGCCGTCCTCGCGCACCGCGACAGGATGGCCGCCCACTGCAAGGACGAGGACCAGGTCGACTGGCTCGACTCGGTCTCCGTCGACCTGATACGCGGTCACGGCCGCCTCACCGGCCCCCGTCGGGTATCGGTGAGGACCCCTGACGGAGACACCGCACGGCTGACCGCGCGCCACGCCGTCGCGCTCTGTACCGGTACCGGCACCGCCCTGCCCGACATCCCCGGCCTCGACGCCGCGGCCCCGTGGACAACCGTGAGGCGACCAGCGCCGACCGTGTGCCCCGCCGCCTGGTCGTGGTGGACGCGGGTGTGGTCGCCGTCGAACTGGCCACCGCCTGGCAGGCGCTCGGCTCCCAGGTGACCCTCCTCGTACGCGGCGACGGCCTGCTGACGAGGATGGAACCCTTCGCCGGCGAACTGGTGGCGGACGGACTCCGCGAGGCCGGCGCCGACATCCGACTGGGAACCGAGGTCGTCTCCGTGGAGCGGCGCCCGGGCGGATCGGGCGACGAGGTACGCGTCACCTGACCGACGGTGAGGAACTGATCACGGACGAGATTTCTGTTCGCCACCGGCCGCGCACCGCGGACGTCGGCCTGGAGACCGTCGGCCTCACCCCGGGGACTGGCTGACCATGGACGACACCTGCCGGGTGACCGCCGTCACCGACGGGTGGCTCCACGCCGTCGGCGACGTCAATCGCCGGGCGCTGACGACCCACCAGGGCAAGTACCAGGCCCGGATCGCGGGCGCGGCCATCGCCGCCCGCGCCGCGGGAACGCCGCTCGACGACGGCCGCTGGGGCGCCCACGCCGCGACGGCCGACCACACCGCCGTGCCACAGGTGGTCTTCACCACGCCCGAGGTGGCCTCCGCCGGCCTCACCGCGCACGAGGCGAAGCGGACCGGTCGCCAGGTCGAGGTGGTGGACTACGACCTCGCCCGGCTGGAGGGCGGGCAGCAGTACGCCGAGGCTACCGCGGCCGGGCCCGCATGGTCATCGACACCGAACGCGGCACTGTGGCGGGCGTCGCCTTCGCCGGGCCCGGGGTCGGCGAGCTCCTCCACTCGGCGACGACCGCCGTCACGGGAGAGGTGTCCCTGGAACGGCTCTGGCACGCCGTCCCCGCCTTCCCCACGATCAGCGAGGTCTGGCTCAGGCTCCTGGAGACCTATCGGGACGGCGCCAGTAGACCCGCGTGAACCCGTCTGCCCGGCGATTCCGCGTAGACGGTGACAAGCCCCCGCTGTCACACCCCCGACAGGGGGTGAGGGCGGCCGCTCCACGGTGCGCGATCCGGGCGGCCGCCCCCCGTTACCCGTGTTTGTCGCTCCGCCAAGGGGGCCTCCGGTCTTCGGGTCCGGCATGACTTCCCCCTTCCGTTGATGATCCAGGGGTGCCGCCACCAGCTCCGGAGGCATCGACGGACCGCTGACGAGAGAGGCTTGAGCACCGGCTTTGCCCAAGGCCGCAAGAGTCCTCCGTGACGTGGATGCGGCGCCTCGGCGCCCAGGCAAGGCCGGACGAAAGCGTGACGGAGGAGCCTGCCGTCATCGACATAGGCGACATCGACGTCTTCCTCGGCCCGGACGTCGGCAAGGGCGGCCACCAGGCCACCGCCGTCACCTCGGCCGGGAAAGAGACCTTCGACAAGCACCTGCCCAACACCGGTACCAGCTCAACGAGTTGTTTGCGAAACTCCGGACCGAACACGGGACCACGCTGGTCGTGGCCGATCAGCCGGACTCGATCGGGGCCCTGCCGCCGACGGTCGCCAGGGACATCGGCTGCCCGGTCGCCTGCCTATTGGCCAGCCTGGACAATCTCGGCGTAGACGCGCAGGTCAGAGTGCCTGGTCGGCACCTTCCACCGGCGGAAAGCGTCCATGCCACCGGACGGCCGGCCGGCCTCGTCCTGGTCGGCGACGAAGCGCACGACACGCCGCTGCACGTCGCTCAGGTCGCCGAAGGACTGAGGCGGTCCGACGGGATCGTCCGGGAAAACCAGCCTGAACAGCGTCTCCGCCGTGTAGTACCTGTCGTCGAACGCCTCGACGCGCCTGCAGTCAGCCAGGCCGACCAGCATGGCATCGACCGCCCGGAGCGTCGTGGCTTCGGATCACCACGCCCGCCGCCCCTGCCGCTGCCGCTGCCGTCAACGACGCCGCCGCCGGCTGGGATCCGGGCCCGCCGTGCCGCGAAGTCGAGCGGCACGGCGGGCACTCCCTCAGCGCAGGACGACCGCGCTGACCCGGTTGGTGTTGGCGTCCTCGATGCAGCCACGCAGACGCATCACGTCGTGCGGGGTCAGCGCGGGACGGATGACCCCGACGTAGACGCCGTCGCGCACCCGGGTGAGATCGGCGTCGTTGTTGTGGGCGGCCGTGGAGCGACGGCACGTCGCCCAAAGGTCGTCGGCGGCGAGCGCGATGTCGCCGTCCCGGGTCTGCACCGTGAACACCATGGTGGTGCCCTCCGCGCTGGACGCGGGCTCGGGCCGGGTCTGGGTCGCGTCCGCCAGGGCGGACCAGAGCAGGGGGACGATCAGCAGGCCGACCACCGTCACCACCGCGTTGAGCGCTCTGCGCCCCGGCCGCGCCGACGGCAGCGCCGGGCGGTCGTCCCAGGCTTGCGTGCCGCCGGTCGGCGGCGCGGTCAGGCCCGTCAGCCGTCCGGCGAGACGGCGCTCCGCTCCTCGTCCGACGCTCGCGCCCGCGATCTTCTGGATGACCGTCGCCAGGCCGGAGAGGACCGCGCCGGCCACCATCAGCACCGGGACGAAGACGAAGGTGCGCTGGGTGTCCCCCAGACCGTTCAGGTCGGCCGGGGCCAGCCAGGCGAAGCGGTCGCGCCGCGCGCCCCGGGTCTGGTCCAGTCGGCCGCGCACGTCCTCGATGCGGCTCTCGGACCGCTCCAGCCGGGTCTCCAGCCCGGAGAACCGGGCGATCAGCAGGACCGTGGCGAGGAAGACCTCGATGATGAGGAAGAGCATCGCGCAGATCAGCGCCCGCTGCCATTCCCATCGGGTCAGGTAGAGGACCGTGTAGTAGCCGGCGTAGGCGCCGGAGAGGCCGCCGAAGGTGTAGCCGACCAGTTTCAGTGTCTTCACGCCGCCGGCTCCTGTCCCGCCGTCACGGACGCGATCCGGGGCACGTCGCGTCCGGTCACCGCTCCCGTCCCGCCGTCGACGGTCAGCGGTGTGCCGGTCGGGAAGCGCACGGTCGCGCCGATCACGCCGACGGCCGTGGGCACGTGGTACTCACGGGCCAGGACGGCGAGGTGCGACAACGGGCTGCCCGTCTCCGCCACGAGCCCGGCGAGGTCCGGCAGCAAAGGTGCCAGAGAGGGGTCCAGGGAGGCGACGATCAGGACCGGACGCTCGGGGCGCTGGCCCTGCCCGTCCCAGGCCGTGCCGGCGCCGAAGCCGCCGCCCGCCCCCTGTCCCTGGTCCGGCGCCGACGACGCCCCGGTGGGCGCGGCCACGGGCACGCCGTCGGCCAAACGAAACGCGACGGGGAGCGTACCGGCGTCCGGGCGGGACACTCTGTCGGCGAGGTCGGCAGGCAGTCCCCCACCCTGTGCCGCGTGCACCACCTCGTCCCAGCGCAGCAGTGCCAGCCGGGACAAGGGGAGGGTCCCGTGCCCGCCAGCCAGCCGGTCGGCCAGCTGCGCGAGCATCCGTACCTGCATCTCCTGCACCCATCGGATGCGCAGCCGCAGCCCTTCACGCGCGGGCAGGACACCCACCCCGCGCGGCAGCGCGGTGACCGGGTCCGTCGCCGGCAGTGGCGGGCGGGCGGCCAGTGCGGGGGGCAGCAGCGTCAGCACGACCGGGTGGCGTGCGATGAGCTGCTCGTCGGTGAGCTTGCGGCTACGGCCCTCGGCCAGTTCGGCCAGCGCCTCGCCCGCGGCGGTGGCGCCGTGGTCCGCGCGCAGGAGCGCGCCGGCCAGGGACTCCTGGGCGTGCAGGGCGGACAGCGTCTGCCGTCCCCAGGCGACCGCGTCCACCAGCCAGCCGCTGAGCATCTCGGCGGGCGGCGGGAACTCGGCCAGGGCACGGTCCACGTCGGCCATGAGGTCGAGCGCCAGCAGCGGGAGCGCGGAGCGCAGCCGGCCCACTCGCCAGGCCGCCGCCGCACGCCGTGCTCCGGGTGCGGGATTGACGCGGTCGAGGAGGGGATGGGCGGGGGGTACGACTCCGAGCAGCCGCAGGTCGGCGACGGCCCTTCCTCGTACGGTGCGCACCACGGGCAGGCCGCGCAGTCGGCGCCGTGGCGCGGCTCCGGCGATGTCGAGCGCCAGTTTGAGCCCCTGGGACATGGGAGTCAGCCAGAGGTCTTCCTCCAGGGGCTGGAGCACTCCGGGAAGTGTCTCGGCGACGGGCCCGGGTCCGAGCAGGCGGGCGCCGCGCGGCGGACGCCGGGTCATCGCGGTGATGGGACGTGCCTGGAACAGCCACAGGCGCCCCTCACCGTCGAAGCCGAACTCCATGTCCTGCGGGCTGCCGAAGAGACGCTGGGTCTTCCTGGCCAGGCTCACCAGCCGGACCAACTGCCCTCGGGAGAGCGGGCCGTCGTGCGCGGCCGAGTCGCCGCCCACCACGCGGGCGTACCGGGTGAGCTGGTAGCGCGTGCCTTGGGTGCCGCCCCCGACGAGCTGGTCGGGGCCGCCGCGCACCGCGCTGACCAGGATGCGGTCGGTACGGCCTGCGACGGGGTCGGCTCCGAACATCACACCGCCGACGGCCGAGGTGAGCATCGGCTGCACCAGCACCGCCATGTCGTCGCCGGTCGGAGGCTGTTCCGCGGTCGGGCGCAGCGGCCTGATCCGCCGGGCGGAGGCGAGGACGGTCCGTACCGCCGAGACGAAGTCCTCCCAGCCCCGCACGTCCAGTACGGAGTCGAAGTGCCCCGCCATCGAGGACTCCGCGGAGTCCTCGTGGCGGGAGGAGGAGCGCACGACGAGCGGCCGTCGCGTGTCCCGCTCCTCGGCCAGCGTCCGCCAGGCGGCGCGCAGCGCCTCGTGACCTGTGCGCGGTGGCTCCGTGCCGATGGTGGCTCCGGGCACCCGCGAGGCGGGCACCAGGACGAATCCCGGCAGGACGGGCAGTCCGGCCATGGCGGCGTGGGCCAGGTGGGCGGCCTTGGCGCCGATGATGGACGGATCGTGGGCCAGTGGGTTGTCCAGTGGCACCACGGCCCAGTCCGCAGGCTCGAATCGCATGGCTCATTTCTCCTGTGCGTGGGTGAAGTCGTGGAGGGCTCTGCGCACCGAGGGCCTGCGGGGCCCGCCCGATGCGACGACCGCGGAGCTGGTGGGCGGTCGGTGGCGTCGGCGGCGCGCGCGGACCTTCACGACGATGAGGGCCGGCACGGTGACCGCGGAGAGGGCCAGGGCGCCGACCAGGCCGGCCGAGTGCAGGAATTCGATCGCTGCGGCACCGGCGAAGTAGCCGAGGGCCACCGTGCCGCAGCCCCAGACCAGTGACGCCGCGGCGCTCCAGCGCAGGAAGCGGCGGTACGGCATGCCCGACGCGCCAGCGGCGTAGGGCACGAAGGTCCTCGCGAAGCCGATGAACTTGCTCGTGAAGACCGCGGCCGCACCGTGGTGGGTGAGGAAGGCCCGGGCGCGTCCTGTCCCATGGCCGGTGAGGGCGTTCGACGAGCGCCGACGTCCTTGATCGGTGGTCGCGTGCGACGAACGCCGGCGTGCTTGGCCGGTGGTGGCGTTCGACCCGCGCCAACGTCGTTGGCGGGTACCGGCGTTGTAGGTCCGTCGGCGTTCGCGGTGGCCTCGCGCGCACCGGCGGCCCAGTGCGTAGCCGAGGCTGTCGCCGGTGACGGCACCCGTCACCACAACAGCCGCGAGGAGGAAGACGTTAAGTTCGCCCCGGCCCGCGATCGCGGAGGCGAGGAGAACGACCGCCTCACCGGGCACCAGGAGCCCGATGAAGGCGCTCGTCTCAGCGGCCGTCAGGAGGAACATCACGGCGTACGACCACCAACCGGCCGCCTCGATCACACCGTTGAGGTGCATGGCGGTCAGCCCGCCCGTCCCCACCGCACGGTGTCGGGGGCGTGGGCGTGGGCGTGAGCCGGTGCCCCGGCCGCCCGGCCCCGGGGCGGGGACTGGCCGTCGTGTCGCAGCTCGGCGCGCGGCCTCAGCGGCGCGACACGTCCTTCCGGCTCCCAGGCGTCGGCGGGGCCCGGGCCGCGGACGTCCTTGCGCGGCAGGCGCCCTGCGGCGAACCAGGTCAGAAGCGGTACGACCGCGCCCAGTACACCGGCGGAGGCCGGGTGAGGGGAGGTCAGGACGGACGTCGCCACGCCGCACACCGCGGTCACCGCGAGGGCGATGCGTGCGCGGACCGAGGCGATGGCGGTGATCACGGCCGAAGCCAGCAGCAGGTACCAGCCGGTGAGCGCACCGGGCATCGTCAGGTACTCCCGGAAGAGCGAACTCTCGTGCGCCGGGAGGTGCTCGAGGGGAACCGACCAGGTATAGGCCAGGCCGATCGCGCTGGACAGCAGCAGCGCGACGGCTGCACGGGTGTAGACGGCCAGCCGTTGGTGCGCCAGCCAGAGCAGGATCAGCGCCGTCAGGGGCCAGGGGGCCAGCGCGTAGACGGAGGCCATCACCCGCGTCGTGTCCGTCCAGGCGAGGTCGGGATAGGGGTCGGCACCGGAGGAGAGACCGAGCAGGGCGGCGTGCAGCATCGCGATCGCCGCAGCGCCCGTCGCCACGTGCCGCAAGGTCGTGCGGACGATCGCCTGTTGTGCTTGTCGTGCTTGTCGGGTGTCGCGGGGACGACTTCCGGCCGGCCTGCCGGCCGCCAGGGCGGCGGCGTGCGGCATCTGCGTGGGATGGGTCACGACTGGTCACCTCGCTTAGTTGATGAATAAGCACGTTTTGCGGTGGGTCCGCCGGGCGTGCGGCCGACCGGCCTCGCGGTACGGGTGGCGACCCCGTGGACGCGAGGCGCCGCGGATCCGGCGCCGGGCGGCCGAGCAGCGCCCCGACCCGCACCCCGACCGAGGGCGGGGCCGCGCCCCCGACTCCACGGCGGGCACGTCCGCACCACCGGGCGCCTCGCCTCGCTGATTGACACGTCAAGCATGCAGGGCCAATACTTGTTTCGTCAATCAACAACTTCGAGCGGCCGACGCCAGCGCGATCACCGGTGGAGGAGAGCATGACGCCCCAGACCTTCGAGATAGGCCTCAACTCTTTCGGGGAGGTCGCCACGGACCACGGCCGGACACTCAGCGACGCCGAGACCGTCCGCCTCCTCGTCGCGGAGGCGGCACTCGCCGAGACCTCGGGGCTGGACGTCTTCAGCGTCGGCGAGCACTACCGGGCGGGCCACGTCGACAGCGCCGCTCCCGTGCTGCTCTCCGCGATCGCCACCGCCACGGAACGCATCCGCCTCGGAACGTCGGTGACCGTACTGAGCACCAACGATCCCGTACGGCTGTACCACGACTTCTCGACCCTGGACGCCGTGTCGAACGGCCGGGCCCAGCTCGTCCTCGGACGGGCGTCGGCCACGGAGTCCTTCCCCCTGTTCGGCTACGACCTCGCCGACTACGAGGAGTTGTTCGAGGAGAAGCTCGAACTCTTCATGCGTCTGCAGCGGGAGGAGACGGTGACGTGGTCCGGCGCGCTGCGGACACCGCTCGTCGAACAGCGACTGCGCCCCCGGATGCCCTCAGGGGGTATCCCCACCTGGATCGGCGTGGGCGGCAGCCCTCACTCCGTGGTCCGCGCCGCCGGCTACGGCCTGCCCCTGATGATGGCCATCACCGGCGGACGCCCGCAACGGTTCGAGGGCCACGTCAAGCTCTACCAGCAGGCACTGCAACAGGCCGGGCACGAGCCGCTGCCGATCGGCCAGCACTCCCTGGGGCTCGTCGCCGACACCGACGAGGAAGCGGTCGAGACCTGGTGGCAGTACTGGCAGCCGGTCGTGGCCCAGGTTGCCGAGGAGCGCGGGTTCTACAAGCCCACCCGCGAACGGTACGAGGCGGAGATCGAGCAGGGAGCACTCTTCGTCGGCTCCCCGGAGACCGTCGCCCACAAGATCGCCCAGACCGCGCGCGACCTGCACCTGAACCGCTTCGACCTCAAGTACGACATCATGCACCTGCCCCGTCAGGCCCGCGCCCGCACGATCGAACTGCTGGGCCGCGAAGTCGCCCCCCGGGTCAGGGAACTGCTCACCAAGGAGTCCACCCATGGATGACCTCGTTTTCGGCCTGGACACATTCGGGGACCTGCCCTTGGACGACTCAGGCGTCCCGGTCTCCCACGGCAGGGCGATCCGGCAGGTCGTCGCCGAGGCCGTCCTCGCGGACGACATCGGCGTCGACGTCATCGCGCTCGGCGAACACCACCGCCCCGAGTACTCGATCTCGTCCCCCGAGACCGTGCTCGCCGGCATCGCCACCGCCACGTCGCGCATCCACCTGTCCTCCGGCGTGACAGTGCTCAGTTCCGACGATCCCGTCCGGGTGTTCCAGCGCTTCGCGACGGTCGACGCCCTCTCCGACGGCCGGGCCGAGATCATCCTCGGCCGCGGCTCCTTCACCGAGTCGTTCCCCCTGTTCGGCTACGACCTCAACGACTACGACGCGTTGTTCGAGGAGAAGCTTGAGCTGTTCGCGAAGCTGCTGGAGGAGAAGCCCGTCACGTGGTCAGGCACCCTGCGCGCGCCCCTGGAGAACGCCGAGGTCTTCCCGACCACCGAGTCGGGGCACCTGACCACCTGGGTCGGCGTCGGAGGTTCACCCCAGTCGGTCATCCGCACCGCCCGCCACGGGCTGCCGCTCATGCTCGCCGTCATCGGCGGCTCCCCCGAACGCTTCCTGCCGTACACGGACCTCTACCGGCGCGCCGCGGCCCAGTTCGGCACCACGGAGCATCCGGTGGGCATGCACTCCCCCGGATTCATCGCCGGCACCGACGAAGAGGCCCGGGAACTGTTCTGGCCGGGCTACCGGCTCATGCGTGACCGTATCGGTGCGCTGCGGGGCTGGCCGCCGGTGCGCCGGGAGGAGTTCGAGGCCGAGATCGAGCACGGCTCCATGTACATCGGGTCGCCGGAGACGGTCGCCCGCAGGATCGCCGCAGCGGTACGCGGACTCCGCGTCGGCAGATTCGACCTCATATACACCGCGGGCTCACAGCCGGTCAGCGCCCGTTTTCACGCGGTCGAGCTCTACGGCACGAAGGTCATCCCCATGGTCCGCGACATCCTCGCCGGTTGATGCCATGGAAGGAAAGGCAATGAACACGCAGGACATCCGCACGATAGGCATCCTGGGCGCCGGAAAGGTGGGCACCGTGGTGGGCCGGCTGGCCGTGTCGGCGGGCTTTCACGTGCTGATCGCCGGCTCGGGGGCGCCCGAGGACATCGCGCTGACCGTCGAGATCCTCACGCCCGGCGCGAGCGCGGTCACCGCCACAGAGGCGGCGGCCCGGGCCGATGTCGCGATCCTGGCCCTGCCCCTGGGCAGGTACCGCGGCATCCCGGTCGACGCGCTGCACGGCAGACTGGTCGTCGACGCGATGAACTACTGGTGGGAGGTCGACGGTGTACGCGACGACCTGACTGACCCGCGCACCTCCACCAGCGAGATCGTTCAGGCGTTCCTCCCGGGCTCCCGCGTGGTCAAGGCGTTCAACCACATGGGCTACCACGACCTGGAGGACGAGGCGCGGCCCGCGGGGGCGCCCGGCCGCAAGGCCATCGGCATCGCCGGCGACAGCGCGGCGGACCGGGCCACGACCGCACACCTCGTCAACGCTCTCGGCTTCGACCCCGTCATCGTCGGCCTGCTCGCGGACGGCGTACGACTCGAACCTGGGACCGAACCCTTCGGGGCCGACGTCAGCGCCGACGAGCTGCGGGCCATGCTGGACCGCTTCCCCTCCTCGGAGCGCGGCCGGGCGGTCCTCCGGGCCCGAGCGTCCGCCACGGCCCGGCCCGCCGACGCCGCGTAGGGGCCGCCTGTGCCGAGGTCTCGGCAGGGGGACGGGACCCGGCCCGAAGGAACCGGGTCCCGATCCGAAGTAGCCCGGCCCGCCGGGGACCTGCCGAAGCCTCGGGATCAGGCCGGGCTCGCGGGCGATCCGGGCCGTCTCCGCGACGGCGTGGTGACGAGGGCCGGGAGGTCACTTTTCACCCGTCGGAACTGGCCCACTCCTCAAGCGTCGCCGACAGTGTCAAGCTGTCCGGCTCAGAGGGGGCTTCAGTCCAGCTGGAGCAGGGAGGCTACGACGCACACCACCGTGGCAGCACGCAGCCGATGCGCCACGGCACCGTCCTGCCGCCGGGAGCCTTCAGCAGTCCGGCAATCGCAGCAACACCACCGCCCACCTGCCAGTAGGTAGAGACGTCGGTGGCGGCGACGGCTCCTCTCCGGCACGCGGAGTCAACGCAGTCGTCGAACGCGGCCGTCAGGTGCGGCTGGTACCAGATGTACACCGCCACCTGCCCAAGGAGCAGCGCGGCAACCACCAGCAGCCACTTCCGGTCCTCACGCGATATACGGTCATCCGATGCCATACGCCGAACCCCAATCCAACCCCGAACCCAACCCGCTGGCCGGTATCGGTGCGGCGGCGATGACGTCGTGCCCGAGGGCTGAGGACCGTCCGGACTGCTTGGCGTCCTACAGCCCGGGTCATTCCTCCGGCGACCGTCGCCACAGCGCCTGAGGAGGACCCGGCACGCCGTGCGCAGATGGCCGGACCGGACACCCGCCGCCACCCGTGCACCCCGACCGCATCACCAAGCTGTCTCGATGGGGCGTCAGTCCAGAGAACCTCGACACGACGTGTTCGTCCCGCAGTTGCACCATCGGACCGATGCGACCGAGAGCGGCGTCGTCTGTCTCGACCCGGACGGCGAACGGCCTGGACTCGTGCATCCGCCAGGGACGCGACGTGTGCGCGGTGCTGGGCGGTCTCATTCGTGGGCATCCGGGACGCGTGGCAGGTTGAGCAAGCCTCGGACAGCTCTCCGGGCGAGTTCGACGTCGTAGGGGGCGTGACCGGCGAGCTGGATCCCGACCGCCTCGCCGACGCCGTCTCGGCGGGCGGCGGCCCCGGCGGGATGGCCCCGCTGCTGCGACCGGCAGCGATCAAGCCGGCGCTGCCTGGAGGGAGCGCGCGTTGTGCAGCGGCCGCGGCAGCCGCCGGCCCGGCCCGTCCGGCGGACGGGGGCAGGGCGCCTCCCTGCCCGTGAGCGGGATCGCTGAGGTGATCGTCGTATCCGGTGCTGCGCGGTGCGACGTAACGCAGGGGTCTCGGCCTCGAAACTTCAGTCGTTCCGGGAGCGGATCGCCTTACGCTCGCCCAAGGATCGTTCTGAGGAGGGGCGTTGACCGACGACGGTGCAGCGGCAGACGACGGCGGGACCCGGCCCGACGGAGGCGGGGGCGCGGACGGCGGTGGCACTGGTGCTCCGGATCCGGATGTCGGACGTCTCCGCCGCTGGACGGGTACGGTCCACCTGTGGATGCTGCGGCTTCACCGGCGGATCCAACGCCCGGCGCGCTCCTACCTGATCGCGTACATCGGGGTGGTCCTGGGCGCTATCGGCCTCTTCGACATCTACCGCGGCGGGAACCTCGACGTACGGACGGACGGTGTCCTGCTGCTGGTGGTCGCCGTCACAACCGTCGTCGGCTGCACGGTCGCACTGCGGCTCGGAACGAGCACCCCGTCCCAACGGTGGACGGTACGGTGCGCCGACGGAGCGGCTCTCGCGGTCGCTCTGTGGATCGCCTACCGCATCCAGTCGAACTTCGTCCTCCAGCCTGTCCTGGTCGTCTCCGCCGTCCTCGTGGTCGGCGCGGGCGTGCTCGCCGCGCTCCTGCTGTACGGGGACGGGTGCACGCGTTCTGAACCGCCGTCACCTCCGGCCGCGCGGGAGGAGCGGCCCGCCAGGGCGACCTTGCTCGCGGGCGGGCTGGGCGCGCTCGGCACACTCCTCGCGGCGGCCCTGGCCCTCCCCCAGTTCTGGTACGCGTCCCACTACGAGCCGTCGAACGCCCCGCCCGTCGTCGCGGTCGAGAACGGCATCGACGACGTCGAGGACACCGGCGACCACGTCGAGTTCAGCCTGTGGATCTCGGTCGAGAACAAGGGGAAGACGCCTGTCAGGATGCTCACCTCCCTGTACGAGGTCAGCGGAACCCGTGTCACGGTCGGCCAGGCGCCCGTCGCTCCGGAGGAGCTGCCCTACGAGAGGATCACCGGCGGGAACTACGGGGCGGCCGCCCGGCTCAGCGCGTTCGCCGACTACGGCGACCCGCAGACGATCCAGGTTGGCCCAGTCGGCGAGGACTACGCCTGGATCGGCCCGGACGAGAAGGTCCACACGAGACTCCGCGCCCAGGCGCCCCGCGACCGGTTCCAGCTCCTGCGCATCACAGCGGACGTCGCCGTCGCGCGGGCCGACCGCGTCGAGGTCGACGACCGGCCGCAGCCGGGCGGGCGGGCGCTGAAGTCCTGCGACGGTACGCGGATCGCCGAGAACCGCCGTCCCCTCGCCCGCCTCGGAGCCTTCGAGTGGCTGACCGAGAGCCGCCGGGAACTCGTCACCTTCTGGGCCGTGTCGGGCGAGCTGGGCGACGAATCGCCGTGGTGGCCCGCGTTCCCGTGGACCGGCGTGTCCATCGAGCACGACGGGCACGACTGCGCCCACGCCCTCGAGCCCGACCACGACGGCCTCGAGGACCGTGCCATGGTCGGCTGGGCCAGTTCCGTGGCCGAGGCAGCCGTACCCGCGGCGTCCAAGGCTCGGCCGTAGGCCGCCGGCACGACCGGACCGGCCGGCGGCCAGACCGGCGGGGCAGCACCGAGATGCCGGCTCCGGCGAGCAGTGGCAGGCGCTCTTTCCGCGTCTCCCGCCTCGCCCGGCGTGCGGCTGACAGTCCGCGACGGCGCGGAGACTCGGAGCGGTCATACCCGGCCGCGAGCGTGATGAGTCTTTCGTCACAGCCGGGCTGTGCTGCGACCGGCAGGCGGGAAGGGCGCGTGGCCTGGTACGGGACCGCGCAGGGCGGTCCGCCGCACCCGGAACGAGGGTCGTGACCCCTGGCCCCCAGCTCCTCCGTGGCCGAGATCACACCCCATCCCATGTCACCTTCGCCAACACTGGTCAGGCAAATCGGTCGACATCAGGAAGAGGTGGAACGATTTGGTACGTATGCGAGCCTCCCGGCGCGTCCTGGCCGCCGCGGTCGTCGCCGGAACGGCCGTTCCCGTACTCGTGGGGGCCGGGGCGGCGGACGCCATGGCGGGCGCACCGAGAGTGAAATGCAGCTCGGAGAAGGCTGGGCTGGCCGCGAAACTGCAGCGGGACATCACGACCGCGCTCAGGGGCAGCACGGCCATCACTGCCGTGTCACTGCACGATCGCACGACGGACACCGTGTGCACGCTGCGGGCGGACCAGAAGTTCGACTCCGCCAGCACCGTCAAGGTCACCGTCCTGGCGACACTGCTCTGGGACGTGAACAGGCACAACCGCCACCTCACTCCGCGTGAGACCGAACTCGCGACCGCGATGATCACGAAGTCGGACAACGACGCGACGACCGCGCTGTGGCGGCAGCTCGGAGTGCCGAAGATCAAGAACTTTCTGTCTGCGGCGGACATGACCCGGACGGTGCCGGGCAGCAACGGCCACTGGGGCTTGACCCAGATCACGGCCGGTGACGAGCAGAAGCTGATGAACCTGATCACGGGCAGCAACAGCGTACTCAGCGACAAGGCGCGAGCCTACGCCCTCAAGCTGATGAACAAGGTCGTTCCTTCACAGCGCTGGGGTACACCGGCGGGCGCGCCGAGCTCCGCGGTGTTTCATGTCAAGAACGGCTGGCTGTCGCGCGCCGCACACGGCTGGCGGGTACACGGCCTGGGCGCCTTCACCGGCCGCGGGCACGACTACACCATCACCGTGCTCACCCACGACAACGAGACAATGGCCGCCGGAATCGCCACCACCGAAGCGGTGGCCCGCGCGATCCACAAGGGCCTCAACCCCACGGCGAACGCCGTCGAGACCAGTACGGGCTGACTGCGCCACCCGGATCGCCGAGGCGACCGCCCGGCTCGTTACGCGGGGCTGCGGTCGAAGCTGTGCTGTTTCCCGGGATCGACGTGCGAGTGGAGCGCGTCAGCGAGCCCTCCGACGCCCTTGTGGTGGAGGCGGTGTCCACCGCTCGCCCGGGCCGGTGCCCGGACTGGTTGTACCGCCGCCTGCGGCAGGCCGCGGGCCGATCCCGGCTGCTCAGGCGGCCGGCAGCGCCCACGGCGTCGGATCTGATCCAGCGCCAACCCATCCGGGACCGGGCGAAAGGGAGCCGAGCCCACGGCGGCGGAACGGCTGGAGCCATCCCAGAACCGGCCGTCCCGCGGAGGCCCAAGCCGCTCCTCTCGGCATCCTGGTTCGGCGGCGGCCACGTGCCAAGAGCGCTCAGGTCGGTCACGGTAGGAGTTGTCACCCAGCGTTCGGCTGTGCGGCTGCCTTGAGGAGGACGAGGACCATGCGTATCGCAGTTGCCGGTGCCACCGGGAACATCGGGGCCCTCACCGTCGACGCCCTAAAACGAGGCAGTCACGAGGTGGTCCGCATCAGCCGCTCGCTCGGCGTGGACCTGATCACCGGCGACGGTCTCGACCCCGCCCTGACCGATGTCGAGGCCGTGGTCGACGCGACCAGCTACACGGGCGCGGATCGCGACGCGGCGCAGGCGTACTTCGCCACCGCGACCCGGAATTTGCTCGCCGCGGAGCAACGTGCCGGTGTCCGTCACCACGTGCTGCTCTCGATCGTGGGGGTCGACCGTGTCGTGGGCAACGCGCATTACGCCGGCAAGCGGGAGCAGGAACGTCTCGTGACCGAGGGCGGTGTTCCCTGGACAATCGTCAGGGCCACCCAGTTCCACGACTTCGCCGCGACGGTGGTGGGCTGGACCGAGCAGGACGGCGTCGCCACGATCCCGCCTCTGCTCGTACAGCCGATCGCGCCGGAGGACGTGGCCGACATCCTCGCCGAGATCGCCACAGGCGCGCCGCGTGGACGATACCGCGATGTCGCCGGCCCGGAACCGCAGGATTTGGTGGACATGGCCAGGCGAACCAACGACGTGCGAGGTCATGCGGTGAAGCTCGTACCCTCATGGTCGTCGGTGCTCGGCGCGGAAACGGCCGGTGACGTGCTGCTGCCCGGCGAGGGCGCCCGCGTCGCGCCGACCACGTTCGACGACTGGCTGGCCCGACAGCGATAGCGAAGCACCGCTGTCGGGCATGCCGAGCGTGCCCTGTCCATGTCCGCTTGCCGGTGCACGTCAGCAGCGCTGCAGCCGGATGAAGGGTCTCCTTCGGGTCGGCTCTTCTTGAAGCCAAGGCTCACCCGGTCAGGTGGACCGTGAAGTGCCGCTCGGTCTCCCCTGCGGGCACGGTGCGAACGAAGCCCTGGGCGTTGCGGTAGTCGCCCGATCCGCCGGTGACGCCGACGTCGACGGAGGAGGGTGCGGGCAGGTGGAGCAGTGCCTGCGCGGCAAGCTGCCCCTCGGGCAGGGAGAAGGTGCCCAGGCACTGCAGCGCGCCCGGCTCGACTCGGGTGTACGTGCAAACCACGCTGTGGTCACCCACCTTCTTGCCCTCCCGGTAGAGGTCCTCGTGGATGACGCGCTGGTCACCCACGCTGACGCCGGCCGTCCCGAGGTCGAGATCTCCGAGCGAAGTCTGCTTGCCCACCAGCTCGAAGACCTGCTCGTGCCGGGTCGACATGTCGGCCGAAGCCAGCGGGGCGACGGTGACGCCCACAGCCAATGCGGCAGCCACCCCGGTGGCTGCCGTCAGGTACCGCACCTTGTTCTCCCTCGATGTGTTCAGCACGTGTCGCTCCATTCATGCGCGGCGCTTGCAGGGGCGACGACGCGCCTGGAAGCCCGGGTGGTTCGGAAGGGGCCAGCCCGTCGGCCGGCCCCGGAGGGGTCGCTGAATCGACGGTCACACAGCCCTCCATCACCGGTCAAGGGGGTGACTGGTGGCATGAATCACCTGACGAACGGGTGACGCGCGTGGCCCTCCGTCCTGGGAGGTACCGACCGACGCCGAAGGTCGATCCGCAACGCTCCACAGCGGGACACCGGGCAAGGTCGCTCCGCGTCGGCAACGCGGGCCAAGCGATCACAACGACCTCTCATACACCGTTCTCCCCAGCACGGTTCGAGCGGCGGGCGGAAACGGGGCAGACAGCTCCACCGCCCACACACAAGGGCACCCCGGTGGATCTGAAGACTCGGACTGCGCCGTGCTCCTCGCCGCGCTCGCCCGCGGCCTCTGCACCACCCTGCCGAGCGAGGCCCGTAACGGCTGCCCCATACCGTTCGTCCCGTCGCGCCGACTGCGGGCCGCCCACCGGCGCGCGGCCCGAAACGGGTCGACCGTGGGTCACGGGCCGGCAGACGGGGTTCGTGTCCGGATGCGGCCCCTGGGGCAGAGCAGCGGCGACGTCCGGCCCGCGAGAGTGGGTTCAGGGCGGTGTGAGGCGGTCGAGTTGGGCTGCGAGGTCGGGGTGGGTGGTGGTCAGGTGCCGGCGGGCGGCGGTCAGGGGGGCGATGAGGTCGGCGGGATTGTCGTGGGCAAGGGCCGCGTGGAGCTCGCTGAGGGGGCGACGGGCTGCCGTGGGCAGGTCGGTGAGGGCGGTGATCTGGCCGGCGATGCGGCGCAGGTCGGCTGCGTTGCGGCGGGCCCAGATGGCGGTGCTGCGGTCGGCGGCGCGGGCTTGGCGCGTGGCCTGGACGCGCTGCTCGCCGGTGGTCCCGGCCGGGCCGGGACGGCCGCGCAGGTAGCGGCGCTCGGCGGCCTGACGGCTGGCGACGCCGAGGGGGTGTGCGAGGTCGGCCCAGCTGGCGCCCGCGTCCCGGGCCGTCTCGATCAGGCCGGTCTCCCATCCGGCGAGCTGCTCGCGCACCTGCCGCAGCAGCAGAAGCGAGGCCAGCGCCTGCTCCGGGCGCGGTGCGGCGCCAGGGGCGTCGGGGGTCTCGTGCCGGGCGGCATGCAGGGCGTCGTCTATGGCTCGCAGGGCCGCCGCGGCGGCAAGGAACGACGCCGGGCTGGGGGCGTCGGCGCTGGATGAGGGCGGCTTGTCGGCCGGGGTCATGGCACCTTCCTCGGGTTGTCATCTGCTGGACGACATGATGTTTGTCATCTGTTGGATGACATGTTACAACGGTGTCAGTGAGGCGCATTGGCAGCAACTGCCCGAACCTGCTGGAGGTGTTTTCACGATGTTGATGCGCACTGACCCCTTCCGTGAGCTGGACCGGCTGGCCCAGCAGCTGATGGGCCCGGGCACCTGGTCGAAGCCGTCGGCGATGCCGATGGACGCCTACCGCGAGGGCGACGAGTACGTGGTGGCCTTCGACCTCCCGGGCGTGGCCGCGGACGCGATCGACATCGACGTCGAGCGGAACATGCTGACCGTCAAGGCCGAGCGCCGACCGGTGGCGAAGGCCGACGACGTGCAGATGGAACTCTCCGAGCGGCCGCTGGGCGTGTTCTCCCGCCAGATCGTGCTCGCCGACACCCTCGACACCGAGCACATCAAGGCCGACTACGACGCGGGCGTGCTCACCCTGCGCATCCCGATCGCCGAGCGCGCCAAGCCCCGCAAGATCTCCATCGGCGTCGGATCCGGCCACAAGGAGATCTCCGGCTGAGCCGGACCGTCGAACGGCTCGAACAGCGGCGGAGGACGGGTACCTGGTCTCCCCTTCTCCCGTCCTCCGCGCGCCCCAATGAACGAGGAAAGGGGTGCGGCCGACGTGGCCCTGCGATGCGAAGCGTTCCTCGACCGGGTGAAGGAACGCGGCGAATACGGCTCCCTGCACGAGGCCGAGCGCGCGGCCCGCGTGGTGCTCGCCCTGCTGGGCGCACACCTGGTCGGCGAGGTACGCGCCCAGCTCGCCGCGCGTCTGCCGGAAGGCTTCGCCCTGATCCTTCTCAACCCGCTGCAGAGCGCCGAGCCGCTGTCACCGGAGCGGTTCGTCCGCGCGACCGCGGCCTGGATCGAAGGAGCCACCGAACAGACCGCGGCGTGGGACGCCAGCGCCGTCCTCAGCACCGTCGCCGACGCCGCCGGCGACGACCTGCTGAGCCAGATCCTGCTCCAGCTCCCCACGGGCTACGACCTCCTCTTCGGCCGCCCCCAGCCCACCTGA
>NZ_FNHI01000032.1:1354-89771 GCF_900103455.1 Streptomyces wuyuanensis | reverse complement strand
TCGTCGCCCCCGGTGACGTCACCGGCGACGAGCTGCCCGACCTGCTCGCGGTCGACTCCACCGGCACCCTGCGCGTCTACCCCGGCAGGGGCAACGGCGGCTTCAACGCGCCGATCACGATCGGCACCGGCTGGGGCGCGTTCACCATGGTCCGCGGCCACGGAGACTTCACCAACGACGGCAAGGCCGACGTCTTCGCCCGCAAGAGCGACGGCAAGACCTACCTCTACAAGGGCACCGGCGTCGCCTCCAAGCCGTTCGCTGCCCCCGTCCTGGTCGGCGCCTTCGGCAGCATGAACGCGATCGTCACCACCGGTGACGTGAACAGCGACGGCCACGCCGACGTCATGACCCGCGACACCGCGGGCAAGCTCTGGCTCTACCCGGGCAAGGGCAACGGCGGCTTCAACGCCCGCGTCGCGTTCGGCAGCGGCTGGCAGGCCTACAACCTGTTCGGCTGACCGGAGAATGCGTCGTTCGCGGCCGGGGGCGGAGCCTTGCTCCACCCCCGGCCGCGGTGCGTGCGGGGTCCTTCGGTGACCGGTGCGGGGGCCGGGGCGGAGCGGGCGGGCTCAACGAGGGGGCGGCTGAGGGCTGTTCGCCCGGAGGCACCGCCGGGCCCGGCGGGCACGGCAGCCGTTGACGAGGAGACCGGTCAGGCAGACCGTCACCAGCAGGGCCGCGCAGCCGAACGAGGCCCAGGCGACGCGTTCCCGGGTCAGCATCAGCCACACCGCGGGCAGAAGGGCCGCGGCCGCCCCGAGCAGTGACCAGCTCACGTCCCGGCCCGGCCTGCTGACGTCGAGCAGAGCGCACAGGCGTTCCGCGCGCTGCGCCGCCAGGGCCGACAGCCGCGGGTCGGGTACGGGGCGCCCGCGGACGGTGGCACCGAACAGATCGAACCGGTCCCGCCACGCCAGCCCGGCCGCGGTCCGGAGCCACTCGTCCCACCGGCTCTCCGACCAGTACCGCCGCAGGCGCTGCCGCACGAGGGCGAAGAAGACGACGAGCGCCAAACCCACCGAGACGAGCAGTGCGGGAGAGCCCAGCGGCGATCGCCGCGCGACGGCCACCGCCACGGCGAGGACGAGCAGAACGGCGAGCAGGCGGAGGGCGGCCGCCCGGGTGAGCACGGACATGACGCCTCCCACGTGCGCTGACGCCGCGGATGTCGCGGTCGGGGATCCAGCGTCCTGCGGCCGGTGGGGACGGCGGCAGTCCCGGGAGCTCGTTGCTTGACAGGTCGGGCAGAGCGTGACAAGCGGGGCTTGGTCCGGACAGTGCCGCTCCCCCGGCGGCGGTTGCGTCCCGGCCCCCGCCCGCGGCCGCCTCGCGTCGCTCGGCGATGATCTGCGCATGACCGAAGCGACCGCAGTCCAGACCTATCTGCAGTTCGTCGAACACCGGCTGGCGGCCGACGGCTGCGCCCCGCGCCTGGAGCAGTGGCACGGCGCCTCCGTGCTCGTCGGCCGGCGCGCCGACTTCCGGCTGAAGTGGGCGGCCACCAAACTGCACCTCTTCACGGCGGTCGCCGCCGTGCCGGAGATCACGGTGCCGGCCGTCGAGTCCTTCACCTGGCAGGTCCTGGACTACGCCCGCGCCAACAAGGGAGGCCTGCCGGTCGGACTGCAGACCGGGGTCGCCGCCTTTCCCGTCCTGGTGAGCCAGCGGGTCGACCCGGCGGCCATGGCCTGGGCGCAGGAACAGCAGCGCAATCGCTTCGCCTGTTTCGCACGCCCGGTCGTGGTGGACATGTCCAAGGGCCATGTGGGCTTCTACCGGGACACTCCGACGCTGGGCCGCGTCTACGCCTCCCACATGGTCGACAAGGGGACGCGCTACTTCCAGAAGTAGCGGTGCGGGGCGTCATCCTGCGCGGCATGCCACCGCCGTCGGGCGCGGATCCACGGAGGGGCCACCGCCGCGGGGCCGAAGGTGGGCCGAACTGCGCTGTTGCGACCGCGAGTTCCCCGGGCGGCGGCCCCCGGCCCGGGGGCGGCCTGGCGTCTCGACCACGGATGTGACACGCTCGGGGCAACCAGCCTGGTCTGGTGGGAGACCCCGCGCTGCCGAGCGGTCACATACGGTGACCGATGGAAGGTACGGGTGGTCTTGCTCGGCTTTGGGCGGCACGACGCCGCGCGCTTGACGGCCCTCTTCCCGTACGGAAGCCGACCGTGATGGGCTCCGAACCCGAACGGTGGGCATGACATGCGCACTTTCCACGTGGGCGTCACCGAGCGTCCGGACCGGACCGTGGTGACTCTGACCGGCGAACTGGACTCCGACACCTGCCCCCGCGTAACCCGGGTCACCGACACCGTGTCACTCACGGGCAGAACACTCGGCCTGGACCTGTCGGGCGTCTCCTTCATGGACTCCAGCGGCCTCAACATGCTGCTGGTCCTCCGCCTGCGCGCCGAAGCCGAGAACGGGGCACTGGAGCTCTACGGCATGCAGGAACAGGGGCGACGCCTCCTGCAGCTCACCGGCGCGGGCGTGCTCTTCAGCGTTCGTCCGGCGCTGGCCGTGTGAGCCCGGCCGCGCACCATGCCGCCGGCGCGGACGGGGCGCCGTCAACGTAGGCGGTCGACCAGGGCGAACGCATCCTCGGTCTTGGGGTGGGTCCTGCCCAGCTGGGTGTGCAGGATCTGCGCGCCTCGGCGCGCGAGATCCACTGCGGTCGGATCGTTCAAGTGGTGCAGCACCCGGGCCTGGAACAGCAGGACGTACCCGATGTACAGGTGGTCCGGCGCGTAACTGGCCTCCCGGATCCGCAGCGCCCGCGAGATGAGCGGCACGGCCGTGGCGTAGTCGCCGAGGTCGACGTGGACGTTCGCCAGCGCCACCAGGTCGAAGCTCACGTAGGGGTCGTGCGGCCCGTACGCCGCCTCGTCGATCCGCAGCGCCCGCTCGGCCAGTGGCCGCGCCGCCCCGTGCTCGTCGAGAAGGCACAGTATCCGCGCCAGCGTGGCCAGGTCCGTGGCAATGGCGGGGCTGTCCGCCGACAGGCAGGAATCGTGCAGGTGCAGTGCGCGTTCCGCCAGCGGGCGTGCCCTCTCCGGCGCGCCGAGGTCCCGGTGGATCTGCGCCAGGGTGACCAGGTCGAAGCCGACCTCCGCCTCCCGGCCGCCGAGGGACTCGTCGATCGCGAGGGCACGTTCACACAGGGGCAGCGCGACCGAGCAGTCCCCGATCTGGATGAGGAACTCCGACGCCAGCCTCAGCAGCACCGCGGTCTCGGCGGCGCACTCGGCCGGTGGCTCGTCCGTGGCCAGCGCGATGACGTGCGGGAGCAGCTCCTGCCAGCGCGGCCGCGCGTTCGGGTCGGCGTGGATGTCCTGCGGCACGGCCGCGAGCAGGGCGCGGCACAGCCTGACCCGGGCATCCGTGCGCACCGCCTCCGGCATCGCCGCCCGGACGGCGGCCTGAACCAGCCGGTGCAGCAGCAGTGAGGCGCTCCCGCGCCTCGCGAGACCCAGTCCGGCCAGGGCGCCGACCGTCGTGTCCCAGGCCAGCGGGTCGGCTGCGGGTATGTTCAGAACGTCGGGGCTGCCGGTGAACAGGTCCAGCGGGATCGGCTCCGGCGCGAGCAGGGCACACAGCTCCAGCAGCCGGACCGCATCGGGCTGCTCCGTCTCCAGCCTTCGCACACTGATCTGCCACAGGGTCGCGACCACCACCGCCGGCCGGTTCGCCAGCTCGCCCTGCCCGATCATGTCCTCCAGCCGTGACGTCAGCAGGGACAGGTACTCTTCGGGCGCCGTGTGGTTGTAGCCCATGTATCCGGCCGCCTGCTCCAACGCCAGCGGCAGATCGCCCAGTTGCCCGGCGATCCGGTCCGCCACCTCCGCGGTCGTGCCGGGCACCCGCCGGACCAGCAGCTCCAGCGACTCCCGCCTGGTGAACACGTCCAGGTCGATGACGTCGGCTCTGCTCGACCAGCCGTTCACCCTGGTCGTGACGATGACATGGCCGTTGCCCGCCAGGCCGCCCGACGGCAGCGCGTGCGTCAGCGTGCCGGGTTTCTCCCCGTTGTCGAAGATGATCAGCCAGGGCCTGCGGTCACGCAAGCCGCCGTACACACGGGGAATGGCCTGTTCGGAGTTCACCTCCGCCAGCCCCAGCTCGCCGGCCAGCGACACGAACTGCCGCGCCACCAGATCGGGGTGCTCGGCGTCCACGAACGCGACGAAGCGGTACTTCGACAGGTAGCGGTAGGCGTACTCGACGGCGAGCTGGGTCTTGCCGACGCCGCCCAGCCCGTGCACGGCCAGCGTCGCGACGTCGTTCATCGAGGTGAGGCGCTGCCGCAACTCCCGCAATGCGGCGTCACGGCCGGTGAAGTTGGCGTTGCGCGGGGGCAGCCGGTACGTCACGGGCTCGAGCGGTACCCGCGCACGGTCGCGGCGCGGCGCCTGCCACAGCCCGGTCAACGCCAGGGGTATCAGGGCGAGGAGCACCACCCACGGGTGGACGCGCACGAAGTCGAGCGGCCCCGGCCAGCGGCTCTGCCCGGACGCGGCGTTGAAGGCAAGACTGCCGACGAAGAGCACGAGCAGACCGGCCACCGCACTGGCCAGCGTTCGCCACATGGCTCCCTCTTCGGTACGGCGCCGGCCGCGACGATCCGCAGCCGGCGTGATCTTATCCCAGGAACCGCACGGCCCGAGGGGAGTCGACGGACGTCGGCGGACCGGCGGCACGGAGGCCGACCGTGAAGTGGGAACCCGGTCGACCCAAGCGGCCGGGGCGGTACGAGGCCGGCAGGACCCGGCGGCCGGGGCGCCGAGTGGCGAGCTGGAGCACGACGCCGGTGGCGGGGCCGGTCAGAGCCGACGGTTACAGTTCCGGGCATGTTGCTGCCGCGTCCTGTCGTGGGGGCCGAGGGTCCGTACGACGCCGGGTATCTCCCCCGGCTGGAGATGACGTTCCACGCCGTCGAGGAGCCCATCACCGAGCCCGTCCCCAAGCTGGGCGGTGAGCCCGTGTGGCGTGGCGAGCCCTGCTGGCCTGTGCACCCCAGGACCGGGGAGCCACTGGACTTCAAAGTTCCCCGTCCCCGCGGAGCCCGGGGAGGGGCGGCGGATGGCGTATCTCTTCCTGTCCTACGACGACTACGAGACCGGTGGCGTGGATGCGGAAGACGGTGAAGCCGTTCTGCTCATCCAGCCGGGAGGCCGAATCCCCCGGTTCGCCACCATCGGGCCTGCCGGGACGACGGGACGCTCGCTTTGGCGGTTCGGTCCCTGTGAGGAAAAGGTGCCCGTCGAGTTCCGCATCGACCTGTCGCCGGTACCGGCCGAGGTGGAGCACGAGTTCGAGAAGTACGGCACCATCGACGCCAGCGACTACCTCGGAGGCCGACCCGGGTATTCCGAGTGGGCCGGGGTCGAGGCACCGTGGCGCTTCTTCTTCTGCCTGGCAGGCACCGACCTCGACGAGCGGTACTTCCTGAACTTCGCCCATGGCTATGGATATGCCTACCTCAGCCCGGACCGCTTGGAGGGTCGCTTCAGGTGGGAGGCGGCATAGGGCCGGCTCCAGACCAAGGCCGCGGTCGCCGATCCCGTACCGCAGCAGAACTCTGTTGTCGGGGCCGCCTGCCAGGACGCGTTCATGACGTACAGGTTCACTGCGCAGTTTGCCTGGGGGATCGATGACCCGGACCAGGAGCCTTGCCTGCAAGCGGGTGTGGCCGAGTCCGAAGACGAGGAGAGCTTCTCTCTGCACTTCATGTGCGGCTTCGAGGAGCCGGACGCACAGGAGGTGTCCCTGGGCATGGATACGTACTGCCTCGTCACGCCCGACCAGAGCACTGCCTATGGCTGCGTACGCATGTTGGAGTTCGGTCAGGACCTGCTGCGCGTGACCTTGGACCCTGAGTCTTTGGACGACCTTGACTTGGAGGACCACGTCATCGAGGTCGTGCTCCGTGCACCGGCAGGAGATGTGGCGCGCATGCGTGAGGTGCTGCCCCGGATCTTGGCGTACGGACGAGCAAATGCGCGCCCAAGACTGATCATGGTGTAGCGCCGGAAGCTGTCACAGCCTGTCGTTTGCGGCTGACATCAGCAGTTGACACCAAGGGCAGTGAAAGAACGCGGTTGAGGGCACGTCCGCTGGAGTGGCCGTCGATACACCACTCCAGCGGACGTGACCGCTGCCGCGGAGGCACTCGACGGGGAGCCACGCGGGGCGCCACCGGAGGCGACACCGGGTGGCTGCCAGTGGACCGACCACGGAGCGCGGGGCCCGGTACCCCGTGGTCGCTCGCCCACGCTCCGCAGCGTTCCTGAGCCTGCTCTTACCCCACCCTTAAAACGACCATAAGGATCGCCATCACTCCGCCCCAGCAGCCCGTTTCGGCGTTTTGACGGGCTAGCTTGCTGATCGCCGGGCGGGGTCCGGCGTCGGTGCCGCTGATGGTTCGGGGGGCTGCACCGCGGTGCGGGCCCGTGCCCGGGACCCTTCCTTCCCCCAACACCGCTCTCGAAGGAGATCCTCACCATGACCGCTCGCCGCAGGGCCGCCACCGTCGCCGCGCTCGGGATCGCGCCGCTCGCGCTCACCGCGCTCGCCGCCTCGCCGGCCGTCGCGCACGGGTCGATGACGGATCCGGTGAGCCGGGTGTCCGCGTGTTACGCCGAAGGGCCCGAGAGCCCCGACTCCGCGGCGTGCAAGTCGGCGGTCGCGGCCAGCGGGGCGCAGGCGTTCTACGACTGGAACGAGGTCAACATCGCCAACGCCGCGGGCAACCACAAGTCGCTGATCCCGGACGGCAAGCTGTGCAGCGCGAACCGGGACAAGTACAAGGGCCTGGACCTGCCGCGCGCCGACTGGCCCGCGTCGAAGCTCGCGGCCGGCAACCACACGTTCCACTACAAGGCCACCGCCCCGCACAAGGGCTCCTTCGAGCTGTACATCACGAAGGACGGTTACGACCCGTCGAAGCCGCTCGCGTGGTCGGACCTGGAGGCCCAGCCGTTCGCCAAGGTCACGGACCCGAAGCTGGTGAACGGTGAGTACGTCTTCGACGGCACCGTGCCCGCGAAGTCGGGGCGGCACCTGGTCTACTCGATCTGGCAGCGGTCGGACTCGCCCGAGGCCTTCTACACGTGCTCGGACGTGGTGTTCGGACAGGACGGCGGCGGTTCCGCGGGGGGCGGCGCCCCGGCGCCGACCGCGTCCGCGCCCTCGGACGAGCAGATCGAGGAGGGTCAGGACGAGTCCACCGTCGACCACGGCGGTCACGGCGGCGACGACCACTCCGAGGTGCCGGCCGCGAACGAGCCCGCCGACGCCACCCCGAAGGCGGCGACGGAGTCGGGCACGGACGGCGGGGCCGGCGCCGAGGCCAACGCCCCCGAGGCCAACGGCGCCGGGGAGAACCTCGCCGAGACCGGTGGCGACGGCGACACCCCGTACCTCGCGGCCGGCGGTGCCGCGGTGCTCGCGCTGGGCGCGGCCGTGGTGTTCGCTACCACCCGTCGCAGGGCCGGCCGCTGAGCCGAGGGCACGGAGAACGGCGAAGGTGCCGCCCGCGGTGTGTCCGCGGCGGCACCTTCGCCGTTTCCCGGCAGATGGCGCGGGTGGCCGCGGCGGGATCGCCACCGCGGCTCCGCGCAGGACGGACGGTCCGTGAGGGTGCCGGCCGTCAGCAGGACCAGCAGGTCGGGTGCCTGCCGTCAGGTCATGCGAAGACCGACGCGCAGGTCGTCGGTTTGGCCTTCGCCGGGTCGAGGGCGTTGGCCACCTCGTGGTACGCGATCCGGTCGAACAGCCCTATCGCCACGTGCTCCGAGAGGTCGATGGCGCACAGGTCCTGCAAGGTCACGTTCTTCACGTTCGGCCCGTCGAGGAAGGCCGACCGCCAGGGGGTGACGACCTCGTCGTACTTGGTGGCGATGACGGTGTAGCGGACGCCGGGGACGGTGTCGCCGCCCTCGTTCAGCTTGGTCAGGAACGCGGAGCCGGCTATCTGGTCGGCCAGTCCGGGGGTCGCGGAGTCGAGCAGGTCCGCCGCGCCCGGGAAGTACTTGAGCAGGCCGGTGAGCCCGTGGAGCGTCGTCCCGTGGTTGTCGGGTGCGAGGCCGATGAGGGCGTTCACCTTGTCGGCGCCGCCGAGGAACTTCAGGTAGTGACGCGGCATCATGCCGCCCTGCGAGTGGCCGACGAGATCCACCTCGCCGGCTCCGGTGGCGGCGAGGACCCGGTCGACGTACGCGTCGAGCTGGTCGGCCGACTTCGCGATGGGGCCGAGACCGTGGAAGAACGGAACGCCCGGGAGCTGGCCGTAGTCGAGCGAGAAGACGCAGTAGCCCCGCTTGACGAGGTACGGCGCGAGGGCGAGCCAGTTGTCGACGGAGTTCCCGAAGGTTCCGTGGACGAGGACGACCGGGCGCGGGTGGGCGGAGGAGGGCTTGCAGGACCAGTTGTTCCAGCCGCTCGACGGAGCGGCTGCGTGGGCGGTGGCGGCCGGCGCGAGGCCGATCGCCACCGCCAGCAGGGCGGCGGTCAGCGGTCTGAGGGCACGCTTCCAGGACAGCATCGTGCGATCTCCTTGCGGCTCAAGGGAATGCGAGGCTGATGTGGGGATGTGGGGATTCGCCCTGCGGCCCGGACCACAAGAAGGGAGGTGTGCTCATGTCAAACGTACGCACGGGTAACCAAGACTGGAAAGTTACGCGTCGGTAAAAACTGAAACACCGTCAAGATCCGTGATGGTGTGGTTACTCACAGAAACGCGGAGGTGCGGCTTATGCGGCGAGGGAGCCCGGAATGACCGCGCGGGGGCCGAACTTGGCCCGCGCCCGGTCGGCAACCGCCTCCAACCGGCGTGCTTTGTCATCGGTCGGGTCGAAGGTGAGCTGGTGTGCGGCCCGTTCGGCGGGGACCAGCCCCTCGGCGCGCAGCGTGAGGGCACGCACGCGGGCGCGCTGCAGACCGAGCGCGTCCAGGAGCCTGTACGCGGCACCGGTGAGCGACGCCGAGTGCGCGGTCGGCTCGGCCAGGGCACGGGTCCTGGTGGTCGTGGTGCGGTCGGCGTAGCGCACGGTGAGCGTCAGGGAGCGGCACACCTGGCCCTCCCCCCGCATCCTCGCCCCCAGTTCACCGGTGAGCGAGAGCAGCGCGCGACGATGGCGGTCGCGGTCCAGCTCGTCCAGGGGGAAAGTGCGTTCGGCCGCCACGGAGCGGGCCGCCGCGTTGGGGACGACCCGGGTCCGGTCGATGCCGTGCGCCTTCTCGTATACCTCTCGGCCCGTGCGTACGCCGAGGATCCGCTGGAGCACGGCGAGGGGGGCGGCGGCGACCCGGCCGGCGGTGTCGAGCCCGTAGCCGCAGAGGGTGCGGGCCGTCGCGGGGCCGACGCCGTGCAGCGCGGCGACCGGGCGACCGGCGAGGAACTCCGCCGCGTCGCCCACGACCAGGGTCGTGCCTGGGCCGGCCTCCCGCGCCGCCATCCTGGCGAGCAGCGGGTTGGGCCCGGCACCGATCACGCAGTCGACGCCGTACAGGGCGAGGGCCCGCACCCTTATCACCGCGGCGAGCCCCGCGGCGTCCCGGCCGAAGTACCGCAGCGCGCCCCGGACATCGGCCAGAGCGCCGTCCTGGCCGATCGCCTCCACCACCGGGGTGAACGCACCGAGCAGTCCGAGCAGCCCCGCGTAGACAGCACCGTCCGGCGCCTCCCCGCCGGCGCCGCGGAAGCGCACGTACAGGACGGTCGGCGCGTCCGGCACCCCTGCCGGCGCCGACCCGGGCGCGGGCACGGGGTCGGGCGCAGGTACGGGCACGGGGTCGGGCACAGGTACGGGCACGGGGTCGGGCACAGGTACGGGCACGGGGTCGGGCGCGGACACGGGCACGGGCACGGGCACGGGCGCGGGCGCGTCCGCCCCGTCCGCCGTGCTGTCGCCGCGCGGAGGAAGCACGTTCCCCTGCTCGTTCGTCATCCCGCGCTCCCCGGGCTCTGGTGCCACAACTTCCTTGCCGGGGCCGTCCCTTCACCCGCGGGGCGGAGGTCGGCCCAGGCGTTCATCTCGTACCCGGTGGACATCCGGATGCGGCGGCCGCCGCCGGCCGGAGTGCCGGACGCACCCGCCTCCCCGCTGCCGTCCGCGCCGCCCACCGCGGCGAGTCGCCCGGCCACCGCGTCCAGGCCGCCCGTGCGCCGGAGTTCGATCAGGTCCGCGAGGTTCCACGCCGCGGAACCGACCACGCTGAGGCTGCGCGGCCCACGGCGCTGGACGACACCGCGCACCAGCAGCAGCCAGGAGTGGAAGACGGTGTGGGCGCACGCCTCGTGGCTGTCGTCGAAGAAGGCCAGGTCGACCAGGCCCGTACCGTCGTCCAGGGTGGTGAAGATGACCCGTCGCCCGGAGCGGATCGGTGGTGTCTGGGTGGCCGCCTTGGCGCCGGCGACCAGCACCGTCGCGCCGTGTTCCGCCTCGCGCAGCCGCTTCGCGGGGATCGCGCCGAGTTCGTCCAGGAAGACGTGATGGTCCGCCATCAGATGACGGGACGCGTCCATGCCGAGGACGCCCAGCTCGGCGCTGAGCCGCTCGGCCTCGTTGAGGTCGGGCAGCCCGACGGACGCGGTCCTGCGGCCGCCGTCGAGCGGGAGCTGCCCGCCGTGGCCGCCGCGGGAGACCGAACTCCGCTGGGCACGGTGCAGTTCGGCGATGTGCAGCAGCAGATCGCGGCGGTTGGCACCGAACTCGTCCAGCGCCCCGACCTGTGCGAGTCGTTCCGCGACCGGCCGTCCGGGGCGGGCCCGCTCCCAGAAGTCCAGCAGCGAGGTGTACGGCTGCGCGGCCTCGATCCGTTCCGCTTCCGCCTCGCCGATGCCGTGGACGTCGGAGAACGCCAACCGCAGACCCCAGGTCCCGGACCGCCCCCCGGAGGTCACATCGGACACCAGTTCGATGCGATGGGCGACCGCGGACCGGTTCACATCGAGCGGGAGCACCGGCACCCCCCGCCGCCGCGCGTCCGCCAGCAGCAGCCGCTTCGGGTACATGCCGGGGTCGTGCGTGAGCAGCCCCGCGTAGAAGGCCGCCGGATGGTGCGCCTTGAGCCACGCCGACTGGTACGTCGGCACGGCGAAGGCGACGGCGTGCGCCTTGCAGAAGCCGTACGAGCCGAACGCCTCGATGACCTCCCAGGTCCGCGCGACCACCTCGGCCGTGTACCCCTTCCGCTCCGCCTGCGCGGCGAACCACGTCCTGATGCGCTCCTGCGACTCGGGGTCGGAGAGTCCGCGCCGCACCCGGTCGGCCTCGTCCCGGCCGCAGCCGGTCATGATGTCCACCATCTCGATGATCTGCTCGTGGAAGACGACGACGCCGTACGTCTCCGCCAGCGGCCCGGCCAGATCGGGGTGCGGGAAGCGGACCGGCGCGCGCCCGTGCCGCGCTTCGATGAACGGCCGCACCATGTCCGCCGCGACCGGCCCCGGCCGGAACAGCGAGATGTCCACGACCAGGTCGTGGAAGCTCGCGGGCTGCAGCCGGCCGACGAGATCGCGCTGGCCCGGCGACTCGATCTGGAAGCAGCCCAGCGTCTCGGCGGAGCGGATGAGCCCGTACGTCGCCGGATCGCCCGGCGGCACCTGACCTGCGTCGTCCAGGTCGATCCGCCGGCCCGTCGTCCGCTCGATCTCGGCGACGGCGTGCGCCATGGCGGACTGCATCCGTACGCCGAGCACATCGAGTTTGAGCAGCCCGAGGTCCTCGACGTCCTCCTTGTCGAACTGCGACATGGGGAAGGGGGAGGCCCCTCCGCCCGAAGGGCCGCCGGGGATCTCGCCGCTGGTCGGCATCACGGGGGTGCGCCGCAGCAGCGAGGAGTCGGAGATGAGCACCCCGCACGGGTGCATGGCAACGCCTCGCGGCAGCGCGTCCAGGCTCTCGACCAGCTCCCACAGTCTGCGGTGGCCGCCCTTCTCCTTCGCCACCTCGCGCAGTTCGGGCAGTTCCTCCATGGCCGCGCGGGCGTCGCGGGCACGGATGTGCGGAAACGCCTTCGCCAGCCGGTCGATCTCGGCCGGGTCCATGCTCAACGCGGCGCCCACGTCCCGGATCGCGTGCCGCACCCGGTAGGTCTCTGGCATGGCGACGGCCGCGACCCGCTCCTCTCCGAAGCGGTCGAGGATCGCGCGGTACACCTCCAGCCGGCGGGCGGACTCGACGTCGATGTCGATGTCGGGCAGCGCGAACCGGCGCTTGGACAGGAAGCGCTCCATCAGCAGGTGCTGCTCGACCGGGTCGGCGTGCGCGATGCCGAGGAGATGGTTCACGAGGGATCCGGCGCCGGAGCCGCGGGCGGCGACCCGGATGCCCATCTCCCGTACGTCGTCGACGACCTGAGCAACCGTCAGGAAGTAGGTGGCGTTGCCGTGGAAGGCGATGACGTCCAGCTCGGAGTGCATCCGCTCCCAGTACGCGCGGGACTGCGCCGGCGGCAGCCTGTCGTAGCCGCGCAGCACCATCCCGGCGGCCGCGCGGGAGGCGAGGACGCGCTGGGCGCTGCGTCCGGCGGCGCCCACGAGGTGCGGCTCCGGGTAGTAGGCGTAGCCCATCCCCAGGTCGCGTTCGGGGTCTACGCGGCATTCGGCGGCGGTCTCCTCGGTGACGGCGAGCAGCCGGTGCGCGGCGTCGCGGCGCCCGCCGGCGGCCTCGGCGATCCGCTCGGCCGCGCGGGCCATGTCGTTCGCGCCCTTGAGCCAGCGCTCGCCACTGTCGAGCCCTCGGGCGGGGTCGACGGGCACGAGCCGGCGGGCGGCGTCGAGGACGTCGGCGACGGGGCCCTGGCCGGGGTCGGCGTAGCGCACGGCGTTGCTGAGGACGGCCCTGACGCCCTGCTCGGCGGCGAAGCCCGCGGTGCGGGCGGCGAGGCGGAGCGAGCCGGGGCCCGTGCCCTCGGTCCCGTGGTGCACCACTTCGAGGCGCAGCGCGTCGCCGTACCGCTCCCGCCAGGGCGCGAGCAGCCGGGCGGCCCGGTCGGGACGGCCCGCGGCGAGAGCCCTGCCCACCTCGGAGGCCGGGCCGAGCAGCACGGTGAGCCCGTCACCCCCGGAAGCCCCGGCGGGTCCCGTCGCCCCGGCGAGGGCGTCCCGGTCGAGGACCGGCCGGCCGTCGGCGGTGTGGGCCGCGGTGATCAGCCGGCAGAGTTCCGCCCAGCCGGCGGCGCCGTCGCGGGCGAGGAAGGTGACGCGGGGCGCGGACTCGTCGATGAAGGCGCCGCCCCGGACCGGGGTGCGCCGGCGTTCGGCGCGGGCGGCCGGGTCCCCGGCCCCTGCGCCCTGCTCGCGCACGGCGAGCTCGGCCCCGAAGATCGGGCGGACCCCCGCCCTGGCGCAGGCCTTGGCGAAGCGGACCGCGCCCGCGACGGTGTCGCGATCGGTCAGGGCGAGGGCGCCCATGCCCCGCTCGGCGGCGCGCTCGGCCAGCCGCTCCGGGTGCGAAGCCCCGTACCGCACGGAGAAACCGGACACGGTGTGCAGATGCGTGAAACCGGGCACCCGCACCTCCTGGATCAATCCGTTCTCACCTCCCCCTCGCCTCCACCATAGACCAAGTTTCGAACATTCGTACGATGACCGTCCGGGTGGGCTCGGCTACGGTCCGGGACCATGATCCGTACGGCTCCCCCGCGCCCGGTGGACGTGGAAACGCTGGTCCCCGAGACGGCCGGACCGCGGCCCGGGGAGTCCGCGAAGTCCGCGCGCCGGAGCCGCGGGGCCCGGGAAGCGCCCGGAGCCGCCGGGCCCGGGAAGTCCCCGGCCGTGCCTCCGCGCATCCGTGCCTTCGGCCATCCGTGCCTCCGGGCGGATGGCGGCCTTCGGGCGAATGAGGGCCCGCGCGCGTTGGTCCCCCGTCCGCCGGTGGTACCAGTCCGGGCAATGCCCACACGATCCGCCCACCTGCGGCACCGGATCCGCGCGGCGCGCGGCGCCGTGCGCGGTGACGCCCACCCGGCGCCCGGTGCCCGCCCCGCCGCCGTCGAGCCCCCGGTGGCACCCGCCCTGCGGACGGCCGCCGCCTACGCCTGGCGGCTGCTGGTGGTCGGCGCCCTCGTGTACGCCGTCTTCTCGGTCCTCGGGCGGTTCCACGAGATCGGTGTGGCCGTCTTCCTCGGTCTCGTCGGCACGGCGATGCTCCGGCCGGTGGTCGATCTGCTGACCCGCCGGCTGCCGCGGCCGCTCGCCGTGACGATCGCGCTGATCGGCAGCATCGCCCTCGTCCTCGGCGTGCTGGCCCTGGTCGCGGAGACCGTCGCCGGCGAGCGGACCGTGCTGCAGCACGAGTTCGGCGCCGGGATCGAGAGGATCGAACGCTGGCTGGAGCAGCCGCCGTTCCGGCTGAACCCGGAAGCGCTCAACGATCTCCAGTCACGGATCGGCCGGTTCCTCTCCAGCCATCGGTCCACGCTGATCAGTACGGCACTCAGCGGCGCGGGCCGGCTGGTGGAGGTGCTGACGACCCTGGCGCTCGGGCTGTTCTGCGCGGTCTTCTTCCTGCACTCGGGCGGCCGGCACTGGCGCTGGTTCTGCGCCCAGCTGCCGCTCTCCGCACGGGACCGGGTGTCGGTTGCGGGCCGTGCGGCATGGCGCACCTTCACCGGATACACGCACGGCATCGTGCTCGTGGCGGCGACCAACGCGATCCTGGTCGGCGTGGCGCTGTACGCCCTCGGCGTGCCGCTCGCCGTGCCGCTGGCGCTGCTGGAGTTCTTCGCCGCGTTCGTCCCGCTCATCGGCTCGCCCATCGCGCTCGCCGTCGCCGCGGTCGTGGCGCTGGCGGCCAAGGGCCCGATCATCGCCGGGGTGGTCGTCGCACTGATCGTGGTCATCGGCCAGATCGAGGGACATGTGCTGCATCCGATCGTGCTGAGCTGGGCCGTACGGCTGCATCCCCTCGTCGTGGCGCTCTCGGTCGTCGCGGGGGCGATCGCCGCCGGGGTGATCGGAGCGGTGGTGGCCGTACCGCTCGTGTCCGTCGTCTGGTCGGTGCGCCAGGCGCTGCGTGCGCGCAACGGCCAGGGCCCGGCCCGTCCCTGAGGGAACGGACCGGGCCCCGGGCTGCCGTGCAGGTGATGCTGTGCCAGGTGATGCTGTGCCAGGTGATGCCAGGTGATGCTGTGCCAGGTGATGCCAGGTGATGCTGTGCCAGGTGGTGCTCTGCCGGGTGTGCCCGCCGGAGTCGCTCCGCCGGGCGGGGCCCGGCCGGAGAACGCTCTGCCGGGTGTGCTCCGCCAGAGGCCCCCTGTCGGGTCGTGCCCGGCCGGAAGGCGCCTGCCAGTGGCGCCGTACCGGTCGGATCAGCCGATCTCGGCGCCGAGGACCTGCAGCGCCTCCGTCACCGGCTGGAAGAACGTCTCGCCGCCCGCGGAGCAGTCGCCGCTGCCTCCGGAGGTCAGGCCGATCGCGGCGTCGCCGGCGAACAGCGAGCCGCCGCTGTCACCGGGCTCGGCGCAGACGTTCGTCTGGATGAGGCCGTTGACGATCTGGCCGTTGCCGTAGTTCACGGTGGCGTCGAGACCGGTGACCTCGCCGTCGTGGACCTGGGTGGTGGAACCGCTGCGGGTCACCTGCATGCCGACGGTCGCGTCGCCCGCCTTGGTGATCTGCTGCGTGCTGCCGTTGTAGAGGTTGACCTCGCTCGGGTGGGCGGTGTCGCCGCTGTACTTGACGAGCGCGAAGTCGTTCTCGGGGAACTGCGAGTCGACCATGCTGCCGATCGCGGCGCCGCCCGCGGAGTCCGACCACTCGCTGCCGGTCTCGCCGCAGTGGCCGGCCGTGATGAAGTGCGGAGCGCCGTCCTTGACGACGTTGAAGCCGAGTGAACAGCGGCCGCCGCCGCTGTGGATGGCGTCACCGCCGGCGACGAAGGGCTTGAACTCCCCGGCGGTCTTCTTCAGCTCCGCCTTCTCACCGAGGCCCTTCACGACCGCCTGGAGCTTCGTCAGGTCCGCGCCCTTGACCGTGCGGTCGGCCGTGACGACCACCTTGTTGGTCACCGGGTCGGTGGCCCACGAGGTGCCGGGGATGGTGGCCCGGTCGGTGAGGGTCTGCCGGGCGGTCTTCAGCTCCGCCAGCGAGTTCTCGACGACTCTCGCCTTGCCTCCGGCCTCGCGCACGGCGTCCGCCGCCGCCTCGTCGACCACGTTCATCACGAGGGCCTTGGCCTTGGCGTCGTAGTAGGCGCCGGCCGCGTCGCCGCCCAGGCTCTTGTTGAGCGTCGAGGCGAGGTTTCCGGCCGCCGAGGCGGAGAGCGTCTTCACCGTGACCGCGGGCGCGTCCTCGCTGGCGTTCGCAGTCTGGAAGGTGACGCCGGCCGCCACGAGAGCGGCGACGGCTCCACCTGCCATCGCCGCGCGCCTCTTGGGTATTCGTCGGTGCTTCACGTAGGACCTCCTGTGGGGGGCCGCGAACGGGCAAGTGGGGTACCCGGGCGCGGAGGATTGGGCGCCCACTATTCCGATACGCGCCGGTAGCACACAAGGTCGACTTCAGGACGCACACACGACACCGACAATGCGCCCTCTGCTTCTTCACGACCCCTTGCCCGTACAGGTCGGTTCCGTTTGCGAACACCCCGTGCTACCGGCCCGTGGGCAGCACGTGAGGACTAGTCCTGTCCGAATCCGCATGCCCAACGGGCTCATTGGGGACTTACGCCGACCTCGCTCCGACGGGTAATCATCAAGGGGGCGGGGAATGCCAGGACAGTATTGCTGTACATGGCACATGTGCACGGCACTTACGGAATGTGCGGCATATCCGGATTCTTGTGGACCCACGGTGAAGGAGGCGGCGGGTGCGACGTCGGGTGCACGCGTCGGACGGGCGGCATCTGATGGTGGAGCGCCTGGGGGACCCGCGGGGCAGACCGGTCTTTCTGCTGCACGGCACCCCGGGCAGCCGTCTCGGACCGGCTCCGCGGGGCATGGTGCTGTACCAGCGCGGAATGCAGCTGATCGCCTACGACCGGCCGGGGTACGGCGGTTCGGACCGGCTGGCCGGCCGCAGTGTGGCGGATGTCGTCGAGGACGTACGGGCGATCGCCGACGCGCTGGGGCTCGACCGGTTCGCGGTGGTGGGGCGCTCGGGTGGCGCACCGCACGCGCTGGCCTGTGCGGCGCTGCTGCCCGAACGGGTCACGAGGGCCGCGGCACTGGTGACGCTCGCACCGCGGGACGCGGACGGGCTGGACTGGTTCGAGGGCATGGCCGCGTCGAACGTACTGGAGTACACGACGGCCACCGTCGACCCGGACGGGCTCACGGCGCGCTTCATCATGCGCTCGGCGGAGATCCGGCGCGACCCGGTGCGGCTCCTGGACGATCTGCGCAGGGAGCTCACCGATTCGGACCGGATGGTCGTCGCGGACGCCGGTGTGCGGTCGATGCTGCTGCGCAACTACCAGGAAGCGCTGCGCACTTCGGCGTACGGCTGGATCGACGACGCCCTCGCCTTCTGCAGCCCCTGGGGGTTCGACCCCGCCGGCATCACCGCGCCCGTGCTCCTGTGGCACGGCGAGAAGGACGTCTTCTCCCCGGTCGGCCACTCCCGCTGGCTGGCGCAGCGCATCCCGGGGGTGACGGCCGTACTGGAACCGGCCGCCGCCCACTTCGACGCTCTGCACGCACTCCCCCGGATCCTCACCTGGCTGCTGGAGGACCATCCGGGAGTGCCGGGCGACTGAGCGGCCGGCGCGCCCCGGCCGGAACCGGACGGCAGGGCACGGCGTGCCGCCGCCGGAAGGCTCGGTCTCCCCGCGCGGGGCGGGGAGAACCGGGCCCCGAACGCCGGTCAGACGGCCAGCGGCTCCAGGTCGCGGTGGGTCCTGCGCTCGTCCCGGGCGATCCTGGTCAGTGCGTGCTCCTCCCCCAGCAGCCGCGCCAGTTCCTCCGTCGTCTCCGTCCGCAGCGCCGCCGCCTCGTCCTTGCGGCCCAGCGCGCCGAGGGTCACGGCGATGTTGGAGGCGACGGCGAGGACCTCGGGGTGGTGGACGCCGAGCACCTCGCGCAGCTTCGTCACCGCCCGCCGCTCGGTCTCCAGCGCCGATTCCAGCTCGCCCAGGTCGGCACGGGCGTTGGCGAGGTTGACGGTGCAGAACAGCGTGTGCGGATGCGCCGTGCCGAGGACGTCGGTCATCCGGCGGACGGTGGGCACGAGCAGCTGCTCCGCGGTGTCCGGGTCGCCGCAGCCCCACTGGTAGATGCCGAGGTTGTTGATCGCGGCGAGGGTGTAGGGATGCTTCTCGCCCGGCACCTTCGTGTACTGGTCGACGACCTCCTGGGCGAGGTCCCGGGCCGCGACCGGCTCCCCGGCCGCGAACAGGTCGGCCGCCAGGTTCAGATCGCAGGCGAGCGAGTCCGGGTTGGCCGAGGTGTACTTGGCGCGGTAGCGGTTGCGGGTGGCCGTCGTCAGCCGGCGGGCGTCCTCCAGCCGGCCGGCCCGCCGCAGCGAGACCGCGAGGCTCTTGCCCGCGGCGAGGGTGCCGGGGAAGGCGCGGCCGAGGGTCTGCTTGTAGCTCTCGTAGGTGCGGCTGAGCAGGCCGACGGAGTCCTCGTACCGGCCGACCTCGCGCAGGTCGCGGGCGAGGGAGGTGGCCGAGGAGAGCGTGTACGGGTGCTCGGGGCCGAGCACCTCGGTGCGGCGGTCGAAGACGTCCTGGTCGATCTCGCGGGCCCGCGCGTAGTGGCCGACCATGCGCAGGTTCAGCGCCAGGTTGTTGGCGGCGGCCAGGGTGCGCGGGTGGGACTCGTGGAAGATCTGGCTGAACCCCTCGTGCGCCTCGGTGGCCAGCTCCATGGCCTTGCCGTACTGGCCGAGGGTGCCCAGGTCCATCGCCAGACCGCTGGTGGTCATGTACGTGTGCGGGTGGGACGGGCCGAGCACGACGCGCTGGCGCTCCAGGGTGACCTCGTCCAGTTCCCTGGCCTCCACGTAACGTCCCTGCGAGCGGAGGATGTTGGAGAGATGGAAGCGCAGGTACAGGTACTGCAGGTCGTCGTTGCCGAGCATCTCCCGCCAGGCTTCGCGCAGATCGTCGCCGAGGGCTCCGGCGGCCTGCCAGTCACCGCGCTTCCAGAGGTAGCGCACCCGGTCGATGAGGAGCCTGCGGGTCTCGGGCTCCTTGCAGTAGCGGGCCTCGGAAGGACCGAGGTGCGGCCAGATGGTGTTGAACCGCGGCCAGGTCTCGGGGTTGTCGATGGGCTCGTCGTCGTCGGGGCGGGCGCCGGCGAGGATGCGGTGGACGGCGTGCCGCGCGTCCATCTGCTCCTCCTCGCTGAGCTGTGCCCTGATGACGGCCTGCACCAGCCGGTGCACCTGGATGGAGTTGGAGACCTGGTCGACCTTGGCGAGGGCGAACCGGCCGATCTCGCGGATGACGCGGCCGAGTACGAGCTTCTCCTGGAGGGAGGCGTCGTACGGCTTGAGCGCCTCGATCATCTCCTTGCTGTAGAGGAGGTTCGCGGAGATCGGCTCGGGGGCGAAGAACGCGCAGAGCTGGAGCAGCCGCACGGCGGCCGGTGAGCGCTCCTTGAGGCGTTCGATGGAGACGTTCCAGGTCGCGGCGACCGGCTCCGGGTAACCGGCCGGCTGGTTGAGCGCGAGGACGCTGGGCGCCTGCCGGCCGAGCTGCTCCAGATAGGCGGCGACCGGCGTGGCGGTCTCGGCGATCCAGGCCGCGGCCTGTTCGACGGCGAGCGGCAGGTCGCCGACCGCGGCGGCGACCTGGTCGGCGTCCTCCAGGGTGAGTCCGGGCGCGCGGCGCTGGAGGTGCTCGATGGACTCCTCGCGCAGGAAGACGTCTACGGGCAGGGCGTCGCCGTACTGGGACCAGGTCTGGTTCCGGGAGGTGACGAGGATGTGGCCGCCGGTCGGGAAGAACCGCTTGAGCTGCTCGGGGTCGTCGGCGTTGTCGAAGACCAGCAGCCAGCGGGAGGTCGGTACCCCGCGCCTGAGCAGGTCGACGGCCTCCTGGGAGGCGGCGGCCATGTCCTCGCCGCCCTGGGCGCCGAGCCGGGTGGCGAGTTCGGCGAGTCCGGCGACGACGTCGTCGGTCTGCTCGGAGGAGATCCACCAGACCAGGTCGTAGTCGGCCATGAAGCGGTGCACGTACTCCAGCGCGACCTGGGTCTTGCCGACACCGCCGAGGCCGTACAGCGTCTGGGGCTGCGGCAGCACGACGGCCATGCCGCCGCCGAGCTGGTCGCGCATCCGCTCCAGGACGACGGACCGGCCGGTGAAGCCGGGGTTGCGGGCCGGCGCGTTCCAGATCTTGGGGACGGTGCCGGGGAACCGCGGGCCGGGCGCGACGCCGTCGGTGAGCTGGACCGGACGGTCGAGGGCGCGCAGCAGCGCGCTGGTCGCGTGCACCTCGTCGAGGCGGAACAGGTCGACGGGATTGCGGTCGATGTAGGGGGTGGTGAGGCGTACGTCGCCGACGCGCAGCGGGAGCAGATGGCGGCCGCGGCCGCCGCCCGGGTCCTCGGCCGCGGCCCGTTCCCACACCTGCACGGCACGGGCGGACTTGAGATAGGCGCTGGAGAGCAGCACGACCGTGCGTGCCGCGTTCTCGGGGGCGAGGACGGCGGAGCCGTCCTGGGGCGCTTCCGCGGAGACGTCCCGGGGGATCACCCGGAAACCGGCGCGGGTGAGGACGGACTCGATCCAGTCGGCCCACATGCGGTTCTCGGCGACGTAGCTGAGGAACAGGTCGGCGGGCAGCGCGGGGCGGCGGCGGGTGAAGGCGTCCCTGATCCGCAGCCTGATCTCCTCGCCGACGGTCGGCATGGCGGTGATCTCCCCTTCGGTGACGACGGCGGTGAGCCGTTCGAAGGCGGAGAGCAGGGAGTTGGTGAGTCCGGCCTCGTCGCCGAAGGTGGCGAGGGTCTCCTCGTAGGCGTAGTAGGGGCGGTACGGGATCTCCACCGCGCCCCAGTAGGACGTGAGTTCATCGCCGGCGAGCCCGGTCGGGAACCGGTCGAACTTCAGCCGGGCGAGGGCCCGTCCGGCGTCGGCCTTCTCCTTCTCCCCCTCGTCGATGCGCATGGGGACGGGGAGGATGCGGATGCCGCGGCCGCCGTAGCGCTCGTCGATCTGGCGGGCGACGGCGGCGGCGCCGTCGATGGACTGGTCGCTGAGGGTGAAGCAGTCGACGAGGACGTCCGGGAGGTGGACGGTGCAGATGTCGGCGATGTCGCTGAGGCCGGTGCGGCTGTCGATGAGGACGTAGTCGTAGTTGGCCTTCATGTCGTCGCGCAGTGCGTCGAAGAAGTGCCCGCCGCCGAGCCGGTCGTAGAAGTTGTCCCAGTCGAAGGTGGAGACGGTCGCCGAGTACTCGCGGTTCTGCTTGCCCGCGGAGACGAAGTCGAGGGTGCCGCCCTCGGGGAACTCCCAGCCGAGGCTCTCGGGGGTGAGGGAGACGGCGTGCGGCTGGATGCGCGCGTAGTCGCGGTGCCAGTCGTCGGGACGCTGCACGGGGCTCGTCGCGGCCCAGGCGTACTCGGTGATCAGGTCGATGACGCCGGTGGTGGCGCCGAGCGTGGACGGGTCGAGGAAGGGGTGGAAGAAACGGTGCAGGCCGGGGGCTTCCAGGTCCCAGTCGACGGCGAGGACCCGCTTGCCGTTGGCGGCGAGTATCCAGGCGGTGTTGGCCATGGCCATCGTCCGCCCGGTGCCTCCCTTGTACGAGTAGAACGTGACGATGCGTCCGTCACGACTGGCTGTCATCCGTGTCCTCCGCATCCGGCGCGTGGTCGAGCATGTCGGGGATGTAGTGCGTGGTGGCGTACTCGGCCGCCATGGGGCCGCGCAGCCGCGGACGTTCGGTGTGGCTGCCGCCGGCGGGCGGATAGACCTGGGCGTGGCGCAGGTACTGCTGGGCGGCGGCCTCCACGACCTGAGGGAGGATCTGGCCGAATGCCTCCATGCTGGGCACTCCCCGGGCGGCGGCGCGACAGGCCGCGCGGCCCTGGCTGAGTTTGGTCGGCAGGGTCTGTTCGAGCTTGGCGATGAGCTCGCTCTCGGCGCCGCGGCTCTGGTGGTCGTCGCGGTTCCAGGGGACGACGACGCCGACCCAGGGACGGTTCTCGGCGTCGAAGGCGGCGAGCCGCTCGCGTCTCTCGTCGTCTTCCAGGGCCCAGCGGTCGACGATCAGCAACTCCGGCCTGGTCGGCGGCTGCTTGCTGTCGAGCGGCACGCTGTCGTGGTCGAACGAGGCGACTGTGGCCTGGTAGTTGAGAGTTCGCACCAGGTCGCGTGCGACGTATGCGAGCGGCCGGTGCGCCTCCGGGTAGTAGGGGTTCCAGTCCTGCGGCATGTCGCCGTAGTAGTCGGGGTCCCGGCCCGGGGGCAGGTCGTGGCGGGTCGGGGCGGCCACGGTGACCTGGATGGGGCGGGGGCCGGTGCTGCGCGGCCTGGCCGGGTCCGGGGCGCCGAAGGCGCTGGGGGCCTGCCGGTAGTCGAGCGGTCTGCTGGGCCCGACCGCGGTGGTGTCCGCGACGCTGACGATGCGTTTGGCGAGTTCGTAGACGGCCCGCTCGTACTCCTCGGCGAATATCCGGAGTTTGATGAGGCCGTAGAGCCCGTCGGTGACGTAGCGGTCGCCGAAGGCGCGGTGGTTGAACTGCAACCGCTCTGCGGGATGGGGCAGTTGCTCGGGCGGCACCGGTACCCACAGCGCGGGCACGATGGCCTCGGCGGGCCGGTTGCTCTTGGCCTGGTGATAGATCTCCCGCTGGGCGAAGGCGAACCACTCCTTGCCGCACATCTCGCTCGCGAAGTAGCGGGGTGAGAACAGCGGGACGAAGACCCGGCAGGTGGCGAGGACTTCGGCGAGCCGCTCGGACCACCCCTCGCCGGAGCGTATCTCCCGGTCCATGAATCCCGCCGGCGCCCCTGCGGGGAGATCGGTCATGGCCATCACATGGCCGCACAGATCCCGGAAGAGACGCTCCACCCACATGTCGGGGTCCGGCCCGCCCGCTCCGTACCTCGGTGTGTGCGCATAGCTCAAGAAGAAGTACGGCCGATGGTCCGCCGCTCGCTGCTGCGATGACGCGTGCACACGACCCCCGTCCTGTATGAACACCCGCACCCGATGGTGATGAGGTGCGAGCGGACCAATCATTCCGGAGCAGACCTTGCTCCATCCCCTGGTCGTTCGGTCAATCAACGCCGCTTTTCGGACATCCACGCCTCTGCATGGTTCACCGCGTCGGTGATCGAGAACAAGGTTGCGATCGTTCCTCCCAGTTGTCCCTTCTGTTCGAGATTCCAGGAGAAGGCGGCCCCGATGGCGTCGAAATCGGTGTCGTCGAGTTCGACGTCCAGGTATTCCGTCCATTCCGGGCCGTCCGCCCCCCGCACCACACAGGCGTACCGGCGCAAAGGCGCACCGGTGCGGTACTCCGCCAGGTGGAAGGCGGTGCAGACGGAGAAGCCGACATTGATCATCAATACCCGCGCTCCGGCCCGGTAGAGCGCCCCGAGCGGGGATTCCTCGCCGAGATGGCAGGAGAGCGGGTGCCGGGCGAGAAGCTCCCCCGCCCTCCGGCCGAGCGCGGCGAACGACGTCTGGGGGTGGGCGCTGCGCACCGCTCCCCCGGCGGTCCGCACGGACTCGGCCAACCGGCCCATCCCGGTGCTCGGGGTGCGGGCCGGGTCGAAGGCGGGCATCGTGGCCCGGAAGGCCGCCGCCTGAGTGGGTGTCATCCCCGCGATGCGTCGCAGATGGGCGGAGGACGTGTCGGAGTTCTCGGCGGTGAAGGCGGGGACCACGACCGTGCCCTCCTCGCCGACCGTCCTCAGCAGGGCGTCGCGGAGCTCCGGGGCGTCCATGCCCGTGCCGCCGAGGCCCGCGTGGACGAGGACCGTCTCCCCCGCCCGTAACCCGAGTTCCGTCAGCTGCCGCGCGAGCCCGCCGCGCTCAACGACTGTGTCGGTCACGGTCCGCCTCTTCCCACAGCAGCGCCAGCAGACGCTTCCCGCCGACGGTGAGTTCCGCGGCGCGGTCCAGGGTGTCGAGCGCCCGCAGGGCGGCCTCCGCGCCGTCCGGGTCGAAGGCCCGGAGGCCGGTCCGCTCGTACGCCCCCGCCAGCAGCTCGGAGACCGGGACCGGTGCCTCCTGCCACGGCGCCGGGTGGGTCCACAGGCCGTCGTCGGCGTAGAGGTCGGTGACCTCCAGCAGGGCCCAGAGGCGTGCCCGGCGCCAGCCGCGCAGCAGCACGGGAGCCAACTCCGCGGCCTCGGCGCGCAGTGGGACGCCCAGGGCGCCGAGCGCGTGCCGTCCGGCAGCCGGGCGGCGGCCGTCGACCGGGGTCAGGGTGGTGAGCGACGCGGCGGCGGCAGCGGCCTGTTCCGGTGCGCGGGCGCGCAGCAGGCCCCAGGCACGGGCCAGCCGGGCCGTCCACTCGGCCGCCTCCGCGTGGCCGAGCCGGGGCAGTGCCGGGGCGTCGAAGCAGTCGCGGTACGGGTCGAGGTCGTCGACGGCGAGGTCGGGCGCCCCGTCCCGGCCGAGCCGGCGAACGGGCCGCCAGCCGGCGCTGTGTTCGTCGGGCCGGGGGATGTGCCGCTCGCCGTCGCCGGTCCGCACGAGGAGGCCCTTCTCGACGGGCCGCACCTCCGCGGTGCCGTGCGGTGCGGCCCCGGTGAGCCGGAGTTCGCCGATCGTGGGCAGCAGCAGCGCGCCGTCCTCGTACGGGACCTGCACGGGCAGGTCGAGGCCGCCGCGGACGACGGCGGCGGCGACCGAGGACGCCAGCCTGCCGGCCGGGAGCAGGGCGGCGCCGGGCGAGCCCTCGTGCAGCGCGTCCAGGGCCCCGTGCAGCCAGCCGCGTGTGTACGGGTGGGACAGCACGCCGTCGAGCGCGCCGGGGTGCCGGTCGACGGTCCCGGCCAGCTCCCAGGCCCGGGCCCAGTCCTCGCCGCCGCGTCCGTCGAGTTCTCTGTGGAGGCCGGCGAGGAGCAGCCGTGTCAGCTCGTGCTGCTCGGTCCGCAGCTCCCCGTCGTCGGTGACCGCGGCGGGCACCGAGCGGGCGGCGGTGCGCCGCTCGACACCGCGGACGAGGGCCTCGAGGTCCGTGCAGTAGACGGAGGTGTTGTCGAAGCCCGTGCCGGAGCGGTAGCGGTGGGCGTAGAGGCCGCCGCCGCAGGAGCGGACGACGGGGCATTCGCGGCAGGTCGCGCCGACGCCGGCGAGGCCGAGCTGGCGGGCCCGGACGCCCGGGTGGGCGGCGACCTCGTCGAAGGTGTGGGCGAAGACGTCGAAGCCGGTGGCGGCCGCGCCCTCGTAGGCGGTCTTGAGCGAGTCGACCTGCTCCAGGGTGCCGTCGGTCTCCACGACGACGAGGTCGGTGGGTGTGAGGCCGAGCGATTCGGTGAGGCCGGGGCCACCGGAGAGCGTGGACAGGACCGAGGCGAAGAGCCGCACCGGTACCCGGCGGCCCTGCCGGTCCCAGCGGTCGAAGACGGTGAGGAGCCAGTCGGCGTAGGCGGTCGGGGAGCCGTCGGGCCTGGGCGGTGGCTCGTCCCACGTGGCGTGCGGCAGCAGGAAGTCGATGCGCGGGGGGTCGAGTTCCATCAGCGCGTCGTGGACGGCGACCGGGTCGTTGGCGACGTCGACGGTGCACAGGAGGCCGAGGTTGAGATGGCGCCAGCGGTCCGTGCCGAGCAGTTCGACGGCCTTGAGCACGAGGGGGTGGCTGCTGCGCCCGTCCGCGAAGCGGCGATGGCGGTCGTTGGCGGCCTTGTCGCCGTCGAGGGAGATGCCGACCTTGACGCCGAACTCGTCGAAGAGTTCCAGATAGCGCGGGCTCAGCTGGAGGCCATTGGTGTGAATGCGCAGGTCGAGGGCGGCGACACCGTCGAGAGCCTTGGTGAGTTCCTCACAGACCCGGCGTAACCGGGTGGGGCCGGCGAGCAGAGGCTCCCCTCCGTGCAGGATCACTGACACGGAGGGCAGGGCATGTTTCTTCGCATGCTCGGCCAGTCGCAGAGCTGTCCAGAAAATCGCCTCGTCAGAGATTGTTTTCGGGCGGGTGCGCCAGCTCTGATCAGCGTGTTCGTAGATATAGCAGTGGTCGCAAGCAAGATCACATCTGCTGTGGACCTTCAATACGATCTCGCGGAACGGGACCACGGGTCGGGTCATTCCGCCAGTCTAGGGCAGTCCGCCCGCTGTAAGGACGGTCTGGAACCGGACTAGAGCGCGGAGTTGAACGTGGACATCCGTGCGGAACGGTCGGCGCCGGAGGGGCGCACGCGACCCAGCTTCCTGGCCGCCTCGGCGTCACGCACGTCGATCTCGGTGAGGGGCACCCGGTCCTTCTTCACAGGAGCAAAGGTGACTGAAGTCTGGAGGGTCACGACGGCCGTCCTAGGTCATGTTGTGCTAACGGGGGAGCACCGGGCACCGTTGCAGTGTCGGCGGCACGACTTTACTCTCATGGCCACCCGCAGCAACTCGGCACGGAGAGCTGAAACAGAAGCGTTGCGCGAGTATGCCCCACTCCGAACGGAACAAGCCATTCCATCGAACGAGTGAAGCCAAAATCCGCAGAGGGGGGTACGCATGACCGGTATTCCCGGCCATCTGCAAAGCATGGTATTTCGAAATGCCGATCTGCCGGCACTGTTCCACAGCGCGGACGAGACGGCCATCGACCGGCAGCGCGAGGCGGTCAAGGGCACCCGGCTGCAGCTGCTCCTCCTGGTCCTGGGCTCGGCATTCGCCGCGCTGCCCTGGCGCGGGACGGTCGGCGACTCCTTCCAGCTCATGGGCCTGCTGAGCGCGTCGGCGTATGCCTGGGTGCTCGTCGTGACGTTCCGGAGGACCCGCCGCCGAGCAAAGTCGCACTGGCAACTCAACCGCTCCGCAGCGGAGTTCATCCGGTCGATGTGCTGGCGCTACGCGGTGCACGGGGCACCCTTCGACTCCAACTCCCGCGACCCGGACGGGCTGTTCACCACGCGGCTGGAGGAAGGGCTGCGGGAGCTGCGCAAGGTCGGATGGGTGGACCCGCGCGAGGGCGGTGGGAGCGCGGCCTCCGGCGAGCTGATCACGACTCCGATGCGCCTGCTGCGGGAGAAGGTCTTCAGCGTACGCAAGGAGACGTATGTGAGGGACCGTCTGATCGAGCAGCGCAACTGGTACCACCGGCGTGCGGAGATCTCCCGGCGCGCCACCGCGCTGTGGACGGTGACGATCGGCCTGCTCACCGCGCTCGCGCTGCTGTTCGGGGTACTGCGCACGTTCTCCGTCACCGACTCGGCCGAACCGGTGCCGCTGCTGTCCGCCGCGGCCGCGGCGTGTCTGGCGTGGAGCGAGATCCGGCGCCATCAGCCGCTGATCGCGGCGCACTCGCTGGTGGAGGAGGACCTGGCGGCGATTCACATCGCGATGGAGACCTCGGTGACGGAGGAGCAGTGGCCGTCGGCGGTGTACGAGACCGAGCGCATCGTCTCGCCCCAGCACACCGACTGGCTCGTCCAGCACCGGAGTTGACGCACCGGCCGGTGGTGGCCCCGGCCCGGTGCCGCCACCGCTCCGCCGGACCGGCTGCCGCGGGCGTCAGGCCCGCTCGACCCCGTCGCACCACACCACGGTCACCGGCGTGCCCCGCTCGCGCGCGTACCGGACGATGTCGCCCGTGCCGCCGAGTCCGCGGGCCGGCCGGCCGTCCCAGACCGCCAGGAGCCGGTCGCAGTTGTCGGCGATGTACGCGCCGGCCGCGTAGTACGCCTCGTCAGTGGAGTGGGGGAAGGCCAGCCGGACCTCCTGGCTGGCCCTGCCTCTGAGCCGCCGGTAGCAGGCCAGCGCTCCGGGGTCGTCGAAGCCGTCCTCGTAGTCCCCGCTGGGGATCACCACGGTGAGTTCGGCGCCGCAGGCGAGGGCGATGTCGGCGAAGAGCTGGTCGGCCCCCTCGGCCAGGCTGGAGAGTGCTTCCAGCGCACCCTCGCGGCCGCACAGCAGCGACTTCATCCCGGCCAGCACGTGCGGCATGGCCTCGGGCGGAATGCTTCTGTGGCCGGTCACTCCGATGCGCTTCATCCGCCCCCCGATCCGTTGTGGCCGACCGCCCTGCCATCCTCTCAAAAGTGTGCAAGACGTCGAGCCCCCGCCGTGGTGCACGGCGGGGGCCCTTGTTGACCGCGGTGGCGCTCGGCGTCCGCGGAACGGTCAGTAGACGCTGACCCCGTAGGCGCTGAGGGCCTCGGTGACGGGCTGGAAGAACGTCGTACCGCCACTGGAGCAGTTGCCGCTGCCGCCGGAGGTCAGACCGATCGCCCGGCTGCCGGAGTACAGCGGGCCGCCGCTGTCGCCCGGTTCGGCGCAGACGTTGGTGCGGATCATGCCGTAGACGATGTCACCGCCGCCGTAGTTGACCGTGGCGTTGAGACCGGTGACGGTGCCGCTGTGGGTGCCCGTGGTGGAGCCGCGGCGGGTCACGGACATGCCGACCGTCGCGTTGGCCGCGCTGGTGATGTCGACGCTGCCGACGGTGCCCGGCTTGGCGATGGAGGTGTTGCTGTAGCGCACGATGCCGTAGTCGTTGCCCGGGAAGCTGGAGCCCGCGGTCGGGCCGAGGACGGTGGTGCGGGCGGAGTTCGCGTACCAGGTGCCCGCGCCGTCGGTGCAGTGACCCGCCGTCAGAAAGTACGAGGTGCCCGCGCTGTTGCGGACGTTGAAGCCGAGCGAGCAGCGCCAGCTGGTGGCGTAGATCGCGTCGCCGCCGGAGATGAGCTTGCTGAACTTGCCGGGGGTGCGCTCGACGCGCAGGGCACCGGCGTTGGCGCCGGCCTCCCGCTTGATCTGCGCGATCTCGGCCTTGGAGACGGTGGAGTCGGCGGTCACGACCAGCGTGTTGGTCGCTTTGTCGACATGCCAGGCGGTACCCGGCACATCGGCGGTCAGCACGGCGTCGCTCGCGGCGGAGAGCTGGGACGCGCTGAAGGTGACGGGCGCTTCGTCGGCGGCGGCGGTGGGGACAGCCAGTGCGGCGGCTGCGACGAGGCCGGTCGTCACGGCGAGCAGACGGGTCCGTCTGGCCACGCCGTGGGTGGGGGTGGTGCGCTTGATCCTCACTTCTCGTTCCTCCCGAGGGGAATCGGGGGCCCGACTGTGGGGTGACGGGCCCGTGAGGCGCAGTCAGCGGGCGCGGGGATGTGTCCGGATTCCGGTCACGTTGTGCCCCTGACAAGCGCTGTTCGGGAGTATTCGGCGAGCCAACCAGCCGCGCAAGGGCGCCTTTCGGCCGTGCGGCGCCATGGCACGCCGGACGGCCCCGGAGGCGTGGTGCCTCCGCGGCTGTCGCGGTCCGTCGTGGGTGAGACGGAGCGGCGGGCGGTCAGGTTCCGTCTCCCGGTGGTGAGTTCGGGTTTCGGGCACGTCGCACATCGGACGGGAGGTGCGGATGACATGGGCCGGGAGGCGACGGCGGCAATGGGGTTCCGGCCGTACGGACGCGCCGTCCCGGGCGGCGCGCGGCGGGACGCGCACGGCGCAGGCCCGGGCACGGGCAGGGCCCGGCGCGCCGGCGTGTCCGGATCGAACTCGCCTACGCAGACAGGCGGCGCGCGGCGCCGTGCGTCCCACCGGCGCGCCCCCGGACACGGCCCTCGGTTCCTCCCCGCCGCGCCCGCATCGAAGAGGACGGCGCGGTCAGCGGCTCGCCGCCGCCGGGGAACCGCCGGGGGCGGCCGTCGTAGGCGTAGCGCGCCACCCCTCCCCGCCCAGGCGGGGTTGACCGGAATTCGCTCTTCCGTGGGGCTGGAGTGACCACGGATCCCCCCGGCTGCCGGAGGGCCGCCAGGGATGGGCCCGCCCCTGCGGCCCGCCGCACTGCCCCGTGCTGTCCGCGCCGTCCGCGCACCGGACCGCGGCGGACGCACTCCGCACACCGGCGAGTCTGCCCCGCCGGCCGAGAAGGCGCCGACGGCCGAGAAGGCGCCGACGGTCCGCGGGCACCGGCGTGGGTCCGTCCCGCCGCCGGGACCGAACCGTCCGGGCGCACGGATCCGCCTGCGGGGTCCATACCCTGACGTTCAGTCAGCGATCCGGGCGGCACCGCCCCGCACACCGGGCTCAGCAGCCGTCGCAGGGGCAGCAGCAGTCGCAACCGTCGCAGCCGCAGTCGCACTTGTGGCAGCAGCCCTCGCGCTTCTTGCGGGACCACGGGCCCTCGTACTCCTCGGCGCAGCACAGCCGGCAGGTGCAGCACAGGCCGACGAAGGCCGCGCAGCCCGCCCAGAAGCCGCGGGGCTTGGGCTTCGGGGGCTCGCCGCCGAAGCCGAACCGGGGCGGCTCGCCTCCGTTCCCGCCGGACCCGCCGCCGTAGGGGGTGCCGCCGTACGGATTCCCCCCTCCGTAGGGGTTGGCGGATCCGTAGGGTCCCGCCGCTCCCCCGTGGGCGCCGCCGTACGGATTGCCTCCGTGCGGCGGCTGCCCGCCGTAGCCCTGGTGCGAGCAGGCCGCTTCACCGAAGGCCCGGTCCACGGACCGCCGGAGCTCGTGCGCGAGAAGCACGTGCAGCAGCCGGTCGTCGACGAACTCCGCGTCCCGCAGGGCGAGCCTGATGCCGTGGAGGGCGTCGTCGGCCAGACGGCGGGCCTCGGCGAGGCTCGTGCCGGTCGCCGTGAGCGGGTTCCACGCCCCCGACGCGGCGTCTGCCTCCCTGTCCTCCACGGCGTCCAGCAGATGCGCCAGCCGTCCGAAGAGCCGGCCGGCCTCGGCCAGTGGGACGGCGTTGCCCGGGCGGCCGGCGAGGACCGCGGTGTGCGCGAAGGCGGCGGCGGTCGCCGTCTCCGTCGGCTCGGTCACGACCAGCAGCGGCGTCCCCGGGCCGGCCAGCGACTCGATCCCGGTCTGCCGGTCCACGGCGTCGACCAGCACCGCCGTGTCGAAGCCCAGCGCCGCGCCGGCGCGGGCTCCGGCGCGGTCCCAGCCCGTCGCGATCCGGCGTGCGGCCGCGGCCACCGGCCTGCGCGCCAACACCCCGTCCCGGTCGGCGACGTGGTCGCGGACCTTGGCGGAGGCGAGGACGAGCGAGACGGCGGCGGCGAGCCGGGCACCCTCGCCCCGGGCGACGGGCGCGGTGCGCATGGCGCGCAGGGGGCAGGGCCCGGCCGTGCGCCGCTGCACCGGGGTGCGTTCGGTCTGAGCCTCCGTCAGAACCGAGACGATCAGCCCGTCGTAGTTCGTGACGATCCTGGCGAACTGCCCGTGGTCCGAGCGAAGAGCCAGGCAGAGTCCGCAGAGATGGGCCATCCACTCCGTCTTGAGCCCGTCAGTGAGGCGATGGCTGCAGGGCCGGACGATTCCGAACACGACGTTCCCCCGGGTGTCGTTCGAGTGCGCGGCCCGCATCGTATCCATCCGGCCGTTCACCCGGACGCTCCGACGCTCACCCGTCTGCCGAGACATTCATATTTTGCTTCCATATGAGCCCCTTCAGGGCCCCTACGCTGGAAGAACCTTGACGAACCGCCACATGTTCTGCACCAGTACCGTCACGAATCCCCTGCGCGGCGACTATCCACTTGGCGTGCGATCCGCATTATGGACGACCATAGGGATATGCGGAACCACAAGTGACCGCGGTCGAAAGGAGGCGTCCATGGGATCGGTGCGCAAGGCGAGTGCATGGCTCGGTCTCGTCGAGGACAACGACGAGCGCTACTACGACGACGAGTACGCCGAGGGTACGGGAGCCGGCGACCAGTGGGTGACCGACCCGCGTGTCCGGGTCGCCTCCGAGACGGCCGAGGAGCAGGGCCGCCGGATCGCCACCATCTCCCCCGACAGCTTCCGGGACGCGCGCGGCATCGGCGAGCACTTCCGCGAGGGCGTTCCCGTCATCGTGAATCTGACCTCCATGGAGCCCGCCGACGCCAAGCGCGTGGTGGACTTCGCGGCCGGGCTGACCTTCGGGCTGCGCGGCTCCATCGAGCGCGTGGCGACCCGGGTCTTCCTGCTGACCCCCGCCGACACGGAGATCGTCAGCGGGGAGTCCGCGGGCCGCCCCGGCGACGGCTTCTTCAACCAGAGCTGAGCAGGGCGCTCGCCGGCCGGCCGGAACGGGACGGTCGGCCTACCGGAACGCGTCGAGGCCGGTGAGCGCCTTGCCCAGCACGAGTTGGTGCATCTCGACGGTGCCCTCGTAGGTGAGCACCGACTCGAGATTGGTGGCGTGCCGCATCACGGGGTACTCGAGCGAGATCCCGTTGGCGCCGAGGATCGTGCGCGCCGTGCGGCAGATCTCGATCGCCTCACGCACGTTGTTCAGCTTTCCGAAACTGACCTGCTCCGGGCGGAGCGTCCCGGCGTCCATCCGCCGCCCGAGGTGATGGGCGAGCAGGATTCCCTTGTGCAGTTCGAGCGCCATGTCGGCGAGCTTGGCCTGGGTGAGCTGGAAGCCGCCGATGGGCTTTCCGAACTGCTCCCGTGTCCTGGCGTAGTCGAGCGCCGCCTCGAAGCTGGAGCGTGCCGCGCCCATCGCGCCCCAGACGATGCCGTACCGGGCGTGCGAAAGGCAGCTGAGCGGGCCCTTCAGTCCCGTCACGCCCGGGAGGACGGCGTCCTGCGGCAGCCGTACCTCGTCCATGACGAGCTCGCTGGTGACGGACGCCCGCAGCGACCACTTGTGCCGGATCTCGGGGGCCGAGAAGCCGGGTGCGTCGGTGGGGACGGCGAAGCCGCGGATTCCGTCGTCGGTCTGGGCCCAGACCACGGCGACGCCTGCGACGGAGCCGTTGGTGATCCACATCTTGCGGCCGTTGAGCACCCAGTCTGAGCCGTCGCGCTTGGCATAGGTGCGCATTCCGGCCGGGTCGGAGCCGTGGTCGGGCTCGGTGAGCCCGAAGCAGCCGATGGTCTCGCCGGCCGCCATGCCCGGCAGCCACCGCTGCTTCTGCTCCTCGGAGCCGAACTTCCAGATCGCGTACATGGCGAGTGAGCCCTGGACGGACACGAGCGAGCGGATCCCGGAGTCGGCGGCCTCCAGTTCCAGGCAGGCGAGTCCGTACTGCACGGCGGTGGCGCCGGCGCAGCCGTATCCGGTCAGCGACATGCCGAGGGCGCCGATCGAGCCGAGCTCCCGGGCCAGTTCGCGGACCGCGGGGAGTTCACCGCTCTCGTACCACTCGGCGATGTGCGGCAGCACGCGGTCGGCGGCCCAGGAGCGGACGGTGTCGCGGACCGCGAGGTCCTCCGGCTCGAGCAGGTCGTCGATGCCGAGGGGGTCGGCGGGGTCGAAGGGCGGCAGCTTCGAGGATGCGGACATGAGGGTGCCTCCGGCGGCTCGCACGGCGCTGTCCAGGTCCCGGCGGCTGCCGACCTGGAAACTAGCAGTGGTAGTTAATGCTCGGCGCTGACGTTACGGCTCAGTGTGCCGTGCGTCCAGTGCGTGCCGGACCGGCCGCCTCCGGCGCGCGGCGCGCCGGGACCCCCGACTCGGGCCGGACGTGGTCCCGGAGCGCGGCACCCGGCAGCGCGGGCTCGGGCACGGGCTGTTCGGTGCGGGCGTTCGGCGACTGCTCCTCGGCCGGGACTCCGGTGAGGTCGTCGGGCTCGGCGCACTCCATGGCCTTGGGCAGCCGGAGCGCGGCCAGCGCGCCGAGCAGCAGCAGCCCCGCGCTGACGAAGAGCGTCACGTGCAGTCCGTGGACGAACGCGTGGCGGGCCGCGGTCCGCAGCGAGTCCCCGACGGGGCCGCCGAGCTGGAGGGCCACCTGGTACGCCTCGCCGAGCGAGTGCGCGGCGGCGCTGCGCGCCGCGGGCGGGACGCTCGCGGCGTCGTCGAGCCCGGGGGCGTAGGCGGCGTTCATGACGCTGCCGAGCATCGCGATGCCCATGCCGGCGCCCAGCTGGTAGGAGGTCTCGCCTATGGCGGCGGCCCCGCCCGCCTGCTCGGGCGGGGCTTCGCTGAGCATCGACTCGTACGCGCCGAAGAGCGTGGTCTGCAGCCCGAAGCCGAGGAGGACGAATCCGGTGGTGAGCAGCAGCGGCCGGTCGTGCTGTCCCATCAGGGTCAGCAGCACCACGGCGGCGGCCGTGAGCACGAAGCCCCAGGCGACCATCCGGCGGGGGCCGAGGCGGCGGAGGGTGATGGAGCCGGTGGCGCCGGCCGCCATGGCGGCGAAGGTGAGCGGCAGCAGCCGCAGGCCGGTCTCCAGCGGGCTCAGCCCGAGCACGAGCTGGAGGTACTGGACGGCGATCAGCTCCAGGCCGACCAGCGCCAGCATGGCGAGCACGATGCAGCCGACCGAGGTGGAGAAGGTCGCCCTGGCGAACATCCGCATGTCGATGAGCGGATGCCTGCGGCGCTTCTGGCGGCGGACGAACAGGGCGAGGAGCACGGCCCCGGCGAGCAGCGGGCCGGCGCTGCGGACGTCCAGCAGGGCGTCGCCCGCGCCGAGGCGCTTGACCCCGAGGACGATGCCGAGGACTCCGGCGGCGGCCATGAGCGCCCCGAGGACGTCCCACGGTCCCTGGCCGTCGCCCCGGGACTCGGGGAGCAGCCAGCGGCCGATCGGCAGGATCAGCAGCATCAGCGGGATGTTGATCAGGAAGACCGAGCCCCACCAGAAGTGCTGGACGAGGAAGCCGCCCAGGACCGGACCGGTGGCGGCGCCGACCGCGGCGACCGCGGTCCAGATGCCGATGGCGGTGGCGCGCTCGCGCCGGTCCGGGAAGACGGCCCGGAGTATGGAGAGCGTGGCCGGCATGATCATCGCGCCGCCGACGCCGAGCAGGGCCCGGGCACCGATGAGCACCTCGGGTGTGGTGGCCAGCGCGGCGAGGGCAGAGGCGACGCCGAAGAGCGCGTAGCCGAGCAGCAGGACGCGGCGGCGCCCGACGCGGTCGCCGAGCGTGCCGAACAGGATCAGCAGCGAGGCGCACACCAGGGGGTAGGCGTCGACGATCCACAGGAGCTCGACCCCGGAGGGCCGGAGGTCCTCGGTGACGGCGGGCACGGCGACGTGGAGCACGGTGGCGTCGAGCGCGACCAGGAGCAGGCTCACGCAGAGGACGAGCAGGACGACCCAGCGGTTGGCACCGCCGCCGGCGGCACGCGGGCGTGCTCCGGCCGTGGTCCTCCCGAACATGTACGTACCTCCAGCTGATCTCTCTCGCGTCGGTGGGCCCGGCCGGGAGCTTGGCCCGGTGGGCGGCCCGGCATCGACGGGCGAGTGATCAGTCAGAGTACGCGAGTCCCGGACGGCGGCGCGTGGCGCACCTCTCACCTCGACGGCCGCACTGGTGTGGCGTACGCCACTCCGGCGCTCCCGGGGGCGGCGCCCCGTGCGGTCCGAACGGCTACCGAATTCGGCGCGGCAATCCCGTGATGTGTTACCGCAGCCTGCAAACACACTTACGGAGAACCGGTGCGTCCAATTGGGACCGCGGGCGCCCGGGATTTAGTCCGCGGCGCCCTTTCAAAGCGCCGCTGAGACATAGTCCACATCACATCGTCATCACGAAGAGCCTGGATCGGCCTGGGCGGACACTCACTCGCTGTAACGTCGATTGGGTGCGTACCGACATCTTTGCCCGTCTGGACCGGGAGCCGGAGCCGCCGAAGATAGAGATCCCGCGGATGAGCCGCACCCGTCTCGCCCTCTTCGGCGGGACTTCGGCGTTCTATCTCGCGATCGTCGTCGCCGTGCTCATCTCGTCCTGGCTGGTGATCGTCGACTGGAAGGTCATGCTCTTCCGGCCGTATCAGCAGTGGCCCGAACTACACGCGTTCCTGGACTACTTCGTGGTGCTCGGCCAGCGCGGACCGACGGCCGTGATGGTCGCCGCCTGGCTCGGCTGGCGTTCGTGGCGGCAGCACACGCTGCGTCCGCTGCTGGTGCTGGGCGCCTCGCTGCTGCTGCTGAACGCGACGGTGGGAGCGGTCAAGCTGGGCCTGGGCCGGCTGGGCCCGCACTACGCGACGCAGATCGGCTCCGCCGAGCTCTTCGCCGGCGGCGATATATTTCCTTCGGGCCACACCGCCAATGCCGTCGTGACCTGGGGAATCCTCGCCTATCTGGCCACCACTCCGCTGGCCAGGCGGTATCTGTCGGCGCTCTCGGCCGTCGTCGCCCTGGGCGTCGGGCTGACGACCGTCTACCTCGGTACGCACTGGCTGAGCGACGTGCTGCTGGGCTGGGCCGCCGGACTGCTGATCCTGCTCGCCCTGCCGTGGTGCGAGCCGCTCATCGGCCGCGTCGAGGACGCGATCCTCTCGCTGCGCGACCAGCTGCGCGCCCGCCGTCTGCCGGTGCCGTCGCTGCCCGTCGCCTCCGGCGGCCCGTGGCCGGCCATATACCCGCAGCGGCTGCCGGCCGAGGGCGGCGGGGAGCCGGTGCGCCACCCGGTGGGCGCGACGAGCTCCGCCCGCACGACGGCGACGAGGAGCACCTTCGGCAGCGCCGCGGCGCCGGCCGGGCAGAAGCAGGCCGGTGCGTCGAGCGCGCAGGGCGTGACCGCGACCGCCCGGCACGGGCAGGGCCGCACGCACGCGGTGGGGCGGTCGCCACACGCGCCGCACGCCTCCTGGACCCCGGCCACGGCCGGGAACCGCCGTCCGCCCCGCTCCCGCCCGGTGGGCGGCTGACGGACGCCGTCCGAGACGTCAATGGAGAAGGCCCCGACCTCGGTCGGGGCCTTCTCCATGACGTCTCCACGCCGCACGGCCCGCGTCCGCCGCTCGCCGCGTCTCCGCCGAGCGGTCCGGCCCTTCCGGCAGGCCGCCGGCTTCCGGTCCGTGCGGCCGGCCGCGGGGTTCGTGCGGTCAGCCCTTCCAGCAGCGCCGGACCGTGCCGTCGTCGACCTCGAAGTTCAGCCGGCCCTCCAGGTACTCCATGGTGATCACGGAGCCGGGCGGAAGGGATCTGACGGTGGTCCAGCCACGGCCGCGTGCGCGGCGCTCGGCCTCGCCGGCGTCGAGGCCGACGTAGGACTCGGGGGGGTCGGCCTGCGGTCCGGAGGGGGTCGGTGTCGGTGCCATGGGAATCACCGTAGGCGGCAGCGGACGGTGACGGAAGGCCTGTCGGCCACCGGCGGAAAACGTACGGGAAGAGCGGCGACGCACTCATCCCCCGCCCCACGTACCCCACCGGTCACGCTTCTGTCACAGGTTCACGACACGCGTTTGGCGAGCTGTCGATCATCAGTACGGGCAATCCGAGTTGTTCGCACTGGAATTCCCCCGGAATTCCCGGACCGTCGCCGCACCACCCCGTCCGGGGCCGTGAATTGCTTCCGCCGCGCACTTTTCCCGGCGGTCCGGACAGCGTGAATTCATCGCGTCTTATACACGTCCTACTTCCGGACGAACCGGTGATGCTCGCGGACGAATCAGGGACGGCTCCGGACGAATCGGCGACGGCTCCGGACGAACCGGCCGCTCACCCGTACGCGTATCGTGCCGCGCCCCGTTCCGTGTCCCACCGGCTCGTGCGGACCCCCGTGGCTAGCATCGGCCCATGGGCACGGACACCGCCGAGGCCGCCGCCTCACCGGCGCCGGTGCGTCGGCGGGGCCGGGTGGTCGTGGACTGGCTGACGACCACCGACCACAAGAAGATCGGCCACCTCTATCTGGTCACCTCGTTCGTCTTCTTCCTGATCGCCGGGCTGATGGCGATGCTGATGCGGGCGGAGCTGGCCCGCCCCGGGCTCCAGCTGATGACCAACCAGTCGTTCAACCAGGCGTTCACGCTGCACGGCACGATCATGCTGCTGCTCTTCGCGACGCCGACCTTCGCGGGCTTCGCCAACGAGATCGTGCCGCTGCAGATCGGCGCGCCGGACGTGGCCTTCCCGCGGCTGAACATGTTCTCGTACTGGCTGTTCCTCTTCGGCGGGCTGATGGTGCTGGGCTCACTGCTGGTGCCGACCGGTCCCGCCGCCTTCGGCTGGACCGCGTACGCGCCGCTCAACAGCCTGGAGCGCTCCCCCGGCGCCGGCATCGACCTGTGGGTCATGGGGCTGGCCCTGTCCGGTTTCGGCACGATCCTGACGTCGGTGAACTTCCTGGCGACGATCATCGGGATGCGGGCACCGGGGATGACGATGTTCCGGATGCCGATCTTCACCTGGAACATCCTGTTCACCACGATCCTGGTGCTGCTGGCCTTCCCCGTGCTGGCGGCGGCGCTGCTGGTCCTGGAATCCGACCGGCGGTTCGGCTCGGTGGTGTTCGAGGCGGGGAACGGCGGGGCGCTGCTGTGGCAGCACCTCTTCTGGTTCTTCGGCCATCCCGAGGTCTACATCATCGCGCTGCCGTTCTTCGGCATCGTCACGGAGATCATCCCCGTGTTCTCCCGGAAGCCGATCTTCGGCTATCTGACCCTCGTCGGAGCCACGATGGCCATCACCGGGCTCTCGGTGGTGGTGTGGGCCCACCACATGTTCGCCACGGGCGCGGTGCTGCTGCCCTTCTTCTCACTGCTGTCGTTCCTGATCGCCGTGCCCACGGGGGTGAAGTTCTTCAACTGGAGCGGCACGATGCTCAAGGGCTCGCTGTCGTTCGAGACCCCGATGCTGTGGGCGGTGGGCTTCCTGGTCTCGTTCCTCTTCGGCGGGCTGACCGGCGTCATCATCGCCTCGCCGCCGATGGACTTCCACGTGACCGACTCGTACTTCATCGTGGCCCACTTCCACTACACGGTCTTCGGCACGGTCGTCTTCGCGATGTTCGCCGGCTTCTACTTCTGGTGGCCGAAGTTCACGGGCAGGCTCCTCGACGAACGCCTCGGGAAGGTCCACTTCTGGACCCTGTTCCTCGGCTTCCAGACCACCTTCCTGGTGCAGCACTGGCTGGGCGCGGAGGGCATGCCCCGGCGGTACTCGGACTACCTGGCCGCCGACGGCTTCACCGCGCTGAACACCGTCTCCACGATCGGCGCGTTCCTCCTCGGCGCGTCCACGCTGCCGTTCCTCTACAACGTGTGGAAGACCCAGAAATACGCGGAGAAGGTCACGGTGGACGACCCGTGGGGGTTCGGCCGGTCGCTCGAGTGGGCGACGTCCTGTCCTCCGCCCCGGCACAACTTCACCACCATCCCCCGGGTGCGCTCCGAGTCGCCCGCTTTCGATCTGCACCACCCGGAGTTCGCGCCGCTGCGTCCGGCCGTGCCCGACTCCCCGCACGACGAGGTCAGCCGGAGCCGTCCAGAGCCCGGCTCAGACGGTCGCGGACCGTCCTGATGTGCTCGGTCAGCTCCACGGGCTCGATCACCTCGAAGTCGAAGCCCAGCAGCACCACGTGAACGACCATCACGTCCAGGCTGCCGGCGCCGGTGCGCAGCAGACAGCTGCCCGGCCCCTCGGCCTCCAGCACCCCTGCGGACGGTGACACGACCGCGGCCGCGCGCTCTGCGGGTACCCGCAGCCTGATCACCGCCGTCTCGGCGTACGTCGCCGTGGACACGCCCCGGGACACATGGGCGGCGAGGTCCTCGGCGGGCGGGGTGCGCGGCGGGACGCGCGGGCCGTGCGGCGGTTTCGGGGTGACCCGGTCGACGCGGAAGGTACGCCAGTCGTCACGGTCCAGGTCCCAGGCGACGAGGTACCAGCGCCGCTCGGTGCACACCAGCCGGTGCGGATCGACCGTGCGGCGGCTGACCGTGCCGTTGTGGTCGCGGTACTCGAAGCGCAGCCGCTCGCTGTCGCGGCAGGCGTTCGCCAGCTCGGTGAGCACGGAGGGGTCCGCCTGGTCCTGCGGCGCGCGCAGCATCGGCACCGTGTAGGCGTTGAGCGCGCCGATCCGGCGGCGCAGCCGGTGGGGCAGCACCTGCTCGAGCTTCGCCAGAGCGCGTACGGACGCCTCCCCGATGCCCTCGATGCCGTTCCCGGCGGCGGTGCGCAGCCCGACCGCGACGGCGACGGCCTCCTCGTCGTCGAGCAGCAGGGGCGGCAGTTCGGCGCCGGCGCCGAGCTGGTAGCCGCCGCCGGTGCCCGGGCTGGCGTTGACGGGGTACCCGAGCTCGCGCAGCCGGTCGACGTCCCGGCGCACGGTGCGCGCGGTGACGCCAAGGCGGTCGGCGAGCTCCGACCCGGACCAGTCACGGTGGGCCTGCAACAGCGAGAGCAGACGCAGAAGTCGAGCCGAGGTCTCCAGCATGCGGGCGAGTCTGCCGGAGATCGCGGACAGGTGCTGTCCTGATGAGGAATGCCGCGGGTGGCGCCGTCCCGGTCAACCCGGCGGCGACAGACGCACGCAGAGGTCGTTGTCAGCGGTGTAGCAGGGCGCCGCCCGGTAGCCCTCCCCCTCGTGGGCCGGGTACACGAAGACGTTCCGCCGGTCCCAGACGTCATCGAGGATACGGGAGATGCGCACCGGCTCCGCGTCCGCCGAGGGCCGCAGCCACAGCGTCCACAGCCGCTCCCCGTCCGCGGCGGGCCCGGCGAGCGTCGCGTACTCCAGCGTGACGGCGAAGCGTCCGCCCGCGCAGTCGGCGGTCGGCGGCACCCGGTGCACGGTCTCGCCCAGCCGGGCCTCCGCCACGGCCCCCGCGCCGAGCACGGCCCCGTACAGCACGCCCTCGACCGTGCAAGCCCCCTGGGACACCGCGATGTCCCCTGCCTCGGCGTGCGGTTCGCGCACCCAGCAGCGCACCGCGAGCCGCCCGTCGGCGGTCGGGTACGGGACCCGGACCGCGATCCGGACCGCCTCCGGGACCCGGCCGACCAGGGCCCGCAGATCGCGGATCCCGGGCTCGACGGCGGCGCCGTCGTCCGTGTACGCGTCCCAGTGGCCCTCGGCGAGTTCGACGGTGCTGGGCAGGACCGCCCGCGAGTGGTTCCCGCCGGCCGGGGTCAGCGGGAGCCGGACGGTGTCCCCCGCCCCGCCGCGCCGGCGGAGGACGAGCAGGGCGCCCGGGGCCCCGGTGCCCGCGATGTCGAAGGTGACTCCCCCGGCCGCGTCGGCGATGCAGTCGGCACGCGGCACCCTCTCCCCGGTGGGCACGGTCATGCCGCCTTCCCCTTGCGGACGGCGTCGGCCGCCCGGTACCGCAGTGCGTACGCCGCGTCCAGCACGGCGCCGCGCGAGCGGTGCACGACGTCCCGGAGCGCGGAGCGGGAGCGGACGCGAACGCCGCCGGCGACCAGCTCCGCGAACAGGGCCTCGTGGCGCTCGGCGATCCGTGCCGGGTCGAACCGCTCGGACGCCTTCAGCGCCGCCGCGCCGGCCCTGCGCCGGAACTCGTCGTCGTTGATCAGGGCGAGCAGGGCGTCGGCGATCGCGTCCTCGTCGCCGACGGGCACCAGCAGACCGTCGACGCCGTCCTCGATGATCTCGCGCGGCCCGTGCGGGCAGTCGGTGGAGACGACGGGCAGTCCACAGCGCATCGCCTCGACGATCGTCATGCCGAACGACTCCCTGTTCGAGGTGACGGCGGCGATGGAGCCCTTGACCCACTCCGGCTCCAGCGGATGGACCGGTCCCATGAGGAAGACGTGGTTGTGCAGTTCGCGCCGGGCGATCAGGTCCAGCAGCGCGGCTCGTTCGTTGCCGGTCGCGTCGCCGCCCCCGTAGATCCGCAGCCGCCAGTCGGGGCGAGCGGCGACGACCTTCGAGAAGGCCTTGACGAGCAGGTCGTAGCGCTTGACCTTGAGCAGCCGGCCGGCCGCGACGACCCAGGTGCCGTCCCCGTCGGCGGGGGCCACGGCCGGCGCGGGCACGCTGTTGGGCACGGCCTCGATCCGTACGTCCGGCAGCCTGAGGCGTGTCCGGTAGGCCAGGGCGTCGGCCTCCGTGACGGTGGTGACCGCGTCGAGCAGGGTGTACCGGTGGGCGATCTCACGGCGCAGGCGGTAGCCGTGGCTGTCCAGGGTCAGGTGCTCCTGGCCGACGCGGACCGGGCCGCGGGGGGCCTGACGGGCGATGTGGACGTTGAGCCCGGGACGGGTGCCGACGACGACATCGGCTTCCAGGGACCTCAGATACGCCGCGATGCGCGCGTCCGTGAGGCGGCTGTACTGCTTCCAGCGCCCGTCGCCGCGCGGGAACACCCGGGCGGGCCGGGTGTAGTCGGGGTCGGTGCCGTCGTAGGTGGAACTGCCCTGCCGGAGGTCGAGGAGGTGACGCATGGTCACGCCCGGGGGCGCGCCCAGGGTCGGCTCCTCGCGGTGCCGGAAGACCGACACGATCTCCACGTCGTGCCGCTCGGCCAGGGTGCCGGCGAGGGTGAACGTCGTGCGGATCGTCCCGCCGATCCCGTAGGCGTTGTGGAGCAGGAACGAGATGTGCATGCGGTGCCGCTCCCCCTGGCGTCTGGTGGTGGTCGGGACGGGCTTCGCCGGGCCTCGGGATCCGGAGGGTCGGCCCGGGGACGGGTCCGGTCCTCCGTCCTGTCCTACTGTGGGCGATTCGACCGCTTCCGTCCCGTCGGCATGCCGTCGCCGGGCGTATCGGTGCCGGCGGACCGGCGTGTCGCCGCATGACCGGCCCTTGTTCGCGATTTGTCGATGTATCGCTGTGACGATCTGTCGCCCGGGCGTGCCCGTCGCGTGACTCTTGCCCTGAGTCTCCCGTTGTGCTCTTTACGAGCCGGGAACCGCCCGGCGCACCATCACGCACCGAGTCCGAGGAGCAACCCGTGCCGCGCATGCTCGACGTCAGCGAGGACGTACGCGCCGAGATCGGCGACGAAGAAGCCGACCGGCTGCTCGCCGGCGAGAACGCCCCCGGCAACTACGACTGCACCTCCTGCCGCACTCCGGGCGACTCCGAGCAGGAGCGGACCAGCACCGTCCTGTTCGTCGGCGAGGAGACCGCCGTCCTGGCCTTCGCCCATGCCAGCTGCATCCCCTCCCAGGTCGTCCAGGTCGCCGAGGAGCAGCTCAAGGGCGCCGTCCGCTCCATCACCGGCGAGGCAGCGGCCCCGGCCGCCCACTACCAGCAGGCCGCCCACCCGGGCCACGGGATGCCCGCGGCGCCGCAGGAGCAGGCGGTGCTCGGCGTGACCAGCGGCCTGGTCCTGATCGGCGACGAGCTGCACCCCGCGCTCGTCGTGGAGCCGACCGCGCCGATCGCCCGCCCCGGCAGCTTCGGCGAGGGCGGCGACGACTTCCTGCCGCTGCTGATCGAGCAGGGTTTCCTGCCGGTCTCCACCGTCGACCAGCTGCCCCCCGCGCTGCACGGCTGGTCGGTGCTGCTCGCCATGGGGCAACTGCACGCCGTGCTCCAGCCGGGCACCGGCGGGAGCGGCCAGGTCGCCTGGTGGCAGGCCCACCAGCCGCTGCAGGTCACCGACGGCTGGCGCACCGCCGCCAACAAGTCGCACAAGGTCCTCGTCTTCGCCGCCCCGGTCGGCTCGATCGGCCAGCAGCCGCGCGAGGACCTGCTCCGGGACGCACTCGACAAGGCTGCCGCGAACGGGCGGCTGGTCGCTGCGGCGATGCCGCTCGCGGGCACCTGAGGGCCGCGGGCCCCGTGCCGGAAGCGGACCCGGGCGTGCGCCCCCCGTACCCCCGCCGAACTGCGATTTCCGGGACGGGCCCGCATCCGACGGGCATCGGGGTCGTTGGCTCCTATGTGCACACAGACGACCCCGCCCGCCGACCGTACGAGAGCCGAAACGCTTCGGCCACCCCGATCTACGACGCGCTCTACTCCGAGTACCGAAGGGCCTTCCGGGCACTGCCCGGTGACCGCACGGGCGAGGAGGACCTCGCCTTCAAGGGATTCGGAACCGGCCTGCACGGCAGCGGCGCCGGTCTCGGCGCCGTCGCCGGCGGTCGGCTGAGCCCCTGGCCGGCCGGGATCCGGCAGCACGCCGGAGGGCTTCACGCCCGCGCACTGCCGCCCGCGCCCCGCAGGGGGCTGTGAGGGGCGACCGCACATGCACGACGGCCGGGACGCATGGCGTCCCGGCCGTCGTGCATGTGCGCGGAGTGCGCGCCGCTGCCGTGCGGGCGGCGGCGGAGGCGGGTCGCTGCGGTCACGGCGCCGTCCCCGTACGCCGCGCCGTGTCAAAGGCGCAGCGCCCGCCGCTACTTCTTCTTGGACCGCTTCTCGCGCACCCGTACGGAGATGTGGATCGGGGTGCCCTCGAAGCCGAACTCCTCGCGGAGCCTGCGCTCCACGAAGCGGCGGTAGCCGTGCTCCAGGAAGCCGGAGGCGAAGAGCACGAAGCGCGGCGGCTTCGTGCCGGCCTGCGTGCCGAAGAGGATGCGGGGCTGCTTGCCGCCCCGGATGGGGTGGGGATGGGCGGAGACGAGCTCGCCGAGGAAGGCGTTGAGCCGGCCCGTCGGCACCCGGGTCTCCCAGCCCTCCAGGGCGGTCTCGATCGCCGGGACCAGCTTCTCCATGTGCCGGCCGGTCGCGGCCGAGACGTTCACCCGCGGCGCCCAGGAGACCTGCTGCATCTCCGTCTCGATCTCGCGCTCCAGGTAGTAGCGGCGCTCCTCGTCGAGGGTGTCCCACTTGTTGTACGCGATGACGAGCGCACGGCCCGCCTCGACGGCCATGGTGATGATCCGCTGGTCCTGGACCGAGATGGACTCGCTGGTGTCGATCAGTACGACGGCGACCTCGGCCTTCTCGACGGCGGCCGCGGTGCGCAGCGAGGCGTAGTAGTCCGCGCCCTCCTGGAGGTGGACCTTCTTGCGGATGCCCGCGGTGTCCACGAACTTCCAGGTCGTGCCGCCGAGTTCGATGAGTTCGTCGACGGGGTCGCGGGTGGTGCCGGCCATCTCGTTGACGACGACCCGCTCCTCGCCCGCCACCTTGTTCAGCAGGGACGACTTGCCGACGTTCGGACGGCCGATGAGAGCGATGCGGCGCGGTCCGCCGACGGCGGTGCCGAAGGTCTGGGCGGGGGCGTCGGGAAGTGCCTTGAGGACCTCGTCGAGCAGGTCGCCGGTGCCACGGCCGTGCAGCGCGGACACCGGGAACGGCTCGCCGAGGCCCAGGGACCAGAGCATGGCGGCGTCGGCCTCGGCGGACGGGCCGTCGACCTTGTTGGCGGCGAGGACGACGGGCTTCCCGGCGCGGCGCAGCAGCTTCACGACGGCCTCGTCGGTGTCGGTGGCGCCCACCGTGGCGTCCACGACGAAGACGACCGCGTCGGCGGCCTCGATGGCGAACTCGGCCTGGGCGGCGACGGAGGCGTCGATGCCGAGGACGTCCTGCTCCCAGCCGCCGGTGTCGACGACCTTGAAGCGACGGCCGGCCCACTCGGCTTCGTAGGTGACCCGGTCACGGGTGACACCGGGCTTGTCCTCGACGACGGCCTCGCGGCGCCCGATGAAGCGGTTCACCAGGGTCGACTTGCCGACGTTCGGGCGGCCGACGACGGCGAGCACCGGCAGCGGGCCGTGGCCGGCCTCCTCGATGGCGCCTTCGACGTCCTCGAGGTCGAAGCCCTCCTCCGCGGCGAGCTCCATGAACTCCGCGTACTCGGTGTCGCCGAGTGCCCCGTGGTCGTGCTGGTCGTTCATGAAGTCCGTTCCTCGTTCATTCGTGGTCGGTGGACCCGGCCCGTGCGGCCGTGGCCCACTACTGAAGTCTCGCTCAGCGCCCGCTGAGGCGCTTGGCGTTTTCCAGGTGGGCGGTGAGCCGTTCCTGGATGCGTACGGTCGCCTCGTCGAGCGCCGTGCGGGTGCGCCGCCCGCTCCCGTCACCGGGTTCGAAGGGCTCGCCGAAGACGATGTCGAAGCGGCTGCGCAGCGGGGGCAGCGCCGGTATCAGCCGGCCTCCGCGCTCGCTGCCCAGCACGGCGACCGGGACGATCGGGGCCCCGGAGCGCACGGCGAAGTACGCGAGCCCGGCGCGGATGGAGCTGAAGTCGCCGCCGCCGCGGGTGCCCTCGGGGAAGATCCCGAGGACGCCGCCGTTCTCCAGCACGCCGAGGGCGTTGGTCACGGCGGCCCGGTCCGCGGTCGAACGGTCCACCTTCAGCTGCCCGATCCCGGTCAGGAACGGGTTGAGCGGGCCGATGAACGCCTCCTTCTTGATGAGGAAGTGCACCGGCCTGGGTGCCGTGCCCATGAGCATCGGACCGTCGATGTTGTGCGCGTGGTTGACGGCGAGGATGACGGGGCCCGTGGCCGGCACCTGCCAGGCGCCGAGCACCCGCGGCCGCCACAGCGTGTTCATGAGGCCGATGCCGATCCCCCGGCCGACGGCGGCGCCCCTCGCGGACGGTACGGTCACTTCGAGGCCCGCTTCTCCTCAACGAGAGCGACGACACACTCGATGACCTGCTTGAGCGTGAGATCGGTGGTGTCGACCTCGACGGCGTCGTCCGCCTTGGCCAGCGGGGAGGTCTTCCGACCGGAGTCGGCGGCGTCCCGCTTGATCAGCGCCTCGCGGGTGGCGGCGAGGTCGGTCGCCTCCTTGCCCTTCAGCTCGCCGCTGCGGCGGGCCGCACGGGCTTCCGGGGAGGCGGTGAGGAAGATCTTCACATCGGCGGCGGGGAGCACGGTGGTGCCGATGTCCCGGCCCTCGACGACGATGCCCTTCTCGGCGGCCGAGGCGATGGTCCGCTGCAGCTCGGTGATCCGGGCGCGCACTTCCGGGACCGCGCTGACGGCGCTCACCCTGGAGGTCACCTCCCTGGTGCGGATGGGGCCGGAGGCGTCCACGCCGTCGACGCTGATCGTCGGGGCGAGCGGATCCGTGCCGGACTCGATCACCGGCTTGTCGCAGACGGTGGCGATGGCCGACGGGTCGTCCACGTCGATGCCGTTGGTCAGCATCCACCAGGTGATCGCCCGGTACTGGGCACCGGTGTCCAGGTAGCTGAGACCCAGCTCTGCGGCGACCGCCTTGGAGGTGCTCGACTTGCCCGTGCCGGAGGGGCCGTCGATGGCGACGATCACGGATTCCACGGTGTCGGAGACCTTCCTGAAGCTGGTGTGCGGGCAGGCCGGAGTGCCAAGGTGCCCTGCACAAGGTTACCGAGTGCGGAAGGGACCCCATGCACCGCTTCCCGGACCGGCGGGCAGGGCCCGGGAAGCAGCCGTCCCACGGGTCACTGGCGCAGCGCCCAGCCCCGCTCGCGCAGCGCCGCCGCCAGCACGGGGGCGGCCGAGGGATCCACCATGAGCTGGACCAGACCCGCCTGCTGGCCGGTCGCGTGTTCGATGCGGACGTCCTCGATGTTGACGCCCGCGCTGCCCGCGTCGGCGAAGATGCGGGCGAGCTCGCCCGGCCGGTCGCTGATGAGGACCGCGACGGTCTCGTAGACCGCCGGCGCGGCGCCGTGCTTGCCCGGGACGCGTTCGCGACCCGCGTTGCCGCGGCGCAGGACGTCCTCGACCCCGCTCGCGCCGTCGCGCCGCTTGTCCTCGTCGGAGGACTGCAGGGCGCGCAGGGCGCGGACCGTCTCGTCCAGGTCCGCCGCGACACCCGCGAGTACGTCGGCGACCGGGCCCGGGTTGGCGGACAGGATGTCGATCCACATCGTGGGGTCGGAGGCCGCGATCCGGGTCACGTCGCGGATGCCCTGCCCGCACAGCCGCACGGCCGTCTCGTCCGCGTCCGCCAGCCGGGCCGCGACCATGGACGAGATCAGCTGGGGGGTGTGCGAGACCAGCGCGACCGCGCGGTCGTGGGCGTCGGCATCCATCACGACGGGGACCGCGCGGCAGAGCGCGACCAGCTCCAGCGCCAGGTTCAGCACCTCGGTGTCGGTCTCCCGGGTCGGCGTGAGGACCCAGGGCCGCCCCTCGAAGAGATCGGCGGTGGCCGCCAGCGGGCCGGACCGCTCCTTGCCGGACATCGGGTGCGTACCGATGTACGTCGACATGTCGACGCCCAGCGCCTCCAGCTCGCGGCGCGGACCGCCCTTGACGCTGGCGACGTCGAGATAGCCGCGCGCGACCCCGGCGCGCATCGCCTCGGCCAGCGTCGCGGGCACATGGGCGGGCGGCACTGCGACGACGGCGAGGTCGACGGGGGCCTCGGGGATCTCGTCGGTGCCCGCGCCGAGCGCGGCCGCCGTCCTCGCCCGGGCGGGGTCGTGGTCCGTGAGGTGGACGGTGACCCCGCGCCCGGCGAGCGCCAGGGCCGCCGAGGTGCCGATCAGGCCGGTTCCGATGACGAGGGCGGTTCTCACTGGGCGATGTCCTTGCGCAGGGCGGCCGCGGCACCGAGGTAGACGTGCGCGACCTCGGACTTGGGCAGATCCGACTCGATGTGGGCGAGTACGCGCACGACGCGGGGCATCGCTCCGGCGATGTCGAGCTCCTGGGCGCAGATGAGCGGTACGTCGACGATGCCGAGGCCGCGCGCGGCGGCGGCCGGGAAGTCGCTGTGCAGATCCGGTGTGGCCGTGAACCAGATGCTGATCAGGTCGTCCGCCGTGAGCCCATTGCGCTCCAGGATGGCGGTGAGCAGTTCACCGACCTGCTCGTCCATGTGCCCGGCCTCGTCCCGTTCCAGCTGGACGGCTCCCCGGACGGCTCGTACCGCCACCTCGCGCTCCTCCTCGGCATCGACTCCGCGGTCCGAGCCCGCGGATGCTCCGATCAGCCTAAGGGCTGTCCCGCAATCCCCAGCGGGCGCGCGGCGACAGCCACGGCACCTCGCTGCGTTGTCGGATCGCCCGAATACGCCCGTATGAAGGCGGCCCTCCGCCTTGCGGTGCACCGCATCCGACGCCGCGCGCTGATCCACCGGTGATGACGGGACGGCCCTTGGTGCCGCGTCCGGGACGGTCGGCCGCCCGGACGCGGGGCCGCGGCGACCGGCCCGAGAGACGCGGGGCGCGGTCGTCGCGGCCCGTCCGGTGACTCCGCGGGGTCAGATCCGCTGCTGCCGGATGATCTCCTCCAGCGAGGAGCCCTGCGGCAGCTGCCCTGACGGGGTCAGCTTGTCGACGGCCTGGGGCAGGGACTGCGCGATCCGGTCGGCCGCCTCCTGGGGTGTCACTCCGGTGTCGCGGGCCACCTTGTCGAGAGTCTCGTTCGGCAGGGCTTCAGCGATCTGACCGCCGCTGACCTGCTGGTTCTGTCCCGTACCGATCCAGGACTGCGCCTGGTCCGCGAGACCGGACCTGGCGAGCACGTCGAGCAGCCCGCCGAGCGGACTGCCGTCGGCCCCGCCGCCCGCTCCGGCCGCTCCGGCCTTGCCGCCGCCGGCGAGGGCACCGATGAGCGCGCCCAGGATGTTCCCTCCGGAGGACCCGCCCTGCCCGCCGCCGAGGAGGCTGCCCAGAAGGCCGCCGAGATCGTTACCCGCCATGATCCTGCCCTTTCGCGGGGAAATGGTGGACAACGGTCAATGTCACCCACCGCGGGGCCTGCCGCCACTCGGGCTATCACCGAGCGTGGCTCCGCTGGACACGGGCTGTGACCTCGGCTTGCATGGACAACCCATTGCCCGGTCGTCCCCGCGGGAGGCGCCGATGAAGCGTGCAGGGCCGCTGATCACGCTGTTCGCCGGACTGCTGCTCGGTCTGTTCATGCTGTCGCTCAACGCCACGACCGGCGAACCCGCACCCACCTCGCTCGACCGGTCGGCGGTGAGCCCGCCCGCGTCCCCGACGCCCCCGGCGAGTCCTCCGGCGAGTCCGGCGCAGCCGAGGGTGCCCGCGGTCCGGTCGCCGTCCCCGGCGCCGCCGCGGGACGCCAAGTACGCGGGGCGCACCCAGGACGACCGCGCCTCCGTCGCCATCACGCTGCGCAAGGGCAAGGCGGTCGCCTACTACTGCGACGGCCGCACCCAGGAGGCGTGGCTGCGCGGCGACGTGGCCGCGGACGGCAGCATGCGGCTGAAGAGCAAGTCCGGGGCGACGCTGGACGGCAGGGTCGAGGCGGACAAGGTCGACGGGACGGTCACGGTCCAGAACGCCGGCCACCCGTTCACCGCCGCCCGCGCGGCCAAGCCCGCCGGCGTCTACCGCGCCACCACGGAGGTGCGCGGCACCAAGGTCGACGGCGGCTGGATCGTGCTGCAGAACGGCCGCCAGGTCGGCATCGTCAACCGCGACGGCGAGCCCGCCGCCGCTCCCCCGATCGACCCCCGGACGGGCGCCGTCACGATCGACGGCGAGCAGGTCACCGCCCGCCCCGTCGCCCCCTGAGCGTCCCCGAGGTGCAGCCATGAGCGTGGATCCGAACGCACGGCCCCAGGACCGCCCGTCCGGCGGGCCGAACGGCCAGAGCCCGGGCGGCGCGGCGCGCTGTGCCGTGCCCGTGCTGGTCGGGGCCGCGGTGGCGGTGGTCCTCGGGGTGTACGGGAGGTTCCACGATCCGGCGGGGACCGCGTTCAACCTCGCGGGCTTCAGCAGCACGGGCGCGGTGAAGTCGTGGCTGGCGACGGCCGCGTTCGCGTTCGGGCTGGTGCAGCTCCTGTCGGCGACGGCGATGTACGGCAGGCTGCCGGGCGTACGGCCGGCGGCCTGGACGCCGGTACTGCACCGCTGGTCGGGCCGGGTGGCCTTCCTCCTCGCGGTGCCGGTGGCGGTCCACTGTCTGTACGCGCTGGGCTACCAGACGCAGAGCGCCCGAGCGGCCTGGCACTCGTTGCTCGGGTGCTTCTTCTTCGGCGCGTTCAGCGCGAAGATGCTGCTGTTGCGCATCGAGCGGCTGCCCGGGTGGCTGCTGCCCGCCGTCGGAGGACTGGTCTTCGCCGCGCTGACGGTCCTGTGGCTCACCTCGGCGCTGTGGTTCTTCCGCACCTTCGGAGTGACGACATGACGGACGGCGGAGCGGACGGACACGGCAGCGGGCCGGCCTGCGGCGAGCCCGGCCGCACCTGCGCAAAGGGCGTGGCACGGCGGACGGCGGTACGGGCCGGGGCCGCGGGCGTGCTGGCGGTGACCGCGGCGGCGGGCTGCAGCCGGTACGGCGAGAAGGGCGGCGGCGAGACGTCCCCGCCCCCCGCACAGGAGCGGACGGGCGGCGCGACGCCGCCCCCGGCGGACGGGGGCGCACGGCTCGGCACCACGTCCGATGTGCCGGAGGGCGGCGGGAAGGTCTTCAAGGCCGAGAAGGTCGTGGTGACCCAGCCCGCGGCGGGGGAATTCAAGGCGTTCTCGGCGATCTGCACCCACGAGGGCTGCCTGGTCGACAAGGTCGAGAACGGCACCATCGACTGCCCATGCCACGGCAGCAGGTTCGGTGCCGGGAACGGCGCGGTGGTGAAGGGCCCGGCGACGCGGCCGCTGGGGGAGAAGCGGATCACCGTGTCCGGGGGCGAGATCCGGCTCGTCTGAGGACCGTCCCGACTCCCGTGGATTCCGGTCGCACCGGCGGACTCCGGGGAACGTCGCACCCCGACTTGATAGGCAAGTGAGTACTTGCCTATCCTGCGGTCGTGGCCGACGACCTCTTCAAAGCCCTGGCCGACTCCACCCGCCGCACCATCCTCGACGAGCTCGCGGAGAGGTCCGGCCAGACGCTGTTCGAGATCTGTGCGCGACTGAGCATGCGGCACGGGCTCGGCATCTCGCGCCAGGCGGTCTCCCAGCACCTCGCCGTCCTGGAGGCCGCCGGGCTCGTCGAGACCAGGCGGGAGGGCCGCTACAAGTTCCACGACCTGAACACCGCCCCGCTGCGGCGGATCGCCGAGCGATGGCTCGTGCCCGACACACCGGACCCTGAGGACAGCACCCCATGAAGATCCATCTGACCAGCGTCTTCGTCGACGACCAGGCCAAGGCACTGCGCTTCTACACCGAGATCCTCGGCTTCGTGAAGAAGCACGACGTCCCGGTGGGCGAGCAGGACCGGTGGCTGACCGTCGTCTCTCCCGAGGAGCCCGGCGGCACCGAACTCCTCCTGGAGCCCGCCCGCCACCCGGCCGCCAGGACCTACCGCGACGCGCTCGTCGAGGACGGCATCCCGCTCGCCCAGTTCGCCGTCGACGACGTCGACGCGGAGTACGAGCGGCTGAGCGCCCTGGGCGTCCGCTTCACCCAGAGGCCGGTGGAGATGGGGCCCGTCACCACCGCGGTCCTCGACGACACCTGCGGCAACCTCATCCAGCTCGCGTCGCAGCCGCGGTAGGCGGACGGCCGCGCACGGAGCGCCCCGGGCGGGTCCGCTCCCCGCCGCCGTCGGCCGTGCCGGAGCGGACCGTCCACCCACCGCCGATAGACCGTCCGCCGGCACCCCGGCCCCTGGTCGGCGGTCGCGTAGCCTTCGCCCATGACTCCCGAGGACCTCGTGCGCGACCACACGATCTACTCCTGTGTGATGGGCTCACGGGCCTTCGGCCTGGCCACGGACGGCAGCGACACCGACCTGCGCGGTGTCTTCCTCGCGCCCACCGCCCTGTACTGGCGGTTCGACAAGCCCCCGACCCATGTGGAGGGTCCCGCGCAGGAGCAGTTCTCGTGGGAGCTGGAGCGCTTCTGCGAGCTGGCGCTGCGGGCCAACCCGAACATCCTGGAGTGCCTGCACTCCCCGCTCGTCGAGCGCGTCGACGACACCGGACGCGAACTGCTCGCGCTGCGCGAGGCGTTCCTCTCCCGCCAGGTCCACGGGACGTTCGTCCGCTACGCCTCCGGGCAGCGGCGCAAACTGGACGCCGACGTACGGCAGTACGGCGTTCCGCGCTGGAAGCACGCGATGCATCTGCTGCGGCTGCTGGCGAGCTGCCGTGATCTGCTCCGTACGGGCCGGCTGGTGACCGACGTCGGCGACGACCGCGAGCGGCTGCTCGCGGTGAAGCGGGGCGAGGTGCCCTGGTCCGAGGTCGAGTCCTGGATGGCCCGGCTGGCCGGGGAGGCCGACGCGGCGGCGGCCGTGAGCCCGCTCCCGGCCGAACCGGACCGGGCACGGGTCGAGGACTTCCTGGTCCGGGTACGGCGGGCGTCAGCGCTGGCGGAGGTCCAGCCGGGTCCGTACGGCGAAGTCGTGCAGGTCGTCGCGGGCGGTGGCCTCGTCGGGCAGTGACGAGCGCGCCCGGGCCTCGTCCAGGACGGAGTGCAGTTCCTCCACCTCCGCGTGCACGGCCTCGGTGTCCACGGGCGCCCCCCCGTGCTCGGCCTCGGTCTTCGCCGCGATCAGCTCGGGCAGCCTGGCCGGCGCCGCCATCTCGCCCAGCAGCGTGGGCAGATGGGCGACGACCTCGCCGGAGCGCATCAGATGGATGCCCGTGAGCAGCGCCCGGTAGGTGTAGAGCAGCGGCTTCAGCTCACCGGTCTTCTCGAACAGCCGCCACTGGGTGCCCGCGAACCCCCGGTAGTGGTGGGCGTGGTGCGCGGTCAGCACCCCGGGGGCGAGCGCGACGAGCTCCTCGTGGGCCGGCGAGGTGTGGGCCACCAGCGGTGACAGCAACTGCTCCAGCACATAGCCGTTGCGGCGCAGCATCAGCCGGACGAACTTCCGGAGGTCGTGCGTGACGAGGTCCATCTCCACCCCGTCCCTGACCCACATCAGGGACCGGGTCTCGTCCGGTTCGTGCAGTCCGACCAGGTCCTCCACCGGCAGCAGATGGACTCCGCGCAGATCCACGTCCGAGTCGCGGGACGGAAAGCCGTAGAAGTGCGCGCCGGAGACCGTCGCGAAGAGCAGCGGATGGGGCTGCTCCGCTACCACGGGGGCGAGTTCGGCGGGTTGAAGGGCCAGTGTCATGGCTCAAGCGTCCCAGAGGGCACCCAGCGTCAGCAGCTCGCTGCGGTACTCGATGCGCTCCTCCCACTCCTTGGGCCACGCCCGGGCACCGAGGTGGGCCCCGGCGAACGCGCCCGTGAGGCAGGCGATCGAGTCGGAGTCCCCCCGGGTGCAGGCCGCCCGGCGCAGCGCGGTCAGCGGCTGTTCGGGGAAGAGCAGGAAGCAGTGCAGCGCGGTCGCGAGGGCCTCCTCGGCGATCCAGCCGTCACCGGTGGCACGGCACGGATCGGTCTCCGGGTCGGCGTCGCGCAGGGCGTTGGCCAGGCGCTCCAGCACCGTGAGGCACTCGTCCCAGCCGCGTTCGACGAAGGCCTCGGGCGTGGCGTCGTGGGCGTACGTCCAGAGGTCGCCGAGCCAGTCGTGGTGGTATCGGGAGCGGTTCTCGTACGCGTACGACCGCAGCCGGCCCACGAGACCGAGCGGTTCGGTGCCGCGCGCCAGCAGGTACACCGCTCGCGCCGTGAGGTCGGAGGCGGCCAGCGCGGTCGGGTGGCCATGGGTGAGCGCGGCCTGGAGCTGGGCGGCTCCGGCGCGCTGCCCGTCGCTGAGGCCGGGCACGAGCCCGAGGGGCGCGACGCGCATGTTGGCCCCGCAGCCCTTGGAGGCGATCTGGCTGGCCTCCTGCCAGGGCATGTCGCTGTCGAGCTTGTGGCAGGCGACCAGGCAGGTGCGGCCGGGTGCGCGGTTGTTGTCGGGCGAGTGGTACCAGTCCACGAACTCCTCGCGCACCGGCCGGGTCAGCCGCAGCGGGGCGAGCAGCCCCCGGTCCGTGGCCGTGCGGATGCCGCGGGCGAGGGCCAGCGTCATCTGGGTGTCGTCGGTGACGATCGCGGGCCTCGGCAGGTCCATCTCGCGCCAGGGCCCGAACGTGGCGAGGATCGAGGGCACGTCCTTGAACTCGGTGGGGAAGCCGAGCGCGTCGCCGAGCGCGAGCCCGACGAGGGTGCCGGTGGCGGCCTGCTTGGTGGCGGTCCTCGTCGCCGCCAGGTCCGTCGTGTCGGTCATGTCGAATGCCGTCCTTCCGGTCGCAGTAGCGGAGGGTGCAGGGCGTTCGCCGGCCCCGCCCGGTAGAGCGCGGCCGGCTTCCCCCGGCCGCCGGTCAGGCGCGCGCCTCCTTCGACGGCTTCCACGAAGCCGGGCGTGGTGAGGACCTTGCGCCGGAAGTTGGGGCGGTCGAGCTCGACGCCCCAGACGGTCTCGTACACCTGCCGCAGCTCGCCGAGGGTGAACTCGGCGGGGCAGAAGGCGGTGGCGAGGCCGGTGTACTCGAGCTTGGCGCCGACGCGTTCGTGAGCGTCGGCGAGGATGCGCTCGTGGTCGAAGGCGAGGCGGCCCTGGCTGCCGTGGGGCACCCAGCGGGCGTGGGCGGCGTCGCCCCCGCCGCGCGGTTCGGGCAGATCCGGCACGAGGGCGGTGTACGCGACGGACACGACGCGCATCCTCGGATCACGGTCGGGGTCGCTGTAGGTGCGCAACTGCTCCAGGTGGAGGCCGGCGACGGTGCCCGCCGACAGTCCGGTCTCCTCGGCGAGTTCGCGGCGTGCGGCCTGCCCGGCGGACTCCCTCGGGAGGATGAAGCCGCCGGGCAGCGCCCAGGCGCCCTTGTACGGCTCGGCACCGCGCTCGATCAGCAGGACGTGCAGTTCGCCGTCGCGGACCGTGAAGACCGCGAGGTCCACGGTGACGGCGAAGGGCGGGAAGGCCCTCGGGTCGTATCCCTCGACGGTCATCGGAACTCCGGCACGGGGGCGTCCCCGCCGCGGGTGGGCAGGGGGTCGGCGAAGTGCCAGCCGTCGGCGAGCAGTTCGTCGACGGCGGCGACGGCCGTGGCGAGCCGTTGCTCGTGCGGGCCGGTGACCGTGATGAACCGCCTTCCGGTACGGGTGAGTTCCTCGGCGAACCGGGCGGTCATCCACGGCCGCAGATGTTCGCCGTCGCGCAGGCCGTCGTCCTCGAAGGGCACTCCCTCGTGGTCGGTGAGCAGCCAGAGGTCCCCCCGGCCGGCGGCGGCGATCCGGGCGACCTCCTCGTGCTGCCCGCCCAGGTAGCGTTCGTGCCAGACGGTGGTGGCGAAGGCGTCCGTGTCGCAGATCAGGACCGGGGAGCCGATCCGGGCGGCGGCGTTCTCGAGTTCGGTCTGGCGCCGGGCGATCAGCGGGAAGTCGTCGCCGTCGAAGCGCACGTCCGACCATTCGGCACCGGGCCGTTCGGCGCGCAGCGCGGCGAGCTTCCGCCCGCTGAACTCCCTGCCGTACTCGGGTACGGCGGCCGTGCGCGACCACACCCCGCCGCGTGCCCGGTAGTGCGCGGCGAGCGCGTCGGCGAGGGTGGTGGTGCCGGTGGACTCCGCGCCGAGGACGACCACGCGCCGGGTGAGGGCGGCCCGTACGGGCGGCTCCAGGAAGTCCCAGCAGCCGACGGGGTCGTGGCGCACGGCCGTGCCGGAGACCGGGAAGACCGTGCGGCCCGGGTCGACGCAGATCGAGTCGGCGCGGAACCTGCGGGCCAGTTCGTCCCCGTACGCCTCGGAGGTGAAGACGGCGTCCACGCGCCCGGGGACGGCCGCGCGGAAGACCGCCATGTGCGCGTCCCAGACCGCCGGGTCGGTGATGTCGACGGGGATGTCGTCGATGGCGCCGACCACCCGGACGTCCGGGTGCACCTCGCTCATCCACGCCATCCGCGCGTCCAGCGGGATCGACTCCACGGACGCGGCGCAGACGAGGACGGTCAGCCGGTCGCAGCGGTCGCGGGCGGTCCGTACGAGGTGGTGGTGGCCCGCGTGCGGCGGGTAGAACTTGCCGAGGACCAGCCCGTGCCGGTAGCGCTTCACGTCGTCGCCTCCGCCGTCGTGTCCTGCCTCGCTCCGCCGCCGGGCACCGGCACCGGGCGCTGCGCCGCCAGGTCGCGCGACCAGTGGCGCAGCCCGAGGACGCACAGCGTCATGAAGCCGAGGTACAGCAGCGCGGTGAGGTAGAGCTCCTTGTACGCGTACAGCGGCACGTAGACCACGTCCGCGGCGATCCACAGCCACCAGGACTCCAGCCGCTTGCGGCACTGACCGTACGTCGCCATCAGGGACAGCGCGGTGGTGAGCGCGTCCCAGAACGGGACGTCCGAGTCGGTGGCGCGGTCCAGGAGCAGCGTCAGCCCGATGGTCCCCATCACCCCCGCCGCGAGCAGCCACGTCCACTCGGTGCGCGTCGTGCGGCGCACCGGGAGGGCGTCGGAGCCTGGTCCACCCCCGTGGGTCCAGGTCCACCAGCCGTACACGGCGAGGGTGATGAAGACGACCTGCAGCCCCGCGTCGGCGTACAGGCCGGCCTGGGTGAAGAGCAGGACGAAGAGGACGTTGTTGGCGATGCCGACCGGCCAGTTGGCGATGTGCTGCCGGGCGACGAGCCACACGCACAGCGCCCCGCTTCCGAAGCCGAGCACCTCGGTCCAGCTGACCGGTGTGCCGAGCAGCGTGAACAGCGGCTGCTGCAGCGGCGCGAGTACGTCCGCGAGGCTCACGACCCGCCCCCTTCTTTTAGAGTCACTATGACTATAAAGGCGGAAGGGGTGGTCCGACAAGCACAACAACGGAAGGCTGGGAGCGGTGTCCGGCGAGGGCATCGCCGCGCGGGCGGCACACCGGCGAAGGGATCAGGGCGGAATGAGCGGGCCGTTGCTGCACAGGCGCTTCCCCGAGGCGGCCGGGGCGCTGCCCCGTGAGCCGCTGGGCGACGGGCCGACGCCCGTGCGCGAACTGGGCGGCCTCACCGGCCGGGTACCGCTGTGGTGCAAGGACGAGAGCGGGTACGGCCGCGGGGGCTGGGGCGGCAACAAGGTCCGCAAGCTGGAGTGGATCCTCCCCGACGTGCGCCGACGCGGGGCCCGCACGATCCTCACGGTGGGCGGCACGGGCACCAACTGGGGCCTGGCCACGGCCCTCTACGCGAGGGAGCGGGGACTGCGGACGGCCGTCGCCCTGGTCGACCAGCCCGTCGACGACCACGTCCGGCGGCAGCTCGAACGGCTGCGCCGGTCCGGTGCCACCCTGCACCTCACCCGTACGAAGGCCCGGACGATCGCCGCCGCGCCCTGGCTCTTCCTGCGCCACTCGGCGCACGGTCACCTGCCGTACTTCCTGCCCGCCGGCGGTTCGTCCCCGGTCGGCACCCTCGGCTACGTGGAGGCGGCCCTCGAACTCGCGGACCAGATCGCCGCGGGCGCCCTCCCCGAACCGTCCCACGTCGTGACCGCCGTCGGATCGGGAGGGACCGCGGCGGGGCTCGCCCTCGGCCTCCGGCTCGCCGGCCTGGAGCGCACCCGGGTCGTCGGCGTGGTCGTCAACGACACCCTCCGGCTCGACGCCCGCACCGTCGCCGCCCTGGCCGGGCGGACGGAACGGCTGCTGCGCGCACGGGGAGCGGACCTCCCCCGCGGCGTGGTCGCGCCCAACGACGTGACACTGGTGCGGGACTGGCTGGGGCCTGGCTACGGGCATCCCACCCCGCGGGGGACGGAGGCCCGGCGCCTGGCCGCGGAAGGTGCGGGGCTGGACCTCGAACCCGTCTACACCGCCAAGGCGTTGGGCGCCCTGCTGGACATGGCGGACGGCGGCCGCTTCGGCCACGGTCCCGTGCTCTTCCTCCAGACCCACGGGCCCCGGGACGGCGACTGACGCCGGCGGCCGGCCGCTCGTCGCACACGGTGCGGCCGGAGGGCCGACGCGCGGTGCCCGGGCGGCGTGAACGGCGGCCGCCCGGCCCGTTCACCGCCCCCGGACGACCGCGGCACTGCGCGGAGGAGGGGCGGGAACGGGGCCTCAGACGGCCGACGCAAGTGCAGGCGTCAGAGCCCGACTTCGTTCATCAGCATGCCGACCTCGGTGTTGCTCAGCCGGCGCAGCCAGCCCGACTTCTGGTCGCCGAGCGTGATCGGGCCGAACGCGGTCCGCACGAGCTTGTCGACCGGGAAGCCCGCCTCGGCGAGCATGCGGCGGACGATGTGCTTCCGGCCCTCGTGGAGGGTGACCTCGACGAGGTAGTTCTTGCCCGTCTGCTCCACGACCCGGAAGTGGTCGGCCCGGGCGTAGCCGTCCTCCAGCTGGATGCCCTCCTTGAGCCGCTTGCCGACCTCGCGCGGGAGGGGCCCCTGGACCGCGGCGAGATAGGTCTTCTTGACGCCGTACTTGGGGTGGGTCAGCCGGTGCGCCAGCTCGCCGTGGTTGGTGAGCAGGATGATGCCCTCGGTCTCGGTGTCGAGCCGGCCGACGTGGAACAGGCGGGTCTCGCGGTTGGTGACGTAGTCCCCGAGGCACTGGCGGCCGTCCGGGTCCTCCATCGTGGAGACGACGCCCGCGGGCTTGTTGAGCGCGAAGAACTGGTACGACTGCGTGGCGACCGTCAGTCCGTCGACCTTGATCTCGTCCTTGGCCGGGTCGACCCTCAGCCCCTGCTCGGTCACGATCTCGCCGTTGACCTCGACACGGGCCATGTCGATCAGTTCCTCGCAGGCGCGGCGCGAGCCGTAGCCGGCGCGGGCGAGCACCTTCTGCAGCCGCTCGCCCTCCTGCTCGGCGCCCGGGAAGGTCTTGGGCGTGGCGGTCCGGGGCTTGTTCGCGTAGCGCTCGCGGTTGCGCTCCTCGGCGCGGGCCTCGTACTCGCGGGAGCGGGCGGGGGCGGTGCGTCCGCCTCCGCGCTGCGGGGACTGCTTCGGTCCGCCCTTGGCACCGCCCCGGGCCGCCTCGCCCCGGCCCTTCCGCGGGCCCTCGGACGCCGATCCCCCGACGTCGTAGCGGCGCTCCTCGGGACGGGGCTTGCGCGCACGCTTCTGCTTGTCGTCGCGCTGTCCCCCGGCCTTCGACCGGGCGCCCCCACCGGCACCCCGGTAGTCGCCGCGTCCGCTGCTGTTCCTGCCGCTGCTTCGCATCAAAGTTCCGTCGTCGTCGTGTCGTCTGCGTCTGTGTCCGGAGCGTCCGGATCGAACGACGGAACGGCTTCCTGGGTCTCGGCCTCGATCGCCTCCGCCTCGGGGAGGAACGGCGCGAGCTCGGGGAGCTCGTCCAGACCCCGCAGCCCCATCCGCTCCAGGAAGTAGTTCGTCGTCCTGTACAGGATCGCACCTGTTTCGGGTTCCGTGCCCGCCTCCTCGACCAGACCGCGCTGGAGCAGGGTGCGCATCACGCCGTCACAGTTCACTCCGCGCACCGCCGAGACCCGGGAACGGCTGACCGGCTGCCGGTACGCGACCACGGCCAGCGTCTCCAGGGCGGCCTGGGTGAGGCGGGCCTGCTGGCCGTCGAGGACGAAGCGCTCGACGGCGGCGGCGTGCTCGGGCCTGGTGTAGAAGCGCCAGCCGCCGGCGACGAGCCGCAGCTCGAAGCCGCGGCCCTGGATCGTGTACTCGTCGGCGAGTTCGCGCAGGGCGTCGGCGACGGCGCGGCGGGGCTGTTCGAGGACCTTGGCGAGGTGCTCCTCGGTCGCCGGCTCGTCGACGACCATGAGGACGGCCTCGAGGGCGGGCCGGAGCGCGGACCGCGTCCCGGCCGCGTCCTCGGATCCGCCGCCCGTACCGGGAGCGACGGCCGTACCGGGGGCAACGGCAGCGGCAGGCGTGCCGGCCGCGGGCACGGCGGGCCGCACGAGGTCGTTGCTCACGCCTTCTCCTCCAAGCTCTCGGGAGTCCGGTCGAACTCGTCGGTGACGTGGGCGTCGGCCTCGCCACCGGCCCAGGTGATCACGAGCTCCCCCAGGGCGTCCTCCTGGTCCAGGACGACGGCCTTCTCACGATAGAGCTCCAGCAGGGCGAGGAAACGGGCGACCACGGTGAGGGTGTCCGTGACGCCGTCGGTCAGCTCGCGGAAGCTCGCCCTTCCGCGCTCGCGCAGCAGACCCACGACGACCTCGGCCTGCTCGCGCACGCTCACGAGCGGCGCGTGGATGTGGTCCACGTACACCTGCGGCTTCGGCTTCGGCTGCATCGCCTTGACCGCGAGCCTGGCGAAGCCCTCCGCGCCGATGCTGATGACGACGTCGGGAAGCAGCTCGGCGTGGTGGTCCTCCAGCCCGACGGTGCGGGGGTACCGCCGGGACTCCTCCAGGAGCCTGTTGCCGAAGATCTCGGCGACCTGCTTGTACGCCCGGTACTGGAGCAGCCGGGCGAACAGCAGGTCCCGCGCCTCCAGCAGTGCGAGATCCGCCTCGTCCTCGACCTCGGCGGCCGGCAGCAGCCGGGCGGCCTTGAGATCCAGCAGGGTCGCGGCGACCACGAGGAACTCGGTGGTCTGGTCGAGGTCCCAGTCGGGCCCCATGGCGCGGATGTACGCCATGAACTCGTCGGTGACCTTGGAGAGGGCGACCTCGGTGACATCGAGCTTGTGCTTCGAGATCAGCTGCAGCAGCAGGTCGAACGGTCCCTCGAAGTTCGCGAGCCGCACCTTGAACCGCCCGTCGTCGACGGGCTCCGCGCCGTCCTCCGCCGCCTGCGCGGTGGCGGTGTCGGGGGAGGCGTCCGCGGGGACGGCGTCAGTGGTGGCGGTGTCGGGGGCGGCGGTGTCGTGGGAGGCGTCCGCGGGGACGGCCACGGGCCCGCCGGTCCCGGATCCCGGCGCCGGCACGGCGGCGAGGGGCAGACCCGCGTCCGGGCGGTGTCCGCCCGCGGGGCCTTCGAGATCTGCGGGGAGGCCGGCCGCGCTGTCGGCCCCGGCCCGCGCCCGGTCGAGTGCGGAGGTGCGGGTACCGGGTTCGCCGGCGGCGGCCGGGCCGTCTCCCGCCCGGCCGGGGCCGGGCACGGAGACCCGGGCGGCGCGCTCCGGGGCCGGCGCCGCGGGCTCGGCGGCCACTCCCCCGCCGGCCCGCCCGTCGACGGGATCGTTCTCGGACGCCCGCCCACCCGGCGCGGGCGCCGTCCTCGCGCCACCGGGCGCGTTCTCGGCGGCAGCGGGGCCCGTCGAGAGGGCACCGGCCGCATCGGTCGCCTCCGAAGCCGCCGGCTCGACGGCAGCGTCCTCGGGAACGGGCCCGGGGGCGGGCACGGGATCGGCCGCCGCGGCGGAAGACGGAACCGGAGCGGGATCGGGCGCCGTCTCCTCGGCCGAGGCGGTGGAGGAGTCCCGAGGCACGGGCCCGGGCTCCCGGTCCTGCTCGCGCGCGGAGGGCGCGGACGGCGCGGACGGCGCGGAGGGCACCGTCCCGGTCCCGTCGTCGCCGACCACGCCGCCGTGAGGGTCCACCTGGGTCCGTCCCTGGCCGGAGGACGCCCCTCCAGGGCCCTCTGCGCGGCCCGGACCGGCGCCGGGGACCCCGGGGTCCGTCTCGGCCCCCGTGGGCCGCTCGTGGGCGACGCCGGGTTCCGGTGCCGGGTCCGCCGAAGGCGCGGGTGCCGTACCCGGGCCGCGGCCAAGGGTGCGACGGGGCGGGCGGGCCGGAGGCCGGTGGGGGGCGGGGTCGTTCGGCGGCATCGTGGTCCAGGGAGCGGAAGGAAGGTCGCGCGCAGGCTACCCCGTCAGCGACCGCGCAGGCGCCGCACCAGGATGCTCGCGTCGCCCCGGGACTCCAGGTCCGCCAGGACGACGGCCACCGCTTCGCGGACGATGCGCCCGCGGTCCACGGCCAGACCGTGCTCGCCGCGCAGCACCAGCCGCGCGTGCTCGAGGTCCATCAGTTCCTCGGCCGAGACATAGACCGTGATCTTCTCGTCGTGCCGTTCCCGGCCGCTGGGCCGGCGGCCCGGCGCGCGTCCCCGGCGGCGCTGAGCGGACTCCTGCGGACGGCGTCCCTTCGGCGCGGCCTGCGCCGCCGCGGCCGGCTGGTCGCCGTCCGCCCCGCGGCTCCGCGGCTCCGCGGCCTCCGCGTCCCCGGCCGAGGAGTGCTCCTCCGAGGCCGCCGGAGCGCCCGCTCCGGGCGCCGGCTGCGGGGTCTGCGGCGCGGCCGGAGGCGACTCCACCGGATCGCTCTCACCGGCCGGCGCCGGAACCCGCGCCTCGCCGTTCGCCCCCGCCTGGCCCCGCCTCGGGGACGAGGACTGCAGCCCCATGCCCCCGGTCGTACGGAACAGCTCGTCGGCTCCGGGCAGACTCACTCGGCGTGACACCGGGCGAGCACCTCCCTGGCGAGCTGGCGATAGGCGGCGGCGCCGACGGAGTTGGACGCGTACGTCGTGATGGGCTCACCGGCGACCGTCGTCTCCGGGAAGCGCACCGTGCGCCCGATGACCGTGTGGTAGACGTGGTCGTCGAACGCCTCGACCACCCGCGCCAGCACCTCGCGGCTGTGCACCGTGCGCGAGTCGTACATCGTGGCGAGGATGCCGTCGAGCTCCAGGTCGGGGTTGAGCCGCTCCTGGACCTTCTCGATCGTCTCGGTGAGCAGGGCGACGCCGCGCAGCGCGAAGAACTCGCATTCCAGCGGCACGATGACCTTGTGAGCCGCCGTCAGGGCGTTCACCGTCAGCAGGCCCAGCGACGGCTGGCAGTCGATCACGATGTAGTCGTAGTCCTGCATCAGCGGCTTCAGGGCGCGCTGGAGCGTGGACTCGCGCGCGACCTCGCTCACGAGCTGCACCTCGGCCGCCGACAGGTCGATGTTGCTCGGCAGCAGGTCCATGTTGGGCACGGCCGTCTTCAGCAGGACCTCGTCCGCGGACATGCCCCGCTCCATGAGCAGGTTGTAGACGGTGAGGTCGAGCTCCATCGGGTTCACGCCGAGACCGACCGACAGGGCGCCCTGCGGGTCGAAGTCGACGAGCAGCACCCGGCGTCCGTACTCCGCGAGCGCCGCACCCAGGTTGATGGTCGACGTCGTCTTGCCGACGCCGCCCTTCTGGTTGCACATCGCGATGATCTTCGCGGGGCCGTGGTCGGTGAGCGGGCCGGGGATCGGGAAGTACGGCAGCGGGCGCCCGGTCGGGCCGATGCGCTCACGGCGCTGGCGGGCCGCGTCGGGCGCGAGCGTGGCCGCGTACTCCGGATCGGGCTCGTACTCGGCGTCAGGGTCGTAGAAGTGCCCCTCGGGCACCTCGTCGTAGTCGGCGAAGTGGGTGGACTCTCGGCCACTCTCGTTGCCGGCCATGGCGTTCACGTGTTGGCCGTCCATCATCTTCATCGTGTGGGCTGTCGTCGTCATGTGCTGGTGAGTCGCGAAGGTACGGACAGCGACGGAGCCGACAGCTTCGAACCCGGACGGGGCCGCCTGGCCCGGCGTCGGGGGTACCTCCACGCCCATGGGGCGCACCGGGAGCATTCCTGGTTGGCCGCCCCCGGGAGAAAATGTCGACTCATTCACAAGTCGTCTTACCTCCTTGGACGTGACCAGGAAACTTATCGATAGGTCAGCGTGGCACCATGCCGACGGTTGGCGACTCTATGGCGTGTCACCGCTCCGCAGCAACACAATCCGCCGGACCCGGCCCGATGTGTCGGCAACCGAACACCCCGCTGTCAAGGGTGCACAGCAGCCGTTCCGCGCCTTTCGCGGGTGTGCGAATCGGTTGAAGGGTTACGTTCAAGGCGAGTTGAGCGAGCGGGCCGTGCCGGCCGGACACACGTCCGGCCGGACCTTGCTCCTCAAGGTCCGGCCGGATACGTGATGTTGACGACCCCGGTTGACGGGGCGGTCGGTTGGCGTCGCGCGTCAGCCGAGCAGCGTGTTCAGCTCGACGGTCTCGAGGCCGTGCGCCTCGGCGACCTCGCGGTAAACGACCTGGCCCTCATGGACGTTGAGGCCCCTGGCCAGCGCGGGGTCACGGCGGAGCGCCTCGACCCAGCCGTTGTTCGCCAGCGACACGACGTACGGGAGCGTGGCGTTGGTGAGCGCATTGGTGGAGGTGTTCGGCACCGCGCCGGGCATGTTGGCGACGCAGTAGAAGACCGAGTTGTGGACCCGGAACGTCGGCTCGGCATGCGTCGTCGGACGGGAGTCCTCGAAGCAGCCGCCCTGGTCGATCGCAATGTCGACAAGGACACTTCCCGGCTTCATCCGGGACACGAGCTCGTTGGTGACCAGCTTCGGGGCCTTGGCGCCGGGGATCAGCACCGCACCGATGACGAGGTCGGCGTCGAGGACGGCCTTCTCCAGCTCGAAGGAGTTGGACATGACGGCCTTGACCTTCGTACCGAAGATCTTGTCGGCCTCGCGCAGCTTGTTGATGTCGCGGTCCAGCAGCGTCACCTCGAAGCCCATGCCGATGGCGATCTGCGTGGCGTTCCAGCCGGAGACACCGCCGCCGATGACGACGGCCTTGGCCGGGGTCACGCCCGGGACGCCTCCCGGCAGCACGCCGCGGCCGCCGGCCGGGCGCATCAGGTGGTAGGCGCCGACCTGCGGGGCCAGCCGTCCGGCGACCTCGGACATCGGGGCGAGGAGCGGCAGGGAGCGGTTGGGGAGCTCGACCGTCTCGTAGGCGATGGCGGTGGTGCCGGACTCGATCAGGGCGTCCGTGCACTCCTTGGAGGCGGCAAGGTGCAGGTAGGTGAAGAGCACCTGGTCCTTGCGCATGCGGTGGTACTCCTCCGCGATGGGCTCCTTGACCTTGAGCACCATGTCGGCGGTGGCCCAGACCTCGTCGGCGGTGGGCAGGATCTGCCCGCCCGCGGCGACGAACTCCTCGTCCGTGATCGAGGAGCCGACACCGGCGTTCGCCTCGATGAAGACCTGGTGGCCGTTGCGCACGAGCTCGTGCACACCGGCAGGGGTGATGGCCACCCGGAACTCGTTGTTCTTGACCTCGCGGGGGATGCCGACCTTCACGTCGATCACGGTCCTTGGCTCAGGGGGATTCTGGTGCAATTCCATACTTACCCGGATACGCCGGGCGTATCGGATGGACCGGGGCGACACCCGGCAGAGCCAGTCTAATGAAGGACTTCCAGCTGTCTAGCCTTGCAAAGCAAATTTCTCTGACGAGAACACTACGGATTTCGCAGGCCGGAAACGTCGCCTCCCAGCAGTCGCTCGGCGGCGGAACGATGCAGTCCGGCAGCCGCGGCGTCGCCGAGCCGCTCCAGCGTGTCGGCCAGCCGCAGCCGGAGCGCGGCCTGGAGCCGCACGTCCCCGGCCCGGCGCGCCCAGGCCACGGCCTCCTCGCAGGTGCGCAGCGACTCCTCCGGGCGCCCCGCGTACTCCTGGACGCGGGCCGCCTCGCTCAACGCCCGCGCATGACCGGGCAGATCGCCGAGGCGCCGGAATCCGGCCGCGGCCGCGCGCCAGTTGCGCAGCGCCTCCCCGTACCGCCCGGCGTAGGTGTGCACACCGCCCAGCCGCCCGTACAGCCTGGCCTCGTCGGCCCGCTCGCCGCGGGCGAGGCGCTGGGAGAGGGCCCGCCCGTACCAGTCCGCCGCCCGCTCCCAGTCACCGAGCTCCTGGTAGGCACCGCCTACGGATTCCATCGCCCGGGCCAGGGCGTACGGGTCGTTCCCTCGGCGCCCGGCGTCCAGCGCCGCCCGATATCGCACCAATGCGTCCTGCGTCCGTCCTGTCTGCGCATCCAGGTCGGCGAGGTTCAGCAGCGCGGCGGCCTGCTCCCGGTGGAGATCACGGCGTACGGCCACGTCCAGGACGAGCCGGTGGAGTCCGTAGAGCTCGGGCGCGGCCGCCCCGGTGCCGCGATGGGCGACCAGGGCCCGGACGAGCGCGGCGATCAGCCGCCGGGCGAGGGTGTCCAGCTCACCGTCGGCCACCGCGATCCGGGCGGCCGCGAGCAGCGCGGGCCGGCGCGCGTCCAGCCAGGCCCCGGCGGCCCCGGCACTGGAGAAGCGCAGGGCGCGCGGCAGCCCCGCGAGCTTCTTGCGGGCCGTGGAGCCCTCGGGTTCGGTGACGGCGCGGCAGGACTGCAGCAGCCGGACGGTCCGCTCCAGCATGCGGGCCCGGGCGAGCTGCACCTCGGCGGGGCGCTCCTCCTCGGTCACCAGTGCGTGCAGCAGCGGGGCGAGGCAGCCGGGCACCTCGTACTGCTCGCTCCCCACCGGCTCGGCCGGCTGCTCCGCGCCCCCTGCGGAGTGCAGCAGCCCGAGCGCGGCGAAGTCCTCCAGGGTCGAGCCGGCAGCCGAGACCGAGCAGCCGGACAGGGCGGACGCGATGTGCGCGTCCACCCGCCCGGCCGGGGCGAGGGCGAGCAGCCGCAGCAGCCGCGCGGCGGACTGCGGGAGCGAATCGTGGACGAGCCGGAAGGCCCGTGCCAGCGGCCGGGCGCCGACCGGCGCCTCCGGGTCGTCGGGCAGCCCCCGCAACTGCTTGGTCGCGTCGGCGACCGATGCCTTGGGGCGGGCCGCGAGCCAGCCGCCGACCAGCATCATCGCGGCGGGCTGTCCGCCGCACTGCTCGACCAGCGATTCGGCCGCCTGGGGGTCGACGGTGACCCGCACCGATCCGGTGAAACGGCTCAGCAGCTCGATGGCCGACTTGGCGTCCATGCCGCCGATGGTGCACGGCCGCACGTCGGGAATCCCGGTGAGCGGTCCCTGGGAGACGGCGACGACCAGGCATTCGGGGTTGTCCGGCAGGAGCGGGGCCACCTGTTCCGCGTCGGCCGCGTCGTCCAGAACGAGCACGCACCGCCGCACCGCGAGGGCCTCGCGAACCATCTCGGTGAGCAGGTCCTCGTCGGCCCCGGCCGGTGCGCCGACACCCAGGGCCTCCAGCAGCCCGCGGGCGGCACGGTCGCCGGGAACGGGTTCGCCGCCGGGCTCGGTGAGCCTGGCCCACAGCGCCCCGTCCGGGTACTCGTCCGCCAGGCGGCGCGTCAGTTCCGCGGCGAGCGCGGTCCGCCCCGAGCCGGGCCGCCCGGCGACGAGCAGCACCCGGGCGCGAGGTGCCTTGCGCCCGGAGATCGTGTCGAGACCGGCCCGTTCGATGTCGGCCCGCAGCGCCTTCAATTCCCGCTGACGCCCGATGAATTGCCCACCCACAGGGCCAACGGTCCCATGACGGGGCCGCTCCTCGGACACGGGCCCTGCCTGCGACGGGCGGCTCTCGGACGAGGGTTCCTCGAAGTCCACCGCCTGATCCGTCACTGGCCACGCTCCCCAGTCCGCCACCGTACGAGCCGAGCCCACGCCGGGTGCCCGGGCGGGCGCTCCGAGCGTAATTCAGGCATCTCGCCGAATCGGGGAGAGCGCGGCGGCACACGGCGGGAGTATCCCTCGATCGGATGAGCGGATCGTCACACCACCCTGGCGCGGGGCCGCGCGACGCGGGCGCCGCGACGCACCGGGGTCCGGTTCTCCGCGAGCCGGCGCCTCGGGCGGCGCTCCCGGCGGGGAGCGCCGCCCATGACGGTTCTCAGGCCTCGAACGGGCGGGCCGGCCAGGGTGCCTCGGCCGGGCGGAGGGAGTCCAGGCCGCCGCCCGCGAGGGCCGCGGTGAGCGAGAGGACGCCGACAACCAGGCAGTTGTTGTGCAGATCGCCGGCGAGCACGCCGCGCACCAGGTCCTGGAGCGGGACGCGGGCCAGCTCCATGTCGGCCTCCTCCTCGGAGACCTGGAAGCGCTCGCCCTCCGCCTCGGACAGATCGCGGGCCAGGAAGATCCTTACGGCCTCGTCGCAGCCGCCGGGTGTGGTGTAGACGTCCGCGAGGACCCGCCAGTCGACGGCCTTGACGTGCGCTTCCTCGTACAGCTCGCGCTGTGCCGCGGTCAGCGGGTTCTCCCCGGGGACGTCGAGGAGTCCGGCGGGGATCTCCCAGAGCTTCTGCCGCACGGGGTGCCGGTACTGGCGCAGCACCAGGACCCGGTCGTCCCCGTCGAGCGCGAGCACCGCCACCGACCCCGGGTGCACCTGGTAGTCGCGGCGCGCGACCGAGCCGTCGGGCATGACCACGTCGTCGGTGCGGACACTCGTCTTGTTGCCCCTGAACGGTGTGGCGGTCGCGGTGACCCGCCACTCCTCGTGGGTGTCCTTGATGGTCATGTGCGTCCTCCCAAACGCCGGAACCGGGGCGCGGAACCTCTCCCGTCCCGCGCCCCGGCCCACCGTAATGCCTTTGCCTTACTTGCCCGTCTTGTGCCCTGCGCCCTGCGCCGCGGTCTTCCGCTCGACGGCCGCCTTCACCAGGCCCGCGAAGAGCGGGTGCGGACGGGTCGGGCGGGAGCGGAGCTCCGGGTGGGCCTGGGTCGCGACCAGGTACGGGTGCACCTCGCGCGGGTACTCGACGTACTCGACGAGCTTGTTGTCCGGAGAGGTTCCGGAGAAGACGATGCCCGCCTTCTTCTCCAGTTCCGCGCGGTAGGCGTTGTTCACCTCGTAGCGGTGGCGGTGGCGCTCCTCCACGTACGGCTCGTCGGCGTAGACCTCGCGGACGATGGAGCCCTCGGCGAGCTTCGCCGGGTAGAGACCGAGGCGCATCGTTCCGCCGAGGTCGCCCGCGCCCTCCACGTACGCCAGCTGCTCCTCCATCGTCGAGATGACGGGGTGCGCGGTGCCGGCGTCGAACTCCGTGGAGTTGGCGTCGGGGATCTCGGCCAGGTTGCGCGCGGCCTCGATCACGATGCACTGCAGGCCGAGGCAGAGGCCGAGCAGCGGGATCTTGTTCTCGCGGGCGTACTGGATCGCGCCGACCTTGCCGTCGACACCGCGCTCGCCGAAACCGCCCGGGATCAGGATCGCGTCGACGTCGCCGAGCTGCTTCTGCGCGCCGGCGGGCGTGCGGCAGTCGTCGGAGGTGACCCACTTCACCGTGACCCGGGCCTTGTTCGCGAAGCCGCCGGCGCGCATGGCCTCGGTCACGGACAGATAGGCGTCCGGCAGGTCGATGTACTTGCCGACGAGCGCGACACTGACCTCATGGTCGGGATTGTGCACTCGGTCCAGCAGGTCGTCCCAGACCGTCCAGTCGACGTCGCGGAACGGCAGGTCGAGCTTGCGCACGACGTAGGCGTCCAGGCCCTCGGTGTGCAGCACCTTCGGGATGTCGTAGATCGACTTGGCGTCCATGGCCGCGACCACGGCCGCCTCGTCGACGTCGCACATCAGCGAGATCTTGCGCTTGATGGCGGTGGGGACCTCACGGTCGGCGCGCAGCACGATCGCGTCCGGCTGGATACCGATGTTCCGGAGCGCGGCGACCGAGTGCTGGGTCGGCTTGGTCTTCAGCTCCCCGGACGGCCCGATGTACGGCAGCAGCGAGATGTGCACGACGAAGACGTTGTCCCGGCCCACCTCGTGGCGGACCTGGCGGACGGTCTCCAGGAACGGCAGCGACTCGATGTCGCCGACCGTGCCGCCGACCTCGGTGATGACGACGTCGACGTCGTCCGTGGCCATGCGGCGGATGCGGTGCTTGATCTCGTTGGTGATGTGCGGGATCACCTGGACCGTGTCGCCGAGGTACTCGCCGCGACGCTCCTTGGCGATCACGGTCGAGTAGACCTGGCCGGTGGTGACGTTCGCGGAACCGTCGAGGTCCACGTCGAGGAAGCGCTCGTAGTGACCGATGTCCAGGTCGGTCTCGGCGCCGTCGTTGGTGACGAACACCTCACCGTGCTGGAACGGGTTCATCGTCCCCGGGTCCACGTTCAGGTACGGGTCGAGCTTCTGCATGGTGACCCGCAGTCCCCGCGCCTTGAGGAGCGCCCCCAGGCTGGAGGCGGTCAGGCCCTTGCCGAGGGAGGAGGCGACACCCCCGGTGACGAAGATGTGCTTGGTCGTCGTAGATGTCGAGGATCGAGCCGGCATGGCCAAGACGGGGCTCCCGTGGTCGCGAGGTGGTCGTGCGTAACGGCGCCCCACAGGGAACATCCGGGGATCACCTGGGGAGCCGTCGCTGCGGTTCGGGGGCCGCCATCCCTAGCGGGGGCACCACCGGTCCACGGGCTACCAGGGTATCAGCGCCCGGGGGAGACTGCTTCCGGCCACACAGGGCATGATGGCCTTCAGCGGGCTCCACCGGGGTTCACCAGGCGCTCACCCGTTCGGCCGCGATGCATTGTCCAGAGCATCGCGCGGATCACCGGGGTGCGTCGTATCCTGCTCGGACACTTGATTCGGAATATCGCTGCCGAGCGAGGCCGGTGAACGGCACCACCCCCGCCCTTCCCCTCACAGTTTCGCCTGGGCGGGAACACCCCTCCCGGAGCGAGCTCGTCATCGACCGATTGACCCCTTGACCGCAGTAAGTGCCACGCTGGGCGGACGTGGCCGTTCGACTGGAGATCCACGTGGCCGGGCGCATCGAGGACTACGCACTCATCGGAGACATGCAGACCGCTGCCCTGGTCTGCCGGGACGGCACAGTCGACTGGCTGTGCCTCCCCCGCTTCGATTCGCATGCCGTCTTCGCAGGTCTCCTCGGCACCGAGGAGCACGGATTCTGGCGTCTCGGGCCGGCGTACCCGGCGGACACCGAGCCGCCCGCGGCCAGCCGCCGCCGCTACCGGGGCGACTCCCTGATCCTGGAGTCGGAGTGGGACACGCCACGCGGCACGGTCCGCGTGACGGATTTCATGCCGCCCCGTGACGGCGCGCCCCAGCTGATCCGGATCGTGGAGGGCATCAGCGGGCGCGTGCCGATGCGGTCGGCCCTGCGGATGCGGTTCAGCTACGGCCGGGTCGTGCCCTGGGTCCACAAGGTGGACAACCGCACGGTCGCCGTCGCGGGCCCCGACTCGGTGTGGCTGGACACCCCCGCCGAGACCTACGGCCAGGACCTGACCACGTACTCCGACTTCACGGTCTCACCCGGCGACCGGCTCGCCTTCACCATCAGCTGGCAGCCGTCCCACCACCAGCCGCCCGCGCTGCCCGACCCCGAGGGGTCGCTGGAGGCGACGGAGGAGTTCTGGCGCGACTGGGTCGAGCACTGTACGTACCACGGCCCCTACCGGGAGTCGGTGGTCCGCTCGCTGATCACGCTGAAGGCCCTGACGTACGCCCCCACCGGCGGCATCGTCGCCGCCCCCACCACCTCGCTGCCCGAGGAGATCGGGGGCGTGCGGAACTGGGACTACCGCTACACCTGGCTGCGCGACGCCGCCATCACCCTCTCCTCGCTGCTGCGCACCGGATACCGGGAGGAGGCCAGGGCCTGGCGCGAGTGGCTGCTGCGCGCCGTCGCCGGCGATCCGGAGAACCTGCAGATCATGTACGGCATCGCGGGCGAGCGGGAGCTCGGCGAGGCGGAGCTGGACTGGCTGCCCGGTTACGAGGGCTCGGCGCCGGTACGGGTCGGCAACGGCGCGGCGAACCAGCTCCAGCTGGACGTGTACGGAGAGGTCACCGAGGCCCTGCACCTGGCCCATATGACGGGTCTGTCGCGCAACGACTACGCCTCGGTGCTCCAGCTGAGGCTGATCCGGTACCTGGAGGACCACTGGGACCAGCCCGACGAGGGCATCTGGGAGGTCCGCGGTCCGCGCCGGCACTTCGTGCACTCCAAGGTGATGGCGTGGGTCGCCGTCGACCGCACGATCAAGCTGATCGAGTCCGGCGACGCCGACGGCCCGCTGGAGCGCTGGCGCGAGCTGCGCGACGAGATCCACCGCGACGTCTGCGAGAAGGGTTACGACAAGGAGCGCAACACCTTCACGCAGTCCTACGGCTCCAAGGAACTCGACGCCTCGCTGCTGCTCATCCCGCAGATGGGCTTCCTGCCGCCGGACGACAAGCGCGTCATCGGCACGATCGAGGCGATCCAGCGGGAGCTGTCCACCCCGGACGGCTTCGTGCTGCGCTACCCGACGGCGGGCGACGAGGCCGGCGTCGACGGGCTCGAGGGCGACGAGGGCGCGTTCCTCGCCTGCTCGTTCTGGCTCGCGGACGACCTGGCGATGATCGGGCGCGTGGACGAGGCACGTCGGCTGTTCGAGAAGCTGCTGTCGCTGCGGAACGACCTCGGGCTGCTCGCCGAGGAGTGGGACCCCCGGCTCCAGCGTCAGGTGGGCAACTTCCCGCAGGCGTTCAGCCATGTCCCGCTGATCGACACGGCGCTGCGGCTCACCGCGTCCGGCGCTTACGGCGGCTGACGCCCCACCCCCTTCCGCGGATGTGCGCGGCGGGACCGCTCGTACCTACGATGAAGAGGTCCTGCTCGCGCCCCGGAAGGGGGCATCATGGCGCCCCAACCGTTCGCGGAGCCGGCCCTGACGGGACTCCGCGACTCCCTGGCCGGTGAGGCCATCACCCCGGACGACGCCGGATACGACGAGGCCCGGGCGCTCTTCAACGCGATGATCGACCGGCGGCCTTCGGTGATCGTCCAGTGCGAGTCGGCCGCCGACGTCGCCACGGCGATCCGGTTCGGCCGGGACCACGACCTGGAGCTCGCCGTCCGCGGCGGGGGCCACGGCGTCGCGGGGGCCGCCACCACCGACGGCGGGCTCGTGATCGATCTGCGGCGGATGCACGCGGTCGCGGTGGACCCGGACGCCCGCACCGCCCGGGTCGGCGGCGGAGCCACCATGAGCGACCTGGACCGGGCCACCCAGCCGTACTCACTGGCGACCACGGGCGGACGGGCCTCCACCACCGGGCTGGGCGGCTTCACGCTCGGCGGCGGATCGGGCTGGCTGGAGCGGAAGTTCGGCCTCGCCTGCGACAACCTCGTGGCCGTGGACCTGGTCACGGCCGACGGCGCCGAGGTACACGCCAGCGAGGAGGAGAACCCGGAGCTGTTCTGGGCCCTGCACGGCGGCGGCGGGAACTTCGGCGTGGCCACGTCGCTGACGCTGCGACTGCATCCGCTGCCCGCCATGTCCGTCGCGTTCCTGTTCTTCCCCGCGGCACGGGGTGCCGAGGTGCTCCCGGTGTACCGGGATCTGCTGGAGTCCGCCCCCGACGGGATGGGCGGAGGCTTCATCTGCCTCACGGGCCCTCCCGAGGACTTCATGCCCGAGCACCTGGTCGGGCGGGCAGTGGCCCTGGCGCTGGTGACCTACGCCGGTACGGAGCCTGAACTGCGCAAGGCCGCGGCCCCGCTGCTCGGCCTCGGCCATGAGGCCGAGGTCCTCATGGAGCTCCCGTACGCCGAGCTCCAGTGCATGATCGACGACCCGCCCGGCCTGCGGAACTACTGGTCCGCCGAGTACCTCACGGCCCTTCCCGATCCGGCCGTGGACGTCTTCTGCGCCCGCACCGACAGCATGATCGTGCCGTCGAACTCCCAGCACATCCTGTTCCCGATGGGCGGGGCGATGAGCCGCGGCGACCCGGGCTGGCCGCTGCCGTGGCGCACCGCGGAGTGGGTCCTGCACCCCTTCGGCATCTGGGAGGACCCGGCGGACGACGAGCGCGGCCGGCGCTGGGTCCACGACGCGCGGGCCGACGTGATGCCCTGGTCCATCGGGCAGGTGTACCTGAACTTCATCGGCGACGAGGGCCGGGAGCGGGTGGTGGCCGGATTCGGTGCCGAGAACTACCGGCGGCTCGCCGCCGTCAAGGCGGCGTACGACCCCGACAACGTGTTCCGCCGCAACCACAACATCAAGCCGGACTGACAGTTGTCCTTCGAACTCTCGCCCAGGTAGCGTCCCGGCAATGGAAACACAGGGCGGGATCACCGTGCAGCGGGCGCTCGAACTGCCCGCACTGCGCGGCGGACTCCCGGAGGTCGTCGCCGGCGGGGACCGGCTGAACCGCACCGTGCGCTGGGTGCACGCCGGTGAGGTCCCCAACATCGCGTCGCTGCTCAAGGGCGGCGAACTGCTGCTGACGACCGGCCTCGGTCTGGGCGCCCGGCCCGCCGAGCAGCGGGCCTTCGTGCACCGGCTCGCCGAACGTGGGATCGCCGCGCTGGTCGTGGAGCTCGGTCCCCGCTTCACCCGGCTGCCCGCCAGCATCGTCGAGGCCGCCAGAACGGCCGGACTGCCACTGATCCAGCTCCATCGCGAGGTCCCGTTCGTCTCGGTGACCGAGGAGGTCCACACCGAGATCGTCAACGGGCACTACGCGCTGCTGCAGCAGGCGGAAGAGGTGTACCGGCAGTGCACCCGGGCCCTCCTCGAAGGCGGTGGGATCCCCCAAGTACTGCGGATCCTGGCGGACTTCACCGCGAACCCGGTGTTCCTGGAGACAGCCGACGGCCAGTTGCTCTACGCGGCGGGCACTGGCACCGGGCCGGCCGCGGCCGATCCGCTCCAGGTCTGGGAGGGGCTGCGCGGCCAGCGGTCGGCGCGGGAGGCGGGGCCACCGTCCGGATCGGTGCTGGTGGACGTGCCGGGGGGTGGCCACGGGGCGGGGGCGGTACGCGCGCGGCTCGTGCTGCTCGCCGTTTCCGGGCCGCTCCTTCCGGTGCACCGGATGGCGGCCGAACGGGCGGCCGGCGTGCTCGCGGTCGTCCTGATGCAGGCCCGGCAGGAGGAGGAGCTGGCGGCGCGCGGCCGCGGCGACTTCCTGACGGATCTCGCCGAGGGCCGCATCACGGCGGAGGACGCGCCCGCCCAGGCGAAGGTGCTGGGCTTCCGGCCCGGTGACGGCCCGCTGCTGCCGGTGGTGATGCGGCTCGCGCCCGAGCTCTACCCGTCCGGCAACTGGGCGCTGCTGGCCCGGGCGGTACTGGAGGAACTGGCGTCCGTCGGCGTGCCCGTGCTCCTCGGGGTGCGCCCCGTCGAGGGACGGGTGCCGCTGCTGCTGGGCCTGCGCTCGGAGTCGGAACGCACGGCGGTGGCCGACCGGGTCGCGGCGGCGCTGCGCGCCGGTCTGGAAAGGGCCGGCATGGCGGGCCCGGCACGGGCCGGGGTCCATCCGCCGGTGGTCGTCGTGGGCGTCCCCGGCGGATGGGCGGCGGCCTCCGCGGGCCTGCGGCACGCGGCGGAGACGGCGGCGGCGGCCCAGGGCCTGCCCGACCGCCCGTGGTACGACGCCCGCCGCCTCGACATCGACCTGCTGCTGTGGCGGCTGCGGGACCACCCCGATCTGGCCGCGTTCGTGGACCGTGCGGTCGGACCGCTCCTGGAGCACGACCGCACGTCCCGCCCGGCGTTGCTGCCCACGCTCCAGACCTTCCTCGCCCACGCCGGCCGAAAGGCGGAGACGGCCCGCGAGCTCCATCTCAACCGCCAGACGCTCTACAACCGCCTGGCCCGCATCTCCGAACTCCTCGGCACCGACCTGGACGACCCCCAGACGGTCCTGGCCCTCTCCCTGGCCCTGCGCGCCCGCCGCCACACGCTGTAGGCCGGGCGGGCGCGGGGCGGGCAGGCCGCCGCGGTCAGGCCGTACGCGGGCGCGGCGGCTGGGTGAGTTCGTCGTAGATGCTCAGGACCTGCGCGATGGTCTCGTCCTCCGTCGGCCAGGTCGCCGCCTGGGCCCGCCCCGCCGTCCCGAGCCGGCTGCGGCGTTCGGGGTCCGCCAGCAGGCGGCTGACGGCGGCGGCGAGGGCCACGGCGTCTCCGTAGGGCACGAGTTCGGCGGCCGTGCCCACGAGCTCGGGCGTGCCGCCGACCCGGGTCGCCACGAGCGGCACGCCCAGCCGGAGGGCCTCCTGGGCGAGCAGCGACCGGGCCTCCCAGCTGCTCGGCAGCAGTGCCAGGTCGGAGACCGCCAGCAGCTCGCTGACGTCGTCGCGGCGGCCGAGGAGCCGAACCGGCAGGCCCTCCCTGTCGATGCGCCGTTGCAGCAGGGCGCGTTCCCGCCCCTCCCCCGCGATCGCGACCAGCGGCACGGGGTCGAGCCCGAGCCACCGGTGGGACGCGTCGAGGAGGGTGCCGTGGCCGCGCCCCGGCTCGAGCCTGCCGACGGCCGTCAGCAACGGCCGGTCCACCGCGCCCAGTTCGGCCCGCGCCTTGCTCTCGGGGCGGTCCGGGGCCGGGACCGGGGGCGGTACGGCGACCGGGGCGAGCCGGGCGTCCCGCGCGCCACTGCTCCGGGCCCGGTCCACCAGCTCGGACGACGTGCCCAGCACGACCGCCGCCGCCCTCACCGCCCTTCGCTCCAGCATCCGCGACAACCTGCCGCGCGCCCCCGCGGTCCGCGTCCGGGTGTGCCAGGTGACCACCAGCGGCACGCCCTGCCCGCTGATCGCCAGGGCGGTCCGCACCGCGGCGTCGAGACCGTGCGCATGGACGACGTCCGCTCCCGCGCACGCCGCCCGGAGCGCCCCGACCGCCGCCGGGTCGCTGCGGCGCGGCACGGGCACGAAGTGTGCCCCGGCGCCGTGGAAGTCGTATTCGTGCTCCAGGGGTGCGGGCGCGCACACGGTCACCCCCACTCCCCGCGCCACCAGGCCCCCGGCCAGTGACCTGACGTGAGCGCTGCTGCCCGCGCTGCCGCCGCCCAGTACCTGGACCGTACGCAGCTGTGTCACGCGCCAAGGATGCCAGTCCGTACGCACGTTCCGGCACCGCCGGGATGTCGTTCCCGTGTCCGGAGCCTCAACAGCCCCGACGGGATCACCCACACGGGTGAGCGCACACCGGCGGTCATCCGCTCGCCCGATACGGCTCCGCGACCGCTGCTGCCGGGCGAGGAACGGTCCTGCGCGGTCGTCCACGGCGTGCGTGGGGGCGTCATTGGTGCGCTCCGACCGCGCACGCCGCCGTCCGCGCGCCCGTCACGCGCAGTGCACCACCCCGGCCACGGCCCCGGCGCCGCCCGCGCCGGAGCACGGATCATCCGCCCCTACCCGCCCGCGACCGGGATCAGCACACCTGCTCAGGCATCGGCTCGGGCCGTCGCCAGCAGTTCCTCCGCGTGTGCCCGCGCAGTCTCGGAGTCCTCCTGGCCGGCGAGCATCCGGGACAGCTCGCGCACCCGGTCCTCACCCTCCAGGACCGTGACCCCGGACCGGGTCACCGATCCGTCGTTGGTCTTCTCGACCAGCAACTGCCGGTCGGCGAACGCCGCCACCTGCGGGAGGTGCGTCACCACGACCACCTGAGCGGTCTTCGCGAGCTTGGCGAGGCGCCGGCCGATCTCCACCGCCGCCTTGCCGCCGACGCCCGCGTCGACCTCGTCGAAGAGGTACGTCGGCACCGGGTCGGTCCCGGCGAAGACGACCTCCACCGCGAGCATCACGCGCGAGAGCTCACCGCCGGAGGCGCCCTTGGCGATCGGCCGAGGCTGGGCATCCGGGTGCGGGGCGAGCAGCAGCTCGACCTCGTCGGCTCCGGACGAGGTGCAGGCGACGGTACGCCCGTTGACCTCGACCCCCTCGGGGTCGTCGGTCTGGCGGATGTCGATCGTCACGCGTGCGTGCGGCATCGCGAGATGCGCCAGCTCCGCCGTCACCGCCTCCGCGAAGCGGGCCGCCGCGCCCGTGCGGGCGTCCGTCAGTGCCTGGGCGAGGCCGGACAGCTCGGCGCGCAGCGCGTCGCGCTCCGCCGTCAGCTCGTCGATCCGGTCGTCGTCGCCCTCCAGCTCGGTGAGCCGGCCGGCGCCCTCCTCGGCCCAGGCCAGGACGGCGTTCACGTCCTCGCCGTACTTGCGGGTGAGCGCGCCGAGCGCGGCCCGCCGTTCCTCGACCGCCGCGAGCCGGAGCGGGTCGGCGTCGAGGTTGTCCGCGTACCCGGCGAGTTCACCCGCCACGTCGGCGAGCAGGATGGAGATCTCGCCCATCCGGTCGGCCAGCGCGGCCAGCGCGGGATCGTGGGCGCGGACGGCGTCCAGGGCCCGGCCGGCGCCGGCGACGAGCGTGGTCGCGTCGACGCCCTCGGGGTCCTCCGGGTTCCCGGCGAGCGCGGCGTGCGCCACGGCCGCGGCGGAGGCGAGGGCCTCGGCGTGACCCAGCCGCTCGGCCTCGGCGGCGAGCTCCGCGTCCTCCCCGGCGCGCGGCTCCACGGCCGCGACCTCGTTCAGCCCGAAACGCAGCAGATCGGCTTCCTGGGCGCGTTCACGGGCGCGGGTGGTCAGCGTGGCCAACTCGGCGGAGACGGCCTTCAGCCGCCGGTACGCGGCCGCGTACTTGGCGTGGGGCCCGGCGACCGCGTCGCCCGCGTACCGGTCCAGGGCCTGCCGCTGGCGAGCGGCCTTGAGGAGTCCCTGCTGGTCGGTCTGGCCGTGGACGGCCACGAGTTCGTCGGCCAGCTCGGTCAGCATGCCGACCGGAACCGACCGCCCGCCGAGGTGCGCCCGGGAGCGGCCCTCCGCGGAGATCGTCCGGCTGATCAGCAACGCCCCGTCGTCGAGCTCGGCGCCCGCCTCCTCGGCCCGTACGGCCACGGGGGCGCCCGCGGGCACGGTGACCCGCCCCTCCACGACGGCCGACTTGGCGCCGATCCGTACGAGGGCGGGGTCGGCGCGCCCGCCGAGCAGCAGCCCGAGGCTGGTGACGACCATGGTCTTGCCCGCACCGGTCTCACCGGTGACCGCCGTGAACCCCGGTGACAGCTCGACGACGGCGTCGTCGATGACCCCGAGCGACCGTATCCGCATCTCCTCCAACACGGAGAAGACCTTACGAGGTCCGGGGCCGAGTGTGCGACGGCCCCCGCCTCCCGGGTACACAACCGCAGGTCGGCGCGCTCGTCATCACCCGTGGGAGTGGCCGGCGGCCCGGCCGGCGAACCCCTGCGCGGCGGGCCGGGAGGGCGCTGCGGACCGGGTCGGCGTCATGTGTCGTTGTGCGGCGCGCCCCGCCAGCCCGAGACCGGCAGCGCGAACTTCGCCACCAGCCGGTCCGTGAACGAGGCGTGGTGCAGCCGGGCCAGTCGTACGGGCACCTCGCCGCGCCGCACCTCCACCCGGGCCGCGGCCGGCAGCTCGACGGCGCGGCGCCCGTCGCACCACAGCACACCGTGCGGCGTGTTCGGCTGCACCTCGACCGCGAGCACCGACGACGGCGACGTGACCAAGGGCTTGGCGAAGAGGGCGTGGGCGCTGATCGGCACCATCAGCAGCGCCTCGACCTCGGGCCACACCACGGGCCCGCCCGCCGAGAACGCGTAGGCCGTCGACCCCGTCGGGGTGGCGCACACGATGCCGTCGCAGCCGAAGCCGGTCACCGGCCGGCCGTCGATCTCCAGGACGACCTCGAGCATCCGCTCCGGGGAGACCTTCTGCACGGCGGCCTCGTTCAGCGCCCAGTCACGGTGCACGATGTCGCCGTTGCGGCGCACGACCACGTCGATGGTCATCCGCTCCTCGACCTCGTACTCCCGGGTCACGACGCGGTCGACGACCTTGTCCAGATCGTCCCGCTCCGCCTCCGCGAGGAACCCGACCCGCCCCAGGTTGACCCCGAGCATCGGGACCCCGGAGGCGCGGGCGAACTCGGCCCCGCGCAGCAGCGTGCCGTCGCCGCCGAGCACGATGAGCAGCTCACACCCGTCGAGCACCTCCGGCGTGGCCTCGGGCACGGTCTCCACGGACTGCGGCAGCGGGAGGTCGGCGGCCTCGAAGGCGAGCACGCGCACCCCGATTCCCGCGCGCAGCAGGCCCTGGACGACGAGTTCGGCGCTGCGGATCGCAGCCGGCCGGCCGGTGTGGGCCAGCAGGAACACGGTACGGGTCCGCGTCCGCGTGTCCATGGTGGTCTCGCTCGTATCGGTCAACGCGGCCCCTCCGCCACTGCGCGCTCGACATCCGCCGGGTCGAGCTCCGGTGCCCCGGCCCGGAGCCAGAGAAAGTACTCGACATTGCCCGAGGGTCCCGGCAGCGGACTCGCGGTCACGCCCAGCACGCCGAGCCCCAGCCCGGCGGCCTGCCGTGCCACGGTCCGCACCGCCTCGGCACGCAGCTCCGGGCTGCGGACCACTCCGCCGCTGCCGAGGCGCTCCTTGCCGACCTCGAACTGCGGCTTGACCATGAGGACGAGATCGGCGCCGGGCGCCGCGCAGCGCACCAGTGCGGGCAGTACCAGGCCCAGCGGGATGAAGGACAGGTCCCCGACGATCAGGTCCACCGCCTCCCCGTCGATCGCCTCCAGGGTCAACTCGCGCACGTTGGTACGGTCCTTGACCGTCACGCGTTCATCGCTCTGCAGCGACCAGGCGAGCTGGCCGTAGCCGACGTCGACGGCGACGACGTGGGCGGCGCCGGCCCGCAGCAGCACATCGGTGAACCCGCCCGTGGAGGCGCCCGCGTCCAGCGCCCGCCGGCCCTCGGTCTTCAGTCCGCGGGGCACGAAGGCCGCGAACGCGCCCGCGAGCTTGTGCCCGCCGCGCGAGACGTACTCGGGGTCGCTGTCGTCCTGGACGACGACGACGGCGGCACTGGTCTCGACCTGGGTGGCGGGCTTGGTGGCGGTGTTGCCGCCGACGGTCACCCGCCCCGCCGCGATCAACTGGCTCGCGTGCTCGCGCGAGCGGGCGAGCTTGCGGCGTACCAGCTCGGCGTCGAGACGGCGGCGTGCCACTCCTGCCACGTTCGGTTCAGCTCCTGTGGTCGTACGAGTCGTCCGGTCGGGCGTCCAGCGTGGTCAGCGTGGAGCGGAGCCCTCGGTGTACATCCTCGTACACCTCCAGGTGGCCGTCCGCCGGGAGGTGGTCGGCGTCGGCCAGGCGCTCGAGATGCGCGTCGATCCCGGCGTGGCCGGTGGAGACGCGCTCGACGCCCAGGGGTGCGGGAGCGGCCGGGTCGTACGGCTCCTCGGCCGCGGCCCCGGTGACCCCGGTCCCGGCCGCCTCGGAGCCGGCCTGCTCGCCGTCGCCGGGCACGGGCGTGTGTCCCGCGGCGGGGACGCCCGCCGCCGGACCGGGTGCCGGGAAAGGCGCCCCGGACCCCTCGTGCGCCGCCCCGGGCCCCTCGTGCGCCGTCCGGGACGTTTCGATCGAGTCGCTCATGCCCAGACGCTACCGCGAAGCCCTGGGGTACCGTCGATCACAATGGCGACGACAGAGGAGTGCCGCGGCGCACTCGACAGACTTTCGGACAATCTCGCGAAGGCGGACGGGGACGTGCGCAGCGCGGCCTCGCTCGACCGTTCCCTGAGCTGTCACATCAAGGACCTGGACGTCACCTTCACGGGGCGCCTCGCGGCGGGCCGGATCGAGGTACTGGACACGCTCGACGGACCACCCGTGGAGAAGGCCGACATCCGGCTGGCGATGACCGGTGACGACCTGCTGGCGCTGGTCGACGGACGGCTGAACTTCGCCAAGGCCTGGGCCTCGGGCCGGGTCGGGCTCGAGGCCGGCTTCCGCGATCTGCTGCGGCTGCGGGCGCTGCTGTAGCGACGGCGCCCGCGCGCCGTCACGGCCACGGCCTCAGGACGCCGCCGCGGCCGCGCCGGAGGCGGCCGGCCGCGGGGTGTCCGCGGCCCGGCCACGCCGCGCCAGCGGCACCACCAGCGGCGTACCGGTCTCCGGGTCGTCGATGACCTGCGCGCGGACCCCGAAGACCCGCTCGACGAGTTCGGCGGTGACCACCTCAGCCGGCGCCCCCTCCGCGGCGATCTTCCCGCCCCGCATGGCTACCAGGTGGGTCGCGTACCGCGCGGCCTGGTTGAGGTCGTGCAGCACCGCGACGAGCGTGCGGCCCTGCGTCTCGTGCAGTTCGGCGCAGAGGTCGAGGATCTCCAGCTGGTGCTGGATGTCGAGGAAGGTGGTCGGCTCGTCGAGCAGCAGCAGCGGCGTCTGCTGCGCGAGCGCCATCGCGATCCAGACGCGCTGGCGCTGCCCGCCGGACAGCTCGTCCACATAGCGGTCGGCCAGCTCGGCGACGCCGGTCGCCGCCATCGACTCCTGGACGATCCGCTCGTCCTCCGGAGACCACTGCCGCAGCAGGCCCTGGTGCGGATACCGGCCGCGGGCCACCAGGTCCTCCACGGTGATACCGTCCGGCGCCACCGACGACTGCGGCAGCAGTCCGAGCGTCCGCGCGACCTTCTTCGCGGGCATCGAGTGGATCGTCTGCCCGTCCAGCAGCACCCGGCCCTGAGTGGGCTTCAGCATCCGGGAGAGAGCGCGCAGCAGCGTGGACTTGCCGCAGGCGTTCGGGCCGACGATGACCGTGAACGAGTTGTCGGGTATCCCCACCGACAGTTCCTCGGCGATCACCCGCCGGTCGTAGGCGAGGGTGACCGATTCCGCGGTGAGGCGCTGCATGGACGTACTCCTGGGGGTCTTCTCGTTCTGGTGCGGGTCTGCGCTCGTACGCCCGGCGCCGGCCGTCATATCCGGCCCGCCTTGCGTTCGGTGACGAGCAGCCAGAGCAGGTAGACGCCGCCGAGCACCCCGGTGACGACACCGACCGGGAGCTGGCGGTCGCCGAACGCCGAGGTCGCCACCCAGTCCGCGACGACCAGCAGGGCGGCGCCCATCACGGCGCTCGCAGCCAGGTTCGGACCGGGCGACCGCGTGAGCCGGCGGGCGAGCTGCGGCGCGCTGAGCGCCACGAAGACGATCGGGCCGGCCGCCGCCGTGGCGACTGCGGTGAGCAGCACCGCGGAGCCCATCAGCACGGCGCGGGTCCGTTCCACGCGGATCCCCAGGGCGTACGCCGCGTCGTCGCCCATCTCCAGCATCCGCAGAGGCCGCCCGTACGCCAGCGACAGCGGGACCAGCACCGCGCAGACGGCGAGCAGCGGCCAGAACTGGCTCCAGTCGCGGCCGTCGAGCGAGCCCGTCATCCACACGACGGCGCGGGTGGCGTCGACGAGGTTGGCCTTGGTGATCAGGTAGTGGATGGCACCGGTGAGCATCGCGGCGATGCCGATGCCGATCAGCACGAGCCGGTAGCCGTGCACACCGCGCTTCCAGGCAAGGACGTATACGACGGCGCCGGTCACCAGTCCGCCGACGATCGCGCCGCCCGCGGTGGCGAAGGCGTCCCCCTTGAACAGCACGATCACCGTCAGCGCACCGACCGTCGACCCCTGGCCGAACCCGAGCACGTCCGGACTGCCGAGCGGATTGCGGGAGATGGACTGGAAGAGCGCCCCGCCGACCGCGAGCGCCGCACCGACCAGCAGCGCCACCAGGACCCGCGGCAGCCGCACGTCCCGGACGATGAACTCCTGCGCGGGCGTACCATCGCCCAGCAGGGTGGCGACGACCTCGCCCGGCGTCATCGGGAAGTCGCCGCTGCCGACGAGCACGACCGCCACGGCCAGCGCGGCGGCCAGGAGCAGCAGGCCGACAAGGGCCGCCCTCGGGTCCACGCGGACGGACAGCCCGCCCGGGGTGCGTATCGCCTTCACGGCCTTCACAGCTGCGCCATCCTCTTGCGCCGTACGAGATAGATGAACACGGGGCCGCCGATGAACGCCGTGACGACGCCGACCTGCAGCTCCGAGGGACGGGCGACCACCCGGCCGACGACGTCCGACCCGAGCAGCAGCACGGGCGACAGCACCGCGGCGTACGGGAGGATCCAGCGCATGTCGGGGCCGGTGATGGCGCGGACGAGATGCGGGACCATCAGCCCGATGAAGACGATGGGCCCGCAGGCGGCGGTCGCCGCACCGCACAGCAGGGTGACCGCGACCATGGCCAGCACCCGGGTCCGGGTCAGATGGGCACCCAGCGCGCGGGCGGTGTCGTCGCCCATCTCGAGGGCGTTGAGCGGCCGGGCGATCAGCAGGGCCAGCACCACACCGGCGCCGATGAACGGTGCCACCTTGCCGATCGTCGCGGGATCGGCGGAGGCGAGTGAACCGACGGTCCAGAACCGCAGCCGGTCCAGGGCCGCCGAGTCCAGCAGCTGTACGGCGTTGACGTAGCCGAACAGCGCGGCCGTGGCGGCCGTACCGGCGAGCGCGAGCCGCACCGGGGTGGCGCCGCGGCTGCCGCCGAGCACGTACACGACCACGGAGACCACGCCTGCGCCGAAGAAGGCGAACCACACGTACTCGGTGATCGAGGTGACCCCGAGGAAGCTGATGGCCGTGACGACGGCGGCGGCCGCGCCCGCGTTGACCCCCAGCAGGCCGGGCTCGGCGAGCGGGTTGCGGGTCAGCGCCTGCATCACCGCGCCGGCGAGGCCCAGGGCGACACCCACCAGCAGGCCCAGCGCCGTGCGCGGCACCCGGACATCGCGGATCACCACGTCGTTGCCGGTACCGGAGTTCTGGAAGAGCCCGTGCCACACATCGGCGACCGGCACCGACTTGGCACCGATCGCGATGCTCGCGACGCAGACCAGCAGCAGGACGCCGACGGCGAGCAGCAGGCCGGCCGCACGCAGCGCATGGCGCTTGCGCGGCTCGGGCGCGGATGCCGCGGCCGCCCGGTCCGCGCTCTGTTCGGGAGGACTGTCGACCAACACGCGGTTAGGTTAGCCTATCCTCTATTTCGCTTCGATCGGGGAGCCGTGCGACCCCCTCCCACCGGCCCTTTCCCGCGCGGCCGTTCACCAGCCGAGCCGGGCCAGCGCCTTGCCCGCGTCCGCCGAACCGGACCGGTCCCCCGCGTGGGTCCACGCAGCCGCGCACAACGCCCGCAGCCCGTCGAGCGGTTGACCGTCCCCTTCGAGCACCAGGGCGTCGCCCCGCACGGAGGCCGTCCAGCCGCCGCAAACGAATCCGTCCCCCGAACCGGCGGACTCCACCTCGGGCTGCCCCGTGAGCAGCCCGCGGAGATCCCGGTCCACGTACGTCGGCCGGTGCTTCGGCTCCGCCCGCAGCAGCTGCGCCGGGTCCGTCACCCCGGTCAGCACGAGCAGCGAGTCCACCCCGCCGTTGAACGCGCCCTCGATGTCGGTGTCGAGCCGGTCCCCCACCACCAGCGGCCGCTCAGCACCCGTCCGCAGGATCGTCTCCCGGTGCATCGGAGGCAGCGGCTTCCCCGCGATCTGCGGCTCGCCACCGGCCGCGATCCGGACGACCTCGACCGCCGCGCCGTTCCCCGGCGCGATCCCGCGCGCGCTCGGGATCGTCAGATCGGTGTTGGACGCGAACCACGGCACCCCGCGGGCCACCGCGTACGACGCCTCCGCGAGCCGCCCCCAGGGCAGCTCCGGCCCGCCGTAACCCTGAACCACCGCCGCGGGGTCGTCGTCCGCCGAGTCCACCGGCTCCAGACCCCGCTCGCGCAGCGCCACCCGCAGACCTTCGCCCCCGATGACCAGCACCCGCGAGCCGCCCGGGACCTGCTCGGCGATCAGCCGGGCAACGGCCTGGGCCGAGGTGATCACATCGCCGGGCTCCGCAGGCACGCCAAGCTCGGTGAGGTGCTCCGCCACCGAGTCCGGCGTCCGCAGGGCGTTGTTCGTGACGTACGCCAGATGCATCCCGCCGTCACGCGCCTTCTCCAGGGACTCCACCGCGTGCGGGACGGCCTCCCCGCCGGCGTACACCACCCCGTCGAGATCGAGCAGAGCCGTGTCGTACACCTCGCTCAGCGCCCGCGGGCTGCCGTCCGGCCTGGTCCTGCCCCGCTCACCCATGCTGCTCCGCTCCTCACTCCCGGCTCCCGGTCCACCCGGCCGGGGCCCTCGATCGGTGGCGCGTCCCGATCGCCGCGCGCTCCCCCGATCATCGCGCATCGCTCCGGCCACATACGATGCACCAATGAGCACGCGAGGTGACAGGGCAGTCGAGGGTCTGCACATGGTCCCGTTCCGTGGACTGCGCTACGTCCCCGAGCGGGTCGGCAGTCTCGCCGCGGTCACCTCACCGCCCTACGACGTCGTCGTACGGCCCGACGGACTGCACCATCTCGAGTCCGCGGACCCTTACAACATCGTCCGGCTGATCCTTCCCCAGGCGGCGACCGCCACGGCCCGCCACGAGCAGGCCGCCGAGACCCTCGACCGCTGGGTCGCCGAGGGCGTCCTCGCCCCCGACCCGCAGCCCGCGCTGTACGTGTACGAACAGCGCAGGGGCGTCATCCTGCAGCGCGGCATCATCGGGGCGCTGGCGCTGTCGGCCCCCGAGGAGGGCATCGTCCTCCCGCACGAGGACGTGATGCCGCACGTGGTGGCCGACCGCACGGCCCTGATGCGCACCACCGGCGCCAATCTCGAACCCCTGCTGCTCACCTACCGCAGCGAAGGCCCCGCGAACGGGGCGAGCGCCGTCATCGAACGCGTCATCCACGAGGAACCGCTCCTGTCGACCACGACCGAGGACGGCTTCAGCCATCGCCTCTGGTCGGTCACGGACGCCGGCGACCTCGCGGACATCGCCGCCGACCTCGCCCGTCAGCAGGCCCTCATCGCCGACGGCCACCACCGCTGGGCCACCTACCTCCGGCTCCGCGAGGAGCGGCCCGCACCCGGCGCCTGGAGCTACGGCCTGGTGCTGCTCATCGACACCGCGCGCTACCCCCTCCAGGTCCGCTCCATCCACCGGTTGCTGAACCGGCTGCCGGTCGCGGACGCGCTCGCCGCGGTCGACGGCATCTTCCGCGTCCGCGAGATCGACGGGCCGCTGTCGCACGCCCTCGGCGCCCTGGCGGAGGCGGTCGGCGAGGGCAACGCGTACGTGCTCGCCGGGGACGGCCGCTTCCATCTGATCGACCGCCCCGACCCCGCGCTCCTGGAGCGCACGGTGCCGGCCGACCGCCCGGAGGCCTGGCGCCGACTGGACGCGACGGTCCTCCACGCCACCCTGCTGGAACAGATCTGGCACATCCCGGACTCCCCCGAGGAGATCACCTACATCCACGACACGGAGGCCGCGGTCGTCCAGGCCGAACGCCGGGGAGGCACGGCCGTCCTGATGCACCCGGTGCGCGAGGAGGTCGTACGCGACCTGGCCCGGCAGGGCGTCACGATGCCGCGCAAGTCGACGTCCTTCGGCCCGAAGCCGGCGACGGGCCTCGTGCTGCGCAGCCTGAATCTGGACTGAGCGCGGAGGACGACTAACGCGAAAGGCCGGGCCCCTGAGCGGATTCGCTCAGGGGCCCGGCCTCATCTGTCCTCGCGTACGCACCCGTGGGGCGCGGCAGGCTCAGGCCTTGTCGCCGTCACCCTCGTCGCGCCGGTCGTCCGGGTCGTCAGCGTCGTCCGCGTCGGCCTTGTCGTCCTCGGAGCCTTCCGGTGCGTCCTCGGAGGTCTCGCCGTCCGCGGCGGCGGGACGTGCGTCGGCTTCGTCCCTCTCCCCGGCCTCCTCGGCGTCGCCCCTGGTCCCGGCGTCCTCCGTCGCGACGCCGCCCTCGCCGGCGGTGTCGTGCTCGTCGTCGCCCATGGCGTCGACGAACTCCACGCCGTCGAGCTCGGCGAGCCGGTCGGAGGCGTCGGTCGAACCGTCCTTGTCCGCCTCGACGGCCTTCGCGAACCACTCGCGTGCCTCGGTCTCCCGGTCGGCAGCCAGCAGGGCGTCCGCGTACGCGTAGCGCAGGCGCGCGGTCCACGGCTGCACGGCGTTCGACGCGAGCTCGGGGCTCTGCAAGGTCACGATGGCCGCGTCCAGCTGTCCCATGTCCCGGCGGGCACCCGCGGCGACGAGCCGCATCTCGACCTGCCCGGCCTTGTCGAGTTTCTGCACTTCCGCCTCACCGGCCATCGCCAGCGCACGCTCGGGCCGGCCCAAGCCGCGCTCGCAGTCGGCCATGACGGGCCAGAGCTCGACACTGCCGGTCATCCTGCGCGCGGCACGGAACTCCGCCAGCGCCTCCGAGTACCGCTGCGTCGCGTAGGCGGCAAAGCCGGCGGCCTCGCGCACCGCGGCCACACGGGACGCGAGACGCAGTGCCACGCGCGAGTACCCGTACGCCTGCTCCTGGTCCTCGTCGATCAGCCGCGCGACCATGACGAGGTTCCTCGCGACGTCCTCGGCGAGCGTCTTGGGAAGGCTCTGCAGCTCCTGGCGGACGTCCTTGTCGATCTCCTCGCCGGTGACGTCCTCGGGGATCGGCAGCCGCTTGATCGGCTCCCGGTCCCTGTCGCGCCCGCGGTCGTCACGCCGGTCATCACGCCGGTCGTCACGGCGGCCGTACCCGCCACGGTCGTCTCGCCCGCGGTAGCCCCCACCGGCCCGGTCGTCCCGGCGCGGCCCACGCGGCCGGTCGTCGCGACGCCCGTATCCACCACGGTCGTCGTCGCGGCGCGGACCACGATCATCCCGACGGTCATCACGACGGAAACCACCACGGTCGTC
>NZ_FNHI01000032.1:0-824 GCF_900103455.1 Streptomyces wuyuanensis | reverse complement strand
TAACCACCACGGTCATCACGACGGAAACCACCACGGTCATCGTCACGACGCGGACCACGATCATCCCGACGGTCGTCGCGACGCCCATAGGCCCGTTCGTCACGGGGGAAGCGGCCCTCGCGATTGTCGTCCCGCCGGTCGTCACGGCGGCCGTAGCCGCGGTCGTCGCGGGGAAAGGAGCCGGCGCGGTCGTCGCGACGGAACCCACCGCGGTCGTCACGGCGGTTGCCGCCCCCACGGTTGTCGTCCCGACGCGGGCCCCCGCGATAGCCGCCCCGGTCGCCGCCGCCCTCGCGGCGGCGCGGCTCGCGCTCAGGACGATCGTCGGCTGAGTTGGTGGGCATCGGTGAGGCTCCTGTCTTCGGGTACCGCAGTCAATTCTCGCGCAGCCGGCCGACCGACGCGCTTCGGGAAAAACATGCAAACAAAAAGGACCCGTGGTCCCAGCTGAACGCTGGGACCACGGGTCCTGAAAGATTGTTCGGCGGCGTCCTACTCTCCCACAGGGTCCCCCCTGCAGTACCATCGGCGCTGAAAGGCTTAGCTTCCGGGTTCGGAATGTAACCGGGCGTTTCCCTAACGCTATGACCACCGAAACCCTATCGGGTTCGAGCGAACAAGCACACTCTTCAATTAATCAAGTGAATCTGGTTCGACCGGTGCGACTGTTCGCAACCCGGGAACCACACAGTGGACGCGAGCAACTGAGGACAAGCCCTCGGCCTATTAGTACCGGTCAACTCCACCAGTCACCTGGCTTCCATATCCGGCCTATCAACCCAGTCGTCTACTGGGAGCCTTACCCCATCAAGTGGGTGGGAGTC
>NZ_FNHI01000031.1 GCF_900103455.1 Streptomyces wuyuanensis | reverse complement strand
TCAGGTGGGCTGGGGGCGGCCGAAGAGGAGGTCGTAGCCCGTGGGGAGCTGGAGCAGGATCTGGCTCAGCAGGTCGTCGCCGGCGGCGTCGGCGACGGTGCTGAGGACGGCGCTGGCGTCCCACGCCGCGGTCTGTTCGGTGGCTCCTTCGATCCAGGCCGCGGTCGCGCGGACGAACCGCTCCGGTGACAGCGGCTCGGCGCTCTGCAGCGGGTTGAGAAGGATCAGGGCGAAGCCTTCCGGCAGACGCGCGGCGAGCTGGGCGCGTACCTCGCCGACCAGGTGTGCGCCCAGCAGGGCGAGCACCACGCGGGCCGCGCGCTCGGCCTCGTGCAGGGAGCCGTATTCGCCGCGTTCCTTCACCCGGTCGAGGAACGCTTCGCATCGCAGGGCCACGTCGGCCGCACCCCTTTCCTCGTTCATTGGGGCGCGCGGAGGACGGGAGAAGGGGAGACCAGGTACCCGTCCTCCGCCGCTGTTCGAGCCGTTCGACGGTCCGGCTCAGCCGGAGATCTCCTTGTGGCCGGATCCGACGCCGATGGAGATCTTGCGGGGCTTGGCGCGCTCGGCGATCGGGATGCGCAGGGTGAGCACGCCCGCGTCGTAGTCGGCCTTGATGTGCTCGGTGTCGAGGGTGTCGGCGAGCACGATCTGGCGGGAGAACACGCCCAGCGGCCGCTCGGAGAGTTCCATCTGCACGTCGTCGGCCTTCGCCACCGGTCGGCGCTCGGCCTTGACGGTCAGCATGTTCCGCTCGACGTCGATGTCGATCGCGTCCGCGGCCACGCCCGGGAGGTCGAAGGCCACCACGTACTCGTCGCCCTCGCGGTAGGCGTCCATCGGCATCGCCGACGGCTTCGACCAGGTGCCCGGGCCCATCAGCTGCTGGGCCAGCCGGTCCAGCTCACGGAAGGGGTCAGTGCGCATCAACATCGTGAAAACACCTCCAGCAGGTTCGGGCAGTTGCTGCCAATGCGCCTCACTGACACCGTTGTAACATGTCATCCAACGGATGACAAGCGTCATGTCGTCCAACCGATGACATCCCTCGACGGAGGCGTCCATGACCCCGTGCCAGCAGCCGGTCCCATCAGGTACCGACGCCGTGAGCCCGCGGTCGTTCCTCGCCGCCGCGGCCGCCCTGGAGACCATCGACGGAGCCCCGCACGCCGCCAGGAACGGACTCGCGGGCTCTTCCGACGCAGACGTTGGCCCGGAGCAGGCCCTGGCCTCCCTCCTGCCGCTGCGACAGGTGCGCGAGCAGCTCGCCGGCTGGGAAACCGGCCTCATCGAAACGGCCCGCAAAGCAGGAGCCAGCTGGGCAGACCTCGCACACCCCCTCGGCGTCGCCAGCCGTCAGGCCGCCGAGCGCCGCTACCTGCGCGGCCGGGACCACCGGCGAACAACGCGTCCAGGCCACCCGCGAACGCCGCGCCGCCCGGCGCACCACCGCCTCCTGGGCCCGCCGCAACGCCGCCGCCGAGCGCCGCCGCGACCCGGTGAACCCACTCGGTCGCGATCAGGACATACACAGCGGCGACGACCGGCCGGCCAGGCGGTCAGGCTCATCCTCGCTTCCCCTCTGGCGCGCCGTACGGGTCGTCGTCGAGAGCCGCGTCCCCCGCAGTGCGGGACGGGTCTCCAGCGTCGCGCGGCACACACTGCGGCGGCCATCGGGGCCGACACCCACATTTGCTGCGGCGAGCACTGGCCAGTGGTGATCCCGGGCGGGACATCCAGTGGTGATCCCGGGCGGGAAATGGGGCCGGCCGCCGGAGCGGGCGGCGAACGGCCCGGGGTGTCCGGTGGGCAGGACGCCCGCGGCGGGACCTGCGAAGGCCGTGGAGACAGCAAACGGTGCCTCCCGTACCCTCATCACCACCTGGAGGTGGGCTGCCGGCAGCGGCAGATTCACTGGCTGCCTTAGGGCTCCCGCAATCCCCAGCGGACGCGCGACGACAGCTACGGCACCTCGCTGCGTGTCGGATCGCCCGAATACGCCAGGTGTGAGGGCGACCCTCCGCCTTGCGGTGCACCGCATCTGACGCCGTACCGATCCACCGGTGATGACGGGACAGCCCTTTGGGAGTGTCGCACCTGGAATGTCAGCCGGTCCGAGGTAGAGGTCTGAAAATGAGCACTCAGGACACCGGCGGGGCCGCGCCGTTCGACGTCGACTACGAGGCGGTCTTCCGCGCGTTTCCCGGACCTGCGCTGCTGCTCACCCCTGACCTGTTCATGGTGGACGCGAACGACGCATTCCTCGAACGGTCCGGCCGCGACCGCGGGGATCTTGTGGGGCGTTCTGCATTTGAGGTGTTCCCGGTGGACCCCGCTGATCCGGACGCACCGGGCAGCCGGCTGCGCGCGTCGGTGGACCGGGTGCTGACCACCGGACGGCAGGACACCATGCCCCTGCGGCGGTACGATCTGGAGTCGCCCGGACGGGCGGAAGCCTGGGAGAGGCGATTCTGGACTCCGGCGAACGCGCCGGTTCTCGGCCCGGACGGGCGGGTGGCACTGATCATCTCCCGGGTGGAGGACGTCACCGAACTGGTCCGCATCCGCGCCGCCTTGCGCGAGGCGGGCAAGGCACTCAGCGATGAAGAGGCCATGACAGCCGGGCTGCTCTCGCAGTCCCAGGATCTGCAGGAACTCAATGAACGGCTGCGCCTCGCCCACGCGCGCGAACGCGAGATCGCGGTCAGCCTGCAGCGCGCCATGCTGCCGAGTGTCCCCTTGGGCTTCAGCGAGGTGGCGGTGCGCTACCGCCCTGCCGTCAGTTCACTCAACGTGTGCGGTGACTGGTACGACGTCCTCGACCTCGGTCAGGACCGCCTCGCTGTGGCTGTCGGTGACGTCGTCGGTCACGGTCTGGAAGCCGCCGGGGTGATGGGCCAGCTCCGCAGCGCTCTCAGCGCCGCCGTCCGCGCGACAGGTGAGCCGGCCACCGCCCTCAAGACACTCGCCCTGCAGGCACCCACGATCGAGGGCGCCGTCGCAGCCACCGCCCTCCAGACGATCGTCGACCGGACCGCTCACACCATCACTTACAGCCGCGCCGGACACCCGCCACCCCTGCTCCTCCACCCCGACGGCTGCACTGCCGAAGTCCTGGACGACGTCGTGGACCCTCCCCTCGGCGTTTGGGACCTCGACGCGGTCAGAAGCCAGGCAACGCTCGCATACGAACCCGGAGCGACGCTCGTGCTGTACACGGACGGACTGATCGAACGCCGCGGCGAGGACATCGACACCGGACTGGCACGCCTCACCCACAGCCTCACCCAGCACTGCGGCCTCGGCCCCGAAGCCCTCGCCAGCGCCCTGCTCGCCGACGTCCATCCGCGCGGCAACAGCCCGGACGACGACACCGCCTTGGTCGTCGTCCGGTTGTGAGCAGTCACTGCGACGTGACGGCGACCACCACGGCTCCGACGACCTCCGCCGCAACGCACGGCCCACCGTCCGCGTCCGCACCGCATCGGTCGCGCCACCGCGCGACGTCGGCCACCACCGCGTACGGAACGACGACCGCGACACCACCCCTCCGTAACGACGGACGGCCGCTTCCCGGCAGCCGAGCCCGGGGCCGCATCGCACGCCGTCGCTGACACGCGTACGCCCCGGGTTCGGCCGGCCGTCGGAGCGGCGAACCACCTGCGGCTGCGACCAGGCCGCCGCAACCGCACCGACATCATCCAGCCCGTCCCGTGCCGAAGGCGGTACCGCCGGTGCCGGGCAGGTCCGCTCGCCGCCCGGAGGCGGTGTGCGACACGAAGGTGCTTCGAGACCAGGACGCTAGATGCGGGCGAACTTCTGGCTCTGGTCGGCGAACTCCTGGCTCATGGCGCTGCTGACGGTGGGGCGGGTTTCGCGGATCGTGTCCAGGTAGGTGTCGGTGCTGGGGTGGACCCGGGTTCCGGTGTCGAAGGTCCGCTCGAACTGAGCCTGCGAGACGGTGCGGGCGACGTGGGCGATGTCGGCGGGGGTGAACCCCTCACTGGCGGACGCGAGTGCCGCGCAGTCGGCCTCCGCGCCTGCTCGTGCCAGGTAGCTCTCCCACAGCGCGGTCCTGGCCGTGTGGTCGGGAGGGCCGATGGGCAACACGTAGTCGAAGCGGCCGTGGCGCAGGAAGGCCGGGTCCAGTGTGGTCACGTTGTTGGTGGCGCAGACGAGCAGCCGGCCGTCCTGGCTGCGGAACCGGACGATCGCCTTGAGCAGTTCGTTGACGATGCCGACCGCGGTCGCGTCCGCGCCGCTCCGTGTGCCGGCGACCTCCTCGACCTCGTCGATGAAGACAAGGACATGGTCGAGCTGGGCGATCTCGTCGAAACGCCGACTCAGCCCGGCCGCCAGCCCGTACTCGGCGGCGAGGCGCGCTGGGAACAGTTCGAGGAACGGCCACGCCAGACGGCTGGCGATCGCGCGGGCGAATGTGCTCTTGCCTGTTCCGGGGGGTCCGAACAGCATGACCGCGCGGGGCAGTTCGACGCCGTGTTGGGCGGCCATTTCGGGGTGGGCCAGCGGCAGGACCAGTCGGCGCTCGATGAGCTGCTTCTCGTGTCGCATGCCTGCGACCCTCTGCCACAGTCCTCCAGGCGGCAGCTCCGCTCCGAGAGAGGACAGCATGCTGATCGCCTGGGGGGTGACCGGCCCTCGCTGCTGGAAGAAGACCAGGCCGGATCGGGCTTCGAAGTCGCAGTTCCGCAGGGCGTCGGCGCCGGTCTCTCCTTCGGGCAGAACCGCGTGCACCGTGTGTACGCCCTCGGCGTACAACCGGTGCTCGAGAGCCGTGATCAGGGCACTGCCCAGGCCCATGTGCCGCCAGGTCGGCATCATGCAGATGCGCAGGATCCACGCCCGGTCGCCTTCCAGTCTGCTCACCGCAGCCCCGACCACCACATCGTCCGCCACCGCCACCACGGCCGGATCAGCGGCTTGGAGGGCCGCCACGGCGTCGGAGAGCGGAAAGAGCGGCGGCTCTCCGGTCGTGCCGCTCTCCGTGTCGACACGGATCACCGCCTCGAGATCGTCCTGGGAGTAGTCCCTGATGAGCCAGCTCGTCATGATCAGCTCCGCGCGTTCGACCGTACCTCCATCATCAGCTCCCGCCCGGGGTGCGACGACCGGGCATCTTCCGTCGCCTCCCGCTCGGTGAATCCCACGGGGCGCGCACCACCGGGCCACGTCCCCTGGGGCGCCGCCAGACCGTGCCGGGCACCGACGTGGGGCCTTGCTCAGGCTCGTGTGGGCACGGTCCTGGGCCGAGGAAGGGCCGGCAACCAAGCCGGGGCCGTGCCCGCTCCGCAGCGAGCGTGGGGTCCCGCTGCCCACCGTGAGGTGCACCGGAGCGGTACACCGTCCTCATCACCCGGCCGAGGCGATGGAGAACGGGCCGAAGACGGGCCGGACATGGGTCATGAGGGCAGCAACCTGCGTGTGGGCTGCGCCCGTTCGAGAGCCGGGGGCCTCGGAGGGACGGCTCGCGAGAACCCTGCGGAACTCGCTCAGGGGCAGGCGGGTGGCGGTTCCGCTGCGGGTTGCCGGTCGGCAGCACGGCCCGCCCTTGGCGGTGAGATCCACGTACCGGTGTCAGGCGCGACGACCGGGCCCGCACCCGAACGTCGTACGCCGGCGCGCCCTTCGAGCATCCGTGGGCGTCGGCGGACACCGAGCGGTGAGGCCTCGGTCAGCACGACCCCCGCCGCACCCGCGACGACCGCCGGACTCAGCTCAGTGTGCGCGGGTGCCGGTGTGGGTGGTGAGGCGGTACTCGACGGTGAGGGGGAGGTTGCCGAGGTCGAGTGCCTGACGAAGACGGGGCAGTCCGTGGGTGGTGAGGCGATGGTTGATGGCGGCCAGATCACCGTCCTGGTCGGTGGTGATCACCAATGCGAGCGTGGGGTTCTCGTGCGATCCGGCGAGCGTGGCGCGGGCGTTGCGGACGCCGGGGTACGTGGTGACATCGCTCAGGAAGGGGACGGTGGCCGCGTTCGCGGCGAGTCGGGTGCTCCCTTGCGCGGGGTTCCGTTCAAGGTGCCAGGCGTGGGCTTTGGGGCGTCGGGCCACCTGCGCGGCGAGCCAGCGCAGGGCGAGCAGTCCGAGAACGATGGCGGCGGCAGCCGTGGCCCACAGGGCCCAGGTGGGTGGGGCGGCGGCGTCGCCGATGAGTGGGGCGCCTGCATCGAGGAAGGCGAGTCGGCTGAAGTGGGCTGCCACTGCGAAAAGCCCCGCGGCGAGCAAAGCAACGCCGAACACGGCGAGCAGCGCGCGGTTGAGTCGGGCCGGGCGGTTGAGGCTGGTCATGGCGTGTTCCTGGGCGCACGAAGCCGGATTCTCGATGCCGGCCTGTTCGAGGGGGCGATATCGTCCAGGCGCCGATCGAGCGCGCCGCGGACGGCATCGGTGAGTCCCGTGGTGTTGGTCCGGTCCGTGCGGATGCGGGCGACGAGCGTGCGGCGGCCCAGCCTCACTCGTGCTCTGGTCACCCCGTCGACACCCGCTGCCGTGCTCCGCAGGGCATGGCGCAGGCTGCGCCTGGTGACGCCGGCGTCCACCTCACCGGTCAGCGGCAGGACGGTGGGTTTCCCCGGCAGGAGCGAGGCGAGCAGAAGGAGGAGGCCGAGGAGGACGGCCGCGACACCTGCGCCGAGAACGGCGCTGTCGTTCCAGTGACTGCTGTGCAGGCTGTCGATGGCGGATCGGTGGCTGATGAGCGGGCTCTGCCCGGCGATCAGCTGGATGGCGACGATGGCGGTCAGGACGCACGCGGCGAGCAGGACCAGGGCGGTGAGGGTGGCGGGGACGGTGCGGCGGGGCCGGCGTTTCATTGGACTCTCCTGGATGGGGAGTCGGGACTGCGCAGGGCGGTGACCTCGATGTCGACGCGGTTCACGGTCAGTCCGGTGAGTTCCGCCACGCGGTGCACCAGGTTTGTGCGGGCGTCCTCGGTGGCGCGGGCGACGGATTCCGGATATGCGACGGAGAGGTGAACGTCCAGCGCCGCGACCGAGTCGCCGGTGACTTTCGCGGTGACCCGGGCCGAGGCCCCGGACCCTTCTCCGCGTGGCGCTGTGCCGAGTATCCGCCCGGCCGTTCCACCGATGTGCTCGACTTCCGTCAACACCCGGGCGGCGATGCGTCCTACGGCACGGTCGGAGATCGTTGTCCTGCCACGCTGGGCGGAACAGGTGTCCGGGTCGGCGTCAGCGGACGGGACGGTCGCGGTGTCCATGGAAGTTGTCCCTGTCACGGCCGGTGAGTTGCGCAAGGTCGAGCTTGCCGTCGAGGTAGCGCCCCACCAGCAGCCCGACCGTCCCGAGGACGAGGAGCACGAGGAAGGCTTCGAAACCGCCGAACGCGGCGGCGAGGCCGAGGACGAGACCGGTCAACAGGCCGGTCTGAGTGGATGTCATGTCGATTCACCTCGAGTGTGCGATGCCGGCCGTGCGGCGATGGACCGGGGGTCTGCGAGCCCGCTCGGAGGCCGGACGGAACCCATGACGCCCCGCGCGCGGTGGGACAGGCTCCTGCGGGTGGCGGAGCCCCGAGCGCCGCTACTGGACACGGTCGCCCGAGCCCTGGTCGGCGCCGTCACCGTCGTCGGCGGGCAGGTGCACGTCATTGACATTGATGTTGACCTCGACGACTTCCAGGCCCGTCATCTGCTCGACGGAGTCGATGACGTTGTTGCGGACGTCCTTGGCCAGATCGGGTATGGCCACGCCGTATTCGACCAGCATCTGGAGGTCCACGGCCGCCTGCCTCTGACCGACCTCAACGGAAACGCCCTGTCCGGCACTGGCCGAGGCTCCGGGGATCCGTCCCTTCACCGCGCCGAACGCGCGTGCCGCTCCGCCTCCCAGCTCGTGTACGCCGGGTACCTCGCGAGCGGCAAGACCGGCGATCTTCTGGACGACGACGTCGGCGATGGTGGTGGAACCCTGCCCGGATTCCTGTGCAGTGGAGGCATCCGGTGCGCCGGCACTCCTGTCCGTGCTGCCTGCGCCGAAGGTCGAGTGTTCGGCGGTATTCGTGGTGGCCGGGTTCGTCATGGTGCGCTCCTCGGTTTCGTGGCTCTCGACGGGGCGGGTTCGCGCTCGTCTACCTGAAGGACCCGTACCAGGGGAGAACGTCATGGCCTCCTGGCCGCTGCCGTCACTCGCGTGACCGCGGGGCGAGGGCGCCGTCGTCCACGTCGGTGACGACCAGGCGCAGCCGTGCGTCATTCCAGCGGGTCCCCTCGAGCGCCGTGGACAGCGCGGCCTCGGCCGCGCGCAGCAGCGGAGGGAGGGGGAGAGCGAGGGCGACGACGCGGATCTCCACGAGGTCGTCGTCGATGCCGACGGCCAGTGCGTCGAGGTTCCACGGCACTCCTCCCCCGACGGGGGAGGGGGCGGGAGAAGCCGGACGAAGACCGGGGATCCCGTCCAGGACGGACAGAAGTGAGCGTGTCAGCTCTGATCTCGGGGTCATCACGTATCCATCCCGTTCATGTGGACGTCCATGATCGACACCGTGACGGCCTGCGGTACGAGGCCGGTGGCAGCGGCGATCGCGCGCCTGACCTCGCGCTGGACGGCCCGTCCCACGATGCCGGCCTGGTCCTGCCCTGAGGTGACAAGGTCGAGGGAGACGCGCGGTCTCGAGGGGACGGCGGTGTGGTCGAGCGTGACTCTGACGCCCTCGGTCGGGGCCGGAGCAAGGCCGTTGATCTTCTGGCGTGCCAGCCGCGTCCACTGGGAGACGAGCCCGGTGAGGCCGGGTTCGAGGCGCACGACGCCAGGGACGCCGAGAGCGGCCCGGGCGGCGACGGCGGCGATCACCGGCTCGGCGATGACCCACTGGGCGCGGGAAACCCCGGCCTTGTCGTCCGGCACGGTCGTTGTCATGGCGGCCACCGTGTCCTTGTGCTCAGTCGCTCTCAACGGTTTGCTGCCCGATCCGGGGGGCCTCATGCGTCGTAGAGGTCCTCCACGGTCAGGTGCGGGCGCACCGGGGTCACCCCGGCCCGTGCTGCCCGATCCGGGGGCCTCATGCGTCGTAGAGGTCCTCCACGGTCAGGTCCAGGCGCGCCGGGGTCACCCCGACCCGTGCTGCGGCGGCCGCAGCGACACGCTCGCGCACCTCGTGGACGGCGTCGGCGGAGAACCTGCGGTACGCCACGGCAAGGCTCATCTCCACCTCCACTTCCCCGACCGTCTCCGTGGCGGCGATCCGGCAGCGTCGCGCACGCACACCGTCGACGGAGTCGGCGGCGCTTCGCAGCACCGCGGCGACCGCTTGTTCGCTGATCCGCAGCCCGCCCGGCTCCGGGCCGGGCAGTGTGAGCATGTGATGACGGCGGGTCTCGGCGCGCACCGCGGACATGATCCGAGCGACCAGGCCCAGCGACACAGGCGCTGCCTCCTCCGAGGCCAGCCCGCCGGCCACGTGCCGCAGCACCACCAGGCCCTTCCGCGTCGTTGAGCAGTACGTGCAGGTGTCCTCATGGGCGTCGGCCGATCCGGTGTCCGTCGCATCGAGCCGTGCCCACACCGTCTCGACGTCGCGGCCGCACGGCAGCATGCAGCCCTGAGCGTCGCTCATCTCCATGGAGCCATCGCCTCCGCCAACTGCGCTCGAGCGCGTGCTATGCGTCCACGCACTGCCGTCTGGGTGGTGCCCGTGGCACCGGCGATCTCCATGTAGGAGCGCCCGTGTACCTCTCTCAGCAACCAGCACGCCCGCTGCTCGGGCGTGAGCCGTTTCAGGGCCTCCCCGAGCGCCGTCAACTGCTCGCTGACCTGCGCCGCCCGCTCGGGTGCCCCAGCGGCATCGGCGGATTCGCGACTGTCCAGGTCGGCTTCCGCGACAGGTCTGCGGGCCCGGATGAGGTTCAGGCACCGATTGGTGGTTGCCCGGTAGAGCCATCCCAGGAACGCGGTGTCGTCCCGCAACTGCGGCAGCCGCCGCCATGCGGTCAGAAACACCTCCTGCACCACGTCCTCGGCATCGCCGCGGCCGGCCAGCATGTGCAGTGCCAAGCGGTACATCGGTCCCTGGTAACGGCGCACCAGCACCTCGAACGCCCGTGAGTCGCCGCCGCGCGCGCGGACCACCAGGGTGGCATCGTCCAACGCCACCTCCTGTGCGGAGACGGCGAGCCGGGGACCGACATCTGTTGGCGATGTCATCGGCACAGCCTTCCTGCGCCAGGCATGCTCTCGCCTTCTTCCGCACGTACTGGATTCCCGGCCGCACCACCGCGGCAGTAGAAGGACACGACGGCCGCGCCATCGTCACGGCTCATTGAGCATCTGCCCTGCGCACGGCCGACGATGCGTCGCGTCGCGACGTTTGCGAGGAAGCGCGGCCTTGGATCGCAGCGCACTGCCTCCGCCGTCGTGGGCAGCGCTTCTCGAGATGCGACCGACACGATTCGGGCGAGACTGGTGAGTACAGGACTGGTCTTGAGCCAGGGCCATGGTGCCGAGGCGACGGCCCATCGAGGCACTGTTCGCCGGGTGGTGGATGGCCTGCCGTCCGAACTGAGGGGGGATCCAGTCCCCTTTCGTTGCGCTCCCGAACGCGGTCGTAGTGGCGCTGTCGGTGGAGGCCGACGGCGGGCCCGCCTGCTGCGGAACGGCGAGTGCCCCAGGGATGAAGGTGACGTGTTCATGGACGATCAGACCAAGATGGCTCTCGCCGCGGCCATCGCCGGTGGCTACGTGCTGGGCCGGACGAAGAAGGGCAAGCTGGCGCTGAGCGTGGGGACCTATCTGGCGGGCAGGCGGTTCGGTCTCGAACCGCGCCAGCTCGCTGCCGAGGGAATGCGCAGGCTGGGGGAGATACCGCAGGTCGCCGAACTGCAGGACCAGCTGAAAGGTGAGGTCCTCGAGGCCGGCCGCAAGGCGGTGACAGCCGCCGCCACCCGCAGCATGGGGACTCTCGCTGCCACGCTCCACGAGCGCACGGCCGGCCTCGGCAAGACGAAGGAGGAAGAGGAGCCGGAGGAGGACTACGAGGAGGAGGAAGAGCCGGCGGAGGAGTACGAGGAGGAGCCCGAGGAGGAGCCTGAGGAGGAGTACGACGAAGAGGAAGAAGACCAGGAAGAAGACCAGGAAGAAGACCAGGAAGAAGACCAGGAAGAGGAACCCGAACGCGAGCGCCCGCAGCGCAGCAGAAGCTCCCGGAGGCCGGCTCGACCGCAAAGGCGTGCCGCGTCGAGGCGTGAGGAGCCCCCCTCTGGCCGGAGCGCTTCCGGCGCAGCGGCGAAACGGGGATCCGGAAAGAAGAGCTCCGCATCGAAGCCGGCAGCGAAGAAGGCTGCCCCGGCGAAGAAGTCCGCCTCCGGCAGGCAGGCTCGCGCGAAGAAGGCGGCGTCTTCAGGGCGGGCGGAGAAGAAGTCCCAGCGCGCCGATCGCCGGAGGTAGTCCACCATGGCCAAGGAGACGAAAGAGCCGGACGTGAAGTCGGCCGTGGGCGGAGTGCGTGAGGCGTTGTCGGGCTTCGTCGGTTCACAGGTCGAACGGCTTGCGGAGAAAGCCGGTGACAAGCTCACGGACGTTACCGATCAGCTCACCGATGCCGCCGACAACGGCGGGTCACTGCTCAAGATCGGCTCACGCATCCTCGGTGGTGAGTCCCCCGTCAAGGCGTTCTTGTCCGAGAAGGCCAAAGGCGTGAAGGACAGCGTCGTGGACAAGGCCAAGGAAGCGTTCGGCGGCGGCAAGGGCAAGTCCGGGGGCGGCGGCAAGAGCATGAACATCATCGAGGTCCTCGACGTCGGCGTGTCTCTTCGCACGGCCTACGACTACTGGACGCAGTACGAGGAGTTCAGCAGCTTCACCAAGGGTGTTCGCTCGGTCTCCAAGAGTGACGAGACGACCAGTGACTGGAAGGTCAAAGTCGGCCCTTCCTCGCGCAGTTTCAAGGCGACCGTTCAGGAACAGATCCCCGATGACCGGATCGTCTGGACCTCCGAAGGTGCCAAGGGTTCGACCAAGGGGGCGGTGAGTTTTCACGAACTCGCGCCGGAACTGACCCGCATCGTCCTGGTCATGGAGTACTTCCCGTCCGGGTTCTTCGAGAAGACCGGAAATCTGTGGCGCGCCCAGGGCCGCCGTGTCCGCCTGGACTTCAAGCACTTCCAGCGGTACGTCACGCTCGCCGACAAGGAACCGGAAGGCTGGCGTGGCGAAATCCAGGACGGTGAAGTCGTGATGTCACACGAGGAAGCCCTGGAAGAGGAAGAGGCGACACAGGCCGAGGACTCGGAGGACGACGGCGCGTACGAATCCGTGGACGACGAGGACGGCGCCACCGAGGACGAAGACGAGGAGGAGGACGCCGAGGACGCCGAATCGGAGGACGAGGGCGAGGAAGAGGACGAGGACGAGGAAGGACGAGGCCGATGACGACCGGCAAGGGAGTGGTCCGTGCGCCGGGGCCGGTGGGCTACACGACGATCGGGCTGCGGCGGGCGTCGCGGATCGGGGCCCCTGCTTCGTGAAGGCTCGTGAGGGCTTGCCGGTAAGACGCGATGAGGCCGGTCTCGATGTAGGGGATGTCCAGTTCCTTGCAGTAGCGGCGGACTATGGGGCATGCGCGGCGTAGTTGAGGGGTGGGCATGCTGGGGAACAAGTGGTGCTCGATCTGGTGGTTGAGGCCACCGAGGGCGAGGTCGGCGATCCGGCCGCCACGTACGTTGCGCGAGGTGAGAACCTGCCGCCGGAGGAAGTCGGGGCGGTCCTTTCCGGTCAGAATCGGCATGCCCTTGTGGTTCGGGGCGAAGATGGAACCGAGGTAGAGCCCGAAGAGGCACTGGTGAACGGCGAGGAAGGCGATCGCCATACCGGGCGGCAGCACCAGGAACAGTGCACCGAGGTAGAACCCAAAGTGGGCGAAGAGCAGGGCGCCTTCCTGGACGCGGTGTTTCATCGATCGGTTGGCCAGGGCCCTCACACCCATCACATGCAGGTTGAACCCCTCCAGCGTGAGCAGGGGGAAGAAGAGATACGCCTGCGCCCGCCCGATGAGCCGTGGAAGGCCCTTCGCGGCGCGAGCCTGATGCTTGGACCAGACCAGCAGGTCGGGAATGAGGTCGGGGTCGAGCGTTTCGTGGTTGGGGTTGGCATGGTGACGTGTGTGCTTGTCCTGCCACCAGCCGTAGCCCATTCCGATGCCGGCGTTCCCCGCGATCCGGCCGAATCGTTCGCTGGCCTTGCGGAGCCGGAACACCTGCCGGTGGGCAACGTCGTGGGCGAGGAGGGCGACCTGGCCGAAGACCATGGCGAGGAAGGCGGCGACGGCCAGTGACCACCAGCTGGAGCCGATGAGCACGAACGCGGTCCAGCCGCCTGCGTAGAGCGCTGCGACCGTCGTGATGCGGGCCGTGTAATAGCCAGGACGGCGACGCATCAGCCCGGCTTCGGCGATCTCCCGCGCCAGCCCGGCGAAGTCACTGCCGGACACTTTTGAGGGCGGGGGACGAACGGGTGCGTGAGGTGTCATGGTGACCAGCTTTCCGTCAGCTGCGGATGCGGATCGGTGGGACCGTGTACAGCGTGGCGGAACTCGACCAGCCTCGACTCCCCGCTGCGCGGGGGCGAGACCGGCGGATCAGGCCGGTCTGCCTTGAGGGACCGGCACTACCAGTAGTGCCGTCGGCCGCCCACAGCGTGTCCCACCGCTCCCAGAATCCACAGCAGAACGCCGATGGCGACGAGGACGATGCCGATGGTCCAGAGAATGCCTATCCCGGCCAAGAGGCCGATGACGAGCAGAATGACTCCGAGGATGATCATGGAAACCTCCGGTGATGGAACGTCCTCGGCGGGCGCCCTCTCTTCTTCCGGCTCCCCGCCTTTCGCCGAGGCAAACCTGGTTCTGGCTCCGACAGCGTTCGGGGTCTCCCGGTATCCGCCTCCGAATGGGCGCTTGGAGCCACGCTGCGTCACTGGCGCGGATCGGCGCCGGCTGCGTGAATGTGTTGTGCGATGTCTCCGAGGCCCTCCGTGATCCCTCGAATGCGCTGGGCGTCGAGCGGGGCCTTCTGTCGGTCCGCGTGGGGGAGCGTATTGAATGCTTGCGGGTGGCTGCCTGTCTCGGCGCGCGGAGGATCTTCCAGGTCTTCATGCGGGCGAGGACGTGCTCGGCGCGGGCGCGGACCTGTTTGTGGGACTTGTCGTGTTCCTCTATCCGGTCCGGGAGTTCGGTCTGGCCGCGTTCGCGGCGGTGAGGGACGACGAGGCCGGTGCGCACCCGGAAGGGTCAGCCCAACCGACGTGCTTTCGGGGCGGTCAGTAGCGGTACCGCGCCCTGGCTGAGGGGTGCCGCGACGCCAATGCCGGTGGCCTGGGCGGCGGTGCTGGCGCGGCGCCTTCTCGGTCTCGGCGGCGTCCTTCGCTCAGTACCGCGGTCATGGAAGCCGGAGAGCCCAAGGGAGCGGCCCGGATTCGGCAGCCTCGCTGGTCGGGATACCTCCGGCGTGATGGAGTCCGTTGCGGGCGAGCTGACGGCGCAGGCAGGCGCTGAAAGGATGGCAGCATGATCGAGCGTTCGAAGAACCCGGAGCTCTGGGACCTTCTTGACTCGCTGCAATACGGTGATTTGCTTTCCGGGAAAGTCGCGGCGATCGAAAGGTTCGGCGTCTTCGTCGATTTGGACGACGTACCGGACCACCCGGTTTTCCCTGGCGTCGGGTTCATTGCCCTCCCTGACCTGTCCTGGCGATCATTCGAAGACGCCTCGGAGATCGTCCACATCGGACAGTCCGTGTCGTGCATGTTCCTCCAATTCGACACGTGGAATGTGGAGGCCCGTCTCTCTCTGAGAGCGAATCGGCCAGACCCTTTCCAGGCGTTCGCCGACGCTACTGACGTGGGTCAGGAGTTGAGGACACGCGTAACGAAGGTCCTACCGTTCGGCGTAGTCGTCGAAATCTTCGATGAGGTCGAAGCGGTGATCCATCGGTCAGAACTCGCCGGGGAACCGGCCACCGCACACAGGGGTGAGATCCAGGTTGGCGACGACATCACCGTAGTGGTGCTTCGGCTCGACCGAGAGCGCCGGACGGTGAGCCTCTCGCAGCGACAGGCTCGGCCCCACCTCGGTTGACGGCTCCCTGTCCGTGACGTGCGACTCACGAGGGAGCCGGCACCCTGGGAAGGCTTCGGCCACGATGAGCGAAGGGATGATGCCGCCCGCCACACCGACACGAGACAGGAGAGCCGCCATGGGCCTGGGTATGAGGAGACTGAACCGCGCGCAGGATGTCGTCGCGGAGTTCGGTGACGATGCCGAGGATTCGTTCCTGGCGCTGTGCGCGCGAGCGCCGGAGGACAGCCTGCGGCGAGGCATCTCGCCGTACGACCTCACGATGTTCAACACGCCCCAGCTGGAGCGACTCGTCGTCGAACTCGAAGAGCTGCGAGAGGACGAGAAGGACGCCGTGGTGAGGCGTGTGATCGAGGAGTCCCATGAGGCGATCCGCCGCTCCGGCTACCTGCTTTTCATCGGGGACTGAGAGGTGTCATCACCGCTGATCGCAGATGGGATGGCCGCGGGACGTCCGGCGTGATCACGGCTTCGGCGCCGGCCCGGACAGCCCTCTTCACAGGAAGGCCGAGGGCAGGGACGGCCACATGACTCCTCGGGTGCCTACGATGCGGGCATGTCATCGTCTGGGGTCGCTCCGGAAAGCCTCCGCGGGGGAACGGGGCCGACCGGCCCGGCGCCTGCACCAGCGGATCGGATCATCAGGGCAGTGTCGTGGTGGTGGGCGTCCGCGCCTCTTCTCCTGTTTGCCGACGATTCTCTTCTTCTTGTTCTTCGGGGTGCTGTTCCCCGAGTGCCCGGACGGATACCACTGCTAGGGCTGCCTCGTAGCTGCGGTCACAGGTGGGATGATCCTGTCGTGTCCGGTGTGATCGCGGCGTAGGAGTCCTCCTCCTCGTTCAGACGGAAGGGCCATCCCTGGTCGCCAATGCAGGGCGCGGTCGACGAGGTGGGCGATGAGGCCGATCCACCACCGGGCCGACAGCCCAACGGAGTCGACTGTCCAGACCGGCCATGAAGCGATCCGGACCGGGTCGGCAGCGGCCGTACCAAGGCCCGCTCCACATGGGACAGTTCATGGCGACGCGACGCATCACCGATCATGTGGCGTCGGACCGGCGCCGCCGAGGAACCGCGGTGCGCCATGGTATCGGGACGCGTACGCGTACATCGCCACCGGCCCTCGTTGCCACGAGGACTGGACGCTCGACGTCCTCGCGCTGATGGGCCGGGCAACGCCGGTGTACGAGCGCAGCCCCTGAACGGGTCATCGAGGGACCGACTGTGCCCGGGGGAGGGCCGGTTGTCGTTGGCGTGGCGTGCACGATTCGTTGGCCCTGCGTCGCAGCCGCCAGGGAACGGACCCCGAAGCCCGTGCACAGCACGTATGTTCAGGACACCGGACCGCGGGGCGGCTCGACGGCCGAGGTGGGCTCCACGGGGGTGGGCCCACGCCGCTCGGACAGCGCCCGCATCCGGTACTCCGTCGGGGAGCACCCGTACGCGGTGCGGAAGGCGCGGGTGAACTCGGGCGCGCGGGGAAAGCCCCAGCGGGCGGCGACGACATGGACTGGCTCGGCGCTCGTCCGGGGGTTGGCCAGGTCGTGCCCGGCGCTTTCGAGCCGCCGGGCGCGGATGAAGGCCGCGACCGTCTCGCCGTGTGCCTCGTGCTGGAAGATCCGGTGCAGTTGGCTGAGGGAGACGTGGTGGGCGGTCGCGACTGCGGGCGGAGTGAGCCGCGGATCCTGCAGGTGGCGGCGGATGAAGGCGGTGATCTGCCGGAACAAGACCTGCCGGCGGGTCTCCGGCGGCAGCGCCTCCTCGGCCTCCAGGACGTGCGCGACGAGCGCCGCGACCAGGTCGAGCACGACCGTGCCCAGGCGCGGCGCGTCGGACGGCCGGAGGAAGTCCGCTTGGCGGTCCAGGCCGGTCAGGCAGTCCCGGAGCAGGGCGCCGATGCCGTCCGTTCCCGGCAGGGCCCGGCCCAGCAGGGCGTTCACGCGGTGTGCCGGGAGTGGCAGCAGTGCCTTGGGGAAGTCCACGCCCACTCCTCTGACGGGGCGGCTGTCCCCTTCCCGGTCCGGGCCGAGGTCGTACGGGTGGGAGCTGTCGGCCAGGTGCAGATCTCCCGGGCCGAAGGTGTCCACCCGGCCGGCGTGTTCGAGTCCCAGTCCTCCGTCGAGGAGCAGGGAGAGGTGGTACAGCTCGGGGTCGGACCGGCGCACCATCGCGGGCCCGCGCCGGTAGCGCGCCGGCAGGGCCGCCATCGGCCACACGGTCACCGGGCCGAGCTCCATCAGCCGGCACTCCGCCCAGAAGGCGTCGGCGTGCGCGCTGTCCATCTCGCTGGAGCGCGTCCGGCCCAGCAGGTCCCGCCAGCATTCGAACCTGTCCTCGACCGGCAGGTCCTCGCTGCGGAACACCGTCCCGATCATCGCGCCTCACTTCCGTCGTTCCCGTGTGCCGACCGCCCGGGTGCCGACCGTCCTCGTACCGTCTGCCGTCGCGGGGGTGGGCGGCACAGGGACGCGGCGCCACGGCGACGCGGCATCCTCGCACACGAAGATCACCGCGGCGCGCCCGGCCCGGGACGGCCGGAGGGGGATGGCGGGCCCGGCGATGAGTCCTGCGGCGTCCGGCGGTCGTAGTGTCGTACCCGGAACCGAGGAGGATTTGCCATGCGCAGCGTGACCTACTCGATGAGCGTCTCACTTGACGGCTACATCGTCGGGCCGGACGGCGACTTCGACTGGACGGCGCCCGGGGACGACGTCTTTCGCTTCTGGATCGACGACATCCGGCAGGTCGGCGTCCACCTGATGGGACGACGGCTGTACGAGACGATGCTGTACTGGGAGACCGCCGACCAGGATCCATCGCTCGACGACGCGATGCTGGAGTGGGCCGCGCTCTGGAAGCCGCTCCCGAAGGTGGTGTTCTCCACAACGCTGACGGCGGTGCAGGGAACTGCCCGCCTGGCCTCCGGCGGCGTGGCGGAGGAGATCGAGCGGTTGCGAGCCGAGCCAGGGGAGGGCGAAATCGCGATCGGCGGCGCGACTCTCGCTGCCGAGGCGGCCGCGTCGGGCCTGATCGACGAGTACCGGGCCATGGTCTACCCGGTGCTGGTCGGCGGCGGCATCCCGTTCTTTCCCCCGCAGGAGCGCCGGGTGGATCTCGAACTCGTCGAGACCCGCACCTTCAACTCGAGAGTCGTGTACCTCCACTACCGCGTGCCGCGCGAGGCCCCGCGAGGCGGACAGGTCGACGGCTGATCCCGGTACGTCTCCCCGGGCGTGCCCGAACTGCCACGGTGATCACGTCGTGACGCCGGAGAGGTGGCTGTCAGGTGAAGCACCCTCGGTCACCCCGCACCTGCACTTCGGCGTTCGGTCCGCACCGGTCCGCACCGGTTCAGCGATCAGCTCCGCACCGGTTCAAGGATCAGCTCCGCACCGGTTCAAGGATCAGCTCCGCATCAGTCCCAGGATCGAGGGGGGCCGGCCCGGCGAGGTCGCCCTGACACGGTCCGGTCGTCTGCGGGCGCGATGGCCCCTCGGCCGGCGGGATCATGCGTGACCGGCGAGGCGCTGACTGCCGCGGGCCGCGTTCGACGATGCGTCCTGCTCCTGCTCGTGGTCCCGTTCGAGGCCCTTGGGGATGGCCAGTTCGGCCCAGATCGTCTTCCCGGAGGAGGTGTACCGCGTGCCCCAGCGCTGGGACATCTGGGCGACGAGGAACAGTCCGCGGCCGCCCTCGTCGTCCCGGCGCGCTCGCCGCAGGTGTGGTGCGGTGTGTGCGCTGTCGGAGACCTCGCACAGCAGGCAGCGGTCCCTGATGAGCCTCAGCACGACCGGTCCGGTGGCGTGCCGGATGCCGTTGGTGACGAGTTCGCTCACCACGAGTTCGGCGGTGAACGAGAGCTCGGACAGGCCCCAGGTCCCGAGTTGGCGTTCGGTGAGCGTACGGGCGCGGGCCACCATGGCCGGATCGGACGGCAGTTCCAGGTCCGCCACCTGCCGGGCGTCGAGCCGCCGGGTGCGGACGAGCAGCAGGGTGGCGTCGTCCACCTGCGGCCCGGGCGGCAGGGCCGACAGCGCCCGGTCGCACAGTTCCTCCAGCGGGCATCGCTGCCAGGTGAGCACCTCGGCCAGCCGGTCGATTCCGCTGTCGATGTCCTGGCCCCGGTCCTCCACGACGCCGTCGGTGAAGAAGGCCACCACGCTTCCGTCGGACAGGTCCAGCTCGACGTTCTCGTACGGCAGGACGCCCAGCCCGAGTGGCGGTCCCGGGGTCAGCGGGGACGCGGCCACCGAACCGCTGGCATCGGCGACCATCGGCGGGGGATGGCCCGCGCTGGCCCAGACGCACCGGCCGCTGACCGGGTCGTAGATCGCGTACAGACAGGTCACCACCATCGCGCCACCGCTCAACCCGTCGTCCCCGTCGGGCTCGGACTCCTGAGCGACCAGGTCGTCGAGCCGTGTGAGCAGCTCGGCCGGGTCCAAGTCCAGCAGCGCGAGAGTGCGTACGGTGGCGCGCAGCCGGCCCATGGTCGCCGCGGCGTGCATACCGTGGCCCACCACGTCGCCCACGGTCAGTCCCACTCTGGCCCCGGACAGCGGGATCACGTCGAACCAGTCGCCGCCCACGCCCACACGGCTGTCGGCGGGCAGATAGCGGTACGCGACGTCGACCGCGCTCTGTTGCGGCAGGTGCCGCGGCAGCAGGCTTCGCTGCAGCACCAGGGCCGCCGCATGCTGGCTGGTGTACTGGCGGGCGTTGTCGATGCCGACGGCGGCCCGCTCGGCCAGCTCCATGGCGAGTGTCTGCTCCTCGGGGCCGAAGGGGTCGGGGTTGCTGGTGCGCCGGAAGGTGGCAAGGCCCAGGACGGCCTCGCGGGTGAGCAGCGGGACGAACAGGCAGGAGCGCGAGGCGGCCGCCGTCCCCGCCTCGTCCGCCGGCTCGGGAGGGGTGTCGCCGACGACGCAGCGGCCCGTGGCGAGGCTCATGGCCTGCGGTGACGAGGGCGCGTAGGAGACGGGGCTGGTCCGGAACTCCTCCGGAGTCCGCCCGTGCATCCGCAGCAGTCCGTGTCCCGGCGCCGAGCGCGTCGGCGGCTGCCGTCCCTCGATGACCGCGGGAGGCAGGTCCACCAGCACTTCGTCGGCCAGCTGCGGTACCGCCACGTCGGCGAGCTCCGCGGCGGTGCGACGCACGTCCAGCGAGGCGCCGACCCGCTTTCCCGCCCGCACCAGCAGCGACAGCCGTTCCTGGGCGCGGTACTGGTCGGTGATGTCCAGGGACTCCTCGAACAGCCCCAGCGGCTCGCCCCGGGCGTCCACCAGCCGGTGGTACGAGCAGGACCAGACGTGCTCGCGCACCGGGTCGGCGGGGGCGCGCCCGCGGTAGTGCATGCCGATGATCGGTTCCCCGGTCGACAGCACGTGATCCATCACCTGGTCCTCGTCCGGGGGGTGGTGGCGGGAGATGAACTCGCCTTCCGGAAAGAGATCGGCGGCCGACCGGCCGGTGTACTGGGCGATCCCTCCGAGCTCCAGATCGGTGGAGACGTTCCCCCAGACGACGCGCCTTTCGGTGTCGAAGATCGTCAGGCCCACGGGGGACTCGGTCGCCAGGCCCTGGAGCATCGCCAGCTGCGCCTCCCAGCTGCGGAGCGTATCCAGTTCGGCGGCCATCACGACGGCCGCGGCTCCGCTCCGGTGCGACAGCGGGCTGATCGTCACGGCCGCGCGCACCGTACGTCCGTCCCGGTGGCGGAGGTCCATGACGACGCTGCGGGACTGGTGCGCCTTGCAGAGGGCGGACAGGCGCAGGCCGGAGGACGTCTCCAGCAGCCGGGTGGCCGACTGGCCGAGGGCCTCCTCGGCGGAATGCCCGAGCAGGCGCTGCGCGGAGGGTCCCCACCCGACAATGCGGCCTTGGTCGTCCAGCACCGCGGTGGCCGCCTTGGAGGGGTCCAGAGGACTGTGGAAGTCGACGTTCGCCGCATGCGGAAAACGACCCATGGCACCGCTTCCCTTCGTGCTCCCCAGCATCCCGTGCCGCAAGACGGACGACAACCGCACGCGCGATCTCCACCGCCGATCACCCAGGGTGATGGCTGAACACTGCAGGTGGATGCGACGCGCGATGCCACTGAGAAGTCGCGCGGTGCCCCGGGAGCGGCCCGGATCCCGGATCACCCTGGAAGGGCCCGGATCCCCGGATCGACGGAGAACCCGCTCGGCGGTCCGCGTCCCCGCCGGTGGCGGACCCGCGGCTGCGTGCGGCCGTCTGCCGGCCGCGCGTTCCGGATCCCGGGCGCTGCCGGCGCCGCGAGACGGCTCACGCGGGCTCGTCGGCGCGAGCCCGTAGAAGGTTCCGTGGAAGGTCCCGAAAGGTTCGGACGGCGATGTCGAGAACCCGCGTCCGGCTCCGTCCCCGGGGTGAACGCGACCACAATGGGTCGCACGACGAGCCCCGAGGAGAACCACGATGGCCAAGTACCTGCTGCTGAAGCACTACCGCGGCGCCCCGGCTTCGGTCAACGACGTGCCGATGGACCAGTGGAGCCCGGAGGAGATCTCGGCGCATGTGCAGTACATGAACGACTTCGCGGCCCGGTTGGAGAAGACCGGCGAGTTCGTCGACGGCCAGGCGCTCGCTCCCGAGGGGGCCTGGGTCCGCTACGACGGTGAGGGCCGCCCTCCGGTCACCGACGGCCCGTTCGCCGAGACCAAGGACCTCATCGCCGGCTGGATGGTGATCGACGTCGACAGCTACGAGCGCGCCGTCGAGCTGGCCGGGGAACTGTCCGCCGCCCCCGGAGCGGGCGGGAAGGCGATTCACGAATGGCTCGAGCTGCGCCCCTTCCTGGGCGCGCCGCCCACCACCGCGGACTGCGCCTTCCATGGATGATGCTCTGCTTCGGAGCCTTGCGCCCAGCGTGCTCACCGTCCTCGTCCGCCGCGGATCCGACTTCGCGGCGGCCGAGGACGCCGTGCAGGACGCCCTCGTCGAGGCCCTCCGGACCTGGCCGGCCGACCCTCCGCGGGACCCGAAGGGCTGGCTGGTCACCGTGGCCTGGCGCCGGTTCCTCGACGCCGCCTGCGCGGACGCCGCCCGCCGCCGGCGCGAGGACCGTCTCGACGCGGAGCCGGCGCCCGGCCCCGTGCCCGGGGTGGACGACACGCTCCAGCTCTACTTCCTGTGCGCCCACCCGTCGCTGACGCCGTCGTCCGCCGTCGCGCTCACGCTCCGTGCCGTCGGCGGGCTGACCACCCGTCAGATCGCCCAGGCGTACCTGGTGCCCGAGGCGACCATGGCGCAGCGCATCAGCCGGGCCAAGCGCACCGTCTCCGGCCATGGGGTCTCCCCTGCTCGAAGAGCTCGGGGAAGGTTCGACCGGCCCGGCGACGTCGCCACCGTGCTGCGCGTGCTCTATCTGGTCTTCAACGAGGGCTACTCCGGCGACATGGACCTCGCCGCCGAGGCCATCCGGCTCACCCGGCAGCTCGCCGCCGCGATCGATCACCCCGAGGTGGCAGGGCTGCTGTCCCTCATGCTGCTCCACCACGCCCGGCGTGCCACCCGGACCGCGTCCGACGGCAGCCTGGTGCCGCTCGCCGAGCAGGACCGCGGCCGCTGGGACACCGCGTTGATCGCCGAGGGCGTCGGGATCCTCCAGGCGGCACTCGCCCGCGACCGGCTGGGGGAGTTCCAGGCCCAGGCCGCCATCGCCGCACTCCACGCCGACGCGCCCACCGCCGAGGAGACCGACTGGGTCCAGATCGTCGAGTGGTACGACGAACTCACGCGCCTGACCGACAGCCCGGTCGTCCGGCTCAACCGCGCGGTGGCCGTCGGGGAGGCCGACGGGCCGCGCGCCGGACTGGCGGCGCTCGCGGCGCTGGACGCCTCTTCCCCGGGCGCTTCGAGCGGGGCCCTTCCCCGCCGCGCCGCGGTGGCGGCGTACCTCCACGAGCGCGACGGAGACCTGGCGACGGCGGCACGGCTGTACGCCGAGGCGGCCCGGGAGGCACCCAACCTCGCCGAGCGCGACCACCTGACCCGCCAGGCCGCCCGGCTCAACGCCCGCCGAGGCGGCTGACGGACCGCGCCCGGATCCTCCCGCGGCGCCGGAAGTGCCCTCGTGGCCGGAGCGGTCGCCGTCCGCCGGCCGTTGCACGGGCATCTCCCCGGGGACCACCGTGACGGCTCCGTTCGTGGTCACGTGCTGCGGCGCTGCTCCTGGACGGCCCTCACCAGGTCCTCCACGGCGGAGTCGGTGTCGCGGTCACGCCCGTCGTCGATCGCTTCGAGAGCGGTGGCCGCGGCCGCGCGCATGGTGGGGAAGCCCGTCGGCGGCCGTGAGGCGGTAGGCGGCCTGACGGCGCGCCATGCGTTCGGCGGCGTCCACCGCGTCGGGACCGGACAGCGGGAAGACGGCAGCCCGGTAGGTGGAGATCCCCAGCACCATCATGTCCGCGATTCCGTCGGCGTACCCGAGCGCCGCGGCCTTCCCCGGCCTTCCCGAAGGGTCGCGGTCATGTGACGCCGGGACAGGAGCGTGCCCAGGGCGGCGCCCCCCCATGACAGGGCGCAGGCGACGGCGATGAACGGCCCGTCCCGGGCGAGACCGGTGAACCCGCCGAGAACCGTGAGCGCGACGTCCGTCCCAACGCCGTCCGGGAACTCATCCGCTCGGATGCGGCGTCCATGAAGGCCGTGTCCCAGCCGCCACCGGCAGCAGCCGCTCCGGGGTCAACCACCGCTCCCCGGACTCCCGTTGGGCGCCGAGGGCACGCGGGAATCCTCGTGGCTCGGCGGCGGGCGAGCCGACACGCTTGCCGAAGTGGGAGACCCACCGTGCCGACCTGGCAGCACCGCCAACCGCCCGCCACGCGACCGGGGGAGGATCTCGGTGATCTCCAGGCGGCCGGCTCGCCTTACTCGTGGCGGGCCCTGGTCGGCGCCGGACCGGGTCAACGGGAGAGCGGTGCTCCGGCGCGCGGGAGAACGGCATTAAGAGCGCGTAAAGATTGCCGGAACCCGGCAATGCACACTTGTGAGCCGGACTGTCAGGATACGCACAGGCCGTGGGGAGCGGCCCGGAACGATGGGCCGGTTGCCGGAAGCAGGCAGGTGCGTGGTGCACCCGGCCGTCGGCACCTGGTCGCGGAGCTCCTCGGGAACGGGAGTTCGTCAGTCGGGAGGGGGTGGACCGGTGGTTGAGTTCCTGAAGGGCGCCGTCGGGTTCCCCACGGTGCTGTTCACCTCGGCCCTGCTGGTCGTCATCGGCTTCTGGCTGCTGGTTCTGGTGGGCGCCGCCGGCCACGACAGCTTCGACGGGGATGTCGACACCGACGCGCTGAGCCTGGGCGGCGTGCCCGTCTCGGTGGCCGTCTCGCTCCTGATCGCCTTCGGCTGGTTCGGCAGTCTGACCGGCTCGGTCCTGCTCGTCCGTGCCGACCTGTCCGGCCTCCCCTTCCACCTCCTGCGCGTCGCCGTACTCGTGGCCTCGCCGGTCCTCTCGTGGTGGGTGACCCGCGCGCTCGTACGGCCGCTGGCCAAGCTCTTCCCCGACGAACCCGGGCCGTCCCGGCAGGACTTCGTCGGCATGACCTGCACCATCCGCACCGGGCGGGTGGACGGGGTCTTCGGCCAGGCGGAGGTCGTCGCGCGGGACGGCTCCGCGGCGATCGTCCAGGTCCGCCAGAGCGGCAGCGACGTCCTGGCGTCCGGCAGTACAGGACTGCTCTACGCCTACGACGACGCCGGCGAGTTCTTCTGGGTCGCGCCGTACGGCAGCGAGCTGGACCTCCGCGGCTGACGCCGCAACCTCTTCCTTCCCAGCACACGTCTCTCACCCGGGGGATCACCCATGGATGCCATAACCGTGGGCATCGGCGTGCTCGTTGCCGTTGTCCTGCTCGTCGTCGTCGCCGTGCTCTTCGTGATCAGCAGGCTGTTCCGCAAGGTGGAGCAGGGCAAGGCGCTGATCGTGTCGAAGATGCGGAAGGTGGACGTCACGTTCACCGGGCAGGTCGTCCTGCCGGTGCTGCACAAGGCCGAGGTCATGGACATCTCGGTGAAGACCATCGACATCACCCGGACCGGCCGCGACGGGCTGATCTGCAAGGACAACATCCGCGCCGACATCCGGATCTCGTTCTTCGTCAGGGTCAACAAGACCGTCGAGGACGTCGTCAAGGTCGCCCAGGCCATCGGCACGGCGCGGGCCAGCGACAAGGAGACCCTGCAGGACCTGTTCAACGCCAAGTTCTCCGAGGCGCTCAAGACGGTCGGGAAGCAGCTCGACTTCACCGACCTCTACACCAAGCGCGACGAGTTCCGGGACCGCATCATCCAGGTCATCGGGACGGATCTGAACGGGTACAGCCTCGAGGACGCGGCGATCGACTATCTGGAGCAGACACCGCTGGCCCAGCTGGACGCGTCCAACATCCTCGACGCCCAGGGCATCCGCAAGATCACGGAGCTGACGGCGGTCGAGCACGTCCGCACCAACGAATTCCGGCGGCACGAGGAGAAGGAGATCACGCGGCAGGACGTCGATGCCCGTGAGGCCATCCTGGAACTCGAGCGCCGCCGCGCCGACGCGGAGATCAAGCAGAGGCGCGAGATCGAGACCGTGCGGGCCCGTGAGGAGGCCGAGACCGCCCGGGTCGTGGAGGAGGAGCGGCTGCGGGCGCAGAGCGCCTTCCTGAAGACCGAGGAGCAGCTGGGCGTCCAGCGGGAGAACCAGGCCCGTGAGGTCGCCGTTGCCCAGATGAACCGCGAGCGCGTCGTGGCCGTCGAGAACGAGCGCATCGAGAAGGACCGGCTGCTGGAGGTCATCGCCCGGGACCGGGAGACCGAACTGACGCGGATCTCCGCGGAGAAGGAGGTGGAGGCGGAGCGCCGTGAGATCGCCGAGGTGATCCGCGAGCGCGTCGCGGTGGACCGTACGGTCGCCGAACAGGAGGAGTCCATCAAGCGGCTGCGGGCGGTGGAGGAGGCCGAGCGCACCCGGCAGGCCGTGGTCATCGCGGCCGAGGCCGAGGCGCAGGAGAAACTGGTCAAGGACATCAAGGCGGCGGAGGCGGCCGAGCAGGCCGCGGTCCACCGGGCGGCCGAGGAGCTCACCCTCGCCGAGGCCCGCAACAAGACCGCCGACATGGACGCGCGCGCCAAGATCCGCCTCGCCGAGGGCATCCAGGCCGAGAGGGCAGCCGAGGGTCTGGCGGCCGTACAGGTACGGGAGAAGGAGGCCGACGCCATCGAGAAGGCCGGCCGCGCCGAGGCCGGGGCCACCGCCGCCAGGCTGCGGGCCGAGGCGGAGGGCGCCCGCGAGAAGGCTCTGGCCGAGGCCGCCGCCATCGGCGAGAAGCTCAAGGCGGAGGCCGCGGGTCTGACCGAGAAGGCCGCCGCGATGGCGGCGCTGGACGAGGCGTCCCGTACGCACGAGGAGTTCCGACTGCGCCTGGAGGCGGAGAAGGACATCCGTCTCGCCGGGCTCGACGTGCAGCGGCAGGTCGCCGAGGCCCAGGCCACGGTGCTCGCCACCGGCCTGGAGAACGCCGACATCGACATCGTCGGCGGCGAGTCGGTCTTCTTCGACCGCCTGATGTCGTCGATCGCGCTCGGCAAGGGCGTCGACGGATTCGTCCGGCACTCCGAGACCGCTCAGGCCCTCGCCGGGCCATGGCTGGACGGCTCCTCGTCCTTCGCCGACGACGTCACGAAGATGCTGGGCGCGGTCTCGACGTCGGACGTCCGGAACCTCACCGTGTCCGCGCTGCTGACGCAGCTCATGCGGGCGGACGGAGCACCCGCGGCCCAGCTGGGCCGGCTGCTCGACAGAGCGGGCGAACTCGGCCTCGCCGACACCGCGCTCACCGCGCCGAACGGCACGGCGCCGAACGGCACGGCGCCGAACGGCACGGCGCCGAACGGCACCGCGCAGGGCTGACCGCCCCCGGGAGGAGCGGTCGGAGGCCGCGGGGCCGCCGGACGGGGGTCGGCGGCTCCGCGGCCCCAACACACGTACGAGGGAGGGCGAACGGGATGGACAACGGCAGGGACGGCATCGACGCCGGAACGCACGAGGTGCTGCGCGACCGGCTCGGCGGGCAGGCCGCCGAGCTCGCCCGGCGTGCCGAGGCGCTCAACTCGGCCCGTGTCGCGGAGTTCGGGGCCGGCGAACTCGCCCTGGCCCGCACCGAGCGCATCGGCACCGACATCGCCTGCGTGGCACGCGACATCGTCGCCGTCGGCGACCGGCTCCTCATCGGCCACGACTCCTCCGCCGAACGGACCAGCCGGACCACGGTCGCCGGTGTCTTCTCGCTGCACGACCGCGAGCTGAACCGGCTCCCGGAGGACGCCGTGCCCGGGCTCCTCGACGACCCGGGCTTCGTCCGGGAGTTCGCCGCCCTGCACCGCTACTTCCAGGGAGCGCGCCTTCTCGGGCTGCGTCACGTGGAAGGCAGGCTGCTGGCCGTGTTCCGGACCGGGGAGCAGAGCGACGACATCCGCGTCCTGCGCTGGTCTGCCTCCCCGTCCGGGGAGACCCGCTTCCTCGACGCCCGCGGTGAACGCGACCACGCCCTCCCCGTCTCGCACGACCTCGCATGGGTGGAGACGACACGCGACGACCACGTCCCGGGCCGGTGTCCGCACATCTCCGTCGCCGACGGCACGCTGTTCGTCTCGACGGTCGGCGGCACGCTCACCGTGAAGACGGAGGACGACACCGAGACCGGCGAGGGCGTCCACAGCGAGCCCGTCGACGAGCCGCTGCAGTCGCTCGCCGACGCCGACGTCGCCTACGCACGCGTGGGCGCGCTGATCGTCCTGCGAGTCCGCCCGTACAAGGAGGACACCGAGCGCCATCTGGTGTTCAACACCCTCACCGGGTCCGTCGTCAGACTCGACGGCATCGGCCGGTCCTGCCTCCGGCTGCCCGACGACCAGGGCATCGTCTTCCCCGGCGGATACTGCCTGTCCGCCGGAGCCGTGAAGACCTTCGACATCGATACCGCGGAGGGCCTGGAGTTCGAGCGCGCACTGCACTCCCCGAACGGCGAGGACGTGCTGTACGCCTTCCGGTCCCGCCTCGACGGCCGCAGCCTGCTGCTCTCCTACAACCGCATCCGCAAGGAGATCGCCAGCCCCCTCGTCTGCCAGGGGTACGCCCTGCTCGACGACGGCACACTCTTCGTCCTGCGCACACCGTCGTCCGAGGGCCCGGCCCGCGTGCACCTCGTGCAGGTGTGGCGGAGCCCGTACGCGTCGGACACGTATGCGGCCGTTCCGGCCGGCTCCGGGCCGCTCGCCCGCATCGGCAACGCCGACCTGGTCCGCGGCCTGTCCGACTGCCTTGCCGTCGCCCGCCAGGTCGCCGAGGCGCCCGCGACGACCGGGACGTACGAGGCACTTGTCGCCGCGTGCGTCCGAACCGCCGACGCCCACCACTGGCTGGGTGACCCGGAGACCGGGGATCTGCGGACGCCGCTGGACGAGGTACGCGCCACCGCCGAGCAGGCGCTGGACGAGTACCGGGCCGTGCAGGAGCTGACGGGCAAGGCGGCCGAGGCGCTCGCCGAGTCCGCCGGGCACATCACCCGTCTGGTCCGGCGCATCCGCGGTGAGGCCCCCGCGAGCGCCGGGGAGTGGGTCGCGCGCATCACCGAACTGCGCCGGGCACACGGGCATCTGCTGACGCTGAAGCAGATGCGGTACAGCGACGGCGGCCGCATCGACGAGCTCGCGGCGGAGGCGGAGAAGGAAGTCGCCTCCGCGGCGCAGCGCGCCCTCGCGTTCCTCCGGCGCGAGGACGCCTTCAGCGACTACGACGCGGAGATCGAGAGGCTGACCGCCGACGCGGATGCGGCTCCCTCCGTTGCGGAGGCCGGGCAGGTCGGCCGGCGGCTGGAGGAGCAGGCCCTCGGGCTGCGGTCGCTCACCGAGGTCGTCGCGGGCCTGGAGACCGGCGACGCCACCGTGCGCACCGCCATCCTGGAACGCGTCGCCGAGGTCCTCGGCGGTCTCAACCGGGCACGTGCCACCCTGGCCGGCCGGCGCCGGGCCCTGCTCGAGCAGGAGGGCCGGGCCGAGTTCGCCGCCGAGTTCGCGCTGCTGGGCCAGTCGGTCACGGGGGCGCTGGCAGCCGCCGACTCACCGGAGAGCTGCGACACGCAACTCGCCCGGCTGATGCTCCAGTTGGAGAACCTGGAGTCGCGCTTCGCCGACCACGACGAATTCGTCACCGATCTCGCGGACAAGCGCATCGAGGTCCACGAGGCGTTCTCCGCCCGCAGGCAGACGCTTCAGGACTCCCGCGCCCGCCGGGCCGAACGGCTGGCGGTGTCGGCGGCACGCGTTCTGGAGGCGATCGCCCGACGGGCCTCCTCCCTGGCCAGCGCCGACGAGGTCAGCACGTTCTTCGCCTCCGACCCGATGACCACCAAGGTCCGCCGCACCGCCGAAGAGCTCCGCGCGCTCGGCGACCGGGCACGCGCCGAGGAGGTCGAGGGCAGACTGAAGGCAGCGCGCCAGGAGGCCGGCCGGGCGCTGCGCGACCGAACCGAGCTGTACACGGACGGCGGCGGCACGATCCGACTCGGCCGTCACCGCTTCGCCGTCACGACACGGGCCGCGGAACTGACCCTCGTCCCGCGCGGGGACGGCATGGCCTTCACACTGACCGGTACCGACTACAGCTCGCCCGTCACAACGCCGGAGTTCCGGGACACCCACCCGTACTGGGCCCAGCTCCTCCCCTCGGAGAACGACGAGGTCTACCGGGCCGAACACCTCGCCGCCCGCCTCCTCGCCGAGCACGGAGCCGAAGGGCTCGCCGGAACGGACCTCCGCGCCCTCGCCCGTGCGGCCGCCGAATCGGCATACGACGAGGGGTACGAACGCGGCATCCACGACCACGACACGGCAGCCATCCTCGAAGCCGTGCTGCGGCTGCGCGAGGAAGCCGGGCTGCTGCGCCACCCGGCCACCGCCCGCGCCGCGGCCCAGCTCTTCTGGACCTACGGAACGACGCCGTCGGCACGCGAGACATGGGCCCGCCACGCCGGGTCGCTGGTACGCGCACGCGAGACCTTCGGGGAGGCACCCGCCCTCGACGCGCTGCGCACCGAACTCGCCGACGCCATGGCGGACTTCGCGTCCGCACTGCCCGGCCTGCCGTCACGGCGCCACGCGGTCGCCGCCGAGTACCTCGTCGAGGAACTGGGTTCCGGTGGGTCGTTCACCACCGGCGCCGCGGCCCGCACCCTGCTCGACAAGTTCCGCCGGGCCGTCGGCTCCTCCTCCCCGTACGAGGACGACGTCCGCAGGCACATCGAGGACGGCGAACCGGCCGCTGCGCACCGGCTCGTCGAAGGCTGGCTCACGTCGTACGCCGGCGCCTGCGGCGAGGACGTCGACGGCGGCGACCTCGCCGAGGCCGTTGCGATCGAACTCTGTCCCCGCCTCCCGCGCCACGATGTCGACGCCCCGCTGACCCGTACCGTCGGTGGCCTGCTCGGTACGCACCGGAGGATCGTCCGGAGCAGCCTCACGGTCCGCCTCGACGAATTCCTCGTCCGGACCGCGGACTTCGCCGACCGGGTGGTGCCCGGCTTCCGTGCGTACCAGCGGCTGCGCGGCACGCTCGCGGAAGCCGAGCGCACCAGGCTCCGCCTGGACGAGTACCGCCCCCGGGTCATGGCCTCGTTCGTGCGCAACCGGCTCGTCGACGAGGTCTACCTGCCCCTCGTCGGGGACAACCTCGCCAAACAGCTCGGTGCCGCGGGAGACGGCAGGCGGACCGACAACAGCGGCCTCCTGCTGCTCCTCTCACCGCCCGGCTACGGCAAGACGACCCTCATGGAGTACGTCGCGGACCGCCTCGGCCTGCTCCTGGTCAAGGTGGACGGTCCGGCCCTCGGCCACGCGACGACGTCACTCGATCCGGCCGAGGCCCCGAACGCCACCGCCCGCCGGGAGATCGAGAAGATCGACTTCGCGCTCGCGGCGGGCAACAACGTCCTGCTGTACCTGGACGACGTCCAGCACACCTCTCCCGAACTGCTGCAGAAGTTCATCCCGCTGTGCGACGCGACCCGCACCCTGAACGGTCGTGACCTGCGGGGGAAGCGGTTCGCCGTGTGCATGGCCGGCAACCCCCACACCGGGTCCGGGCAGCGCTTCCACATCCCCGACATGCTCGCCAACCGCGCCGACGTCTGGAACCTCGGCGACGTCCTGACCGGCAAGGAGCACGCCTTCGCCCTCAGCTTCGTCGAGAACGCCCTGACCTCGAACCCGGTCCTGGCACCGCTGGCCGCGCGCGACCGCGCGGACCTCGACCTGCTGCTGCGCCTCGCCGCGGACGACCCCACGGCCCACCGCGACCGGCTCGCCCATCCGTACACCGCCGCCGAGCTCGGCCGCGTCCTCGCGGTACTGCGCCATGTGCTGACCGCCCGGGGGACCGTACTCGCCGTCAACGACGCGTACATCGCCTCCGCCGCCCAGGACGACACGACCCGCACCGAGCCGCCGTTCCTGCTCCAGGGCTCGTACCGCGACATGAACAAGATCGCCCAGCGGATCGTGCCCGTCATGAACGACGCCGAACTCGCCTCGGTCGTCGACGACCACTACGCGGGCGAGGCGCAGGCCCTCGCCACCGCCGCGGAGGCGAATCTCCTCAAGCTCGCGGAGCTCCGCGGCACCCTCACCGAGGAGCAAGGCGTCCGCTGGGCCGCGATCACCGCCGGGTACCGGCGCCGCCAGGAGACGGGCGGCCCGGACGAGGACACCTCCACTCGTGCGGTCGCCGCCCTCGGCCTGCTCGCGGACCGGGTGGCGGCCGTGGAATCGGCGATCGTCCGGGCATCGGATCCGCGCCGTGCGAGCGGCTGCTCACACGCGCGCCCGCCGGGAACGGCTGGTGAGAGGTGACGGGACCCGGCGCACGGCTCGGGCACCCTACCCACGATCCTCCCCTCCGCACCGGAGGCGCCCCACGGCGCCGCGGGTCCGTGCGTTCGCCGGCGGACCGCAGGGCCCGGCGGCGGCCGGGTCAGGGCAGCGGGACGACGGCCTTGTCGAGTACGGCCATCAGCTCGGTGCGGGTCTCCGGGGTGATCTCGCCCACGCATGCCGTCCCGGTGAGCACCGCGTCCGGGTGCCCGGGGCCCGCCGACCGCTGCACCGTGTACATCTTGGTCCCGTTCGTCCCGGACAGGGAGCGGCAGACGGGGGAGACCTCGCCTTCGACCGTCTTCACGTCGGAATCGCGCTCGACCTCGGCCGCCACCGAGGGGTTGACCTCGATCTGGAAGGCCACGAGTGCACGGAGACCGGAGCCGGGCACGGGCAGGCAGGCCGGGTCGGTCCACTCGTCGGCCCGCAGGCCGGGACAGGACTTCCGCGGCGCGGCGAGCGGGTCGACGGAGACGAACTGCACCGGTGAGGCCCCCTCGCGCTGCGACGGGACCGTGAGCAGGCTCCAGTGGGGCGGAACGGGAAACTCCAGGCCGTAGAGGTTCTCGAGGCTCGTGGCCCCCCGTGACGATGTCGGTGCGGCCGGTGGGCCGGCCACGTCGGCAGTCCCGTCAGGGCCCAGGTGCTGCGGCAGGAAGACGGCAGCCAGCAGCGCCAGGGGCACGGCCGTCGCCGCGGCGCGCAGCCGCCGGGTGCGGCGGAACCGGTTGCGCACCCCTGCCATCCGGTCGGGTGGTGCCGGGAGGTCCGCCGGCCGGTCCAGCAGCAGCGACCGCAGCAGTTCGACCTCCGGCCCGTGCTTTTCCTCACCGGTGCTCATCGGTCACCTCGGCAGATCGACGGGATTCGGGAGAGTGCCGCGGAGCGTACGCAAGGCTTTGGCGGCCTGGCTCTTGACCGTCCCGGCGGAGCAGTTCAGCATCGCCGCGGTCTCCTCCACGCTGCGGTCCTCCAGGTACCGCAGCACCACCACGGCCCGTTGCCGGGCAGGCAGGCGCCGCAGCGCCTGCTGCACGGTACGTTCCAGATCCACCTCCCCGTACCGGTCCTCCGGCACCGCGGACTCGGGAAGCGACGCGTGCGGCAGCTCCCCACGCCAGCGCCGCCGCCACCAGGAGGCGTGCACGTTCATCATCACCCGCCGCACGTACGCCTCGGGTTGCTCGTGGCGGATGCGCCGCCACTTGGGCCAGCTCCGGGCCAGGGCCGTCTGCAGCAGGTCCTCGGCGAGGTGGGGGTCGCCGGTCAGCAGCCAGGCCGAGCGGAGCAGCCGCGGTCCGCACTGGGCCACGAACTCCTCGAACTCCGTCCAACCGCTCCGCATGGCGTCCTCGTACCGTCCGTTGATGTGCGCCGGGTGCTCTCACGCATCCTGAACCCGTTCGCGCCCCCGGATCGTTGCCCGAGGTGGCGCACATCACAGACCTGCGAAGCCCGGCGGCAGCCGGCCCCTGAGCGGGGCCGCCAGCCTCCGGTTCCTCGGCTCTGTCGGCTGCCTCGGGATCGCGAGTGCCCGGAGGTCCGCCGCGTGCCCCGGTACGAGGCGTGGCGGCGGCCCCGGGGCCGGGAGCCGCACGGCGGCTCACGACGGTGCCCGCAGCGCGTCCACGGGTTCCATGCGGGCCGCGCGCAGCGAGGGGTAGAGGCCCGCGAGGAGGCCGACGAAGGCGCCGACCGGCGGAGCACCGAGGGCGAGGCGCAGGTCCAGTACCGGGGTCCAGTCTTTGACGCCGGCCACGCAGACCACGACGACGATGCCGAGCGCCGCGCCGATGACCCCGCCGAGGAGTCCGATCGTGGTCGACTCCGCGAGGAACTGGCCGGCCACCTGGCGTCTGGACGCGCCGAGGGCGCGCCGCAGCCCGATCTCGCCGACCCGTTCCATCACCGTGACGAGGGTGACGTTGGCGATGCCGATGGCTCCGACGACCAGGGAGACGAACCCGAGCACCAGGAACAGTCCGTTGACGTCGCCCTGGACGCCCTTCCTGGCCTTGGACAGGTCCGGCGGGGCGACCACGGTGAGAGCGTCCTCCTTCCCGGGCGAGAGGGCGATGGGCGCCTGCCGGGCGACCTGCCGCGCTGCGCCGAGGGAGGTGTTGACCAGCACCTGGGTCACGTGCGCCAGGCCCATCCGGTCCGCCGCCGTGGTCGGCGGCAGGATCACCGACGTGGACAGGCGCTGCTCGCGCCGGAAGCCGCCGAGCACGCCGATCACGGTGAACGACTGGCCCCGGAAGAAGACGGCCGGCGCGTCGCGCACGTCGTCGATGCCGAGCAGTCGGGCCGCCTGGTCCCCGAGGACCGCCACCCGCTCATGGCGGGCGATGTCGCCGGCGTCGTAGAAGCGGCCGGTGACCATCGTGCCGCGCACCGCCGCCGGCAGCGTCGGGCCGGCCGCCACGACCGCCAGGGTCTGCGCGGTCAGCTCCCCGGGCGCCACCACGTCGTTCGCCCGCACCTGCACGTTCCTGGTGCCGTCGGATTCGGCGAGCGCCGCGGCCGACACGACTCCGGCGAGGCGCTCGACCGCTTGGACGCCCGACCAGTCCACCAGCGGGGGGCCGTCCGAGCCGGGCCGCGGGGGCGGCACCGTGACGGCCACCGAGGTGGCGGTGAGGGCGTCGAACCGGCCGACGATCTGGTTCGCCGCCGTCGACGCCACACCGATCGTGATGACCAGTGTGCCTATGCCGAGCACCGTGCCCAACGTCGTCAGTGCCGAGCGCACCGGACGGGCGAGTACTCCGGCCAGGGCCTCCGACCACATGTCGCGAGGGTCCATCCGCGGGCGCCCCGGCCGCTCGCGCCGCCGCCGGTCCGGGCGCAGGCGTCGGCCGGCCCGGGCTCGCGGCTGCCGTCCCGCGTCCACCACTTCCACGGGATTCCCCGGCCGGGTGTGCTGCCCGGTGCCCGGCTCGGACGTCTGCCTTCCCCGGCCCGCCACGGAACGGGTACGCCTCATGCGCTCTCCTGACCGAGCCGGCCGTCGCGTATCCGTACCCGCCGGGTCGCACGTCGGCTGACGGTGTCGTCGTGGGTGATCACCAGCAATGTCATGCCCTGCGACTGCAGTTCGTCGAAGAGCGCCAGAACCGAATCGGTGTTCTCGCTGTCGAGGTTGCCGGTCGGCTCGTCGCACAGCAGCAGGGCCGGCTCGCCCATCAGGGCACGGGCGATGGCCACCCGCTGCCGTTCGCCGCCGGACAGCCGGCCGGGCTGGAAGCCGATGCGGTGCCCGAGGCCGACCCGTGCCAGGGCCTCCCGGGCACGCTCGGCCCGGGTGCGGCGCCCGCGGCCCGGCCGGGGAACCCGGTAGACCTCGGCGAGCATGACGTTCTCGTCGACGGTCCGGTACGGCAGCAGATGGAAGGACTGGAAGACGAAACCGATGCGGCTTCCGCGCAGGGCGGTGCGCTCCAGGTCGCTGAGGGCGCCGGTCGGCACGCCGTCGATCCGGTAGCTCCCCGACGTCGGCCGGTCCAGCAGGCCCAGGATGTTGAGGAGCGTGGACTTCCCCGACCCCGACGGCCCGACGATCGACAGGTGCTCCCCCCGGCGGACCGTCAGGTCCACGTCGCGCAGGGCGTGCACGGGCGGGTCCGAGTCGAAGGTCCGGCACACCGCGCGCAGTTCGATCACGGTCTCCGTGTCCGGCGGCTTTCCGAACGGGGCCGCCGCCGTGGAGTGCCCCCTCACCGGCCGACCACCACGCGGTCGCCCTCGTCCAGCGCACCACCGCCCGGGGTCACCTCGACGAGCCCGGCGGCGGCGAGCCCGACGGTGACGGGCACGGTGACGGTCCTGCCGTCGCGCCGCACCTGCACCCTGGCCTTCCCGTCGGTGGAGGTGCGGACCGCCGCCACGGGCACCACCAGGACGGATTCCTCGGAGGCGCCCACCTCGATGGTGACCTTGGCGACGCCGCCCGACTGGTTCCTCAGCGGTCCGGGGTCGGGCACGGAGATCTCCAACGGCACCGGCGCCGCCGGGTCGGCGGCGGCCCCCTCGCCCCCAGCGGCCTCGCCGTCCGTGCCGGACTTCCCGGCGTCACCCGGAGCGGCACCGGTCTCGTCCCCGGCCCGGCCGGCGTCCACGCCGCCGACCCGCGACACGACACCGCGGACCTGACGGCCGTCCGCTGCCTCGATCCGCGCCTCCATGCCCTCGCGCAGTGCGGCGCCGTCCGTCGCGGGCACCGTGGCCTGCACCACCACGTCGGAACTCGTCACGGTGGCCACCTCGCCCTCCAGGGAGCCGCCGAGCTTCACCTTGACCTTGTCGACACGGACCGGCAGTTCGGGCAGGAAGACCACCTCGCCCGCCGGCACCTTGGTGCCGTACGTGGCCATGAACGCGTTGAGCGCCGCATTGGCCCGGTCCAGCTCCTGGCGCGCGGCGCGCAGCCGGAGGTCCGCGGCCTCGCCCGAGCCCGCCCCTGGCGAAGTGTCGCCGCCGTCGCCCCCGCCCGTCTGCAGCTCGAGTAGGGCGAGCCGGGCCGACGACACCGCCGCCTCCAGATCGCCGCGCTGCTGCCGGTCGGCGATGCCGGGGCTCTGCGGTTCGTGGCCCTTGCTCTCGTACCAGCGGCCCACCGCGGCCGCAGTGCCCTCTCGGTAGTTCCCGCTGACGGCACCCGGGTCGTGACCCAGCCTGCGCAGGGCGCTCTGCAACTGGCGGACGTCCTCGCCCGAACTGTCCGGGCCGAGTGAGCGGTACATCGGCACCGAACCCCGCAGCACGAACACCGGACGGCCGCTGACCTGCATCAGGACGCTGCCCTCGGTCAGGGTCTGTCCCTCGGCCGGCAGTTTGGTGACCCGTTGAGTGCTCTCGTCCTCGCCGGCGGAGCCCACGGGACCCGACAGCGAGATCCCCTGCGGTGCGCCGAACTCCACCGTACCCTGGGCCACCACCGTCGCGGTCAGCTTCTGCCGTGCCACGGCGACCGTTACCGGGCCGGCCTTCGGCGGCTGGTGCGCGGCGGCGGCGTCGGCGGGCGACTGCATCTGCGTACCGGTGAACCAGCCGCCCGCGCCGACCGCGGCCACCACGCCGACGACGATCGCGACCTGCCTGCCGCGGCGCGCCGGACCGCCGGGGAAGCGGGGGGTCATCCGCCGGCTCCGACGAACGGGTTCTCGGCCAGCTTCGGGAAGTACGCGGCCCGGAACTTCTTGCCGCACTCCAGGTCCTTGAGGGCAGTACCGATCTCCTGGGCGAGCTTGGTCCTGGCGGTCTCCTTGTCCAGGTTTTCCCAGCCGTCCGCCGGTGCCTGGTTGTTGACCTGGAACTTCACCATGTCCGAGATCGAGGTCGGCTGCGTGGTGGTGACGGTGATCCCCTCGGCGCGGAGGCAGGAGGCGTAGTCCTGCGCCAGCGAGACCAACTGCGGGTCCCCGTCGAGGGCCTGCTGCGCCGCGCGGTCCGCGGCCTTGGCGGCCTCCTGCTCGCGGTCGCGTTCAGCCTTGGGCTTCTCCGGGCCGTACGCCTTCACGTCCGCGGCCCTCCGGCAGCCCGGGGACTCCAGCTTCTTGCCGTCCTCCACCCGCCACTCGCCCATCGCCTTGTCGTAGGCCCGCTGCTGGGCCGGGGCGAGCGCCTCCCGATACGCCGCATTGGGATGCTCGTCGTCCGTGGTGGTCTCCGAGCCGATGACGTTGGGGTCGTGGGGATAGACGACCCGGGCGTACGAGAAGCCGTACCCGTACTTCCCCCGGTACTCCTTCGACAGCTTGTAGTCCTGCCCGTCGATCGGGAGCGGTGTGACGTCGCCGGCGTCCTCCACGTGCGGGGTGTAGGCGAAGCCCTGCGCGCGCATGCATCCGGCGATGGCGTTCTGGTACAGGTACTGCTTCCTCGTCTCCTCGTCGGCGTCATGAGGGACCGTCAGCAGGCCGTTCGGGGCGGCTGCCGTTGCCGACGAGCCACCGGCGGAGGCCCCGGGTACGGCGGATTGCCCATCGCTCTGGGAGCACCCGGCGAGCAGCAGCACACCGGCCGCGGCGGCGACCGGCAGGGCACCGCGCATTGTGGGAAGGGAGGTCACATCATTCCAATGTGTCGATCGGACATGGCCGTGGGGTGAATCACCCCCGTCGACCTCCACAACCCGGTGGGCCCCCGCTCAGGGCAGACCCTCCCCGCGAGATGTGACACAGGTCACTAAGTGTGTTCGAGGGTGGGGACGCGGCACGCCTCGGGGATGTCCGGCGCGCCCCCGGACCGCATCGGTGCGGAAGGCGGTCGTGGGGGCCGGCCGGGCGCTCCCGCCCGGTCCGCCCACCGCCGTGCCGGACGCCTGCTGCACCGGCCTGGGCGCCGTGCGCCTCGTGCCCGGCGACTGCCGGGGCCGGGAGGCGAAGGGCCGCGCGACTGCCCGGGTCGGCTCTTGATGCACGGCGCGGGGTCCACGACGCTGACCGTGTACGACGTCCTGCCGGCGATGGGTCAGGGAGGTCCCGGTTGAGGCACGTGCCCCTTTTCCGGTGGTTGTTGGCGCTCGTCCTGGTGCTGATCGGGTGCTCGCTGGGCCTTTTCATGATCGCGCCGGGCTTTCCCGAACTCAGGCAGGTGGACCTGACCGTGCTCGAGGAGGCGCCCGACGGCACGTGCACCGGCCGGTGGACGGATCCCTACGGCAGCGGCGAGCGTGAGGCACCGTACCGATGCGATGCCGGACGGGACCCGATCCTGAAAGCACCCAACTACGACCCGGATTCCCGCCTGGGCTGGGACACCGGGTTCGTGATCGCCGACGGGCCCGGCAGGGGCGAGCTGTACTCCCTGGAGGACGACGTCCCGGCGTGAGACCGGCAGACCCGGCTCTCCGAGGCAACCCTCGCCGGCGGGCTGCTCCTGACGGTCGTCGGCTTCGTCGACTTCGTCGGTGGGAACGTGCGCGCGCTGTACCGGGTCGGCGGCGCCCGGCCGGATGTGTTCCGCCGGGCGACGCTGCTCAGGGAGGCCGTCGTGTCCGTGGCGCACGACCACGAGCGGGCCGTCGACGCGGTGCGCACGGCATGGGCCCCGTTGCACAGAGCGTCGGTGGACGCGGAGCTGGGCCGGATTCCGCTCGCCCGGCTGGAGCGCACCGAGGCCGGACCGCTTCGCGCGGGGCGGCTGGCGAAGGGCGGCGTGCGGACCGTGCTCGACGCCCGCGAGGGTGGCCTGGTGCCCCTCGGTGTGGGCCGCCGCACGGCCGCGGTGGCCGTGGCCGCCGCGCGGCTGATCGCCGACGAGGTGGGCGAGGACGTGGCGGTCCGTCTGGACGCGGACGCGCCGGAGCCGGCGGCGCTGCTCGGCGCTCTGCGGGTGCTGGTGGAGGCGGGCCCGGGCGCAGGCGCCGCGGCGGCGGCGGGCATGGACCTGGCCGTGCGGCTGGAGCCCCTGCTGGCCGAGGCGGCACCTGCGGGCGGGCACCTGAGGATGTTGCGCGCAGGTCCGGAGCAGCGCCGTCGTGCGTCGGCCGCAGTCGCCGAACTGCGGCTTCTGCTCGACGAGTCCGTGAAGGACCGTGCCGCGGAGCGGTTCGCGCAGGCATCGGTCGACCTGCTGCGCGGGCCGGACGGCGAGCCCACCGCACTGGCCGCCGCAGCCGACTTCGACCGGCGGCCGGCGGAGTACTACGGCCTGCTCGCGGACGTCGCGGACGCCACCCGCCCGGCGGGGCACGGGCGCGCCTCGGATTCGCCGACCTGACGGTGCGGCCGGTGGCGGGGACGGCGGCGGGCGGGGGACGAGGAACGGGGTGGCGGAGAGGGCGTGGAAACTCGCGCGGTGCACGCCCCGGCCGGATGGCGGGGGGACCACGGGGGCCGGGTACGGTCGTGATCACCGACAACACACCCGAGCCGGTCGGTCGCGCGCGACTCGGCCGGCTTGCGCTCCTCCGGCCGGAACCCGACCAGGAGGATTTGGCCCTACCCTCGTGTCGCATGTCGTTCAGGGGCGGGTGTGCCCAGCGGGGTATCCATCGACGGGGAGATGTCTGTGATCGTCTGGGTGAACGGCGCGTTCGGCAGCGGGAAGAGCACTCTGGTGGACGAAGTACGTTCGCGCTGGCCCGAGGCGCTGGTCTACGACCCGGAGATGGTCGGGTATGTGCTGCGCGAGATCGTGGAGGTCCCGACCGGCGATTTTCAGGATCTGCGGCTGTGGAGGCGACAGGTCGCGAACCTGGCCGTGGGGCTTGTCGAGGAGTATCAGCGGCCCGTCCTGGTGCCCATGACGCTGGTCGACCCCGGCTATGTCGAGGAGATCTTCGGTGCGCTGAAGGACGTGGGAATCACTACGCAGCACTTCTTCCTCAAGGTCCCCGAGGATGTGCTTGTGGAGCGGATCGACGGGCGGAGCTTCACTCCGGATGACCCCGAGCAGGATGAGCGGGTCCGCAGGTGGTGTAAGTCCAAGATCGAGTCGTGTATTGCCGCAGAGGACTCGCTGCCCGGTGACACCGTGTTCCTGGACGGTGAGCTGAGACCTCAGGAACTGGCCGACGACGTGCTGGTCCGCGTCGGTGCGCGCTCGGTCCGGTGATCCGGCAGCCCTGCCGGTTCCTTCAGCCCGGGCCGGCAGCAGTAGACGTGCAGGCCGCATTCTCTGAACTTCGACCCAGGGTGGTGAAGTTCAGCCGATGCCGATCAGTGCCGGTGTCGGCGCGTCTCGATCCAGGGAAGAAGCCGGCCGCGCGTCGGGCCGGGCTGCAGGTGGCCGATGAGCCGCTCCAGGTGGGCTGTCGGGTTCTTGTGCCGCCACAGCTCACGGGTCTGTTCGAAGGGAAGCTCAGGCCAGTCGGTGGCGAGGGCCGCAGCTTCTGATGGCGACATCGCCAGGGCTGCGAGCGTGTCGGTGCCCAATGCCTCCGGACTCCCGTTGGCATTCCCGTCTTCGGGGACCGAGGCGTTCGATCACCCACACTCGCAGCATGAATTCCTGCGACGGTTCGTCGCTGGGAACGCCGGTCGATCCGGGCGAGGTTGACCCCGGCGCGGGCGAGGCCGACCTTGAGTACGTCGATCTCGCCGACCCATCCACACGCTCGGCTCCGGCGAGCGGGCGACGAGGTCGCTTGGCGCCGTCGACATGTCAGTGCCCTCTGACAGCATAATGGTCGTGACCGACATTGATGACCTCGTGAAACGCGTTGCCCTCCGGGCCGCGTCGGACAGCAAGGACCTTCCCGAGCCCGTCGACGATGCCCAGATCTCGGAGGCCGAGGGGCTACTGGGTTTCGCGCTGCATCCCCTGCTTGTTCGCCTGTATCGCGAGGTGGCCGACGGTGGCTTCGGGCCTGACTACCGACTGCTGCCACTTCACGGTCCGGGCTCCAGCGTCGTGGGCGAATACATGACGCGACGTGAGGCGTCCCTCGGAGCGGAGTACCCCGAGTGGCCCGAAGGTGTCGTTCCGATCCTGACCTGGGGCTGCGCCATGTATGCAGGCGTCGACTGTCTCAGTGCGGACGGTCAGGTCCTGCTCTTCGAGCCGAACCCGTACAACGGCGGATCCTGGGAGCAGTGCTGGTTCCTCGACTCTGCCGGCCTCGCAGCGTGGCTGGGGACATGGCTCGCGGGGACGGGCTGGTTCGAGGAGGACGCCATCGACAGGGACGACCTGGTAGAGCCCCGGCCATGGGACCAGGCTGCGAGCCGGCTGCACTCAGGCGCACAGCCCAACAGCCAGGCTGAGAGCGTGTCTCTTTGATCGGTGGGTCAGTCGATCGGATGTGTCTGTTCGGTCAGTGACACTGATGCGAAGTGAAACCGGATCGAGCCTTGATGCCGGCCGAACCGGTCCTCTCGGGCGACCGTGGGTATCGGGCCGCGTTGCACCTCGCTGCCATCCTGATCCGGTCCCGCAGGCGACGGATGCTGAGGTGATCCTGCCTACTGAGGGTCCGTGCTCGGTTGGCGGCGCCAGTCCCAACTGGGATGACTGTCCAGCAGTGTGAGGAACCTGCTCGCCTGCAGGATCTCGAAGTGGTTGGTGTCGACGAGCCCGTCGACACCAGGAAGGACGTCGCGGAGGAACGCCCGGGCTGCGTCCATGGACTGGCACGACACGTAGAACGCGTACGGTTCGCCGATCGAGGCCGTCACTTGCCCGAGCTCGTCCGGCTCGTAGTCCGCCAGGATCCCGCCCGAGAGGTCCAGGGAGTACGAGTACCCGTGCCAGTGCAGCCTTTCGTCACCCATCACGGAATCCGGCACGAGCTCAAAGCCACGGATTCGCTCTTCGAGCGACGGTCGTCGCTCCGCGGGCACAAGGATGATCACAGACGGCCAGGACACGTGTTTGCCTCCACGCCGACAGTAGGCGAGCACTCCCCTCCGTTCGCCGAACCTTCCGTTTCAGTTGGGCGGCTTCTTCACCAGGGAGGCAGGGCTTGACACTCCAGCCGTAGATCGTGTCTGCCGATCGAGGCCGGGCCCACGGCCTCGACATGCGTGAGGGTGCCCGGTTTAGGGCCGGGTACTTCAGCGCAGTGAGTGACGCCGGTAGTGCGACTCTGGTGGCCCGAAGGCCAGCCCATTCTCGTCGAGGGCGTTGGCGATCGTCAGTTGGCTGTGCGGGAAGCGGAAGCTGACGGCGACTGCGCCCTGGGCCATGTCGCTCCCGGTCCACTCGAGGAGCTCTACGTCCTGAAGGGTCTGGCCCTGGAGGGCGTGCAGTTCGGCGCGCATGTCGTGGCGCCACTGGAGATCGAAGTCGGCCCACAGGACCGGCTGGTGGGGGACCACCGTGTTCCAGGTGATCGAGAGGTCGTCGAGCCTTTGGTGGTTGATCTCAACCTGTTCTCCCCTGAAGTCGAGCAGGACCGGGCAGTCGGAGAACCACTCGTCGTCCTGAACGTCCCAGACCAGCCAGACATGGGTCAACGGACGGCCGACGAACGCACGCAGTTGCCAACCATGGCCTGCCACGACCGCGGAGCGACCGTTCAGCCATTGAGGCCGGTAGCTTTCGATCCCGAAGTTGAACACGCTGCGATCCTCTCAGAACCAGACATCACGCGACTTTGCCGAGGCTCTGGGGCTGGTCCGGGAAGGGCCGCGGCCACCGGTGATCATCGGTGTGTGAAGTCGTCGGAGTCATCCGAGTGCGTCCAGGACGAGGATGATCCCCCGCCTTGCTCGCACGCACCAGACGCCGAGCCCCCGCCATGCGGGCGGACGGAGCCGCTGTCGCAACACGCTCCAGACCGCCGGCGCAGGCACCGTCATCCCGGGCACGGTCACGCCTCCACTCGGAGCTTCGCTGTCGGGGGCGACCAACGCGCCGGCCGGCCGCTGCCGCCGGGCAGGTCTTTGGGGCCGTGTCACTCTTCCTCCGGCTCCGCGAACCACATGAAGATCATTTGCCGGACGGATCCCGGCCCGACTGTCAGTGACGGATGATTAACTCTGCCCACATGTGGACCGGTTGACCGATGGCAGAGCTGTATCCCGGGGGAGACGAAGGGGGCTGCACATGAGCACGGGGGATCCTCAGAGCCGCATTCCGGCCTATCCCGGCGTCGATCGTTTCGTCGACGCGTTCGACAAGCTGGTGGTGCAGTCACGGCGCAGCCGCAGCAGAGTGCCGGTCGTCCTGCTCCATGAGCCGGACGGCGGCGACGCGGGTCGCCGGATAGTCGCAGGGCTCCGCTCGCGGATGCGCGGCCGCAGCGAGGTGCTCGCCCCGCATGCGCACATCCCGCAGATCCCGGACGGCGCCGACCCGCCGCCGCTGCACCTCTTCGAGCTGCTCACGAACCAGCTCAGGGAGACCATGCCGCCGGGCACGGGCGAACTGCACCTACACAGCTACCGGTTACTGCGCTCCGTCGTCACCGCCCCCGCCCTCGACGGGCTCATGGAGCGCCGCCACACGGAACTGCGCAACCACTGCTACGCACAGCATCGCCAATGGTCGCCCCTGGCCCAGGTCCTGTGGTGGCTCGGCGGCCGTGACCAGGCCAACGGCGGCACGCTCCTGGAACTGCTGTGGAACTTCGTCGCGGGCCCGCTCTTCCAGCGCCTGCCGCGGGCCCTCTACGGACGCCGGGCGAACCGCCGCATGCTCGGGAAGCCCCGCAACCCCCGCTGGTACGCACGCTGGGTGCGCCAGCAGCAGGGCAGCCCGCCCACCGACTTCTTCCGCTCCGCTCTCGACCTCGTCCAGGGCGAGCTCGTCGACGAGCCCGAGCGCATGGACCGGGTGCTCATGCAGGCCGTGCTCTCAGACCTCGACCGGGCATGCCGGACCCGCTTCCTCAACCCGTGGCGCCGCCGGCGCACCACCCGCTTCGTGCTGCTCTTCGACGAGGCGGGCCACGAGGACTCGCGCGTCCAGCGTTTCCTGCGCGAGCTGCGGTCCGCCGTGGACGACCTGCGCTGCACGTCGGTGTTCGCGGTGGCGGGCGGCGTACGTTCGCTGGCCGCGCGCATCCCCGACATCCACGCCACGGGCCTCGCCCAGGCCGGCGCCGAGTTGATCAACATCGAGCGTCGCGGGATGCTGCCGGACCAGCCGACCGGCATCGTCGTGCCGGTCGCCGAGGGGCCCGAGGAGGATCAGGCCGCGGTGTACTGGCTGGGCCGCTGGCCGACGCTGGTGACGCCGTCGCCGCGCTGGGGTCCCGGTGCCGAGGTGGCCGGGGCGCTCGGCGCGGCGGCGCTCGCCGTCGTGGTCGCCGCCGGCTTCGTCCTCGTGCCCGGCACGTGGAACGGCGAGGAGGACGACCCCTGCCAGGGCTCCACCTTCCTCGGCACCGACGGGCAGTGCGTCGGGGTCGGCGAAGGCTCCGCGGGCTTCGGCAAGGGGCCGAGCGAGCAGGCCGTACAGGCCGTGCTGGAGCAGATCGAGCGACAGAACGAGGAGGTCGACGAGGAACTCGCCGGCCGGCCCGCCGACGACCCGCGCCCCGGACGCCGCACCGTCGTCTACTTCGGCCCGCTCACGGGAGGAAAGGACGCCGAGGACCCCGTGCGCGGGGGCACGCTGGCCGAGTTGAGGGGCATCGCGGTGGCTCAGCGGCACATCAACGCGCAGGCACTGCGCTCCGGCGAACGCGTCCCGCTGCGGGTGCTCGCCGCCAATGCCGGTGACCGTTTCAAGGACGCGCCCGCCGTCGCCGAGCGGATCGCGGAGCTCGCCGCGAGCGACCCGACCATCGCGGGTGTCGTCGGTTTCGGCCAGAGCCGCCGCAAGACGTACGAGGCCATGCGCATCCTCGACAAGGCAGGCATCCCGATGGTCGGCACTTCGGGCACCGCCGACGAACTCCTGCGGCAGGGCACGCACTACTACCAGACGGCAGCGACGGACGCGCGGGCCGCCGAGCTGATGGCCGCGTTCGCCTCCGGCGCCGGGATCACCGAGGGCGGCCGGCCGGTGCGCCGGGTGAGTCTGGTCGCCGACGCCACCGACGCCTACAGCAACAGCCTGGCCGCCTCCTTCCGCGCGGCATACGGAGCGGGGCGCACGGACGTCCTGCTCTACACACCCACCGACGCGCCGGAGCCGGACCCGATACCGGGCGCACTCGGCGGCCGGCCGATCCCGACCGTCGAGGACCTGGCCCGTGAGGTGTGCCGTGCGGTGAGTGAGGAACCGCGGACGGCGGTGGTGTGGTCCGCACGGGCCAGCCAGTTCCAGCTGTTCCTGGCCGAGATCTCCCACATGTCCGGCGGCTGCCCGAAGATCAGCGTGCTCGCGGGAGACGACGTCACCAACGCCCTCACGGACGACCAGCGTCCCTGGGACCATTTCAAGGGACTGTCCCTCTTCTACGTCTCGCACGGCTACGCACCCACGCTGGCGGCGGAGAGCCCGGAGGCGGCGGCCTTCCTCGCCGCGTACGACCGTGCGTACGGCGGCGACCGCAGCGCCAGGAACAGGGCCATGCGCGAGGACGGCCATGTCGCGCTCGCCTGGGACGCGTTGCGCTACCTCGCCGAGGGCATAGATCAGGCCTGGCGCACCACCGGCGGCCATGACGACCGCCTGGACCGCGGGCTGGTGCAGGGCGTGCTCTACCAGGGCCTGGGCGGCGGCGGTTTCGACGGCGCCACGGGCCACATCGACGCACACGGCGTGGCGAGCGGCGGACGGCTGACGGAGGGCAAGCTCCTCGCGGTGCTGCGGGGCCGGGACGGCGAGCCCGTGACGGAGCTGCTGTGCGGCACGGTCGCCCGTGGCGACGAACGCACCAGGTGGGGCCCGAAGGGCAAGGAGCATCCCTGCCCCTGACGGTCCCGGTCGGGTTCGCGGAGGCGCTCTGGAACGCCTCCGCCAGTTGATCGCCTCCGTCGGTCGTCCTGCGACGGGTGCATGGATCCGCGGGCGTCGAGGCGGGCAGCACCCTCGCGCTGGAGGGGTCTCTCGGGGACCTTGCCCGAGAGACCCCTCCAGCGCTCTGCCCGATACTGTGTCCGTGCCGTGCTCAGGGGCGGGAGAGCGGCCCAGGGCAACGGCGTCGGACGGGCATGCGTTCCCACCAGGGGCTGCCGACCGGCACAGGCCCGGCCGGCCACGCAGCCCGAGTCACCGTCCGTGGACCGTAGGGAACGCGGGGTCGCGAGTGCCGGCGGCGGGCCCTGCCCGTCCAACACGCACCGCCGGATTCCCGGCATGCGGCGCCGGACGCCAACGCCCCTCCGCCTGGCTTCACGCCCGTCGCCGATCAGGGCGAGGCGTCCGGGCGCGGATGCCGCACCGACGGGCTCGCGGCCGCGAGGCTGCACGGGGGACCCATTCGGGGGGACGATGGGGCTGCGGCCGAGTGCCCCGGCCGGGCCCGGGCCGCACGCTACTGCGCAGGTCGCGGTGTGGGCTGTGAGGAGGACTGGTATGGGTGTGGCCAGGTCCTGGACCGATCCCACGCTGGGGGACGCCGGCACGACCGCCTCCGGTGGCCTGCTCGACCTGCTGAGCGTGGCGGCCGTCCTCCTCGACGCCGAGGGAAGGATCGATCTCTGGAGCCCACAGGCAGAGAGCCTGTTCGGATACAGCGCGGAGGAGGCGCTGGGCGAGTTCGCGGCCCGCCTGCTGGTCCACGAGGAGAACCTGGAGTTCGTCATCGAACTGTTCGCGCAGGTCATGGAGCGCGGCGACAGTTGGGCCGGGGTCTTTCCCGTACGGCACAAGGACGGCGGCACCCGGCTCGTGGAGTTCCGCAACATGCGGCTCATGGACGACCAGGGCGACTACTACGCCCTGGGACTGGCTGCGGACCAGACGACGCTACGGCAGCTCGAGCGCGACCTGGCGCTGTCCGCCCGCCTGGTGTCGCAGTCGCCGATCGGCCTGGGAGTACTGGACACCGACCTCCGCTACATCTCGGTGAACCCGGCGGAGGAACGCATGAACGGCGTGCCCGCCGCCGAGCACGTGGGCCGGCACGTGCACGAGGTGCTGCCCTTCCTGGACCCCTCCTTCGAAGCCACGATGCGCGACGTCCTCGAGACCGGAACCCCGGTCCTGGACCAGTACACGGTCGGCCGGACCCCGGCGGACCCCGAGAACGAGCATGCCTGGTCGATCTCCTTCCACCGGCTCGAAGCGCCAAACGGATCGGTCCTGGGCGTGGTCACCTCCAGTGTCGACGTCACCGAGCGGCACCGCGCCGTGCAGGAACAACGACGCACGGTGCTCACCCTCCAGCGCAGCCTGCTGCCGCCCTCGCCGCAGCCGGGCCCGGGTCTGGCGGTCGCATCCCGCTACCGGCCCGCCCGGGCCGCCGTGGAGATCGGCGGCGACTGGTTCGACGTCATCGCGCTCGGCGGCGACAAGACGGCCCTCGTCGTCGGCGATGTCATGGGCAGCGGCGTCGGTGCCGCCGCGACGATGGGACAGCTCCGCACCGCCACCCGCACGCTCGCCGGCCTGGACCTCGACCCCGCGCAGGTCCTCCAGCACCTCGACCGCATCACCGAGGAGCTCGAACAGGAAACCATCGCCACCTGCGCCTATGTGGTCTACGACCCGCACACCGCCCAGTCGCGGATCGCGCTCGCGGGCCACCTGCCCGCCGCCGTCCTTCGCGCCGACGGGACACGGAAGCTGCTCGACCTGCCCACCGGCACCCCCCTGGGAGTCGGCAGCGGCACCTTCGAATCCGTCACCCTCGCCCTGGGCCCGGGCGACCAGCTCGTCCTGTACACCGACGGACTGGTGGAGAGACGGGACCAGCCCATCGACGCGTGCCTGACGAACCTGCTCGCCCTCCTGGACGAGCCCGGACGCGCCCTGGACGACACCTGCGACCTGCTCCTGCGAAGCCTGCGCCATCCCGGCGATCACGACGACGTCGCGCTGCTCATCGCGCGTGTCCTGCCCAGCACGCCAGGCCCTGACGGCAGCGTCGGGCGAAGCTGACCGCAGGGGAGTGGCGGCCGCAGCGGAGTGTGCCCGCAGGGGAGCGGCGAAGCCGACCGCTGCGGCATGGCGGGCTCGGCTCCCGGCGGACGATGCCACCCGGGGCACCGGCGGTGGTCGAGCCGTTCGAGAAGAAGGTGCGGTCCTCAGTGGCGAGCAGGAAGGCGACCTTCGAGTCCGGCACCGGGTGGACGCCATCGTCACAACGGGCGAACCCGGCAACATGCTGCACGTCGCCAACGCCTACGAGGACGGCCAGGGCCGCATCGTCCCGGAAGACCCCACTGTGGGCCGCGAAGGGTTTCAGCTCTCCTGGAACTGCGCCTACGTCCTCGCCGCTGTCCCCGCCTGCCGCCGCCTCGGACGGCGGGCGGGGCGTCGCCGGCACTGACGGCCGCACTCTGCACGCGCTACGGGGGCAGCCCCCGGTGAGCCGTCCTCGGTCACTTCGAGCGAGCACGGTGCGCGCGTCACGCGGCGAAGGGCCGTTGGTAGATTCGTCCGCCATGCGATCACGTGAGTACGACCTCGACTTCCGCGACCGGGCCGGCCGGATACGGGCCTGGGGAATCGGTCTGTTGGCCGTGGCGACGCTCCAGTGGGCATGGTGCGCCCTGCTGCTCCTCACGCCGTACCAGGTCGACGAGGAGCCCGACGACCGGAATCCCGCAGAATGCGAGTCACGGCTGCTGACCGATTACGGTACGGCCAACGAGGGCCTGCAGCGCAGTGATTGGTGCCAGAACGAACGCGACTGGCCCGAAGCCGTCGCCGTCCTCGGGCTGTCCGTGCCGGTTTCGGTCGTCGGCGTGGCGCTCTTCACGAGCGGCAGTGTGAGTCGCCGGATGAGCGCCCACGCCGAAGCGATGCGCGAACTCGACAAACTCGCCGACGCACGAAACCCGTAGCCCGGGCGAAGCGGACCTCTCCCATTGGCCGGGCCTGCGATCCCAGCCGCATCGGCGACAGCGCCGGCCGCACGGCCGCCGGCCGCACGGCGCGCCCGGAGCCCCGTGCGGCGTCCGGCCGCTTCCGCGCAGCGACCGCGCACCCTCGTCGCACACTGCCCACGGACGACTGCGAGGTCCGATCGTCCGGCCGCAGCCGCGCCCCCGCTGACGCCCTCGGGACGGAGTGCGCCGGAGGATGCCGCCGGGTCCGGCGAATTCGTTCCACCGCGACCGATGAGTTCCGGGGCCGGGTGCGGTCCACCTCATGTACCAGCGAAACCGCGCACGAGCTCTGTGAGGGGACCATGACCACCCACGCACTGCCACCCGTCGTCGACGCCGCGACCTGGGAGCGCCGGCTCGAGGCGCTGCGGGTCCGCGAGAAGGCCGCTACCCGGGAGCTCGACGCCATCGCCGCCGAGCGTCGCCGGCTGCCGATGGTCGAGATGCCCGACTACATCCTGGAGGGCGAGGACGGCCCCGTTCGGCTCGCGGACGTCTTCGAAGGCAAGAGGCAACTCGTCGTCTACAACCACATGTGGTTCGCGGGCGAGGAATGGCAGTGCTCAGGCTGCACGGGGTTCACCTCGCAGTACACCCGTCTGGAGTTCCTGGACAACTACGACGCGCGATTCGTCATCGTCACCCAGGGGCCGATCGAAGAGGCACTCGCCTACAAGAAGCGGGTCGGCAACCGGATGACGTGGTACTCGACCGCCGACAGCTCGTTCGGAGCGGACGTCGGTGCGCCCCCCGACGCGGGATTCGCGGTCAACGTCTTCCTGCGCGACGGCGACACGGTCTACCGCACCTGGCACACCAACGGCCGGGGCACCGAGCAGCTCAGCCACACCTTCGCGCTGATCGACGTACTGCCGTACGGGCGGCAGGAGGAATGGCAGGACTCGCCCGACGGCTGGCCCCAGTCGCCCACGTACAGCCGTTGGGCGACGTCCGAGGACATCGCCGCGGCTTATGGAGCGGGCTCCGGGGACGGCTGATCGACGGGTGCCGTCCCGGTGGTCGGCGCATCCGCAACGCCATCGATCGTCCCGTACTCCGACCGGAGCAGGTTCGCCGGAAGCTCGCGGTGCTCGGCATGGACGTGCCTCGCCGATCCTCCGTAGGCTGGTGACCGCTTACGACAAGGGGGCCGGGGTGAACGGCAATCCGCTGTACCACTGGATCGCGCTGGCAGTGTCCACGGTGGTCGTGCTGCCGGTGCCGGTGGCGATCCTGGCCGGGTGGACACCGTCGTGGATGCGCGAGCGACAGGCAGGCATGCGGCTTCGCGCCTACGGCGTGCTGTGCATCTACGCCCTCATGCTGGTAAACAGCGGCCCTCGGATCGCTGACGCCTCCGTCGAGACGGTCATGGCATGCATGAGCGTCGGCTTCGGGTGCATCGCCGCCGCTGCGGTCCTGTTCCTGCTTGCGGAACGCAAGGATTCAGGCGCTCGGACGACCCGGCCGTCCAAACCTCGGTAAGGCTGAGCGACACTGTGCTGCACCTGCCGCGCAACGGGTTGGTCAGGCTGCAGGTGCGGGCATCCACCCCACCCTTCGCGCGCTGTTCACGAAACCGTCCCCCCGGCGCCTCCCGGGCGAACGACGGCGCTCCGAGTGTGACTCCGTTGTGAACGTCACCCCCGGTGACGCCTACTCATCCCGAAAGGCGCCGCATCCCCGATGTGGACTTCATTCGCGCGGACGCTGCCGAAGCGTCCGCGCTCCTTCCCGCCGGGCCGCCGCCGGTTCACCGCGGTCGTGCTCGCCCTCAGCGCTCTCGCCGTCGTGCCGCCCTCCGCGGCCGTGGCCGAGAAGCCCTCCGCGATCGGCGCGTTCGACGCGGTCGACCCGTTCATCGGCACCCGGCTCGACACCACCCAGAACACCGTACACCGGCGCCCTGCCGGACGGTGCGCTGCCGACCAGCCCGGCGAGCGGCGTCACCGACTACTACCTCGGCTTCGACCACGCCCGCGAGAAGGCGGATCCCGGGTACTACTCCGTCGGGCTCGACAACGATGTCACAGCGGAACTGACGGCCGCCACCCGTACAGCGGTCAGCAGCTTCGACTTCCCCGACAAGGACGGTTCCACCCTCATCCTCGACGTGGCCGGCTCCAACAACCGGGTCTTCGGCAGCGAGGTGACCGTCAAGGGCGGCACCGTCGAGGGATGGGTGGAGGCAGCGTCGGTCTGCGACGAGGGCGGCCGCTACCGCGCCTACTTCTCCGCCTCCTTCGACAAGCCCGTCAGGTCCTACGGCACGTGGAAGGGCGGCACGGTCACACCCGGCTCCGCCACCGCACGCGGCGGCGAGGCCCGGCACGACGCCGGCACGTACCTCGTCTTCGACAAGGGCGCCAAGGTCACCGCGACGGTGGGTCTGAGCTACGTCAGCACCGCCAACGCGGCGATGAACGCCGCCCACGAGGTGGGCACGCGCACCTTCGGCCAGGTGCGCACGGCGGCCGAGCGGACCTGGCGCGACGCCCTGGACACCGTCCGGACCGAGGGCGGCACGAAGGAGGAGCGGACCAAGTTCTACACCGCCCTCTACCACGCACTGCTGCACCCCAACACCTTCGACGACGTCAACGGCGAGTACCAGGGCTACGACGGCAAGGTCCACAAGGTCGCCGGGGGACGCCACCACTACGTCACCTACGCGGGCTGGGACGCCTACCGCAGCCAGGCCCAGCTCGTCGCGCTGCTCTTCCCGAAGGTCGGCAGCGACATCAACCAGTCCATCGTCGAGATGGTGGGCCAGACCGGGAAGTGGCCCAACTGGCCCCACCTGAACCAGCCCCAGCAGAAGATGAGCGGCGACTCGCTGCAGTCGCTGCTGTCCTCGATCGACGCCTTCGGCAGCACCGACTACGACCGGCGGGCCGCGCTGCAGTCCATGAAGGACACGCAGAGCCTGCCGGCCGACCGCACCCTGCGCCGCCACGGCTACCAGTACACGAGCGTCGGGTTCGTCGAGAACCGCAAGCAGGACGCCGCGACCTCCAAGACGCTCGAGTACGCGATCGACGACTTCGGCATCGCCCAGCTCGCGAAACGCCTCGGCGACAAGAAGACGTACGACCGCTTCATGCAACGGGCGCAGAACTGGCAGAACGTCTTCGACGACCAGAGCCGCCACATTCGCCCCAGGGACCGCAACGGCTTCGACCGCGGCTTCAACCTCGGTGAGCGGGGCGACCAGTTCGAGCAGGCCACCGGCTGGCAGTACGGCTGGATGGTCCCGCACAACATCGGCACACTGATCGAGAAGCGCGGCGGTACGGAAGCGGCCGCACTCGCACTGGACGAGCACCTCGGCGCCCTCGACGCCGGTGTGTACAACACCCGCGGCGCCTACCTCAGCAACCAGCCGAGCTTCGGGGCCCCGTACGTCCACCACTGGCTGCGCCGGCCCGACCTGGCGAGGGACGCACTGCGCCGCGCCTCCGCGGAGATGTACGGCACGACCCCGTCCGGTCTGCCGGGCAACGACGACCTCGGTTCGCTCAGTGCCTGGTACGTGTGGGCCAACATCGGCCTGTACCCGGCCGTTCACGGCACCGCCGACCTGCTCGTGACCGGGCCCAGGTTCGACCGGGTCGTGGTCGACAGCGCCGGCAGCCGGCGGCGCATCGACGTCCGGTCGCCCGGTGGCGCCACCATGCCGTACATCACCGGCATGAAGGTCGACGGCAAGACCGTCACACGCTCCTGGCTCGGCGAGGGCTTCGCCCGCGAGGGCGGTGAGCTGCGCCTGACCATGTCGGCGCGCCGGGGCACCTGGGGCGCACGGGAGGCGGACGTGCCGCCGTCGTACACCGATGGAAGCGACGCCCGCAACAACACCGGCACGACGCCGGACGGCGCCGGGAACACCGGTTCGCTGGACCTGAGCGACAACTCCCTGTCCCGCAACCGCCTGGCGGGGGCGGGCGCAGCCCCGGGTGCGCCCGTCCGGCACGGCGACACCGGCGTCACCTTCACCTGGCCGGACACGGAGCCCGGGCAGCCGGACAACTGGATTCCGCACGGCCAGCGCGTCCCCATGGGCAACGTCCGGGCGACCGGGATCTCGTTCCTGGGCCTGGCCACCAACGGACCCTCCCAGGGAACAGCGGTCGTCGAGTACACCGACGGGTCCACCCAGGACGTCGGCGTCCAGCTGACCGACTGGACCCCGGGCACCACCTACCAGTTCGGCAACACCCCACTGGTGACCACCGTCGGCCGCAACCGGGCGGCGGGCGGCAGCGACACGGTCGAGACCAAGGTCTTCGGCACCGTGCCCCGGCTCCTCGACCCGTCGAAGCGCGTCGCCTCGGTCGTCCTTCCCCAGGGCACCGACCGCGGCATCATGCACATCTTCGACGTCGCGCTCACCACCAAGCGGGATCTGGAGGTCCCCGGCACGACTCCCGAGCGGATCGTGCTCACTCCGACCGGTACGCCGCACGCCTCGCAGGCCGTCACCTGGCGCACCGGCGCCGCGGTGACCGCGGGCGAGGTGCGGGTGCGCCGGCCCGGCGACCGCACGTGGCGCACCGTCCCGGCGCGGGCCAACGAGGAGCTGGTCGCCGCCGGGGTCCCGAGCCGCACCCACTCCGCGGTGATGACGGGGCTGCGCCCGGGCACGAAGTACGAGTACCAGGTCGGCACCGGCTCGTGGGTCGGCCCGGTCCACACCTTCACCACCGCCCGCCGGCCCGGCGAGGACTTCACCTTCCTCTACTTCGGCGACGCGCAGAACGAGCTGGCCTCGAAGTGGGCGCCGGTGGTGAAGCAGGCGTACGACCGCTACCCGGACGCCGTCGGCAGCGTCAACGCCGGCGATCTGATCAACTCCAGCGGAAACGACAGCGAGTGGCGCGACTGGTTCGCCGCCATGGACGGCTACAGCCAGACCACCAACGTCATCGCGGCCCCGGGCAACCACGAGTACTCGGGGGACTCCTTCCTGCGCACCTGGAAGTCGACCTTCGAGTTCCCGTCCGACGGTCCGCGCCCCGGCAAGGCCGCCGGTACCACCCCTGCGGCACGGCAGCGTGCGGTCTACGAGGCGCACATGGCCAAGGTGATCGCGGAGACGGCGTACTACACCGACTACCAGGGCGTGCGGTTCATCACCCTCAACGCCAGCACCGGTGACGCCCGTTCTCTGATGACGCCGCCGTGGCTGCCCGCGTGCAGCCAGGACTGCCCCGATCCGGAGAAGCTGTGGCTCGACCTCCAGAGCCGCTGGCTGGACGGTGTCCTCGGGAACAACCCCAACAAGTGGGCGGTGACGGTCTTCCACCAGCCGGTGTTCTCCTCCGCCGCCGGGCGGGACGAGAAGCCGGTCCGGGACGCCTGGCTGCCGGTCTTCCAGCGCAACGACATCGACCTGGTGCTGATGGGCCACGACCACGTGTACTCCCGCGGGTACGTCGACTCGGACGCCACCGGCACCCCGGGCGTGACCACCGGGCCGGTCTACACCGTCGCAGTGTCCGGACCGAAGTACTACGAGTTGGCTCCCGAGGGCGAGAGCGTCTGGAGGCGCAACGGCGCCACCGAGGTCGTGCGCGCCGGACACACCTCGACGTTCCAGGGCATCCGGGTCTCGAAGAACCAGCTCCGCTACGAGGCCCTGGTGGCGGCGAAGTGGGACGACAGGTCGACCACCGACAAGGGCGTCGGCGAGGTGCTCGACGCCTTCACCGTCACCAAGTACGACGACGGCACCAAGTACGTGACCGAGGAAGGGGTTCCGGTACCGGGCGAGCGCAGCACCCGCCGGTGACGACGTTGTGACACGCCGGCGGACCGGCGGGCCGAAGGACCGCCGTCGGTCCGCGTCCGCCCGGCGGGACCAGGGCCGGCGCCGTCCGCGCGGGCCGGCAAGGGGCTGCGGAGGTGCCTGCCGAAGGCGCCTCCGCGGCCCGCTTCCGTCTCGGCCCGCTTCGGCGAGCGCCCCGCCCGTGCACCGGGAGGCCCCCGGTCCACGGACCGGGCGGAGGGTCAGTCCTTGTCCACCTGCTCCCGCAGGACCTCGCCGCTGGCCGCGTCGATGTCGAAGGCCGTCTTGCTCCAGTCCTGCTCGTTGACGAGGTCGACCGACCACACGAGCGTGTTGTCCTCGCTGTCGAGGTGGACGTCGGTGACGGTTCCCTGCTTCCTCCCCGTCGCCGTCTTCACCGCCTGCTCCGGCGTCACCTGGGCCTTGGTCAGACGGTCGGTGAGCTCGCGCATGTCGTCGGCGTCCTGATCGGTCTCGGCCTGGGACCGGAGCACGCTGCCCGACACCGCGTCCACGAGGACCCTGTGCACCGTGCCGTTCTGGCCGGCCACTTCGGCGGCCCACTCGGGGCTGCCCGGGCTCGGCGCAGGAGAGGCGGTGGCACCGCCCTCGTAGCGCCGCAGTTCGATCGCGACCAACTCGCTCCCGGCGACGGCGCCGGTCGCCGTGCCGGCGGCCTTGTCCCAGGGGACCTTGGCCGCCTGCACCAGCGCCATGCGCTGGGCCTGGTCGTCGGTGAGGCGCGTCCCGGTGCCGGTGGGGTTCGGAGAGGCGGTGGGGCTCATGCCGGTCGGAGCAGCCGGGGTCGCGACCGACGCCGGCCCCTTGGTGCCCCCGTCGCTGCCGCAGCCCGTGACCAGCAGGGCGGAGCAGACGAGGAGACAAGCGGGCAGAGCGGTACGCACACGGAGAGGATGAATCGTTTCGTTCATGTCGGCACGCGTAACCGCTGCCCCGGTGAGGCAGACCGGGCGCCGAGGGAGATCACCCGTTCGCGTCCCCGACCGCCACCGGGGCCCGGCGGCGCGGCCGGCGCACAACGCCGCGCCACGACCGGGGGCCCCTCGCCTCGCCCTCGTGCCGGTCCCGGGCGACGGCCCGGGGGCCACGGTCGGGGTACCCCCCGGCGCCCCCGCCCCTGCGAGCGCACCGGCACCGGCGTCCCTCGATTCAGGCGTCCAGCGGCGGCAGGCCGGGCAGCACCTTCTCGATGGTGACGGGGAAGTCGCGCACACGCACGCCGGTGGCGTTGAACACCGCGTTCACCACGGACGCACCGGCCCCGCAGATGCCCACCTCGCCCACGCCCTTCGCGCCCAGCACGTTGGCCTTGTCGTCATAGCCGTCCAGGACCACGGCGTCGACGTCGGTGATGTCGGCGTGGACCGGCACCAGGTATCCCGCGAGATCCCGGTTGACGAAGGCGCCGGAACGCGGGTCGACGACGGCCTCTTCCTCGAGGGCCGCGCCGACGCCCCAGACCATGCCGCCGATCAGCTGCGAGCGGGTCGTCTTCGGGTTGAACACGCGGCCCACCGAGAACACGCCGAGCATCCGCCGCAGACGTATCTCGGCGGTGTCGGCGTCGACGCCCACTTCGGCGAAATGGGCCCCGTAGGTGTTGATCGAGTAGTCGGAGTAGTTCGGCTCGTCGCCCATGTAGCGGACCTGGCCCTCCGCCTCCAAGCCCTCGGGATGGCTGCGCGCGACGATCTCGCCGAGCGTCTCGGTCGCGCCGCCGATGCCGACGTCGCCGTCGGAGAACACCGCCTCGGCCGGGCTCAGTCCGTGCAGCGGGGAGCGTGCGTCGCCGCGGGCCGCCTCCAGCAGCTTCTCGCGCAGGGCCATGCACGCCCGATGTGTCGCGGTGCACGAGTTGGTGGCGCCCCACGAGCCGCCGGACCCCCAGCTGGCGGGGAGATCGGAGAGCCCGAGCTCGATCCGGACCCGGTCGAGCGGCAGTCCGAGCCCCTCGGCCGCGACCTGCGTCAGGATCGTGTACGTGCCGGTCCCGATGTCGGTCATGTCCGTCCGGACGACGGCGGTGCCGTCCGCTTCCAGCCGCACCCGCACCGCCGTCGGCCCCTGGAAATGCCCGCGGATGGCCGCCGACATGCCGTAGCCGATCAGCCACCGGCCCTCGCGCACGCTCGCAGGGGTGGCCGGGCGGTTCTCCCATCCGAACCGGCGCGCGCCTTCGCGAAGGCAGTCGACCAGGTGGCGGTCGCTGTACGGCACGTTTCGCTCGGGATCGACGGTGGGCTCGTTGCGGATCCGCAGTTCGACCGGGTCCATCCCGAGCGCGTCGGCCAGCTCGTCCATCGCCGACTCGACCGCCAGCATGCCCGGAGCCTCGCCCGGTGCGCGGACGTCCGTTCCGCGTGGCAGGTCGAGCGCCGCCAGCCGGTGGCTGGTCAACCGGTGGGGCGCGGCGTAGAGGCTGCGGGTGGTGGCGGCGGTCTGCTCGGCGTACTCGATGTCGGGGTTGGTGTGCATGGTGACGTCGTGGGCGATCGCCGTCAGCCGCCCGTCGCGTTCCGCGCCCAGCCGGACCCGCTGGCTCGAAATGGGGCGCATGCCGACGAGCTGGAAGACCTGCTGGCGGGTCATCGCGACCTTGACCGGGCGGTTCAGCGTGCGAGCGGCGAGCGCCGCCAGGATCGTCTCGGAGTGGATGCCCAGCTTCGAGCCGAACCCCCCGCCGACGAAGGGGGCGACGACGTGGACGCGTTCGGGGTTCATCCGGAGCGTGGCGGCGACCGAGGCCCGGGCCGCGTTGACGATCTGGGAGCTGACGTAGACGACCAGGTCCTCGCCGCGCGGTTCCGCGAGACACGCGTTGGGTTCGATGGGCAACGAGAACTCGTACGGCGTCGTGTAGTGCTGGTCGACCTTGACCTCGGCGTTGTCGAACCCGGCCTGAAAGTCGCCCACCTCGGTGTCGGTCGGGAGACCGGCGTTGACCACCTTCGGGATGTAGACGTCGTCCTCGTACTCGCCGAAGTCGAAACGTCCCCGCCCGGTGCTGTACTCGACCTCGACGAGGTCGGCCGCCGCCCGGGCCTGCTCGAGGGTCCCGGCGACGACGAGGGCCACCGGTTCGCCGTAGTGGTGGACGTCCGGGCCGGTGAGCTCCGGCTGGGCGCGCCAGTACTCGAAGGAAACGGACTCGTCCCGCGGGCCCTGCACGGGGGCGTTGAGATGGGTCATCACCAGGTGCACGCCGGGTGCGCCCTCGGCGTCCTCGGTGTCGATCCGGGTGATGCGGCCCTTGCCGATCGTCGCGCCGACGATGAAGCCGTACAGCGGCCGGCCGGCCTCCCAGTGCTCGTAGGCGTAGGCGGCACGGCCGGTGGCCTTGAGCGGGCCGTCGACGCGGTCCACAGCGTGCCCGATCATCTCGCCTCCTCGGTTCCCCCGGAACTCGGTTGGCCCCGCATTCAGCCCGCCCCGCATTCAGCCCGCCCCGGGCTCGGCCGCCCCAGCCACCTGCGCCAGCGTGCGGCACAACGTGCGCCTGGCCAGTTCGATCTTGAAGTCGTTGTGCCCCTGTCCGACCGCGTCGCGCATCGCGGCCTCGGCGGCGGCGCGATAGGTGTCCATCGTGGCGGGACGGCCGGTCAGCGCGGCCTCCGCCTCGGCGGACCGCCAGGGCTTGTGCGCCACACCGCCGAACGCCACCCGCGCCTCGTCGATCGTCCCCCGGTCGGTCGTCGACACCACGGCCGCCACGGAGACCAGCGCGAACTCGTAGGACGCCCGGTCGCGCACCTTGCGGTACCGCTGCCGTCCCGGCGGGGGCGCGGGCAGGAGGACGCCCGTGATCATCTCGCCGGGCCGCAGCACGGTCTCGATGTGCGGCGTGTCGCCCGGCAGCCGGTGGAAGTCGGCGATGGCGACTCGGCGCACCGCCCCATCGGCGTCGAGCAGTTCGATCTCCGCATCCAGCACGGCCAGGGCGACGGCCATGTCCGAGGGGTGCGTGGCGATACAGGACTCACTGGCGCCGAGGATCGCGTGAATCCGGTTGAACCCGCCGATCGCCGAGCATCCGGATCCGGGATCGCGCTTGTTGCAGCCCGCGGCAGTGTCGTAGAAGTAGGGACAGCGAGTGCGCTGCAGCAGGTTTCCCCCGGTGGACGCCTTGTTGCGCAACTGGCCCGACGCACCGGACACCAGCGCCTCCGACAGCACCGGATAGCGGGTGCGCACCCGGGCGTCGGCGGCGACCTCCGAGTTGGCCGCCTGGGCGCCGATGTACAGCCCGCCGTCCGGGAGTTCCTCGATGTCCCGCAGCGGGAGCCGGCTGATGTCGACGAGATGGCTCGGCTTCTCGATGTCCAGCTTCATCAGGTCGAGCAGATTGGTGCCGCCGCTGATGAACTTCGCGCCGTCCCGGGACACCGCGGCGACGGCGGCCCGTGCGTCCGTGGCCCGTTCGTAGGTGAAAGACCTCATTGCGTGCCGCCTTCCGCCGTGCCGCGGATGGCCGCGACGATGTTCGGATAGGCGGCGCACCGGCAGATGTTGCCGCTCATCCGCTCGCGGATCTCCTCGTCGGTCAGAGCCATCTGCGGCGAGGCCACGTCGGTGGTGGCGTGGCTGGGCCAGCCCGCCGCCACTTCGGCGAGCATCCCGACCGCCGAGCAGATCTGGCCCGGGGTGCAGTAGCCGCACTGGAATCCGTCGTTCTCGACGAAGGCGCGCTGCATGGGGTGCAGGTGGTCGGGATCGCCCAGGCCCTCGATCGTGACGATCTCGTCGTCCTCGTGCATGACCGCCAGCGACAGGCAGGAGTTGACGCGACGGCCGTTGACCAGCACGGTGCAGGCACCGCACTGACCGTGGTCGCATCCCTTCTTCGTCCCGCTCAGCCGCAGGTGTTCGCGCAGTGCGTCGAGGAGGGAGGTCCGCGGATCCACCTCGAGCCGCCGCACCTGGTCGTTGACGTTCAGCCGTATCGCCGAAAGCGGGGCCGTCTCGCCGTGGCTCCGCCCGGCGGGGCCCGTATCGGGATCGCTCATCACAGCCCGCCTTCCTTGCTCGGTGCGGGTGTCGGGCCAGGACATGCGTCGCCGCAGTCGGCGCGCTTCCCCGCGGCCGTCGCCGTTGCGGGGCACTCCTGCGTCCCAGCGTCTCGCACATGCCTGCGCACCGCGATTCAGGTTCTGGTGGAGCCGCCGCCCGCGCAGCCGGCAGCCCGCGCGGGCGGCTCCTTCGCACAGGGGCCGTGCATCTCCGCCGGAGACCGTCACGCGGGCTCCTCGCGGTCCGGTTTGCCCGGCGGAGATCCTCTGACTAAGGTCAGAGGATGGACGAGGGGCAGGTGGAGCAGGTACGGCGTTTCAACCGGACCGTCGCCGAGCGTGTGGGAGTGCTGCACGACCACTATCTGGGCGGCGCGCGGCCCTATGGGCAGGCCAGGCTGCTCTGGCAGATCGGCGACGGGGGCACGCACGACGTCCGCGGCGTGCGAGACCGGCTCGGCCTCGACTCCGGGTACGTGAGCAGGCTGCTGAGGGCGCTCGAACGCGACGGCCTCGTAGCCGTCGAGCCCCACCCCCGCGACCGGCGGGTACGCACCGTCCGGCTGACCGAGGCCGGGCGGCAGGAACGCGCTCTTCTCGACGACCGCAGCGACGCACTCGCCGCATCGCTCCTCGCCCCGCTCAACGCCCGGCAGCGGGAGCGGCTCACCTCGGCCATGGCCGAGGTCGGGCGGCTGCTGACCGCTTCGACGGTCTCCCTGGCGGTGCTCGACCCGGACCACCCCGACGCCGCGCACTGCCTGCGGTCCTACGCCGCCGAACTGGGGGAGCTCTTCGACGGCGGCTTCGACCCCGCGAACAGCCTGCTGCCCGACCCGGGCGAACTGCGCGCGCCACACGGACTGTTCCTCGTGGCGCGGCTGCACGGCGAGCCGGTGGGCTGCGCCGGGCTCAAGCTGCCGTCCGGAGCGCCCGCCGAGATCAAGCGGTTGTGGGTCTGCCCCCGCGCCCGAGGGCTCGGCCTGGCCCGGCGCCTCCTGGCCGAACTCGAGGAGCGAGCCGCCCGGCACGGCTGCGATCTGGTGCGGCTCGACACCAACAGGGCGCTGGAAGCGGCCACTCGCCTCTACCGCGACAGCGGGTACACCGAGGTCCCGGCCTTCAACGACGAGCCCTATGCCCACCACTGGTTCGAAAAGCGGCTCACGCCGACAGCGCGGTAAGGGGGACCCTGGGGGCGTTCCTCGACGGGGCCGGGATCCGGTGGGTCATGTGCGGGGCGCGTGGTACAGCGAGCGGGCCCGGTCGGCGTCGGCGGTCCCGGTGGCAGGCAGGGGGAGGAAGTGGTTCGTCTGCCACCTCTGCGAACTGCCGGCCTGCCGGCTGGTCGTCGTCACCCAGGGCGGATACACGCGGAAAGCCCGCTTGCCTCCGGAGCCCTCGCGGGCGAACACGCCCCGCTCGCAGAGCACGTCCCGCGGGAACACGAACTGTCCGTGGCTCCGGCCCTCACGCACGCCGACGACGAGGAGGTCCACGTCGTCCTCGGAGTCGAAGGGCTGGATCGGCCCGCCTGCGTGCCTCTTCCACACCGTCACGAACTGACCGGCCTTCGCCGGCGTCGTCTTGGCCGTGCGGAATCTGACCGAGAGGCCGTCGAGTGTGAACGCGCACGCCCCGTAGTCGGCGCTCTCCGCTTCGAGTACGGGGAGGGAGCACGTGAACCCGCTCGGGTCGTACACGAGTTCCTTCGCCGCCAGCAGGTCCGCTGGAATCCCGGCCACGTCCGACCAGGCCCCGGCGTCACGGGCATCGACTTCCCGGGGGGCGCCGTGTCCCGCCGTCCTGCTGCTTCCTGCTGCGCTCATTAATCGAACATATCATCGGGCGTGGTGGCCTTGTCGTCGTTCGAGCCCGGTGCCTTTGAGCAGGCGCCCCGAGGGGTTCCCCTGTGCGGTCAGCCCGGCGGAGCAGGACCGGTCGACCGCAGTGGCGGGAAGCGGCACTTCAGGTCCCCTCGGATCAGGAGGGCGACGGTGAAGCCGATGCCGGCCAGTACGGCGAGCGCGAGGACGTCCGCCCACTCCAGATCCGGGTTCAGGCGGGCGCGGCTGTAAGCGGCGAGACACGTGCCGGCGAAGCCCCCGCGGCGACCCGGGCGCAACGACCGGACGGCGGTGCGTGTCGCAGTTCTGACATGACGCGTTTGTGCCACCGGGGAGGGGATGACACGCCGGTTGGTGCGCCTGATGATTTCGCTCGGGTCGTGAACCGCAGGTGGACGGGGGGTAATTGCTCATGGCGGCGCTCTGCCCGGGGCCGGCTCGTCCGCTGCCTCCGGCGGCGCCACCACCTCTCCCCTCACACCGGCTCGAGGCCGGGTCACACCGGCTCGAGTTGTGCTCCGACGGACGGACAGGCGGGTTCGAGGGCCGGCGGCCGGTCGCGGTTCACGCCGGGGCCGGGCGCCGTCCGTCTCGCATGTCCCACGTTGTGTCCCCCGGTTCCGTGCCGCCCTGACGGCCGCTCACTGACGCCGTGCCCTGACGATCATCGGGAATTGACAGAAAGGCTGAATCACCAATGAGACGGATCCGCCTTGGGGCGGTGATTTCGATGTCGGCGATGGTGGTGGCGGGCGTGATGACGCCCGTTGCCGCGCGGTCCCCGCAGGGGACCGAGGCGCACACGCCCGCGTCGAACGACCGCACGAGCACGGTGCGATTGATCACCGGCGACCGGGTCACCGTCAGTGACGCGCCGAACGGCAGGAAGACGGCCTCGGTGCAGCGTGCACCGGGCCGTGGGAAGGTCTTCTTCCAGATCACGGAGGAAGGGGGCGGCCTCACCGTCATGCCCTCCGACGCTGCGGAGTTGGTCCGCACGGGGCGGCTGGACGCGGGGCTCTTCGACGTCGCGGGACTCGTCGCCCAGGGGTACGACGAGGCGCACGCCGACGCCCTGCCCCTGATCGTGTCCGCGCCTGACGGCTCGGCGCGCGCGGCGGCCAAGCGGGCTGACGCGCTCGCGGAGTTCCACGAGGCGCCCGCAGGTCCGCGGACGCTGCCGAGCATCGACGCCCGGGCGCTGCGTGTCGCCGACGAGGACCTGGTCGCCTTCTGGAAGCGGCTCGTACCTCCGGCCGGCACGTCCGCGGCGAAGACGGCGGCGGAGACTCCGAAGGTCTGGCTGGACCACAAGGTGCGTCCCACGCTGGACCGCAGCACCGCGCAGATCAACGCGCCGGCCGCCTGGGCGGCCGGCCACCGGGGCAAGGGCGTCAAGGTCGCGGTCCTCGACACCGGTGCGGACCAGAAGCATCCCGACCTCGCGGGGCGCGTGACCGAGGCGAAGGACTTCTCCGACAGCGGCTCGACCGAGGACCGCTTCGGCCACGGCACGCACGTCGCCGCCACCGCCGCCGGCAGCGGCGCCGCGTCGAACGGCCTCCGCAAGGGCGTCGCGCCCGACGCCGACCTGCTGATCGGCAAGGTGCTCGGGGACAGCGGCTACGGCAGCCAGTCCCAGGTCATCGCCGGCATGGAGTGGGCCGCGGCCCAGGGCGCCAGGGTCGTCAACATGAGCCTGGGCGCCGACATGGAGACCGACGGCACCGACCCCATGAGTCTCGCCGTCGACGAGCTCACCCGCAGCAGCGGCGCCCTCTTCGTCGTCGCCGCCGGCAACAGCGGCTCGCTGGGCGACATGACGGTCGGCTCGCCCGGTGCGGCGGACACCGCGCTCACCGTCGGCGCCGTCGACCGCGACGACTCCCTGGCTTCCTTCTCCAGCCGCGGCCCGCGCTTCGGCGACAAGGCCGTCAAGCCGGACATCACGGCTCCGGGCGTCGGGATCGTCGCGGCGCGCGCCGCCGGCACGACCATGGGTGCTCCGATCGACGACTACTACGTCGCGGCGAACGGCACTTCGATGGCCACGCCTCATGTGGCCGGTGCGGCGGCACTGCTCGCCGGGCAGCACGCCGACTGGAGCGCCGAGCAGCTCAAGGACGCGCTGATCAGCACATCCCGTACGGTGTCCGGCCAGGTGCCGACCCATCAGGGCGGCGGCCGCGTCGACGTCAAGGCGGCCTTCACCGCCCCCGTCACCGCCACCGGCACGGTCGCCCTGGGCCCCTTCGGCAGGGACGGCTCCCCGGTGGAGCGGGCCGGCGTCATCCGCTACACGAACCACTCCGACGACGAGGTCACGCTGAGCCTGCGCGCCGCGCTGGCCACCAACGGCGGCAGGGCGCTCCCCGCAGAGGCGCTGTCCCTGGGCGCGGACACGGTCAGGGTCGCCGCGGGTGCGACCGCGGAGGTGCCGGTCGGCGTCGCTCCCTCGAAGGCGGGCCGCGGCTCCTACTACGGCTACGCCACCGCCACGTCCTCCGGCGGTGCTTCGGTCCACACGACCCTCAGCCTGGTGGTGCGTGCACCGATGCACAAGGTCACCATCAAGTCCCACGGCCCGGACGGGGAGCCCTGGGGGTGGAACATCCTGAACGTATTCGGAGGTGACACGGACGTCCGGTTCACCAGCTGGGACCCCCTGGTCGCCGAGGTCGAGGAGGGCACCTACCAGGTCGGCGGAGCGCGGCTGGACGAGAGCGGCGGCGGCCCGCGGCTGGTGCAGGTGGTGGAGCCCGAGGTGAAGGTCGCCGGGGACACGACCGTGACCCTGGACGCCCGCCGGGCCAAGCAGGTGCGCGTGCGCACTCCCGAGCCCGCCGAGCGGCGCAACAACGTGACGTACCAGATGTACCGGAAGATCGACGGCGCGGTGCAGGCCCTGACCACCTACTACGAGGACGGCGGCGGGGCGGTCGACCTGTACGTGAACCCCACCTCCAAGGTGACCGAGGGCGAGTTCGAGTTCAACTCCCGCTGGGAGATGACCGCTCCCCAGCTCAGGACCGAGGTCCGCGGCACGGACCTCGACCTGGAGCCTCACTACGTCCCCCGGTCCGCACCGTTCGACCCCCGGGGGGAGCGGCTCGTCGCCGTGGACGCGGGGACCAGGGAGAAGCCGGACCTGCGGGCCGGCACAGTGCGGGGCAAGCTCGCCGTGATCCGCGACGACACCGCGCAGGACGGCGACGACCTCGCGCAGGCGGCTGCGAAGGCGGGCGCCAAGGGCATGGTGATCGTCCTTCCCGAGGGGATGCTGGCCTGGACCCGCTGGAAGCCGACGGACACGCGCTCCGCAGTCCCCGTCATGCGGATGGACGCGACCGACGGCGCGGCACTGCTGCAGTACATGAAGAAGCACCGGACGGTCGTCGACATCTCCGGCACGGTCGAGAGCCCCTACCTGTACGACATCAGGGCGATCTGGCAGGACCGGATCCCGCAGGACGTGACGTACACCGTCTCCGACCGCAACACGGCGCAGGTGAAGGCGTCCTACACGGACAACGGCACCCTGGAGTGGACAGCCGAGCAGCGCTTCAGCTGGCGCCCCTACGCGAAGTACAGCTGGGAGACCTCTCGCTGGGTGCCGACGGGGCTGACCCGCACCGAGTACGTCACCTCCGGCGACACGCAGTGGATGCACTACGTCGACTTCATCACCGCCTCGAACCCGGACCTGGCGATGACGTCGGGCCTTCGTGACGCCCCCCGTGCCTTCGGGGCGGGCGAGAAGGCCAAGGAGGAGTGGTACAAGGCGGTGCTCCGGCCGTCCATCCCGCGCGGCTGGGGCCGTCCCTCGGTCCGCAACGGCGACGTGCTCAGTCTGGCGATCCCGGAGTACACCGACGCGACGGCCGGCCACTGGGCCCGCAAGCAGGTTCCCGCCGCGCCGGGAGGCATCGGCGGCGCCGGAGCGCCGGGGACGTTGGACGATCCCACCTACCCCGCGGGTGACACCGTGTCGGCGGTCCTCCTCCGCGACGGCAAGGAGGTGGGACGGTCCGACGGCGCCTGGGGCAACTTCCCGGTCCCCGCGGGCAAGGCCGGCTACCGCCTCGACCTGACGACCGAGCGCGAGACCGAGTACTGGCAGACCGGTACGAGGACCTCCACGTCCTGGACGTTCCGCTCGGGCACCACGGCCGAGGACACGCTGCTGCCTCTCCTCCAGATCGACTACGGGGTCCCGGCCGGCCTGGCGAACACGGTCGGCGGCGGGAAGCGGCACACCCTCGACCTGACCGTCAGGAACCAGGACGGGCTCGCCGCCCCCGCCGGGGTCGAGATCAAGGTCGAGGCGTCCTTCGACGACGGCAGGACCTGGAAGGGACGCGTCGGCGTCAAGGACCGCGGCCACAACCGGTTCACCGCCACCGTCGAGCGGCCGGGCGACCGGGGGCAGGGCGCGTATGTGACCCTGCGGGTCACGGCCTCCGACAAGGCGGGCAACACGGTCCGGCAGACCGTGGAACGGGCCTACCTGCTGGGCGGGTGAGCGAGCGCCTCCACGGGAGTCCCCGCGGAGGCGCCCGCCGCACCTCCACGGCCGGTGCCGGGGCACACCCCCGGCACCGGCCGTTCGTCGCACGTGCCACCGCCCCGGGCCGCGTCGGCACCCGCTCGCTCCCGTTGCCGGGGTGACGTCCTCCGGGGGCGGTGCGGTCGGGTCGACTCACCGGACCCGGCCGGGGTAGAAGGAACGTCATGGACGGCAGCGCATTCTGGTGGATCCTCGGCGCGATCACCCTCGCCACGGCCTTCGGCGCCGCCTGGATGCTGCTGCGTGTGGTCAAGGCCCGCAGAGCGCTCCTGGACGCCGGAGTGCCGGTCAGGGACAAGGCCCTGTTCTGGGCGGCCGTGCTCTACACCGTGTCGCCCGTCGACCTGCTGCCGGACCCGGTGTACCTCGACGACATCGGTTTGCTGATGCTCGCGCTCCGGGCCCTGCACACGGCCGCCCAGGGCGCGGGACGGGAGAAGCCCGGATGACCACGCCGGGACCGGGACGCCCGGTACGAGGCGGGCGGGGGCGTCCCCCTTTCGCCGCGGCCTTACCGACTGCCTCGCGCCACTACCGGACCGCTCCACGACGCCGGTGAAGCGGGGGCCTCCTGCGCCGGCAGCGTCCTCGCGGCCGTGGCCTTGACGCCGCATCCGGCGGGCGCCCTGGTCACCAGCTTGCGGTGGGCACCGAGAAGGTTCACGTCCCAGTAGCGGCGGTCGTATCCGATTCCGATGGCCACGATGCCGCGGTTCATCAGGACCTTGTAGACCCCGTTCCCGGGGTCCGGGTCCGTTGCCCTGTCCGCGAAGTACCCGTCGTGGGTGTAGCCGTACGCCATGGACTCGGAGATGAGGCCGGAGTACAGCCCCGCGTCGGACATCCGGGACCGCAGGTCGCGGCCGTCGCTGCCCACGGAGGTGAGCCGCCCCATGGCCGCCATGTCCTTGGCGTGCGAGCGTCCGACCTCACTCGCCCGGTCGGAGACGCGCAGACCGGGCAGGCCCCGGGCGGCGCGTTCCCGGTTGATCTCGCACACGATCCAGTCGACGTTCGGGTAGTACGCCTGCCGCGGAGCCTCCGCCTCCGCTGCCGAGGGCGACGGGGCGTCAGCCGCATGCACGGGGGCGGCGGATCCCCACACGAGGGCGGCCGACAGGGCGGCAGACACAGCCGGGACCAGGGTCTTCACGATGAATCCTCCGATGGGCGCAGGGCGAGCGAGCCTCGCGTCGCCGATGCCGTCACCGTGGCACGGCCGCGGGCTCCCGCCGGCCCGGACACGCCATGATCACCTGCACCCGCGAACACGGTTGCGCCGGTGCGCTCGGCACCTGCACGGCCTACACGCGGTCGCCGGCCCGCGCTTCACCCGAGTGCCGTACACGCCGGCCCGGCGTCCGGCCGTGACTGGGCCCGGACACCGGCGCACGGTCCGATGCCGGGTCCTCGGGCGGGCGCCACCCGCGCGCCCGCCCAGGGGCGGTTCCGCCGAGCCCCGTGCCACCGTTGATGCTTGGCTCGCAGGTGTGTCGCCCGAAAGTGCGGGCGCAGACGCCTGTGGAGAACACCATGCGTAGAGCAGTCCTGGGTGCAGCGCTGGCCGCTGCGGTCCTGTCCACCACGTCCTCGGCCCTCGCCGCGACCAGCCCATCGGGTGGGTCCGGTGGCGGCAAGGGCCTGCGGGTGATCGGGCTGACCACCGATCAGCGGCTGGTGGAGTTCCGGTCCGACCGGCCCGACTCCATCTCCTCGTCGCGCGCCGTCACCGGTCTGCAGGGCGACACCACCCTGGTCGGCTTCGACTTCCGCGTCCAGGACAACCTCCTGTACGCGGTCGGCAACGCCGGCGGCGTCTACACCGTCAGGACGCGCACGGCCGTGGCCACCAAGGTCTCCCAGCTCAGCGTCCCGCTCTCCGGGGCCAACTTCGGCGTGGACTTCAATCCCGCCGTCGACCGGCTGCGGATCATCAGCGACACCGGTCAGAACCTGCGCCATGACGTGACGGCAGCCGTCGGCGGGACGGTCGTCGACACCGTGCTCACCAACGTCCCCTCGCCCAACCCCGCGCTCGGTGTGACGGGCACGGCCTACACCAACAACGACCTCAACGTCGCGACCGCCACCACCCTTTACAACATCGACACGGTGAACGACCTCGTGTCGCTGCAGTCGCCTGCCAACGCCGGCACCCTCGTTCCCACCGGAAACATCGGCGTGGACGCGGGTCCCAACGCGGGCTTCGACATCTACTACGCACCCAAGGAGGGCGTCAACACGGGCTACGCCGCGCTCCGGGTCGCCAACAGCTACCGCTTCTACCGCATCAACCTGCAGAACGGTGCGGCGAAGCGCATCGGCACCTTCCCGGCCGGGCGGCAGGTCACCGACATCGCCCTGCCCCTGAACCAGAAGTGAACCGGCGCCCCGCGCACGTGCGCGGGGCACACAACCCGGCCGGTGGACAGGGGGAACCGTCGCTCCCCGGGGCAGCCCGCCCCGGGGAGCGACGCGGCCTTCGACGGCGCCGGGCCCCGACGGCCGTCCGTCGCCCAGGCTCGCCCCGCACCGCCGTCACACTCTCCCGGCAGACACCTCCGGGGCGATACACCTACGCCGCGTGCCGCACCCGCAGGCCGTTCACCGTGCGCCGCACCTTCGCCGTGCGGTCGGCGAGCGCCGCCGCGCCGGGGCCCTCCGTGCCGCGCAGTTGCAGTTCGATCGCGGCGAGCTCCTCGGCGATCTCCACCAGCCGCTCCTCCGGTTCCGCCGCCTCCACCGGTTTCCGGTCGGACGCCAGAAGCCTCCGCAACTGCTCCGCCTGGACGGCGAGTTGGCGGTTCTTACGGTCCAGGTCGAGAAAGACGCTCACCTTCGTCCGCAGCACCCAGGGGTCGAACGGCTTGGTGAGGAAGTCGGCCGCGCCGATCGCGTAGCCCCGGTAGGCGTAGTCCGTGTCGGCGTCGGTGCCGGTCAGCAGGATGATGGGCACGTCCTTGGTCTGGTCGAGGCGCTTGATGTTGGCCGCGGTCTCGAAGCCGTCCATGCCGGGCATCAGGACGTCCAGCAGTACGACGGCGAAGTCCTGGCGCAGCATCGCCTTCAGTGCCTCCTCCCCGGACGATGCGCGGACGATTTGCTGGTGGAGGGGGCCGAGCACGGCTTCCAGCGCAACGAGGTTCTCCTCCATGTCGTCGACGAGGAGGATGCTGCACTTGTCCGGGACGACGGGGGTCATGTGCCTTTGCCCCGACGGTGTTCGTCGTCGCCTTCGGCGACCGCGGCCTGCGCCTCGGCGGACTGCGGATGGGGAGGGGGCCCCTGCGCCTGCTCGGCTTCCCGCTCCGGCCTCGGCGCCGAGGGCGCTCCCCGCGGGTCGAGGAGGTCGCAGATCACGGACAGCAGATGGTCGACGTCCACCGGTTTGGGCACGTAGTCGGAGGCGCCGCTGTCGATCGCCTTGGCGCGGTCTCCCGGCATCGCCTTGGCGGTCAGCGCGATGATCGGCAGATGTGCGAGCCGCGGGGTGCACCGGATGGCCCGTATCGTCTCGTAGCCGTCCATCTCCGGCATCATGATGTCCATCAGGACCAGCGACACGTCGGGGAAGCGCTGCAGGACCTCCAGGCCCTCGCGGCCGTTCTCCGCGTACTTCACCGTGATGCCGACGCGGCCGAGCACGTGCGTGAGTGCGAAGACGTTGCGGATGTCGTCGTCGACGATGAGAAGGAGACGCCCGGCCAGCACCCGGCCGGGGCGGCCGCTCAGCCACTCCTTGAGCCGGGTCGTCTCCGGCCAGGCGTCCTCCCGGACCTCCGCGGGCGACACCGCGCCCCAGCCGGCCAGACCGTCCGGATTGCCGATCACGGTGTTCGGCGCGTAGTCGGTGGCGGCGGGCACCGGGGCCGGCTGTACGGGGAGCGCGGCCGGGGGAGGAGGAACCGGGGAGGCCGCGGGAGCCGGACCGGATTCGGGTTCGGTGGGCGTGGCGGGAGGGCCCGTGACGCGCAGTGCCGCCGCCTCCGGCGTGGCCGCGGCGCCCGGGTAGCGCGCCGGGACGTAGAGGGTGAAGCGGGACCCGACGCCCAGTTCGCTCTCGGCGACGATCCGGCCGCCGAGCATCCCGGCGATCTCCCGGCTGATGGACAGCCCCAGACCCGTGCCGCCGTACTTGCGGCTGGTGGTGCCGTCGGACTGCTGGAACGCCTCGAAGACGACGGGAAGCTTCTCGGGGGGAATGCCGATGCCGGTGTCCTTGACAGAGAAGGCGACGACGGCCTCCGCCCTCTTCAGCGTCTCCTCGTCGAAGCGCTCCCCGGTCACCCGCTCGACGCGCAGCTGCACGCCGCCGGAGGTCGTGAACTTCACCGCGTTGGACAGCAGGTTGCGCAGGATCTGCTGGAGCCGCTGCTCGTCGGAGAACAGTTCCCGGGGCACGTCGTCGGCGACCTCGATCTCGAAGCTCAGCCCGCGGTCCACGGTCAGCGGGTGGAACGTGGCGTGCACGTAGTCGAGCAGCTTGTCCAGCGGGAGCTGCTTCGGGTGCACGTCCATCCGGCCGGCCTCGATCTTCGAGAGGTCGAGGATGTCGCTGATGAGCTGGAGCAGGTCGGAGCCGGCGCGGTGGATCGTGGCGGCGAACTGCACCTCCTGCTCGGACAGATGGGCATCGGGATTGTCGGCGAGGAGCCGCGCGAGGATGAGCAGCGAGTTGAGCGGAGTACGCAGCTCGTGCGACATGTTCGCGAGGAACTCCGACTTGTACTGCGAGGCCGTCGCGAGCAGCGCCGCCTTCTCCTCCAGCTCGGCGTTGGAGCGCTGCAGCTCGTCGGAGCGCATCCGCAGCTCGGCGGTGAGGCGTTGCGACTCCGAGAGCAGCGACTCCGTACGGGAGTTGGCGATGATGGTGTTGATGGAGACGCCGATGGTGTTGGCGAACTGGTCGATGAAGGCCAGGTGCACGTCGCTGAACCTGCTGAGCGAGGCCAGCTCGATCACTCCGAGCACCTGGTCCTCGAAGAGGATCGGCAGGATGACCACGCTGTGCGGGATCGCCGAGCCGAGGCCGGAGTTGATGGTGATGTAGTCCGGTGGGACGTCCGCGATGATGATGCGCTGCTTCTCCTGGGCCGCCTGGGCGATCAGGCCGCGGCCCGGAGTGCCCGTCCCCGGCAGCGGTCCGCTGCCGCCGGCCTGGTCGGTCCCGTACCCGGCGATGAATTCCAGAGCCGCGCCGGGCGGCGCGCCGGCCTCGGACAGGAAGAACGCGCCGAACTGGGCGTTCACCAGCGGTGTCAGCTCGCGCAGGATGAGGTCGGCGACCTCCACCAGGTCGCGGTGACCCTGCATCAGGGCGGCCATCCGGGTCAGGTTGGACTCCAGCCAGTCCTTGGCGCGGGTGGTCTCACGGAGGTTGGCCACCATGAGGTTGACGTTGTTCTTCAGCTCGGCGACCTCGCCCTGCGCCTCGACCGCGATGGAGCGCGACATGTCGCCCTGGGTGACCGCACTGGCCACCTCGGCGATGGCCCGCACCTGGGTGGTCAGGTTCAGGGCCAGCTCGTTGACGTTGGTGGTCAGCCGCTTCCACGTCCCGTAGACGCCCTCGACGCGGGCCTGGCCGCCGAGCTGGCCCTCGCTGCCGACCTCGCGGGCGACGCGGGTGACCTCGGAGGCGAACGAGGAGAGCGTGTCCACCATCGTGTTGATGGTCGTCTTCAGCTCCAGGATCTCGCCGCGCGCGTCGACGTCGATCTTCTTCGACAGGTCGCCCTGGGCGACCGCGGTGGCGACCTGGGCGATGTTGCGGACCTGTGAGGTGAGGTTGTCGGCCATGAAGTTGACGTTGTCGGTGAGGTCCTTCCAGACGCCGGAGACTCCGCGCACCTGGGCGCGGCCGCCGAGCCGGCCCTCGGTGCCGACCTCGCGGGCGACGCGGGTGACCTCGTCGGCGAACGCCCGCAGCTGGTCGACCATCGTGTTGATGGTGTCCTTGAGTTCCAGGATCTCGCCGCGCGCGTCGACGGTGATCTTCTTCGACAGGTCGCCGTCGGCGACCGCCGTGGTCACCTGCGCGATGTTGCGCACCTGGGAGGTCAGATTCAGCGCCATGAAGTTGACGTTGTCCGTCAACTCCTTCCAGACGCCCGAGACTCCGCGTACCTGCGCCTGACCGCCCAGGTTCCCCTCGGTGCCGACCTCGCGGGCGACGCGGGTGACCTCGTCGGCGAACGCGGACAGCTGGTCGACCATCGTGTTGATCGTCGACTTCAGCTCCAGGATCTCGCCCTTGGCCTCCACGGTGATCGTCTTGCCCAGGTCGCCCTCGGCCACGGCGGTGGCGACCTGGGCGATGTTGCGGACCTGTGAGGTGAGGTTGTCGGCCATGAAGTTGACGTTGTCGGTGAGGTCCTTCCAGACGCCGGAGACTCCGCGCACCTGGGCGCGGCCGCCGAGCCGGCCCTCGGTGCCGACCTCGCGGGCGACGCGGGTGACCTCGTCGGCGAACGCGGACAGCTGGTCGACCATCGTGTTCACGGTGCTCTTGAGCTGAAGGATCTCGCCGCGCGCGTCGACCGTGATCTTCTGGCTCAGATCGCCGTTGGCGACCGCGGTGGTCACCTGGGCGATGTTGCGCACCTGGGAGGTCAGGTTCGAGGCCATGAAGTTGACGTTGTCGGTGAGGTCCTTCCAGACGCCGGAGACGCCCGGTACCTGGGCGCGGCCGCCCAGCTGTCCTTCGGTGCCGACCTCGCGGGACACCCGGGTCACCTCGTCGGCGAACGCCCGCAGCTGGTCGACCATCGTGTTCACGGTGAGCTTCAGTTCCAGCAGTTCGCCGGTCGCCTCGACCGTCACCTGCTGGGTCAGATCGCCGCGTGCCACCGCTGTGGTCACGACCGCGATGTCGCGGACCTGCGCGGTCAGCCGCGATGCCATCGTGTTGACGGCCTCCGTCACATATCGCCAGTCGCCGGACAGGCCCTGCACCTTGGCGCGCCCGCCGAGCCGGCCCTCGGTGCCGACCTCGCGGGACACCCGGGTCAGCTCGCCGGTGAACAACGACAGCTGGTCCACCATCCGGTTCACACCCCGCCCCAGGCGCCGCAGGTCGCCGCGGAGCTCCCGGGTCTCGTGGTGGAGTTCGACCCGCTGGGTCAGATCGCCGTCCGCGACCGCGTCCAGCACCCGTGTGGCGTTCGCGACCGGGGTGACCAGAGCTTCGAGCAGTGAATTGGTGGCGTCCACGCACGTGGTCCAGGCGCCGCGTCCGGGACTGGCCGCGATCCGCTCGTCGAGCCGCCCCTGCCGCACCACCTCGCGGCGCACCCGCTGGAGCTCGGAGGCCAGATGCGCGTTCCGCGCGACGATCTGGTTGAAGGCTCCCGCCATCTCGGCGAGCAGGCCCTCGTGCGAACCGTCCACACGTACGGTGAAGTCACCGTCACTCAGGGAGTCCATCGCGGCGAGCAAGGGACGCAACTCGGCCGCGCGCACCCACTGCCCATCCGGGGCAGAGGTCGGTTGACCTGTGCGTTCAGATGATTCGTCGAGTCCCCCGGAAGGGGATGCGGGGGAGGAGGAATCAGGTGTGGCCGGGTCGAGCGCCATGGGCACACCATTCTCAGAAATCAGTACATATGGTCATCTTGACCGCGTTATTAGGTTACATTGGGTGCTCGGAATGTCGAAGTGATCCAGGTGCAGCACGTGGGTCCGTCCACCCTCCATCCACGAGAGTCCGTTGCGCGGATGAGGCTCCCCGCGAACGAGCTCGCGCCTTCCGCTGCGCGAAGATTCGTGCGCACCGCACTGGCCGAATGCGGCTCGGCGCGGCCCTCCGGGCCGGCCTCCGAGTCCCCGCAGGCGGTGATCACCGACCAGCTCGCCGACGACGCCGTGCTCCTCGTCAGCGAACTCGTCACCAACGCGATCATGTACGCCGGCACCGACGTCGAGGTCGGTTGCCACCTCGACTCCGGCCCCGGCCCCCTCGCCCCCTCCGTGGCGTACGCGCCCGGGCCCTCGGGCGTCGTGGTCGAGGTCGTGGACCGCAATCCCTCCCGCGCGGTACGCGGAGGCAAGGACGCATGGCGCGAGGGCCGCGGTCGCGGCCTCCAGCTCGTACGCGCACTCGCCGAATCGTGGGGGGTGATCTACCGCCACAGCGAGAAGTCCGTGTGGTTCCGGCTCGAGACCGCTCCCGCCGCACCGGGGCCCGGCGGCTCCACCGACACGGCCGCCGCCGGCGACACCGCCGAGGACGCGCGACAGCGCGGGCCGCGGACCCCCGGGATCCTCCCGCCCTCCCGGCCGCGCCCCCGCCGGGGCCGCACCGCGGAGTGGGTCGACCGCAGCGGGCCCACGTTCCTCGCCGAGGCCGGCGAACTCCTCGCCGGGCAACTGGACGAGGACATGGTCGCCGCGATCGCCGGACAGCTGCTGGTGCCCAGGCTGGCCGACTGGTGCGGAGTGTGGCTGACCACCGAATCCGGTGCCATGCGGCTCTCCCGCGTCTGGCACACGGACGAGCGGTGCATCGGGGAACTGCGCCTTGCCCTCGAGAACGACCCGCCCCCCGCCCGGCTCCCCACCACCGGCATTCCCTGGCCCTGGCCGCATAACGCCGACGCCGCGGGCGAGGGCGGCGCCGCGCTGCTCTTCCCCCTTGTCGCGAGCGGCAGTTGCCACGGTGCGGTGCTGATCGGGCGCAAGGGGGTCTCGCAGCTGACCGACGGGCTCGTACGGCTCGCGGAGGACGTGGCGCGGCGCGTGGCCCACGCCCTCGCCACGGCCCGGCACTACACCAAGCAGGCCACCATCAGCCGGGCCCTCCAGCGCCGGCAACTGCCCGAATCCCTCGCCGAGATCCCGGGCTTCGACACGGCGATCGTCTACGAGCCGAGAGGCGAGGGCCAGACGGTCGGCGGCGACTTCTACGACCTGTTCCCGATGGGGGACGTCGAGGACCGCCGCTGGTGCTTCCTGCTCGGCGATGTCATGGGCCACGACGTCGAGGCGATGTCCGTCACCGGCCTCGCCCGCCATCTGGTGCGGCTGCTCGCCCGCGAGGGGCACGGTGTCGAATCACTCCTCGCCAGGCTGAACCTCGCACTGGCGGAGGAGGGCGCGGAGGCGGTCGCGGTCGGCGGCGAGCAGGCGGGCCCGCGCTTCCTGAGCCTCCTCTACGGGGAGCTGGAACCGGACCCGGTGCACGGCGGCGCGCGCTGCACGATCGCCAGCGCCGGACACCCCCTGCCGCTGCTGCTGTCGGCCGACGGGGAGGTGGTGCCGGCCGCCGACCCGCAGTTGCTGCTGGGCATCTCCGACAGCGCGGAGTTCCGTGCCAACTCCTTCCGCCTCGCCCCGGGCGAGACGCTGCTGTGCGTGACCGACGGCGTGACCGAACGCCGCCGCGGGAACCGCCAGTTGGACGATGCGGACGGGCTGGCCGAGGTGCTGCGGGGATGCGTGGGGATGGGCGCGAAGGCCGTGGCGGAGCGGGTACGGCAGGCCGCGCACGACTTCGACACCAGTCCGATCGACGACGACCTTGCCGTGATGGTCATCGAAGCGACACCGGAGCGCATGCCCGGCGCGGGGCCGGGCGGGGAGCCGGAATCCGCCCGGCCCCGCCCCCGTGCGCAAGCCGGCCCGCGCGCCCTTCGGCCCACGACGTGAGGCCTCTCGCGACGGACCGGCCCGGCAGACGCCCGCGCCGGTACGAGGTGCGCGGCGACGTCGCGGGAGCGGTCGGGTGTTGCCGATGCCGATGCCGATGCCGATGCCGATGCCGATGTGGCCGCTGCCTGCCCTGAGGCCGTTCCGCCACGCAACGGAGCCGCACAGCTCCGTACCGTCCCCGGTGCGGGGACAGCGGCGTCGGATCCCGCGTGCGCGCAGTCCGCGAGGCGATCGGGATGCGCCGCGGCTCCTCGCGTGTGCATGGTGGAGGCGTCCGACGCGGGAACCGTGCCTGTGGCGCGCCGCGGCCGGCGTTCGTCCGGTGGCGGCGAAGGCTCCGTCACAACGGACTCCGACTGCCGTTGGCTGCCGTGGCGCCGTGCAACAGGCGGCGTGGAAGGTGCCTGCCGGGCCGGGCGCGTCCGTTTCCCGAACTCAGCAGGTGATCGACGTGACTGACGACGCGGTACGGGAAGTGATCATCATCGGCTCCGGCCCGGCCGGCTACACGGCCGCGCTCTACGCGGCTCGTGCGCTGCTGCGCCCGGTCGTGTTCGAGGGGTCGGTCGCCGCCGGCGGTGCCTTGATGAACACCACCGACGTGGAGAACTATCCGGGGTTCCCCGATCCGGTGCTGGGCCCGGATCTGATGGGCAGGATGAGAGCCCAGGCCGAGCGTTTCGGGGCGGAGTTGATCCCCGACGACGTGGTGGAGGCCCGTCTCGGGGGCCGGGTGAAGGAGGTCGCCGACGGTGCCGGCACGACCCACCGGGCCAGGTCCGTCATCCTCGCCACCGGTTCCCACTACCGCGAGTTGGGGCTGGCCAACGAGAAGCGGCTGTCCGGTCGCGGCGTCAGCTGGTGCGCCACCTGCGACGGCTTCTTCTTCCGGGACCAGGACGTGGTGGTCGTGGGCGGTGGGGACTCCGCCATCGAAGAGGCCACGTTCCTGACGAAGTTCGCGCGCTCGGTCACCGTGGTGCACCGTCGGGACAGCCTGCGGGCCTCGAAGATCATGCAGGAGCGGGCGCACCGCAACGACAAGATCCGCTTCCTGTGGCAGCGGGAGGTGGTCGACGTCCTGGGGGAGGAGAGCGTCAAGGGTGTCCGCGTGCGGGACGTGGAGAGTGGTGAGGAGACCGACCTTCCGGTGACCGGCGTCTTCGTCGCCATCGGGCTCGATCCCCGGGTCGAGCTGATCAAAGGCCAGGTCTCCCTCGACCACGCCGGCTACATCGCCGTCGAGGGCCAGACCACCCGTACCAACCTGGACGGCGTGTTCGCCTGCGGTGACGTCGTCGACCACGAGTACAGGCAGGCAGTCACCGCCGCCGGGACGGGCTGCGCGGCGGCTCTGGACGCCGAGCGCTACCTGGCGGCCCTCGACGACTGCACCAGCTGCGAGGAAGCCCGCCTCGAGGCCGCGGCCGTGGCGGAGCTCGTGCACTGAACCACGCCGCGGGACTGCCGTCTGACGGCGGCGGACCCCTCCTCGCCCGGTGCGAGGACACCGGAGTCGCCATGGCGTACGACAACCTGGTCATCGTTCTCGCGGTGGCCGCGGGCGTCCCGTTCCTCCTGGCCCTGGTGCCCCGCGTTCCGCTCCCGGGCCCCGTCCTGGAGATCGTGGCCGGGATCGTGCTCGGCCCGGCGGTGCTGAACGTGGTGCACGCGGACTCCACCGTCAAGGCCCTGTCCATCATCGGGCTGAGCTTCCTGCTGTTCCTCGCCGGGCTCGAGATCGACACCAGGCACCTGCAGGGGCCGCCGGCGAAGCTCGTCGGCCTCGGTCTGCTGGCCTCGCTCGTGCTGGCCTCGGCTGTCGGCTGGCTGCTCCACACCGCCGGACTGGTCGAGAGCCCGCTGCTGATCGGCACCGCGCTGGTGGCCACGTCCCTGGGACTCCTGGTCCCGATCCTCAAGGACGCCGACGCGGTCGACCGGCCGGTCGGACGGCTGACCATCGGCGGTGCCTCGGCAGGCGACATATGCGCGGTACTGCTGCTGTCGCTGTTCTTCTCGGAGCACTCCTCGACGCCGGCCGCCCGACTGCTCCTCCTGCTGGGGCTCGCGTGCCTGGCGGTGCTCGTCGTGGTGGTCGCCGTGGGTGCGGGACGCTCCATGGCGGTGTCCCGGACGGTGATGACGATGGCGGACACGAGTGCCCAGGTCCGGATCCGCCTGACGATGGTGCTGATCGTCGGCCTGTCCGCGATCGCCCTGCACCTCGGGTTCGAGGCCATCCTCGGCGCCTTTGTCGCAGGGGTCGTACTGCGGTTCGTCGATCCCGACGCCGAACGCACGCATCCGCAGTTCCACGTCAAGCTGGAAGGTCTCGGATACGGGTTCCTCGTCCCCGTGTTCTTCGTGACCAGCGGAATCGAGTTCGACCTCGGAGCCCTGTTCGCGGACGTGGGGACGGCACTGAGGGTGCCGATGTTCCTGGCCGCGCTCCTGCTCGTACGGGGGCTGCCCGCCCTGGTCTACCGCAGGGCCGGCCTCTCGCGCGCCGAGGTCCTGGCGAGCGGTCTCCTGCAGGCGACCTCCCTCCCGTTCATCGTGGCCGCCACGACGATCGGTGTGATGCTGGACGCGATCCGGCCGGCCAATGCCGCCGCGCTGGTGGCGGCGGGTCTGCTGTCGGTGATCCTGTTCCCTCCGATGGCCCTGCCGTTGCTGAACCGGTCCCGCGGGGCCTCGGCATCGGACCGCGATCCGGAGAGGGAATGACGGCGCCGTCCGGGTCGTGTGCCCGGACCGTCCGCGCGGGTGCGGGGAGCAGGCCCGGGACACGTCATTCGGCCGGGTTCCGGCGGTGCCGTCCCCGCGGATGCGGGCGGTGACGGTTCGTACTTCCGCATCGGAACCTGGCGAATGCGGCCCGAGGACCGTGCCGTTCCTCCACGAGGGAGGTCGGATGTACGGCGCGGTCCCCGGCCGGCGTGGGGTGGCTCGGCGGCCCGCCGGAGCGGGAGCTCCGGCGGGCCGCGCGGGATTGCCGTGGAGGGCGGTCAGCCTGCGCAGCCGGGCACGGGGTTGGCGCTGCCGGCGCAGTTGGTCGGCGAGTTGTCGGTGATCTCGTTGGTGCCGTAGGCGGTGACCACGCCCTGGTTGTTGATACCTCCGGGAGCCGTGTGGGACGTGTTGCGGGTGATCACGGCGTCGGTCAGGGTGACGAGGCTGTTGGCGGAGATGTAGATCCCGCCGCCGCTGAAGCCGACGCCCGGGGTCTGGTTGAGAGTGATCTTGCTTCGGCGGATGGACACCTCCTCCGTGCCGGAGGTGGCGACGTGGATACCACCGCCGTTGCCCTGGGTGGCGGTGTTCCTCTGGATCAGGGTGTCCTCGATCACCGCGGGTGCGTTCAGGCTGAGTGCGCCGCCGTTCCCTCCCGCCGTGTTGTCGGTGATGCGGCTGGTACGTACGTGCAGGCCCTCGTTGTTGTGCAGGATGGCCCCACCCCGTCCTCCGGCGGTGTTCCAGGAGATGACGGAGTCGTTGATGTCGACGGAACCGTCGGACTGGTGGATGGCTCCGCCGTCGACGGTGGCGGAGTTGCGCTCGAACCGGGTCCCGGTGACCGTCACGGCACCCGAATCCGTGTAGAGGCCGCCACCGTCCTCGGCGGTGTTCTCCGCGATCCTGGTCTTGGTGACGGTCAGCTTGGCGTAGTAGTTGTAGATGCCGCCGCCGTCCCGGTTCGTCGAGTTCGCGGTGACGCTGCTGTCGCGGATGGCGGTGATTCCCTGGTTGTAGAGTCCGGCGCCGTCCGCGTCCGTCGCGGTGTTCCCGGAGAGGGTGACCTTCTCGAGGAGGAGTCGCCCCGCCTCCTCGACGAGGATGCCCCCACCGTCCTCGGAGTTGGGGTTCCTGCCGCCGGAGATCGTGACGTCGCTGAGGTCGAGGTCGCCGCCGTCGGCGATCTGCAGGATGCGGAAGTCGGGAGCACCCGCGTCGCGGGTGATGGTCGCACCGTTGCCGTCGATGGTGATCGGCTGGACGATGCGCGGCAGCCCGTTGCCGCTGCCCCCCAGATTCACTGTCAGCGTGTACGTGCACCTGCCGGCGAGGCTGAGCTTCCGGTCGGTCCTGGTGTTGGCTTCCGTGATCGCGGCGATCAGTGCGTCGGTGTCGCAGGGCACCCTGACGGTGCGGCGATCCCCGCGACCGTCACCGGGGCGGTCCCCGCGGCCCGGCTCGTCATCGCGGCATTCGCCGTCGCGGCAGTGAGCGGTCGTCCGCCGGTCCTGCCCGGCGGCCGGGAGCGGGACCGCGCGCTCCGTCTTCGGCCGGGCGGGTGCGTCCACGGTCTGAGCCGCTGCCACATGCGGGGCGAAGACCGTGAGTCCCGCGGCCGCGACCGCCGCCAGCCTCCACGTTCGGCCGAGTGCTGTGACCCTTTCGGGCGCGCGCCTGGTCGAGCTCTGCAGTTCAGACACGTGTTGTCTCCTCATCGCCACGTCCGATGCCCCGGCTGCGCTGGAGGGGCGACAAGATAAGAACACACAAAATGGGCAAAGTGCTTAAAAAAGGTGTGCGGCGCGCCTTCTGCTCCTCCCGGTAAGACGGGTTGCCTGCGGGCGTCCAAGGGGTCCTGGCGGAGGCGCCGGACGTGCCGGGGCGGTGGGAGGCGCCCGGCGACGGCCCGCCGCCGAAGCGAGGCAGGTCACCGGCTCTCCGAGACCGGCCTCGCCGCGACCCGGGTCGCCTGCAGAGCCCCTGCTGCCCGCCGTCGCGCGGCGGGGGCGCAAGTGCCGTCGGACGGGCCGAGAGGCGTACGCGCCGCGCATGCCGTACCGGCCGGGGCCCGGCGCCCTCGCGCCTGCCTCCGCAGTGGGATGGCCGCTGTCCGCATCGTGATCCCTCGGCGGGTCCACGGGTCGCTCGGCGGGGCAGCCGGCCCGTTCGCCGAGTCGGCGGTGCGACCACACTGCGCCCGGACGCCTCCACGCGCTCACGCTCCGCGCACCGACCGGCGGTCCTCTGGCGCCGAACCTCTGGATTACCTCAACTCTGCTTTGAACCAGCCGGTGTTCGGGCATCCCGCTCGCACGGGGAACATCCTCGCTTCGGGGGACGGAAAGGTGAGGTCATGGGAGTCACTGTTGCCGTGGTGGCCGCCGCCATCGTGCTGATCGGCGCGATCGTATGGGTGAGTCGCGCTTTCGCCGGCACGCGTACCGCAGGCGCGCGGAAGGGCCGGGCCGGCGGCGGCGTCCGTGCGGGGGACGCGGGGGCGTCGACCTGGCTGGTCACGTCGGGCTCGTGGGCGGCCGGTGGGAGCTGCGACGCCTCGTCGTCGAGCAGCAGCAGCAGCTGCGGGGGCGGGGGAGGCGGCTGCGGCGGCGGCTGCTGACGAACGGCCTGCCGGCGGTGCCCTTCCCCATGAAGGGCCCCGCCGGCTGTCCCTTCCGCCGTGAAGGACCGGGGGTGGGCGGGGCCGCACGCTCCACGGCGCGCCCGACTGGTCACGGTGCCCGGCGAACTCCGCTGCCGGGCACCGTGATCGGTCCCTCACCGGAGCCGCGCCGTCACCCGCGGAGCGGCCGCAGCCCTGTGCGAACCTCGTCGACGAAGTACCCGGGTTGCTCCCAGGCGGCGAAGTGCCCTCCCTCGGGGACCCTGTTGTAGTGGATGAGGTTCGGATACGCCTTCTCCGCCCAGCTCTTCGGGGGCCGGTACATCTCCGTGGGGAAGACGCTGGCGGCGACGGGGAGCCTGACGCCCTTGGCGCCGAAGAAGGAGATCCCGGCCTGGGCCGTCTCCCAGTACAGACGTGCCGCGGAGACCGCCGACTTCGTCAGCCAGAACAGCGTGATGTTGTCCAGGACGTCGTCGCGCGTCAGCCCCTCGGGTTCGCCGGCGAAGGACCGGGAGATCATCTCCAGGCTCTGCCAGTCGTGGTCGAGCATGAACGCGGCGAGGCCGACCGGCGAGTCGACCAGTCCGGCGAGCGTCTGGGGGGCCGTGCCCATCTGGTAGGCGTAGGGCACATCCGCGTAGGCGGACCTGAGTTGCTCGACGGCCTCGTTCTCCTCCGGGCTGAGGGAAACGTCGTCGGGCACCGGGTCGCCGCCCTCGATGGCGGCCATGACGGCGGGCGGCACCGCGTTGGCCATGTTGGTGTGGATCCCGATCAGCCCTTCGGGCTCCTGGACCCCCATGATGTCGGTGACGATCGCGCCCCAGTCGCCCCCTTGTGCCGCATACCTGGTGTATCCCAGGCGCTTCATGAGCTCGCCCCAGGCCCTGGCCATCCGCTCGGGGTTCCAGCCGGGCTCCGACGGCTTGCCGGAGAAGCCGTAACCGGGCATCGACGGCACCACCAAGTGGAAGGCGTCGGACGCGTCGCCGCCGTGGGCGGTGGGATCGGCGAGCGGCTCGATGATCTTCAACTGCTCGATGACCGAGCCGGGCCATCCGTGCGTCACGAGCAGCGGCAGGGCGTCCTCGTGCTTCGAACGCACATGGATGAAGTGGATGTCCAGCCCGTCGATCTCGGTGACGAAGTGCGGCAGCGCCTTGAGCTTTGCCTCGACCTTGCGCCAGTCGTACTCCGAGGCCCAGTACTGCGCGAGTGCCCGGAGCGTCGCGAACGGCGTGCCCTGCGACTGGTCCTTGACGGTCTCCTCCTCGGGCCAGCGTGTGGCCAGGATCCGATCTCGCAGTCCGTCGAGCTCCGAATCGGGGATGTCGAACGTGAACGGCCGGACCGCCGTAGGGTCGGATGTATCGGACATGTGCCTCTCCCTGGTGGAGTGGCCCGCGCGTGCGCCACCCGCGCGCCGCGCGTGGGGCGAGAATGGAATTGGTCCCGTGGCTGAACTCCGGGACATCGCGCTGTCGTTGGCGCGGTAGATGCCGTATCGGCCGCGCCCCTCGGCGACGGCCCCCGGCACGAGCAGAACCGCGAGAGCATCGGTGATGCCGCGCGGCACAAGGGAGCGGCGTTGGCTCCGCGACAGAAAGCTAACATGCAGCGCAAACGTTTACAAATGGGCAAATAAGGAAATCCCTGTCCTTTCGGGCGGGGTTGGGTGGCGTGCGGTGCTCGGCGGAAGTCCTGTTCGGAAGGGAGGCGAGGAGGGGCGTGCGGCTTCGGTTCGAGGGGTGGATCGCGGGGATCGGCACCCGGTCGGGTGTTCGTCTGGTGCTGGGGCGCTGGGTGCGATCGCCGTTCGGGGCGTTCAGTGACGTCATGATCGAGCGGGCGAGTGGGGAGCGTCTGCTGCTGGCCCCGTCCCGTGAAATCGGCGACTTCGTCGCCGCGACCTATGCGTTCGACGAGGTACGGATCGTGCCGGTGGACGTGAACGCCGGGGAGAAGGACTGGGCTGTTGCGGCGCCGTCGCTGCGGCTGCGCTTCGGCACCGGGCGGCGCGGAGGGCTGGGATGGCTGCTGCGGGCCGTGCCCCGCTCGCTCGCCGCCCGGCCGGCGTGGAGCGCGCTGGTCGACCTCCCGGCGCGGCTGATGCCGGGTGTGCGGACCCGCGGCGCAAGCGGGTTCGGCCGTCGTGAGTGGTACGGGGTGCAGGACCTTCTGCCCGTCGTGACCGCCGATGCCGTCTTCGAGGGGGTGGATCTGGGGCCGCTCGCCCCCGTCGAGCCGCCCGTGCGCTTCGGGTTCGGCTCCGTCCCCCGGGCGCCGGCCGTCGTGCGGCTCACGACCACGGTCGACCTGGAAGGCGGGCGGTCGGCCTGACTTGGGGGCGGCGGAGCCCCGGCGCCGGCCGGCCGCGGTCGGAGGTCCGGGTGCGGACGGCCCCGTACTTAATTTCATTCGATACCGTATTGAATGAATGAATAGCTGGTAGTGTGCGCCTATGACGGCCGACGTTCCTCTCTCGCCCACCGCCTCGCGTGCGACCGACCGCCGCGGGGAGGCCTCGCCATTCGCCCTCGGTCTGCTGCTGCGCCAGGCCCACTGGCGGGCGGCGGCGGTGATGGCGGAGGCACTTCGCCCGCTCGGCATCGAGCTACGGCACTTCGCCGTGCTGATCGTGCTGGTCGACCGCGGCGCCACGGTGCAGCGGGACTTGGCGGCGGCGACGGGGTCGGACAAGGCGGGGATCATGCGGGTCGTCGACGACCTGGAGCGTCGAGGTCTGGCCGTACGCAAGGCTGTTCCGGGCGACCGGAGGGCGCGGGCGGTGGAGATCACGCCGCAGGGCGTCGAGCTCTTCGACGCGGCTCATGTGGCGGCGGTGCCGCTTGCCGAGAGTCTGGTTGCCGAACTGGGGCCGGGCGAGCCCGAGATGTTGATGGATCTGCTGACCCGGTTCGCCTATCCCGCCGGCGCCGAGGCGTAGGCGCGCCTCGCCACCGGTTGCCGCCGCCGGTCACAAGGCGTTCGGGGCGGCCGTTCCCGCACGGACCTCCGCGGCGGCCCCGGCCCGGAGCCGCATCGTTGCCACCCGCCGGAGCCGGCTGCTCCGCGGGGGCCGCGCCCGAGTGCTCGAGGCGGGCCCGAGCTGACGGTCCGGTACCACGAGCGGCACATCCGAACGGCGGTGTCTTCCCGTTCTGGCGGCCATGGCGGCCCCTTCGCGCATCCCGCCTGCGGCCGGACGTTCGGGCGGGCGAGGCGTCCGGCCGCAGATGCGGGCCCTCAGTCGCCGTGTCCGGAGAGGTGCGGACGACGGGGTGCCGTGTGGCGTCCTGCGGTGAGGCGCCACACGGCTTCCCTTGCGCGTGAGTTCACACGGCGAGGCGCTCGGCGAGATCCTTGGCCTTGGTGGCCGCTTCGACGAAGGCGCGCTCGCGAGAGGCGTGGTAGAGGGGGACCAGCTCGGACATGGCCGGGACGCGGGGGGCCATGGTCAGTTCCGGGACGATGAATTCGGGTTCCAGGCCGAGGCTGCCCTTGAGGACGGCCTCCAGGTAGTTCTGTACGAACTCGAAGCCCTCGCGCGGTGTGCCCGGCGCGTAGGAGCCGCCGCGACTGGCGACGACGACGACCGGTGTGCCCTGGGCGGACGGGGTCTCGCCCGAGGTGCGGCCCGCCAGGATCACGTTGTCCAGCCATGTCTTGAGGGTCGACGGGATCGAGTAGTTGTACATCGGGGCGCCGATCAGGACCGCGTCCGCCTGCTCGAGCTCCTCTATCAGCTCCACGCGCGCGGCGAGCGCGGCGGACTGCTCCGGGGTGCGCTCAGACGCCGGGGCGAGCCCCGCCAAGTGGGCTGTGGCGGTGATGTGCGGGACGGGGTCGGCGGCGAGGTCGCGGTAGATCACCCTGCCCTCCGGGTGCTGCTCCCCCCAGGCCTTCCGGAAGGCGTCCGTCACCGAGCGTGACGAGGACGTCTCGCCGGGGAACACGGACGAGTCGATGTGCAGCAGCGTGGCCATGGATCTCTCTCCAAAAGGTGATGCCCGCGGCGTGCAACCACGGGCTTGCGGGTTTTCTGCCCAAATATAGTTAAGCACGAGATGGTATTGAGTGATACCATCTCGGGTGTAACGAAAACTGGGACGGCGAACGGATGAAGGAGGTCGGCGATCTTGGACATCTACGAGGCGGTCACGAGCCGACGGGCCGTGCGCGGATACATCGGCCGGCAGGTCCCAAGAGAGCTGCTGGAACGTGTACTGCGCGCGGCCGCCTGGTCGCCGTCCGCATCGAACCTCCAGCCGTGGCGCGTCTACGTGCTGACCGGCGCGCCGCTGGCCGAGCTGAAGAAGCGCGCGGGTGAACGCGTGGCCGGATGTGAACCGTGGGACGAGCCGGAGTACGAGATGTACCCGCCGGCGCTGAAGTCGCCCTACCGTGAACGCCGTTCGGCCTTCGGCGAGCAGCGCTACGGGGACCTCGGCATCGCGCGCGAGGACCTGGATGCGCGCCAGCGGGCCGCCGCCGCGAACTGGGACTGCTTCGGTGCGCCCGCCGCCCTGTTCTGCTACATCGACCGCGACCTGGGCCCGCCCCAGTGGTCCGACGTCGGGATGTATCTGCAGACCGTCATGCTGCTGCTCCGCGCCGAAGGGCTGCACAGCTGCGCGCAGATGGCGTGGGCGAAGTACCACCGGACCGTCGCGGAGGTCCTCTCGCCCCCGGGCGGGCTCATCCTCTTCTGCGGCATGTCGATCGGGTTCGAGGACGTCACGGTGCGTCACACCCGTACGGGCCGGGCGCCGCTCGACGAGACGGTCACGTTCGTCGGGGAGCCGGCCGCGGACCGCTTGCCGGGGCTGCCTGCCGCAGCCCCGCAGCAGGGTGATCCCTGCGCGGACGGCCGCAATCGGAAGAACGGAACCACGGAACCATGCATCTTCAAACACCCCCCACGACAAGTACCCTCCACGAGGCCCTCTCCGTCTTCGTGCAACACCGGCCGCGCCTTTTCGGAATCGCCTATCGCGTGCTCGGCAGTACGGCCGATGCCGAAGACGTGGTCCAGGAAGTGTGGCTGCGATGGCAGAAGACCGACCGCTCCGCGGTGGTGAGCCCGGCGGCCTTCCTCTCGGTCACGACGACCCGCCTGGCCATCAACGTCGCGAAGTCCGCGCATACGCGCCGGGAAGTCTGCCTCGGGCCCCGGTCGCCCGAACCCATCGACACGAGCGTGGAGCCGGAGGCGGGCGCGCAGCGCGCGGAGGCAGTGGAACTGGCCCTGCGGCTGGTGCTGGAGAGGCTGACCCCCATGGAACGCGCCGCGTACGTCCTGCGCGAGGCGTTCGAATACGCCTACTCCGAGATAGCCGAGATCCTTCAGGTCAGTCTCGCCAACGTGCGGAAGATCGTGAGCCGCGCCCGCAGGCGTCTGTCGGCCGGGCAGCGCAGAACCGTGGACACGACGGAGCACCGACGCCTCGTCGACACGTTCGTCGCAGCGGCTCGAACAGGGGACGTGGCCTCACTGGAGGCCCTGCTCACCCCCGGATGCCTCACGTCCGTCCGGCGGACGCGATACCCGGGGCGCCGCTTGTGCACGTGTCCCGGGCCGTGCGCACGTGGTCAGCCGCGTCTCCGCGCAACCGCGTCGACGGCGCAACGCGCGTCCAGGGCCGGTCGAGGGCAACGGCCGTACAGGCCCGGCACAACGGATGCGCCTTCCCGCGTCGATGCCGTACTCGGCGCGGCGTTGTGCGGTACGTGACCGCGACGGTACGCCCGTACGCACGAGGTCACAGATGCCCTGGTGCGACCGCTGCCACCGGGTGACACCGGCGGCGGGCAGCCCGCCGGGCAGTGCGGCTCCCGGTCCACGCACGGTCCGTGCGTCCCGCGGAGCCGGGCCGGACGGAGCCGATCGACGCCGCCGACCGCCCGCGGAGACGGCGGAACCGTCGGCCCGCGCGCCAACTGCCCTTCTCCCTCCTACTTCTTCCGGCCTTGCGGGGTCTTCGCGCCGGTGGCGACAGAATGCGCCGTACGGCCCGCTCCCCGGACAGGACGGCAGCTACCTGCTCGGGCCCGAAGCCTCTCGGGCCCGGACCCAACACCACAGATCCGGCGGGGCGCCATGCGCCTCGCGACCCACGGACGCAACGCGTTGTCACACGACTCCGTGACGGCCTCACCGGACACGACCGACCGGTGGCGCCCCGGCCGGCAGGCGGTCGGGACCCGGCTGCGGGACCGATCCGCTTCGGTGCCGTGGTGAGAAAGGTGAATCATGAGGATTGCTTGTGGCCGGGTTCCGGCCTCATGGGGACGCCTGCGCTTCAGGGGAGCGCGGCTCGACGAGTGGTCGTGGCGCGACGAGCGCCGAACGACCACCCGTGGCGACGGCGCGGGCCTCCTGCCGGCGAGCAGGCCGCCCGATGGCCCCGCCTCGGCCGGCCTGAGTGCGCTTCCCCGCCCCGTGGCGGTGGTGGTGGGCGCCGGCGGCGTGCTCGGAGCGGCGCATGTCGGCCTCGGGTACGCGCTGGAGGAGCGCGGCTTCGTACCGGACATGATCATCGGAACCTCGGTGGGCGCCCTCGTCGGGGCCATCGCGGCGGCCCACCCCGACGGCTCCGCACCGTGGCTGGACACCGTGTGGACCCAGCTGCGCCGCCGCCAGGTCTATCCGCTGGGCTGCCCGTCCTCACGGGCCAGCATCTTCACCGATCGCGGCCTGCGCCGGCTGATCGCGCGGTCCGGACTCCCGCGCCGGATCGAGGAACTGCCCGTCCCGTTCACCGCGGTGGCGGTGGACCTCGACACCGGTGCCCCGGTGCTGCTCGACCACGGGGACCTCGAGTCCGCGCTGCTCGCCAGCGCGGCCGTTCCCGGGATCCTGCCACCGGTGGATCGCGAGGGCAGGACCCTCGTCGACGGCGGTCTGATCGCCTACGTTCCGGTCCTGGCGGCCCTGCAGGCCGGTGCGGCCAGTGTGGTGGTGCTGTCCACCGGTCCGGAGAGCATGCCGTTGCGTCCGGCCGTCCCGCGCCGGCGGGCCGGGGCGATCGCCGCGAGGGCCGGACTGCTGCTGATGCGCCATCAGATCGAGCGTGATCTGCACGAGGTGTCCCGGCACGTGCCGACCGTCGTGCTGCCGACCGGCATCGAGAGCTGGCCCGCCCCGTGGGACTTCGGCCATTCCCAGCGTCTGATCAGCACCGCGTCCCGTTCGGCGGGTCGCTTCCTGGACGAGCTCAGGGTCAGCGGTCCGGGCCTGTACCGGGTCGACGGTTCCCCGGCGGCGACCGTGACGTCGACGGCCGCCGTCTCGACACCGGCGACGGCCGGCCCGGGCGGGACGACCACCTGCACCGTATCGGGGGCCGGACTGTGAGTACCGTCGCGTTCCTCAACATCGCCATGCACGGCCGCGTCAACCCGACGCTGCCGGTGGTGGCCGAACTCGTCCGGCGCGGCCACTCGGTCACGTACCACACCTCGCCCGCGTTCCACGAGGAGATCGAGGCCGCCGGTGCCACCGTGTGCCTCTACCCCGGGGGCGACCAGCCGCTGCCCGATCCGCCGACGCCGCTCACGCTGATCGAGGGGCTGGCCGGCACCGCCGTCCGCCTGCTGCCCACGGTGCTCGACGACCTGCGCCGCATCCGGCCCCAGCTGATCGTGCACGACAGCGCCTGTCCGTGGGGCGCGGTCGCCGCACGCGAACTCGGGGTCCCGGCGGCGGCGTCGTTCACCACCTTCGCCTTCAACCGGCACGTGCCGAGCCCCACCCGCGGTTCATGGGACCTGTTCGCCGCCGCGGCCGCCCGGCCGGGCAGCCTCCGGGGCTACACGCGCTCGCGCTGCGCGCTGCGCCGCCGCTACGACACCGGGGGGCTGCCCGCGTTCGACATGGGAAGCATCCGCCAGCCGCTCAATCTGGTGTACACCTCACGGCTGTTCCAGCCCGGCGTCGAGGGCTTCGACCGGTCCTACCAGTTCGTCGGCCCGAGCATCGGCGCCCGCCCGGCCGACCCCTCCTTCCCGGCAGACGGGCTGCGCGGCCCGGTGCTGTACGCCTCGCTGGGCACGGTGTTCAACGCCGACCCGCGGTTGCTGCGCACTTTCGCCACGGCGCTGGCCCCGCTGGGCGGCACCGTGATCGTGTCCACCGGGCAGACCGATCCCGCGGCACTGGGGCCGCTGCCCGCCAACGTCATCGCCCGCCGCTTCGTACCGCAACCGGAGGTACTGGCCCGCGCGGCGCTGTTCGTCACCCACGGCGGAATGAACAGCGTCAACGAGGCCATGTACGCAGGGGTTCCGATGCTGGTGGTCCCGCAGGGCGCCGACCAGCCGATGGTGGCCCGCCGCGTCGAGGAACTCGGCGCCGGCCTGTCGGTCCGTACCCAGGACGTCTCCGTGGAGTCCGTGCGTGCACTCGCCGGGCGACTGCTGCACCGCCCCCGGTTCCGGGCGGCCGCGGCCGGCCTGCGGGTCGCCCAGCGTGAGGCGGGCGGATACCGGCGAGCCGCCGACGAACTCGAGCGGTACCTGCGCGCGGCCGGCCCCATCGGCCGCCCGGCCGGGCCCGTCGTCACTTCCGTCGATCCGTCACCGCGAGGCTGAGCAATGTCACTCGTCGTCGTCCTGCTGCTGTTCGCCGGGGTGTCGGAGGCCGCCGGGCGCATCCTGCCCCTGGCGGTGCGCCGGCCCGGCATGTCGCGGACCCTGGTCGCCGGGTCGCTGGTGGCCGGTGGCCTTGTCGAGGGTGCCGTGCTCGCGTTGTGGCCGTCGGCCGCGTGGACCCTGGCCGAGCTGTTGCTGTCCGCTCCGCCGCCGGGCGCGCGACTGGTGTGGACACCCGACCTGGTCGCCCCGCTCGTGCTCGCCGCCGTCCTCGCGTTCCCCCTGCTCGGCCCGTTCCTCCATCTGCTGCTCTTCGTAGGGGTCGGGGCCCAACTGGCGAGCCAGCTCGCCATGGGGACCGGGCTGGGCTGGTGGAGCGCAGCCGGTTGCGTGGCCGCCGCCGGGACCGGGCTCGGTGTCGCGGTGGAGGCGGTCCGACGTCTGGTCGTGAGGATCAGCGCGACCGAGGCGCGGGAGTCGATCGCATGAACGCCTTCCTGCTCTGGGTCTTCGCGATCGGACCCGTCCTGCTCGCCGAAGCCCTGCTTGCGCGCTACGAGGTGATGGCCTACGGCGCGCGCTGGCGGGCCCCCGTCACCGAGCTTCCCCGGGGCGTGCCGTACGCCCGCGGCGCGGACCCCGACAGCCCCCCCGACGCCTACCTGGTCTACCTGGACGGCATCGGCAAACGCCGCGTCCGGGACAGCCGGGACGGCGGCCAGCTGGTCAAGGCCCTGATAGCCAGGGCCCCGGGGTTGCGGGTGCTGGGCCAGGTGCAGCCCTACTCGCCGCTGGCCGACCCACTGGCCGAGCGGCCGGTGTGGGCCTGGCTTCGCCGCCGTATCGGCGTCCTCCTTTTCCTGCACAACGTCATGCAGATCTTCGTCGCCGCCGACCACCGCTACCGGCCCCTGTACAACCGGGCCATCGGCTCACAGATCGCCGTTCAGCTCCGGCTCGCCGGCTACCGTCCCGGCAGCGGTGTCCCCGTGGTGCTGCTCAGCTACAGCGGCGGCGCGCAGGTCGCCACCGGCGCGGTCGACGGACTCCGCACCCAACTGGGCGCCCCGCTCCTGCTGATCACCCTGGGCGGATTCCACAACGGTGCCAACGATCTCACCCGCGCCGAGCACCTGCATCGGCTGACCAGCGCGAGCGACCGGATCGAACGCCTCGGCACCTGGATCTTCCCCCAGCGCTGGCGGGTGTTCCACGGCAGCGGATGGAACCGGGCCCGCCGCGCCGGGAAGATCACCGTGCACCGGCTCGACCCGGCCACGCACGTCGGGCCCCGGAGCTACATCAGCCCGTCCGCCCGGGTGCCCGACGGCCGCAGCCATCTCGACCGCACCGCCGACACCGTGACCGCCCTGATCCGTGCCGACTGCGGCGAACCCGCGGCCGCGGACGGCCCGTTGCCCTGACGGCCTCGGCGGGGGGAGCGCGGCACCGGGCCAGGTGCCGCGCTCCCCCGCCCCGCGGGCGGACGCGGTCAGACGGGATCCAGTGTGATCGCGGTCGCCGTGCCGAGCGTGCCGTCGGTGGGGATCGTGCGCACGGTGGTGTCGCGGCCGGCGACGAGGCGGGCAAGCGCCGCCTGGTCCGGTTGCAGACGGCCGTGCTCGAACAGAACGAGGGTCACGCGGGTTCCCGGGGGCGGCGCCATGCGGCGGTACTGCGCGTAGGTGACCGCGTCGCAGCCCGAGTACCAGCCCATCTCGGGTTCGTAGCCGGTGACCAGGAGGCAGGGGCCCTCGGTCGCGAGGCGCTCGGCGACCGGTGCGACGGAGCGGCTGAGACGGTCGGGCCCGGGCATCGCCCCGTGGGCCACGACCTGGGCCGTACCGGCGGTGGTGAGACCGGCCAGTCCGGCGAGGGCGGCGAGCAGGCCCCTTCCCCAGCGGCCGGTCCGCTCGGCCACCGCCTCGACCCCCAGCACGGTGAGCAGGACGACCGGGAGGTAGACGAACCGCGGTTCGCCGTCCGTCACCAGCCCGAGGACGACGAACACGAGGACGGACGAGGAACCGAGGAACACCGGGCGGCGGGTGACGGGCGCTCCGTCGTGCCGGGCGCGCAGGGCACGTGCCGTCAGGAGCAGCCCGCCGGCCATCACCAGGGCGCCCAGGTCTCCGGCCAGGCGGTAGGGGAAGATCGCGAGGTAGTAGACGAGGCCGTCGCCCACGTACACGCGGTTGGCCTGTGAGCCGGCCCAGAGGATCAGGCCCAGCGGCGATCCGGTGTGCCGCGTGGCGTGGACGAAGTGCGGCAGCAGGCCCACGAGGAGGACGGCCAGCGCGACGGCCAGCCGGCGGCCCTGATCCAGCCAGGCGCGCGGACCGTAGGCGAACAGCGCGGCCAGGGCTATCGCCAGGAGGTTGCCGACGCTGCCGTAGCGCATGTGGATCGCGCCCACGGCCACGGCCGCCGCGACGGGCAGGGCGCGGGAGTGCCGCACTTCCTGGGCGCGGGTGAGGAGGAAGACGACGATCAGCAGCAGGCCGGTGGTGCCGATGTCGTTGAGGAACTCCGGTACGCGGCGCAGGAATCCGAGACCGGAGAGCAGCAGTGCGACGACCACGACGGCTCGGTGCGGTGTCGTCCACCGCGCCGCGACGAGGTAGGTCGTGACGATGGTGAAGAGCGTGAGCAGGAGAGCCACCGTCCGCAGGCTGCCCACGTCGTCGTGGACGGCGAGCGCCAGGCGTCCCAGCGCCGGGAGGCCGGTAGCTGCCCCAGCCCGCGTCGGGGCTGCCGTCGGCCCAGGAGCGGGCCTTGTTGGCGTAGACGGCCTCCTCGTGCCCCAGCCGGGGCTCGTGGTCCTGGAGTACGGCCCATGCTCCGGCCGCAGCCGCCAGCACGGTCGCGAGGTACGCCGGGGCAGGTATCCGGCGCAGCTCGCGTATCACCCGGCGGAGGGGCCCGGGCAGGTCGGCCTTGCGCCACCGGGGACGTGCGAGCCACCAGGCGGGTGCCGCGCCCAGCAGAAAGGGCCAGGGCTGCCGGCCCGGCAGCACGCCGCCCAGACCGGCGACCAGCATCAACTGCTGGGCCACCGCGGCGAAGGTCAGCGCGACGGCGACGGCGAGGGCCGTTCGGGTGGATCTCCTGCGTGACATCCCGGCCGTGTTTGACATGCCTGCCGTGCCTCCATCATGCTTGTGCTAATTCATTAATGGAAGCACACTGAGAATCGTGGAAGGTGACGTGGTTGAGTACCGGATCGACCGTGGCAGCGGCGTACCGGCCTACGTCCAGATCGTCGAGCAGACCGAACGGGCGCTGCGGATGGGCATGCTGAAGGTCGGGGACAAATTGCCCACGGCCAAGGAAGTGGTGGCGGCGACCGCCATCAACCCCAACACCGTGCTCCGCGCCTACCGCGACCTGGAGCAGGCCGGCCTGGTCGAACTGCGCCGCGGGCTCGGCACCTTCATTACCCGGTCGCTCGCCCGGCCCGGCGCGGAGGACGACTCGCCCCTGCGCGCGGAACTCGCCGACTGGACGGCACGCGCGCGAGCGGCGGGCCTGGAACGGGCCGACATCCTGGCCCTGGTCTCAGCCGCTCTGGACGCCCATGACGACGATCGGCGCGGCCACAACCCCGGCGACCGGGTGCAGCAGCACGACCCGGGCGACCGGAAGCACGAAGAGGAGGACGCATGACCGTGCCTGACGCGCTGCGCGCCACGGGACTCGGGTTCCGGTACCGCGCGAAGGGCGGCTGGATCCTGCGCGACTGCGAGTTCGCCGTGCCCACCGGCTGCATCACCGCCCTCGTCGGGCGCAACGGCGCTGGCAAGAGCACCCTGCTGCAGCTGGCCGGCGGACTGCTGCGCGCCGGCGCCGGGGAACTGCGCGTACTCGATGCCGTACCGGGCACACCGGAGGCCCGCGCCCGGGTCGCGCTGCTCACCCAGGACAAGCCGCTCTACCCCCGCTTCACCGTGGCGGACACCTTGACGATGGGCGAGAAGCTGAACACCACATGGGACCGGACGGGCGCCGAGCGGACCGTCCGCGAGGGCGGCATCGCTCCGTCCGCACGCGTCGGCGAGCTGTCGCCCGGCCAGCGCACCCGCGTCGCGCTCGCCCTGGCGCTCGGCAAACGGCCCGAACTGCTGCTCCTGGACGAGCCGATGGCCGACCTCGACCCCGTGGCCCGAGGCGAGATCATGGCGACGCTCATGGCCGAGGCGGCCGAGCGGGGCACGACCATCGTGCTGTCCTCGCACGTCCTGCCCGAACTGGAGCAGACCTGCGACTGGGTGCTCCTGCTGCGGGACGGCCGTATCGAACTGAGCGAGGAGGCAGGCGAGTTGCGCGACAGCCACGCCCTGCTGACCGGACATCGCGACCAGGCCGGCAACCTGGCGGAACCGCACACCGTCGTACGGCGCCGGGACAGCGGCAGACAGACGACCGCCCTGATAAGGCAGCACGGACCGCTGCGGGGCGACTGGCACGTCGAGCGGCCCCGGCTGGAAGACGTCCTGGTCGGCTACCTGCAGGCCGGCGAAACGCAGCGGACGGCCGGCGCCGGGCGGACGGAGGCGGCGGCGTGAAAGGCTCCCTCTGGCTCGCCTGGCGTCAGCAGCGGATGCTGGTCGGCGTCGGCCTCGCCGTACTGGCAACAGCCGCGGTGATCGCCGCGTACTCCCGCTCGGGCATGCTCGACGCCCTGCGCAGCGGGCTGTTCGACCACTGCGGCACCGGGCCGCTCCACTGCGCACAGACCGGCACCGGCCTGCCCCTGCTGCTGGACACCGCACCGCTGAAGGTCCTGGGGGCGCTGAACATCGCCCTGCCCGTCCTGATCGGCGTCTTCTGGGGCGCCCCGCTGCTGGGCCGCGACCGGGAACTGGGCACGCACCGCATGATCCTCGCCCAGGGGGTCAGCCGTGGCCAGTGGTTCGCCTCCCGGTTCGGCCTCGCCGCGGCGAGCACGACCGTCATCTCCGGCCTGCTCGCGGGAGTGTTCGCGTGGTGGTGGCGACCCGCCGCCGACCGTAGCTACGGTCTGTTCTGGTACGAGAGCACGGTCCTGAACGGCTCGGGCCCGCGCGTCGTGGCCGCCGCGCTGTTCGGCCTCGCGGCCGGAACGCTGCTCGGGCTGCTCGTCCGCAGGGTCCTGTCCGCGATGGGCCTGGCCCTCCTGGCGACCGGGGCGACGGCGCTCCTGCTGGAGTGGGCGCACCACGTGCGCCTGCTCGTCCCGCCGCTCACGTACACCAGCCCCGGCAGCACGCCCAAGGCGCCCATGGGCGACAAGTGGTCGACCGGACACTACGGCCTGACCACCGCCTCCGGTCACCGCGAGGACGTCATGAACTGCCCCTTTCCCTCGGGCTCCCGGCTCAGCGACTGCATGGACCGGCACGGCTACGTCGCCCGCTTCTACGAGGCCAACCCGGCCGGCGACTACTGGGCCTTCCAGTGGACCGACACCGCCGTCCTCGGTGGCCTCGCACTCCTGCTCACGGCCGTCACCATGCTGCTCCTGCGCCGCCGCATCTGACCGCCCCACCCCGCATCCCGCACCCGCCATCCCCGTACCCCCCGACCCGGGGCCCTTCGCACGGAGGTCGCTTCACCATGCCCGCCGACGCCAAGTCACCGAAGAAACTGCGCAACAACCGGGCCGCCCTCACCCACAAGGTCGGCTACGCCCTGCGCCACCCCGGCCGCGTCACCCCGTACCTCCGCCGGGCCGGCCGGGACGCCTGGCTGCGCCTCAAGCACCCCGACCACGTCGGCTACTACCGGGCCGTGATGGCCTCGGACACCCGCCGCAACCCCGAGGCCGCGGTCGGCAGCCAGACCCACCAACGCTGGCTGGCCCTCGGGCAGATGCAGTTCGACTACCTGATCGAGCACGGACTGAGCCCGGAGCACCGGATGCTCGACATCGGCTGCGGCAACCTCCGCGGCGGCTGGCGCTTCATCGACCACCTCGACGCCGGGAACTACTACGGCATCGACATCTCTCCCGACATCCTGATCGCCGCCAAGCAGACCCTCACCGAACGCGGGCTCCAGGACAAGCTGCCGCATCTGACGATCGTCGGCGACCTCACCCTGGACTTCCTGCCCGCCGACCACTTCGACGTCATCCACGCGCACAGCGTCTTCTCCCACTCGCCGCTCGACGTCATCGAGGAATGCCTCGCCAACGTCGGCCGCGTGCTGACGGACACCGGGTTCTTCGACTTCACCTTCGACCGCACCGAGGGCGCCGAACACCAGGTGCTCCGCGAGGACTTCTACTACCGCACCGAGACCCTCCTGGCCCTGGCGCGCAAGCACGGCCTGCATGCACGCTTCATGGAGGACTGGGAGGAGCGCCCCCACGGCCAGTCGAAGATCCGGGTCAGCCGCGCGGCACCGACGGGACAGGGCGGGCGGCCGTGACGTCGACGCGCGACCGCGGCACACTGCGCACCGGGTCGACGAGGGCGTCCGCGGAGGCGGCCGGCGGTCCCGTCACGGCATGCTCCTGCTCGTGATCATCACGGTCGCCGGAGCTCGTACTCGACGGCCTCCCGGACCTCGTCCGGGAGGCCGTCGTACGCGGCGAGCCGCGCGAGGGCGGCCCGGCTCTCGGCTACGGACCGGGTGCAGCCGAGCGCGCCCACGGCCTTCGCGGCGGCCATGCCGCGCTGGGCGTAGAGCTCGGCGAGGTCCATCAGCCAGGGCGTGAGGGCGGCCTCGTCGTCGACCATCAAGCCGCACCAGTACAGCGTCTGCTCGGCGATCCAGGCGGTGATGCGGCGGGTCCAGACCTCCCGGAAGCCGCTCGTGGCGAAGCCCATGCGGTCGCACTCGGCCTCGGCCGCGGCCATCCGCTCGGCCGTCACGTACCGGGCGTAGGGCATGCGCTCGCGCAGCACGGCACGGATCGCGGTCCACTCGGGGTAGCCCTCGTCGGAGGAGTCGTGGACCACCACCTCCTCCGGCGGCTCGGGCGCCGCGAGCGGCTCGGGTGGGAGGCAGGCTTCCAGCACGGCCCGCGCGTAGGCGAGGGTCTCCCCGTCCTCCTTCTCCGTCGTCCAGATGAAGGCGTTGTCCCACGGATACGGGTAGTTCCGCAGCGCCTCCGGCAGCAGCGGGGTCTCGTCGGCGGCGGTCACGTCACTCCCAGGTATTCCATGGCGCTCTTGGGGTCGTTCATCTTGCCGGAGTCCAGCGCCGCCCGCTTCTCGGCGTCGCTCTTGGCGTTCCACGCGTCGTCCATCGCCCTGATCTGCGTCGGGGTGAAGTCCTGCCCGGCGATGCGTACACCGAGGCCGTTCTCGGCGAAGGTGCGGGCCGGAGTGCCCTCGGGGGTGACGTTGCTCCTCCGGTCGGTCTGGTAGCCGTCGAAGATCTTGTGCCAGTCCTTCCTCTGCTCGATCTCGTAGCGGGCGACCCGCGGCGGAACGGCACCGTCCTGCCCGGCCCAGTCGGCCAGCCGCTTCGCCTGCGCCGGGACGGTGTACTTGGTGGCGGCGTTGGCGGTGTTCTTCACCTCGACGGCGTGGACGTTGCCGTCCTTCCCCCTGTACAGGACGTCGACGTCGTCGACGTCCGAGACGTCGACGGTGGTGCCGTCTCCCATGTCGACGGACTGGCGGCCCTTCTTGCCGCCGACCGCTCCGTAGACCTTGGTGCCCCCGGCCGCCTCGGAGGCCGCCCGCCGGGCAGCGCGGACCTCGGCCATCGCCTCGGCCAGCTGGTGCCGGTCTCCGGCCTTCAGGACCGTGGCGGCGAGCGATCCGCGGGTCTGGTTGTCGATGCCCCTGTTCTTGAGCATCTCGTCGAGGTCGTTCAGCGCCGCGGCCAGTTCCTCCTTGCCGTACTCGCCCTTCCTGGGATCGGGATCGTCCTTCGCCTTCGCCACCAGACCGTCGATGCCGCCCTCGGTGAGGTTGAAGCGGTCCTCCTTGGGCGTCTTCTGCTTGTCGCGTCCGTCGGCGATCGTCCGCTTGACCCGTGCGGCCACATCGCCGAGCTCGGCCGCGTCCGCCGCCCCGTCCGCCTCGTCGGCCTGCTCCTGCGCCTCACGGGCGTCGTCCGCCTCCGCGCCCTCGCACCGCCTGGGGGTCTCCTGCCCGACGAAGCCGACCGGCACCGAGGCGGGCGCGGCCGCGAGTACGACGGTGCCGCTGCCGGGCCCGCCGAGGGGGCGCGGGGCGCCTGCGCCGTACGGGACGACGAACGCGCCGCCGAGGGCGACGAGCTTGCACCCGCCCGCTTCCTCCACCTTCTCCTTCGCCTCGTCGGCGACCTCCTGGGCCTCCTCGGCCGCGTCCCGGGCACCCTTGGCGTCGCCCGCGTCCGCGGCCTTGCGGGCACGCCCGGCCGCGTCCTTGGCCTTGTCGACGATCTCGGTGACGGCCCCGGCGATCCTGCCCAGGCGGCCGAGCTTGCCCAGCTTGGCGGCCGCCTTGACCTCGCCGTAGCCGGGGATGAAGAGCGAGCCGACGTTCCAGATCACGTTGGTGACGGCCTGGGTCTCCTCGCCCCGGTTCCAGGTGTCGCGCACCTCGTCGCCGACGAACATGTCGTCCAGGGGCTTCAGGACCACGTCGACGCCCGTCCCGCCCCAGTCGGTGAGCGCGTCCCAGTACTCGCCCCGGTCCCACTTGTCACCGGCGCCGGCCGTGCCCTCGGTCCAGACGTCGCCGAGGCTGCCGAAGTAGTCGCCGAGCCCCGCGATGCTGTCGATCGGGTGGATGATCGTGTTCCAGGTGTCGGTCACATCGCCCCAGACGCCGTCTACGAACAGGCCTTCCAGGACCTGGCCGCCGTAGTCGAGGGTGCAGCCCCAGAAGCCGGAGCAGTCCTCCTGCCCGCCTTCGCCGTCCCCGCGGCTGCCGTCCGCCGTCGTCCCGGCGTCGCCGATCGGCTCGTACGGATCGGTGGGGTCGCCGCCCTCGTCGCCGTCCTCGTCGCCGGAGCTCCCGCCGGTCGCGTCCCCACCGGCACCGTCACCGTCGCCTTCGGTGTTTCCGCCGTCCGTACCCTCGCCGGTGGTGCCGTCCGTGCCGTCGGCCGCCTGGGGCGTGCCGCCGTCCCCGGCCTCGGCCGGGCAGGACCGACCCACCAGGGAACACACGGCCTCCTGCAGCCGGCCGGCGATCCTCTCGCCGACGCTGCTCATCACCAGTGCCGCCACTATCGCGGCGACCAACAGGATCAGACCGGTGTACTCGACCGCCGTCTGACCGCGGTCCCGGCGCCAGGTCATCAGGTGCGGCAGCGAGAACCGGGGCCGCTCCTGCCGTTCGGACGGAGCCGAACGGAACCACTCCCGGGACTCCTTCCCGAACAGGAAGACCAGGACCACGACCGGCAGCAGGAGCTGGGCCAGGCCCTGGAGCGAACCGTCCCGTACGTTGGCCAGGCCGCCGCACACCAGCCACGCCTGTACGGCGATCAGCCCCCGGCGGACTCCGTTGCCGCCCGTCCACGCCCGGCGTGCGAGCAGCCATCCGGCGACGCCGGGCGCCGCCGCGTACAGCAGGGCGCCGAGCACCGGCCCGTCCAGCGCGTCCGCTTGCGCTGCGGTGAGCAGCAGACCGATCCCGCCCGTGATCGTCGCTGCGAACAGGACGTACACAAGCCGGCGCGCGGCCGTCAACTGCTGCGGCATGGCGCGTCGCGGGACTCTGCCCGCTCCGGTGACATCGATGTAGAAGGACATGCTCGCCCACCCCCCGGACGGCCGAGAGTAGGCCGCCGGGGCGAGTACCACCTGGGCCCCTGGACCCAAATCCGGTCCCAGCGCCGGGGCCCAACGCAGACCCGCCCCGGGCGCAACGCGGCTCCCCGGCGCGATGCGGTGGCGCTCGAACCGGATCCCGCCGGGCCGCGGCGTTGTCACAGAGCGAAGGCCCATCCGGTCAACCACCCCAAATGGTGCATTTCGAGCCCTGCCTCGCTCGTGAACACCCCCGGCCGCACAAGGACAGCACTTCGATGACCACAATCAGCACTGGTTTCATGACGATCGGTGACCGGATGAACGCGTCCGGGGTTTCCGAGACGGCGTTCGCTCTGTTCGACGAGCGGGGGGCGACGGTGGCGTGGACGCAGGCTGCCGAGCGGCTCGTGGGGTATTCCGCCGGGGAGGTGGTGGGACGGTCCGCGGCTCTCGTGCTGCCTCCGTTCGCCGAGGCCGGGGCGATGTCGGCGTTCGTCGAGCAGTGCCGGGCACGGAACGGCTGGTCGGGTGTGACGGCGGTGCGGCACCGGGACGGCCACACGGTCGACGTCACCCTGCGGATCTCGATGCTTCGCGGGCGGGGTGGAACGGTGCAGTGGCTCACGTCCGTCAGCGACGTGGGGGTGCTGTCCGGTGAAGCGGTGAACGGTGCGGTGCGGGGTGCGCTCCTCACCAGCGCGCCGGTGGGAATCTCCGTGCGCGACCTGCAGCTGCGCTGCTTCGGCGTGAACGAGACGATCGAGATGCACGACGGGATTCCCCGCGAACGGCGGCTCGGGCGCCGGTTCACCGACGCGATGCCTGGTGCCAAGGCCGAGGCGCTCGAGGCGGTGATGCGGCAGGTGCTGCAGAGCGGCACGACCAAGGTCCACGAGTACCGGACCTGGCTTCCGACGGTTCTCGGCCCGGAGCGCCCGTTCGCGGTGTCGTTCTCCTGTCTCCAGGGCGCCGACGGCCAGGCGCTGGGGATGTGCGTCATCAGCGCCGACGTCACCGAGTGCCGGCTGGCGCGCGAGCGTCTCACCGTCCTCGGTCACGCCGGCACCCGCCTCGGCAGGACCCTGGACGTCTGGGAGATCGGCCAGGCACTGGCCGACTTCGCGGTGCCCCTGTTCGCCGACTTCGCCGCCGTGGACCTGGAGAAGTCGATCCCGTTCAGCGAGGGAGCACCGGTCCGCATCGGCCCGGTGGGGGAGCGCCTCCCCGTGCTCCGGCGAGCGGGTCTGGCCTCGGTGCGCGAAGGGGTCCAGGACTCCCCGTGGGCGCGCGGTGACGCGGTCCCCCTGCCGCCCGGGTCACCCGTGACGGAAGTCCTGAGCACCGGCAGGTCCCATCTCGAGCCGATCATGGACACCGCTGCAGGCACCTGGCTCGACGAGGAACCGCTGCGGGCGAGAATGATCCACGAGAGCGGGATGCACTCGCTGATGGTCGTCCCCATCCGCACCCGGCGTGCCCTGCTGGGCGTGGTGGTGTTCACCCGTAGTGAGAATCCGGTCCCGTTCCAGGAGATCGATTTGTTGTTGGCTGAGGAGCTTGTGGG
>NZ_FNHI01000042.1 GCF_900103455.1 Streptomyces wuyuanensis | reverse complement strand
CGCCCGGTTACATTCCGAACCCGGAAGCTAAGCCTTTCAGCGCCGATGGTACTGCAGGGGGGACCCTGTGGGAGAGTAGGACACCGCCGAACAATCTTTCAGGGAAAGCCCCGGACCAATGGTCCGGGGCTTTCCCGCGTTCAGGGGCGGATTCGATTCCCGACAGACCCGAACCCTGGAATCTGTCGATTGTCCCGGCCCCTTCGAGGAACCGGGACTCCTTTTAGAGACGCCCCGTAGCCTTGAGCGCCAGGTATGCGTCGGCCACGGCCGGCGCGAGGTTCTCCGGAGTGGCGTCGGCGACGGTCACCCCGTGGCGCTGGAGTTGCTCCGCCGTACGGCGCCGCTGGAGCTTGGCCTGAGTGCCGGCCGCGGCCTCGTACACGGCGTCCAGGCTGCCGCGTCCGCGGACCATCTTCTCGATGTGAGGGTCCGCGACCGAGGCGACCATCACCGTGTGGCGCTGGGTGAGCTGCGGCAGCACCGGCAGGAGTCCCTCTTCGATGGGGGCGGCGTCGAGGCTCGTCAGCAGCACGACGAGCGACCGACGGGGGGCGTACTTGAGCGTCGCCGCGCTGAGTCCGCGGGCGTCCGTCTCGACCAACTCCGGTTCGAGGGGCGCCATGGCGTTGACCATCGCCGGAAGGATCTCCCCGGCCGCTCGGCCCTGGACCTGGGCGCGGATGCGGCGGTCGAAGGCCAAGAGGTCCACGCGGTCACCCGCACGGGTGGCGAGCGCGGTGAGGAGGAGCGCGGAGTCCATGGCCGCGTCCAGACGCGGGACATCGCCCACGCGTCCGGCCGCGGTGCGCCCTGTGTCCAGCACGATCAGGATGTGACGGTCCCGCTCGGGCCGCCAGGTGCGGACGGCGACCGTCGTCTGACGGGCGGTGGCCCGCCAGTCGATGGAGCGGGTGTCGTCCCCCGGGACGTACTCGCGGAGACTGTCGAACTCGGTGCCCTCCCCGCGGGTCAGCACGCTGGTCCTGCCGTCGAGTTCGCGAAGCCGGGCCAGCCGGGCCGGCAGATGCTTGCGGCTGGTGAAGGGCGGCAGGACACGGACGGTCCAGGGAACCCGGTGGCTTCCCTGGCGGGCGGCGAGGCCTAGCGGCCCGTAGGAGCGGACGGTGACGAGCTCCGCGTGGCGGTCACCGCGGCGGGTGGGGCGCAGGACCGTCGAGAGCTGGCGGCGTTCACCGGCGGGTACCGTCACCGTGTGTCGCGATGAGGCTTGCTCGGTTCCCGGGAGCCAACTGCTCGGGGGCCAGGCGTCGCGCAGACGGGCACGCAGCTGCCGGGCGGACGCGTTGGTGACCGTGAGCTGCACTTCCGCCCTCTCACCGAGTCGAACCGAGGTGTCACCGGTTCGGGTGAACTGGAGAGATCGGACTGGTGCGGCCAGGGCGTAGTCGCACAGAATTGCTACTGAGAGTGGTGCGTTGACGGCGAGGATCCCCGTCCAGCTGGGTTCGAGGAATCCGACGGGGATGGAGCCGAGGGCGGCGATGAGTGCCGCTCGTCCGGTGAGGGCCATGGCGCACTGCCTCAGCGGGGGACGGGGACGTGGGCGAGGATCGCGGTGATGACGGAGTCCGCGGTGACGCCCTCCATCTCGGCTTCGGGCCGGAGCTGGATGCGGTGGCGGAGTGTCGGCAGGGCAAGAGCCTTCACATCGTCCGGGATGACGTAGTCGCGGCCCGTGAGCCAGGCCCAGGCCCGCGCGGTGGACAGCAGGGCGGTGGCGCCTCTGGGGGAGACGCCGAGAGTGAGTGAGGGGGAATCACGGGTGGCACGGCAGATATCGACGACGTAGCCCGCGATCTCGGGGGAGACCGAGGTCTTGGAGACGGCCGTCCGGGCGGCTTCCAGGTCTGCGGGGGTGGCGACGGGGCGGAGGCCGGCGGCGTGGAGGTCGCGCGGGTCGAAGCCTTCGGCGTGCCTGGTGAGGACGTTGATCTCGTCGTCGCGCGACGGCAGCGGCACGGTCAGCTTCAGCAGGAAGCGGTCCAGCTGGGCCTCGGGCAGGGGGTAGGTGCCTTCGTACTCGACCGGGTTCTGGGTCGCGGCGACCAGGAACGGCTCGGGGAGGGGGCGTGGCGTGCCGTCGACGGTGACCTGGCGCTCCTCCATGGCCTCCAGCAGCGAGGACTGGGTCTTCGGCGGCGTCCTGTTGATCTCGTCGGCGAGCAGGAGGTTGGTGAAAACCGGGCCCGGCTGGAAGGAGAACTCGGCGGTCCGTGCGTCGTAGACCAGCGAGCCGGTGACGTCGCTCGGCATCAGGTCGGGGGTGAACTGGACCCTCTTGGTGTCCAGTTCGAGTGACGCGGCCAGGGCGCGTACGAGGAGGGTCTTGGCGACGCCGGGGACTCCCTCGAGGAGGACGTGGCCACGGCAGAGCAGGGCGACGACCAGCCCGGTGACTGCGGAGTCCTGGCCGACCACGGCCTTCGCGATCTCGGTGCGCAGGGCCTCCAGGGAGGCGCGTGCGCCCTCCGAGTGCTCGGAGGTCTCGGGGGTCGGGGCGCTCATGAAGTGCGTACCTCTCGTTCGAGGGCGTCCAGTTGGTCAGCCAGGCGGATGAGTGCGGCGTCGTCGGCAGGGGCGGGTCCGAAGAGCAGAGTCCGGAGGTCGCGGTCGCCGTCGCGCAGATGCGCCGACACGGCGGGTAGCAGGGCCTCGGGGGAGTGGGCGTCTGAGAGGGCGACGCCCAGGGGTGGAGCGAGGCGGGTCCGTGTGGCCTGCCGGAGGGCCGAGGCGGCACGGTCGCGGGCGTTCGCCTTGCGGTAGAGGCGGGCGCGGCCCTCGGTGGACTCCGAGGCGCGGACGGCCACGGGAAGCCGTTCGCCGACGAGCGGTCCCAGCCGGCGGGCGCGCCAGACGGCGGCGAGCACGGCGGCTACGGCGAGTTGGAGGGTGGCCCAGAGGAAACCGGAGGGGATGAGCCGGCCGATGCCGGTCTCGCCATCGTCGCCGGTGCCGTCGTCACCGGCGGCCGATCCATCCGAGAGGGAAGGGAGGTACCAGACCAGATGCGGGCGGGAACCGAGCAACTGGAGGGCGAGCGACGCGTTGCCCTCCTTGCCGAGGCGTTCGTTGTAGAGGATGTCGGGGGCGCCGAGGAGGACGGTGTCGCCGCTTCCCGGGCCGTCGATCCGGAGCAGGGTCGGCAGGCCGTCGGCGAGGTAGCAGGAGTCGCTGCCGAGGGTGTTGTCGGTGGTGTAGCGCTCGCCGCCGAGGTCGGCGCGTCCGGCGCGCCGGGCCGCCGGGAAGGTGCACTGCGGCTCACGGGCGGTGACCGGGGCGGGAGTGTCGGCCGAGGTCCCGGGGGCGAGGCCGCCGACGGAGGCCGGGCCGGGGGCGACGAGGACGGAGCGGCCGCCGGAGGTGTCCATCGCCGAGCGCAGCGCCTCCTGCTGACGCCCGCTCAGCATGTCCGGTCCGGCGACGAGCAGGGTGGCGTCGGGGCCCACGGCGGCGGTGGCCTCGTCGAGGGTGGTGACCACGCGGGTGGCGACGCCCCGGTCCTTGAGAAGTTCGGCGACGGCGCGGCTGCCGGACGGGTCGGTGGAACGCGGGTCGAGGCGGCCGTGGCCGCCGCCCGATCGGATGACCGCGATCACGAAGCCCGCGACGATGAGGACCGTGAGCACGAGCAGGACGCCCCTGCTGCGGGTCCAGATCTGGTGGGTGGTCGGGGACACCGAGGTGGTGCCGGTCGTGGCCCCGGTCATCCGGTGGCTCCCTGGGCCGTGGTGCTCAGATCGGGCCTGGCGCGCCCCAGTTGGGTGTCGAGGTCCCGCAGACGTGCGTACGCCTGCTGGTCGGCGGTGCGTCCGCCGTACGTGACGTCGTCGAAGGTACGGGCGGCCGAGCGCAGCGCGTCGGCGTGGCCGGGCAGGGAGCGGCCGGCTTCCGCGGCGGCCTCGTCGGCGGTGCGGCCGGGGCGGGGATCGAGCAGGGCGCGTTCCTCGAGGGAGCGGACGACGGCACGCATCCGTTCCTGGACCGCCTGGTTCCAGCGTCCCGCGGCGGCGTGCGCCTCGGCGGTCGCCCGGTGCTCGTCGGCGCTGCGGGGGCGGTCGTCGAAGAGCGCGTCCCCTGTGGCCCGGGTGCGGTGCGGGGTGCCCAGCCGCCACCACAGTGCGGCGATCAGGGCGACGGCGACCAGGGCGATGACGGCGAGTCCGAGCGGGCCGCCGGGCGCGGCTCCCGCCGCGGAGTCGAGGACGTCGGCGAGCCACTCCCAGAAGCGGTTGAGGGCACGCTCGAGCAGGTTGGGGTCGTTCTCGTGGTACATCGGCTTGGACAGCTCGCGTTCGGCCGCCTCCCTCGCGGGGACGCGAGGGAGGTCCACGGGTACCTCGTCATCGGCATGGATCCGCATCCACGCCCCGGCCGCTCCCCCCGCGATGGACACGGCATCAGCTCCGGGGGGTGTCGTCGCCCGGTGCCGAGCCGTTCTCGTTGACGCCCGCCGCCCGGGCCAGTTCGAGGTCGAGAGCCTCGCGGCGGATGCGCTGATCCACGTAGAGGAGCACGGTGACGCCCGCCGAGATCGGATAGGTGACGGAAGAGGCGATCACCGCGCCGATGCCGGTGATGATCAGGAATGGCCAGCCGAACTCGGGTGTGCTGCCGGAAAGCAGCCCGCCGAGTCCCTCGCCGTCGACGGCGTAGGCGATCAGGCCGAACGGAATGGTGATGATCAGGGAGACGAGGAAGGTCAGCAGCACCGTCAGCAGCAGGATGCCGAAGACCCTCCACCAGGCTCCGCGCACCAGCTTCGCCGAGCGTCGCATCGACTGGATGACGCCCTGCCGTTCGAGCATGAGGGCGGGCGAGGCGAGTGCGAACCGGACCATCAGCCAGAGGGTGACGACCGCGGCGGCGATCCCGCCGAGGGCGGCGAGGGCGGCCCCGCCGGCGGAGCCGAGGAGCAGCCCGGGCAGCAGGCCGACCGCCAGGACCGCCGCGGCGATCAGCGGCAGCAGCAGGGTGAGGCCGAGGAGTTGGGGCAGCCGCGGTCGCGCCTCGCGCCATGCGTCGGACAGGGCGACCTCGCGGCCGAGTACCGAGCGGCTGATGACCACGGTCAGCAGCGCGGTGGTGAAGAGCGTGGCGATCAGGGTGATGGCCATGACCGGCGCCGTGCCCACGAGCGTCGCGTTGAGCTGGTCCCCCAGCTGCCTGAGGGCCTCTTCGGGATCGGCGTTCGGATCCACCTCGGGCGGCCGCGGGACGAGATAGCGCTGGACGAGGATGTCGCAGATCTGGGTGATGACGGAGACGGTGATCGTGATGCCCAGGACGGTGCGCCAGTGGGCGCGGAGCGTCGACACGGCCCCGTCGAGGATCTCGCCGACGCCGAGAGGGCGCAGCGGGATGACTCCGGGCTTCGCCGCGGGAGGCTGCCCCCAGCCGCCTCGCTGCGGTCCGCCGGCCCAGCCCGGTCCGCCGGCCTGCGGGGGCACGGGTCCGCCGCCCGGTCCCGTCGGCGCAGCCCACTGGCCTGCGGGCGGCTGCTCCTTGGACCACTTCGAGGAAGCGTCGGGAGCACCGGAGGGGCCGGGCGTTCCGGCACCCCGGTCGTCGGACGGGGAGGATCCGGGCGAGGCCCAGCCCGGAGTGTCGTTCACGGTCGTCCACCTCGTGGATGTGTCGTGTGGCCGGCTCGGCGAGCCGGCTGGGTCACGGCGCCCGTCCGCACGTCAGGGCGGGAGGCTGGCAGCCATCGTGCCACGCGCCGGCCGCCGGTGGGCCGGGCAGTGGATCTCGTTCTCACCTTCATTGTGCGTGCGCCAGCGGGCAGACTGGGCGGATGGCTGATCAGTACGTACAAACCCTCGACGGCGAACAGCCCCCGGGGCCCGGCTCGCTGCGCTGGGACGAGTTGCCGGAAGGTCCGGTGCTGGTTCTGCTGGACCAGCGCAGGCTGCCGGTCGAAGAGGCCGAGCTGGTGTGCACGGACGTCCCGGCCCTGGTCGACGCGATCCGGACGCTGGCCGTGCGCGGTGCGCCGCTGCTCGGGATCGCCGGGGCCTACGGGGTCGCGCTGGCGGCGTCAAGGGGCTACGACGTCGCCGAGGCGGCAGCCCTGCTGGAGGGAGCGCGGCCCACCGCAGTGAACCTCGGCTACGGGGTGCGGCGGGCCGCCGGTGCGTACGAGGCGGCGGTCGGCAGGGGCGCGGACGGGCAGCGGGCGGCCGCTGCCGTGCTGGCCGAGGCGCGGCAGCTGCATCGTGAGGACGCGGAGGCGAGCGAGCGGATGGCGCGGCACGGGCTCGCGCTGCTCGACGAGCTGCTGCCCGGCGGCAGTCACCGGATCCTGACGCACTGCAACACCGGCCGGCTGGTCTCGGGCGGGGAGGGCACGGCGTTCGCCGTGGCGCTCGCCGCGCACCGGGAGGGCAGGCTGCGCAAACTGTGGGTGGACGAGACCCGGCCGCTGCTGCAGGGCGCGCGGCTGACCGCGTACGAGGCGGCCCGGAACGGGATGGCGTACACCCTGCTCACGGACAACGCGGCCGGCTCGCTGTTCGCGGCGGGGGAGGTCGACGCCGTGCTGATCGGTGCCGACCGGATCGCGGCGGACGGCTCCGTGGCGAACAAGGTGGGCAGCTATCCGCTGGCCGTGCTCGCCCGCTACCACCACGTGCCGTTCATCGTGGTGGCACCGACCACGACCGTGGATCCGGCGACGCCCGACGGCGCGTCGATCGAGGTGGAGCAGCGGTCCGGGCAGGAGGTGACGGAGCTGCCCGCGCCGCCCGTACCGGCGACGGTGACGGGAGTCACGGGGCTGCCCGTGCCGCGTGCGACCGAGGCGGGTTCCGGGCTGTCCGGTCCGCCGGTCGCGCCGGTGGGAACCCAGGCGTACAACCCCGCGTTCGATGTGACGCCGCCGGAACTCGTGACCGCGATCGTCACGGAAGAAGGGGTCGTCTCCCCCGTCACCGGGGCCGGGATCGCCGAGCTGTGTGCCAGGTCACGCCAGGTAACGATTAGCTAATGGGATGATGTCGATTATGAAGGGACGCGTCCTTGTCGTCGACGACGACACCGCACTGGCCGAGATGCTCGGCATTGTGCTGCGTGGTGAAGGGTTCGAGCCGTCGTTCGTAGCGGACGGCGACAAGGCACTCGCCGCTTTCCGCGAGACCAAGCCGGACCTGGTGCTGCTTGATCTCATGTTGCCCGGGCGGGACGGCATCGAGGTGTGCCGACTCATCCGGGCGGAGTCGGGTGTGCCGATCGTGATGCTCACGGCCAAGAGCGACACCGTCGACGTGGTGGTCGGGCTGGAGTCCGGGGCCGACGACTACATCGTGAAGCCGTTCAAGCCCAAGGAGCTGGTGGCCCGCATCCGGGCCCGGTTGCGGAGGTCCGAGGAGCCCGCGCCCGAGCAGCTCGCGATCGGTGACCTGGTCATCGACGTGGCCGGGCACTCCGTGAAGCGCGACGGCCAGTCGATCGCGCTCACCCCGCTCGAGTTCGATCTGCTGGTGGCGCTCGCGCGCAAGCCGTGGCAGGTGTTCACGCGCGAGGTGCTGCTCGAGCAGGTGTGGGGTTACCGGCACGCGGCGGACACACGTCTGGTGAACGTGCATGTGCAGCGGCTGCGCTCCAAGGTCGAGAAGGACCCGGAGCGGCCGGAGATCGTCGTGACCGTCCGTGGCGTCGGTTACAAGGCCGGACCGAGCTGACATGGCCGTGGGCAGTGCTGCTCCGAAGCCCGGGGGGCCGGGAGTCCGTACGGGGCGGGCTGCCGGGCCCGGTCGGGGATCTTCACCTTTCGGCCGTCTGTTCCCGGGCGGGCGGCTGCTGACGGACGGGGCGCCGGGCGGGCCGGTGCTCCGGCTCGTCGTGCGCTGGATCAGGCGTCCGCTGCTGCCGGCCGTCCGGCTGTGGCGGCGGAACATCCAGTTGCGCGTGGTCGCCGGCACCCTGCTCATGTCGCTGGGCGTGGTTCTGCTGCTCGGTCTCGTCGTCATCGGCCAGGTCCGGAACGGACTGCTGGACGCCAAGGAACAGGCTGCCCTGAGCCAGGCCGCGGGCGGTTTCGCGGCGGCGCAGGAGAAGGCGAGCGGAGCCTCCGCGCTCGGCGGCCAGGACGGCGACGCCACGGACGGCAGGCCCAGCCGCGGCTCCGTGAACTGGCGGTCCGAGCTGGTCAAGCAGCTGGCCAGTGGTGGGCAGGGCGCCTACCACGTGGTGGCGCTGAGCCCCGACTCGGACGACGCCGGGACGAGCCGGGCCCCGCGGGCGTCCGGGGACGTGGACGTGACGAGCGTTCCCGAGGCGCTGCGCGGCTCGGTGGCGCAGGGCACGGGCACGTTCCAGACGTATGTCAAGATCAAATACTCGGTTCCGAAGGAATCCGAGCCCGGTCTGGTCGTCGGCAAGCGGCTCAACGACGTCGCGGGCTACTCGTACGAGCTGTACTACCTCTTCCCGCTCACGCAGGAGGAGGAGTCGCTGAGCCTGGTCAAGGGCACGCTGGCGACGGCCGGGATGTTCGTGGTCGTCCTGCTCGGGGCGATCGCCTGGCTGGTGGTGCGGCAGGTCGTCACGCCCGTCCGGATGGCCGCCGGCATCGCCGAGCGCTTGTCCGCCGGGCGGCTCCAGGAACGGATGAAGGTCACGGGCGAGGACGACATCGCCCGGCTCGGTGAGGCCTTCAACAAGATGGCGCAGAACCTGCAGCACAAGATCCAGCAGCTGGAGGAGCTGTCGCGGATGCAGCGCCGCTTCGTCTCGGACGTGTCGCACGAGCTGCGTACGCCGCTGACCACGGTCCGGATGGCCGCGGACCTCATCCACGAGGCGCGAGGGGACTTCGACCCCGCGACGGCGCGCTCGGCGGAACTGCTCGCCGACCAGCTGGACCGGTTCGAGTCGCTGCTCGCCGACCTGCTGGAGATCAGCAGGTTCGACGCGGGCGCGGCCGCGCTCGAAGCGGAGGCGATAGACCTGCGCGAGGTCGTGCACCGGGTGATCGGCGGCGCTGAGCCGCTGGCGGAGCGCAAGGGCAGCCGGATCCGGGTCGTCGGCGACGAGCAGCCGGTGGTGGCCGAGGCGGACGCCCGGCGGATCGAGCGGGTGCTGCGCAATCTCGTCGTCAACGCCGTGGAGCACGGCGACGGCCGCGATGTGGTGGTGCGCATGGCGTCCGCCGGCGGCGCCGTCGCGGTGGCCGTGCGGGACTACGGGGTGGGGCTCAAGCCCGGCGAGGCGACCCGGGTGTTCAACCGCTTCTGGCGGGCCGACCCGGCGCGGGCGCGTACGACGGGTGGCACGGGCCTGGGCCTGTCCATCGCGGTCGAGGACGCGCGGCTGCACGGCGGCTGGCTGCAGGCCTGGGGCGAGCCGGGCGGCGGCTCGCAGTTCCGGCTGACCCTGCCGCGCACGGCGGACGAGCCGCTGCGGGGGTCGCCGATACCGCTGGAGCCCGAGGATTCCCGGCGGGCCCGTGAGCGTGCCGCCGCCGACGCTGCGAACGATCGCGCGCTGCGGCTGTCGACGGTGCCGTCCCAGCCCGGTGCGCACCGGCCCGGGCTGGCGATACCGGGGCGGCCCGCGGTGCCGCCGCACACCCCGCCGTCGGCGGCGGTGGACCCGGCGGCGCTGCCCGGCAGCGGCGCCCGTGTGGTGGCCCGTCCGGGGTCTGAGCGGCCGGGTGACGGTGGGACGGCGGATTCCGTCCCGGGACAGGTTTCGGAGCGGGAGGACACCACTCGTGGGCGCTGAGGTGCGTCGGTACGGCCGCGGACGCGCCACACGGGGCCTGGCGCTGTTCGTGTGCGCCGGGTTCGTGGCCGGATGCGCGTCGATGCCGGACAGCGGCGACGTGGAGCAGGTCAAGGCCACCCAGGGGGCGGACTCCCAGGTGCGGGTGTACGCCGTCCCGCCCCGTGACGGCGCCAGGCCGCAGGAGATCGTCGACGGCTTCCTGGAGGCCATGACCAGCGACGACCCGAGCTATGCGACGGCCCGGAAGTACCTCACCAAGCGGTGGACCAAGAAGTGGCGGCCCGAGTCGCTGACGACCGTGCTGACCGAGGCCCCCGAGTCCGCGTCCCCGCCCGGCCGCGAGGAGGGCGACGAGCTCACCTACGCGCTGTCCGGCGAGCTGATCGCGACGGTCGACCGGCACGAGTACAAGTCGGTCGTGCCCACGCAGTACGGCGGGTCGCTGCGGCTGGTGCGGCAGAACGCCCCCGACGGCAAGGGCAAGGAGTGGCGCATCGACGCGGCTCCCCAGGGCCTCGTGCTCGGGGAGAGCGACTTCCTGCGCAACCACCTGTCCGTGAACAAGTACTACTGGGCCTCGGGGCAGAACACGGTGGTCGCGGACCCGGTGTACATCCGGCAGCGGCAGGATCCGGTGACGCGGATGGATCCGGTCGCCCAGACGATCTCGGCGCTGTTCGAGGGCCCGGCGCCCTGGCTGACACCCGTGGTGGACTCCCCGTTCCCCACGGGCGCGGGACTGAAGAAGGGCATCACGTCCCTGGCGCCCGACGACCAGGGTGAGCTGAAGGTGCCGCTCAACGACAAGGCGTCGAACGTCGGCGGAGCCGTGTGCAAGCGGATGGCGACGCAGATGCTGCTCACCTTGCGGGAGCTGGCGGCGCCCCGCGTCGAGCAGGTGCAGCTCCAGCGGACCGACGGCTCCCCGCTGTGCGTGCTCACGGCCGACCAGGCGGACGTGTACGCCCTGGAGAGGCTGTCACCCAGCCCCAACGTGTACTTCGTCGACAGCGACCAGCGGATGGCCGTGGTGGGGACGAAGCCGAAGAACATCGACAAGGCGATGGTCCGCGGGCCGTTCGGCGACGGGCAGTTGAAGGTCGGCACGGTCGCCGTGGCACGCAGCCTGCACCGGGCGGCGGCCGTCTCGCAGGACGGCAAGTCCCTGTACGGGGCATCGATCGTCTCGGACGAGCCCCTGGCCGCGCCGCTGGTGCAGAGCGCCGCCCCACGGGCCACCGACCGGCTCTCGGCGCCGAGCTGGGACCGGAACGACCTGTGGGTCGCGGACCGGGATCCCGCCAACCCCCGGCTGCTGCGCTTCGCGGGCGGCAAGGGTCCCGCGCAGGAGGTCACGGTCGGCGGACTCGACGGTGCGCGGATCGAGTCGCTGCGGGTCTCGGCCGACGGGGTGCGCATGGCCCTGCTCCTGTCCAAGGACGGCAAGAGCACTCTGGAGATCGGCCGGGTCGAGCGGCGTACGGACGCCGCCGGGGCGACGGCGGTGTCCGTGGTGGAGCTGCGGGCGGCGGCGCCGCGCCTGGCGTCGGTGACCGCCCTGTCCTGGGCCGGGCCGAGCCGTCTCGTGGTGGTCGGCAAGGAGACCGGCGGTGTGCAGCAGGTGCGCTACATCCAGACGGACGGATCCCTCACCCCGGCCGGCGGTCTCCCGGGTCTGAACAAGGTGTCGGCGGTGGCCGCCACGGAGGACGAGGAACAGCTCCTGGTGGCGGTCTCGGACGACGGGCTGGTGCGGCTGATGCCGAACGCGAACTGGCAGACGATGGTCGAGAAGGGGGCGTCGCCCGTCTACCCGGGCTGAGTCCCTGCCTCGTCCGGTATCGGCGGGTGCCCGGGCCGCGCCGCGCCGGGGTTTTCCACAGGACCTGGCGGTTGTCCACAGCCCCTGGCCCGCGCTCGCCCGCGGCCGGGCACAGTGGTGGCCATGCGGTGGTGGTGGCGCGAGATCTCGGAACTGGTCCTGCCCGCGGTGTGCGCGGGCTGCGGGCACGCCCGCACGTCACTGTGCGGGGAGTGCGCGCAGGAGCTGGCTGGGCCGCCGGCGCGGGCGCGGCCGTGCCCCGCGCCGGCGGGCCTGCCGGAAGTGTTCGCCGCCGCTCGGTACGAAGGCGGTGTGCGGTCCGTGCTGCTGGCCCACAAGGAGCGGGGCGCGCTGGGTCTGGCACGCCCGCTCGGCGCGGCGCTCGCGGGGGCCGTTCAGGCCGCCTCGCTGCGTGGGGGAGAGGCGCAGGGGCCGCTGCTGCTGGTGCCGGTGCCGTCGGCGGGAAGGGCGGTGCGGGCGCGGGGTCACGACCCGGCACGGCGTATCGCCGTGGCGGCGGCCGTGGCACTGCGGCGCGCGGGGGCGTACGCCCGGGCCCTCCCGGTGTTGCGCCAGTGCCGGCAGGTGTCCGACCAGTCGGGTCTGACGGCCCGGGAGAGGCTCGAGAACATGGCGGGGGCGCTGGAGGCGGCCCCCTGGGCCGGGCGGGCTCTCGAGGCCCGCGGAGCCGTACTGGTGGACGATGTGATGACCACGGGCGCCTCGCTGGCCGAAGCGGCGAGGGCACTGCGTGCCGCGCTTTCCGGACGGGTTTCCGAATACACCCGAATGAGCGCCGCAGTGGTCGCCGCCCCGGCTCTGTCGTTCGAAACGGGCCGGAACTGACAGGGGCGTTGCAACGTTGCAGGTAGTGAGAGCAGGAAACGCCACGAATGGACGTACGCGCTGGTAGCGGGTGCCGACAGGGGTCCCGGCGAGCTATGTTCGGTGGTGAGGCACGGTGAACGCTCTCCTTCATCGAATACATGGCCGAGTTGCGGTCAGGTGTTCCTGAAGTAACCCAGATCTTTGACATTGGTGGGGTGGCGATCTTGCCCATGGGGGAGGAGGAGGTGAAAGTCGCCAAGTCCGAGGCTCCGGTGCTCACCGGAGCCTGGTGCAAAAGGGAGATGCTCCGCGATCGAACAGCGGAGTGATCCGGGAACGGAGTTCTGCGTGGACATCGTCGTCAAGGGCCGCAAGACCGAGGTGCCCGAGCGGTTCCGCAAGCACGTGGCCGAGAAGCTGAAGCTGGACAAGATCCAGAAGCTCGACGGCAAGGTGATCAGCCTCGACGTCGAGGTGTCCAAGGAGCACAACCCGCGGCAGGCCGACCGTTCCGACCGCGTGGAGATCACACTTCTTTCACGCGGCCCGGTGATCCGGGCGGAAGCAGCGGCAGGCGACCCGTACGCAGCGCTCGACCTGGCCACGGCGAAGCTGGAGGCTCGGCTGCGCAAGCAGCACGACAAGCGCCACACACGCAGGGGCAACGGACGGCTGTCGGCAGCGGAGGTCGCCGACGTCGTTCCGGGCGTGGCCCAGTTGAACGGAAGCGGCGAACCCGTCACATCGGAGTCGTCGCAGTCCATTCCCACCACCCGGATGGGCTCGCTCGAGGTGCAGGGCGAAGGACCCCTGGTGGTCAGGGAGAAGAACCACGTCGCCGCTCCGATGACGCTCGACCAGGCGCTCTACGAAATGGAGTTGGTCGGGCACGACTTCTATCTCTTCGTCGACTCCGAGACCAAGGAGCCCAGTGTCGTCTACCGGCGGCACGCCTACGACTACGGCGTCATCCACCTGAGGACCGACCCACTCGCCGGAGGCGAGTCGAGCGGCGCCGGTGGCGCGCTCGGCGGCTGACCCCGTCATTCGAAGGTGCCCCTGGGCGCGCCCCGTGCGCCCCCAGGGGCACCCTCGTGACACTGCGAGATCGCCACACCGCCGCGCGGGCATGAAATCATGGCGACCCGAGCCAACCGGTGCGCTGTGGACTGCGGTTGGCGGAACGCAGACCAACGCAGGCCACGGCCTCAGGGGGAGGAACGATGGCGGACAGCTTCGGCCCGGTGCACCAGTCGGGGGACGCCGGCGCCACGGGCGGTGCGGACGGCACGGAGAGCGTGTCCCGCAAGGAGCCGATCCGAGTGCTCGTCGTGGACGACCACGCCCTCTTCCGCCGCGGACTGGAGATCGTCCTCGCCCAGGAGGAGGACATCCAGGTCGTCGGCGAGGCCGGCGACGGCGCGGAAGCCGTCGACAAGGCCGCCGATCTGCTGCCGGACATCGTGCTCATGGACGTGCGGATGCCGAAGCGCGGAGGCATCGAGGCCTGCACGTCCATCAAGGAGGTCGCGCCCAGCGCGAAGATCATCATGCTGACCATCAGCGACGAGGAGGCCGACCTCTACGAGGCGATCAAGGCCGGCGCCACCGGATACCTCCTCAAGGAGATCTCCACGGACGAGGTGGCGACCGCGATCCGCGCGGTGGCCGACGGCCAGTCGCAGATCAGTCCGTCGATGGCGTCCAAGCTGCTCACCGAGTTCAAGTCGATGATCCAGCGCACCGACGAACGCCGGCTCGTGCCCGCCCCCCGGCTGACCGACCGGGAGCTGGAGGTCCTCAAGCTGGTGGCGACCGGCATGAACAACCGCGACATCGCCAAGGAGTTGTTCATCTCCGAGAACACGGTGAAGAACCACGTGCGCAACATCCTGGAGAAGCTCCAGTTGCACTCCAGGATGGAAGCGGTGGTCTATGCCATGCGAGAGAAGATCCTCGAGATCCGCTGAGGGCTGTCCGCCGGGCGGCGCCGGCTCAGCCGAGGGCGGCGACCAGGGGCGCCGCCAACTCCGGGCGGTCGACCCGTTCCACACGGACCGCGTCGCAGCCGACCCACCGAGCCGCCTCCAGCAGCGCCTCAGCCATCGGCCGGACCGCCTTCGGCGTCTCAAGCGAGACCTGCCTGGCGACCAGGGTCGTCCCCTCACGGGCCGGGTCGACCCGCCCCAGCAGCCGCCCGCCCGAGAGCAGCGGCATCGCGAAGTAGCCGTGGATCCGCTTCGGCTTCGGAACGTACGCCTCCAGGCGATGGGTGAACCCGAAGATCCGCTCGGTGCGGGCCCGCTCCCAGATCAGTGAGTCGAACGGCGACAGCAGCGTCGTGCGGTGACGGCCGCGCGGCTCCGTCGCGAGCGCCTCGGGATCGGCCCACGCCGGCTTGTCCCAGCCCTCGACACGGACGGGTACGAGACCGGAGTCCGCGACCACCGCGTCGAACTGCTCGGCCTTCAGCCGGTGGTAGTCCGCGATGTCCGATCGGGTGCCCACCCCCAGTGACTGCCCGGCCAGCCGCACCAGCCGGCGCAGGCACTCCCGGTCGTCCAGATCGTCGTGCAGCACGGCGTCGGGGATGGCGCGCTCGGCGAGGTCGTACACCCGCTTCCAGCCGCGCCGTTCCGTGCACACCACCTCGCCGTACATCAGCGCCCGTTCGACTGCGACCTTGGCCTCGGACCAGTCCCACCAGAGACCGCCGTTCTTTGCGCCGCCCAGTTCGGTGGCGGTCAGCGGGCCCTCGTCGCGCAGCTGGTCGACCACCTTCTCGTACGCCCCGTCCGGCAGGTCGTGGTACCACTGCGGACGGGCGCGGTAGGCGCGGCGGCGGAAGGCGAAATGGGGCCACTCCTCGACGGGGAGTATGCAGGCCGCGTGCGACCAGTACTCGAAGGCATGCCCGTCGGTCCAGTAGGCGCTCTCGACGGCCTTGCGGCCGACGGCGCCCAGCCGGGCGTAGGGAATCAGCTCGTGCGAGCGCGCCAGCACCGAGATCGTGTCCAGCTGCACGGCGCCGAGGTGGCGCAGGACACCCCGCACACCGGCCTTGCGGTCGGGGGCGCCGAGGAACCCCTGGGCCCGCAGCGCGATACGGCGGGCCTCGTCGGCGGACAGCTCGGCGGCAGCGGGGGGTGCGGTGTTCATGCTCCGCACCTTAGAGGGCGGCACCGACAGTCGCCGCGCGCCGCCGGAACCCGGCCGCGGACCCGCCGCGGACGCAGCGGCCCGGGCGGCGTCCGGCACGGCGGCGTCCGGCACAGCGGTGTCCGGCACGGCTGCGCGGGCGGGCACCGGTGGCGTCCGTCGGGCCTTCGCCCGGCGGACCGACCGTCACGCCTTCGCCGGGAGATAGGGGACGGGGCACGGCAGCCCCAGGTCCGACGGAAGCAGCGAGGCGACCCAGCAGTCCCGCAGGGTGCCCCGGCCGTGGAAGCCGGAGCGCTGGACGCCCTCGACGGTGAATCCGGCCTTCTCGGCGACGGCGCGCGAGCCCGTGTTGCCCACTTCGGCGCGCCACTCCAGCCGGGTGCACTCCAGCCGTGTGAAGGCCCAGCGGGCCATGGCAAGCGCCACTTCGGTCGCGTAGCCGCGGCCCCGGTGCTCCTTGGCCGTCCAGAAGCCGATCTCCCAGGAGCCCGAGCGCGGGTGGTGCAGGCTCGTGGAGGCGATCAGGGCGCCGCCCTCGCGCGGACGCACGGAGAGCGTGTACTCGGTGTCGTCGCGCCAGCCCGCGGGCACGGTGACCTCGATGAACTCCTCGGCGTGCCGCAGTTCGTACGGCGCGGGGACCGGGATCCAGCGCTGGATGTCGGGGTCCTGACATGCCGCGCGGACCTCTTCTGCGTCGCCCGGGAGGAAGGGGCTCAGCCGCAGCCGTTCGGTGGTGAGGGTGATGGGCTCCATGGCCGAATTCTGGTCACTCTCCGTTGGCTGTGCGAACACTTTTCGAGATCAGCGGCACTTTCCGGGTCTCCCGCACGTTCTCCGGACACGCGGCAGTCGTCCCCGGCACACTGCGGCTCTCCCGGCGCGGTGCCGTCCTCGCTTACGATGGCCGATGCGGTGGGGCCCACCTGCCGTGCCCGCGCCAGTGTCCATACGACCCAGTGCCAGGCCCGACCGGCAAGGAGACCAACCTCAGTGTCCGTCTTCAACAAGCTCATGCGTGCAGGCGAAGGCAAGATCCTGCGCAAACTGCACCGCATCGCGGACCAGGTCAACTCCATCGAGGAAGACTTCGTCAACCTCTCCGACGCCGAGTTGCGGGCCCTCACCGACGAGTACAAGGAGCGCTTCGCCGACGGCGAGAGCCTCGACGACCTGCTGCCCGAGGCGTTCGCCACCGTCCGTGAGGCCGCCAAGCGCGTCCTCGGCCAGCGTCACTACGACGTCCAGCTGATGGGTGGCGCAGCGCTGCACCTCGGCTTTGTCGCGGAGATGAAGACCGGTGAGGGCAAGACCCTCGTCGGTACGCTCCCGGCGTATCTGAACGCGCTGTCCGGCAAGGGCGTGCACCTGATCACGGTCAACGACTACCTGGCCGAGCGCGACTCCGAGATGATGGGCCGGGTGCACCGGTTCCTCGGTCTGAGCGTCGGCTGCATCCTCGCCAACATGACGCCCGCGCAGCGCCGCGAGCAGTACGCCTGCGACATCACGTACGGCACGAACAACGAGTTCGGCTTCGACTACCTCCGCGACAACATGGCGTGGTCCAAGGAGGAGCTGGTCCAGCGCGGCCACAACTTCGCGATCGTCGACGAGGTCGACTCCATCCTCGTCGACGAGGCCCGTACGCCGCTGATCATCTCCGGCCCCGCCGACCAGGCCACCAAGTGGTACGGCGACTTCGCCAAGCTGGTGAAGCGCCTGAACCGCGGTGAGCCGGGCAATCCGCTGAAGGGCATCGAGGAGACCGGCGACTACGAGGTCGACGAGAAGAAGCGGACCGTCGCCATCCACGAGTCCGGTGTCTCGAAGGTCGAGGACTGGCTGGGGATCGACAACCTCTACGAGTCCGTGAACACCCCGCTGGTCGGCTACCTCAACAACGCCATCAAGGCCAAGGAGCTGTTCAAGAAGGACAAGGACTACGTCGTCATCGACGGCGAAGTCATGATCGTCGACGAGCACACCGGCCGTATCCTCGCCGGCCGCCGCTACAACGAGGGCATGCACCAGGCGATCGAGGCGAAGGAAGGGGTGGACATCAAGGACGAGAACCAGACGCTCGCCACGATCACCCTGCAGAACTTCTTCCTCCTCTACAACAAGCTCTCCGGCATGACCGGTACGGCCATGACCGAGGCCGCCGAGTTCCACCAGATCTACAAGCTGGGCGTCGTGCCGATCCCGACGAACCGGCCCATGGTCCGCAAGGACCAGTCGGACCTCATCTACCGCACCGAGGTCGCCAAGTTCGCCGCCGTGGTCGACGACATCGAGGAGAAGCACCGCAAGGGGCAGCCGATCCTCGTCGGCACCACCTCTGTCGAGAAGTCGGAGTACCTCTCGCAGCAGCTGCTCAAGCGCGGCATCCAGCACGAGGTCCTCAACGCCAAGCACCACGAGCGCGAGGCCGTGATCGTGGCCCAGGCCGGCCGCAAGGGCGCTGTGACGGTCGCCACGAACATGGCCGGCCGTGGTACGGACATCAAGCTCGGCGGCAACCCCGACGATCTCGCCGAGGCGGAGCTGCGCGGACAGGGCCTGGACCCGGTGGAGCACGTCGAGGAGTGGGCCGCGGCGCTGCCGTCCGCGCTGGAGAAGGCCGAGCTCGAGGTCAAGGAGGAGTTCGAGGAGGTCAAGTCCCTCGGCGGGCTGTACGTCCTCGGCACCGAGCGGCACGAGTCGCGGCGCATCGACAACCAGCTGCGCGGTCGTTCCGGCCGTCAGGGAGACCCGGGCGAGTCCCGCTTCTACCTCTCCCTCGGTGACGACCTGATGCGGCTGTTCAAGGCGCAGATGGTCGAGCGCGTCATGGCCATGGCCAACGTCCCGGACGACGTCCCGATCGAGAACAAGATGGTGACGCGCGCGATCGCGTCCGCCCAGTCCCAGGTCGAGCAGCAGAACTTCGAGACGCGGAAGAACGTCCTCAAGTACGACGACGTGCTCAACCGGCAGCGCAAGGTCATCTACGCCGAGCGCCGCCGCGTCCTGGAGGGCGAGGACCTGCACGAGCAGATCCGCCACTTCATGGACGACACGATCGACGCCTACATCCAGGCGGAGACCGTCGAGGGCTTCGCCGAGGAGTGGGACCTCGACCGGCTGTGGGGCGCCTTCAAGCAGCTCTACCCGGTGAAGGTGACCATCGAGGAGCTGGAGGAGGCCGCGGGCGACCGGGCCGGCGTCACCGCCGAGTTCATCGGCGAGACGATCAAGGACGACATCCACGAGCAGTACGACGAGCGCGAGAAGCAGCTCGGCTCGGACATCATGCGCGAGCTGGAGCGGCGCGTGGTGCTGTCCGTCCTGGACCGCAAGTGGCGTGAGCACCTCTACGAGATGGACTACCTCCAGGAGGGCATCGGTCTGCGCGCGATGGCGCAGAAGGACCCGCTCGTTGAGTACCAGCGCGAGGGCTTCGACATGTTCACCGCGATGATGGACGGCATCAAGGAGGAGTCCGTCGGCTACCTGTTCAACCTGGAGGTCCAGGTCGAGCAGCACGTCGAGGAGATCCCCGTCCAGGACTCCGCCGAGAGGACCTCGCTGTCCAAGGAGGACGCGGTGCCCGCCGGTGCCGGCCGTCCCGAGATCCGGGCGAAGGGCCTGGACGCCCCGCAGCGTCCGGACCGGCTGCACTTCTCGGCGCCGACGGTGGACGGCGAGGGCGGCATCGTCGAGGGCGACTTCACCAACGGCGACTCGGCCCGTTCCGAGTCGGACGGCATGACGCGCGCGGAGCGCCGCAAGGCGCAGAAGAGCGCGGGGCGCCGCCGCAAGAAGTGACGCCGCGGGACCGAAGCCGTGGACCGTGGGGCCGGACACCGGAGGGTGTCCGGCCCCACGGGCGTTGCGGGGCGTGCGCTGCCGGTGCCGTCGCGGGCCGCACGCGCTCCACGGGCCCCGCCCACCCGGGCCGCCGCCCACGGCCGCGAGGCGCCCGTAGCCGGGGCCGGCGGTGGCCTGCCGGGCCGTACGGGCGCCCCCTGGGCCCATGGGGCGCCGCCGGTCAGACGCCGGCCGCGAGGCGTTCCCCGCCGAGTTCCACGGCCGCGCAGCGCCAGCGGAGGTCGGGGCCCTGTTCGAGGCGGAAGGCCATGGCGCGTACCTGGTCGCCCGCGGTGATCCGGGCGAAGGCCTCGATGACGCCCGGCCGCGGGACGTACTCGTCGCAGTGGCGCAGGACGGGGCGCAGTCCGTTCGTGCTGAGCGGGGCGCCGGGGGCGAGGCGGACGAGCTGCTCGTAGGCATGGCCGATGGTGTGGCCGAGCATCCAGTGGACGGGCCGGTGGCCGCTGAGGACGGAGAGCAGCCGTTCGGCGAACCAGTAGCGGGGAAGCCTGGAGCGGCCACCCGTGGAGGTCGCCGCGGGCCGACGCGGAGCGCGGCCGGGGGCGCGGCTGTCGTGACGGTTCCCGGGCCTCGTCCCCGTCCGTGCCGAGGTGTGCTGCATGGCGGCCGCCCCTTCGATACTCACAAGTAACTTCTCGGTGGGGATCTTGTACGGGCCGGCGGCCGGCGGGCGCAACGGCCTCCGCGTACCGGGGGCGGTTCGCCGGGATTCACCTATCAGGGTGATGAGCGGGCTCCGGGGCCTGGAACGGAGGGGTTCGGAAGCCCTCACGGTCATCCTGGGGCGACGCCGGGGAGGGGCCTCGGGTCAGCCCGAAGGGGTACTCCGCACGTATCCTTGGGTGCTCACCCGACTACGAAAGCGGCCACCATGCGCGTCTACGTTCCCCTGACCCTCCCCGGTCTCGCAGAGGCGCACAAGGCGGGCGAGATCGGGCCCGGTCCGCTGATCGCCTACGCGGTGACGCCCGCACTGCGCGAGTGGTACGTCTCCGACGACATCGAGGAGCTCGAGTACGCCGCGCTGAACCGGGCCGCGGCGGCTTCGCTGCGCTCGCTCGCCGGCGACCCGGGGGCGCCGCGACGCCGGGTCGTCGTGGCCGTCGACGTGCCGGACGACGCCGCGGTCGCCGATCCCGCGGCCGGGCTGGGGTCGGCCTCGCTGGGCGAGGTGCGGATCGCGACCGCGATGCCGCTGGTGAAGGCGGCTTCGGTCCATGTCGACTCCGAGGAGGCGGAGAGGGACGTGGCCGCCGCGGCGGACGCGCTCGGGGCGGCGGACCACGGCGACGACGACGCGCAGTTCATCGTGGACGGAGCGGAGGACCATGAGCTGCTCTGGTACGGGGTGCAGGAGATTCCCGGCCTCGTCCACTGAGACCGGACACGCCCCCGGAACACCGGTCCGCGGCGAACCCGGCGCCCCGGCTCGGGGTGCCCCGGCCCTCGGCGCCCCGGCCGTCCCCGGCGCCCCGGTGCTGTCCGCGCTGTCCGTACCCACGCACACCGACGGCTGTCGGACCCGGGCGGTAGCGTTTCCTGCCATGGGGAAGCACAGCGCGCACGTGGTCTGGGACTGGAACGGCACACTCCTCGACGACATCCACACGGTCATCGAGGCGACGAACGCGTCGTTCGCGGAGATAGGGCTCGGACCGATCACCCTCGAGCGGTACCGCGAGCTGTACTGCGTGCCGGTGCCGCGGTTCTACGAGCGGCTCATGGGACGTATGCCCACGGACGAGGAGTGGGCGGCCATGGACGCGGTCTTCCACAAGCACTACTGGCGGCTGGCCGAGGCCTGCCTGCTCACGGCCGGCGCGGCGGAACTGCTCGCCGAGCGCCAGACTGCGGGCCGTACGCAGTCGCTGCTGTCGCTGGCCCCGCACGAGCACCTGATACCGATCGTGCGGCGGCACGGGATCGAGGAGCGCTTCGTACGGGTCGACGGGCGCGTCGGCGCCTCCCACGCGGGCAAGGCGGAGCACATGGTGCGGCACCTGGCCGCGATGGCGCACGTGCCGCCGGAGCGGATCGTGGTCGTCGGCGACGCGGCGGACGACGCGGTCGCGGCGGCGCACGTGGGGGCGAAGGCGGTGTTGTACACGGGGGGCTCGCACAGCAGGGCGAGCCTGCGGGCGACCGGGGTGCCGGTCGTCGACAGCCTCGCGGAGGCGGTCGAGGTGGCCGAGGAACTGGTGGGGTAGCCGGCGGTCCTGCGCCGGCCATCCACGCCGGCTCGCGCCCGGCAGGTCGGGCGGCGGTGCCGGTGCCGCGCCCGGCAGTTCCGCGCGGGCCGTCTCCGTACGGCGGCGCAACGCCGTCCCGTCCGCCGTGCGTCCCGGGGCCGGAGCGCATGACCGCCCGCGCGCGCCAGCGCCGGGCAGCGGTCCGGTCCGACGCCTTCCACTTGGTGGTGCCGTCGATGCCCGGTTACGGCTTCTCCGGCAAGCCGTCGGAGCCCGGCTGGAACCCCGAGCGGATGGCCA
>NZ_FNHI01000030.1 GCF_900103455.1 Streptomyces wuyuanensis | reverse complement strand
AGCAAGCACAGCGGCGCGCGCACGGCGTCCGTCGACGTGTGGCGGCGCGACGACCGGCTGCTGATCCAGGTGAGCGACGACGGACGAGGCGGAGCGGACGCGGCGGGAAGCGGCCTGGGGGGACTGGCCGAGCGGCTCGAGGCGGTCGACGGACTGCTCGTCGTCGACTCTCCCGCCGGCGGGCCGACGGTGATCACGGCGGAGCTTCCCTGGCGCGCGTGACGCTCCCTCGGCGGGGCGTCGGGCGGTCGGGCGCGTCTGCGGGCGCCGCGTCCGGCCGCCGCCGCTCCCGGCCGAGGCGCCTGTGTGACCGGTCCCCGACTCGGCGGGCGTGCCCGGCAGCCCCGCCCCGGACGGATCCGCCCGCGGGCGCCGGACGGACCCGGCCGTGCCGAGCCCGCACGAACGCGCTCGCGCCGGCCCGCCACGCACCCGGCCCCGGCGCCCGCGCCCGATGCCCGCACCGGTACCCCCGCCCCCGCCCCCGCTCGGGATCCGCCGCCCTCTGCTCGACCTGCGCCACCACGGACGCGAAACGCCCGCGTCGGCCGTGCGAACGGTGCGATGCTGGGGGCTGCCGGCCGCAGACCGCCGGGCGCACACCGAACGACCGCGTAGGACGACGCAGGGGGACGCACCACCGTGGAGCACGAGACCCACGCACACACGGCGCAGGCCGCGCCGCCGCACGCGGCCGCCACGCGCGGAGCGCCCGCCGTCCGCGTCGTCATCGCCGAGGACTCCGTACTGCTCCGCGAAGGCCTCACCCGGCTGCTCACCGACCGTGGTCACCATGTCGTCGCCGGTGTCGGGGACGCCGACGCGCTGCTCGAGACCATCGGTGACCTCGCTGCGCAGGACGACCTTCCGGACGTGGTCGTCGCGGATGTGCGGATGCCGCCGACGCACACGGACGAGGGCGTGCGCGCGGCCGTCCGGCTGCGCCGGGAGCACCCGGGCCTGGGCGTGCTGGTGCTGTCGCAGTACGTGGAGGAGCGGTACGCCACGGAGCTGCTGGCGGGGAACAGCCGCGGTGTGGGCTATCTGCTGAAGGACCGGGTGGCCGAGGTCAGGGAGTTCGTCGACGCCGTCGTCCGGGTGGCCGGCGGCGGGACGGCCCTGGATCCGGAGGTCGTGGCGCAGCTGCTCGGGCGGAGCCGGAAGCAGGACGTGCTGGCCGGGCTCACGCCCCGGGAGCGCGAGGTGCTGGGCCTGATGGCGGAGGGCCGGACGAACTCGGCGATCGCACGGCAGCTCGTGGTGAGCGACGGTGCGGTGGAGAAGCACGTGAGCAACATCTTCCTGAAGCTCGGTCTGTCCCCCAGTGACGGTGACCATCGGCGTGTACTGGCCGTGCTCACCTATCTGGAATCCTGAATACCTGACACTCTGTCAGGTAGCAACGATCGATCGCGGGGGAGCGTCTTACCGAACGAACCGGGGGGCGAACGGAACATGGCAAACCAGGACACGGCGGCATCTCAGATCGACGTCCGACATGTGAGCGGTCCAGGGAAGGCGATGCTCACGGACGTAGGGTTGACCTTGGAGCGACCGGTGCGCCGGCCGCAGCCCAGCCGCCTCGAGGGAGGTCCAGTTCAGTGACCAGCCAGGTCAGCAGCCCAGCAGAACACGCGGACGAGGCAGACGAGACCGGGGAGACCCTGGTCGGGGGGCAGCGACGGCCTCCCGGCGAGAAGGAAGTACGTCAACTGGATCGGGTGATCATTCGCTTCGCGGGTGACTCCGGTGACGGTATGCAGCTGACGGGTGACCGTTTCACTTCGGAGACGGCGTCGTACGGAAACGACCTGTCGACCCTGCCCAACTTCCCGGCCGAGATCCGGGCGCCCGCCGGCACCCTTCCGGGCGTATCCAGCTTTCAGGTGCATTTCGCCGACCACGACATCCTCACCCCCGGCGACGCCCCCCACGTGCTGGTGGCGATGAATCCGGCCGCTCTCAAGGCCAACATCGCCGACGTGCCGCGCGGCGGCGAGGTCATCGTCAACACGGACGAATTCGCGAAGCGCGCGATGGTCAAGGTCGGCTACGAGACCTCCCCGCTGGAGGACGGCTCGCTGGACGGCTACAGCGTCCACCCCGTCCCCCTGACCACGCTCACGATCGAGGCGCTCAAGGAGTTCGGTCTCTCCCGCAAGGAGGCCGAGCGATCGAAGAACATGTTCGCGCTGGGCCTGCTCTCGTGGATGTACCACCGGCCGACCGAGGGCACGGAGAAGTTCCTCAGAACCAAGTTCGCGAGGAAGCCGGAGATCGCCGAGGCGAATGTGGCGGCGTTCCGGGCCGGCTGGAACTTCGGCGAGACGACGGAGGACTTCGCCGTCTCCTACGAGGTCGCCCCCGCCGACACCGCGTTCCCGACCGGCACGTACCGCAACATCTCCGGGAACCTGGCCCTGTCCTACGGGCTGATCGCCGCGTCCCGGCAGGCCGACCTGCCGCTGTACCTGGGCTCGTACCCGATCACCCCGGCCTCGGACATCCTGCACGAGCTGTCCCGGCACAAGAACTTCGGCGTGCGCACCTTCCAGGCCGAGGACGAGATCGCCGGCATCGGCGCGGCGCTCGGTGCCGCGTTCGGCGGCTCGCTCGCCGTGACCACCACATCCGGCCCCGGTGTCGCCCTGAAGTCGGAGACCATCGGCCTGGCGGTGTCGCTGGAGCTGCCGCTGCTGGTCGTGGACATCCAGCGCGGCGGGCCCTCGACCGGCCTGCCGACCAAGACCGAGCAGGCCGACCTGCTGCAGGCGATGTACGGCCGCAACGGCGAGGCCCCGGTCCCGGTCGTCGCCCCCCGCACCCCCGCGGACTGTTTCGACGCGGCGCTGGACGCTGCCCGGATCGCGCTGACGTACCGCACCCCGGTGCTGCTGCTGTCGGACGGGTACCTCGCCAACGGCTCCGAGCCGTGGCGGATCCCGGATCTCGACGAGCTGCCGGACCTGCGGACCCAGTTCGCCACGGGCCCGAACCACACGCTCGACGACGGCACCGAGGTGTTCTGGCCCTACAAGCGGGACCCGCAGACGCTGGCCCGCCCGTGGGCCGTGCCCGGCACGCCGGGTCTGGAGCACCGGATCGGCGGCATCGAGAAGCAGGACGGCAGCGGGAACATCTCCTACGACCCGGCCAACCACGACCTCATGGTCCGTACCCGCCAGGCCAAGATCGACGGCATCGAGGTCGCGGACCTGGAGGTCGACGACCCGGACGGCGCGAGGACGCTGGTCCTCGGCTGGGGTTCGACGTACGGGCCGATCACCGCGGCGGTCCGCCGCATCCGCCGGGAGGGCGGGGCCGTCGCGCAGGCCCATCTCCGGCACCTCAACCCGTTCCCGAGGAATCTCGGGGAGGTTCTGGGACGTTACGACAAGGTAGTGGTGCCGGAGATGAATCTCGGCCAGCTCGCCACCCTGATCCGGGCGAGGTTCCTGGTCGACGCGCGCTCGTACAACCAGGTCAACGGAATGCCGTTCAAGGCCGAGCAGCTTGCGGCGGCTCTCAAGGAGGCCATCGATGACTGAGACAGCGTCCACACTGCTGTCCCTGGTTCCCAAGGCCGAAGCCAAGCAGTCCATGAAGGACTTCAAGTCGGACCAAGAGGTCCGCTGGTGTCCGGGCTGCGGCGACTACGCGATCCTCGCCGCCGTGCAGGGCTTCATGCCCGATCTCGGCCTGGCGAAGGAGAACATCGTCTTCGTCTCCGGCATCGGCTGCTCCTCCCGCTTCCCGTACTACATGAACACCTACGGGATGCACTCGATCCACGGCCGCGCCCCGGCGATCGCGACCGGGCTCGCGTCCTCCCGCCGCGACCTCAGCGTGTGGGTCGTCACGGGTGACGGCGACGCACTGTCCATCGGCGGCAACCACCTCATCCACGCCCTGCGGCGCAACGTCAACCTCAAGATCCTGCTGTTCAACAACCGGATCTACGGCCTGACGAAGGGCCAGTACTCCCCCACGTCCGAACTCGGCAAGATCACCAAGTCGACCCCGATGGGCTCGCTGGACGCACCCTTCAACCCCGTGTCGCTGGCCATCGGCGCCGAGGCGTCGTTCGTCGCCCGAACGATCGACTCCGACCGCAAGCACCTCACCGAGGTGCTCCGCGCGGCGGCCGACCACCCGGGCACGGCGCTGGTGGAGATCTACCAGAACTGCAACATCTTCAACGACGGTGCCTTCGAGGCCCTCAAGGACAAGGAGCAGGCCGAGGAGGCGGTGATCCGGCTGGAGCACGGGCAGCCGATCCGCTTCGGCGTCGGCGGCTCCAAGGGCGTGGTGCGCGACCCGGCCACCGGGGACCTCAAGGTCGTCGCGGTCACCGCGGAGAACGAGTCGCAGATCCTCGTCCACGACGCCCACAGCGCCAGTCCGACGACCGCCTTCGCGCTGTCCAGGCTGGCCGATCCGGACACGCTGCACCAGACGCCCATCGGGGTGCTCCGCAGCGTCGAGCGTCCCGTGTACGACACCCTGATGGCGGATCAGCTCGATGCCGCGATCGAGCAGAACGGCAAGGGCGACCTGGGCGCCCTGCTCGCGGGCAGCGACACCTGGACCGTCGTCGGCTGACGCACGGCCGGCTTTCCGGACACGGGCCCGGATCTCCGCTCAGGAGGTCCGGGCCTCGTCGTACTCCGAGCGCGCCCGCTCCACGTCGCCGAGGCGCCGCTCGGTCCACCGCGCCAGTGCCCACACCTGCTCACCGGCCTCACGGCCCAGGTTCGTGAGCGAGTAGTCGACGCGCGGCGGGATGACGGGCTTCGCGTCCCGGTTCACGAAGCCGTCGCGCTCCAGCGTCTGGAGGGTCTGGGCCAGCATCTTCTCGCTGACGCCGCCGATGGCACGGCGCAGTTCGCTGAAGCGGTACGAGCGTTCCAGCAGCGCCGCCAGCACCAGGACGCCCCAGCGACTGGTGACGTGTTCCAGCACCACGCGGGACGGGCACAGCTTCTCGTTGACGTCGGGCCGGCGCACGGGACCGCCGACGACCTGCGGGCTCACGCTCATACCAGTACCTTACTTCAAAGTGGGTACTTTCCAATGGTTAGCGCTCACCGTAACGTCGGCGCCGAAGCCCTACGGAACGGAGAACCCTCATGAGCGTCGTCGTCACCGGAGCCAGCGGACATCTCGGCCGCCTCGTCGTCGAGCGCCTACTGGAGACGGGCGTGCCCGCCGCCGGCATCGCCGCGGTGGTGCGCGACAAGGACAAGGCCGCGGACCTCGCGTCGCGCGGGATCGAGCTGCGGATCGCCGACTACGGCGACCCGGAGACGCTCGCCGGCGCCTTCCGCTCCGGCGACCGGGTGCTGCTGATCTCCGGGAACGAGGTGGGGCGGCGCGTCCCGCAGCACACCGCCGTCGTCTCCGCCGCGCGGGCGGCGGGCGTCGCGCAGCTCGCGTACACGGGCGTCCTCGGCGGCCCCGAGGCGGACTTCGAACTCGCGGCCGAGCACAAGGTGACCGAGCAGGCGATCCTCGACTCCGGACTTCCGTACACCTTCCTGCGCAACGGTTGGTACACCGAGAACTACACGGAGCAGCTCGCCCCGGTCCTGGAACACGGCGCGGTCGTCGCCAGCGCGGGCGAGGGCCGGATCGCCTCCGCCACCCGCGCCGACTACGCGGCCGCGGCGGCCGCCGTCCTCACCGGGGAGGGGCACCTCGGCCGGGCCTACGAGCTCAGCGGTGACACGGCTTGGTCCATGGCCGAGTACGCGGCCGAGGTGGCGAAGCAGTCGGGCAAGGAGATCGCCCACCGGAACGTCCCCGCCGGGACACACCTGGAGATCCTCACCGGCGCCGGGGTCCCCGCACCCTTCGCCGCGATCCTCGTCGACGTGGACCGGGCCGTCGAACGCGGCCTGCTGGCCCGCGGCGACGGCGATCTGTCCCGCCTCATCGGCCGGCCGACCACCCCGCTCGCGGAGACCGTCGCGGCCGCCCTGGCGCACCGCTGACCGGCGCGTCATGACCGTATAGCAATACGGACATGACAGCCTGCCCCGCTCGGCGCTACCTTCGACCGGGACAGCGCGGTGCGGGGCGGCAGGAGGGTCAGTGAAGGCGGACAACGAGCAGCGTATGGGCCTGCTGTACGGGATAGGGGCCTACGGGATGTGGGGCCTGGTCCCGCTCTTCTGGCCGCTGCTGAAGCCGGCGGGTGCCGTCGAGATCCTCGCCCATCGCATGGTCTGGTCACTTGCGGTCGTCGGCATCGCCCTGCTGGTGCTGCGCCGATGGGCATGGCTGCGCCCCCTGCTGCGCGACCCGCGCAAGCTCGGCCTGATCACCCTCGCAGCCACGGTGATCACGGTGAACTGGGGCGTCTACATCTGGGCCGTCAACGCGGGCCAGGTCGTCGAGGCGTCGCTCGGCTACTTCATCAACCCCCTGGTCACCATCGCCATGGGCGTGCTGCTCCTGAAGGAGCGACTGCGCGCCGCGCAGTGGACGGCCGTCGGCATCGGCTTCGCGGCGGTGCTGGTGCTCACCGTCGGCTACGGCCGCCCGCCGTGGGTCTCGCTGGTCCTGGCCTTCTCGTTCGCCGTCTACGGGCTGTTGAAGAAGAAGACCAACATCGGCGGCCTCGAATCGCTGGCCGCAGAGACGGCGGTGCAGTTCCTGCCGGCCCTCGCCTATCTGCTGTGGCTGGGCTCGCGGGGCGCTGCCGACTTCGGCGCGCACGGCGCCGGGCACGCCGCGCTGCTCGCCGCCACCGGAATCGTCACCGCCGTACCGCTGATCTGCTTCGGCGCGGCGGCGATCCGGGTGCCGCTGTCGACGCTGGGGCTGCTGCAGTACCTGGCGCCGATGTTCCAGTTCCTGCTGGGGGTCCTGTACTTCCACGAGGCCATGCCCGCCGAGCGGTGGGCCGGGTTCTCGCTGGTGTGGCTGGCGCTGACGATCCTCACCTGGGACGCGCTGCGTTACGCCCGGCGCACCCGGGCCCAGGCGGCGCGCCTGGCGGCCGAGGCCCGCGCCGCGGCCGCCGCGGGCACCGCACCCGAGGTACCGGAGGCCCCGGAATCGGCATCCGTGCGGCGTCCGGAGCCGGCCGCCTGACGGCGGACGCAGGGCGCACGGTGCGAAGCCGTGCGGCGGACGCAGGGCGCACGGTGCGAAGCCCTGCGGCCGACGGAGGGCGCGGCCGGCGGAGGGCGGGGAGAGCGCAGGCCGGCCTGCCGACGCAGGGGTGCGCGGCGGCAGCCGGGCCGCGTAGCGTTCCGGGGCGCTGCCCGGCCGGCGGCGCGTCAGCTCCCGTCGGGGAGCAGCGCCTTCGTCACCCGCTCCATGACGGCCCGCCAGTACACGCGCCGTTCCTCGCGCTCCGCGGCGCTCGAAAGTCGCTCCTGATGGAAACGCAGGACGCTCTTCCCGGGACCGGCGGCGGTGACGGCGGCCTGAACGGTCGTGCCGTCGTACGTGAGCCGGACCCGGTCGCCCGGACGGCGGCTGCGCAGCTCGCCGCGGATGCCGTCGGCAGTCTCGTACGGCCGCCCCCTCTCCTCGGGCAGGTGCGCTCCGGGGCCGAGCCAGAGCCCTACGCCCTCGTCACCCGTGAGGAAGTCCCACACCGCGGTGTGCGGGAGCGGGAGGGTTCGGGAGACGCCGATCTCCCAGCCGGCCCCCTTGGTCAGCCCTGTGGGCATCACTCGCCTCCTCCGGATTGCCGGGCCCGGTGGGCACGGACCTTGTGCCGGTTGCCGCAGTTCTCCATCGCGCACCAGCGCCGCCGCCCCGGCCGGGAGGTGTCGACGAAGAGGAGGGCGCAGTCGTCCGCGCCGCAGGCGCGGAGTCGGTCGGCGAACGGGCCGGTCAGGAGGTCGACCGCGTCGCGGGCGACGGTCGAAAGGAGTTGACCGCCCGTCGCTCCGGGCGCCCATCCGCGGGTGCCGTCCGGCTCGATCCGGGCGACCAGCGGGGGCTTTGCCGCCGCGGCGTTCACCACCGCCACCGCCTCGTCCCCGCCGGCGGCCGGGCGGCTGTGCGCGCGGGCCTCCGCCAGCGTCCAGAGCGCGTCGCGCAGTGCGCGGGCCGCCGCGACCTCCGGCCCGGTCACGGTGAGGCGGAGCCCGGAGGCGAGCCTGCTCGCCGCGGCCCAGCCGATCAGCCCGTCCGGATCGTGCAGCACCTCGTAGCGCGCGTAGGGACCCGGGCCGCCCGTGAGGAGCAGTTCGAGGCAGAGCGCGCCGGGGTCGAAGCGGTACGGCCGGCCGTCGGGCGTCCGCAGTACCAGCCCCGGCGCGTCCATTGCGGTCGCGTCCATGAAACCACTATAACTGGTTACATGACGCTGCACTGGAAGCTCGTGATCGACGCGGCCGATCCGCTCGCCCAGGCCGACTTCTGGTCCGGGGCCCTCGGCTACCGGACGGAGGACAACAGCGCCCTGATCGAGGGCCTGCTGGAGCAGGGCACCGTCCCCGAGGCCCTGACCACCGAGTGGCACGGCCGCCGCGCATGGCTGGATCTGGCCGCCGTCCGGCATCCGGACGACCCGTACGAGGAGGCGACCGGCACCGGGCTCGGCAGGCGGCTGCTCTTCCAGCGGGTGCCGGAGGCCAAGACGGCCAAGAACCGGCTCCACCTGGACCTCCACCCCGGCCCGGGCCGGCGCGAGGAGGAGGTGGCCCGGCTGGAGGGGCTCGGCGCGAGCGTGCTGCGCCGGGTGAGGGAACAGGGTGGCGAGTGGTGCGTGATGCAGGACCCGGAGGGCAACGAGTTCTGCGTCCACTGAAGGATGTCCGGCCTGGAGGCCGCGCCGGACGGAGGGCGGGCCCCGACGGGCCCGCCCTTCCGCGTTCCGCTGCGGCACCCCCGAGCCGGAACCGGGCCCGGGACCGGGCTACGCGTCGTGCCGCTCCCTCTCCCAGCGGAAGTCGGAGAGCGACACCGGCTCCGCGGCCGGCTCGACGGCGCTGGACGGCCCGCACCAGGAGCTGGAGGGCACCCAGCGCCAGACACACCAGCAGAAGCGCCCCCGCGACGAGGAACACCACTCCCCACGCACTCAGTTCGAGCAGCGCCCAGGCCGTCTTGCCGAGGTCCATGCAGCCGCACGCAAGCACGGGGAAACGGTGCCCGCGCCGGGGCGGCGGCAGACGCGACTTGTTCAAAAGGCCTTGCGGACTTGACCGTTCCGAGATGTCCGCTTATCGGATCCGACTGACCGGTTTCCGCCCTTGACGGTCAGTCACCATCTCACTGACCATTCAGCACACAGCCGCACCGCACACTGCCGCACCGCGCACAGCTCCAGCACCCTGCGACGCCGTCGTCGCAGGGAGTCCCGCACGTTCCGTCCTGTCCCCGTACGGAATCCGGAGCCCCCACATGAGCCACTCCGCGCACAGACGCACCGCCGCCGCCACGGCACTGGCCCTCGCCGGGCTGCTCACCGCCGCCGTCCCGGCGACCGCAGCACCCGGCGGGCCACCCGCCTCAGCGCCCGGCTCCCCGGCGAGCGCCGCCACTTCCCCGGCGGCGCTCGCCGCGCCGGACATACCGCTCGCCAACGTCAAGGCGCATCTGTCCGAGCTCCAGTCCATCGCCGGCGCCAACGGCGGCAACCGCGCCCACGGCCGGCCCGGCTACAAGGCGTCGATCGACTATGTGAAGGCCAAGCTGGACGCGGCCGGATTCACCACCACCGTCCAGCAGTTCACCTCCTCGGGCGCCACCGGGTACAACCTGATCGCCGACTGGCCGGGCGGCGATCCCAACCAGGTGCTGATGGCCGGCGCCCACCTCGACTCCGTGAGCTCGGGACCGGGCATGAACGACAACGGCTCCGGTTCGGCCGGTGTGCTGGAGACCGCCCTCGCCGTCTCCAGGGCCCAGCTGCAGCCGGCGAAGCACCTGCGCTTCGCCTGGTGGGGCGCGGAGGAGCTGGGGCTCGTCGGCTCCCGGTACTACGTCAACAACCTGCCCTCCGCAGAGCGTTCGAAGATTTCCGGCTACCTCAACTTCGACATGATCGGGTCGCCGAACCCCGGCTACTTCGTCTACGACGACGACCCGGCGATCGAGCAGACCTTCAAGGACTTCTACGCCGGACTCGGCGTGCCGACCGAGATCGAGACCGAGGGCGACGGACGTTCGGACCACGCCTCGTTCAAGAACGTCGGGATAGCGGTGGGCGGTCTGTTCACCGGCGCCAGCCGCACCAAGTCGAGCGCGCAGGCCCAGAAGTGGGGCGGGACGGCCGGTCAGGCCTTCGACCGCTGCTACCACTCGTCCTGCGACACCACGTCGAACATCAACGACACCGCTCTCGACCGCAACAGCGACGCCATCGCGCACGCCGTCTGGACGCTGTCCGCCGGATCGACCGTGCCGCCCGGCGAGGTCTACGAGACCACCGGTGACGTCGCCATCCCGGACAACGGCGCCGCGGTGACCTCGTCCGTCACCGTGTCCGGCCGTACGGGCAACGCGCCGGCCACCCTCAAGGTGGGGGTGGACATCAAGCACACCTGGCGGGGTGACCTCGTCGTCGACCTGCTGGCGCCGGACGGCACCGCGTACCGCCTGAAGAACTCCAGCGGCAGTGACTCCGCGGACAACGTCATCACGACGTACACCGTCAACGCCTCCGCCGAGGCCGCGAACGGCACCTGGAAGCTGCGGGTGCAGGACGTGGCCGCGCAGGACACCGGCTACATCGACAGCTGGCGACTCACCTTCTGAGCCGTCGGCACCACCGGTCCCACCCCCCACAGGCCGCATGCGCACGCGGACACCGTGTGCGCATGCGGTCGTTCACGGCGTCGGACGGGCTCCGCCCGCCGGCCGTGGCGCGCCTCAGGCCGTGATGTCCTTCGTGGTGAACCGCGCCCACGCCGCCGAGCCGAACACCGCCGTGTACACGCCCTGGAGCCCGAGGTTGCGCAGGACGTCGTCCCAGAGGACCGGTTCGCGCAGGACGTCCGCGAACGACAGCCAGTAGTGCGGGAACAGGTACGGGTGCACCGCGTCCAACTGCGGAATCGCGTTCAGGATCTGCGCGGTGACGACCAGCCCGACGGTCGTCGCCATCGCCGCGACACCGCTTCCGGTGAGCGTCGAGACGAACAGCCCCAGCGCCGCGAGCCCGGTGAGCGAAGCGGCGACCAGCAGGGCGATCAGCAGCGCGCGAAGCAGCCCCTCCCCGAAGGAGATCCGGGTGCCGGAGATGGTGGTGACGTCGCCGACGGGGAAGAGCAGGGCTCCGGCCGCGAGTGCCGAGACGGCGACCGCGAGTGTCGCGGCCAGGCAGAAGGCCAGTGCGGCCGTGTACTTGGCGAGCAGCAGCCTGGTCCGGCCGGCGGGAGCCACGAGCAGATAGCGCAGTGTCCCGCTGTTCGCCTCGCCGGCGATCGCGTCTCCGGCGACGACGCCGACCGCCATGGGCAGGAACACCGGCAGTGTCGCGGCGAGCGCGGCGAAGACGAGGAAGAGGCCGTTGTTGGTGATCTGGGTGAAGAACGCGGGACCCTGACCGCCGCCGTCGCCGACCCGGCCGCCGTCGGCGGTCTCGACCCTGATGGCGATGCCGATCAGCACGGGCACGGCGGCGAGGACGCCCAGCAGCGTGAGGGTGCGCCACCGGCGGAAGGTCGTCACCAGTTCGGAGCGGAAGATGCCCAGCGACCACAGCGGCCGCCCGGCCCTGGCCGCGACCGCAGCGGGCGGCACCTCACCCGCTGCCGCCGGCGGGGCCCCCTCCGGCGTGACGCCCGTCGCCGAGGGGGCGCAGTCCGGCGTGACGCCCGTCGCCCGGGCCACGGCCTCGGCCGGATCCCCCTCCGGCGCACCGTCCCGCACCCCGGCGCCCCTGTCGTCCGCCTCCCCGGCGGGTGACTCAGCCCGCGACATCGAAACCCTCCCCCGTCAGGGCCACGAACGCGTCCTCCAGGGAGGCCCGTTCCCGGCCGAAGGCGCGTACCCGCACCCCGGCCCGCACCAGGGACGCGTTGATGTCGGCCAGTTCGGCCCCTGCGGGCGGGTCACCGGTCACCCGGTCCCCGGCGACGGCCAGATCGGTGACGCCGAGTTCCTTCAGGACGCGTGCCGCGTCCGCCGGGTCGGGCCCGGTGACGGACAGCCGCCCGCGGGTGTGCGCGGCGAGTTCGGCGACGGAGCCCTGCGCGATCAGGGTCCCGCGGTTCATCACGGCGGCGTGGGTGCAGACCTGCTCGATCTCGTCCAGGAGATGGGAGGACAGGAACACCGTGGTGCCGTCCGCCGCGAGTTCCCTGATCAGGGCCCGGATCTCGCGCATGCCCTGCGGGTCGAGGCCGTTCGTGGGCTCGTCCAGGACGAGCAGGCCGCGGGGCTGGAGCAGGGCCGCGGCGAGCCCGAGGCGCTGCTTCATGCCGAGCGAGTACGTCCTGGCCCTGCGCGAGGCGGCCGCGGAGAGCCCCACCCGGTCGAGCGCGGCGGCGACCCGGGCGCCGCGGGTGCGGGGATCGGCGGACGGGTCCGCGGAGTCGTAGCGCACGAGGTTGTCCCGGCCGCTCAGATGCCCGTACAGCGCCGGGCCCTCGATCAGCGCGCCGATCCTGGGCAGTACGGTCCGGGCGGCGCGGGGCATGGGTTCGCCGAGGACGGTCGCGGTGCCCGCGCTCGGTGCGACCAGTCCGAGCAGCAGCCGGATCGTGGTGGTCTTGCCCGAGCCGTTCGGCCCGAGGAAGCCGAAGACGCTGCCGGCCGGCACGTCGAGGTCGAGCCGGTCGACGGCGGGCGGCCCGCTCCGGTACCGCTTGGTGAGCCCGCGCGTCTCGATGACGGCGACGCCGGTCATCCGTCCCCCTTCGTGAGCCGCCCGCCCCTGCACGGGCCGGGGCACGCACAGGGTGCGGGGCGCCCGTGGAGCGCCCCGCACCCGGGCCGTGCTACTTCGCCGCGTTCGCCGCCTTGACGAGGGCGTCCTGGGTGACCGCGCCGACGTACACCTTGCCGTCGTCGGTCATGAGGGCGTTGACCAGGCGGGTCTTGAAGACCGTGCCGCTGCCGAAGTCGCCCTTGACCCGGTCGCCGAGGGCGTCCAGGAACTTCTGGGCCTCCGGCGGGGCGTCGCCCGGCTTCGGCGCGGTGGAGCCCTTGCCGCCGGGGCCGGTGATCTCGGCGATGGCGGTCCAGCCCTCGCCGATGACGTTCACCGCCTGCCCGTCCTTGCCGGCCATGCCGTCCAGCCCCAGGCCCTCCAGGCCCTCAAGGCCCTCGGCGTGCTTGGGCGCCCCCTTGTCGCGGCTGTTGAGCTCGTCCGACTCGGTGACCTTCGCTCCCTTCGGCGGGGTGAAGTCGAAGGTCGACGCGGCGGGCCGGGAGAAGTCGACCTTGGTGAAGCCCGCGTCCACCACGGCCTTGCCGCCGCCGCTGGGCAGCAGGGTGAACTTCAGCGGCACGCCGTTCTCGGCGTCCACCGCGATCCTGACGGAGTCGACGGTGGAGCCGCTCTGCTTCGGCTTGACGAGCAGCTGGTAGGCGTCGCGGCCGGCGATCCGGGCCGTGCCGTCGACGGTCACCGAGGTGGTGTCGCCTGCGGCCTTCAGCACCTCGTCGGCGAGGGCCTTCGGGGTGGTGGGCAGGTCCTTCGGGGCCGGGTGCTCCCGCTCGGCGCCCGCCCCGTCGTCCTTGCCGTGGAAGACCTCGTTGGACTTGCTGTCGTACGCCCAGACGTCGGCGCCGTTGTGGATGAGGCTGTACTCGGCGGCGTCGCCCAGGATCGACAGCTTCTGCCGGTCCGGGCCGTCGGCCGCCACCCGCAACGTGTGCGTGCCGGACGCCAGCTCCATCAGCTTGGCGTCGGGCGAGGCGGACGAGCCGCCCTCGCCGCCTTCGGGCGCGAAGCCGGCCGCGGCGCCCCCGGCAAGTCCGCCGAGCGACGGGAGACCGAGGTCGGTGCTGATCTTGACGGTGCCGGACAGCTGCTCGGTGTCCGACGCTGCGATCCTGGCGATGAGTTCCTGCGCCGTGATGTCCGGCAGATCGGGGTCGCCGGACGCGGCGAGCGCCGGGACGAGCCCGATGGTCGCCGCGGCGACCCCCGCCACCGCGACCGGGACCGCGTAACGCGCCGCCTTGCGGCGAACGACGCTGCCCTCCCCGGCCTCATCGGTGGTCCGTGCGGTGTCGTTCGGTGCCATGGTGTGCCCTACCTCCGTGATCGGCGGCGTCGTCCGTCAAGTGCACGAGTCCACCCCGCGCCGCCATTCTCACCCGTATCGGTCGGTTCGGTGAGGAGTGGTTGTCTCCATCTGACCAAATCGGGCCGTCCCACGCGTCAGCCCCCGGGATCAACTCCGCGTACTGCTGCGGTATGACCCGAGGGCCGGTTCCGTCACCCGTCCAGTAGGGGTCGGAGGGGGCCGGGCGTCAGCCCGCGCGGTGGACCACCGCGTCGCACAGCTCCTCCAGCGCGGCCCTCGCGGTGCACTCGGGAAGCGCCGCCAGCATCGCGCGGGCCTCCTGCGCGTACCGCACGGTGTCCCGCCTGGCCTGTTCGAGGGCGGAGTGGACCCGCAGCCTCGCCAGCGCTTCGGCGTGCCGGGCGTCGTCCGTCAGATCACCGGCGAGCAGTTCCACCAGCTCGAGGTCCTCCGGCAGGCCGTGCGCGGACGCCTGCTCCTGCAGCCGGAGCACCGGCAGGGTGGCGATGCCCTCGCGCAGGTCGGTGCCGGGGGTCTTCCCGGACTCGTGCGAGTCGGACGCGATGTCGAGGACGTCGTCGGCGAGCTGGAAGGCGACACCGAGGCGCTCGCCGTACTGGGTGAGGACGTCGGTGACGCGCTCGTCCGCGCCCGACATCATCGCGCCGAAGCGGCAGGAGACGGCGACGAGCGACCCGGTCTTGCCCCGGAGGACGTCCAGGTAGTGCTCGACCGGGTCCCGGCCGTCGCGCGGGCCCGCCGTCTCCAGGATCTGGCCGGTCACGAGGCGTTCGAACGCCTCGGCCTGGATGCGGACCGCCTCGGGGCCGAGGTCGGCCAGGATGTGCGAGGCGCGGGCGAAGAGGAAGTCGCCGGTGAGGACTGCCAGGGAGTTCCCCCAGCGGGCGTTGGCGCTGGGCACCCCGCGGCGGACCTCGGCCTCGTCCATCACGTCGTCGTGGTAAAGCGTCGCCAGATGGGTCAGCTCGACGACGACGGCCGAGGGGACGACGCCCGGAGCGTCGGGGTCGCCGAACTGGGCCGCCAGCATCACCAGGAGCGGCCGGAACCGCTTCCCGCCGGCACGGACGAGGTGCTGCGCGGCCTCCGTGATGAAGGGCACCTCGCTCTTGGTGGCATCGAGCAGCCCCGACTCGACGGCCGCCAATCCGGTCTGGACATCGGCCTCAAGAGCCTGGTCCCGCACGCTCAGCCCGAACGGCCCGACGACGGTCACGAGAGGTACTCCTGTCTGCTGACGATCACACGGATTGTCGATGTGTCGCTGTCACCACTCAAGTCAGCGTATCCGGTCGCCTTTCGATCACCATGGGCGCCTTCCCGCCTCCCCCGGTATGTTCGTGATCAGCTCATACGACTGGATGTGAGAGCTTTGTCCAGAATCGCGACTGTGCCCGTCAGGACGTGCGCGGACCGGCCCGGCGAAGGCCGTCGCGTCCCCTTCCGCCGGGCGGGCGCAGGCACCCGGAGGGGTGTGCCGAGTCCGCCGGGGCCACCGTCATGAGGATCCGCAACGACTACCCGTACGAGACCCGCCGCGACGACGTCCGCATCCCGGTGCCCGACGCCTCGGGGGGCACGACCCTGCTGTACGGCCGCGTCTGGCGACCGGTCACCGACGAGCCCGTCCCTGCCCTGCTCGAATACCTGCCCTACCGGCTGAGCGACTGGACCGCGGCCGCGGACCGGCAGCGCCACCCCTGGTACGCGGGGCACGGCTACGCCTCCGTGCGCGTCGACGTCCGCGGCCACGGCAACAGCGAGGGCGTGCCCGGGGACGAGTACACGGCGGCGGAGCAGGCGGACGGGGCCGCCGTCGTCGAATGGCTCGCCCGGCAGCCGTGGTGCGCGGGCCGGGTGGGCATGTTCGGGGTGTCCTGGGGCGGCACCAGTGCCCTGCAGATCGCGGCGCTCGCACCGGAGCCGCTGAAGGCCGTCGTCACGGTCTGCTCCACCGACGACAGGTACGACAACGACGTGCACCGCATCGGCGGGGCCGTGGCCGCCGCCGGCACCGCTTCCCGGGCCGCGACCCTGCTCGCCTTCGGCGCCCGGCCGCCCGACCCGGTGTACGCCGGTGACGACTGGCGCGAACTGTGGCGGAGCCGGCTGGAGGCCCTCGAGCCCCTCCACCACAACTGGCTCGCCCACCGCACGCGGGACGAGTACTGGAAGCACGGCAGCATCTGTGAGGACTACGGCGCTATCCGGGCGGCGGTGCTCGCCGTCGGCGGCTGGCAGGACCCGTACCGGGACACGGTCCTCAGGCTCGTCGGCGAGCTGGACCCGGCGCGGACGCGGGGGATCATCGGGCCCTGGCCGCACGAGTACCCGGACCAGGAGCACACGCCGGGCCCCGCGATCGGCTTCCTCCAGGAGACGCTGCGCTGGTGGGACCACTGGCTGCGGGGCGACGCCACGGTGCGGGCCGGACGCGGCAGCGGCACGGACCGGCCGGTGACGGCCGGCACCTCCACCGGCCCGGGCACCGGCACCGGCACCGGCACCGACGGGGGAACGGGCGACGGCACGGGCACCCGCACGGACGCCGGTGTGATGGCGGAACCGCTGCTCCGCTTCTGGGTCACCGAGTCCCACGCGCCCGCGACGGCCTACGAGGAACTGCCCGGCCGCTGGGACGGCGAGCCCGTGTGGCCGTCCCCCAGGGTCACCCCGGTGGCGTACGCGTTCCGGGGCCCGCCGCCGCTCGTCGACTCACCGCAGCACACGGGGCTGGACGCCGGAAGCTTCACGCCCTCCGGTGAGGACGCCGACCTGCCGCCCGACCAGCGGGACGAGGACGCGAAATCCGTGAGCTTCGAGTTCGCGGTCACCGAGCGGACGGAGATTCTCGGACGGCCGCGCGTGACCCTGCGGCTGCGCCTGGACGCACCCCACGGACAGGTCGTCGCCCGCTTGTGCGACGTGGCGCCCGACGGCTCGTCGACGCTCGTGACACGGGGCGCGCTCGACCTCTCGTCCCGGGCCGGGCGGGACCGCGCGGACGACTGGCAGGCCGGCGCCACCGAGGACGTCTCCTTCGAGCTCGGCGCCGCCGGCCACGCCTTCGCCGCCGGACGGCGCATCAGGCTGGCCGTCTCCTCCGCCTACTGGCCCTGGATCTGGCCGCGGGCGGACTCCGCGGGCTTCACGCTCGACCCGGACGGCTCCTTCCTCGAACTCCCCGTCCGCGCCGCGCCCGAGGGCCCCAGGTCCGCCGGCACGATCGCCTTCGGGGAACCGGAGCACGCCGAACCGCTCGGCGTCGTCACGGCCGTCACACTGGATCCGCCGCGCCCCGGACGGCTGGTGGTCCGCGACGTCGCCAAGGGCGAATGGCGGCTGGAGCTCTCCCACGACCCCGGCACCCGCGTGCACCCGGACGGTCTCGAACACACCGAGAGGAGCGCGGAGTCGTACTCGATCAGGGAGCGGGACCCGCTGTCCGCGAGGGCCTGCACCGAGTGGACGATCCGCCTCCACCGCCCGGACCAGGGCTGGGACACCACGGTCGAGACCCGCTCCGAGATCGGCTGCGACGAGGAGGACTTCCTCACCACCGACGAGGTGGTGTGCCGCCACGGCCGCGAGGTGGTCTTCCACCGCACCTGGCAGAAGCGGATCCCGAGGACGGCGGGCTGACGGAACCACCGCGCCGGTCGGCCCCGTGCCGGGTGTCCGAGTGGGCCCTGACGCCGGCTGCACGGTCCACGTAACGTGTCCTCCACACACGTGGAAAGCGAGGCAAGCACCGATGCCCGAGCAGAGCCCGCTCGATCTGGCCGAGGGCGATCCCTTCGGCCCGCACAACCTCCCGTACGGCGTCTTCACCACGGCGGACGAGCCGGACCGGCGCCGGCTCGGGGTCCGGATCGGCGGCCACGTGCTCGACGCCGGCGCCGCGGCGCACACCCTCGGCTCCCCGTACGCGGCGCTGCTCGCCCAGCCGGGTCTCGGCCCGCTGCTCGCGGCCGGCCGCACCGCCTGGCGGGACGTGCGCCGAGCGCTCACCGCATGGGTCACGGTGCCGGCCCACCGCCGGGACATCGAGCCGCTGCTCCACCCGCTCGGCTCGGTGACCCTCCACCTCCCGTACGACGTCGCCGACTACGTCGACTTCTACGCCAGCGAGCACCACGCCACCAACGTGGGCCGCATCTTCCGCCCGGACGGCGAGCCGCTCACGCCCAACTGGAAGCACCTGCCGATCGGTTACCACGGCCGCTCCGGAACCGTCGTCGTCTCCGGCACCGAGGTCGTCCGCCCCTCCGGTCAGCGGAAGGCCCCCAGCGACCCGGCCCCCGTGTTCGGCCCGTCGGTCAAGCTGGACATCGAGGCCGAGGTCGGCTTCGTCGTCGGCACCCCGTCCGAGCTCGGCCGGCCCGTCCCGCTGAACGGGTTCCGCGACCACGTCTTCGGGCTCCAACTGCTCAACGACTGGTCCGCGCGCGACATCCAGGCCTGGGAGTACGTGCCCCTCGGCCCCTTCCTCGGCAAGTCCTTCGCCACCTCCGTGTCCGCCTGGGTCACTCCGCTGGAGGCCCTGGACGCGGCCCGGGTCTCCCCGCCCGCCAGGGACTTCGGTCTCCTGCCGTACCTCGACGATTCCGGCGACGAGGAGCCGGGCGGCTTCGACCTGCGTATCTCCGTCGCCATCAACGGGCAGATCGTGTCCGAGCCGCCGTTCGCCACCATGTACTGGACCGCGGCGCAGCAGCTGGCCCACATGACCGTCAACGGCGCCTCGCTGCGCTCCGGGGACCTCTACGGCTCCGGCACGGTCAGCGGCCCCGACGTCCACCAGCGCGGCTCGCTCCTCGAGCTCACCTGGAACGGCCGTGACCCGCTCGAGCTGCCCTACGGGAAGCGGACCTTCCTGGAGGACGGCGACGAGGTGACCATCACCGCATGGGCACCCGGTCCGGACGGCGTGAAGGTCGGCCTCGGCGAGGTCACGGGCCGGATCGCGCCCGCCGCCGGCTGAAGGGCTGCCCCGCCCTCGTGGCAGCAGGCCGGAGGCGCGGCTCGGGCCTCCGAGGCGGCGCGGTACTGCCGCGGCACCATCGGCGGGCAGGCGTCGGAGCCACCGGCGCCGGCCCGCCGAACGCCTTCCGGTGCACGCCGGCAGGGGGCGCTCACCGCTGCCCCCGCGGCCCGGGTGACGGCCACGAACGGCCGCGACGCCGAAAGTACGCAGGCCGGTGCAGGCCCGGAGCGTCACCAGTGATCGGCGAGTCTGAGCACCAGGACCAGTGACGCCGACACCAGGACCAGCAGGACCCAGACGGCGACCCACGGCCTGCGGCCGTTCAGCAGGTGCCGTACGGCCGCCGTTCCCTCGACGGCGGCCCCGGCCATGCCCAGGACGCCGATGACGGCCCCGGTCCAGTAGGCCCAGCCCTGTTCCCCGAAGAACCTCAGCAGCAGGAGCGCGGGGAGCAGCACCACCGTCGGCCAGGTGTCGGCACTGCTCGGGCGCTTGCGCCACTCCGATTGCCCGGGCTCCTGCCCCGGGTCGGGTCCGTCCTGCCCCACGGTGCCCTGCGTCTTCTCCGTTGAGGTGTCCACCTCGTCCCCCCGTGTCCGCGATCAAGGTTCGGCGCCTTGGAGGACGCCGAACCTTGATCGCGGGTTGCCCGGGACCGGCGGGAGAGGCCGGAGACGGGACGGACCGAGCCGGACGGGGAGGGGCGGCGGAAGGGTCCCGCTCGGCCCCGGTCAGGCCGGGTCAGGTCCGGTCGTCGGCGACGCGCTCGCCCTCGGCCTGGGACGGCGTGGTCCGGTCGACATCGGGGTGCTGTTCCTCTGTCGAGTCCCGGTCCTCGCCCTCGGCCTGGGAGGGGGTGGTGTACTCGGGCTCCTGGTACTGGTCGGTCATGACAATCCTCCTCGACCCGCCGGACCTCGCCCCATGACCGAGCGTAGTCGCTTTCGGGCGGCCCGGCCGGGTGGGCGTGGGCAGCGCGAGGGCCCGGCACCCCTCCGAGAGGTGCCGGGCCCTCGCGCCGACCGTGTGCGGGGAATCCCCCCGCGGCCCGCGCCTACCGCACGAACACGCTCGCCTGGCCCGCCAGGTCCAGGAAGTACTGCGGTGCCACACCGAGCACCAGCGTGACCGCGACGCCGACCGCGATCGTCGTCGTCGTCAGCGGGGACGGGACGGCTACCGTCGGGCCTTCCGGCTTCGGCTCGCTGAAGAACATCAGCACGATGACCCTGATGTAGAAGAACGCGGCGATCGCGGACGAGATCACACCGACCACGACCAGTGCTCCGGCGCCTCCCTCGGCGGCCGCCCGGAAGACCGCGAACTTCCCGGAGAAGCCCGATGTGAGCGGGATGCCGGCGAAGGCCAGCAGGAACACCGCGAAGACCGCCGCCACCAGGGGCGACCGCCTGCCGAGACCGGCCCACTTGGACAGGTGCGTGGCCTCGCCGCCCGCGTCGCGCACCAGCGTGACCACCGCGAACGCGCCGATGGTGACGAAGGAGTACGCGAGCAGGTAGAAGAGCACCGACGAGACACCGTCCGGGGTCACCGCGATGACACCGGCCAGGATGAAGCCGGCGTGTGCGATGGAGGAGTACGCGAGGAGCCGCTTGATGTCGGTCTGGGTGATGGCGACGATCGCGCCGCCCAGCATGGTGACGATGGCGATCGCCCACATGACCGGGCGCCAGTCCCAGCGCAGGCCGGGCAGCACCACGTACAGCAGTCGGAGCAGCGCGCCGAAGGCCGCGACCTTGGTGGCCGCCGCCATGAAGCCGGTGATCGGGGTCGGCGCGCCCTGGTAGACGTCCGGGGTCCACATGTGGAAGGGCACCGCGCCGACCTTGAAGAGCATCCCGGTCAGGATCAGCGCACCGCCGATGAGCAGCAGGGCGTCGTTGCCCATCGTGCCGGCGAGCGCCGGGTCGATGGTCTGGACCGTGCCGTCGACGACGTCCGCGATGCGCGCGTACGAGACCGAGCCCGCGTAGCCGTACAGCAGGGCGATGCCGAAGAGCAGGAACGCCGAGGAGAAGGCACCGAGGAGGAAGTACTTCACCGCGGCCTCCTGCGACATGAGCCGCTTGCGGCGGGCCAGTGCGCACAGCAGGTACAGCGGGAGGGAGAAGACCTCCAGGGCGATGAACAGCGTCAGCAGGTCGTTCGCCGCGGGGAAGACGAGCATTCCGGCGACGGCGAAGAGGGCCAGCGGGAACACCTCGGTGGTGGTGAACCCAGCCTTGACCGCCGCCTTCTCGCTGTCGCTGCCCGGCACGGAGGCGGCCTGTGCGGCGAAGGAGTCGACACGCTTGCCGTGCGCCGCGGGGTCGAGGCGGCGCTCGGCGAACGTGAACACCGCGACCAGCGAGGCCAGCAGGATCGTGCCCTGCAGGAACAGGGCGGGTCCGTCGACCGCGATGGCACCCATAGCCGCGATGTGCGCCTTGGTCGTGCCGTAGCCGCCGACGGCCAGGCCGACCACCGCGGCGAACGCGGCGGTCAGCGCGACGACGGCGAGGAACACCTGTGTGTAGTGGCGGCTCTTGCGCGGGACGAAGGCCTCGACCAGCACACCGAGGATCGCCGCGCCGACCACGATCAGCGTGGGCGCGAGCTGTGCGTACTCGATGTGCGGCGCCGGGATCTTGTCCAGCGGCTCGGCTGCCGTTGTCCACAGGCTGTGGACAGCTGTCGTGCTCACTTGGCCGCCTCCACCTCGGGCTGGGGGTCCTTCTTCTGGACGTCGGACATGGTGTGCTCGACGGCCGGGTTGACGATGTCCGTCAGCGGCTTCGGATAGACGCCGAGGAAGATCAGCAGCGCGATGAGCGGGGTGACCACCACCAGCTCGCGCAGTCGCAGGTCCGGCAGGGTCCGCACCTCCTCCTTCACCGGCCCGGTCATCGTCCGCTGGTACAGGACCAGCGTGTAGAGGGCGGCGAGCACGATGCCGAGGGTGGCGATGACGCCGACCACCGGATAGCGCGCGAACGTCCCGACGAGGACCAGGAACTCACTGACGAACGGCGCCAGTCCCGGCAGCGACAGGGTCGCCAGGCCGCCGATGAGGAAGGTGCCGGCGAGGATCGGCGCGACCTTCTGCACTCCGCCGTAGTCGGCGATGAGCCGGGAGCCGCGCCGCGAGATCAGGAAGCCGGCCACCAGCATCAGCGCGGCGGTCGAGATCCCGTGGTTGACCATGTACAGGGTGGCTCCGGCCTGGCCCTGGGTCGTCATCGCGAAGATGCCCATGATGATGAAGCCGAAGTGGGAGATCGACGCATAGGCGATCAGGCGCTTGATGTCGCGCTGCCCGACGGCGAGCAGCGCGCCGTAGACGATGCTGATCAGGGCCAGGGCCAGGATCACCGGGGTCGCCCACTCGGACGCCTCCGGGAAGAGTCCGAGGCAGAAGCGCAGCATCGCGAACGTGCCGACCTTGTCGACCACGGCCGTGATCAGCACGGCGACCGGGGCGGTCGACTCGCCCATCGCATTGGGCAGCCAGGTGTGCAGCGGCCACAGCGGCGCCTTCACCGCGAAGGCGAAGAAGAAGCCGAGGAACAGCAGCCGTTCGGTGTTGGTCGCCATCTCCAGCGTGCCGTTGGCGCGGGCCTCGGCGATCTCCGTCAGCGAGAAGTTCCCCGCCACGACGTAGAGCCCGATGACCGCGGCCAGCATGATCAGGCCGCCGGCCAGGTTGTAGAGGAGGAACTTCACGGCGGCGTAGGAGCGCTGGGCCGCGGCGTTCTCTTCGCCGCCCCCCGTCGCGGCAGCGCCTTGCCGGGCGGGTGCGGCACGGTCCCCGAAGCCACCGATGAGGAAGTACATCGGGATGAGCATGGCTTCGAAGAGGATGTAGAAGAGGAAGACGTCGGTGGCCTCGAAGGAGAGGATCACCATCGCCTCGACCGACAGGATCAGGGCGAAGAAGCCCTGCGTCGGCCGCCACCTCTGCGAATCGGTCTCGAGCGGATCGGCGTCATGCCAACCCGCCAGAATGATCACCGGGATCAGTACGGCGGTCAGCGCGATCAGCGCCACCGCGATCCCGTCCACGCCCAGTTCGTAGCGGACCCCGAAGTCCGCGATCCAGGCGTGGGACTCGGTGAGCTGGTAGCGGTCGCCGCCGGGCTCGAACCGTACGGCGATCACCGCCGCGAGCACGAGCGTGCCCAGGGAGACCAGCAGCGCCAGCCACTTGGCGGCGGTGCGCCGGCCGGCCGGGACGGCGGCGGTGGCGATCGCGCCGAGCGCCGGGAGCGCCGCGGTCGCGGTGAGGAGCGGGAAGGACATGTCGGTTACACCGCCCTCATCAGCAGGGTCGCGGCGATCAGCACCGCCGTACCTCCGAACATCGTGACCGCGTAGGTGCGGGCGTAGCCGTTCTGCAGTTTGCGGAGCCGGCCGGAGAGGCCGCCGAACGAGGCCGCCGTGCCGTTGACGACCCCGTCGACCAAACTGTGGTCCACGTACACGAGCGACCGGGTCAGGTGCTCCCCGCCACGGACCAGGACCACGTGGTTGAAGTCGTCCTGGAGGAGGTCGCGGCGGGCGGCCCGGGTGAGCAGCGAGCCGCGCGGCGGGGTGACCGGCACCGGGCGCCGGCCGTACTGGAGATAGGCGAGCGCGACGCCCAGAACCATCACGGCGACCGTCGCCGTCGTGACCGTGGCGGCACTGAGCGGCGAGTGGCCGTGCTCGAAGCTGGTGACCGGCTCGAGCCACTTCACGAACGACTCGTGCCAGGAGAACAACCCGCCGGCGAAGACCGAGCCGAAGGCGAGCACGATCATCGGGATCGTCATCGTCCTCGGCGACTCGTGCGGATGCGGCAGTTCGCCCTTGTCGTCGGGCTGCCAGCGCTTCTCGCCGAAGAAGGTCATCAGCATCACGCGCGTCATGTAGAAGGCGGTGATGGCAGCGCCCAGCAGGGCCGCGCCGCCGAGGATCCAGCCCTCGGTGCCGCCCTTGGCGAAGGCCGCCTCGATGATCTTGTCCTTGGAGAAGAAGCCGGACAGGCCCGGAAAGCCGATGATGGCGAGGTAGCCGAGGCCGAAGGTGACGAAGGTGATCGGCATGTACTTCCGCAGGCCGCCGTACTTCCGCATGTCCACCTCGTCGTTCATGCCGTGCATGACCGAACCGGCGCCGAGGAAGAGCCCGGCCTTGAAGAAGCCGTGGGTGACCAGGTGCATGATCGCGAAGGCGTATCCGATCGGGCCGAGGCCCGCCGCCAGGATCATGTAGCCGATCTGGGACATCGTCGAACCGGCCAGTGCCTTCTTGATGTCGTCCTTCGCACAACCGACAATCGCACCGAAGAGCAGCGTGACCGCGCCGACCGTGACGACCGCGAGCTGGGCGTCCGGGGCGGCGTTGAAGATCGCCCCGGAGCGGGTGATCAGATAGACGCCGGCGGTGACCATCGTCGCCGCGTGGATCAGGGCCGAGACCGGGGTCGGGCCCTCCATCGCGTCCCCGAGCCAGGACTGCAGCGGCACCTGGGCGGACTTGCCGCAGGCGGCGAGCAGCAGGAGCAGCCCCAGGGCGGTCAGCGTGCCCTCGGACGTCTCGCCCGTGGCCCCCAGCACCGGGCCGAAGGCGAAGGTGCCGAAGGTGGTGAACATCAGCATGATGGCGATGGACAGGCCCATGTCGCCGACCCTGTTGACCAGGAAGGCCTTCTTCGCCGCCGTCGCCGCGCTGGGCTTGTGCTGCCAGAAGCCGATGAGCAGGTACGAGGCGAGGCCGACGCCCTCCCACCCGACGTACAGCAGCAGGTAGTTGTCGGCGAGCACCAGCAGGAGCATCGCCGCGAGGAACAGGTTGAGGTAGCCGAAGAAGCGGCGTCGGCGCTCGTCGTGCTCCATGTACCCCACGGAGTACAGATGGATGAGCGAGCCGACGCCGGTGATCAGCAGGACGAAGGTCATCGACAGCTGGTCGAGTTGGAAGGCGATGTCCGCCTGGAAGCCGCCGACCGGGATCCAGCTGAACAGGTGCTGGTACAGGGTGCGGTCGTCGCCGGGTCGGCCGAGCATGTCGGCGAAGAGCACGACGGCGACGACGAAGGAGACGGCGGCGAGCGCGGTGCCGATCCAGTGGCCCGTGCGGTCGAGTCGGCGCCCGCCGACCAGCAGCACGGCCGCGCCGAGCAGGGGCGCCGCGACCAGCAGCGCGATCAGGTTCTCTGCGTTGTCCACGAGTCTGCGACCCCTTACAGCTTCATCAGACTGGCGTCGTCGACCGAGGCCGAGTGGCGGGAACGGAACAGCGACACGATGATCGCGAGCCCGACCACGACCTCGGCGGCGGCGACGACCATCGTGAAGAAGGCGATGATCTGGCCGTCGAGATTGCCGTGCATCCGGGAGAAGGCGACGAGCGCGAGGTTGCAGGCGTTGAGCATGAGCTCGATGCACATGAAGACCACGATCGCGTTCCGCCTGATCAGCACGCCTGCCGCGCCGATGGTGAACAACAGGGCGGCGAGGTAGAGATAGTTGACGGGGTTCACCGCTGGGCCTCCTGTCCGTCGCGCCGGCCGTCCCGGTCGAGCGCGTCCCGGTCGCGGCCGAGACGCTCCTCGGAGCGGCGCTCCAGCGCCTTGAGGTCGTTCAGCGCCTCACGGGACACGTCGCGGATCTGGCCGCGGGCGCGCAGCGTCTTGTTGACGGTGAGCTCCGACGGGGTGCCGTCGGGGAGCAGACCCGCGATGTCCACCGCGTTGTGTCGGGCGTACACGCCCGGGGCGGGCAGCGGCGGCAGGTGCTTGCCCTCACGCACGCGCTGCTCGGCCAGTTCGCGCTGGGTCCTCGCGCGCTCGGTGCGCTCCCGGTGGGTGAGCACCATCGCGCCGACCACCGCCGTGATGAGCAGGGCGCCCGTGATCTCGAAGGCGAAGACGTACTTGGTGAAGATCAGCGCCGCCAGGCCGTCGACGTTGCCCGCCGCGTTGGCCTCGCCGAGGCCGATGAAGGACCCGGGGCCCAGCGAGGCATGGCCGATGCCCGCGACCAGCAGGACGCCGAAGCCGATGCCGCAGAGGGCCGCCAACCAGCGCTGGCCCTTCAGGGTCTCCTTGAGGGAGTCCGCGGCCGTGACACCGACGAGCATGACGACGAAGAGGAAGAGCATCATGATCGCGCCGGTGTAGACGACGATCTGGACGACGCCCAGGAAGTACGCACCGTTGGCGAGGTAGAAGACCGCCAAGATGATCATGGTCGCGGCGAGGCACAGCGCGCTGTGCACGGCCTTCTTCATCAGGATGGTGCACAGCGCCCCGACGACGGCGACGGTGCCGAGCACCCAGAACTGCACGGCCTCGCCGGTGGAGGTCGCGGCGGCCAGCGCGCTCATGCGTCGACCTCCTTGTTCGCCGCCGGCTCCGCCGGCCCGAAGGAGGATGCGGCGTCCTGCGGCTTCTCCCCCTTCGACACGGCGACCTGGCGCTCGGTGCCCGGTGCGGCTTCGGTGACCAGCCCCCGGTAGTAGTCCTGCTCGTCCGTGCCGGGGTGGATCGCGTGCGGGGTGTCGACCATGCCCGGCTCGAGGCCCGCCAGCAGTTGCTCCTTGGTGTAGATCAGGTTCTCGCGGGAGCTGTCGGCCAGCTCGAACTCGTTGGTCATCGTGAGCGCCCGGGTCGGGCACGCCTCGATGCACAGCCCGCAGAGGATGCAGCGGGCGTAGTTGATCTGGTAGACGCGGCCGTACCGCTCGCCCGGCGAGTAGCGCTCCTCCTCGGTGTTGTCCGCGCCCTCCACATAGATGGCGTCCGCCGGACAGGCCCATGCGCACAGCTCGCAGCCGACGCACTTCTCCAGCCCGTCCGGGTGCCGGTTGAGCTGGTGCCGGCCGTGGAAGCGCGGCGCCGTCGTCTTCTGCTGCTCCGGGTACTGCTCGGTCAGCCGCTTCTTGAACATGGCCTTGAAGGTCACGCCGAAGCCGGCGACCGGGTTCTGGAACGCCTCCCCGGAATCCTTGGGTCGCTCAGACACCGTCAGCCTCCTTTCCGTCACGAGGACCGTCACTGTCAGTATTCGTGCCGCCACTGACAATCAGCTCGCGGTCGCGGCGGGGCCGCCTGCGCGGAGCCTGTGGCAGCACCTGTCCGGGCAACGGGGGCACCGGGAAACCGCCGGCCATCGGGTCGAACGCGCCGGGCACCCCGCCCTGTTCGGCCTCGGCGGCCTCCGCCGCCTCCGCCTCGGCCCGTTCCCTCCGGCCGCGGAAGAGGTCCGCGACGAAGGACAGCAGCAGGACGGCGAGGACCGCGCCGCCGACGTACAGCACGATCTGCGAGAAGTCGCGACCGTCGTTGCGCAGCGCCCGTACGGTCGCGACGAGCATCAGCCAGACGACCGAGACCGGGATGAGCACCTTCCAGCCGAGCTTCATCAGCTGGTCGTAGCGGACGCGCGGAAGCGTGCCGCGCAGCCAGATGAAGAAGAAGAGCAGCAGCTGCACCTTGACGACGAACCAGAGCATCGGCCACCAGCCGTGGTTCGCACCCTCCCAGAAGGTGCTGATGGGCCACGGGGCCCGCCAGCCACCCAGGAAGAGGGTGACGGAGACCGCCGCGACGGTGACCATGTTGACGTACTCGGCGAGCATGAACATCGCGAACTTGATCGACGAGTACTCGGTGTTGAAGCCGCCGACGAGGTCGCCCTCGGACTCCGGCATGTCGAACGGGGCCCGGTTGGTCTCACCGACCATCGTCACGATGTAGATGAGGAACGAGACCGGCAGCAGCAGGACGTACCAGCGGTCCGCCTGCGCCTCCACGATCGTCGATGTCGACATCGAGCCGGAGTAGAGGAAGACGGAGGCGAACGCAGCACCCATGGCGATCTCGTACGAGATCATCTGCGCGCAGGAGCGCAGTCCGCCGAGCAGCGGGTACGTGGAGCCGGACGACCAGCCGGCGAGCACCATGCCGTAGATGCCGACCGAGGCCACCGCGAGGATGTAGAGCATCGCGATCGGCAGGTCGGTGAGCTGCATCGTGGTCCGCTGGCCGAAGATCGAGATCTCGTTGCCGGCCGGGCCGAACGGGATGACGGCGATGGCCATGAAGGCCGGGATGGCCGCGACGATCGGCGCGAGGACGTAGACCACCTTGTCCGCGCGCTTGACGATCACGTCCTCCTTGAGCATCAGCTTGACGCCGTCCGCGAGGGACTGGAGGAGGCCCCACGGTCCGTGCCGGTTGGGGCCGATGCGCAGCTGCATCCAGGCGACGACCTTGCGCTCCCACACGATGGAGAACAGCACGGTCACCATCAGGAAGGCGAAGCAGAAGACCGCCTTGACGACGACGAGCCACCAGGGATCCCGCCCGAACAGCGAGAGGTCCTCCGCCGCGAGCAGTGTCTGGTCGAGGAGATCCGGGTTCACGCGCGCACCTCCGGTACGTCGTCGGGGCCGGCGGTCCCGGGGCCGGCCGTTGCGACCGGGCCGACGCGGACGAGCCGGCCGGGCGTCACGCCCGTGTCGCTCAGCACGCCGCCGCCGGCCGAGTTGAGCGGGAGCCACACCACGCGGTCGGGCATCTCGGTCACCCGGAGCGGGAGTCGGACGGAACCGGAGGGCCCGCTGACTGCGAGCAGATCGCCGTCCTTGACCCCCGCCTCGGCCGCGGTGGCGGCGGAGAGCCGGGCGACGGCCGCGTGCCGGGTACCGGCCAGCGCCTCGTCGCCCTCCTGGAGGAGCCCCTGGTCGAGCAGGAGCCGGTGGCCGGCCAGGACCGCCTCGCCCGCACCGGGGCGGGGCAGCGGCCGGGCGGATTCGGCGGGCTGGTCCGCCCGGGGGCCGGTCCAGGCACCGAGCCGGTCCATCTCGCGCCGCACCGACCGGAGGTCCGGGAGGGCGAGATGCACGTCGAGCGCGTCGGCGAGCATGTGCAGCACGCGCGCGTCGGCGGGCGGCAGCGTGCGGGTCATCTGGTCCGGCTTCAGCGCGGCCTCGAAGAGCCGTGCCCGGCCCTCCCAGTTGAGGAACGTACCGGGCTTCTCGGCGACGGCCGCGACCGGGAAGACCACGTCGGCCCGCGAAGTGACCTCGGAGGGCCGCAGCTCCAGCGAGACCAGGAAGCCGACCGAGTCGAGTGCCTCCCGGGCACGTGCCGGGTGGGGCAGATCGGCGACCTCGACACCAGCGACGACCAGGGCGGCCAGTTCGCCGTTGGCGGCGGCCTCCACGATCTGCCCGGTGTCCCGTCCGTAGCGGTGGGGCAGTTCGCGTACGCCCCAGGCCGCCGCGGTCTCCTCGCGGGCCCGGGGATCGGTGGCGGGGCGGCCGCCGGGCAGCAGCGACGGGAGGGCGCCCGCCTCGATCGCGCCGCGCTCACCGGCCCGGCGCGGGATCCAGACCAGCTCGGCACCGGTCGCCGCGGCGGTGCGCGCGACCGCGCTCAGGGCGCCCGGTACTCCGGCCAGCCGCTCGCCGACGACGATCACGGCGCCTTCGGCCCGCAGCGCCTCGGCGGCGATGACGCCGTCCCCCTCGGGACCGGTGCCGGACGCGAGGGCGTCGAGCCAGTCGGTCTCGGTGCCGGGGGCCGCCGGCAGCAGCACGCCCCCGGCCTTCACCAGCCCGCGGGTGGCGTGGGTGGCGAGGGCGAACGTCCGCTGGCCGTGCTTGCGTGCCGCCTTGCGCAGCCGGAGGAAGACGCCGGGGGCCTCCTCCTCCGACTCGAGGCCCACGAGCAGCACCGCCGGGGCCTTCTCCAGGGAGGTGTAGGTGACGCCCTCGCGGTCGAGGTCCCGGCCGTGGCCGGCGACCCGGGCGGCCAGGAAGTCTGCCTCCTCCGCGGAGTGGACCCGGGCCCGGAAGTCGATGTCGTTGGTGTCGAGGGCGATCCGGGCGAACTTGGCGTACGCGTAGGCGTCCTCGACGGTCAGCCGGCCGCCGGTGAGCACCGCGGCCCGGCCGCGGGCGGCCGCGAGGCCGGCGGCCGCCGCCTCCAGGGCCTCCGGCCAGCTCGCGGGCTCCAGCTCACCGCTCTCCTTGTTGCGGACGAGCGGGGTGGTGAGCCGGCCGCGCTGCTGGGCGTAGCGGAAGCCGAACCGCCCCTTGTCGCAGATCCACTCCTCGTTGACCTCGGGGTCCTCGGCGGCGAGCCGCCGCATGACCTTCCCGCGCCGGTGGTCGGTGCGGGTGGCGCAGCCCCCCGCGCAGTGCTCGCAGACGGACGGCGACGACACGAGGTCGAAGGGCCTGGAGCGGAACCGGTAGGCCGCCGAGGTCAGCGCGCCCACCGGGCAGATCTGGATCGTGTTCCCGGAGAAGTAGGACTCGAAGGGGTCGCCCTCGCCCGTGCCGACCTGCTGCAGCGCGCCGCGCTCCAGGAGCTCGATCATCGGGTCGCCCGCGATCTGGTTGGAGAAGCGGGTGCAGCGCGCGCACAGCACGCACCGCTCGCGGTCGAGCAGCACCTGGGTGGAGATGTTGACCGGCTTCTCGTAGGTCCGCTTCCTGCCCTCGAAGCGGGACTCGGCCTGGCCGTGCGAGACGGCCTGGTTCTGCAGCGGGCACTCGCCGCCCTTGTCGCAGACCGGGCAGTCGAGCGGGTGGTTGATGAGCAGCAGCTCCATCACGCCCTTCTGCGCCTTCTCGGCGGCGGGCGAGGTGAGCTGCGACCTGACGACCATGCCGTCGGTGCAGGTGATGGTGCAGGAGGCCATCGGCTTGCGCTGGCCCTCGACCTCGACGATGCACTGCCGGCAGGCGCCGGCCGGGTCGAGGAGCGGGTGGTCGCAGAACCGGGGGATCTCGATGCCGAGCTGCTCGGCGGCCCGGATGACCAGGGTGCCCTTCGGCACGGAGATCTCGACCCCGTCGATGGTCAGCGTGACCAGGTCCTCCGGCGGGACCGCGGCGCTCCCGCCGCCGGCGGACGCGGCGGACGTGGTGACGGTCATGCGTCCACCTCCAGGTTCGACACGGCCCAGGCCGTGGACTTCGCGGGGTCGAACGGGCAGCCCCGGCCGCTGATGTGCTGCTCGTACTCGTCGCGGAAGTACTTCAGCGAGGAGAAGATCGGCGCGGCGGCACCGTCGCCGAGCGCGCAGAACGACTTGCCGTTGATGTTGTCGGCGATGTCGTTCAGCTTGTCGAGGTCCTCCGGCGAGCCCTTGCCGGCCTCGATGTCGCGCAGCAACTGGACCAGCCAGTAGGTGCCCTCGCGGCATGGCGTGCACTTGCCGCAGGACTCGTGGGCGTAGAACTCGGTCCAGCGGGTCACGGCCCGGACGACGCAGGTCGTCTCGTCGAAGCACTGGAGCGCCTTGGTGCCGAGCATCGACCCGGCGGCGCCCACGCCCTCGTAGTCCAGCGGCACGTCGAGGTGCTCGTCGGTGAACATCGGGGTGGAGGATCCGCCGGGGGTCCAGAACTTCAGCCGGTGGCCCGGGCGCATTCCGCCGCCCATGTCGAGCAGCTGGCGCAGGGTGATCCCGAGCGGGGCCTCGTACTGGCCGGGGCGGGCGACATGGCCGCTCAGCGAGTACAGCGTGAAGCCGGGGGACTTCTCGCTGCCCATCGAACGGAACCATTCCTTGCCCTTGTTGAGGATCGCGGGAACGGAAGCGATGGACTCGACGTTGTTCACCACGGTGGGGCAGGCGTACAGACCGGCGACCGCGGGGAAGGGCGGGCGCAGCCTGGGCTGTCCGCGCCGGCCCTCGAGGGAGTCCAGCAGGGCGGTCTCCTCGCCGCAGATGTAGGCGCCGGCGCCGGCGTGCACGGTGAGTTCGACGTCGAGTCCGCTGCCGAGGATGTTCTTGCCGAGGTAGCCGGCGTCGTACGCCTCCCGGACGGCCTCGTGCAGCCTGCGCAGCACGGGGACGACCTCGCCGCGCAGATAGATGAAGGCGTGGGTGGACCGGATCGCGTAGCAGGCGATCACGATGCCCTCGATGAGGGAGTGGGGATTGGCGAAGAGGAGCGGGATGTCCTTGCAGGTGCCCGGCTCCGACTCGTCGGCGTTGACGACGAGGTAGTGCGGCTTGCCGTCGCCCTGCGGGATGAACTGCCACTTCATCCCGGTGGGGAAGCCCGCGCCGCCGCGGCCGCGCAGCCCGGAGTCCTTCACGTAGGCGATCAGGTCGTCGGGGGCCATGGCGAGGGCCTTGCGCAGTCCCTCGTAGCCCTCGTGCTCGCGGTAGGTGTCCAGGGTCCAGGACTCGGGCTGGTCCCAGAAGGCGGAAAGGACGGGCACGAGCAGCTTCTCGGGGCTGGTCTCGCCGCCGGCCTCCGGCCCGTACTCGGTGGACACGGTCATCACTCCCCCTCCTCGGAAACCGGGCCGGCCGGGTGGGCCGGGTCGGACGCCGACGTGTCCTGTGGTGCGTCGTGCGAGCTGAGGTGCTCGCCCGGCGGCTCGTCCCGCGGTGCGGCGCCGCGCGGGTGGACGACCCGCGGCTGGGGGGCCTCGCCCTTGGCCAGCTGGAGGCCGACGAGGGACGCGGGGCCGGCCCCGCCGGTGGCCTCGACGGCACCGGGGCGCTCGTCGGGGAAGCCGGCCAGGATGCGGGCGGTCTCCTTGAACGTGCACAGCGGGGCGCCGCGGGTGGGTTCGACGGGCCGCCCGGCCCTCAGGTCGTCGACCAGCCGGCGTGCCGACTCCGGGGTCTGGTTGTCGAAGAACTCCCAGTTGACCATCACGACGGGGGCGAAGTCGCAGGCCGCGTTGCACTCGATGTGCTCCAGGGTGACCTTGCCGTCCCCGGTGGTCTCGCCGTTCCCCACGCCGAGGTGTTCCTTGAGGCCGTCGAAGATCGCGTCGCCGCCCATCACGGCGCAGAGGGTGTTGGTGCAGACGCCGACCTGGTAGTCGCCGGACGGCTTGCGGCGGTACATCGAGTAGAAGGTCGCGACCGCGGTGACCTCCGCCGTCGTCAGATCCAGCACCTCCGCGCAGAACCGCATGCCGGTGCGCGTGACGTGGCCCTCCTCCGACTGCACGAGGTGCAGCAGCGGCAGCAGCGCCGACCGGCTGTCCGGGTAGCGGCCGATGATCTGCCGGGCGTCCGACTCCAGCCTCGTGCGCACCTCCGCCGGATAGTCGGGGGCGGGGAGCTGGGGCATCCCGAGCGATACGTCTGTCACCGGTCGACGCCTCCCATCACGGGGTCGATGGACGCGACGGCGACGATGACGTCGGCGACCTGGCCGCCCTCGCACATCGCCGCCATGGCCTGCAGATTGGTGAACGACGGGTCGCGGAAGTGGACCCGGAAGGGGCGGGTGCCGCCGTCCGAGACGACATGGACGCCGAGCTCTCCCTTGGGGGATTCGACGGCCGCGTACGCCTGTCCGGGGGGGACCCGGAAGCCCTCGGTCACCAGCTTGAAGTGGTGGATCAGGGCCTCCATGGAAGTGCCCATGATCTTCTTGATGTGGTCGAGGGAGTTGCCGAGGCCGTCCGGCCCGAGCGCGAGCTGTGCGGGCCAGGCGATCTTCTTGTCCTCGACCATCACCGGGCCGGGTGCGAGCCGGTCCAGGCACTGCTCGACGATCCGCAGCGACTGACGCATCTCCTCCAGCCGGATGAGGAAGCGTCCGTAGGCGTCGCAGGTGTCCGCGGTCGGGACGTCGAACTCGTAGTTCTCGTAGCCGCAGTACGGATCGGTCTTGCGCAGGTCGTGGGGGAGGCCGGTGGAGCGCAGGATCGGGCCGGTCGCGCCGAGGGCCATGCAACCGGCGAGGTCGAGGTGGCCGATGTCCTGCATCCGGGCCTTGAAGATGGGGTTCCCGGTGGCGAGCTTGTCGTACTCGGGAAGGTTCTTCTTCATCTTCTTCACGAACTCGCGGATCTGGTCCACGGCGCCCGGGGGCAGGTCCTGGGCGAGACCGCCGGGGCGGATGTACGCGTGGTTCATCCGCAGGCCGGTGATCAGTTCGTAGATGTCGAGAATGAGTTCACGATCACGGAATCCGTAGATCATGATCGTGGTCGCGCCCAGCTCCATGCCGCCGGTGGCGATGCACACCAGGTGGGAGGAGAGCCGGTTGAGTTCCATGAGGAGCACGCGGATGACCGAGGCCCGGTCGGGGATCTGGTCCTCGATGCCGAGGAGCTTCTCCACGGCGAGGCAGTACGCCGTCTCGTTGAAGAACGGCGTCAGGTAGTCCATGCGTGTGACGAAGGTGGTCCCCTGCGTCCACGTCCGGTACTCGAGGTTCTTCTCGATTCCGGTGTGCAGGTAGCCGATGCCGCAGCGGGCCTCGGTGACCGTCTCGCCGTCGATCTCGAGGATCAGCCGGAGGACACCGTGGGTGGACGGGTGCTGGGGACCCATGTTGACGACGATGCGCTCGTCGTCGGCCTTGGCCGCGGTCTCGACGACCTCGTCCCAGTCACCGCCGGTGACCGTGTAGACGGTCCCCTCGGTGGTCTCGCGCGAGCTTGCCGATGAGGTGGTCACGAGTACGACCTCCGCTGGTCCGGAGCCGGGATCTGGGCGCCCTTGTACTCGACGGGGATGCCGCCGAGGGGGTAGTCCTTGCGCTGCGGGAAGCCCTGCCAGTCGTCCGGCATCATGATCCGGGTGAGGGCGGGGTGCCCGTCGAAGACCAGGCCGAAGAAGTCGTAGGTCTCGCGCTCGTGCCAGTCGTTGGTCGGATAGACCGCGACCAGCGACGGGATGTGCGGGTCCGCGTCCGGGGCGCTGACCTCCAGGCGGATCAGCCGGCCGTGGGTGAGCGAGCGCAGGTGGTAGACCGCGTGCAGTTCGCGGCCCTTGTCGCCCGGGTAGTGGACTCCGCTCACCCCGGTGCACAGCTCGAAGCGGAGCGCCGGGTCGTCGCGCAGCGTCCTGGCGACCCGGACGAGGTGCTCGCGGGCGATGTGGAAGGTGAGCTCGTCGCGGTCGACGACGGTCTTCTCGATCGCGCTCTCCGGGAGGAGGTCCTGCTCCTCCAGGGCGCCCTCGAGTTCGTCGGCGACCTCGTCGAACCAGCCGCCGTAGGGGCGGGTGGCGGCGCCGGGCAGCCGGACGGAGCGGACGAGTCCGCCGTAGCCGGAGGTGTCGCCGCCGTTGTTGGCGCCGAACATGCCCCGCTGGACGCGGATCTCCTCGCCGTGCTCACCACGCTGCCCGGGCAGGTTCTGCTCGGAGAGCTCCTTCTCCGGGTTCGGCTGGTCGGTCACGCGTGCACCCCCTTGATCTCTTCTCCGCCCGCACGGCGCAGGGGTGCGGGTTTCGTCGTCGTCTGCGGCCCGGTGGCCGTGCTCGCGTCGCTCACCGGAGCAGCCCCTTCATCTCGATCGTCGGGAGCGCCTTGAGGGCCGCTTCCTCCGCCTCGCGGGCCGCTTCCTCCGCGTTCACTCCGAGCTTGGAGGTCCGGATCTTCTGGTGGAGCTTGAGGATCGCGTCCATCAGCATCTCCGGCCGAGGGGGGCAGCCGGGCAGATAGATGTCAACGGGGACAATGTGGTCAACACCCTGCACAATCGCGTAATTGTTGAACATTCCACCTGAAGATGCGCAAACCCCCATGGAAATCACCCACTTGGGATTGGGCATCTGGTCGTAGACCTGCCGCAGGACGGGCGCCATCTTCTGGCTCACCCGGCCGGCCACGATCATCAGGTCGGCCTGACGGGGCGAGCCGCGGAAGACCTCCATGCCGAACCGGGCCAGGTCGTAGCGTCCGGCGCCGGTGGTCATCATCTCGATGGCGCAGCAGGCGAGGCCGAAGGTCGCGGGGAAGACGGATGCCTTGCGCACCCAGCCCGCCGCCTGCTCGACGGTGGTCAGCAGAAAACCGCTCGGCAGCTTCTCTTCGAGTCCCATTGCTCCTCAGCCCCTCAGTCCCATTCCAGGCCGCCGCGCCGCCAGACGTAGGCGTAGGCGACGAAGACGGTGAGCACGAAGAGCAGCATCTCCACGAGCCCGAAGATCCCCAGGGCGTCGAAGGTGACGGCCCATGGATAGAGGAAGACGATCTCGATATCGAAGATGATGAAGAGCATCGCCGTCAGGTAGTACTTGATCGGAAAGCGGCCCCCTCCGGCCGGCGTGGGCGTCGGCTCGATACCGCACTCGTAGGCCTCGAGCTTCGCGCGGTTGTACCGCTTCGGGCCGACGAGCGTGGCCATGACCACGGAGAAGATCGCAAAGCCTGCCCCTAGGGCGCCGAGCACGAGGATGGGCGCGTAGGCATTCACGCTCCTCGCTCCTTCCAGTCGTCCTTGACCGTTGGACCGCACCGGGTCTCGCCTCGCCGCCCCGCGAAGATCATGCTCATGTGAGGCAGTTCACAAGCCCGACTGCTCCGCATCCTATGCCCGCCGGTCTGTGATCTGCGACACGGGGTACGCAACGACTTTGTGATCTCCACCACCTGACGAAGGATCATGAAGTCGGATGAGCGGTGATCTTCACACGGGAAGCGCACGAGCGACTACAAAAGGTGACCATTTCGATCGTTACCGCTGGTCAGAGGCCGGGCTCACTAGCAGGAGCGACGGCGCCCAGGCAAATTGGCGATGGACCGGACCGGGTGATAGAGGACGGCCTTCACTCACGCGAGGGGTGGCGCGGACCGAAGTGGACGCGTGCACACGTTCACGAGCGCTCCAGGGCGTCGCCGGCGGTGACCAATCTGTGACCTGCGCCACTCGGGCCGCCGCCCGGAAACCCGGGGCTTGGCCATCGGTGTGAAGGGGTGGTAAGCGAAGGGCAATCCGGACCTTTTTACGAAAGCCCATGATCACAGCCCTGATCACGCCTGCCCGTTTTGCCCGTTACGGCGTCAATAAAGGCGTCACGCCGGTGGATTCGGGCGCTCCCGGCGGCAACTGTGGTGGAAACCACGTTTCTTGAAGGGAACCGTGGAGCCCTGATAGCGGTTGTACCCATGTCCCACACCGCTCACATACGTAGCCACCGGAAGCCCCGCCGCAGCTCCTCGAAGCTCGCGCTGCGCGCCGGAGTTGCCGGTGGCGTCCTCAGCACCATCGCGGTGGCCGGAAGCGCCGGGCCGGCGAACGCCGAGCCGGTGACCGAGACCATCGAGATGCCCGCGCTCACCTTCGACAGCCCGCAGCTCGCCGGCGCGGTCGCCCTCTCCGCCGAGGCGACCCAGCAGGCGGCCCTGGACCTCGATCTGCAGACCCAGGAGAACGCCGCGGCCGCCAAGGCCGCCAAGGCCGCGAAGAAGGCCAAGGCCGAGGCCGAGCGCAAGGCCGAAGCGGAGCGCAAGGCCGAGGAGGCCGCCCGCGCCGCCGCCGAGGAGCGGTCCTCCCGCTCCTCCGAGCGCACGACCCTCTCCGGCGCCTCGCAGAGCGTCTCCAACGCGTCCGGCTCCGCCGGGACCGTCGTCGCCTTCCTGAAGGCCCAGCTCGGCGACGCCTACGTCATGGGCGCCACCGGCCCCAACTCGTGGGACTGCTCCAGCCTGGTCCAGGCCGCCTTCCGCCAGGTCGGCATCGACCTGCCGCGCGTCTCCCAGGACCAGTCGCTGGCCGGTACCCAGGTCTCCCTGGACAACCTCCAGGTCGGCGACATCCTCTACTGGGGCGGCGCCGGCTCCGCGTACCACACCGGTGTCTACATCGGCGACGGCAAGTACCTCGACGCCGCCAACCCGAGCAAGGGCGTCGTCATCCAGGAGCTGTCGGGCTACCCGGCGAGCGGCGCCGTTCGCGTCCTCTGAGCGGTTCTCGTAGCACTTCACCCGGAACGCCCGCTTCGTTCCGGCTGGTCAGTCGAAGAAGGCCGCCGTCTCCCCGTCCGGGGGGCGGTGGCCTTCTCGTCGTCCGTCCGTGGCCCCTCGTCGCCGCGGGCAGAGGCGAGCCCGAGGCGGAGAGCCCGGAGGGCGGGCGCGGGCCCGTGAGCCCCGCTCCCGCCCTCCGGGCTTCGCTCGTCAGGCCTTGGGGGCCACCTTGGAGAGGCCGTTGATGATCCGGTCCATCGCGTCGCCGCCCGACGGGTCGGTGAGGTTGGCCAGCATCTTGAGCGTGAACTTCATCAGCAGCGGGTGCGTCAGGCCCCGCTGGGTCGCGATCTTCATGACCTTCGGGTTGCCGATGAGCTTCACGAACGCCCGGCCCAGCGTGTAGTAGCCGCCGTAGGTGTCCTTCAGGACCTTCGGGTAGTTGTGCAGGGCCAGTTCCCGCTGGGCGGGGGTGGCCCGGGCGTGCGCCTGGACGATGACGTCGGCGGCGATCTGCCCGGACTCCATCGCGTAGGCGATGCCCTCGCCGTTGAACGGGTTGACCAGACCGCCCGCGTCGCCGACGAGCAGCAGGCCCTTGGTGTAGTGCGGCTGCCGGTTGAAGGCCATGGGAAGCGCGGCACCGCGGATCGGGCCGGTCATGTTGTCGGGCACGTAGCCCCAGTCCTCCGGCATCGAGGCGCACCAGGCCTTGAGGACCTCGCGCCAGTCGAGCTCCTTGAAGGACGCCGAGGTGTTCAGGACCCCGAGGCCGACGTTGGAGGTGCCGTCGCCCATGCCGAAGATCCAGCCGTAGCCGGGCAGCAGCCGGTCCTCCCCGGGGCCGCGGCGGTCCCACAGCTCCAGCCAGGACTCCAGGTAGTCGTCGTCGTGCCGCGGGCTGGTGAAGTACGTACGGACCGCGACGCCCATCGGGCGGTCCTCGCGCCGGTGCAGACCCATGGCGAGGGAGATCCGGGAGGAGTTGCCGTCGGCGGCGACCACGAGCGGGGCGTGGAAGGTGACCTCGCGCTTGTCGTCACCCAGCTTGGCGTGGACGCCCGTGATGCGCCCGGTGCGGTCGTCCACGATCGGGGCGCCGACGTTGCAGCGCTCGTACAGCCGCGCGCCGGCCTTCTGGGCCTGCCGCGCCAGCTGCTCGTCGAAGTCGTCCCGCTTGCGCACGAGTCCGTAGTCCGGGTAGCTGGCCAGGTCCGGCCAGTCCAGCTGCAGCCGGACTCCGCCGCCGATGATCCGCAGGCCCTTGTTGCGCAGCCAGCCTGCTTCCTCGGAGACGTCGATGCCCATGGCGACCAGCTGCTTCGTGGCGCGGGGCGTGAGCCCGTCACCGCAGACCTTCTCGCGCGGGAACGCCGTCTTCTCCAGCAGGAGCACGTCCAGGCCGGACTTGGCCAGGTAGTAGGCGGTCGTCGAACCGGCCGGGCCTGCCCCGACGACGATCACATCTGCGCTGTGCTCGGAAGGGGTCGTCTCGGTCACGGCTGGTTCTCCCGAAGACTCGAATTCGCGTGCCGTGCGGCACAGGTCATGTGCAGTCTATGGGGGCGTACCGATCGGCGACCGAAGGGCTCCCCCACGATGACCGCAGCGTCTCTTCCCGTCGTACAGCTCCGTGTGCCCACGGAGGAGGACACGTTCGCCTGGCACCGCGTCTTCGACGACCCCGAGGTGATGGAGTTCCACGGAGGCAGGTCCGCCGAGGTGTCCGTGTACGAAGAGCTCACCGCGCGGCAGCGGCGGCACGACGCGGAGCGGGGATTCTGCCTGTGGACGCTGCTCGACGGGGCGGGCGAGGTCTTCGGCTTCACGGGCGCGCAGCCCTGGCCGCACGACTCCTTCGGCCCGGTCGGCGAGATCGAGATCGGCTGGCGGCTCGCGCGCCCGTACTGGGGCCGCGGTTACGCGACCGCCGCCGCCCGGACGACCCTGGACCGGCTGCGCTCGGCCGGCGTCCCCTCCGTGGTCGCGATGGTCGACTCCCGCAACGAGCGGTCGATCGCCGTGACCCGGCGCCTTGGCATGGAGCTCGCGGAGACGTACGCCGTCCCCGACTCGGACCGCAAGGGGCTCTGCTTCCGGCTCACCCTGTAGCGAACGCCGAGTCCGCGGACCAGGTCGACAGGGCCGTCTCGAAGACGTGCTCGGTGTCCGCCCAGTACAGGTCGCGTTCGGTGAAGTAGATCGCGTACTCGGTGCCGTCGTCGGCGATGTACGACTGGTCGATGCCGTGGATCGTCTCGCCGGACTCGGCGTGCGTGTACGTGTACTCCCAGATCGCCCCCGGCCGGCCGTGGAAGGAGTTCGTCTCCAGCCGCAGCCGCCGGTAGTCGGCGTTCTTCGAACGGGACTTGGCCTCGATGGCGGTGAGGTTCTCCAGGGAGGTGTACGGGGCGGACCGCACGACGCCGACGAGGATGTGGGACATGCCCGTGGAACCGGCGTAGGTGATCTGCCCGTTCACCTCCTTCTGCCGGTACCAGACGGACGGGATCGCGAAGGAGAAGCCCGCGGGGTCGTTCACGCGCTTGAAGCCTTCGGGTACACCGGGGTCGCCGCCGCGCGGGGCGCCGGAGCGGCCCGGCCCGGGCCGCTCCGGTGGGGCCGGGGGCGTCGCGGCGGTCGAGGGGCTCGCGAGAGGCTCACCCGTGGGGCTCGTGGCGGCCGTCGGCGGCGGTGCGGGGGCGGCCGCCGTGGGACGGCCCCCCGGGCCCGGGCCGGATCCGTCGTCCTTGATCAGCATCACGCCCGCGGTGGTGCCGGCGCCGAGCACGAGCGCCGCCGTCAGGGTCCCGCCCCACACGAGCGCGCGGCTGGGTCCTCCTCCGGCGGCCGGCGGCACCGCCGGCGGCGGAGCACCGGGGCCCACCCAGGTGGGGCTGTACGAGGCCGCCGCGGCCGGCTGCGGGCGCTCCCGTCCGCATGTCATGCAGAAACGCGCCTCGGCCGGTGAGGTGTTCCCGCAGTACGGGCAGTTCGACGCCAAGGGGAGCTCCAGGAGAAAACGGGTGCGGCCGGTGTGAACGACCCATCTTGCCCGTCCGCCGGGCCCCGTCAACTCGCTTTCGCCACAATGTGGTTGCCCACCCGCGGACGACCCCGACGGCCGCCCGCGCCCTCCCGTCCGGTCAGAACACGGACAGCCCGGTCAGCGTCGTGAACCGGTCCAGCGCCGCCACTCCCGCCACCGAGTTGCCCTGCCCGTCGAGCCCCGGACTCCACACGCACAGCGTGCACCGCCCCGGCACGACCGCCACGATCCCGCCGCCGACCCCGCTCTTGCCGGGCAGACCGACCCGGTAGGCGAACTCGCCCGCCGCGTCGTACGTGCCGCAGGTGAGCATGACCGCGTTGATCTGCTTCGCCTCGCTGCGGGTCAGCAGCCGGCTGCCGTCGGCGCGCAGTCCGTGACGGGCCAGGAAGCGGGCCGCACGGGCCAGATCGGCGCAGTTCATCTCGATCGAGCACTGCCAGAAGTAGTGGTCGAGCAGTGCCGGAACGGGATTGGCGATGTTGCCGTACGAGGCCATGAAGTGGGCCAGTGCGGCATTGCGGTCGCCGTGCGCGGACTCGGACTCGGCGACCTCCGGGTCGAAGGCCAGTTCCGGATTGCCGCTCTCCTGCCGCAGGAACTCCAGCACCTCGCTGCTCGCGTCGCCGGTCAGGGTCAGCAGCCGGTCGGTGACGACGAGGGCCCCCGCGTTGATGAACGGATTGCGCGGGATGCCGTTCTCGTACTCCAGCTGCACCAGCGAGTTGAACGGGTTGCCGGAGGGCTCCCGGCCCACGTGCTCCCAGAGGCTGTCGCCGCCCAGGGAGAGCGCGAGGGCCAGGGCGAAGACCTTGGTCACGGACTGGGTGGAGAAGGGCCGCTCCCAGTCGCCGACTCCGTGGACCTTGCCGTCGAGGTCGGCGATGGCCATGCCGAAGTGCCGCGGGTCGACGGCCGCCAGGGCCGGGATGTATTCGGCCGGGGTGCCGTCGCCGACCAGCGGTGCGACGTCCTGCGCGATCCGTTCGAGGATCGCCTGGTAGTCCATGGTGCTCGGTCCGCCGGGGACTTACTGGGACTTGGTGCCGCGGTGCAGGGCGACGATCCCGCCGCTCAGGTTGCGCCAGGCCACCTTCGACCAGCCGGCCTTCTGGAGCATCCCGGCGAGGTCCGCCTGCTCGGGCCAGAACTGGATCGACTCGGCGAGGTAGACGTACGCGTCGGGGTTGGACGAGACCGCACGGGCGACGGGCGGCAGCGCCCGCATCAGGTACTCCTCGTACACGGTCCGGAAGGGTGCCCACGTCGGGTGCGAGAACTCGCAGATGACCACGCGGCCGCCCGGCTTCGTCACGCGGTGCAGCTCTCGCAGGGCCTGGTCGGTGTCCTGGACGTTGCGCAGCCCGAAGCTGATCGTCACGGCGTCGAAGGAGTCGTCCCGGAAGGGGAGCCGCGTCGCGTCGCCCGCGGTCAGGGGCAGCCACGGGTGCCGCTTCTTGCCCTCGCGCAGCATGCCCAGCGAGAAGTCGCAGGGCACGACGTACGCGCCGGTGCGGGTGAAGGGCAGCGACGACGTGCCAGTCCCGGCCGCCAGGTCGAGGATGCGCTCGGCGGGCCGCGCGTCGACGGCCTTGGCGACCTCCTTGCGCCAGCGCCGGTCCTGGCCGAGCGAGAGCACATCGTTGGTGAGGTCGTAGTTCGCCGCGACATCGTCGAACATCGAGGCGACTTCGTGCGGCTGCTTGTCCAGGGAAGCGCGGGTCACTGGCGTTCGGCCTCGCAGTGTCGGGTGCGGACGGTACGCGGGCCATTGTCTCAGGCACACCGCGGCGGGCCCGGCGGGGGCGTGCCGTGGGTTCCGGACGCGGACGTCACCCCCCTTCGGGCGGCCGGCACCAGGTTCCCCGGCCCGGCCTAGCGCCGCCTGTACACCAGCCGGCCGCCGAGGACGGTGGCGACGCAGGTGCGGGCGCCGTGCTCGCGCAGGGCACGCGCGGGAAGGACGTCCGTCGGCACGTCGAAGACGGCGAAGTCCGCCGGGGCGCCCGGGGTCAGGTCGCCGTCCGGCACCGCGTTCAGCGGCCGGCGGACGAACGGGTCGAGGGACGGGGCGGCCCCGCTCTCCTCCCTCTGCGGGCCCGGGGCACGCTCCCGCAGCCGGAGCCCGGACCGGGCGACCGCGCTGCGTACCTCCGGCAGCGTGAACGGACCGACCACGGCCGTCGTGCCGTGGGCCAGCATCAGCTGGAGGCCCCGGCGCGCGCTCGCGCTCCGGCGCATCTCGTCCAGGCCGAGGGCGTCGAGCGCCTCCCCCGTCAGCGGCTGGGTGCCGAGCTCGTCCGCCTCGCGCGGGTCGGGGTGGTAGGTCGCCTCCAGCAGCTCGACGGCGTCGGCGTTGACAAGCCCGGGAAGCAGCAGCCCGGGCCAGCGGCGCACCCGGGCCTGCGGATGAGCGGCGACGAGTTGGCCGAGGGCCCCGACCGCAGCGATCAGGCCGCCGTCCACCGCCACTGCGGTCGGGTCGCCGGGGCGCCTGTGCCTGGCGCCGAACAGCAGGTCCGCCGCGTGAATGGTCAGCACGGCGCCGTCAGTTGGCGTTGAGCAGCTTCAGCTCGGGGTGCGCCGTGCCGCCCTCGATCGCGGTCGACGAGATGTGCGAGACGACGCGGTCGTCGACCGGGTCGTTCGCCGGGTCGTCGTGCACGACGATGTGCTCGTACGTGGTCGTCCGCTGCGCCGGGACGCGGTCCGCGCTGCGGATCAGGTCGATGATCTCCTGCCGGTTGGAGCGGTGCTTGGCACCCGCCGACGAGACGACGTTCTCCTCGAGCATGATCGATCCGAGGTCGTCCGCGCCGTAGTGCAGCGACAGCTGGCCGATCTCCTTGCCCGTGGTCAGCCAGGAGCCCTGGATGTGCGCGATGTTGTCGAAGAAGAGCCGGGCGATCGCGATCATCCGCAGGTACTCGAAGATCGTCGCCTGGGTCCGGCCCTTCAGGTGGTTGTTCTCGGGCTGGTACGTGTACGGGATGAAGGCCCTGAAGCCGCCCGTCCGGTCCTGGACGTCGCGGATCATCCGCAGGTGCTCGATGCGCTCGGCGTTGGTCTCGCCCGTGCCCATGAGCATCGTCGACGTGGACTCGACCCCGAGTCCGTGCGCGGTCTCCATGATCTCCAGCCAGCGCTCGCCGGACTCCTTCAGCGGGGCGATCGCCTTGCGCGGGCGCGCCGGGAGCAGCTCCGCGCCGGCGCCGGCGAAGGAGTCGAGGCCGGCTGCGTGGATGCGCTGGACGGCCTCCTCCACCGAGACCCCCGAGATCCGGGCCATGTGCTCGACCTCGGAGGCGCCGAGGGAGTGGATGACCAGCTGCGGGAAGTCCTTCTTGATCGCCGCGAAGTGCTTCTCGTAGTACTCGACGCCGTAGTCCGGGTGGTGACCGCCCTGGAACATGATCTGCGTGCCGCCGAGCTCGACGGTCTCGGCGCAGCGCCGCAGGATGTCGTCGAGGTCGCGGGTCCAGCCCTTGGCGGTGTCCTTGGGCGGCGCGTAGAAGGCGCAGAACTTGCACGCCGTGACGCACACGTTGGTGTAGTTGATGTTGCGCTCGATGATGTACGTCGCGATGTGCTCGGTACCCGCGTAGCGGCGGCGGCGCACGGCGTCGGCCGCCGAGCCCAGCGCGTGCAGCGGCGCGGAACGGTAGAGGTCGAGCGCCTCTTCGGGGGTGATCCGCCCGCCCTCGGCGGCACGGTCCAGGACGGACTGGAGGTCGGCCTTCTGGGTCACCGGGGTGTCGCCTTTCGGTGGTGGAGCGGGTCGTTGCCGGACCGTGCCAGCCTACGACAGGCCCGCCGCCCGCCCCTCGGCGGCACCTCGGCGGCACGCCCGGTCCGGCCCCGCCGGGAACCTCTCGCCGGGCGGCCGGCGGCCGGGGCTCATCTGCCGCCGCGGGTGAGGTCGCCGACCGGGTTGCCCGCACGGGCGTCGGCCGAGACGTACCGCAGCGTGCCGCCGCTGAGTTCGAGGCGCAGTCCCTTGGTGCTCTCGCTGCACATGCCCTTGCTGCGCGGCCCGCGGCGGGCGTCCACGACGAGGGTGCGGGCGTCGGCGCTGGTCGCGGTGAGCAGGTCCTCGCAGATGAAGTTGCCCAGGATGTCGGTCTGTTCGGCCTTGCCGACCTGCTCGCCGGTGCGTCCGCCCGGTTCGATGGTGACCTTCATCGTGCCCGCGGGCAGGCCGGCGGCCGTGATGCTCCCCTCCCAGGTGCCGGCGAAGGTCTTGGGCACCTCGGCCGGACCCGTCCCGCCGTCGGTGGGTGCGCCGGTCTCCGAGGACGCGGGCGGCTGGGCCGCGGTGTCGTCGGGGCCGCCGCCACCGCCCGGGAAGAGGTCGAGCAGGACGCCGGCCCCCACGGTCACCGCGGCGAGAACCCCGGCCACGGCCAGGGCCACGGTGCAGCTGACCTTTCGGGAGCCGCCCGGGCGTTCGCTTTCGTCGCGGGTGGTGACCGAGAGGGACAGACGGCCGCCGCGCTTGCGGTCCGCGGGCGCGGCCGCCTGACGCGGGGGTGGCGTCGGCATGGGGGGCGGCGTGGCGGGCACGGGGTCGATCGGCGGGCCGAACACGCCCAGTGCCTGGCTGGTGAACGGCACGGGCCCGGACGCCAGCGGGTCCTCCCCGGACGCCGGCTCCAGGTCGAGCAGCCGTACCGCGGTCCTGCTGACCTGCTCCACCAGCGGCCCGGGCAGCCAGCCCGCCGCGACCGACGCCCCGGCGCCGGCCGGCGCGAGCCGGCGGGCCAGCACGGCGGGGGCCGGGCGGGCGGACGGGTCCTTGGCGAGGCAGCCGCCGACGAGCTCCCGCAGTTCACCCGTCAGTGCTCCCAGCTCGGGCTCCTCGTGGACCACCTTGTAGAGCAGGGCGGCCGAGGAGTCGCCGGGGAAGGGCGCGGTGCCGGTGGCGGCGTAGGCGAGGACCGCTCCCAGCGAGAAGACGTCGGCAGCGCCCGTCACCTCGCCCGAGCCGACGATCTGCTCCGGCGCCATGTAGCCGGGAGAGCCGACGGAGACTCCGGTCGTGGTGAGCGAGGCCGTGCTGTCGGTGGCCCGGGCGATGCCGAAGTCGATGAGCCGGGGGCCGTCCAGCGTCAGCAGCACGTTGGACGGCTTCACGTCGCGGTGGACCAGCCCGAGCGCGTGGACGGCGGCCAGAGCCTCGGCCAGCCCCGCGCCCAGGGTCCGGACCGTGTGTTGGGGAAGCGGCCCGTGCCCGGCCACCGCCGCGCCGAGCGCGGGGCCGGCGACGAACCCGGTGGCCACCCACGGCACGGGCGCGTCGGGGTCGGCGTCGAGGACGGGGGCGGTCCAGGCCCCGCCCACCCGCCTGGCCGCCTCCACCTCGCGCCGGAACCGGGCCCGGAACTGCTCGTCGAGTGCGAAGTGGGGATGGACGACCTTGACCGCGACGGTGCGGCCGCCCTCACTGCGGGCGAGGTACACCCGGCCCATGCCGCCCGCGCCGAGCCTGCCCAGCAGCCGGTAGGCGCCGATGGTCCGCGGTTCGCCGGCTTCCAACGGCTGCATGCGCTTCTCCCCCCCTCGTCGCGGCGGCCCGCGGCCCGTCCGTTCCGTCCAGCAGCGTAGGCCCACGCGTGGTCCGGATCACCGGGATTGGGCCCGGCGCGGGGCCAACCGATCGGCCAGGTCCCGCATCTCCCTGGTCGTAAACCGCTCACCGCGCCGGTAACCCCCGCGAAGCGCGCCAATCACCGCACAATCGGAGTACGCCATGAAACGGCTGTCCACGGCGCTCATCGCCACCGTCGCCCTCGGCTCTGTCGCGCTCGTGTCGGGTTGCTCGGCCGAGGGGGAGCCCGTCACCTTCGACGGCCCGTCCGCTTCTGCCGCCGGCCGGAGCGGCGGCACGGACGGCACGGCCGCCGCGGAGGCCGCCGCGAAGACGCTCATGCCGACCGGCCCGAAGGCCGAGTTCACCACCCAGAACACCATCGACGACGGCACCAGGATCGGCGTCACCACGGTGCACGGCGGAAAGTCCGGCTTCACCGGCAAGGTCTGGGTGTGGGCACCCCGGCAGTACTTCGACCCGAAATACTCGAACAGCGGCTTTCCCGTCCTGATCGCTCTCCCGGGCGGCAACGGCTACCCGAACAATTACTGGATGGGCACCGACCTGAAGTTGCAGAGCAGCATCAGCCGTTGGTCGAAGGAAGGCAGAAGCCTTCCGTTCATCGTGGTGATGCCGGTGCTCAATCCCGACGACAGGTATTACTACGACGGCAGCGACATACCCGGACAGCCGAAAATGGGCACCTGGATGACCGAGGACGTTCCCGATTTCGTCCGCGCCAATTTCCGTACGTTCAAGTCCCGTGACGGCTGGGCGTTCATGGGGTCGTCCTCCGGGGCCTTCGTCGGACTGAAGTCGGTACTGAAGCACCCCGACCGGTTCAAGGCCGTGATCGCCTCCGGCCCCGACATCGTGCCGGACTCGCCGCTGTGGGCCGGGCACGCCGCGGAGCAGGCGGCGAACGACCCGGAGAAGCTCGCCCGGGCGCTCGGCGCGAAACCGGGCGGCAAGGACACCGACGTCTACCTGGCGTTCCAGGCGGGCACCAAGGAGTCCGCGCTGCGAAAGGTCAGGGCATTCATCCGGGATCACACCAAGGGGCCCGTGAAGACCCGCCTGCAGATCATCCAGGACGGCGAGCACAACGCCAGGACCTATGTGCAGGGCATGGAGGACGGGTCGATCGAGTGGATCAGCCGCCACATGCAGGCGCCCATCCCCACTTCCTGACCGGGCCGGGAGGCGGCACGCGTGCGGCCTCCCTGGTTCCGCCCGGCCCCCGGCGGTGCGCCGGAGGCCGGCGCACCGCTCAGACGGCGAGCAGCTCGACCGCCACGTCCGGCGGGAATCCCGACGTGCGCCCGGTCCTGCGGGCGAACTCCCGGACCCCGGCCAGCTGCTCGGGGCCGAAGCGGAAGTCGAGCGTCGTGAAGTAGCGCTCGAGCAGCGCCGCGTCGAACGCCTCCCAGCGCGCCGCCTGCTCGGCGACCTTCGTGACCTCCTGGAGGGAGAGGTCGCGGGAGGCCAGGAACGCCTCGTGGACCTGGCGTACGCCGTCGGGCTCCCGCCGCAGGTAGTCCTTGCGGGCCGCCCAGACCGCGAAGACGAACGGAAGGCCGGTCCAGTCCTTCCACATCTGGCCCAGGTCGTGGACGCGGAGCCCCAGCCTCGGCGCGTCGTGCAGGGAGGCCCGCAGCGCCGCGTCGCCGATCAGCACGGCCGCGTCCGCCTCCTGCATCATCACGCCCAGGTCGGGCGGGCAGGTGTAGTAGTCGGGCGCCACCCCGTACTGCTCGGCGAGCAGCAGCTGCGCCAGGCGCACCGAGGTGCGGGAGGTGGACCCGAGGGCGACCCGGGCGCCGCCCAGCTGCTCCAGCGGCAGCTGCGAGACGATCACGCACGACATGACCGGCCCGTCGCAGCCGACGGCGATATCAGGGAAAGCGACAAGATCATCGGCGTTGCGCAGATATTCCACGAGGGTGATCGGGCCGATATCGAGATCACCGGCGACCAGCCGCTCGGAGAGCTTCTCCGGCGTGTCCTTCGTGAGCTCGAGATCCAGGAGCGTCCCGGTGCGGGCGAGGCCCCAGTAGAGGGGCAGGCAGTTCAGGAACTGGATGTGGCCGACGCGCGGCCGGCTGCGGCGGTCCCGACCGGCGGCGGGGTTCTCGGCGTGTTCCGCGCGTTCCGCGGGTTCTGCGTGACTGTCCACATCGTGAGGCTAGACCCGGGGGCACGCCTTCGAATGGCCGGGGCACCCCGCCGAGAGCGTCAGCATGTCAAGGCGGCATCAAACATCCGGGTGACGTGATCTTTCCCTCTACCCATCTGAACACCGTGCGTGCTAGGCTCAACGCAAGTTGCAGTTTGGTTTCCCTTGCAGTGCAGAGCCTGCGGAGCATGTGACCCGCAGGCTTTTGTAGTTTTCAGACTTGTTTGCAGGTTCTGGAGCAGGGCAACCCTTTGGCCCAAGGAGGGCTTATGGCTACCGGAACCGTGAAGTGGTTCAACGCTGAAAAGGGCTTCGGCTTCATCGCCCAGGACGGCGGCGGCCCGGATGTCTTCGTCCACTACTCCGCGATCAACGCGACCGGCTTCCGCTCCCTCGAGGAGAACCAGGTCGTGAACTTCGACGTCACCCAGGGCCCGAAGGGCCCGCAGGCGGAGAACGTCACCCCGGCCTAATGCGACCGGGTCGGCGATCGCGCACGACTTAGCAGTACCCAAGGGGCCCCGCCCGTACCTCGCGTACGGGACGGGGCTCCTGCCCTTTCCGGGACCGGGCCGGCGGGCGGAATCGCCGCCCGGAGGGCCGGATACCCGGAAAGGGAAACCGGAGGGGGGCTGAGGGGAATGGAGACGAAAGCGTCCCCCGGACGGCTCACAACTCCCGGAACATGATGTTCAGCCCCACCGGACCGTGCTCCGGATGCCGGAACGCGCCCGGGACCGTGCCGAGGACGCGGAAACCCAGCGCCTCCCACAGCCGCGTCGCGGGATTCGTCTCCACGACCGCGTTGAACACCATGCCGGTGTAGCCGTCCCGCCGCGCCCGGTCGATCACGTACTCGGCCAGCAGCCGGCCGATGCCCCGTCCCGCCTGCTCCGGGTCGACCATGAAGCCCGCGTTGGCGATGTGCGCGGCCGGGCCGCCGTAATTGGGCCGTACGTACGCCGAAGCGACCAGCGCGCCGTCCTCGTCCTCGACCACGAACACCCGGTGGGAGGGCGCCATCCACAGCGCCCGGGCCGCGGGCTCGGAGGTGTCCGGGTCCCAGGCGTAGGAGTCGCCCGCGGACACGATCCGCTGCCAGAACGGCCAGATCCGGTCCCAGTCCTGCGCGGTCGCCTCTCTGATCAGCACGGTTCAAGTGTCCCAGAGCCCGACCGGCGGCCTCGCACGTCCGTACCCTGGGAAGCATGACCGAGCGCAAACCCCCGGGCGTCAGTTTCGAATCGTGGGTCGACAAGCAGATCCGCGACGCGAGGGAACGCGGAGAGTTCGAGGATCTGCCGGGCCTCGGCGAGCCCCTGCCCGACGATCTGGCCCCGTACGACGAGCTCTGGTGGGTCAAGGGCAAGATGCACAAGGAGGGCATCGCCGTCCTGCCCCCCGCACTCGCCCTGCGCAAGGAAGCCGAGGACGCGCTGGAGAAGGCCTACCGCGCGCCCTCGGAGACCGCGGTGCGCCGGATCGTCACGGAGATCAACGAGAAGATCACCAAGATGCTCCTGATGCCGCCGCCGGGCCCGCCGCTCGGGCGCAGGCCGTACGACGTGGACGAGGTCCTCCGGGAGTGGCGGCTCAGGCGGGGCTGACGACCGCCGCCGGGCCGGGCCCCGCGGCCCTGCGGCCGCTCCGGGATCGCCGTCACGCCCTGCCCGCCCGCCGCGCAGATCGAGATCAGCCCCCGGCCGGGCCCGTCGCGCTCCGCCAGGAGCTTGGCGAGGGTGGCGACGATCCGTGCGCCGGTGGCCACGAACGGGTGGCCGGTCGCCAGCGAGGACCCGGTGACATTGAGCTTGGCGCGGTCCACCGGGGCGAGCCCCTGCTCCTCCCAGGCCGCCAGTGTGGCGAGGACCTGTGAGGCGAAGGCCTCGTGGATCTCGACGAGGTCGAAGTCCTCCATCCCCAGGCCGGTGCGCTCCAGCATCCGCGGGACCGCGCGGGCCGGGGCCATCAGCAGGCCCTCGTCCCCGTCCACGTAGTCCACCGCGGCCGTCTCGTACGCCGTGAGTCGGGCGAGGAAGTCGAGGCCGCGGGCCTCCGCCCACTCCTCACTGGCGAGCAGCACCACCGCCGCCCCGTCGGTGAGCGGGGTCGAATTGCCCGCGGTCATCGTCGGGTTGTCGTGGTCCGTGCCGAACACCGGCTTGAGCCGGGCGAGTTTCGCGGCCGTCGAGCCGGGGCGCGTTGGCCGCGGCGACGGCCGCCCGGAGTCCCGTGCCGCAGGCCTGCTGGATGTCGTAGGCGGGGGTACGGGGGTCGAGACCGGAGCCGAGGACGGTCTCGCGGGCGAGATTGAAGCCCCGACACCTCGACCAACTCCTGACCCTTGAGTAACCTTACTCCGGAGTAAATCCACGACCCAGCAGGGAGTCCGGACAACCATGGCCGACCGCTATCTGCGCTTCACCCGCACCGCTCCCGGTCGCTTGCTGACGCGCCGCCTCGGACTCCCGGAACCGGCCGCGCTCCGCCGCCGGACGCCGGAACACCCCACGCTCGACGGGGAGATCGCACATCTGACGGTGGGTTCGTCCACCGCCGGCGAACCGGAGCTCGCGGCCGTCCTCGCTTCGACCGGCCTGCCGGTGGCGGCGGCGGCCGCCGATCCGGCCGCGATCGTGATCGACGCGACGGGCGTCGCCTCCGCGCGGGCGCTCGCCGGAGTGCACGCCCTCCTCCACCCCGTCGTCCGGTCCGTGGCCGCGAGCGGGCGGATCGTGGTCCTCGGCACACCGCTCTCTGCGACGGACCACCACCAGGCGGCGGCCCAGCAGGCGCTGGACGGATTCGTGCGCTCCCTGGCCAAGGAGACCGGCCGGGGCAGGACGGTGAACCTGGTGCGGATCGCGGGCGGCGCCCGCGCCGCCGAATCGACGCTGCGGTTCCTCCTCTCCCCCGGATCGGCCTACGTCAGCGGGCAGACGGTCGAGGTGTCCGACACCGCGGTCACCACCCCCGACGACTGGTCCCGTCCGCTCGCCGGCCGCACGGCGCTCGTCACCGGCGCGGCACGCGGCATCGGCGCGGCCGTCACCGAAACCCTCGTCCGCGACGGCGCCCGGGTGGTCTGCCTCGACGCACCCCAGGCCGGGGGCGAACTCGACCGCACCGCCGAGCGGCTCGGCGCGGCGGCTCTCCCCCTGGACATGACGGCCGACGACGCGGCGGAGCGCATAGCCGACGCCTTCCCCGACGGGCTCGGCGTCCTCGTCCACAACGCGGGCGTCACCCGCGACCGCCGGCTCTCCAACATGTCGGCGGAGCACTGGAGTTCCGTACTGGACGTGAATCTCACATCGGTGCTCGACACCACGGACGCGCTGCTGAAGACCGGTGTGGTGGCGGCCGGCGGCCGGATCGTGGCGACGGCCTCCATCGCGGGCATCGCCGGCAACTCCGGCCAGACCAACTACGCGGCGAGCAAGGCCGGCATCATCGGCCTGGTGCGCTCGCTCGCCCCGCGCGCCGCCGCGGACCACGGCGTCACGGTCAACGCCGTCGCGCCCGGCTTCATCGAGACGAGCATGACCGCGGCCGTGCCGCTGCTGATCCGTGAGGCGGGCCGCAGGATGAACTCACTCGCCCAGGGCGGTCTGCCGGAGGACGTCGGGGCGACGACGGCCTGGCTGGCGCACCCGGCATCCGGCTCCGTGAACGGCCAGGTCGTGCGGGTGTGCGGCCAGTCGCTCCTCGGCGCGTGACGCCCCGGCCCCGAAGGAGACCCGCCGTGCAGACCCGGACTCTGTCCTCACCGCCCGCCCTGTGGCCCAACCTGCTGCGCGGTGCCCTCGCCTCGCCGTTCCGGCGCGGGGCCCTCGCCCGCGCGGAAGAGGGTGCCCGGCTCCCGTCGGCTCGGCTCACGCTCCTGGGAGCGGCCGCGGATCCGTCGCAGCCGGCCGCGTACGCCCGTGTGTGCGGCTTCGACACCACCGGCCCGCTGCCGATCACGTATCCGCACGTCCTCGGCTTCCCGATCGCCATGCGGCTGATGGCCGGCCGCGGCTTCCCCCTGCCGGTCCTCGGGCTGGTGCACACCCGAATCGAGATCACCCGCCACCGGGACATCCGGACGGACGACCGGCCGGAGATCTCGGTCCACGCGACCGGTCTGCGGCCGCACCGGCGGGGCACGGAGGTGACGTTGGTGACCGAGGCCCGGCTCGACGGCGAACTCGTGTGGGAGTCGGGCAGCACGTATCTCTCGCGGCATCCGCGGCCCGGGCGGGCGGAGGGGACGACGGCGGACGGAACCGCGGTGACGCCGGAACGCCGAGGAGCCGGCGGGCGGACCGGCGCCGCACCCGCACCGGGTGGCCCGGCGGCGCGCAGGTTTCCGGCCGACGGCTGTCCGGTGAAGGGCGGTGCGCCGGGGCCCGGCCTCGCGAACGACGGTCCGCCGCAGGCCCCTTCCGCGCTGAACGAGCGCGCGTCGTGGCAGCTCCCGGCGGTCCTCGGGCGCCGCTACGGCGCCGCATCCGGGGACCGCAACCCCATCCATCTGTACGCGGCGACCGCTCGCCCCTTCGGCTTCCCCCGCGCGATCGCCCACGGCATGTGGACGTTCGCCCGGTGTCTGGCCGAGCGGAACCCTCGGGAACTCCGTTACGCGGAAGCCGAGTTCAAGGCGCCCGTGCTGCTGCCCGGGTCCGTCGCCTACGCCGCCGGCGACACGGCCACGGGCGACGGGGTCTTCGAGCTGCGCGGGACCGGCCCCGAGGGCCGGGTGCACCTCATCGGGCGGACGGCGACCAGCGTTGGCCCTTCATGAGGTTGCCGAGGCCCTCCCACGCGAAGTTCATCAAGGTCGCGGCCGCCTCCCTCGCCGAGACGCCCGGAGTGTCGTTGGCCCACCCGGCCAGCGACTCCGCCGCGCCGACGAGCGCCTGGGCGAGACCCGCCACGTCCTTGTCGGCGAGTTCGCCGTCCCCGAGGGACTCGCGCGCCGCCACCCCGATCAAGCCCGTCACGAACGCCACGATCTCGTCCCGCATCACGGCCACCTCGGCGGCGAACGGCTCCCCGTGCGTACGGGCCTGCCGGTGCAGCACGGCCCACGCGTCCGGGTGCTCCGTCGTGTGCCCGAAGAACGCGGTGAGGCCCTCCCACAGCTGCCGGTCCGCCGGCAGTCCCGGGTCCACCGCCGCCCGCACGGCCGCGACCAGGGCCGCGGACTCGCGCCGGATACAGGCGGTGAAGAGGTCCTCCTTGGAGTTCAGATAGAGGTAGACCAGCGGCTTGGACACGCCCGCGAGCTCGGCGATCTCGTCCATCGATGCCGCCCGGTAGCCACGTTGCCCGAACGTCTGCACTGCGGCGTCGAGCATCTGCTGCTCCCGCATGGCACGCGGCATCCGCTTGCTCCTACCGGCACCATCCACGTCAGACGCCCTCCCGGCCCTGCCACCGATCTACTGTTCGGTAAGCCTAAGGCCCGCCATCGGGCGAATACGCCGAGGACCGGTCCGCGCGGTTCGCGGACCGGTCCTCGGGCGGGCCGCGCCGGTCGGCGCGGGCGGTCGGGGCGTGGGGGCCGTCAGGCGTTGGGACGCTTGCCGTGATTGGCCTTCCTCTTCTTCCTGGCCCGTCGCTTGTTGCCTCGCTTCGACATGGTGCGAATCTCCCGCTTCCGGATGAAAAACGATGATCTTGCCAGTCTAGGGCGGCCGCTCCGGCTCCGCACCCACGGCCCGCCGACACGGCCGGCCCCCCTCGACCACCGGCCCGCACGGGTACGGCCGGGGAAGCACCCCGGACCGGGGACGGTCCACCCGTAGGGTCGGTGGCCGGGCAGCGATCACCGAACACCTGGGGGTGCCAGTGTCCCGACGGAATCGCCACCGGGGGCCCGTTCCGCTGAGCGGCATCTTCAGCGCAGACGTGCAGGTGTTCCGGTTCTACCGGGACGGCACCGTCCTCGACGTACTCGTACGGCCCGCTCCCCGGCCCGAGAACGCCGCGGCCAACGCCACCTGGCTGCGTCGCGAAGTGCCCATCCCAGGCGTGCGCACGGCGCGCTACGAGCAGCACGTCGCCTGATCGTGGTGCGCGGCACCTGGTCCGAGGGGCAGCTCACACTGGGCCTTGCCGGCCGGGGCTGGGAGACGACGCCCCGGCGCTTCGCGCGCCTGGAAGCCCCCCGGCGATGACGCGTGCCCCCGCGCGCCGACCCCGACGACGGAGGGCCCCGGATCCGGCGGATCCGGGGCCCTCTCGCGGTTGCCGCGGCGCTGCGGCCCTCACACGGCGGCGGCCACGGCCACCTTCCGCTCCGGCTCGCGGACGTCCGCGTCCACGTCGTCCACCGGGGAGGCCGAGGCCGAGTCGTACGCGTCGCGGTCGAGGATGTTCTCGCGGGCGGCGACGATCACCGGAACGACGGCCTGGCCGGCGACGTTCGTCGCGGTCCTCATCATGTCCAGGATCGGGTCGATCGCCATCAGCAGACCCACGCCCTCCAGCGGGAGGCCCAGCGTGGAGAGGGTCAGCGTCAGCATGACCGTCGCGCCGGTGAGGCCGGCGGTGGCGGCCGATCCGACGACCGAGACGAAGGCGATCAGCAGGTAGTCCTGCACTCCGAGCTGCACGTCGAAGATCTGCGCGATGAAGATCGCGGCCAGCGCCGGGTAGACGGCGGCGCAGCCGTCCATCTTCGTCGTCGCGCCGAACGGCACGGCGAAGGAGGTGTACTCCTTCGGAACGCCGAGCCGCTCGGTGACCTTCTGGGTGACCGGCATCGTGCCGACCGAGGAGCGCGAGACGAAGGCGAGCTGGATGGCCGGCCAGGCGCCCTTGAAGAACTGCAGCGGGTTGACCTTGGCCACGGTCGCCAGCAGCAGCGGGTACACGCCGAACAGGACCAGCGCACAGCCGATGTAGACGTCGGCCGTGAAGGTGGCGTACTTGCCGATGAGGTCCCAGCCGTAGTCGGCGATCGCGTAGCCGATGAGACCAACGGTGCCGAGCGGGGCCAGCCGGATGACCCACCACAGGGCCTTCTGGAGCAGCTCCAGCACGGACTCGCTGAAGGTGAGGATCGGCTGGGCACGGTCGCCGAGCTTGAGCGCGGCGACACCGGCGACGGCGGCCATGAACACGATCTGAAGGACGTTCAGCTCGGTGAAGGGCGTGATGACGTCCGTGGGCACGATGCCGGTGAGGAAGTCGATCCAGGAACCGGCCTTCTCCGGCTTCTCGCCGTCCTGCCGAGTGAGACCGGTGCCCGCGCCGGGGTTGGTGAGCAGGCCGATCGCGAGGCCGATCGCCACGGCGATGAGCGATGTGATCATGAACCACAGCAGGGTGCGGCCGGCCAGCCGGGCGGCGTTGTTGACCCTCCGCAGATTGGTGATCGACACCATGATCGCGAAGAACACGAGCGGAGCGACGGCCAGCTTCAGCAACTGGACGAAGATGTCGCCGACCTGCTCCAGGGTCGTGCGGAGCCAGGTGACGTCCTGACTGCGGGCCAGCCAGCCGAGCAGGACGCCGACGACGAGACCGGCGACGATCTGGGCCCAGAACGGGACCTTCGGTATGCGGCTGGCGTGGGTGGGCGTCGCGGAGTTCGCGGACACGGACACACTCCGGTGAGGCGTATCGGACAAGCGGGAGACGAGATGCGGCGCCCGTTTCACTCGGGGGAAGCCGCCGGGTGATACCGGGTCAGACCGGGCGGCAACAGACCGCGGACCTGCCGGGGGCGCCTCCGGGACCGGCGCAGCGAGGCGCGAGGGGGAGGCGCAGGTCGACGTGCAGGCGCGTCACGAGCGGAAGGCTCATGACCGTTTCGGGGCACGCTGCTGTCGTCATGGCCCACACGTTAACACTTGAACTTTGAGATCCTCAAAGCCGGACTTTGAGTCGGCATCGCGCCATCGCGTGTCCGGAAACAGCACGGCCCCGGCACGGGAGCGTCTGCTCCCGTGCCGGGGCGTGGGGTCTGTGGAGTCCGGTGTGACGAAGGTTACGTCAGCCGGTGGAGCCACCGGACTCCGTCGCGCGCTACTGGACGTCCTCGCGCGTGCGGTTGGCTTCCAGGCGGGTCTTGGCCCGGTCGACCTTCGCGGCGATCTGCTCGGACATCGCCTCGCGCTGCCTGCGCAGCAGGACGAAGCTCAGCGGCGCCGAGATCAGGACGGACAGGACGAGCACCCACAGCAGGTTGGAGTCGCCCAGGCCGCGCGGCAGTACGCGCAGGTACACCAGTCCCCACAGGACGAAGAAGCAGCCGACGAAGACGCCGAGCCGCATGAGGGTGTACCGGAGCGTGGCGCTCGTCTTGCTGTCGGACACGACGGCCCCTTTCCTTCACTGAGTCGCCCGTCCAGTGAAGCACGTCCCGACTGTGGTCTTTTAGGCGGCTCCGGCAGGACCGGGCCACACGGCACCCGAGGCGGGTCACACCAGCGGGAGCAGCATCGTGATGTCGTCACGGAAGTCGCCGTCGGAGACGCGGATCGCGTCGGGCACCCGCCCGACCTCCTTGTAGCCGCAGGAGGCGTAGAACCGCTCCAGCCCCGCGCCGCCGCGGCAGGTGAGGCGTATCGCCGTGATGCCGCGCATCCCGCGTGCCACGCCGGCGGCCTCGGCGAGCAGGTCCCGGCCGTAGCCCTTGCCCTGGTGCCGGGGGTGCACCATCACCGTGTAGAGCCAGATCCAGTGCCGCATCAGCCGGTGCGCGTTGTGCGTGAGGAACGCGGCGGCGGCGACGTCGCCCTGCTCGTCGCACCCGACGAGCAGCCGCGCCCGCCCCTCGGCCATCGCCACCAGATGCCGCACCAGTTCGGGCCGCACGTCCTCCGTGCTCACCGGCGGGACGAAACCCACGGCCCCGTCGGCATTGCTCACGTCGGTCCAGAGCCTGAGGATCCCGTCGCGGAGCGCGGGGTCGACAGGCGGATCGAGCGTGAATTCCAGGGCCATGCCCCCGACGATAACAACGCCCCGGCCCCCGCCCGCCGGCCCCTGGTGGGGGCGGGGCACGCCCTCGCGGGCGGGTGGGACCGGGGCGCAACGGCCGCGGGCTCGGCCCCGTGTGCGGGGCCGGATGCGTCAGACCCGCATGGGCTGGGGCGACTCGCGGCGGTCGCCGTCGGGGCCCGGGTACTCGCGGATGACCTCGTAGCGGGTGTTCCGCTCCACCGGGCGGAAGCCGGCGTCGCGGATCAGCTCCAGCAGGTCGTCGCGCGTCAGCTTGTTCGGCGTGCCGTAGTTGTCCGCGTCGTGGGTGATCTTGTACTCGACGACCGAACCGTCCATGTCGTCCGCGCCGTGCTGCAGCGCCAGTTGCGCGGTCTGCACGCCGTGCATCACCCAGAAGACCTTGACGTGCGGGACGTTGTCGAACAGCAGCCGGGAGACCGCGAAGGTCTTCAGCGCCTCGGCGCCCGTCGCCATCGTCGTCCGGGCCTGGAGCCTGTTGCGGACCTTGCCGTCCTTCATGTCGACGAAGTCGTGCTGGTACCGCAGCGGGATGAAGACCTGGAAGCCGCCGGTCTCGTCCTGAAGCTCACGAAGCCGCAGGACGTGGTCCACGCGGTGGCGGGGCTCCTCGATGTGCCCGTACAGCATCGTGCACGGGGTCTTCAGACCCTTCTCGTGCGCGAGGCGGTGGATCCGGGACCAGTCCTCCCAGTGGGTCCGGTGGTCCACGATGTGCTGGCGGACCTCCCAGTCGAAGATCTCGGCGCCGCCGCCGGTCAGCGACTCCAGACCGGCGTCGATGAGTTCGTCCAGGATCTCCGACGCGGTCAGCCCGGAGATGGTCTCGAAGTGGTGGATCTCGGTCGCCGTGAAGGCCTTCAGCGAGACGTCCGGCAGGGCCTGCTTCAGCTCGCGGAGGGACCGCGGGTAGTAGCGCCACGGCAGGTTCGGGTGGAGCCCGTTGACGATGTGCAGCTCGGTGAGGTTGTCGCTCTCCATCGCCTTGGCGAGGCGGACGGCCTCCTCGATGCGCATCGTGTACGCGTCCTTCTCGCCCGGCTTGCGCTGGAACGAGCAGTACGCGCACGACGCCGTGCAGACGTTCGTCATGTTGAGGTGGCGGTTGACGTTGAAGTGGACCACGTCACCGTTCTTGCGCGTACGGACCTCGTGCGCGAGGCCCCCCAGCCAGGCCAGGTCGTCCGACTCGTACAGGGCGATGCCGTCCTCGCGGCTCAGCCGCTCGCCGGCCCGGACCTTCTCCTCCAGCTCGCGCTTGAGCCCCGCATCCATGCGGCCGCCTCCCAGATGTCCTCGTACTGCGCTTGTCCCAGGGCCTTTTCCCGGGAGCGCCCCCGGGATCGCCGGAGGCCCCACCCACGTTACGCCTAGACCTCCTCGGGCAGGTCCCCGACCCGGTTCTCCCACTTCGTGGACAGCACGATGGTGGTACGCGTCCGCGAGACGCCCTTCGTCCCCGAGAGCCGGCGGATCGTCTTCTCGAGTCCGTCGACGTCGCTGGCACGGACCTTGAGCATGTACGAGTCGTCGCCCGCGATGAACCAGCAGTCCTCGATCTCCGCCAGGTCGCGCAACCGGCGTGCCACGTCCTCGTGGTCGGTGGCGTCGGAGAGGGAGATGCCGATCAGCGCGGTGACGCCGAGGCCGAGCGAGGCGGCGTCGACGGTCGCCCGGTAGCCGGTGATGACGCCGGCGGCCTCCAGACGGTTGATGCGGTCGGTGACGGAGGGACCGGAGAGTCCCACGAGCCGTCCGAGCTCGGCGTACGAGGCCCTGCCGTTCTCACGCAGGGCCTGGATGAGCTGCCTATCCACGGCGTCCATATGCCTGAGCCTTCCATTATTCATCGCTACCGCAATTTTACGTGTGAAATCCAAGGCGCGCAGGGTGTACACCCCGCGCTGCCCATGCGTATCCCGAACGATCGAGGACGTGGACGGCCCGAAACCCGCCGGCCGCCGGTCCCCTCGCGGGTCGGTCGGCTAGTCGGCCCTGGAGCCCCCCAGCTCTCCCTCCCAGCGGCGGTACAGACCGTGCGCGACACCCGCCGCGTCCAGCGCCCGCCCCGCCACGAAGTCCACCAGGTCCTGGATGTGCGTCGCCCCCGCGTAGAAGGCGGGGGACGCCGGCAGAACCACGGCGCCCGCCTCGTCGAGCGCCACCAGGTGCCGCAGGGTCTGGCCGTTCAGCGGGGTCTCCCGCACGGCGACCACGAGCTTCCGGCGTTCCTTGAGCGTCACGCTCGCCGCCCGCTGGAGCAGGTCCTTCGACAGCCCTAGCGCCACACCCGCGACGCAGGCGGTGGACGCCGGCACGATCAGCATGCCCTTCACCGGGTACGACCCCGAGGACGGTCCTGCGGCCAGGTCACCGGCCGCCCAGTGGCGCACCGCGCTCACGTCCACCCGGAAGGTCCCGGGCTTGCCGTCCGCACCGCGCTCCAGCCAGGTGCGCAGATCGTCCTGCCAGTGCGCGTCGCGGAACGCGATCCCCGTCTCGTCGAGCAGGGTGAGCCGCGATGCCCGCGACACCACCAGGTCGACGCTCTCACCCGCGTCGAGCAGCCCGCGTACGACGGCTGCGGCGTAGGGAGTCCCGGACGCCCCGGAGACCCCGACAACCCACGGGGTGCGGTTGGCGTCGTTCATGGGATTGAGCCTATCCGGCCACCCGGTGGCGGAACCGAGTCAGGTGCCCCGGACGTTTCCGGGGGGAGACGCGGGAATCACAGGGGGCCCACGATGTCGACCACCTCGCTCGAACCGAGCCGGACCGACCGGGCGAAGGCCGCCGGCAAGCTGGTGCTGGCCTGGGTGGCCCTGCTGTGGGCGCTGGAGGCGGTGGACCATGCCACGGGCAACAGTCTCGACGCGTACGGGATCACGCCGCGCGAGCCCGGTGAGCTGGCGCACGTCGTCCCGGCGTCCTTCCTCCACTTCGGCTTCGGACATCTGGCGTCGAACACGGTCCCGCTGCTGGTCTTCGGCTTCCTCGCCGCGCTCGGCGGCGTCCGCCGCTTCCTGGCCGTGGCCGCGCTGATCATCGTCGCCGACGGCATCGGTGTCTGGCTGATATCGCCGCCCGGCTCGAACACGGCAGGCGCGTCCGGTCTCGTGTTCGGCCTCTTCGGCTATCTGCTGGTACGCGGCTTCGTGGACCGCCGGCCGCTGGACGTCGGCGTCGGGCTGCTGATCGGCGCGATATGGGGCAGCTCGATCCTGCTGGGCCTCTCCCCCGCGAACACGGGCGTGAGCTGGCAGGGGCACCTCATCGGACTGGTCGCGGGCGTCGTGGCGGCCTTCGTGTTCCGCCGCCGCAGGCCCGCCGCGACCACGGCCTGACGGGGCCGCCCCGGCACGGGCCGGGGAGCGGCGCGCTCAGGCTCGTCCCACTCGTCGGAGAGCTGGGCTTCCAGCGCATTCCACACCGCCCTGATCGTCTTGGCGTGGTGCGGTTTGACCGGACTCATCACAACGGCACCCTCGACGATCTCCGTCCGGTAGTCCGGGAACATGCCGTCGAGACGGTGAGCTGCGAGTGCAGACGGTCCATCTCCGAGACGGTGACAGGCACACCGGCCTCCCTGCCCATGCACTCGATGGCAGGCCGCACGGTGGCTACGGGGTGAGGCCCCGAACGCCCAGATCGATCAGGGCGCACACGAACAGGGCAATGCCGATGAAGCCGTTGACGGTGAAGAACGCGCGGTTCAGCCGGGACAGGTCGTGCGGCGTCACGATCGTGTGCTCGTAGACGAACGCGACCGCGACGATCACCAGGCCCAGCCAGAGGAACGGCCCGGCACCGGTGGCCAGGGCGTACCAGACGAAGAGCGCCATCGTCACGACGTGGCAGGCCCGGGCGCCCCACAGGGCCGCCGGGATGCCGAAGCGGGCCGGGACCGACTTCACGCCGTGGGCACGGTCGGCCTGCACGTCCTGGCAGGCGAAGATCAGGTCGAAGCCCCCGATCCACACCCCGACGGCCAGCCCGAGGATCACCGCGTCCCACGACCAGGCCCCGGTCACCGCGAGCCACGCGCCGACCGGCCCCATGGCCTGGGCGAGACCGAGGATCGCGTGCGGGAAGTTCGTGAAGCGCTTCCCGTACGGGTAGACCACCATCGGGACGACCGCGACCGGCGCGAGCGCGAGGCACAGCGGGTTGAGCAGGGCCGCGGCGCCGAGGAAGACCACGACGGCGATGCCGGCCCCGGTCCAGGCCGACCGCAACGACACCGCTCCGGTCACCAGCTCCCGGCCGACGGTCCGCGGGTTACGGGCGTCGATCTCGCGGTCGATGATCCTGTTGCAGGCCATCGCGAAGGTCCGCAGTCCCACCATGGCCACGGTGACGAGCAGCAGCGTGACCCAGTCGACGCTCCCGTCGCTCTCGAACATCGCGGTGAGAGCGGCGATGTAGGCGAACGGCAGCGCGAAGACCGAGTGCTCGATCATCACCAGCCGCAGGAACGCCTTGGTCCGGCCGGGCCCCGGTACGGCCGCCGCGGACGCGCTCACAGGCCGTACTCCTTCCACCGGCGGTCGACCAGCGCCGCCGTGTCCGGGTCGGAGAGCACCATCTCCGGCCAGCCCCCGTCCCGGGTGTAGCCCTCCTCGGGCAGCTTCCTCGTCGCGTCGATGCCCGCCTTCCCACCCCAGAACTGCTGGTAGGAGGAGTGGTCGAGGTGGTCCACGGGACCCTCGACGACCGTCAGGTCGCGGGCGTAGTCGGTGTTGCCGAGCGCCCGCCACGAGACCTCGTGCAGATCGTGGACGTCGCAGTCGGAGTCCACGACGACGATCAGCTTGGTCAGCGACATCATGTGCGCCCCCCAGATGGCGTGCATGACCTTCTGGGCGTGCTTCGGGTACTTCTTGTCGATCGAGACGATCGCGCAGTTGTGGAAGCCGCCCGACTCGGGCAGGTGGTAGTCCACGATGTCCGGCACGATGATCTTGAGCAGCGGGAGGAAGAAGCGTTCCGTCGCCCGGCCGAGCGGGCCGTCCTCCGTGGGGGGCCGTCCCACCACGATCGACTGGAGCAGCGGGCGCCTGCGCATCGTCACACAGTCGATCGTCAGCGCGGGGAAGTCCTCCTGCGGCGTGTAGAAGCCGGTGTGGTCCCCGAACGGACCCTCGGGGAGCATCTTCCCCGGCTCCAGCCAGCCCTCCAGGACGACCTCCGCCTGCGCGGGCACCTGGAGCGGCACGGTCTTGCAGTCGACCATCTCGATCCGCTTGCCCTGGACGAAGCCTGCGAACAGGTACTCGTCGATGTCCCCGGGAAGCGGCGCCGTCGAGGCGTACGTCACGGCGGGCGGGCAGCCGAACGCGATGGCGACCGGCAGCTTCTCACCCCGCCGCGCGGCCACCTGGTAGTGGTTGCGGCTGTCCTTGTGGATCTGCCAGTGCATGCCGATGGTGCGCTTGTCGTGGCGCTGGAGGCGGTACAGGCCGAGGTTGCGCACCCCGGTGTCCGGGTCCTTGGTGTGGGTGAGGCCCAGGTTGAAGAAGGAGCCGCCGTCCTCGGGCCAGGTGAACAGCGCGGGCAGCCGGTCCAGATCGACCTCGTCCCCGTGCAGGACCACCTCCTGCACCGGAGCGTCCTTCACCTTCTTCGGCGGCACGTGCGTCATCGCGCCGAGCTTGCCGAACGCCTCGCGCACCCCGACGAAGCCGTGCGGCAGCTCCGGCCTCAGCAGCCCGCCGATCTTCGAGCTGATCTCGTCGTACGACTTCAGGCCCAGTGCCTTCAGCAGCCGGCGGTCGGTGCCGTACACGTTCATGGCGAGCGGCATGGAGGAGCCGCGCACGTTCTCGAAGAGCAGAGCGGGGCCGCCGGACTTCTGGACCCGGTCGACGATCTCCCCGACCTCCAGGTACGGGTCGACTTCGGCCTTGATGCGCTTGAGGTCGCCCTCGCGCTCCAGCGCCCGGAGCAGCGAGCGAAGATCGTCGTAAGCCATGCCGTCCAGTATCGGCCACTCGCTACGCTGGACTTGTCACGGGGGCCGTTCCACGGTCCCGTTCTCCGCACGCAGGGGGCCGCCAATGCTTCGGGTGCTGATGTTCTTGGTGCCGCTGGCGCTCAGCATCTACGCCTTCATCGACTGCATCTCCACGGACGAGAAGGAGATCAGGCACATCCCCAAGCCGCTCTGGGCGATCCTGGTGCTGCTCTTCCCGCTGGTGGGGTCGATCTCCTGGCTGATCGCCGGAAAGGACCGCGGCACGCCGCGTCCGGCGCGACGCGGCGGCTGGGTGGCTCCCGACGACAACCCCGAGTTCCTGAAGTCCCTCGACGACGAGGGCAAGCCGGAGCAGTCCCGGGACCGGACGAAGGACCAGAAGCGCGACGAGGACCCGGGCACGTCCTGACGACGACGGGAGGGCCGGGTCATGGACCGGGAGTCGGCACGGAAGTGGCTGTCCACCGCCCTCGACGAGGCGCGCGCGGGCCTCGCGGAGGGCGGCATCCCGATCGGCGCCGCGCTGTACGGGGCGGACGGCTCGCTGCTGGGCCGCGGGCACAACCGCCGGGTCCAGCACGACGACCCCTCGGCGCACGCCGAGACCGACGCGTTCCGTGCCGCGGGACGTCAGCGGTCGTACCGGGGGACGACGATGGTGACCACCCTCTCCCCCTGCTGGTACTGCGCGGGGCTGGTCCGGCAGTTCGGCATCTCCCGGGTCGTGGTCGGCGAGGCGGAGACGTTCCACGGCGCCCACGGCTGGCTCGCGTCGCACGGCGTGGAGGTGCTGGTCCTGGACGATCCCGCGTGTACGGCGCTGATGCGGGAGTTCATCGACGGGCGCCCGGACCTGTGGCACGAGGACATCGGCGACGACGGCTGACCCGCCGCCGGCGCCGTCCCGCGCCGTCCGGTCAGGAGCGGGCGGCGTACTCCGCGCGGAGCTGCTCGAAACGCTCCGGGGTCCAGGCGGACCAGTCCGCCGGCCGCCCGTCGAGCGCGTCCGACAGGTACTCGAAGTGCTGGTGCCAGCCGGCCAGATTGTCCAGGCGCCGCCCGTCCGGGCCGGAGAACTCGTTCGTGAAGCGCAGCACCGTGGCGAGCGAGTCGGCGGGCGCCGGCTCCATGTGGAAGCGGATGCGGCCGTGCGTCCCGACGGTGTACTCCGCGACGGCCTCCCGGTCCCAGGCCGAGACCCGCCCGGAGACCACGGCGCCTTCGACGCTCGGCTCCGCGTTCAGCCAACGGAGCTTCACCGCTCCGTCCAGCTGGGGTTCCAGCAGATCGGCGGCGGCCAGCCACTGAGGCAGGCCCTCGGGCGTGGCCACGGCGGCCCAGATCCGCACCACCGGGTGCGGCAGATGGAGCACGAAGTGCAGGACGTGGACCGGGCCGTCGTCGCCGGTGCGGGTCTCGCTGGTGCCGTAGGGGATCGCTTCCGTCATGGCACCAGCGTCGCCCGTACGGGCCGGGCCCGCTACCGTGCCTCCCCCACTCGGCCGCCTGCTGGGAGGTCCCGCGGGACGCCTCCCGGCACGGGCGGGGGGCTCAGACGCCCGCGTAGCCGTGGAGGCTGTTCACGAAGAGGTTGACGCCGTAGTAGTTGAAGAGGAAGCAGGCGAAGGCGATCAGCGCGATGTACGCCGCCTTGCGGCCCTTCCAGCCGGCGGTGGCACGGGCGTGCAGATACGCGGCGTAGGCCACCCAGGTGATGAAGGACCAGACCTCCTTGGCGTCCCAGCCCCAGTAGCGGCCCCACGCGTCGCCCGCCCAGATCGCCCCGGCGATGATCGTGAACGTCCACAGCGGGAAGATCGCGGCGTTGATGCGGTACGCGAACTTGTCCAGGGACGCGGCGGCCGGCAGGCGTTCCAGCACCGAGCGGGCGAACGAGCCGGGGTTGCCGCCGCTCGCGAGCTTGTTCTCGTAGGAGTCCCGGAAGAGGTACAGCAGGGTGGCGACCGCGCCCAGGTAGAAGACAGCGCCGCAGAAGATCGCGGTGGAGACGTGGATCCACAGCCAGTACGAGTGCAGGGCCGGGACGAGCTGGTCGCTCTCGGTGTAGAGCCAGGTGACCGCGATGCCCAGGTCCAGCAGGACGGTGGTGACCAGCGGCAGACCGATCCAGCGCACGTTCTTCCCGGCGAGGAGGAAGACGAGGTACGCGCCGACCGCCACCGTGGAGAAGGTGGTGGAGAACTCGTACATGTTGCCCCAGGGGGCGCGCTGCACCGAGATGGCGCGGGTGACGACGCCGGCGGCCTCGATCAGGAAGGCGAGGGCGGTCAGTGAGACCGCGATCCGGCCGTACATGTCGCCCTGCTGGTCACCGCCGGCCGCGCCGGGGCCGTCGGGCACGTCCCGGGCTCCCGTCGAGGAGCGGGTGACGACCTTGGGGCGCTCCAGGACGGCGGCCCCGCCGCCCTTGCGGGCGACCTGGATCTTCGGAGCGGCCGCCGTGCCGTTTGCCGTGAGGGCGGCCGCGGTACGGCCGACCTTGCTGCGGCTGCCGAACGTCCACTCGGCGATGTGCGCGAGGAAGGCCAGGGTGTACACGGCCATGGCCGAGTAGATCAGCACGTTGCTGAACTCGGCGAGGCTCTCGTTGTTGGCGGCGGCGAGATTCACTTCTCAGCCCCTTCGGCAGGAACAGCTTCGGAAGGTTCGGGGTCCGGCGCGGTCGGCGCCTTGGTGTTCAGCGATGCGGCCAGCTCGGCCAGCTCCTCGGGGAGCCTGGCGGACTCGTTCCGGCCCAGCCCCGCCATCTCGACGACGGTGACGCCGTCCTCACCGCGCACGGCGCGCACCCACACGCGGCGGCGCTGGATGAACAGGGAGCCGACGAGCCCGGTGATCGCGGCGACGGCTCCGGCGAGGGCGAGTCCGTTGCCCGGCTGCTGGGAAACCTGGAAGCTCGCCCACTCCTTGATCTCCTTCTCGAAGGTGATCGAGCCGGCGCCGCCGGGGAGCTTCATCGTCTCGCCGGGCAGCAGGGTCTGCTTGAACACCTCGCCCTTGGCGTCCTTGAAGGGCTTCATCTTGCGGGTGTCCAGCTGGTACACGTTCTGCGGGACGCCGGAGTCGACGCCGAGACTGCCGTGGTACGCGCTGAGGTTGAGCGCCGGGAAGACCAGGGCCGGGAACTGGGAGAACATCTGGCCGTGGCCCTTGCCCGCGTAGGTGGGGACGAAGAACGCCGGGAAGCCGAGCTGCTCCTTCTTGCCGTCCTTGTTCCGGTAGCCGTCCATCACCTTGATCACGCCGGTGGAGCTGACGTTGTTGTCGATCGGCAGCAGCGGCACGGCGGCCTTGTGGACGACCTGGCCCTTGCCGTCGCGGACGGTGACGACGGGCGCGTAGCCGTGGGCGAGCAGATAGACCCTGGAGCCGTCGATCTCCAGCGGCTCGTTGACGCGGATGACGGCCTTCCGGTCCTTGCCCTCGGCGCCCTCCGCGTAGGTGACCGCGGCCTCGTAGGTGCGGGCCGTGCCCTTCTGGGGGCCGCTGGGCTCGTACGTGCCCGTGAACTGGTCCAGGGTGAAGCTGAACGGCGCCAGGTTCTCGACGTCGAACAGCGACCCGGACTTGAAGTCGTCGTACTGGGTGAGGGTGTTCGCGAAGCCGTCGCCCTCGACGATCAGCTTGCCGCCCTCGGACTTGAAGAGCTGCCCGGCGGCGAAGGCCACGAGCATCACGATCAGGGCGACGTGGAAGAGGAGATTGCCGACCTCGCGGAGGTAGCCCTTCTCCGACGCCACCGCGTCCCCGGCGACATGGGCCCGGAACCGCCGCTTCCGCAGCAGTGCGAGCGCGGCCTCCCGGACCTCCTCGGGCCCGGCCTCGGTGCGCCACGTCGCGTACACGGGCAGCCGGGTGAGGCGTTTGGGCGCACCCGGCGGCCGGCCGCGCAGCTGGCCGGTGAACTGCCAGGTCCTGGGGACGATGCAGCCGATCAGCGAGACGAACAGCAGGATGTAGATCGCGGAGAACCACACCGAGCTGTAGACGTCGAAGAGCTGGAGCTTCTCGAAGACCGGCGTCCAGAACTCGTTGTTCGTCTTCCAGGTGCGGACCTTCACCTCGTCCACGCTGTTCTGCGGGATGAGGGAACCGGGGATCGCGCCCAGCGAGAGCAGGAAGAGCAGGATCAGCGCCACGCGCATGGAGGTCAGCTGGCGCCAGAACCAGCGGATCCAGCCGGCCGTCTCACGGAACCCCCAGGCGAGCGCGCCGGCGGGACCCGGCGCGCGCCGTCCGCCGAAGGAGCCGGGCACGGCCCGCTCCTGGGGTGCGGTGGAGAGCTGCTCCCCCGCGCTGCCGAGGTCACCGGCCTCCTGGCCGGCCTCCCGGGCGGCGTCGGGCGTCTCCGTCGTCGTCTCGGTCTTGCTCATGGTCAGATTCCCACCTGGAAGCCACTGGACCAGCTCTGCATCTCCTGCACGAGGATGTCCCACGCACCTGTGAGCAGCAGCACGCCGGTCGCGATCATCATGCCGCCGCCGATCCGCATCACCCAGGCATAGTGCCGCTTGACCCAGCCGAACGCACCGAGCGCCTTGCGGAAGGCGACCGCCGCCAGCACGAACGGCAGTCCGAGGCCCAGGCAGTAGGCGGCGGTCAGCAGCGCGCCCCGGCCCGCGCTGCCCTGCTGCGCGGAGAGGAACGTCACCGAGGCGAGGGTCGGGCCGATGCAGGGGGTCCAGCCGATGCCGAACAGCGCGCCCAGGACCGGTGCCCCCACGAGCCCCGTCACGGGCCGCTTGTGGAAGCGGAACTCGCGCTGGGTGAGGAAGGGCATGAGGCCCATGAAGAACACGCCCATCAGGATCATGAGGACGCCGAGGGCCGTGGTGAGGACCTCGCGGTGCTCCTGGAGGGTCCAGCCGAAGAAGCCGAAGAGGGCCCCGCCGGAGACGAAGACGGCGGAGAAGCCGAGCACGAAGAGCGCGGCCCCGGAGGCCATCCGCCCCTTGCGGGCCTCCGCCAGATCGCTGCCCGTGACGCCGGTCACGTACGACAGGTAGCCGGGAACCAGGGGAAGTACGCAGGGGGAGAAGAAGGACACCAGGCCCGCCAGGACGGCGACGGGAAGTGCGAGCAGCATCGCGCCGCTCATGACCGTCTCGTTCTGCATCCCTACTTCTCCGCGACCACGGGGTCGATCATGGAGCGGAGCTGCTTGTCGTCCAGTGCCGTCAGCGCGCGGGCCGCGATCTTGCCCTCACGGTCGATGACGATCGTGCTCGGAATGGCCTGCGGATTGAGGCTGCCCTTGGGGAACTTCAGGATCAGCTTGCCGATGGGGTCGTGGAAGCTCGGGTACCGGACCTCGTAGTTCTTCTCGAAGGCCAGCGCCGGACCGGTCTGCGGGTCGCGGGTGTTGATCCCGACGAACTCCACGCCCTTGCTCCTGGTCTCCTCGGAGACCTTGGTCAGGTAGGGCGCCTCGGCGCGGCAGGGAGCGCACCACGAGCCCCAGAGGTTCAGCACGACGACCTTGCCCTTGTAGTCGGCCAGATCGAGCGGCTTGCCGGTGAGGTCCTTGCCGGCGAGCTGGGGGGCCGCCGTGCGCTTGCCCTTGGCCGCGGTGGAGATCCCGCCCGTGCCGGTGACGAAGTTGGTGTCACCGCCGCCGCCGGACCTGCCGTTGGAATCGCCGGTGCACGCCGACAGCGTGAGCGCGGCGGCGAGGGCTCCGACGGCGAGCAGGGTGCGTCGAGGGGCACGGACAAGGCTCATGTGAAAAGTTTCGCATGAGGGTTCAGGAGATCTTGGCCGCCCCCCTTGCTGCCCGTAACGCCCCTTGTCAAAGGTGGTTAAAGAGCGTGGCGCGCCGGATCGGCACGCCGCATTCCGCCGGGCCGGCTACGCGGCGGTTTTGAGGAAGGCGTTCCAGCCGCCCTCCGGAGACTGTCCGACCTCGAGAGTGCGGAGCTTCGCGAGGATCTTCGGGTCCTGCACGTCCAGCCAGTCGCAGAACTGCCGGAAGGACACCAGCCGCACGTCCTTCTTCCCGGCCATGGACTTCAGCGCCTCCTCGACCGCGTCCATGTAGATGCCGCCGTTCCACTGCTCGAAGTGGTTGCCGACGAAGAACGGCGCGCGATTGGACTCGTAGGCCCGCCGGAATCCGTTGAGATAGGCCTCGGTGGCCTGCCTGCGCCAGCCCGGGTAGCGCGAGGGAACTCCCTTGGTCGAATTCCCGGACTGGTTGGCGAGGATGTTGTAGTCCATCGAGAGCACCTCGAAGGAGTGGCCGGGGAACGGCACGGCCTGAAGGGGCAGGTCCCAGAGGCCGCCGCGCTTCTCGGGCCACTTCTGGCGGCCGCCCGGGGAACTCGCGTCGTAGCGCCAGCCCAGCTTCTTCGCGGTCGGCAGGAGGTTGTCCTGGCCGAGCAGACAGGGGGTGCGGGCGCCCACGAGTTCCTTGCGGTAGTCGAAGGGGAGCGGCTCGAGTTCCGTCCAGCCGCTGTTGCCCTTCCACTGCGTGACGAAGGACACGGCCTGGTCTATCTCGTTCTCCCACTGGGCGGGCGTCCAGTTGCCGACCGAACCCGATCCGCCGCAGAAGTGCCCGTTGAAGTGGGTGCCTATCTCGTGCCCTTCGAGCCACGCCTGCCGCACGTACTTCAGGGTGTCCTTGATGTGCGCGTCGGTGAGGTAGCCGATGTCGGACGCGCCGACGGGGTTGTTCGGCGGACGGTAGAGCGATTTCTTCGACTCGGGCAGGAGATAGAGCCCGGAGAGGAAGAACGTCATCGCCGCGTCGTGGTTCGCCGCGAGTTCCAGGAAACGCGGGAAGAGGCCGTTGCCGACTTCGCCCGCGCCGTCCCAGGAAAAGATCACGAATTGCGGCGGGGCCTGCCCCGGCTCGAGCGGCACCGGGGCCTCGGGCTGCTTCGGCTGCTTTCCCGTGTCGGCGGTCGAGCCGTCGCCTATGAGCCGTACCGGCTTCTCCGCAGGGCCGGGGGCCTTGGCGTCGCCCCCGCCCGCGTCGCCGCCGTCCCGCCCTGGCCTCCCGCCGCCGCCCGGGCCGACGCCGCAGCCCGCGGCTCCGAGGGCCGCGGCGGCACCAATTCCCGCTCCCAGCAGGCTCCTTCGGGTGATGTTGCGCATGCCGACCGTCCCCGTTTCCTGTCGCGTCCCCGTACGTACTCGCATTCAGTGAGATGGCGTGCGGAACCCAAAGGTTCCCGGGGTTAGCACGGGATGTGCGGGACAGCCAGACGACTATGCGCCAAACGCCTTCGACTTTCCCTTGACCGGTTTGGCACCGGCGAGGAGATGCGGCGGAACGAGATCGCGCGCGGGCTCCGAATACCCGACCGAGACGATCCTGTCGCCCTCGAACGTGAAGGTCGTCAGCGACGCGAGCGTGCACTGCCGGCGCCGCGGGTCGTGCCAGAGCCGGCGCTGCTCGACGTGGCTGCGCACGATCCAGATCGGCAGCTGGTGGCTCACCAGGACCGCCTCGTGGCCGCGGGCGGCGTCCTGGGCGGCGCCCAGCGCGCCGAGCATCCGCACGACCTGCTCCGTGTACGGCTCGCCCCAGGACGGCCGGAACGGATTGGTCAGGTGCCGCCAGTTGCCCGGCCTGCGGAGCGCGCCGTCGCCGACCCCGAACGTCTTGCCCTCGAAGACGTTCGCCGCCTCGATGAGCCGCTCGTCGGTGTCCAGGGTCAGCCCGTGGGCCTTGGCGATCGGCGCGGCCGTCTCCTGCGCCCGCTCCAGCGGGGAGGCCACCACGTGGGTGACGTCACGGTCGGCGAGGTGCTCGGCGACGCGGTCGGCCATCCGGCGTCCCAGCTCGGACAGGTGGTAGCCGGGGCGGCGCCCGTAGAGAACGCCATCCGGATTGTCCACTTCGCCGTGCCGGATGAGATGGACGACGGTCCTTTCCGTATTGATCCCCGTACCGGTCATGCCGTGGCCTCCGCGGCGGCGCGGGCGGCGGCGGGCAGCGCGGCGGCGATCCGCTCGACGGCCGCGTCGTCGTGGGCGGTCGACACGAACCAGGACTCGAAGGCGGACGGCGGAAGGTAGACCCCTTGGGAGAGCATCGAGTGGAAGAAGGCGTTGAAGCGGAAGGCCTCCTGGCGCTTCGCGTCCTCGTAGTCCCGCACCTCGCCGTCGGTGAAGAACACCGAGAACATGTTGCTCGCCGACTGCAGCCGGTGGGCGACGCCCTCCTTGGCCAGCGCGTCGGTGACCAGGCCCCGGACGGCCGCGGAGACCGCGTCGACCTTCGCGTACGCGGCGTCGTCCAGCAGCCGCAGCTGGGCCATGCCGGCGGCGGTCGCGACCGGGTTCCCGGAGAGGGTGCCCGCCTGGTAGACCGGCCCGGCCGGGGCGAGGTGCCCCATGACGTCGGCACGCCCGCCGAACGCCGCCGCCGGGAAACCGCCGCCCATGACCTTGCCGAAGGTCATCAGGTCCGGTACGACGCCGTCGACGCCGAACCAGCCCGCCCTCGACGTACGGAAACCGGTCATGACCTCGTCGGAGATGTAGAGCGCGCCGTTCTCGGCACAGACGTCCTTGAGGCTCTGGTTGAAACCGGGAAGCGGCGGGACGACGCCCATGTTGCCCGGCGACGCCTCGGTGATGACACAGGCGATCTCGCCGGGGTGCGCCCGGAAGGCCGCACGGACCGCGTCCGCGTCGTTGTACGGCAGCACGATCGTGTCGCCGGCCTGCGCTCCCGTGACACCCGGGGTGTCCGGCAGCCCGAAGGTCGCGACCCCCGAGCCGGCCGCCGCCAGCAGCGCGTCCACGTGCCCGTGGTAGCAGCCGGCGAACTTGATCACCTTCGCCCGTCCGGTGAACCCGCGCGCCAGCCGGATCGCCGACATGGTGGCCTCCGTACCGGAGGAGACGAGTCTCACCTGTTCGACCGGGGCGACTCGTGCCACGATCTCCTCGGCGAGCGCGACCTCGCCCTCACCCGGCGTACCGAACGAGGTCCCGCGCGCGACGGCCTCCTGCACGGCCGCGGTGACCTCGGGGTGGGCGTGCCCGAGGATCATCGGACCCCACGAGCACACGAGGTCCACGTACTCGCGGCCGTCGGCGTCGGTCAGATACGGGCCGGTACCCGACACCATGAACCGGGGGGTACCGCCCACGGCGCGGAAAGCACGGACGGGAGAGTTCACGCCGCCGGGCGTCACGAGGGACGCGCGGTCGAAAAGCGTCTGCGAAACTGGGGCGTCATAGGGAAAGCTCACGGAATCCATGGTGTCAGAGGCACGGGACGTTCTTGCGGACAGGTGTTTCACCACACGTCCGTGGGGGAGGTCACTGTCACGATGATCGGGTTGCGCGGCGGGGGCCGTGCGTCCTAAAAGCAGTCGGGTGGAGATATGCATCGCGGTGGCGGACTGGGCGAGGGGACTGACGACCTGGGTCCCGAGCCTGCCCGGCGTGGGAGGCACCGGCGGCACGAGGCGGGCACGCCCGAGCCCGTGGAGAGCAGGGGTGGCCGCGGCATGGGGGTGACCTACAAGTACTTCGGCGCGCCCGACGGCGCGACGGCCGCCCGAGTGCCGATTTCGATGCGCCCGGAGGAACTGGGCGGTGACGAACTCGGTATGGGCGGAATGTTCACCAAGATCAAACCCGAGACGATAGCCGCGATGGTTCTCACGGGTATTCAGGGCATGCCCCTGCACAAGGTGCCCCCGCTCGAGCTCGTGGTCCTCCACCCCGACTACGCCGTGGTGAAACTCCCGATGACGGTCGTCGACCCGCTCCGCGACATCGGCGAGGAATCGGTGGGCGCTGCCGCGTTCATCTGGTCCACCGTCCCGGACCGCGGTGGCCCGCGGGACGCGTTCGACGTCTACCAGCTGCTGCACGAATGGCAGGATTTCAGCCATCGTCTGCACGAGGCGGGGCACCAGCCGTACTGCCTGGTGTGGCCCTGATCGAGGCCGCTGCGGACACGGGGACCGGCGGGGCGCCGACGGCGAGTGCCGCCGCCGGGGAGCCTCGGCGGGCGTGCCGGCTCCGCCGCATCGCCCGAGGCCGTGTCCGGCACATGGCGCCGTCCGCCCGTAGGACGCCGGGCGGGATGTCTCCGACGCCCGCGGGCCGCAGGCGCATCCCGCGGATCCCGCCGGCGGAGGCGTTCGCGGCGGCTCAGAGCCAGCCGTTGCGGCGGAAGCCCCGGTGGATCACGAGGCAGGCGAGCGAGACGACCGCTATCACGAGGGGATAGCCGTAGACCGAGCCGGTCAGCGGCATGTGCTCGAAGTTCATGCCGTACGCCCCGCAGACCATCGTCGGGACGGCGACGATCGCCGCCCAGGCCGTGATCTTCCGCATGTCCTCGTTCTGCGCGACGGTCATCTGGGCCAGGTGCGCCTGCAGGATCGAGTCGAGCAGCGCGTCGTAGCCCTGGATCTGCTCGCCGGCCCTGGCCAGGTGGTCGGAGACGTCACGGAAGTAGGGCCTCGTCTCCGGGGCGATCAGCGAGGCGGGCTGGTGGGCCAGGGCGTCCAGCGGACGGCTCAGCGGTGACATGGCCCGTTTGAACTCCAGCAGCTCCCGCTTCAGCTGGTAGATCCTGCCCGCCTCGCCCCGGCCGGCGGCGCCGCGGCCCGCATGACCCGAGAACACGGCGGACTCGACCGCGTCGATGTCGTCCTGGACGGAGTCCGCGACGGCGAGGTACTCGTCCACGACGAAGTCCGCCACCGCGTGCAGCACCGCGGACGGGCCCTTGGCGAGCTGTTCGGGCACGGCTTCGAGGGCCTCGCGGAGCGGGCCGAGGGAGCCGTGCCTGCCGTACCGGATGGTGATCACGAAGTCCCGCCCGGTGATCACCGTGATCTCGCCCGTCTCCACCACCTGGCTGGTGGAGGTCGGCTCGGCGTGCCCGGCGTACCCGACCGTCCTGAAGACCGCGAGCAGGGTGTCGTCGTAAGGCACGACCTTCGGCCTGCTGTGCGCGTCGACGGCGTCCTCGATCGTGAGCGGATGCAGCCCGAACAGCTCGGCGAGTTCGTCGAATTCCTCGCGGGAGGGCTCGTGCAGTCCGATCCAGACGAAGCTGTTGCTCGTGGGATCGGAGTCGTTCTCCTTGCGGACCCGGCGCAGCGCCTCCGCGGCCGGGCAGCTCCCGGCCTGCCGTACCCCGTCCGCGTAGCCCACGCAGTTGACGACGGCACTGCCGAGGGGCGACCGGGCCGGATGGCTCAGGTCGACCGTGCGGCGGTAGGCGCGGCGTACCGCGCGACCGAGGGTACGGATCATCGACAACGCGGACTCCCGGGCGGGCAGGGGGTGATGCCTCACCGCCAGCCTCTCGAACGGGAAGTCGGTTGTAAATGACGGACGGTGTGCGGTGGTTCGCGGCTGGGGCCCCTCCGTGCGCCCCTTGTCCGCGGACCGTGAGCAGGTGCGTGACCCGGTGGGTGAGGGCCGGCGACCGGGAGGTCGTCGCCCGGCCGCGCGACGGACACGGGTGGCGAAAGTCCGGTGAGAGTCCTGCGGTGATCCTGCGTCCCCGGCGTCTTTCGGTCCGTTCACACGCCGTTGCCGGACATCCTTTTGAACGGTGAACTAACTCCAGCCGGGCGCTCTGGCTGCCGATGTCCGGACTGCGCCCGTCGGGAGTCGCTCCGACGTGCCGTGACGGTCCTGACACGAGACACGAGTTCTCCGAGCCCGAGGAGGTCCGGCGTGGGTGACGTCCTGCTGGCCCTGTGCATCCCGCTGACGCTCTGCGCGAGCGGTCTCTACGCGGTGTGCGACAGCTGGTGGCGGCGGCGCAGGCGCGGGGTGGTGCCGCGTCACCTCTATCCGGGCGTGTGCTCGTACGTCTACGCCTACGAGCACCCCCGCGCGCACGCCGGAGCCCGGCTCGCGGAGCGGGAGATGCTCGCCGCGGCGGAGGAGATCGTCGACGAGGCCTACGCGAGGCTGGCGTGGCTGTACGACGGCGCGGGCCCCGGCGCGAACGGCGACACGGCCACGGACGTGGCCGCCGGCACGGGTGCCGGCCGGGTCAGCTCGGACTCCACCGCGGATCACGGCCCGTCGCGGCCAGCACCCGCGCGAACGGTGGTCCGTCCGCCGGAACGCTGACCGGCTCACCGAACGCTCCGTACCGGCGGGCCTGCGGCGCCATCTCCTCGACCGCCGGGCCGAGTTCAGCGACGACCTCCGGATCCGGTGCGTACTCCCGGCCCGTCGCGCGCGCCAGGTCCCACACGTGCACGGTCAGATCGGCCAGCACCATGTGCCCCACGGTCCTCGCGGGAAGGCCGAGCGCGCCCGTGGTGCCCTCCTCCGCACCCGGCCCGGCCCATGCCTTGACCAGGCGCGCGGTCTCGTCGGCGAAGATCTCCCGCCAGTCCCCCTCCGCCGTGCGGTCCGGCGTCGTGGAGAAGTCGGTGTCCTGCTTGGCTGCCAGCGCCTGGAAGTTGACCACGACCTGCAGCAGGTGGTTGATCAGCGCGCGTACGTCGTACTCGGGGCAGGGGGTCGGAGCGGTGAGCGCGTCCTCGGTCACCCCGCGCAGGACGGGGAGCGCGCGCTCGGTGGTCGCGGCGAGCAGTTCACTGATGGTCTTCATGCCGCAACGGTGGCCGCGCCGCAGCCCGGGCGTCTTGAACAAACGCGACATAGGATCCCGGCATGGCGACCAGGAGCGAGCCCGGTGGGGCCGGCGGGTCGAAGTCCGCCGACGGGGCGCGCGCGGCCGGGGAGCCGGGACCGCGGCGCGACACCAGAGGGATCGTGGACGCCCCGGAGCTGTTCGCCCGCGTACGGTTCCGGCGCCGCGAACCGGCCCCTCCCCTGCGCCCCTACCTGGAGCACTACTGGCTCGTCGACTGGGACCTGCCCGAGCCGTACGTCACGCACGTCGTTCCCCATCCGTCGGTGAACGCCGTCTTCCAGCGGTACGGGGACGGGGAGCCGTGGTGCGAGGTCGCCGGCATCGGTCTCGGACTCTTCACGCAGAAGCTGCACGGGCGAGGGCGGGTCTGCGGAGTGCAGTTCCGGCCCGGCGGGTTCCGTCCGTTCGCTCCGGCGCGGCCGGTGTCGGCGTGGACCGGACGGCGGGTGCCGGCGGCCGACGTGTTCACGGCGGCGGTGGACGCCTCGGCCGTCGTCGTCCCCGACGTCGAGGACGCCCGGGTGGCCGCCCTCGACGACTTCCTCCTCTCCCTGCGACCGGCGGCGGATCCGCAGGCGCGCCACGCGATGGCCCTCGTCGAGCTGGTGCGCACGGACCGCACGATCCGCAGGGTGGCCCAACTCGCCGCGGTGGAAGGGATTTCGCCGCGGACCCTGCAACGGCTCTTCGCCGCGTACGTCGGTGTCGGGCCCAAGTGGGTCATCCTGCGCTACCGCATCCACGAGGCACTGGAGCGAGCCGAGGCGGACGGCCCCGCCGCTGACCGGGCCGGGCGCACCGCCGCGCCCGGTGCGGGCGCGGCCGGAGCGCGTCCCCGGGGCGCCGAGCCGGACTGGGCGGCCCTCGCGGCGGAACTCGGCTACAGCGACCAGGCCCATCTCGTACGCGACTTCACCACGACGGTCGGTGTCCCGCCCACGGCGTACGCGGCGACGAGAACACCCGGGTGAGCTCGTGCTCCGGCTGAGCTCGTGCTCCGGGCGTTGTCGGTGCGGGGGCGTACCGTGCCGGTCATGGACGAGACGACAACGGTTGTGCGGATCGAGCCCTGGTCGGAGGGCGACCTCGAGCTGCTCCGGGCCCTGAACGCACCTGAGTTGACGGAGTACCTCGGGGGACCGGAGCCGGAGGAGAGACTGGCCGAGCGGCACCGGCGCTATGTCGCCCTGAGCGCGGACCGGTCGGGGTCGGGGCGGATGTACCGCGTGGTGTCGGCGGACAGCGGGGAGCCCGTCGGATCGATCGGGTTCTGGGAGAAGACCTGGCGCGGCGGCGAGGTCTACGAGACGGGGTGGAGCGTCCTGCCCGGCTTCCAGGGGCGGGGGATCGCGACGGCCGCGACGCTGGCCGTCGTGGAGGAGGCCCGCGCGGCGCACAAGCACCGCCATCTGCACGCCTTTCCCTCCGTCGGCAACGTCGCGTCGAACGCGGTGTGCCGCAAGGCGGGCTTTTCCCTGATCGGGGAGTGCGACTTCGAGTACCCGCCGGGCACACCGCTGCGCAGCAACGACTGGCGCCTCGACCTCGGCGAGCCGGCGCCGGGCCGGGCGGGCTCGGCTCCGGAGGGGGCAGGGACCGGTTTCTGAGCGGGGGCGTCCCGCAGAGGCCGGGCCGGGTCCGATCAACGGGGCGGCTCCCGGGAGGGGACCGGACCGCAGGCGGAGACGGCTCGACGAGAGGCAGGGACCGGATCGACCGACCGGATCGAGCGCGGAGGCGGCTCGTTCCCGGCGCCGGCGGTGCGGCGACTCCCTCCCGGCGGTGGCGGCCCGGAGCGCACCGGGCCCGGCGGCGGCCGGCGTTCCCCGTTCGGTGATGACCGGACGGCCTCCCAGCCGGCCCGTGCCCGCGCTTCCCACGCGGCGGCCCGGAGCGCCCCGGGCCCGGCGGAAACCGCTGGCTGGCGCCGTCCGCCCGATGGCATCCTGGCGGCGTGAACGGACCGGAGATCCACATCAGCTTCGCCCCCGAGCTGCGGCTCTTCGTCCCGGCGGAGCGCCGGGGCGGGCGGACCGCCCTCGTCACGGACGGCTCGTCGAGCCTCGGGCACGTCGTCGAGTCGCTCGGGGTCCCGCTGACCGAGGCCGGGCGGCTGCTGGTGGACGGCAGCCGTGTCGAGACCTCGTACGTCCCCGCCGAGGGCGAGCACGTCCGGGTCCTGGGCGTCGAGCGTCCGCAGCGGGTGCCGGGCGCCCCTCTCCGGTTCCTCCTGGACGTCCATCTCGGCACCCTTGCGCGGCGGCTGCGGCTCCTGGGCGTCGACGCCGCGTACGAGAGCGAGGACATCGGCGACGCCGCACTGGCCGCGCTCTCGGCGCGCGAGCAGCGCGTGATGCTGTCCCGGGACCGGGGTCTCCTGCGCCGCCGGGAGCTGTGGGCGGGTGCGTACGTCTACAGCGACCGCCCCGACGACCAGCTCCGTGACGTGCTGCAGCGGTTCGCACCCGCTCTCGAGCCGTGGACCCGCTGCACGGCCTGCAACGGCTGCCTCGCGGACACGGACAAGACGGCCGTCGAGCACCAGCTGGAGCAGGGCACGCAGCGTTCGTACGACGTGTTCGCGCAGTGCACGGCCTGTGAGCGGGTCTACTGGCGCGGCGCGCACCACGCCCGTCTTCAGGCGATCGTCGAGGGTGCGCTGCGCGAGTTCGGCGACGCGGCCGCCTGACCGCGTCCGGCGCATGGCGCCGTCCGCCCGCAGCGCGGGGGCTCGGCACCGGCCCCCCGGCGGCGGGTCCACCGCCACGTCGCCCGGGACCGCTACGGGCTCTCGGCGGTGAGATACCGCTGGATCGTCGGGGCGAGCCAGGCGATCACCTCGTCCCGGCTCATCCCGACCGCCGGCGGGATCCGCAGCACATAGCGGGCGAGGGCCATTCCCAGGATCTGCGAGGCGACGAGCGCGGCCCGGCGCGGAACCTCTTCCCGTACGGGGCACACTCCGGCGGCGATGGGCAGCAGCTGCCCCCGGAACATCTCCGTCATGCGCTCGGCACCGGCGGCGTTGGTGACGCCGACCCGGAGCATCGCCGTCAGCACTTCGTCGTGCTCCCACCGGTCGAGGAAGTGGGCGACGAGCACCGCCCCGATGTGCCGGCCGGGCATCGCCCCCAGCGCGGGCAGCCGCAGGTCGATCTCGGACGCCGCGGCGAAGAGCCCCTCCTTGTTGCCGTAGTACCGCATCACCATCGACGGATCGATTCCCGCGTCCTTGGCGATGGCGCGGATCGTGGCCCGCTCGTACCCGTCCGCGGCGAAGCGTTCACGGGCGGCTTCGAGGATCGCGGCGCGGGTGGCGTCCGAGCGGCGCGGTGCCGGAGGTGGTTCCGAGTTCATGCCAACAAATGTAGGCCAACAGGCGTTGACACGCCAGCGTGCGCCGATCTAACGTTGCCAACGAGCGTTGGCCAACATCCGTTGACCGCATTCGCCGAGCCAAGTGCGCCGGGCTGCCCGTGCTCCGGCAAGAAGACACCGGCGCCCCGGCGCCCGAGTGCCGACAGGAGGCACCGCCATGACCGAACAGACCGCCGCCCCGAACACCCCCGCCGCCACGGAGACGGACGTGACGGTCGTGGGGGCGGGGCCCACCGGGCTCCTGCTCGCCGGCGACCTCGCGGCAGCAGGCGTCCGCGTCACCGTCATCGAGCGCAGGCCGCCGACGAGGAGCAACCTGACCAGGGCCTTCGGAGTGCACGCACGCACGCTGGAGCTCCTCGACGCCCGGGGTCTGGCGGACGAGCTGGTGGCGAAGGGCACGCCGATCACGGGCCTGCGGCTGTTCCGCCGGCTCTCCCTCGATCTGTCCCGGCTGGCATCCCGCTTCCCGTATCTGCTGATAGCCCCGCAGTACGAGGTGGAGCGGCTGCTGGAGCGCCGTGCGCGCGACGCCGGGGCCGACTTCCGGTACGGCACCCGGCTGCGCGGCCTGAGCCAGGACGGGGGATCGGTCACCGCCGAGCTCCACGACGAGGACGGTCGCGACACGGTGCTGCGGTCCCGCTACCTCGTCGGCACGGACGGGATGCGCAGTTCGGTGCGGAAGTCGCTCGGCCTGCCCTTCCCCGGCGTCTCCGCCATCCGCTCGATCCTGCTCGCGGACGTACGGCTCTCCGAGGAGCCGGAGAATCTGCTGACGGTCAACGGGACGGGCCGGGCCTTCGCCTTCATCGCCCCCTTCGGCGACGGCTGGTACCGGGTGATGGGCTGGCGGCGCGACGACTCCCGGCCGGACGACGGGCCGGTCGACCTGGAGGACGTGCGCGAGGTCGCCCGCCAGGCTCTCGGCACCGACTACGGCATGCGGGACCCCCGCTGGCTCTCCCGCTTCCACAGTGACGAGCGCCAGGTCCCCGAGTACCGCCGGGGGCGGGTCTTCCTCGCCGGGGACGCGGCCCATGTGCACTCCCCCGCGGGCGGCCAGGGCATGAACACCGGCCTGCAGGACGCGGCGAACCTGTCCTGGAAGCTCGTCGCCGTCCTCCGGCACGACGCCCCGGACCCCGACGGCCTCCTCGACACGTACCAGGCCGAGCGGCACCCGGTCGGCGCCCAGGTGGTGCGCAGCAGCGGGGCGATCGTGCGCCTCGCCATGGCGCACACACCGCTCGAGCGCCTCGGGCGCGCCCTCGCGACCAGCCTCCTCAACGTGGTTCGGCCCGCGGCGGACAAGGCGATGGGCATGATCTCGGGCATAGGCATCTCCTACGGCGCCCCGCGCGGGGCCCACCGGCTGACCGGCCGGCGCGCCCCCGATCTCGCACTCAGGGAGGGCCGGCTCTACGAGCTGCTGCGCAGGGGCGAGTTCGTCCTGGTGGCACCGGACGTCGCGGACACGGCCTGCGCACCGGCGGCGCCCGGCCCGGTCGCCAGGGCCCACTACAGCGGCTCGACCCGCACGGCTCTCCTGGTCCGCCCGGACGGATACATCGCATGGGCACAGGACTGAGCCGAGGGCACGGCGGGAGCGGACCGCACCCGGGCACCCGGCGCGTAACGGCGCCCCGAGGCTCGGCCACCGCCCCGGAGATGCCAGGCTGACCCCATGGTCGTCGCCCGCTCCGTGCTCCTGTTCGCCGTCGCCGCCGTCTTCGAGATCGGCGGCGCCTGGCTGGTGTGGCAGGGCGTGCGGGAGCACCGGGGCTGGATCTGGATCGGCGCGGGCGTCCTGGCCCTCGGCGCCTACGGGTTCGTGGCCACGTTCCAGCCGCAGGGCGACTTCGGCCGTGTCCTCGCGGCCTACGGCGGGGTGTTCGTGGCGGGTTCGATCGCCTGGGGCATGGTGGCCGACGGCTACCGCCCCGACCGCTGGGACGTCCTGGGCGCCCTGATCTGCCTGGCGGGCATGGCGGTGATCATGTACGCGCCGCGCGGCCGGTGACCGTCTGCCTATCCTGACTTCTGGTAACGATCAGTTGACCGAGGAGCCGTCATGACCGCCACGCCCATCGCCGTCGTCACCGGAGCGAGCAGCGGAATCGGCGCCGCCACCGCACGGAGTCTCGCCGAGGCCGGCTACCACGTGGTCCTCACCGCCCGGCGCAAGGACCGGGTCGAAGCCCTCGCCACCGAACTGACGGACGCCGGGCATCGGGCGACGGCCCATCCCCTCGACGTCACCGACCGTGCCGCCGTCGACGCCTTCGCGGCTTCCCTCGACGGCTCCGGGCCCGTGAAGGTCCTGGTCAACAACGCCGGCGGAGCCCTCGGCGCCGACTCGGTCGCGACCGGCGACCCCGCCGACTGGCGCCAGATGTACGAGGTCAACGTCATCGGCACGCTGAACGTCACACAGGCCCTGCTTCCCGCGCTCACCGCCAGTGGCGACGGCACGGTCGTCGTCCTCTCGTCCACCGCCGGCCATGGCACGTACGAGGGCGGCGCGGGCTATGTCGCCGCGAAGCACGGCGAGCACGTCCTCGCCGAGACCCTGCGTCTGGAGATCGTCGGCACACCGGTCCGCGTCGTCGAGATCGCCCCCGGCATGGTCAAGACGGAGGGCTTCGCGACCACGCGATTCCGGGGCGACGCGGAGAAAGCCGCCAAGGTCTACGAGGGCGTGGCCGAACCGCTCACGGCCGAGGACGTCGCCGACACCGTCACCTGGGCGGTCACCCGGCCTGCTCACGTCAACATCGATCTGCTGATCGTCCGCCCCCGGGCCCAGGCGTCGAACACGAAGGTCCACCGGCAGCACTGACCCGGCTCGCTCCTCTGGCCGCCGGCCCGGCCCAGCGGCCGTTCCCGCCCGCGCCACCGCGCACACGGCCGGACCCGGCCGCCGGTGCCGGGGCACGACCGCGACGGGCCGTCCGTGAGCACGACCGCACCTGCGGCCTGCCCGACCACCTGAGCACGCTTTCTCCGGCAGCCCGCCCCGCGCCCGCCCCGGCGCCCCGCCCTGAATACGTCGGCACCTCTCGGGACGCCCCGGTGACACCACCGAGCCGTCCACCCCTCCCCCCACGCACGCCGCTGGGCGAGGCGCCACACGAGCGCCCGCCCGACCCGGACGTCGGTCTCCTCGGCCCGGGTTCGGGCGGCTCGGCCATTCGGCTGCGGCCCGCTGGCGCACCCCGTCCGGCCGCGATGGTGTTGAGGCCGATGTGTACCGACGCCCGGTACCTGGGCGGCATCGGACGCTCGGCTGCGAACGAGGAGGGCGGAGTATGCACATATCCGGACATACGACGGGTCGCCGGCATCACGCCACGGCCCTTGCCGCGACGGTCTTCTGCTCGGCGTTGTTCGTCGGGCCGGATCTCGCCCCGGCCGGCGGCGCGACCCCGCCTCCTGAGCCCGCCCCGAAGCTGGACTGGAGCCCCTGCGTCCAGGGCAGTCCCTTCGACTGCGCGACGGCGCAGGTGCCGCTCGACTACGCGAAGCCGAGCGGCCGAGCGATCGAACTGGCCGTCATCAAGCGCAGGGCGACCGGCCCCGGACGGCGCATCGGCACCCTGTTCTTCAACCCCGGGGGCCCCGGAGGGCCCGGGACGGTGCAGATGCCGCAGAACTACGAGAACTTCCCCCGTGAGGTACGGGAGCGCTTCGACATCGTCAGCTGGGATCCCCGCGGGATCGGCAGCAGCACCGCGGTGAACTGCTTCGGCAGTCGCGAGGAGGCGGACGCCTGGGTTTCGGGCAAGCCGGCCGGCTTCCCGGTGGGTGAGCGGGAGCGGGCGGAGTGGATCGCCGCGTACAAGGACCTGTCCCGGCGCTGCGAACAGCGAGACCCCGAGCTGCTGCGCCATGTGTCGACCACCGACACCGCCCGCGACCTCGACCGGCTCCGCGAGGCCGTCGGCGACCCTCAGCTCACCTACTTCGGGATCTCCTACGGCACGATCCTCGGCGCCACCTACGCCGGCCTCTTTCCCGGCAAGATCCGCGCCATGACCCTGGACAGCAACATCGACCCGCGGGCGTGGACGAACGGCTCCTCCGACGACGCCCGGCTCACGACGTTCCTGCGCATGGGATCGGACCGCACCGCCGCCTCGACCCTGGACAAGTTCCTCAGCCTGTGCGGATCCGGTACCGCCTCACGCTGTGCCTTCTCCGCCGGGAGTCCGCAAGCGACCCGGGGCAAGTTCGACCGGCTGATGCAGCGGCTCCGGGAGAATCCCGTGGGTCCGTGGACCTACGGCCGGACGTTCGCAGACGTGGTGAACGGCCTCTACGTCGTCCACCCGGGCTGGACGGACCTCGCCGGCAGGCTCCAGGAGCTGTGGCGCGGCCGCGCTCCGGAACCGTCCCCGCTCCCGCCCGCACCACCGGTCCCGCATCCGGACCCGTACCTCGGCGAGGAACAGGCCGGCGCCGTGCTCTGCGGCGACAGCCCCAATCCCCGTGACCCCGGGGCCTACCACGCGCTGGAGGAGGCAGCCGCCCTCCGCGCGGGCGACAGCGGACGCTTCTGGACCTGGGCGGCCGAGGCGTGTGCCACCTGGCCCTCGTCCGCCACGAACCGCTACCGCGGCCCGTGGAACAAGCCGACGGCGCACCCCGTCCTGGTGGTCGGCACGACCTACGACCCCTCCACCCCCTACACGAACGCACAGGCCATGGCCCGGGAGCTGGCGGACGCCCGCCTGCTCACCCACGAGGGATACGGGCACACCGCGCTGGTCAATCCCAGCAGCTGCGTGCAGGCGCACGAAAGCCGCTACTTGATCGACGGCACGCTCCCCCCGGCCGGAACGACGTGCCGGCCGACCGCTCCCCCCTTCTCCGCGCCCAGGCCCTACGGCGGCATCGCCACCGGCGGCGGAGGGCTGGCCGGCGCCGTCAGCCGATACGGCGCTCACCCCGCACAGGGGCCCGCGACCACTCGGTTCGGGCTCCGGCCGACGCCGGCTCCACGGCACGCCGCCGCACCGCCGGGCCGATGACCCGCGCCCACGGCAGCGGTCCCCGGACTTCGGAGTCCGGGGACCTCTGCCGTGGGGCGAAGCAGGCGATCAGCCCTTCGCGCAGTTCACCTGCTTCAGCTTCGCGACGACCTCCACGAGTCCCGCTGCCGGTCGATCGTCCGGGACGGGAGGTTCTCCGGCTGCGTCAGGACCGCAGGAACGGAACATTCCAGAGGCCGCGGCATCGCGTTGCAGGTGACGCAAACCCGGCGTCACCTGCGCCTGTTACGTCTGTTGCCTACGCCTGCCGCCCAAGCCTGTTCCTCACGCCTGTGGCTTGCGTCGACACGTCGGCCGTCTTGGGGCCGCCAGCTCCGCTGTCGGCCGCGGCCGAAGAGGAGGCGGCCCCCGGGTCCAGGGCGTCGCGGACGGCGGTCAGGATGTCCTCGGTCCCGGCGCCGAGCGATCGGGCGGCGGAGGTGAAGTCCCGCGCCAGAGTCGCGAGTTGATCGGCATCGTGCGCGTGCGGCTCGGACGGGAGCGCCGCGACCCGGGTGCCCGCGCCACGGCGGGTGCGGATCAGCTCGGCGGCCTCCAGCTCGCGGTAGGCGCGGGCCACAGTGCCCGGCGCGAGACCGAGGTCGGCGGCGAGCTGACGCACGGTCGGCAGGCGCTCGCCCTCGGCCAGCCGGCCAATGCGGATCAGCGCGGCCAGCTGCGCGCGGATCTGCTCGTACGGCGGTACCTGGCTGGTGGTGTCGACGCGGACGGCGGGGTCACTCATCGTCGAAAGTCCCATCGTCGGCTGCCTCGTCGTCGACCGCCCGGGGCGCCACCACGGTAACCAGAGACCATCCGGACGTGAACAGGCTCAGCAGGCCCAGGGGGCAGATCAGCACGATGGTGGCGGCGCCCAGCGGCCCGACGCAGTCGTTCTCCGTGAGCGCGACAAGGACCATCAGAACGACGAGCAGCACCTGGCTCGACACCATCAGCCCCCAGGCTCCGGTAATCGCCCAGGCGCGGTCGCGCCGCTGCTGGTCGTCGCCCGGGCCGTGCGCGATACGGCGCAGGGCCCAGACGCAGGCGGGGGTTCCGACCGCGAGGGCGGCGAACATCGGGCCGCTGTAGTACAGGCCCGGCCAGGGGCCGAGAGAAGCGGGCACCCCTTCACAGATGACGGTCATGACGCGCCCCGCCCTGCCCATCCGGTCGGGGTCGGACGAAGCGGTGACCGCACCCATCACCAGCAGGGCGACGAGGGACGCCGCCTGCAGCAGAAGCAGGGGTGCCATACGGGGCGGCACTTGGTCCCGGACCAGGCGCGGGGCGAGACTCGCGGTGCGCACCGCTCCCTGGGGACGCAGGGTCAGGGCGTCGCCGAGCAGGACACCGCCCACCGCGCACAGGCCGAAAGCGGTGATGGCGACCACGAGGGGCATCGTGATGTCGTCGCTCTCCATCTCGACCAACTGCTGTGCGGCCACGAAGCCGATGGCCAGACAGGACCAGCGGGCGTAGTAGTCGGCGTGGTCGAGGAACCGGGTCTGGAGCGGGACGGTGTCGAGCATACGGAGATCCCCCCAGATCATCTTGTACCAAGCGGTGGATACAAGATGCCCTGGCCGGGATCTTGTGTCAAACCCTCAATACAAGGCGAAACAACGGGAGACGGCATCCGGCACAGGGGAGTTCCGCCACTGCCTCCCTCCCCGCCGCGGATCGCCGGCCAACCGCACACCGCCGGGCCGGCCCGGAGACCACAAAGCCCCGGACGCGGAGTCCGGGGCCCGTCGATCACGTGGCGTACTGGACGTCAGCCCTTCACGCAGATGACCTGCTTCAGCTTCGCGACGACCTCCACGAGGTCCCGCTGCTGGTCGATCACCCTCTCGATCGGCTTGTACGCGCCCGGGATCTCGTCCACGACGCCGGAGTCCTTACGGCACTCCACACCCCGCGTCTGCTCCTCCAGATCCCGGGTCGAGAACCGCCGCTTCGCAGCGTTCCGGCTCATCCGGCGGCCGGCGCCGTGCGAGGCCGAGTTGAACGACTTCTCGTTCCCCAGGCCCTTCACGATGTACGAGCCCGTGCCCATCGAGCCGGGGATGATCCCGAAGTCGCCGGACGCGGCGCGGATCGCGCCCTTCCGGGTGACCAGCAGGTCCATGCCCTGGTACCGCTCCTCCGCCACGTAATTGTGGTGGCAGGAGATGACCGGGTCGAAGGCGACCTTCGCCTTCCTGAACTCCCTGCGGACGACCTCCTGGAACAGCCCCATCATGATCGCGCGGTTGTACTTGGCGTACTCCTGCGCCCAGAAGAGGTCGTTCCGGTACGCCGCCATCTGCGGGGTGTCCGACACGAACACCGCGAGATCACGGTCGACCAGGCCCTGGTTGTGCGGCAGCTTCTGGGCCTCGCCGATGTGGTACTCGGCGAGCTCCTTGCCGATGTTCCGCGAGCCGGAGTGCAGCATCAGCCAGACGGAGCCGGTCTCGTCCAGGCAGAACTCGATGAAGTGGTTCCCGGAGCCGAGCGTCCCCATCTGCTTGCCCGCACGCTCCCGGCGGAACTTGACCGGGTCGGCGACGTCGTCGAACCGCGACCAGAAATCGTCGAATCCCGTCGAAGGGAATCCGTACACCCGCCCGGGGTCCACCGGGTCGTCGTGCATTCCGCGCCCGACCGGGATCGCCCTCTCGATCTTGGAGCGGAGCCTGGACAGATCGCCGGGGAGATCGTTCGCGGTGAGCGAGGTCCTCACGGCCGACATCCCGCAGCCGATGTCGACGCCGACCGCGGCCGGGCAGACCGCGCCGTGCATCGCGATCACCGAGCCGACCGTCGCGCCCTTGCCGTAGTGCACGTCCGGCATCACCGCGAGCCCCTTGATCCAGGGCAGAGTCGCGACGTTCCGCAGCTGCTGCATCGCGCCGTCCTCGACCGCGGCCGGGTCCGTCCACATCCGGATCGGCACCTTGGCACCGGGCACCTCTACATACGACATACTTCCTCGATTCCCCCAAAAAGCCTGATAACGCAAAACCGGCGCCAAGCTCAAGAAAAGGGATATCGAACCGGCGTTCACAGCTGCGCGTGCGATACACATTGTGTCCATCGGCGCGCATCGGGCGGCAACACGTTTTCGCCGCGAGCGGCCACGGCAGGGACCGGGAGCCAGCCGGCGACCGGACCGGGCCGGACGTGCAGGACGGCAGAGAAGGGAGCCTGGAAACGTGCGGCGAAAGGGGTACGCACCCGGCGTTGCGGCGCTTCTCGCGGCGCTCGTCACCGGCTGCACCGGCGGATCCACCGACGGTGGCACCACCACCGAGTCCAAGGCCGGCGAGACCGCGGGCCCGGTCGCGGCGCCCGGCAAGTACCGCACGCTCTACGAGCCGTGCGGCGCGGTCGAGCGCTCGATGCTCAGGGACCTGCTCCCCGGCGCGGCCGAGCTGCCCGAAGAGCAGCAGGAGAAGATCTTCCGCGGTACCGCCGCCGTCACGTACGACACGGACCGCCGTGTCGGCTGCAGTTGGAAGGCCGACTCCCCCGACGCCTCGCACAACCTCCGCATCGACGTCGAGCGCGTCGTGTCCTACGCCCAGGACGTCAGCGACGACCAGCGTGCCCTCGAGGTGTACACGAGGAAGCAGGACGCGGCCCAGCTCCCCGCGCCCGCCGCGGGCGGCACGGGTGCCCCGGTGACCGGTTCCCCCGGCGCCGGCAGCGAGCCCCCCTCGGGCAGCCCCAGCGGAACCGCCTCCGGTTCCCCCACCGCTCCCGAGGGCCTTGAGCCGCGCGTGCTCGACGGCCTCGGTGACGCCGCGTTCCTCGACGACGTCCTCACCCGGGCCGGTTCCACCGCCCAGCACCGCACGGTGAGCGTGGTGTTCCGCACATCCAATGTGATCGTGACCGTCGACTACGGCGAGCAGCCCGCCCGTGTGACGGAGATCCCGGACAGCAAGGAACTGCAGGAAAAGGCGCAGGGACTGGCCCGGAAGCTGGCCGAGCGGTTCAACGACTAGCGCGTCCGCCGGGGCGCCGGCGTGACGCGGCTCCTGTGCCGCCCGGTCCCGTCGGACGACCCGGCGTCGTACCGTGTCGGCGTACCGTGGCCGCCCGGGAACACCGGACCGTCCGCCCGGAGGACCGGGACCCCGTGTCCGGCGCTCCGGAGGACCGTACGACAACCGACTGAAGGAACCATGCACCGATCAGCCCCGCGACTCACCCGCATACTCGCCTGCGCCGCCGTCCCGGTGATGCTCGTCGTCGCCGGCTGCTCGTCGGACTCCGACAGCAAGGGCTCGGGTTCGGACGGCGGCTCGTCCTCCTCGTCCGAGGCCTCCTCCCCCGGCGGCGAGCAGTCGCCGGCGGCCGTGGAGCCGGCGAAGTACGCCAAGCTGCCCCAGCCCTGCAAGGCACTGACCTCCAAGACGGTCGAGGAGCTGGTGCCGAAGGTGAAGAACAAGTCCGGCACGGCCGGCACCTCCAACGACACGGCCGCCCGCGGCAGCTGCTCCTGGAACGGCCTGGAGGACAAGGGCGTCAAGGGCTCGAACTACCGCTGGCTCGACGTGTCGTTCCAGCGCTTCGAGTCGGAGTCGGGCGTCGGCAGCGGCGAGGACCGCGCCAAGGACGCCTACGAGAAGGAAGTGGCCGCGGTCCGGGCCACGGAGAAGGCCAAGAGCGTCAACACCTCGCCCGCTTCGGGTGTCGGCGAGGAGGCCACGGCGATCAGCTACGGCCTCACCAAGTCCGGCGAGGACTTCAAATACGCAACGATCGTGGCCCGCACGGGCAATGTCGTGGTGACCCTCGGCTACAACGGTACGGGCTTCGCCGGCGCCAAGAACCCGGACCCGTCGCAGCTGATGAAGGAAGCGGTGACCGCGGCCAAGGAGGCCACGGCCTCCGTCGCCAAGGCCAACTAGGCCCGGCGGACCTGCCGCGGGGCCCCGGCGACCGCGTCCGGCACGATCCGCAGCACGGCCCCCGCGGCCCGGCAGCCGACCGGAGTACGGTCCTCCCCGGAGGGCCGTACTCCGGATTCATGTGCCAGGCTTGGGCCGCGCCAGGGGCGCCGTGAACAGAAAAGGGATGGGGGTCGCGGGTGGCCGCGATGCAGCTGACACGCACGCACCGCATACTCATCGGCGTGGTGGTCGCCGGTGCGGTGATCATCGCCGCGATCGGTTTTGCCGGGTCGTACGCCGCCGTGCGCGAGCTCGCCGAGAAGAAGGGCTTCGGCCAGTTCTCCCTGGTCTTCCCGATCGGCATCGACGCGGGCATCTGTGTGCTGCTCGCCCTCGACCTCCTGCTGACCTGGATCCGCATCCCCTTCCCCCTGCTGCGCCAGACGGCCTGGCTGCTCACCGCGGCGACGATCGCCTTCAACGGCGCCGCCGCCTGGCCCGACCCGCTCGGCGTCGGCATGCACGCCGTCATCCCGGTCCTGTTCGTGGTGTCCGTCGAGGCCGCCCGCCACGCGGTGGGCAGGATCGCGGACATCACCGCGGACAAGCACATGGAGGGCGTGCGCCTCACCCGCTGGCTGCTCTCCCCGGTGCCGACGTTCCGGCTGTGGCGGCGGATGAAGCTGTGGGAGCTGCGCAGTTACGAGCAGGTCATCAAGCTGGAGCAGGACCGGCTGATCTACCAGGCCCGGCTGCAGGCCCGCTTCGGGCGGGCGTGGCGCCGCAAGGCCCCGGTCGAGGCGCTGATGCCGCTGCGGCTGGCGAAGTACGGGGTGCCGCTGGCCGAGACCGCGCCGGCGGGGCTGGCCGCCGCCGGGATCGAGCCGATGCTGCTGCCGCCGCAGCCCGCGGCACCGGAGCTGGAGTCGACCGGGCGGGCTCGGGAACGCGAGCCGCTGGAGACTGCCGAAGAGGAGCCGAGCCAGTGGTTCGCCACTCCGCAGCATGTGCGGTACCAGGGCGACTACGACCCGAACTACGAGCCGCCCATGTATGTCCCGGGGCCGGACCACCAGGCCTGGTACGAGGAGCAGCCGCAGAGCATCCCGGTACCGCAGCCGCGCGCGGCCGAGCCCGAACCGGCCCCTCGGACCCACCCGGCGGAGCCCGAAGCTGTGGCGCAGCGGGGCGCTGCGGAACCGGTCACGGCCCAGGCACCGGAGCCGGCGTTCCCGGTGCCGAACGGAGCGGGCGGCATACGGCCGTTGGGTGAGGGCGTGCAAGAGGCGCTGCCCTCGGAGGAGAACCTGTACCAGGTGTTCCGGCGCTCGATAGAGGGCGAGGGCATGCCGACGCCCGGAGCCTTCGCGTCGAACGTCGAGGCCGCCTACGGCATGCTCCTTCAGCCCCGTGAGCTGAACCAGTACATGGACCGGTTCACGACCCGCTTCAACAACGAGCTGATGGAAGACCACATCGCGTAGGGACCCGATGCCGCCACCGGGCGGCGCCGGAGACCGGAGCCTCTGTCGGGGGCCGGCAGGCCGGGCCGCGAACCGGCGGTCCCGGGCGGCGCGGCCGGGCGATCAGGCCGGAGTGACGGCCGGGCGATCGGGCCGGAATGACGGAGCAACGCCGAAGGGCTCTCACCCACGAGGGGGAGAGCCCTTCTTCCGTCGCGCACGGCCCTCGTGGGCCGCCGGTCAGGCCGCCAGCAGCTTGCGCACCCGGTCCGCGCCGACCGCCAGGAGCAGGGTCGGGAGGCGGGGGCCGGTCTCGCGGCTCACCAGCAGCCGGTAGAGCAGCGCGAAGAACGAACGCTGGGCGGCCTTCAGCTCCGGCGTCGGCTTGGCGTCCGGCTCCAGGCCCGCCATCACCTTCGGCACTCCGTAGACGAGGGTCGTCAGACCGTCCAGCGACCAGTGGCTGTCCAGCCCCTCCAGGAGGAGGCGCAGCGACTCGCGCGCCTCGTCGTCGAGAGAGCCGAGCAGCTCCGCGTCCGGCTCGGAGCGCACGACCGTGCGGGCGTCGGCCGGGACCTGGGTCGTGATCCAGTTCTCCGCGCGGTCCAGCCGGGGCCGGGCCTCGTCGAGCGAGGTCAGCGGGTTCGCCGGGTCCAGCTCGCTGAGGATGCGCAGCGTCTGCTCGTCGTGGCCGGCGGTGATGTCGGCGACGGAGGCAAGCGTGCGGTACGGCAGCGGGCGCGGCGTGCGGGACAGCTCACCGGCGGCGGTACGGGCCGCACGGGAGTACGCGGCGGCGTCGGCCGGGAGTGCGGCACCCTCCGCGACCTTCGACTCCAGCTTGTCCCACTCGTCGTAGAGCCGCTGGATCTCCTGGTCGAAGGCGATCTTGAAGGACTGGTTCGGCTTGCGGCGGGCGTACAGCCAGCGCAGCAGGGGCGCCTCCATGATCTTCAGCGCGTCCGCCGGGGTCGGCACGCCACCGCGCGAGGACGACATCTTGGCCATGCCGGAGATGCCCACGAACGCGTACATCGGGCCGATCGGCTGGGCGCCGTCGAAGACCTCGCGGACGATCTGACCGCCGACGACGAACGACGATCCCGGGGACGAGTGGTCGACACCGCTGGGCTCGAAGATCACGCCCTCGTAGGCCCAACGCATCGGCCAGTCGACCTTCCAGACCAGCTTTCCGCGGTTGAACTCGCTCAGCCGGACCGTCTCCGAGAAGCCGCACGCCGTGCAGGAGTACGTCAGCTCCGTGGTCGCGTCGATGTACTCCGTGACGGTCGTCAGGTCCTTCTCGCAGTTGCCGCAGTACGGCTTGTACGGGAAGTAGCCGGCGGAGCCTCCGCTGCCGTCGTCCTCGGACGCCGCGCCGGAGCCCTCGGCGGCCTCCAGCTCGGCCTCGTCGACCGGCTTCTGCTGCTGCTTCTTCGCCTGGACCTTGGCCTTCGTCCGGTACTGGTCGAGGATGCCGTCGATCCGGGCGCGGTGCTTCATGGCGTGCAGGATCTGCTCGCGGTAGGCACCCGAGGTGTACTGCTCGGTCTGGCTGATCGGGTCGAACTCGACACCGAGTTCGGCGAGCGACTCGACCATGGCGGCCTTGAAGTGCTCGGCCCAGTTCGGGTGCGGCGAGCCGGCGGGCGCCGGCACCGAGGTCAGCGGCTTGCCGATGTGCTCGCCCCAACTGTCGTCGACGCCCTCCACGCCTGCCGGGACCTTGCGGTAGCGGTCGTAGTCGTCCCAGGAGATCACGTGACGGACCTCGTGCCCGCGGCGCCGGATCTCGTCCGCGACCAGGTGCGGGGTCATGACCTCGCGCAGATTCCCCAGGTGGATGGGCCCGGACGGGGACAGGCCAGACGCAACCACGACCGGTTTCCCGGGCGCACGCCGTTCCGACTCGGCGATGACATCGTCCGCGAAACGGGAGACCCAGTCGGTCTCGGTGCTGCTCTGAGCCACGATCGGCACGTCCTTGATTGCTTGATTCTGTCGAAGCCGGCGTCTGCCATTGTCCCAGACGGAACAACGCGCCCGTTGGTTGTCCACAGGCCCACGCCGATCGGTCCGAGTTCCCGCCCCGGTCGTCCACAGGCGCCGGTCCGTCCACAGGCCCGCGGTCCACGGGAGAAACAGGTTGCTCCCTCGTGGGACACTTGACCACTGAATTGGCACCTACCGCCCACTGACAGGAACAGAAGCTCATGGCCTCGGTCCCTTCCCTCGCTTCGAACGTGCAGCAGCGCCTCGCGGACGCCCTCTCGGCAGCCCTGCCGGAGGCCGGTTCCGCCGACCCGCTGCTGCGACGTAGCGACCGGGCCGACTTCCAGGCCAACGGCATCCTGGCTCTTGCCAAGCGGCTCAAGGGCAACCCGCGCGAGCTGGCGACGAAGGTCGTCGAGGCGATCCCGGCCAACGACGTCCTGAAGGAGATCGAGGTCTCCGGCCCCGGCTTCCTCAACATCACGATCACCGACGAGGCGATCGTGAAGACCCTCGCCGCCCGCGCCGCGGACGCACGCCTGGGCGTTCCGCACGCGGAGAAGCCCGGCACGACCGTGATCGACTACGCCCAGCCGAATGTGGCGAAGGAGATGCACGTCGGCCATCTGCGGTCCGCCGTGATCGGCGCGGCCATGGTCGAGATCCTGGAGTTCACCGGCGAGAAGGTCGTCCGACGGCACCACATCGGCGACTGGGGCACCCAGTTCGGCATGCTCATCCAGTATCTGATCGAGCACCCGCACGAGCTGGACCACAAGGCCGACTCCGCCTCCGGCGAAGAGGCCATGTCCAATCTCAACCGCCTCTACAAGGCCTCGCGCGCGGTCTTCGACTCCGACCCGGAGTTCAAGGACCGGGCCCGTCGCCGGGTGGTCGACCTGCAGGCGGGCGAGAAGGACACCCTCGCGCTCTGGCAGCGGTTCGTCGACGAGTCGAAGATCTACTTCTACTCGGTCTTCGAGAAGCTCGACATGGAGATCAACGACCCGGACATCGTCGGCGAGTCGGGTTACAACGACATGCTGGTCGAGACCTGCCGCCTGCTGGAGGAGTCGGGCGTCGCCGTCCGCTCCAACGGCGCGCTGTGCGTCTTCTTCGACGACGTCAAGGGCCCGGACGGCAACCCGGTCCCGCTGATCGTCCAGAAGTCCGACGGCGGTTTCGGCTACGCGGCGACGGACCTCTCCGCCATCCGCGACCGCGTGCAGAACCTGGGAGCGACCACCCTGCTGTACGTGGTGGACGCCCGCCAGTCTCTCCACTTCAAGATGGTCTTCGAGACCGCCCGCCGCATCGGCTGGCTGAACGACGACGTCAGGGCCGTCCAGCTCGCCTTCGGCACGGTGCTCGGCAAGGACGGCAAGCCGTTCAAGACCCGTGAGGGCGAGACGGTGCGGCTGGAGGACCTGCTGGACGAGGCGGTCGAGCGGGCGACGGCGGTCGTCGCCGAGAAGAAGGACAAGGCGGGACTCGGCGACGAGGAGGTCGTCGAGAACGGCCGGTACGTCGGCATCGGCGCGGTGAAGTACGCGGACCTTTCCACCTCGGCCGTCCGGGACTACAAGTTCGACCTGGACCAGATGGTGTCCCTCAACGGCGACACGTCGGTGTACCTCCAGTACGCGTACGCCCGTATCCGGTCGATCCTCCGCAAGTCGGGCGACGCCAGGCCGGCCGCCCACCCGGAGCTCGCGCTGGCCCCGGCCGAGCGGGCGCTCGGACTGCACCTGGACCAGTTCGGCGAGACCGTGGCCGAGGTCGCCGCGTCGTACGAGCCGCACAAGCTGGCGGCGTACCTGTACCAGCTGGCTTCCCACCTGACGACGTTCTACGACCAGTGCCCGGTCCTGAAGGCGGAGACCCCGGCCCAGGTCGAGAACCGCCTCTTCCTGATCGACCTCACCGCCCGCACGCTCGACCAGGGCATGGCGCTCCTCGGCATCCGCACCCCCGAGCGCCTCTGACACACGACGGCGGAGGCGGCCCCGGCGCTGGTGAGCGACGGGGCCGTCCTCCGTTCGCCCGGCGTCGCCTCGTCAGCGGTTCAACGGGTGGGCCGGCCTTCCCGTGGTCTCCTCGATCTCGTCGTGCGCCTTCTTGAGCAGTGTCTGGGCTATGTCCATGAGCGCCCGGGCGCCGGCGATCTCCTCGCCGACCCGCAGCTGGGCCGGGTCGGAGGGATGACGGCTGGCGTGCCCGTGCCCGCGCACTTCCGAGCCGTCGGCGAGCCGGAGCATCGCGGCCGCCTTGGTCTTGTCGCCTTCCTCGAGGAACTCCATCTCGACGTGCCAACCGACGAGAGTCTGCATGACGGATCACCTCCACAGCGGTACCAATCCCAGGGTGCGCCGCCCGCAGGCTGATCACCACATCTCCCGCACCCGCACGCCGCACCCCCCGCACGCCGCCGGCCGACGGTCACTCACCGAAAGGTGAGTACCTGACCAGATAGTCGGTACTTGCCCGCCTCTGTGCACCCGACGAGGATCAGGGACGTAGCCCAGCTGCCCCCGACCGGAGGACCGGCCATGCCCGGAGAGCCACCCGTGCCCGTCGAAACAACCGTGCCCGCGAGCGGCGCCCCCGCCGTCTCCGCCGCACCCGTGACCGTCCTCGGTCTCGGCATGATGGGCGCCGCCCTCGCCGCCGCGCTGCTGAGGGCGGGCCACCCCGTCACCGTCTGGAACCGCTCCTCCGCGAAGTCCGGCCCCCTCGTGGCCCAGGGCGCGCTACCGGCCGCCACCGCGGCCGACGCGGTCGCGGCCGCACCCCTCGTCGTCGTGTGCCTGCTAACCAACGATGCCGTCCAGGAGGTACTCGACGGCCTCGGCACCACGGTGGCGGGGAAGACCGTGGTCAATCTGACCAACGGCACCCCGGCCCAGGCCAGGGAACTCTCCGCACTGACCGCGGAGCGCGGAGCCCGGTACCTCGACGGCGGCATCATGGCCGTGCCGCAGATGATCGCGGGCCCGGACGCCTACGTCCTCTACAGCGGCGACCATCGCGCGTACGAGACCCACCGAGCCACCCTCGCGGCCTTCGGCGGCACGACGTGGACGGGCACCGACCCCGGCAGGGCCGCCCTCCACGACCTGGCGCTGCTGACCGGCATGTACGGGATGCTGCTCGGCGTCCTGCAGGCCTTCGCCCTGGTCCGTACCGAGCACATCTCTGCCGAGGAGTTCTCGGACCTCCTGGTCCCCTGGGTCGGCGCCATGCTCGCCGGCGCCCCGGAGATGGGCCGGGCCGTGGACACCGGCCGGCACCTGACCGATGTCTCCAGCCTCGCGGTCAACCAGGCCGCGTTCCCCAACTTCACCGCGGCCTTCCGCGACCAGGGCGTCAGCTCCGAACTCTTCGAGCCGTTCCAGGCGATCCTCGACCGCGCCGTCGAGGAGGGGAACTCGGCCGACGGCCTCTCACGTCTCGCGGATCTGCTCACCCTCGGGCGCTGAGCCCGCACCGGCACCCCGCCGACGGCACCGGTCAGGCGGTCACTCGGCGATCCACTCGTGCTTGTCCGGCCGGTGAGGGGCTTGCCGAGGCGGCGGCGTTCGGCCCGGTCGGGCGGGTTGACCTCCGCCACGTGAAGTCCCTGCGAGCGGGCGGCGCGGGTGAAACCGGCCCCGTGGGAGGCGGTGCCTTCCACGCCGATCGCGATCACGTGGCCGTGCGCGGTCGGGAAGGCCGGCGCCGCGGCATACCCCCGCGAGCCCCGGCGGTCCGGACAGAACAACGGGAGGACAGCCCGGGCAGGGCGTCAGTCGGTGCCCGAGTCACGACCGCCGGAACCTGCGTACGACCATCGATGTCAGTGCCTGCCTCTACCTTCGGACCATGGCGATGCTTCCCAACCCCCTGCCGACCCTGCTCGACGACCCCACGGGCCGGGCCCTGGGCCTCGATCTGCCTCCCGGCCGGCTGGTGGACACCACCGTCGACGGTCCCTGGCACGAGCCGCTGCTGTGGTACGGCGACGACCCGGCCGCTCCCGGCACCTGGGACCGGCTCCTACCCGCCCGCAGGGCCGGCGGGCTGCACCCCGTCCTGATCGGCGGCGCCCACGGCCCGCACGAGTGGGAGCTGTGGCCGCAGCGGGTGTCGTACCCGGGGGATCACGACGCCGAGGAGGTGCTCGCGGAGTACTGGGAGTCCTTCGCGGCCGACGAGCCGGACACCGACGGCGGCTGGCCCGGCCTGGCACCGGGCAGCACGTTCCCGGAGGATCCCGACCGGCTCGCCGCCGAGACCGCCGACGCGCTCTCCGGCGGCCAGGGCGGCGATGTGCTGAAGGGCGCCCGCCCCGCCCTGGTGCGTGCCCGCCGCAGCGCGGACATACCGGCGGCGATCGGCTGGTCCGGTCCGCTCAACCACGAGCACGACGTGGCCCGCCTCTGCTCGGTCCTGCGCTCGTGGGAGGACCGCTTCGGCATACGGGTCGTCGGGCTGTCCTTCGACCGGCTGGTCCTCTCCGTGGCCGCGCCGCCCACCACGACCGCGGACGCCGAGGCTCTCGCGGCCGAGCACCTCGCCTTCTGCCCGGACAGCGTGCGGCAGGACCCCGGCTCCGGCCTCGGGGCGTACGCCAGGCTGCTCCCCGGAGCCCGCGTCTGGACCTTCTGGTGGGACTGAGGCACCGGACCGGGCCCCGAGGCCGCCCGGCCGCGCGTTTCCGCGCGGCCTCCGGCGGCTACGCGCGGCCGAGCTTCTGCGCTGCCTCCGTCGCCCAGTAGGTCAGGATCATCTGCGCGCCCGCGCGCCGGATCCCGGTGAGGGTCTCCAGGATCGCCTTGTCCCGCTCGATCCAGCCCTTCTCCGCGGCGGCCTCGACCATCGCGTACTCTCCGCTGATCTGGTACGCGGCGACGGGCACGTCCACGGACTCCGCGACCTTCGCCAGCACGTCCAGGTACGGACCCGCGGGCTTCACCATGACCATGTCGGCGCCCTCCGCCAGGTCGAGCGCCAGTTCCCGCATGGACTCCCGCAGATTCGCCGGGTCCTGCTGGTACGTCTTGCGGTCGCCCTTCAGGGAGGAGGCGACCGCCTCGCGGAAGGGCCCGTAGAACGCGGACGAGTACTTCGCGGTGTAGGCGAGGATCGACACGTCCTCCCTGCCGATGGTGTCGAGCGCGTCGCGGATCACCCCGACCTGGCCGTCCATCATCCCGCTGGGGCCGACGACATGGACGCCCGCGTCCGCCTGGACCTGCGCCATCTCGGCGTACCGCTCCAGCGTGGCGTCGTTGTCGACCCGGCCGTCCGCGTCGAGAACCCCGCAGTGGCCGTGATCGGTGTACTCGTCCAGGCACAGGTCGGACATGACGACCAGTTCGTCGCCGACCTCCTCCTTCACGGCGCGGACGGCGACCTGGAGGATCCCGTCCGGGTCGGTGCCCGCGGTCCCGGCGGCGTCCTTCTTCGCGTCCTCCGGCACGCCGAAGAGCATGATCCCGGATACACCGGCCTCCCGCGCCTCGACCGCGGCCTTCCGCAGCGTGTCCAGCGAGTGCTGCACGACCCCGGGCATCGCCGCGATCGGCACCGGCTCGCTCACGCCCTCCCGCACGAACGCCGGAAGGATCAGATCGGCGGGGTTCAGCCTGGTCTCGGCGACCATGCGCCGCATCGCGGGGGTGGTCCGCAGCCGGCGCGGCCGCGATCCGGGGAAGGATCCGTACACAGTCATGCCCACCACGCTACGCCCGTGCCGGGACCGCTTTTGCCGACACGTTGTCCCCGGGCGCGGGCGGACCGCCCCCTGCGCGATCCGGTCCAGAAGGAACGGAAAGGGGCCACGGGGAACAACCCCGCGACCCCTTCCGATCACGTCCTACGACCTCACGTCGTACGGCGCCTGCGCGCTCCCGGACGCCGCTCGCTCGGCCGCGTCACCGGGTCGCCTGCCTCCAGCGCGGCCTCCCGGCGCCGCGCGCCGAACTCGGCGAGCGCCTCGGCCAGCTTGTGCACCGACGGCTCCGGCGACAGCACGTCCACCCGCAGCCCGTGCTCCTCGGCCGTCTTCGCGGTCGCGGGCCCGATACAGGCGATCACCGTCACGTTGTGCGGCTTGCCGGCGATGCCGACCAGGTTCCGCACGGTGGACGACGAGGTGAAGAGCACGGCGTCGAACCCGCCGCCCTTGATCGCTTCCCGGGTCTCCGCCGGCGGCGGCGAGGCCCGCACGGTCCGGTAGGCCGTGACGTCGTCGACCTCCCAGCCCAGCTCGATCAGGCCCGCCACCAGGGTCTCGGTGGCGATGTCAGCCCGCGGCAGGAACACCCGGTCGATCGGGTCGAACACCGGGTCGTACGGCGGCCAGTCCTCCAGCAGGCCCGCCGCCGACTGCTCGCCGCTCGGCACCAGGTCCGGCTTGACGCCGAACTCGATCAGCGAGCGCGCCGTCTGCTCGCCCACCGCAGCGACCTTGATCCCGGCGAAGGCGCGGGCGTCCAGCCCGTACTCCTCGAACTTCTCCCGCACCGCCTTCACGGCGTTGACCGAGGTGAAGGCGATCCACTCGTAGCGGCCGGTCACCAGTCCCTTGACCGCGCGCTCCATCTGCTGCGGCGTACGAGGCGGCTCGACGGCGATCGTCGGAACCTCATGCGGCACGGCGCCGTAGGACCTGAGCTGGTCGGAGAGCGAGGCGGCCTGCTCCTTCGTGCGCGGCACGAGCACCTTCCAGCCGAACAGCGGCTTGGACTCGAACCAGGCGAGCTGGTCGCGCTGGGCGGCGGCACTGCGCTCACCGACCACGGCTATGACCGGCCGGTGGCCCTCGGGCGACGGCAGGACCTTGCCCTGCTTGAAGACCTGGGCGATCGTGCCGAGCGTCGCATTCCACGTCCGCTGCCGCGTCGTCGTACCGGCGACCGTCACCGTCAGCGGGGTGTCGGGCTTGCGCCCGGCCGTCACCAGCTCCCCGGCGGCCGACGCCACGGCGTCCAGCGTCGTGGACACGACGACGGTCCCGTCGGAGGCACCGACCTCGGTCCAGCAGCGCGCGTCCGCCGTCCGGGCGTCGATGAACCGCACGTCCGTGCCCTGTGCGTCACGCAGCGGCACTCCCGCGTAGGCGGGCACGCCCACGGCGGTCGCCACACCCGGCACGACCTCGAAGGGGATCCCCTCGGCGGCGCAGGCGAGCATCTCGGCGCCCGCGTCGCCGTCGAGCCCGGGGTCCCCGCTCACGGCACGGACCACCCGCTTGCCGCCCCGCACGGCCTCCATGACAAGATTGGCCGCGTCCCTCAACACCGGGACACCGGCGGTTGTTGAGGCATCGTCAACAACCGTCAGCTCAGGCGTGCTCACTCCGGCGCGCGCGTGGCCGCGAACGACGTCGAGGACTTCCGGCTCGGCGATCAATACGTCCGCGCCCGCCAGCGCCTCGACGGCGCGCAGCGTCAGCAGGCCCGGATCACCGGGACCGGCGCCGAGGAAGGTGACCTGCCCGTGTACGGGACCAGCCGGGACGTTCGAGGTGGTGGGGCTCAAAGTGCTCGCTCCCCCATAAGACCGGCCGCGCCCTTGGCGAGCATCTCGGAGGCGAGTTCGCGCCCGAGTGCCACGGCTTCGTCGTGCGACGTGGGCACGGGACCGGTGATGGACAGCTGCACCAGCGTGGAACCGTCGGTGGTACCGACGACACCCCGCAGGCGCATTTCATGAACAGCCTGTTCGTCGGCAGGCAGGTCGGCCAGCGCCCCCACGGGCGCGCTGCAGCCGGCCTCCAGGGCCGCGAGCAGGGACCGCTCGGCGGTCACGGCGGCCCGGGTGTGCGGGTCGTCGAGCTCGGCGAGCGTGGCGGCGAGGGCGGTGTCGGCCGCCGGGCACTCCACCGCCAGGGCCCCCTGACCGGGGGCGGGCAGGATCGCGTCGACCGGCAGGAAGTCGGTCGCCTCGTCGATCCGGCCGATACGGTTCAGGCCGGCCGCGGCGAGAACCACCGCGTCCAGTTCCCCGCTCCGCACGAAACCGATGCGGGTGTCGACGTTCCCGCGGATCGGCACGGTCTCGATCTGCAGCCCGTGCGAGCGGGCGTACGCGTTGAGCTGCGCCATCCGGCGCGGCGAGCCGGTGCCGATCCGGGCGCCCTGCGGCAACCGGTCCAGCGTCAGCCCGTCCCGGGCGACCAGGACGTCACGCGGGTCCTCCCGCCGCGGGATCGCGGCCAGTGCGAGGTCGCCCGGCTGCGTGGTCGGCAGGTCCTTCAGGGAGTGCACCGCGAAGTCGACCTCTCCCGCGAGCAGCGCGTCGCGCAGCGCGGTGACGAACACACCGGTGCCGCCGATCTGCGCCAGCTGCTCGCGCGAGGTGTCGCCGTACGTGGTGATCTCCACCAGCTCGACGGGGCGGCCGGTCAGCCGCCGCACCGCCTCCGCCACATGCCCGGACTGGGCCATGGCGAGCTTGCTGCGCCTGGTTCCGAGCCGCAGGGGCCGCTCGGTCCCCGATGCCCTCTCGGTCATACTCGCCCTCGGTTCTTGATGTCGGCGTCGGTGACGTCGGCCCGGCTGACGGAGGCGACCGTCTCCGGGTCGAGGTCGAAGAGTGTGCGCAGCGCGTCCGCGTACCCGGCGCCGCCGGGCTCGGCCGCGAGCTGCTTGATCCGCACGGTGGGCGCGTGCAGGAGCTTGTCCACGACCCGGCGGACGGTCTGGGAGACCTCGGCGCGCTGGCGCTCGTCCAGGTCGGGCAGCCGGCCCTCCAGCCGGGCGATCTCGCCGGCCACGACATCGGCGGCCATGGTGCGCAGGGCGACCACGGTCGGGGTGATGTGCGCGGCACGCTGGGCGGCGCCGAACGCGGCGACCTCGGCGGCCACGATGGTCCGCACCCGGTCGACGTCGGCGGCCATGGGGGCGTCCGCGGACGCCTCGGCGAGCGATTCGATGTCGACGAGCCGTACCCCGTCGAGCCGGTGGACCGCGGCGTCGATGTCCCGGGGCATGGCGAGGTCGAGCAGCGCCAGCGGTCCATCACGGCCGTCCAGCGCGGCCTCGACCTCCTCGGCCCTCAGCACCAGCCCGGTCGCGCCCGTGCAGGAGACGACGACGTCGGCACGTGCCAGTTCGCCGCCGACCGAGGCCATGTCGACCGCGCGGGCGCGGACGCCCGTCCCGCCGGGTTCGGTCAGGATCTGCACCAGCCGCTCGGCGCGCTCACGGGTGCGGTTCGCGACGACGATCTCGGCGACGCCCGCACGCGCCAGCGTGGCCGCGGCGAGCGAGGACATCGACCCCGCACCGATGACGAGCGCGGTCCGGCCGGCGGCCCACTCCTCGGTGGGCGTGCCGTCCGCCAGCTGCTCCAGGCCGAAGGTGACGAGCGACTGCCCGGCCCGGTCGATCCCGGTCTCGCTGTGGGCACGCTTGCCGACGCGCAGGGACTGCTGGAACAGGTCGTTCAGCAGCCTGCCCGCGCTGTGCAGCTCCTGGCCGAGCGCGAGGGAGTCCTTGATCTGGCCGAGGATCTGGCCCTCGCCGACGACCATCGAGTCCAGTCCGCAGGCCACCGAGAACAGATGGTGGACGGCCCGGTCCTCGTAGTGCACGTACAGATAGGGGGTGAGCTCCTCCAGCCCGACGCCGCTGTGCTGGGACAGCAGCGTCGACAGCTCGGCGACACCGGCGTGGAACTTGTCCACGTCGGCGTAGAGCTCGATCCGGTTGCAGGTGGCGAGGACGGCCGCTTCCGCCGCGGGCTCCGCGGCGAGCGTGTCCTGCAGCAGCTTGCCCTGCGTGTCCGCGGAGAGCGAGGCCCGCTCCAGGACGCTGACCGGGGCGCTGCGGTGGCTGAGGCCGACGACGAGGAGGCTCATGCCGGCATCACGGCGGGTACGTCCCCGTCGGGTCCCTTCCGGCCGTCGGCCGCGGCGGCGGCGCCGGTCGGGGCGGCGGGCGGCACCGCGGCCTCGCCCTCGGTCTCCTCGCCGGCCTTGCGCTGCTCGTGGAAGGCGAGGATCTGCAGCTCGATCGAGAGGTCGACCTTGCGCACGTCCACGCCGTCCGGCACCGAGAGCACGGTGGGGGCGAAGTTGAGGATGGACGTCACACCGGCGGCGACGAGCCGTTCGCACACCTGCTGGGCGGCGCCCGCGGGGGTCGCGATGACCCCGATGGACACGCCGTTGTCCGAGATGATCTTCTCCAGCTCGTCCGTGTGCTGGACGGGGATGCCGGCGACCGGCTTCCCGGCCATCGCCGGGTCGGCGTCGATCAGCGCGGCCACGCGGAAGCCTCGGGAGGCGAAACCGCCGTAGTTGGCGAGCGCGGCGCCGAGGTTTCCGATACCGACGATCACAACCGGCCAGTCCTGGGTCAGGCCGAGCTCACGGGAGATCTGGTAGACGAGGTACTCGACGTCGTACCCGACGCCGCGGGTCCCGTAGGAACCGAGGTACGAGAAGTCCTTGCGCAGCTTCGCGGAATTGACCCCCGCTGCGGCAGCGAGCTCCTCCGAGGAGACCGTCGGCACGGATCGCTCCGACAGCGCGGTCAGCGCGCGGAGGTACAGCGGAAGCCGGGCGACGGTGGCCTCGGGGATTCCTCGGCTGCGAGTCGCCGGTCGGTGGGTTCGGCCAGTTGCCACGGTGCTCCTGCGGGATGAGCGAGGCTGGCGGCCATGCGTCCCAGGACCGCCCCGTCGAGAGCAGGCTATGTCTTTGTGAACGCGTGCACAAAGATGGTGTCCGCTTTGTCCGTGCAAAGTGACCGGGGTCACGCGAGTCGATCGCGCCATTCCGGAACCGGCCACGATGGGCATCCGCGGAGAATCCGAAGGAGGCAAAGCGGTACACACTCCTCACGGCCACGCCCCCGAGACCCCAACAAAACGCCCACGATGGTAGCCGCCTTTCCGGTCACGCCCCCAGTTCGCGGCGGAGCCGGCCGGCGTCCACGCGCCAGAACGTGTGCTGTTCCCCGTCCACCAGCACCACCGGGATCTGCTCCCAGTACTCCCGGTGCAGCTCCTCGTCCTGGGTGATGTCCTTCTCCTCCCAGGACGCGCCCGTCTCGGCGCACACCTGCTCGACCACGGACCGCGCGTCGTCACAGAGATGACACCCGGGCTTCCCGATCAGGGTCACCACACGGTCACCGGCCTTCTTCTTGCCACGCCGCAGCAGAGGAGTCATGCCCCCCATTCTCCGCCCCACGGCGACACGCCCGAATGGCCCCTTTAACAATCCGGCTGCGGAGAGTTCACGCCCCCGCATCCCGGCGAGTCGGGAACTGCCGAACGGACTGGCTATGCTCACGACATGGCCGCACTGGGATGGCTCACCCCCCGTAGGCGCTCCTCCACCGCCCGGAGCGTTCTCGCCGGCGAGGCCGCTGCCGAGGCAGCACGCAAGACGTCGCAGCAGTTCGAGGCGGACGCCCGGGCCGGGACCGACGCGGACACCGCGCCGGCCGAGCCCGACTTCCCCGTGTTCGGGGATGTCAGCGCCGCGGCGTTCTTCGACCTGGACAACACCGTCATGCAGGGCGCCGCGATCTTCCACTTCGGCCGCGGCCTGTACAAGCGGAAGTTCTTCCAGCGGCGGGAGCTGGCCAGGTTCGCCTGGCAGCAGACGTGGTTCCGGATCGCGGGCGTCGAGGACCCCGAGCACATGCAGGACGTGCGCGAGTCCGCACTCTCCATCGTCAAGGGCCACCGCGTCTCCGAACTGATGTCGATCGGCGAGGAGATCTACGACGAGTACATGGCGGACCGCATCTGGCCGGGCACCCGCGCCCTCGCGCAGGCCCACCTCGACGCGGGCCAGAAGGTGTGGCTGGTCACCGCCGCGCCGGTGGAGACCGCGACGATCATCGCCCGCCGGCTCGGGCTGACCGGCGCGCTCGGCACGGTCGCCGAGTCCGTCGACGGCGTCTACACCGGCAGGCTCGTGGGCGAACCGCTGCACGGCCCGGCCAAGGCCGAGGCGGTACGGGCCCTCGCGGGCGCCGAGAACCTCGACCTGTCGCGCTGCGCCGCCTACAGCGATTCGCACAACGACATTCCGATGCTCTCCCTCGTGGGGCATCCGTACGCCATCAACCCGGACACCAAGCTGCGCAAGCACGCCCGTGAGCGCGACTGGCGGCTGCGCGACTACCGCACGGGCCGCAAGGCGGCGAAGGTCGGCATCCCGGCCGCCGCGGGAGTCGGCGCCCTCGCGGGCGGTACGGCCGCGGCCGTCGCCCTGCACCGCCGCCGCCGCTGACCGCGCGGCGCCGAACGCGCCGCCCCGCCCGGCGCCCGCGCGGTGGCGTCGCAACTCTGCGTATCAGTGCCCGCGTTTCGGTTCCGACCGCCGCACTCCCGGCCGGTCCCGACCGGCGCGGAACCCCGCACCCCGCGTGTCCTGCGGCGACGCACAGCAAGCGGCACCCGGCATTCCGGGGGTCCTACCCCCGCACGCCTCCCGCCAGTCCTGATGCTCTCGGACGAACACAACCCATCGCGCCCCACGGCAGATGACGAAGTAATCCGATCAGCAAGCGATCACAATCTGCGACTGAATGTGCTGCTTCGTCGTAACAGAAGCGACGGATTCGATGATTTGAGCAACTGGGTGTAGCACTGCCTGTACGAAGCGTTATTCTCCTCAGACGCACATGGACCCCCACACGTCGCCACGACGAGTGAACGGTCCCGTACAGCACGTGATGGAAGCTCTGCCTCTGGGAGTCCCGTGTACCCACACGTCGGGGTTGACGCCTCGGGCCTGGCTACGCTGCGCGCAGTGGTCATCGACCACCTGCGCGGCTTCGTCCCCACCGCGTACGCCGTCCCCGCCTTCGCCGCGAGCCCTGCCGCCCTCGGCCCTGCCGGTCCCTGCTACGCCCTGGCCGACCGCATCGAGAAGGTGCCGGCCCGCAGCGGCGCGGTCGACGGCCGGTCGGGCGAGCGAGAGGCGGGCAGACGAAGCGGCCGGCACGCCGCCACCTCGACCACCGCCCGCCGGCCGAGCGCCGACAGCGACAGCGCGCGGATGATGGAGCTGGTCGAGCGCGCCCAGGCCGGCGAGGCCGAGGCCTTCGGCCGGCTCTACGACCAGTACAGCGACACCGTCTACCGCTACATCTACTACCGGGTCGGCGGAAAGGCGACAGCCGAGGACCTCACCAGCGAGACCTTCCTCCGCGCCCTTCGCCGAATCTCGACGTTCACCTGGCAGGGCCGCGACTTCGGCGCCTGGCTGGTCACGATCGCGCGCAACCTGGTCGCCGACCACTTCAAATCGAGCCGATTCCGGCTGGAAGTGACCACCGGCGAGATGCTCGACGCCAACGAGGTCGAGCGCAGCCCCGAGGAGTCGGTGCTGGAGTCGCTCTCCAACGCCGCGCTGCTCGAAGCGGTCCGCAAGCTCAATCCGCAGCAGCAGGAGTGCGTCACCCTCCGCTTCCTCCAGGGCCTCTCGGTCGCCGAGACCGCCCGCGTGATGGGCAAGAACGAGGGTGCGATCAAGACCCTGCAGTACCGGGCCGTGCGCACTCTGGCACGGCTTCTGCCGGACGACGCCCGCTGACGTCCGCCGCCCGTTGACCCGTCCCGCCCCCACACCCCCACCGGCACCACCCCTCCCCCACGCGCCCGTCCCCGGCCCGTCCACCCTCAACTCACCATCCGTGAGCACTTGATGACGCACTGGTCCGATCATCCTCCGCGCGTAACCCAACTGCCGAGCCGCTCGTTGTGCGCAATGCAGGCTCCCTGCGGTCACGTCGTGCGCGCAGCCACTCACTCATTCGTGTGGATGTGCTCAAGTCGTGCAACCTTCCGGACCACCCGGGGAGTCGACCGTCATGACGAGAGGAGGTGCCGCCAGTGATCGCGAACGTTTCGGCGCACCGGCGGGCGAACGCCTTCGCCCAGGCCCTGGAGAACCAGACGCTCCGGGGCACGGCGGCCGAGCAGCCCGAGGATTCGGCCGAGCGGGCCGAACAGGGGCAGCTTTTGGCCCTGGCGAACGGCCTCGGCGAGCTGCCGAAGCCGGAGTTGGACCCCGATGTGAAGGTGGTGCAGCGAGCACAGCTCGTGGCCGCCATGGAAGCGATGCTCGCGGAGGGCTCCGCGTCCCGGGGCCCTACGGTCCCGGAGCAGCGGAGCTCCCGCCGCGGGGCGCATCGGGCCTCCCCGCTCCGGAAACTCCGTCCGCGCTCCCGGTGGTCCAAGGGCCTCGCGGCCGGCGGACTGACCGTCGGAGTGGCCGCAGGCGCCTTGGGCGGCGTGGCCGCCGCGAGCTCCGACGCCCTCCCCGGTGACTCCCTCTACGGGCTGAAGCGGGGCATGGAGGACCTGAAGCTCGGTATGGCCGACGACGACGCGGACCGCGGCGGGCTGTACCTCGACCAGGCCTCCACGCGGCTGAACGAGGCCCGCCGCCTCATGGAGCGCGGCCGCGCGGGCGAGCTGGACACCGAGTCGGTGAACGAGGTGCGGCGCACCTTGGGCGGCATGCGCCACGACGCCTCCGAGGGCCACCGGCTCCTGCACCAGGCGTACGAGCGGGACGGCTCGCTCGGCCCCATCGCCACCCTGTCCTCCTTCGCGAACAGCCACCGCGACGTGTGGAACGGGCTCCGGGACCGGTTGCCCGCCCAGCTCACGGACGTCGGCGACGAAGTGAGTTCGGTGTTCGACGCCATAGACCAGGAGGTGGGTCCCCTCCGGTCGCTGCTGCCCCGTGCCCCCGAGGCGGAGCGACAGGGATCCAGCCGACCCGGATCGTCCCCGCAGGACTCCTCGAGTGCCTCGGCGGCGTATCCCTCCGCACCCTCCTCGGCATCGGCCGGCAGCCCGGACGGGGAGCACATGCCCCAGCCGTCCGGCTCGGGCGCCGTGGAGGACGACCAGTTGATCGGGGGCAACACGGGCGGCCTGCTCAACCCCCCGCAGAACAGCACCTCCCCGTCACCGTCCGGAAGGCTCCCGGACCCGGCCGCGCCCGTGCCGGACGTGACGATCCCGCCACTGCTGCCGGGGCTCCTGCCGGGCCTGGGTCTCGACAGCGAGGACATGCCGTAGGCACCGGGCCCCGGGCCGGTGAATGGCAAAGGGCGGGGGCCGGATACGCTCGACGCGTATCCGGCCCCCGCCCTTTCGTCGGGGATCGCCCGCCCGCGTCGACCGGACAACCGGACGGGCGAGGAGAACAGGGCGGCCAGGGCGATCAGAAGAAGACGGACCGCCGCTGCACCAGCAGTTTGTACAGCGTGTGCTGGATCTGCTCCCGCACCTGGTCGGTGAGGTTGAACATCAGCATCGGGTCCTCGGCCGCCTCCGGGGGATAGCCGTCCGTCGGAATCGGCTCCCCGAACTGAATCGTCCACTTCGTCGGCAGCGGCACCGCACCCAGCGGCCCGAGCCACGGGAACGTCGGAGTGATCGGGAAATACGGGAACCCCAGCAGCCGCGCGAGTGTTTTCGCATTGCCGATCATCGGATAGATCTCCTCGGCCCCGACGATCGAGCAGGGCACGATCGGGACGCCCGCCCGCAGCGCCGTCGAGACGAAACCGCCCCGCCCGAAGCGCTGGAGCTTGTAACGCTCGCCGAACGGCTTCCCGATGCCCTTGAAGCCCTCCGGCATCACCCCGACGACCTCGCCGCGCTGCAGCAGCCGTTCCGCGTCCTCCGAGCACGCCAGCGTGTGCCCGGCCTTGCGCGCCAGTTCGTTTATCACCGGCAGCACGAAGACCAGGTCCGCGGCGAGCAGCCGCAGATGCCTCCCGGCCGGGTGGTTGTCGTGGACGGCCACCTGCATCATCAGCCCGTCCAGCGGCAGCGTCCCGGAGTGGTTGGCAACCACCAGCGCCCCGCCCTCCGACGGGATGTTCTCGATGCCCTTCACCTCGACCCGGAAGTACTTCGCGTACAGCGGCCGCAGCAGCGACATCAGCACCTGGTCGGTGAGCTCCCGGTCGTAGCCGAACTCGTCGACGTCGTAGTCGCCGGTGAGCCGACGGCGCAGAAACGCCAGCCCGCCCGCGATGCGCCGGTCCCAGCCGACATCAGCTCCGGGAGACCCCGGACCGCGCGGCGGTTGCGCGGACGCGCCCGTACCGCCACCGGCCGAGGCGTCCTTCGGCACCGCCCGTTCCCCGCCCAGCTGTCCCGGCACGGATCCGACCGGGATCTCACGCGCCGACTCGGCCACGGATTTCCGCCGGCCCGATCCGGCGCGGCGCCGCACCGAGCGCTGCGGTGCGCCGTTGCGCGACCGGTCGTCGTCGAACGGAATGACCTTGGCGTCCGCCATCGTTGCTCGCGCTCCTTATCCGGCGCTCTGTGGGGTGGCGCCACCGGCCGGCGACAGCGCGGCGACCTTGTCGACCGCCTTCGCCAGGGTCTCCGGCGGCAGCAGGCCCGGCCCGCGGCTGTGCGCGAAGTCCGCGAAGGCCTCCGCGGTCGTGTAGGCAGGGTTGAAGCCGAGTGTCTCGCGCATCTGCACGGTGCTGACCACCCGGCCGTGTGTGAGGAGCCGGATCTGCTCCGGCGAGAAGTCGGTGATGCCGACGGTACGCAGCGCCGAGCCGACCCAGGTCACGGCCGGCAGCAGCACCGGCACCGTGGGACGGCCGAGTCTGCGCGAGCACTGCGACAGCAGCAGTACGCCGTCGCCCGCGATGTTGAACGTGCCGCTGTTCAGCGTGCCGCGGCGGGGCTCGTGGGAGGCGATCCGCAGCACGTCGACGACGTCGTCCTCGTGGACGAACTGCAGCCGGGGGTCGTAGCCCAGGACGGTCGGCATGACCGGCAGCGAGAAGTAGTCCGCCAGCGGTGAGTCGGCGCGCGGCCCGAGGATGTTGGCGAAGCGCAGCACGCACACCGCCACATCCGGCCTGCGGCGCGCGAAGCCGCGCACGTACCCCTCGACCTCGACCGCGTCCTTGGCGAAGCCGCCGCTCGGCAGGGACTTGGGGGGCGTGGTCTCCGTGAAGACGGCCGGGTCGCGTGAGGCGGAGCCGTACACGCTCGTACTGGACTTCACGACCAGGCGCCGGACGGTCGGCGACTTCTGGCAGGCACCGAGCAGCTGCATGGTGCCGATGACGTTGGTCTCCTTGACCGCCGTACGGCCGCCGGAGCCGAGCGGTGTGCCCGTGACGTCCAGATGGACCACGGTGTCCACGTCGTGCTCGGCCAGTACGCGCGCTATGGCGGGCTGCCGGATGTCGGCCCGTACGAAATCGGCTCCGCCGAGATGATGCTCGGGAGTCACCGCGTCGACGCCCACCACCCGTTCCACTTCGGGGTCCCGCTGGATGCGGCGTACGAAGCGGCCCCCGAGCTGCCGGGCCACACCGGTGACAAGCACGACCTTGCCCAAGATCAGCGCCTTCCGTTCGGTCCTGGCTATGCGTCACCGTAGCGGGTTGACGTTGCGCTGTGATGACCGCAGGGCCTTCTTGCCCGCTCTTTGATCCCAACGCACGACACTGCCGGGCGGAGAAAGCACCGTGGCCCCTCCACCGCGCAGGTGAAAGGGGCCACGACGTTTGCGGACAGCTGCCGCTTACTTCTTGTTGCGACGCTGAACGCGCGTGCGCTTGAGCAGCTTGCGGTGCTTCTTCTTGGCCATCCGCTTGCGCCGCTTCTTGATAACAGAGCCCACGACTACCCTCGCTCACTTCTCTTCACTCGGTGCGGGGCGTCTGGGCCCACACGACCTACGTCGGCCTAGCCTACCGGCCCGAGCTCCGAGCTTGTAATCCGAGGGGCATCTCAGGCCGATTCGACCCCCACAAAGGACTCCCGGAGGTACTCGTGAACCGCTTGCTCCGGGACCCGGAAGGACCTGCCCACCCGGATCGCCGGCAGATGACCGCTGTGCACCAAGCGGTACACGGTCATCTTCGACACGCGCATCACCGAGGCGACTTCCGCCACGGTCAGGAACTTGACCTCGTTGAGAGGCCTTTCGCCAGCAGCCATGACCCACCTGTACCTTCCGCACACGACGCACACCGGCTTCCCCTCCGGTGACTCTTCGTCGCGGTGCGCTCACTCCCCAGAGTAGGGGCGGGTGGTGCGAGTGGGGAAGAGGAGCAGCCATCGGCCGTTTACTGTGACAGACACGCTCGATTGAGTACATAGCGAGTAAGCGGCTGGTAGTAATCGGACCGCACAGCGTCATCCAGCGGTACGGCCACCGACACATGCCCCTCCGCCTCGCCCACGAACAGCGCCGGATCGTCGGTGTCCGCCAGGCCGATGGCCTCGAAACCGAGCTGACCTGCGCCGCAGACCCAGCCGTGGTCGCCGACGACCAGCTCGGGCAGCGGGTCCCCGGACTCCGCGACAGCCTCCAGCGCGACCCGCACCGGGAGGGGTGAATGGGAGTGCACGCCGGTCTCACACCCCGGGTCCCGCGCTCCGGGTTCTCGCATCATCGCGACTCCCCGTACGTAGTCGAGGGTGTACGTGCGTACGCCGAACCGGGTCGTTATGTCGACACATCGGCCCTGCGCGGGTGTGAGAACGAGACAGCCCACCGCCGACATGGCGTCTGCCAGCGAGGCGTAGAACGCGAGCAGCCTGTGCGGATGACCGGTTCCGAACAGCACGGTCCCGCGCCGTTCTGCGACCGCGGCCAACCGCCCGGCGAAGGCGTCGAGCCCGCTCAACGTACGCTCGGGGTCGATGACATCGTGGCCGGAAACATGCGCAGGGTCCCCCGAGACCCCACACCTGTCCGCCATCAAAGCGAGCAGATCGCGCTCCGCCCAGGCCCGTTCGGGATCGAGCCCGAGCGTGGCTCTCGGGTCCCGCGCCGCGAACAGCCGGTAGCTCCGCAGGCTCGCCTCCCGGGTCGTGGCCACCGGGCCGGCGAGTCCCGCCGCCAACAGATGCGCCCGCAGCGCCCCTCTGCTCAACACAGCGACGATGGTCCCGCAACGCCCGGCGGCACACCCCGGAAACCCCGGCAAATCCCCACACTCGGCGTAACGCCCGGGGATCGCCCGCCCGCTACGCGAGCAGCCCCCGCAGCGGGAAGACCGCCCGACGGGTCGCGAGCACCGCCTGGTCCAGCCGGTCCGCCGGGTCGTAGCCGTCCTCCCAGGGCCGCCATGCCGGCGTGCGCCCGTCCGTCATCCGGCCGGGCCCCAACTGCCGTGTCCGCGCATACACCTCGTCCCGCCAGGAGGACGGGATCACCGACTCGGGGTCCACCGGCGCATGGGCCGCGATCCCCACCAGATGCGTCCAGGACCTCGGGACCACGTCCACGACGGCGTAACCGCCGCCGCCGAGCGCCACCCAGCGGCCGCCGTCGACGTACTCGTGCGCGAGCGAGTGGCAGGCCTCCTGCACCAGCCGCTGGGCGTCCAGGGACACCGCCAGATGCGCCAGCGGATCCTCGAAGTGCGTGTCCGCCCCGTGCTGCGTGACCAGAACCTGCGGCCGGAAGTCCGCCAGCAGCTCCGGTACGACGGCGTGGAAGGCACGCAGCCACCCCTCGTCCCCGGTCCCCGCCGGCAGCGCCACGTTCACCGCGGAGCCCTCGCCCGCCCCCGGACCGCCCGTCTCCTCCGGCCACCCCGTGCCCGGGAAGAGCATCCGGGGATGCTCGTGCAGGGAGATCGTCAGCACCCTCGGATCGTCCCAGAACGCCGCCTGCACGCCGTCGCCGTGATGCACGTCGACATCGACGTACGCGACCCGCTCGGCTCCCAGCTCCAGCAGCCGTGCGATCGCCAGCGAGGCGTCGTTGTAGATGCAGAATCCCGAAGCCGAACCCGGCATCGCGTGGTGCAGCCCGCCCGCGAAGTTCACGGCGTGCGGGGCCTCCCCCCGCCACACCGCCTCCGCCGCCCCTACGGACTGGCCGGCGATCGTCGCGGACACCTCGTGCATGCCCGCGAAGGCCGGGTCGTCCATCGTGCCCAGCCCGTACGCCTGGTCCGCATCCCGCGGGTTCGCCGACGCCGACCGCACTGCCGCCACGTAGTCCTCGCGGTGGACGAGCCGCAGCGTGGACTCGCCCGCGGGCTTGCCCGCCACCACGTCGACGGCGCGGTCCAGCCCGTACGCCCGCACCAAGCCCATGGTCAGCGCCAGCCGTACCGGATCCATCGGATGGCCGGCGCCGAAGTCATACTTCGTTACCGCTTCGTCCCACATCAACAGTGCGCGGCCGCTCATGGTCGACACCGTATCGGTCGGGCTCCGGCTCGAACGACCTGGCATACAGCAACGTCACGAGCACCAACAGCATCGGAACGAGCATCGCTCCCCGGTAGCTCCACGCATCCCCCAGTCCTCCGACCAACGGGGCCCCGATCAAGAACCCCACGTAGTTGAAGACGTTGAGCCGTGCCACGGCCGCGTTGCCGGCCCCTGGGCCCCCGTAGGACACGGCCCTCCGCCCCGCCGCTGCGAACGTCTGCGGCACGATCACGCACAGACCGAGCCCCAGCAGCGTGAAACCGGCAAGACCCGTCCACGGTCCGGGCGCCACCGCGACCACCGCGAACCCGACCGCCGCCAGGACCGACCCACAGCGCACCACGGCCGCGGTCCCGAACCGCCGGACTCCGAGGTCTCCCACCGCACGTCCGAGCAGCGTGGTCACCATGTAGGCGTTGTACGGGACCGTCGCCAGCTCCTCCGAACTCCCCAGCACGTCCTGGAGGTACTTGGCGCTCCAATTGGACACCGTGGAGTCCCCGATGTAGGCGAAGGCCATCACCAGGCACAGCGGAAGCAGCAGGCTGAACGGGACGGTGGCCCCCGCGTCCCGGCCGTCGGCGCTCTTCCCCGATTCGGAACCGCCTCCGTCCACGTACCACCGGCTCCCCAGCAGCACGGCGGGCAGCAGCACGAGCACCACCGGCAGATACGACACGGCGAGCGGCAGGTCCCGGTGGGCGCCCGCCCAGGAGAGGGACGCGCCGAGGATCCCACCGAGGCTGTAGGTGGCGTGGAAACCGAGCATGATGCTGCGGCCGTACGCCTGCTGCAGACTGACGCCGAGCATGTTCATCGAGGCATCCAGCGCGCCGACGGCGAGCCCGAACACCCCCAGTGCCAGGGCGATCTGCCACACACTGCTGCCGGCGCCCACGGCGAGCAGCGACAGCAGCACCACGGGCTGGGACCATCGGAGTACCGATCCCGGCGGCCGGCGCGCGACGAGCTTCTCGGTCGCCACGCTTCCGACACCGGCGAGGACGGGTACCGCCGCGAGGAAGAGCGGCAGCAGCCCGTCGGATATGCCATAGCGGTCCTGGATGGCGGGTATCCGCGTCACCAGGAGGGCGAAGGCCACACCCTGGGCGAAGAAACTCAGCGCCAACGAGGCCCGACCGTGCCGCAACCGCGCATCCGTCATGGCCGCACAGCGTAAGCCGCTCAGCTACCCATGGGTAGATGGATCACACGAGCAATCCCGGCAGCTCGCTCATGTCCGCGACGCAGCCGTTGACCCCGGGGAGCTTCTCGGCCGGCGTCATCGCGGTGAAGCCGTAGACGTCCATGCCCGCGGCCAGGGCCGCGGTCACACCGAGGGGGCTGTCCTCGACCACGACGCATCGCGCGGGAGGGACACCCATGCGCTCGGCGGCGTACAGGAACAGATCCGGCGCGGGTTTGCCGCGGCCCACGTCCTGGGCGCTGAAGACGTTCGCCTCGCGGAACCAGGTGTCCAGTCCGGTCTTCCGGTGGCCGACCCGGATGCGCTCATGGCTCCCGGAGGACGCGACGCAGTAGGGCACCCCGTCGGCCGCCAGCTTGCCCAGTACCTCGGGCACCCCTGCGACGGGCGTCAACTCGCGCTCGAAGGCGGCGAACACGCGAGTGTGCAGCGTCTCGTCGAAGTCTTCGGGAAGCCGCTTGCCCGTCCGCTCCAGCACGAGGTCATGAACCCGGTGCACCGCGGCGCCCATGTAGTCGCGCACGGATTCCGCGTAGGACGTGGGGTGCCCCAACTCGGTCAGATACGCGGCGAGGATCGAGTTCGACAACGGCTCGCTGTCGACGAGGACACCGTCGTTGTCGAAGATCACGAGGTCATAGCGCATGGCCCCAGCCTAGGAAACCGAGAACACGGTCGGGAAACGGTGGGCAACGCAAAAAGGCCTCAACCCCCGAGTGAAACCCGGGGGTTGAGGCTCAAAAATTGTTCGGCGGTGTCCTACTCTCCCACAGGGTCCCCCCTGCAGTACCATCGGCGCTGAAAGGCTTAGCTTCCGGGTTCGGAATGTAACCGGGCGTTTCCCTAACGCTATGACCACCGAAACACTATGAAGATGTCGAACCAGCCGACCAACACGTGGTCTCGGCATGTTCGTTACTTCAGAACTAACACAGTGGACGCGAGCAACTGAGGACAAGCCCTCGGCCTATTAGTACCGGTCAACTCCACCAGTCACCTGGCTTCCATATCCGGCCTATCAACCCAGTCGTCTACTGGGAGCCTTACCCCATCAAGT
>NZ_FNHI01000029.1:37696-124675 GCF_900103455.1 Streptomyces wuyuanensis | reverse complement strand
CAACGCCCAATCAGATCTCGAAGAGGCCGAGCACCACGATGTCGCCGGAGGCGGCTTGGGGCCTGATAGAGCGTCATATGGCCCGACATCCACATGACGCCGGCCGAGGGCATGCGAGCGCATCTGGACCTCCAGGGCGGGCAGCCGTCGGGGGTGATGCTGCCGATCCGCTGGGCCACGTTCAACCTGGCGCTGCACCCGTGGGACGAGCCGGGGGAGTGGACGCAGGACGCGGCCGAGGAGGCCGGCCAGGCGGTGGCGCTCCCCCGGCCGGGCGAGCCCTTCGAGCCTGCGGGGAAGCTCCCCGATGAGCCGTGGTGGCGGACCGTGTCCCATCCGATCGGACAACCGTTGAGCCGCCCGCGGCGCGCCGAGGCCGCGACCGGGACACACGGCGGCGATCTCGATCTCGCGGGCGAGCGGTGACGTCGATCGCGGACGAGCCGGCGTGATGGTCCGAGCATGGGGCGCAGGGCCCGATCCGGAAGGCGCGGCTGGTGCGGGGCGCCGAGGCTTTCCGTCGTCGCCCGATTGCCGGGCAAGCGCCGCACGTGCTCGCGCGGGGTCTCGGAAGCGATCCGGTCGGCTTCCGGCCCGCGCCTCGGAGCGACGCCCGCGGGGGCGGCGCCGTAGCGCCGGGAGTGCGGCGCACCGGTGGTCGGTGTTCCGGCTCGCCCGCCTCCCGCTCGAGACGATCGAGCGGCCCGCGCGCCCCTCGTCACCCGCCGCGCAGCACCGCCGATGGCGAGTGACGCGGGCGCGCGCCCGTGCTCCGGCCCCGTCCCCGGACGGACCCCGCTCCTCGCGGTGCCGTGGCCGATGCCTCCGGCGCCCGGCCCGGACCGCGGGTCCGAGGCCCGCCGGCCGGTGCGCCCCCGCCCGCCCGTGGTGCGCCGAGCCCGTCCCTCCCTCCCCACCCCGGTGCCCGGAGGATTCGCCCCAGGGGTGACCCTCTCGCGAATTGTCCGGACACTCCGCCCCATCAGCCGAGGGCGGGGACGTACCCGGGCACACACCCCCCGCCGTCGGCCCCGGAATTTCGGCTGTGCGTGCGAGTCCTCATACCAGAGCGGGACGCTCTACGGGCAAGTTTGTCAACTGCCCACCGCACATGAACGGTTCACGACTACCGTGTGTGTCCGGTGATCAACGGTGGGCTCTCACGCCCCCCTTGGCTCCGCGCACACCGATCGGTGCACGATTCCCGGGCCCCGTACCAAGGACGCTGATGTCTCAACTACGCGCACCCGCCACGCGGCCGGACCGCCGCGAGGGCGGGCGGCACGGCCGGTCTGGCGCCCGCGCTCTCTCCTCCGCGGGCAGGCCGCAGTCCACGCCGCCGAACTCCGAAGCCCGTATTCGCCCCCAACTGATGCGAACCGCCGTACTGCCCGCCGTCGTCGTGTCGCTCAGCGGCGCGGCCGCGGTGCTGTTCACGATCCGCTCCACCGAGGCACGGCCCTCCGCGGCGCTGTGGCTCGCGCTCGCCGGCTCGGCCGTCCTCGCAGTGGTCGCCGTCGTCGCGGCGGCGCTGGGAGCGGAACGCACGGCCAGATCCGTGCTCGACCGCGCGCAGACGCTGCGCCGGTCCAGCGCCCGCCGGCAGGCCGAACTCACGGCCGTCGTCGACGGACTGCGGCGCGGTGAACGCCCGCCGGCTCGGGAGAGCCTCCCCGCCCAGGCCGCGGCCGGCGACGAACTCGACCTCCTCGCCCAGGAGCTGACGCGCTCCCACGACGCGGCCGTGACGGCCGTGGTCCAGGCATCCAGGCTCTCCAGCAGCGTGGGCAACGAGCAGAAGGTCGAGGTCTTCGTCAATCTGGCCCGCAGGCTCCAGTCGCTGGTGCACCGCGAGATCCAGCTGCTCGACGAGCTGGAGAACGAGGTCGAGGACCCGGAGCTGCTGAAGGGCCTCTTCCACGTCGACCACCTGGCCACCCGGATCCGGCGCCACGCGGAGAACCTCGCCGTCCTCGGCGGTGCCATCTCCCGCCGTCAGTGGTCCAACCCGGTCACCATGACCGAGGTCCTGCGCTCGTCCATCGCCGAGGTGGAGCAGTACCCCCGGGTCAAGCTGGTGCCGCCGATCGACGGCACCCTGCGCGGTCACGCCGTCGCCGACGTCATCCACCTCCTCGCCGAACTGGTGGAGAACGCCACCCTGTTCTCCGCCCCGCACACCCAAGTGCTGCTGCGTGCCTCCCACGTCACCGCGGGCCTGGCCGTGGAGGTCGAGGACCGGGGCCTCGGCATGCCCCTGTCCGAGCAGAACAAGATGAACGCCCTGCTCGCGGACCCTGACCAGGTCAACGTGGCGCACCTCCTGCAGGACGGCCGCATCGGACTGTTCGTGGTCTCGGCGCTCGCGCGCCGGCACGGCATCGCGGTCCGACTGCAGTCCAACATCTACGGAGGCATCCAGGCGGTCCTGGTGCTGCCGCAGGGGCTGCTCGGCGCCGAGCCGGGCGCCGGGGGAAGCGCGGACCAGCAGGGCGCCCACCGCCACGCCGACCGGCCGCCGGCCGCGACCGCCGCGGTGGCGGGCGGAGTCGCCGGCCGGGAGCAAGCCGCTGCCCCCGGGGGCGCCGCCCCGTATCCCGCCGTCGATGCGGCGCACACCGCCGACGCGCACCACACCGGCAGCCAGCGCACCCTCACCTATGCGACGAGCATGCCGGGCATGCCGCACCAGCAGTCCGCCGCGGACTCCGCGGCGCCCGGTCCGCTGCCGGTGCGCGGCGAGCACCCGGAGCGGCCCAACCCGGCCGGCCCCCGGCCGGCCGCGGGTCACATGGCCGCCCCGCCGGCACCCGTTCAACCGCCCCCGCGGCCACCCGCACCCCGCCATGCGCCCTCGTCGTCCGAATCCCCGGCCGTGCGCGGCACCATGGGCCGCCCGCAGCTGCCCAAACGGCGCGCCCAGGAGCATCTGGCGCCCCAGCTGAGGGACGAACCGGCCCCGCGCAGGCCCCAGGAAGAGGCACTGCACGACCCGGGCCTGATGGCGGCCTTCCAGCGGGGCATCGGCCTCGCGGAGGCCGGGACGCCGGGAGCCGGGGACACGGTCACGCACGAACCGCAGCAGCAGCACGACACCCACAAGGAGTAGATGCACCATGGCGAGCGATGTGCCAACGGGCCATTCCTCAGATCTCGACTGGCTGCTCAGCGGCCTGGTCCAGAGAGTGCCGTACACCCGCAACGCGGTTCTGCTCTCCTCCGACGGCCTGGTGAAGTCCGTGCACGGCCTCGACGCCGACAGCGCCGACCACATGGCCGCGCTGGCGTCCGGGCTGTACTCGCTCGGCCGCAGCGCCGGCGCCCGGTTCGGCGACGGCGGAGAGGTCCGTCAGGTCGTGGTGGAACTCGATTCCACACTGCTCTTCGTGTCCACGGCCGGCTCGGGCACCTGTCTGGCCGTGCTGGCCGGACGGGAGGCGGACGCCGCGGTCCTCGGGTACGAGATGGCGATGCTGGTCAAGAGCGTACGGCCCTATCTGGTCACGCCGGCCAGACAGGCCGCCGGGGCGCCGAGCGCCACAGGGCTCTGACCGTGCCGTCCCCCAAGGACGGGCCGTGGCTCGACGATGCGGCGGGCCGGCTGATCCGTCCCTATTCGGTGATCGGGGGCCGCACCCGTCCGACGGCGGCCCTCGATCTGCTGTCCCTGGTGATGGCCACCGGCTCGGTTCCGCAGGGGGCGCTCGGGCCGGAGCACGCCCTGGCCCTCGGCCTGTGCGACGGGCCCACGTCGGTGGCGGAGATCTCCGCGCACTTACGGCTCCCCGCTGTCGTCACCAAGGTGCTTCTCTCCGATCTCGTGGACTGCGGGGCGGTCACCGCGAGGGCGCCCCGCTTCCAGGACTCTCCCACCGACCGTTCCCTGCTGGAGGCAGTGCTCGATGGCCTACGACGACGGCTCTGACCAGCGCCCCGACCACGGCCGGGACCTGCGCGACCGCGGAGACCCCTTTCCCACGGCGCTGAAGATCCTGGTAGCCGGGGGCTTCGGAGTTGGCAAGACGACGTTCGTGGGCGCGGTGAGCGAGATCGAGCCGCTCAGCACGGAGGAACTGCTGACCACCGTCAGCGTCGGCACCGACAGTCTGGCGGGCGTGGAGTCCAAGACGACCACCACGGTGGCCATGGACTTCGGCCGGATCACCCTCGACGACCACCATGTGCTGTACCTCTTCGGCACACCGGGCCAGGAGCGCTTCTGGTTCATGTGGGACGAGCTGTCGGAAGGGGCGCTCGGCGCGGTCGTCCTCGCCGACACCCGCCGGCTGGAGGACTGCTTCTCCGCCGTGGACTTCTTCGAACGGCGCGGCATCGGATTCGTCGTCGCCGTCAACGAGTTCGACGGCTCCTACCGCTACGAACCGGAGGAGGTCAGGGCCGCGATCGACCTCAAGCACGACGTCCCCGTCGTGCTGTGCGACGCGAGGATCGCCAGCTCCGGGATCGGCACCCTGGTCACCCTCGTCCAGCATCTGCTCACCACCACCCCGGCACCGGAAGCGGCGCCGAGCTACGGAGCTCAGTCATGACGTACGACCCGACCGGACATCTGCTGCTGACACCCGTCGACCGGGAGGCTCCCACCCGGGTGCAGCGGCTGCGTCAGCTCGGGCTGGGGGAGCGGCCCGAGCCGGCGTTCGACGAATTCGCCCACAAGCTCGCTGAGGTGACGGGCGCGCCCTACTCGATGGTCAACTTCATCGACGAGCACAGGCAGTTCTTCGCGGGGCTGCACACCCCCGCCGGCACCCACGCGGGCGGCGGCGACCTCGGTGCCGCGAGCGGCGGTGACGTGGGCCGCTTCATGGCGCGCGATCACGGCTACTGCCCGCACGTGGTCGTACGGCGCAAGGCGCTCGTGCTGGAGGACGTGTGCGACTACCCGCGGTTCGCGGGCAATCCGGTCGTCGACGAGATCGGAATCCGCTCGTACCTCGGCGCACCGCTGATCGACCGCACGGGCATCGCCCTGGGCACGATCTGCGTGGTGGACACCGAACCGCGGCCGTGGGGCCGGGCGGGCCTGGAGACCATCAAGTCGCTCGCGGCGGAACTGGTCGAGCAGATCCACCGACGCGAGGACGGGCTGTTGTGACCGTGAAGCGGTGACGTCCCCGGGAAGGCCGCAGGGCTCCCGGGGACGCCGTGTGTTCCGCTTCGCATGTGCCGTCGCTCCTTCCGCCCGTCCGGGCTCAGACCAGCGCCTCCATGCGCGTCAGCTCCGCCAGCCGCTCGGACCACTGTCCCTTCGACTGGCCCAGGGCCACCTCGGCCAGTCTGAGGAGCTGGATGTCGGAGGTGCCCGCGGGCGCGAAGATGTGGTGCGCGTCGCGGAGGTAGCGCTCGATCGGCCGCTCGGCGAACAAGCCCGACGCCGCGTGTATCTCCATCGCGTTCCGCGCCGAGTCCAGTGCGGACTCGACGTTGACGAGCTTGGCGTTCATCAGCTCCGCGTCGCACGCCAGTCCCTGGTCCAGCAGATGCACCGCGTGGTAGGCGGCGAGCCGTGCCGTCATCAGCCGTGACTGGAGCTGTCCCAGCTTCAGCTTGACGGACGGCAGTTCGTGCAGCGGCTTGCCGTAGCGGTGGCGTTCGGCACAGAACCGCGTGGTCTCCTCCAGGACGGCCTGGTGTATGCCGAGTGCGACGGCGGTCAGATTGGCGCGGCCGTAGAGCACGCTGGAGGAGTAGGCGACGGCGAGTCCGTCCCCCTCCTCGCCGAGCCGGTTGGCCGCCGGAACCCGGCAGTCGTCGAAGTGGAGCTCGCCGAAACTGAAGCCGTGCAGGCCCATGGTGGGCTTCTGCTCGCCCGTGCGGCATCCCGGGCGGCCGGACTCCACCAGAAAGGCCGTGAGCCCCTTGGAACCCGGCCCCGTCCGGACGACGACCCCGTGCAGATCACCGACGTGACTGTTGCCGACGTACACCTTTCGGCCGTTGATGACGTAGTCGTCGCCGTCACGTACGGCGGTGGCGCTCATGCCCAGCACATGGCCGCCCGACTCGGGTTCGGTGACCGCGATCGTCGGCAGGCACTCGCCGGCCGCGATCAGGGGGAGCCAGGTCTTCTTCTGCTCCTCGTTCCCGAAGTGGACGATCTTGGCGACGCCCAGTTGGGAGGCCTGGACCATGGCCCCCATCGCGCCGCTCACCCGGGACAGTTCCTCGATGATGATGGTCTTGGCGAGATGTCCGACACCCATCCCGCCATGGCCCTTGCTGATCGTCGCTCCGAGCCAGCCCTGCCGCGCGATGAGCCGCGAGAGCTCGCGGTGCACCGTACGGGCGGCCTCCATGGCCGGAATGCGAGGGCGGACCTCGCCCTCGGCGAAGTGCCGCACCCGCTCACGGAGTTGATGATGAAGCCGACTGGCGAAGTACCCGTCCACGCGAGCCCTCCTCTGCGAAACGCCTGCTCGCGCGAGTGTTCGAGCAGGTGGTGCATCGGCATGGTCCCGTCCCGTACAGGCCGACCACCTCATGGTGTTGATCGCTTACGAGTGGTACAACTCGGCGGCCAACTTTGGCCGGATTGCAATCCGTTGACGTGTGATTGAAGCTGTGTCCCTGCTGGTAGCGGCCCGTCCGGTTCGCCCGCAGGGCATGCCTGCGGGTCCTCTTTCTGCCACATACCCTCGGCAAAGGTTGTGCGGGCATATGGCACCGAGGGACAGCATTCCGCTTCCGGTCGCGGTCGGCCAGGCCTCACAGGTACGGAAATGCCCTCAAGTCATCGGGATTCGACCGTTGTTGAATGGGCACTGGTCCCGGCGTACCGGGGCGCTGACCGGCGCACGCCCTGTCCTGGCGCACGCCCCCGGGCCGTCCGGCGGCGCCCCCGGGGTCGTCCGGCCCCCTGCTCGGCCATCGCCTCATGCCCGCCGCTCCAGCACATCGACGGCGAGCCGCCGCACGACCCTCTCGTCCACTTCCACCCCGAGACCGGGCGCGTCCGGTACGTGCGCCACGCCCCTCTCCATCCGCACCGTGGATCGCTCGACGTCGCCCCGGGCGAGTCCGCCGCCGTCGTCGGCCCGTTCGGCTGCGGCAAGTCCACCCTGCTGACGCTGGTGTGGGTCTGCCGCCTCCGCCGGGGAGGTGCGGCTGGGCGGCGGGCGGGTCGGCGGGCCGCGCCACGCCATCGGGTATGCCTCCGGCGCGCCGCGCTCCTGGAGTGGCGGACCGCCCGGGCGCAACATCCTCATCCAGGCGGAGATGCGGGGGACGCTCGCGACACGAGCGTGTGCCCGGGCTCGGAGTTCCGCGAGGCGGCCGGCCGTATGAGGGATCTGCCGGGGGCGGCCTCCGCGTTCGGCTGAGCGGCCCCGGACTCGATCGCATCCCGTATCCGGGATATCGTGCCGAATGTGAGAGAAGGTACTCAGGACGGCGGGCAGCGCGACCCCGTCGACGTGCGACTGGCGGTACGGCTCGCTGGCCTGCGGGCCGAACGCGGCTGGTCGCTGGACGAACTGGCGCGGCGCAGCGGGGTGAGCCGATCGACCCTGTCGCGTGCCGAGCGGGGCGAGATCAGCCCCACCGCCTCACTGCTGGGCAAGCTGTGCGCGGTGCACGGCAGGACGATGTCCCAGCTGCTCGGCGAGGTGGAGGCGGCGCCCGCACAGCTCGTCCGCGCCGCCGAGCAGACCGTGTGGACCGACGAGTCCGCCGGCTTCGTCCGCCGCTCCGTGTCACCGCCGCACACCGGGATGCGCGCCGAGGTGGTCGAATCGCGGCTCGCCCCCGGAGCCGACCTCGCGTACGACGCGCCCCCGGTGCCCGGCATGGAACAGCACATCTGGATGCTCGAGGGCATCGTCGAGATCACCGTCGGCGAGACGACGCACGAACTGCGCCCGGGCGACTGCCTGCGATTCCGCCTCTGGGGTCCGACACGTTTCCGCTGCCCGGGCCCGGACGCGGCCCGCTACGCCGTGGTCGTGCTGCCGTGACCGGGTTCACCGTCTCCCGGCTGGAAGCCGCAGAACTCCGGCACACCGCGCCGCAGTTGGCCGAGCTGCTGGTCGACGCGGTCGACGGCGGCGCGTCCGTCGGTTTCCTCGCCCCGCTCGACCGCACCGCCGCCGAGAGCTGGTGGACCTCGCACGGCCCTGCGCTCGCCGAAGGCGGCCGCGTGCTCTGGGTGGCGCGCGACGGCGAGCGCGTCGCCGGCACCGTGAGCGTCGGCTTCACCGCGTACCCCAACGGCCGCCACCGCGCCGAGATCGCGAAGCTCCTGGTCCACCGCGAGGCCCGGGGACGCGGGCTCGGCCGGGCCCTGCTGTCCGCGGCGGAACACGGCGCGGCCGAGCGCGGCGCCACCCTTCTCGTCCTGGACACGGAGACGGGCAGCCCCGCCGAGGGCCTCTACCGCTCCGCGGGGTGGACCGCCGCCGGAGTCATCCCCGGCTTCGCCGCGGACCCGGCCGGCACCCTGCGTCCCACGACGCTCTTCTACAAGCACCTCGTGACGGCGTCCGCGACACGCTGACGTCCCGCGCGGGGACCCCCGTGCCGGCCCGCCGACGCGGCCGGCACGGGGCCCCTCCCGGCTCAGTACCGCAGCCGCGACAGCGGTGATGCCGAGGCCGAGGACCAGCGCCAGCAGTGCCGTGAGGACGGTGACGGGGGACGGGGCTCTTCGACTGCTCATGGCGCTCCCGGTGCTGATGAGACGGCTGGGCGGGTCGTCGTTGCTAGAAAGCGCTTTCTGGATGCGTCGCACAGCGTAGTTACCCGGCTCACAGGGGGTCAATGGGTCGGAAGCGACCGGCGCGGCAAGCGCATTCGGGGCCCGTGGGGTGTGACCGGCGGCGACCGGGGGAGGGACCCCACGTATCCCCGTGACCGTCCGACCGAGGAGGCCGGCCCCCATGACCGCGACCGCATACCGCCCCGGACTGCTGGATGCCGCCGACGGCGTGCAGATCGCCACGTACTCCTGGCTGCCGGAGAGCGGCCGCCCCCGGGCCCTCGTGCAGATCCTCCACGGAGCGTCGGAGCACGCGCTGCGGTACGACAGGTTCGCCCGCCATCTCGCCGCCCACGGTTACGGGACGATCGCCTCCGACCACCGGGGGCACGGGGCGACGGCCCCGTCCACCGGCGGCTACGGCGTCGCGGAGACACCCGATGCCGCACCGGTCGACGGCTACGACAGCTGGCGGGCCGTGGTCGAGGACGTCAAGGCGGTCGGCGACCAGGCGAGGCTGCTCCACCCGGGGGTTCCGGTGGTGGTCCTCGGGCACAGCCTGGGCTCCATGCTCGCCCGCGACTACGTCCAGGAGTACCCGGACGATCTCAGCGGTCTGATCCTCTCCGGAGCGTTCCGCACGCTGCCGGGTGCCGACATCGAGGGCTCCATCACCCGTCTCGAGGAGCGGGTCGCCGCCGAGGGCCGCGCGGCCCCGTCCGCTTACGTCTCCGAGCTCTTTGCGTCCTTCAACGACCCGTACCCGCACCGGACGGGCTTCGAGTGGCTCTCCCGCGACGAGGACGAGGTCGACGCGTACGCCGTGGACGAGCGCTGCGGCTTCCCCTTCAGCACGGGGCTTGCCCTCGACTGGCTGCGCGCCGTGCGGAAGATCAACGACCCGCGGAACCTGGCCCGCTTTCCGGCCGACCTGCCCGTCCACGTCGCCGTCGGCACGGAGGACCCCTGCCACCAGGGGATGACCCTGGTCCACGAACTGCTCGAGGACTTCCGCTACGTCGGCACGGAGTCCCTGACGTGGAAGGCGTACGACGGCGCCCGCCACGAGATCCTCAACGAGACCAACCGTGAGGAGGTCCAGCAGGATCTGGTGGCCTGGCTGGACAAGCGGGTGTGATCCCGGCCGGGCGATCGGGCGTGAGGGGCGCAGCCGGCGGATGAGGTGCCGGTCGGGGGCGGCAGGTGGCGCCGTGCCGCCCGCCGGAGGACTCCCGGCGCTGTCGGTGGGGCGTCGTACCGTCGGAGGATGGCCACTGCCGACGACGTACGCAGAATCGCGCTCGCGCTGCCCGGCGCGGTGGAGAAGACCGCCTGGGGCATGCCCACGTTCCGGGCCGGGGAGGGCGGGAGGATCTTCGCCTCAATCGACGGCGACGACCAGGTGATCGGGGTGAAGTGCCCCGAGGAGGACCGCGAGGAGCTGATCGCCGCCGAGCCGCACAAGTTCTTCGTCCGCGAGGGGCACGACGACAACCACGCCTGGCTGCGGGTGCGGCTCGGCGCGCTGGACGACGAGGAGGAGTTGTACGCCGTCCTGCTCGACTCCTGGCGGCAGGCGGCTCCCCGACGGCTGCTCGATGCCCATCCCGAACTGGGTGGGGTGCCCGGGTCCTGACTGCCGCGACGCCCCGGGCGCAAAGGCGCACCGGGGCAGGAGCGCGGGGCGCGGAGGCACGGGACAGTCGCACGCGTGCCGCGCCGGCGCGCGACGCCCGTGAGTACGCGGGATCCGCGCGCGGGCCGGTGCGCGCCTGTTACGCACGGTGATGGTGTGTGCGCGACCCGCGGACGGGTGTGACGCACGGTCATCCTGGCGACATGGGTGACGGAAGTGTGTGACACATGGTCATGGCGTGTATGCGGAGGAGCGCGCGCGTGACGGACGGTCATGGCGTATGTGCGCGCGATCACCGGTGATGGCTCAACTCGCCCGTCTTCACGGGATGTTCACATCGGTCTACACCATTCAGTGCTCTCACGAGGGAACCCCACGCATTCCCCCATCCGTCTACCGATGGGGCGATCCCGTGGGGTCCGTCCGCTGTGACGACATTCACTGCCAGTACCGCTGGAAGTAACGGATAGTAATGAGTGCCCTACATCATCGGCACGTACTGTTACGTGTGCCCAGACAGTCGACGAAGGAGACTCATGCGACCGTTTGTACTGAACTACGTACTTCCGGCCGAGAGTCCTGCGGTGACGCTGCCGTACACCTACGACTCCGCCCTGCAGCTGAATGTGCTTCCGGACGGGCAGCCGGCCATCGTCGACCGGGATCTGATCCTGGTCACCGGCACGACGACGTCCACCGCCGGCTCCAAGACCCACTTCGACGACTGACGGCCCGGCGCAGCAATGACCGTACTGATATTGACGTGCCGTCAAGACGTCACCGCGGACATGGTGATCGCGAAGCTGCACGACCGGGGAGTGCCCCTCGTGCGGCTGGACCCCGCCGATCTCCCCGGCGAGGCCGCCCTGTCCGCCGAGTACGTACGCGGTGACTTCTACGGCCATCTGTCGACCGACGGCCGGCTCCTGAGCATGGGCGCCCTGCGGTCGATATGGGTGCGCAGACCGGGCGAGCCGGCCGCCCACGCCGAGGAGCCGTCGGCCTGGCTGACCGCGGAGACCGAGCAGGCCCTGTACGGAATGCTCTACTCGGCCACCGCACGCTGGATGAACCACCCGTGTGTGTCGGCGCAGGCCCGCTGCAAGCCCTGGCAGCTCAGCCTCGCCCACCGCAGCGGCTTCGCCGTGCCCCCCACCGTCATCACGACCTTCCCGCGCGTGGCGCGGCAGTTCGCCGCGCAGTACCGGGACATCGTGGTGAAATCCGCCTCCGGGCCGCCGCCCGGCGATCCGCCGGTGTCCCTGCCCACCACCCGCATCCCGCCCGACACCGACTTCTCGGGTGTGGCCGCCGGGCCGACGCTGCTCCAGCAGTACGTACCCAAGCGCGCCGACATCCGGCTGACTGCCGTTGGCACCCGCCTGTTCGCCGCCCGGAAGCTCTCCGCGGAGGGGCAGGTGGACGGGCGGTACGGCGACACCGGCCAGCCCTGGAAGGCCGTCGACGTCACGGAGCGCATCGCCCGGGCCGTGCGGGACTACATGAGCCTCGCCGGACTCGCGTACGCGGCGTTCGACTTCGCCGAGGACGAGGAGGGGCTGTGGTGGTTCCTGGAGTGCAACCAGGGCGGCCAGTTCGGCTTCATCGAACTCGAGACCGGTCTGCCCATCGCGGAGGCCGTCGCCGGGTGGCTCGCCCCGCCGAGCAGGGACCAGGGGTGACGGGCCGGAGGGGCAGTCCCGGCTGAGGCACGCGGACGCCCGCTCGGCGGTGCGCGCCGGCGCCCGGGGCCGGCCGATCCGTCCGGGGCCGGACGGCCGTCGCACACGGCACCGTGACGTCCACGCCCTCTGCCGCCGCCGGGACCGGGTCCGGCATCGGCCCCACGGCGATCACCGCACCGCCGCGGCCCTCCCCGACGGTCGGGGGCCGGGCGCCGTCGACCGGCCCTGTGTGCTCGCTCGACGGGATCGGCGGCCGTCCGTGGACCCGGTCGTCCCCGGCCGGGCCTCCGCGGCAGCGCCTCCGCGGCGGTAGCCGGCCGGCACCCGCCGGACCGGCGGTCTCCGGGGACGCCGGGCACCCGGTCGTGGACCACCCGCAGGGCGTCGAGCCGGCGGCGGGCCCGTGCTTCCCGTCCCCCGTCCTCGGGGCCGTCGGGCGGTCCCGGCCCTGGTGGGGCCGTAAGCGCCGTCACCCGTCGTGTGGGTCCGGTGCGCGTCACGGGGCCCACAGTGCAGCGTCAACCACGCTTGGGGTCGACCGGCAATCGGTTCGTGACCACCCGGCGAAGTGCGGTATGGTTCTCGTGCGCGTTCGGCCGGGGGAAACCCCAGGTCAGACGGGCACCGGGACGTGGCGCAGCTTGGTAGCGCACTTGACTGGGGGTCAAGGGGTCGCAGGTTCAAATCCTGTCGTCCCGACTTTTCGAAGTCGCAGCCGAGGGGCCGGGTCGGAATCTTCCGACCCGGCCCCTCGGCGTTGTCCGCGCAGCCCACGTCGCCGGCCCCGGAGTGCTGCGGCTCACGGCCCGCCGGCGCCCCTCGGCCCGGCCCGCTCAGCCCCCGTGACCGGCACTGCGCTCGTCCTGGAGGGCCGTGCCGTCATGGCGACGGTCCTTGCCCGCACCCTGCCGTCGTGGAACTCGTGGTTGGTGCCGGCGGCAGCCCCAGGCATGGTCACCTTGTCGACGAAGAGCCCGGACGCGTCGTTCTCCTGGTAGCAGCCCGTCCACGACCCGGCCGCACGGGCGCGCTCGTCGGTGAGGTCAATGGTGTTCCCGGCCATCGCCCGCCGCCTCCTGGGCGCCACCACCGCGACCCCGCCGGCATCGCGGCCACCGGCGCGGTGCGCGCGTGCCCGCCGATTCACACCCGGTGCGGGCCGGCCCGCCACCGGGGCCGACGGCACCGCGGCGGTCGCATGGCCACGTACGGTGATCGTGGCGCCGGGGCGGAGGCGCCGGCCCGCGCGGGCGTGCCCGGCCACCCCGTGCCGGGCGAGCCCGCTCAGCAGGCCGCGGGCCCGTCAGCCGGGATCGCCGGCGGTCTCAGCCCCGGCCAGGCGTTCAGAGAGGTGGCCAGCTGCGCCCGCGAACGGACGTCCAGTTTCTGGTAGATGCGGGTCAGCCGGGCTTCGACGGTCTTCACGCTGAGATACAGCCGCGCCGCCGCCTCCTGATTGCTCGCGCCCTGCCCGACGAGCAGCGCCAGATGCAGCTCCGCCTCCGTCAGGGACGACAGCGCGCCGTCGCGGGAGGGCGCGGGCTCGACGGTGCCCGAAGGGCTCTCCGACGCCAGCGCCAGCCAGGGCGCCGCGCCCGACCGCTCGAAGACGGTCGCCGCGGCGTGCAGCGCCTGCTGGGCCGCGGAGCGCCTGCGGCGGCGGCGCTCCACCCGGGCGAGCGCGATCAGCGCCCGGCCGCGCTCCAGCGGCAGTCCCGCGTCGCCGAACCGGTCGGCGGTGTCCGACAGCAGCACGGCCGCCTCGTCGGCCTTCCCGGTCGCCGCCAGGCAGAGCGCGTACACCCGGTCGCAGCCGAGCAGCACCGTCGTGCGGCCCAGCCGTTCCGCGACCGGCCGGACGCCTGACAGCACCGCGGCGGCCTCCTCCGGGGCGTCGTTGGCGAGCAGCGCCTCGGCCAGCTCCTCGTGCCAGCGCAGCATGGACGGGTCCACCGCGGACTGGGCGCGCTCCCCGGCCTGGACCCGCCGCAGGGTCTCCAGGGCGTTGGCCACGTCGCCGGTGACGAGCTGGACCCGGCCGAGCGCGTAGAGGCTGCGGGACAGGAAGACGTGGTCCCCCTCCTCCTCGGATGCCTGGGCGCTGCGGCGCGCATAGCCGGCGGCGCGGGCGAAACTGCCCCCGGCGGTCTCGGCGAGGGCCAGCGAGTACCAGGCGGGCCCCGGGGAGAGGCCCGCCTCCAGGGTCAGGGCCAGCGACCGTCCGGCGTGCGACAGCGCAGCCGCGCACTGGCCCCGGCGCGCCTCGACCTCGGCGGAGGTGTTGAACAGCTCGATGGCGTCCTCGACGGTGCCGCGCCGTTCGACCAGGGGCAGCAGCGCGTTGAGCTGGTCCCGGGCGTCGCCGAGCCGGTCGTCGAACAGGGCGTGACGGATCGTCAGTATCTGCGCGGCGTTGCGGACTCCGAGCGGTCGGTCGACCATCTCCAGGGCCCGCGCCTCGGCGAGCACCCGCTCCGCGTCCGGCGAGCCCAGGAAGCGCTCCATGCGCGCCCGGACGGTCAGGGCCCGTGCCGCCGTCTTCGCGTCGCCGACGGAGGAGGCCAGTTCCGCCGAGTCGACGGCGGCCGCCCGTGACCGTACGGGGTCGCCGTCGGCGAGTACGTACTTCACCGCGAGGCGGAGCTGTACGGCGGCCCGCAGCGCGGTGTCGCCCTCCGAGTCCTCCATGGCGTGCACGTAGATCTCGTCGAGGTCGGTGAGCCCTTGTCCCGCGGTGTCCAGCACCGCGAGCCGGGCGCGGACCCGGTCGGCGGGCGCGGCGTCCCGGGAGAGGAGGTCCGTGGCGGCCCGCACCGCCAGGTCGGCCCGCGCGGCCCGGGCGGCCTCCTCGGCGGCGTCCACGAGCCGCGCGATCCGCTGCGCACCCTCCCTACCGGGCGTGGACTCCGCGGCCAGCAGGGCGAGTTCGGCCGCCAGTGGGCTGTTGCCGCGGCGCCGGGCGGAGTCGGCCGCGGCGGCCACCTCGGCCGCCAGCCGCTCGTCGGGTACGTCCGTGGCCAGCGCCCGGTGCCGTACCTCCTCCACCGGGTCGTCCACGACCCGCGCGAGCGCGGCGTGCCCCCGGCTGCGCTCGATCCAGCAGGCGTCGTGCACGAGTGTCGACGGCAGCACCCCGGCCGTGAAGGCGACCGTCCCGTCCTCGGTGAGGGTGATCAGCCCGGCCCGTTCGGCCGTGGCCAGGTCGGACTCCGCGGTGGGGCGACCGGCCCGGCGGATCAGCGAGGCCGAGGGCCGCAGCGCGAGCGCGGCGAGCAGCAGCGTGGCACGCACGTCGGGGGAGGCCACGCCGAGGAGCTGCCGGGCGAGGTCGCGGGCGCGGCCCGACAGGGACAGCGCCTCCGCGTGGTGCACCGGGGTCCGCGCGTCGGCGAGGGAACGGCCGATGGCGAGCGCGAGTCGCGGATTGCCGCCGCTCGCCCGGTGGATACGGCCGGCCATCCGCGACGGGAGCCGGTGGTGGATGAGGAGTTCGGCGATCTCGTCGGCGTGCAGCGGTGCCACGTTCAGCACGTCCGCCTCGGAGGGGACCCACAGCGGTTCCGGGCCGTCACCGGGGGAGCCGGGGGCGTAGGCCTCGGCGTCCGGGGTCTCCACGGCGATGACCCGCAGCGCGGGCGGGGCCAGATGGAGGGCGAAGCGCAGCAGGTCCGCGCTCTCCGGGTCCATCCGCTGGACTCCGTCGACGACGAGCAGGACGGGAGTGCGGGCGGCGAGCGTACGGAGGATCCCGGCGAGTGCGAGGCGCAGGGCGATGCGGTCCCAGCCCTCCTCGGGTACGGGAGCCTCACGGCACAGCATGGCCACCGCGGCGCGCTGGGGGCCGGGCAGCGCCCGGAGGGCGTCCTGATCCGCGTCTGCCTTCCGGCCGCTCGTGTCGGGGCCCGTCTGCGGTCCGGGGTCGGTCGCCGACGCGGCGACCGAGGCCACGAGCGCGGCCGCGGCCGCACCCGGGATCCCGCGGTCGGTGGGGAGCGTGGCGAGCCACAGCACCTGCTCTCCGCGTGCCTCGGCGCGAGCGGCGATGGCGAGCGCCACCTCGGACTTGCCGACCCCCGCGGGGCCGGTGAGGAGCGCGCGCCCGCGCGAGTGCAGGACGCGGTCGAGGCGGTCGAGGAGTTCGGCCCGGCCGACCGGTACCGGGGGTCCTCCCACACCGGCGCGGGGGAGGTACGCACTGACGTTCACGTACCCACCACCACCTTCCGGCGTGCGCGGGCCCCCTGCCCGTTCGAGCAGAGGATACGAATCAGATCGGCCCCGTCCAGGCCTCGTGTCCGGCATGCGGACAGGTCTGGACCGGGCCGACAGCGGGGCGCGCCCGCGGATCATGTCCGCGGACGCGCCCCTGACCTGCATGGATGTCGGTCACGCCGGTGTCTCAGAAAGTGAGACTCCAGGTGTCGATGTATCCGGTGTCACCTGATGCCACATCGCGGACCTGCAGCTTCCAGGTCCCGTTGGCGACCTCGCTGGAGGCGTCGACGGTGTAGGTGGCGAGGACGTTGTCCGCGCTGTCCGAACCGGACGAGGCCTTCAGGTTGCGCACGGTCCCGTCCGGGGCGACCAGGTCGACGACCAGGTCACCGCGCCAGGTGTGCTTGATGTCCACGTCGACCTTGAGGGCGGCGGGGGCGTTGCCGGTGCGGCCGGTGACGGCGATCGAGGACGAGACCGTCGAGTTGTCCGCGATCGTGACGTCCGTACCGTTGGTGAAGGTCGTGCCGCCGGGCGTGGTGCCGGAGACCGCGTTGACGGTCTTCGTGGCGTCGGCGATGCCGGTGCCGCAGCCGCCGGTGCACGTGCCGGGCAGCGGACGGGCGTTGGCCTTGATCGCCGACTCGATGTCGGCCGGGGTCAGTGCCGGCTTGACGGATTCCAGCAGCGCGGCGAGACCTGCGATGTGCGGGGCGGCCATCGAAGTGCCCTGGTAGGGCTTGTAGTTCTCGGCGGACTGGGTGGTGGTGCCCGAGTTCAGCGTGGAGAGGATGCCGTTCTCGGGGGTGGTGACGGTGCCGGGCGTGTCGGTGGCGCGGCGGGTCTCGCCGCCGGGCGCCGCCACGTCGACGCTCGAGCCGAAGTTGGAGTAGAAGGACCGGTTGCCCTCACGGCTCGTCGACGCGACGTTGATGATGTTGGCGCAGTTGGCGGGGGTGAAGCCCGAGGCGTTGGCGTTGCTGTTGCCGGCCGCGACGACCACCGTGGTGCCGCGGGACACGGCGCCGTTGATGGCGTTCTGGTAGACGCTCGGGCAGGTGGAGCTGGCACCGCCGAGGCTGAGGTTGATCACCTTCGCCGGGGTCGGGTTCGCCGGGACGCCGGGGACGCTGCCGCCGGAGGCCCAGGTGATGGCGTCGGCGATGTCCGAGGACGAGCCACCGCACTTGCCGAGCACCCGCACGGGCTGGATCTTCGCGTTGTACGCGATGCCCGCGACGCCCTTGCCGTTGTTCGTGGTGGCGGCGATGGTGCCCGCGACGTGCGTGCCGTGCCAGGACGAGCCGCTCGCCTTGGAACCGAGACCGCACTCGTTGTCGGTGGCGTTCCAGTCGCCCTCGTCCTTGGCGTTGCTGTCACGCCCGTTGCCGTCACGGGCGTCCGCGGAGCTGGAGATGAAGTCGTAGCCGGAGACGACGCCTGCGGCCAGGTCCGAGTGGGCGGCGTAGCCGGTGTCGATGACGGCGACGGTGACACCGCTGCCCGTGGTCTTGTCCCAGGCGCCGGGGACGTTCATCCCGCCCGTGGCCTCGAACAGGTCCCACTGCTTGGTGTAATCGGTGTCGTTCGGGGTGACGGCCATCGCGTAGGCGCGGATGTCCGGCTCCACGGAGGCGACCGAGGGGTCGGCGCGGAAGGCGTCCATGACCTCGGCGAGGTCCTTCTTCGAGGTCTCGCCGCCCAGGTCGACCAGGGCGGCGCCCCCGGCGAGCCGGCGTTCGAAGCGCAGGCTCTCCCCGGTCTCGGAGCCCTTGGCCTTGGCGTCCCCGGCGGCGGCGGTGTTCGAACCCGCCTCTGCGGCCTGGGGCTTGTAGGTGACGATGACCTTCTCGACGGGCGAGGAGGGGATTGCGGTCATCGCCTGCGAAGCCGGAGCGGGCTTCGGCGAGGGTTCCCCCGAGGCGGCGGCGAAGGCCACGGAGGAAGTGGCGGCGGCACCCAGAATCGTGGCGCTCGCGGCCACGACGGATATGAGTCTCCGTCCGGAACCGTTCAAGATGATCCCTTTCAACTGACGGTGCGGAACGCAGAGGGGCGGCGCATGGGTCCCGCGGTTCGCTGTGGGGGTGCGATCCGTGGTGCCCCGGGCCGGGTGAGCCCGTGCGCCGCCTCCTGCGCGACGGCCCCTGGTCAAGAGCCGCCACCGGACGTCACCCAGGGTTAACATGCACCTGACATTCAGGTCAGTTGGCCGGGATCCGCCGGTGCGGCAGACAGTAGGGAACGGCGAGGTGAACCCGATACGGGGAAAACCCTTGTCACCCCCCGCGCGGCCCCGGGGAGCCATCCGGGCTCCTCCTGCCCGCGCCTCTGACCTGCGGCGATGCCTCGACCTGATCGTTGCCCCGGCCCGGTGGACAATTGAGGCGGAGACCATCGCTCTCTTGAACCCGGGAGGCCGGCATGGATGTCCTGGTCCTGATTGGGCGCATCCTGTTCGCGATCGTGTTCCTCTCGTCGGCGGTGGGGCACCTCACCCAGCACAAGCAACTGGGTGCCTACGCCGCGTCCAAGGGCGTGCCCGCCGCGGAGGCCGCGACCCTGCTGAGCGGAGTGATCATGCTGCTCGGCGGCCTGAGCATCGTGCTCGGCGTCTGGGCCGACCTGGGCGCCCTGCTGATCGCGGTCTTCGTCTTCCCCACCGCGCTGATCATGCATGCGTTCTGGAAGGAGACCGATCCCCAGACGCGCCAGACGGAACAGATCTCGTTCCTGAAGGACGCCGCCCTCGGCGGGGCGGCGCTGGTGATGCTGGCGTTCTTCGCCTACGCGGGCCACGACCTCGGGCTGACGCTCACGGGGCCCCTGTTCCACATGGGCTGAAAGGCCCCAACCGGGCGCCGGGCGGGTCGGCTTCCGGGGGTGGTGGACTTCCGGATGGGGGCTCCCGGGTGGCGGGGCTGCCGGATGGTGGACTTCCGGATGACAGGGCTTCCCCGTGGCGGGGCTTCCGGTTGGCGGGGCGCCGCTCCCGGTCGGCCGCCCCTCCCGGCGCGCCCCGTACGTCGCCTCAGCCGGGCTCCTGCGCCCTGACCAGCACCTCGCCCGCGGCCGTGCGGTGGTAGAGGACGGACCGGCCGTCGCGCCTGCGTACGGCCAGACCGGCGTCGAGCAGCACCCTGAGATGGCGGCCCACCGAACCCAGGCCCTGGCCGGTCAGGGCGACCAGTTGCGTCGTGCTCTTCGGGGTCCCGAGCAGCACCAGGACCCGTGCCCGGGCCGGGCCCAGGAGGCGCTCCAGGGGCCGCGGCACCGAGGAGCGGTCCTCGCCGGTCAGCACGCCGGCGCACGGATAGACCACCGCGTAGCGATGCGGATGCTCCCACGCCACCCAGCCGTGGTCCTGGGTGACCGGGACGAACAGCAGCCGCGCACAGGTGATTTCCCGCGGCGGGTTGTCGTGCGTGTTGATCTGCAGCCGACCCCCGCCGAGCCACACCAGGCCCGGACGCATCCCGCCGATCACGGCGGCCCATCCGTCCCGGCTCAACCGCCCCGCACGGGCCACCACATCGGCCTCGAGGACCCTCCGGCGGCGGGGCCAGTACGGCAGCACGGTCCGCTCCCACACCCACTCCAGCAGACCCGCCGCCCGTGCGGGCAGATCGTCGCGGAGCAGCGGGCCCGGCAGCGGACCGCCGAGCGAGACCTCCAGGTCGGCCCGTGCAGTCGCCGCCGGGGTGTCCCGTATCCGCGCCAGCTCCTCCTCCAACACCGGGTCGACGGCTGCTCCCGGCGCCGGGGTGAGGAAATCCGCGATCCAGCTGCGGCCGAGAGCCGCCCGCACGAGCTGCTCCGTGACCGGATCGGCCGCCAACCGCTCCCGGTACGCGGGCAGATGGGTTTCGAGCCAGGCCCGCCCACCCGGATGACCCGAGGTGCGCCGGGCGAGGGACATCAGGCTCGCCGTCGTCTCGGCCAGCGGCGACACCACGAACCGGCTCTCCGCGAGCGTGTCCGCTCCGACCTGCCACCACCCCATCGTTTCGCCTCCCCGCGAAACAGTAACGCCGCCGGCGCGATCCGCTCAGACTCCGCCCATGCGTATCTACCGAGAGCTCTTCCGCGCACCGGAGTTCACCCCGCTGTTCCTCGGCACCAGCGCCCAGACCGCCGCGCAGACGGTGGGCGGACTGGCACTGGGCACGCTCGTCCACTCGGCGACGGGCTCCCCGCTGCTGTCCGCCCTGGCCATGTTCGGTCCCTCGCTCGCCCAGGTGATCGGCGCCACGACCCTGCTGTCCGCCGCCGACCGGCTGCCGCCGCGCGCCGCGCTGACGGTGCTGCCGGCCGTCACCGCGCTCGGAACCGCGGTCATGGCCGTACCCGCTCTGCCGGTATGGGCGGTGTTCGCCGTGCTGTTCGGCCTTGGACCCCTCGCTGCCCTCGGGGGCGGGGTGCGCGGGGGACTGCTCCACGAGACGCTCACGGCCGACGGCTACCTGCTGGGCCGCTCGGTGCTCAACATGTGCGTCGGCACGATGCAGATCTGCGGCTTCGCGGCAGGGGCCGCACTGCTCACCGTGCTCTCACCGCGCGGCACGCTGCTCATGGCGGCGGCGCTGTACGCCGCCGCCGCGGCCGTCGCCCGCGCGGGCCTCAGCCGCCGGGCGCCCCGGGCCTCGGGGCGGCCGTCGGTCGCCGAGACCTGGCGGAACAACGCACTGCTGTGGTCGTCCGCCCAACGGCGCCGCGTCTACCTCGCGCTCTGGGTGCCCAACGGGCTCGTCGTCGGCTGCGATGCCCTTTTCGTACCGTATGCCCCACGGCACGCCGGACTCCTCTACGCGGCGGGGGCGTTGGGCATGCTGACCGGCGACGTCCTGGTCGGACGCTTCGTACCGGCCCGCCTCCGCCGGCGGCTCGGCGCCCCGCTCCGGCTGCTCCTGGCCTGCCCGTACCTCCTGCTCGCCCTGCATCCGCCGGTGCCGCTCGCCGCCGCGGCCGTGGTGCTTGCCTCGGTCGGCTTCGCCGCCGGCCTGCTGCTCCAGGAGCGGCTGATGGAACTGACCCCTGACGGCCTGCGCGGCCAAGCCCTCGGGCTGCACACCTCCGGCATGCTCACGGCCCAGGGCCTCGCGGCGGCACTCGCGGGCGCCCTCGCCCAGTTCACCTCGCCCGCGGCGGCGATGGGAGCGATGGCCGCGGCCTCGGTGGTCGTGACGCTGCTCCTCGCGCCGGGGCTCGTGGGGCGGGAGGCCGAAGCGGACGCCGCGGACGCCCCGGACGGAAGGCCCTCGGCGGCGGCCCCGGAGGCCGCGGACCGCCGGGAGGCACGGCGGACCAGGCCGGGCGGGACGGGTCGCGGTGAGAGAGGGCGAGGTGGGACGAGGTGACGGCGGAGCGGGGAGCGGTCGGGGCCGGTGTGCCTCACCCCCGCCCGGTGCCCCTGCCGAGCCGCGCAGCGCGGACCGTCGGGTGGTGCCGCTCCGGCAGGCTCGTCGTACGGGCGCGGCCGCGCGGTAGTCACGGACCGCCGCCTCGTGTCCGCCGACCGCGGCGCCCGCGACGGCCGCGTCCCCGTTCACCGGCCCGTCCGCTCCGGCCGGAACGCTCACGGTTCCTCGGGCTGCGCGTACATCACCTGGCGCACCTCGATCGGCATGTCCAGCGGTGCGCCGCCGGGCCCGGGCGCGGACGACACGTGGGCGGCCGGCTCCACCGCCCGTTCCGGCGTCGCGCAGTCGGCGACCCGGCTGCGCTGCAAGATCTTTTTGCGGATGTCTCCACAGGTGCCCGGCCGGGCGCAGTGCGGTCAGCCGAGCTTGTTCACCGCCGTACGCGCGGTCTTGCGGAACGCCGCGACCGGCGCGTCGTCGAAGTCGCCCATGCTGCCCCAGGTGACCACGGTGACGGTACGCCCGTCCCGGCCCACCGCGAAGAGATGGACGTCGCTGCTGCCGAAGTCGTGTGCCGTGTGCACCCCGTACAGCCGGGCACCGTCCTCCACCGGCACCCGGCCCAGGTCCCTGCCCTCGGCCCGGATCTGCGGATCCTCCTGCTCGACCCGGTCGGCACAGCCGCGGATCGCCTTGTTCCACAGGGAGGCCAGCGACCGGGCACGGGCCGTGTCGCGTTCCACCACGACGACCTGGGACGCGCCCGCGTCCAGTTCGGTGCTGAACACACGATGACGGGCGAGGGATGCGGGCAGGGCCTCACCCACGCAGAACGGCAGCGGGTCCGGTGCGCCCGCCGTCACCGGTCCCGCCGTCCAGGGGGACGACGGGTGCGGCGGCAGGTCACGCGGCTCCAGGAACACGGGGCGCTGCCGGGCCGGGGACGTGCGGTCCGGGGCGACGGCCGCCGCGGGGACGACCGCCGCGGCGAGCAGTGCCGAGGCGAGGGCGAGGGCTGCGACGGATTTCATGCGGGTCTCCGTTCGGCGAGAGCGGCGTGCGGCCGCGGGCACCCGGGATCGACGTCCCGGTGCATATACCGACACTTCGGTCCACCGGGTGGTTGCACGGAGGAGTGATGAATCATCCCGCAGAGTGACGAATCACTCCGTGCGCAGCCGCGGTGCCCGTCCTGCGGCGGGTACCGGGCTCGCGTCCCGCAGCAGTTCGTCCCGCAGTGCCACCGCCCAGCGGGTCAGCCCGGCGATGTCGACCGCGTACGGCCGTCCGGCCTCGTACGGGGCGATGGACTCGGCACCCCGGGCCAGCAGGGCGGCACCGCCCGCGGCGTTGCCCCGCGCGGCGTGCGTCAGTCCCACCGCGAGCTGGGCCAGTCCCCGCCACAGCCCCCGCTCCTCGTCGGGTCCGGACTTCCACGCGTCCTCCAGCACCTCATGGGCGTGGAACGGCATGCCCGCGTCGAGCAGGCGCTGCGCCTCGGCCAGAGTCCCGTCGGGCGTGCGGACCACCCCTTCCGGCTGCCGGTCCACACCTTCCTGCCCGTACGGCAGCGGCCGGCCCAGCCCGTCCCGGGGACGCGCGTTGCGCGCCCGGCCCTCGTCATCGCGATCCCTCGACGTCCTGGTCACGCCCCGATTGTCACTCCTGCCCGGCCGCCGGGCCCAATGACGTACCCGCGGGCGCACGGCGACGGTCCTGTCTCCGAGCGGGGTGCGAATTGAGGTAATGTTCTCTTGCGCGCTCGGCCGGGGCCAAACCCCGGGGATCCGCGCATCGGGACGTGGCGCAGCTTGGTAGCGCACTTGACTGGGGGTCAAGGGGTCGCAGGTTCAAATCCTGTCGTCCCGACTTTTCGAAGTGGTGGTTCACCCATGAGGGGGCCGTTTCCGGAGTTGGTCCGGGAGCGGCCTTCCGCCGTTCCGGGGCTCCGATTCCGCATACGGGGCCGGTTGCCGCCCAAGAGCGCCCGTTCCCATCGCATTTGGCGGATCCCCGCAGGCGCGCCGAGGGCGGCCGCGCGGGTGACGCTGTGCCCCCCGTCACGCGGCCGCGCTCTCGCCCTCCTCAGCGCACCATCGCGATGGCGGTGACGACCAGTCCCGACTCGACGAGCCAGCGCCCGTCGAAGCCCGTCAGCGGGCGGCCACCGACGACCGGACCGTCCACGAGGAGCCGGGCGTGGAACGTGGCGTCGTCGGGATCGATCGTGAGGGCCGCCTCCTCGAAGTCCAGCCATCGCCCGGTCAGCGGGTACCAGGCCTTGTAGACGCTCTCCTTGGCGCTGAACAGCAGCCGGTCCCAGCAGACTTCGGGCCGTAGGGCGCTCAGCCGATCCAGCGCCGCGCGTTCCTCGGGGAGGGTGACGAGACCGAGGACTCCCTCGTCGGGCAGGGGGAGATGGGGCTCGGCGTCCAGGCCGACCGTCAGGACGTCGGCGGCACGTGCCACCGCCGCCGCCCGGTAGCCCTGGCAGTGGGTCATCGCGCCGACCGCACCGGGCGGCCACTGCGGCGCCCTCGAGGCTCCCGGGAGGATCGGTCCGGGCGCGAAGCCGAGTTCCTCGAGCGCCTTGCGCGCGCATGCCCGGACCGTGCCGAACTCCCGTTGCCGTTCGGGCACGGCGTTCGCCACGACGGCCCGCTCCTCGGGGTACATCTCCGACACCGGCGGGTCGCCGAACACCTCGCAGACCGCGATCGGCGGGGGCAGCAGCTTTCCGATCATGCGCGCGCTCCGTCCGGCACCAGCGGGAAGACCTCGACGGGACGGCCGGGCGTACCCGGTCGCCTGCGCCACTCGCGCGGATAGCCGAGGGACACCTCCTGGTGCGGCACGCCCTCCCACCACACGAGCCGCGGGACGTGCAGATGGCCGTGGACGACGGCGGACGCGCGGAACCGGCGCGGCCAGTCGGCCGTCGCCTCCGTGCCGCACCAGAGGGCGAACTCGGGGTGCCACAGGACGCGGGTGGGCTCGCGCACCAGCGGAAAGTGATTGACCAGCACGGTCGGCAGCTCCGGCGGTACTTCGGACAGCCTGGCTTCCGTGATCCGCAGCCGGGCGCGGCACCAGGCGTCCCGTGACGGATGGGGATCCGGGTGCAGCAGGAACTCGTCCCTGCAGACCACGCCGGCCTGCTCCGCGATCACGAGGGCCTCCTCCTTGGAGCGCGCTCCGGCAGGCCGGAAGGAGTAGTCGTAGAGCACGAAGAGCGGGGCGATCGCCACCGGTCCGCCCGGCCCCTCCCAGACCGGGAACGGGTCCTCGGGAGTGACCACTCCCAGTTCGCGGCAGATCCGCACCAGGTGTTCGTACCGCTGCTCGCCCCGCAGCTGCACGGGGTCGCCGGGAGGCGTCCACAGTTCGTGGTTGCCCGGTGTCCAGACCACCTTGGCGAACCGCCCGGCCAGCAACTCCAGCGTCCGGCGCACATCGGCGACGTACTCGCCGACGTCACCGGCGACCAGCAGCCAGTCCTCGTCCGACTCCGGGTGCAGGCCCTCGACGATGTCGCGGTTCTCGGCGTACCGCACGTGCAGATCGCTGACGGCCACGAGTCTGGGGCCGCTGCGAGCGCCGTTGCCGGCGCGGCTCTCCTCGGTCGCGGCCGGACCGCCACGGACCTCATAACCCACGGTGCACTTCCCAGCTCCTCCGAACGACGACGACAGCGACTACGGCAACGGCAGCGAACACGACGGCGGAACGGCAGCGACTCGATGGCGCCGCGCCGGCGGAACGATGGTGTAACGACGGCACGCGCCCGGCCGGTTCCCGGTACGACGATGATGCCGGGTGGGCACCCGGCAGCGGATCGGTGGCGGTCGGCGCGGCCGGGCGCCCCGGGCCGCAAGGGGTTCGGTTCAAGGTGTGAGACCGCTGCCGTACGGGGCGTACAGGTCCAGCAAGCGCACCCGGGCCGAGTGCAGCCGGTGGGCCAGGACCCTGCCGACCCACTGGCCGATCGCCGAGCCGAACGCGGGGTCGGCGTCCATCAGCATGCGGACCGCTGCCGCGTCGAACTCCTGGGCGCGTACCGGGGTCATGGCCTCGGCGCCCAACTGCCAGAGGTACGGCGGGAAGAGCCACGACCAGCCCACGAGTTCGCCGAAGCCGAGGTTCTCGATCACGGCCGGGCGCCGTCCGGGAACACGGATGTCCAGGGTGACGGTGCCGGACCGGATGATCCAGAACCGGTCGGCGAGGCGGCCCTCCTCGAAGACACGGGCCCCTTCGGGGAACTTGACGTCCCTGGCCATCTCCATCAGCCGCCCGCGGTGCTCGGTGGACAGGGCGGCCGTGATCCGTATCGAAGAGCTGCTCATCGCTGTGCCTCCGTTCGCCTCAAGCCCATCGTGAGCCGTCCGGGCGCCGAACGCACGGCCTGATTCCGGAAGCCACGGCCGGCGCCGGTGATACCGGCCGGTGCCGGCCGCCCCGGGGCGTCGTCGGTACGGGCTCCGGCCGGGATCGTCACTCAGGGGTGCTCCGAGGGCCCCCTCCACCCGGTACCCCGCACCGGCGGTTGATCATTGGACGGCCGCGTCCCGGAGCGCGTCGAGCAGACCGCGCAGCGCCGGGGTGTCCGGCGCCGTTTCCCGCACCGCCGCGTGGACGGCGCGTACGGGCTCCGGCCGCCGCACCTTCCGTACGACGACGCCGGGGTGCGGGGAGCGCAGCCCGGTCAGCGGGATCATGCCGATGCCTAGACCGGCCGCCACCAAGCCCTGTGCCGTGGCGTAGTCCTCACTGTCCACTGCGAAGTCCGGGCTGAATCCGGCGGTCGCGCACGCGTCGAGCACGGCGTCCAGGCACGGGCCCGGCCATTCGCTGCGGACCCAGGGCTCGCCGGCGAGTTCGGCGAGGTCGACGACGCGCCTCGTGGCCAGCGGGTGCCCCTTGGGCAGCACAGCGCGATACGGGTCGTCGAGCAGATGCTCCAGACGGACACCGTCCACGGGCCCGTGCGGCCGCACCACGAGCGCCAGATCGGCCTCCCCTCGCACGACCTCCGACAGCGGGTCCGCCGAGCCGGAGAGCCTGAGCTCCACCTGTACGCCGGGACGGTCGCGCCGCAGACGGGCGAGGGCGGGGGCGACCAGGGGCGCGCCGACCGTGGCGAAGTAGCGCACCGACAGCCGGCCCGTACGGCCCTCCCGCAGATCGGCCAGGGCCGTCTCGGCCTCGGCGACCTGGCGGCCGATGGCGGCGGCGTGCTCGCTGAGCAGCAGCCCGGCCGGCGTGGGCCGTACGCCCCTGCCCACCCGTTCGAGCAGCTCCGTGCCGGCCTCCTTCTCCAGAGCGGCGACCTGCTGGCTGACGGCCGACGGGGTGTAGCCGAGCCGGGCGGCCGCCGCGGTGACCGATCCGCTGCCGACCACTGCCCGCAGGATCTGCATGCGCCTCACATCAAGCATGCAGTACAGGTTAATGGTGTGTGCAGAACTTTTCACTTGTCCTGTTGAAACTGGTGGAGGACCCTGGCGTGGGACCGACACGGGCACCGGCGAGGGGAGACGGGACATGACGATCGGCATGCGGGGCGGAGCCGGACGCGGCGGAGCCGGGCGGGGCCCAGTCGGAACGGCGGCGGCCGGAGGACGCGGCGGCGCTTCGAGTGCTGCCGGACGGAGCACGGCCCGACGAGGAGCGGCCGGGCTGCCCGGCGGTTCCGGCAGGGGCGGAGCCGCGACCGCCGTGCGGATGGCACTGCTGGCCTTCCTCTGGGGCTCGGGCTTTCTCTGGATCAAGATCGCGCTGAACCACGGCCTGTCCCCGCTCCAGATCACCGTCGCCCGGTGCGTCCTCGGCGCCGCGGTGCTGCTCGCCCTCGCCTCGGCCTCCGGCCAGAGGCTGCCGAGGGACCGGGGCACATGGGGCCGGCTGCTCGTGGCCGCGTTCCTGTGCAACGTCCTGCCGTTCCTGCTCTTCGCGGTGGGGGAGCAGACGGTCGACTCCTCCGTGGCGGGCGTGCTGAACGCCACCACACCGCTGTGGTCCCTGCTGATCGGCATCGGCCTCGGCACCGAGCGAGGACTCGGCCGCGTCCGGCATGCCGGCCTCCTCCTCGGATTCGCCGGCACCGTGCTGATCTTCGCCCCGTGGCGGGAGTCCGGACGGCTCGGCCCGGGCGCCCTCGCCCTGCTGGGTGCCGCGCTGAGTTACGCGGCAGCCTTCGTGTACATGGACCGAACCCTGACCGGGCGGGGCGACGAGCCGACGGGGCGTGCCGCGAAAGCGGCTCCGTCCGCCCGCAGGGCGGGGCGGGGCGGACCTTCACCACCCGTCCTGGCCCTCGCCGGCGCCCAGCTGGTCGCCGCGAGCGGGCTGAGCCTGATGGCGCTCCCCGTGACGGGCGGGCCGGTGGCGCCCGCGGGAGCCGATGCCACCGCGCTCGTCGCGGTCGTGGTGCTCGGGATCCTCGGAACCGGAGTCACCTTCTACCTCAACTACCGGCTGATCGCCGACGAGGGCGCCACCGGCGCGGCGACGGTCGGCTATCTGCTGCCCGTGGTGTCCGTCGCGCTCGGCGCGCTCGTGCTGGGGGAGGACATCGGGCTCCGGGTCGTCCTCGGCATGGCGGTCGTCCTGGCGGGCGTCGCCATGACGCGCGGCAGGGGCCGGAAGGGCGCCGGGGAGGACGGGAACGGCGCGGTGCGCGAGGAGCCCCCGGGCGCGCCCAAGCGGGACGAACCGGCCGGCCCACCGGCGGTGCGATTTCGTGCCGGTGAGCACTCCCGTGCGGGCCGCCGGGGCCGGTGACGGCTCGGCGCCGTGCGCGTTCAGTGGGGCCAGTCCTTGGTGATCTCGAAGCTGTGGGACTCGCATCCGAGGATCCGGCCCTTCTTGTCCGCGAAGGTGCCGATCACCTGGTAGACGTCCCGGGCCATGTGGCCGATGGGCAGGCGTTCCGGCGGCAGCACGATCTCGTACGGACCCCCGCGGCGGTAGTCGCCGAGCAGGATCTCCTGATGTCCGACGGTCATGCCCTGCCGCGTCCGCTCGTCGATGAACCGCAGCCCCTCCAGGTCCCGGCCCGCTCCCACGGCGAACTCCAGCCGTACCCGGAACTCCGACCCCTCCCGCAGTACCAGGGGCGCGGGCGGCGGCTCGGTACCCCGCGCCCGGGCGGGCGCCAGACGTACGGGCATGTCGGGGCGCCCCTCCACCTGGATCGTCACGCCCAGCAGCTCGAAGTCCGAGGTTACGTTCATCGCATGCGCCAGCTTTCGCCGCTCGTGAGAAGAACCGACGGGTATTTCAGCCTAGCCATCCGACTGCGGGGTAGTCGCCGCGTGGGGGCACCGAGTCGCCCGGCAGTGACCGAGGCGGGCCCGTACGGCGGCCGTGTCACGCCCCCGCCGAGCGGGAGCGAGGCGCTGGAGGCAGTGCCATAGTCGGGGATGTCACCGGGGCAGGGACGGACGGAGATACCGGCCGACGCACGGAGAGCCGGCAGGGACGGACGGAGAACCGCGCATGGTGTCAGCACAGGACGGTTGGCCCGGCAGTGGCAGCAGCGGCGGGGGCCGTTTCACGGTCACGGCACGGCCGGGCCCCGAACCGGGCATCGTGGTCGTCGAACTCGCCGGAGAGCTCGACCACGACACGGCGGAACCGCTGCGCACGGCACTGGACGACGCGGTCGCGAGCGGCGCACGGCGGATCCTGGTCGACTGCGCGGAGCTGCTGTTCTGCGACTCCACCGGGCTGAACGTGCTGCTGCGCGCGAGGCTCGCCGCGCAGGACACCGAGGCCCGGGTGGAGCTCGTGGCGCTGCGGCCCCAGGTGGCCCGCATGCTCGTCATCACCGGTGCCGGGGCGGTCTTCCCCAGGTACGCGAGTCTCGGCGAGGCACTCGCGGGCCCGCGGCAGGAGTAGCCGTGAGCGCGGCACTTCCCCAGCGGGGCCAGACCCGTCGCCTCGGCATCGCGGGGACGAGGGGTGTCGTCGGCCGCTGCCGGGACTTCAGCGCGACGGCCCTCGCCGACTGGGAGTGGCTTCCGCCGGGCGGTCTCGCCCGGCCCCCCGAGGACTTCCCCCCGGGGGACGACCCGTACGCCTGGGACACGAGCACCGGCACCGAACCGGACTGGGACGAGGAACGGCGGGCGGTCGCCGAGGACGTCCTGATGGTGGTCTCCGAGCTGGTCACCAACGCCTGTCTGCACGCCGGAGGGCCGCTGGAGCTCGTGCTCAACTGCACGTCCGAGCGGCTCCGCATCGAGGTCAGCGACGCCAGCCCCGTACCGCCCCGGCCGCGTCCGCACGCCGACCCCGCCGTGCCCGGAGGGCACGGTCTCGTGGTGCTCGGCCGGCTCTCCCGGGCGTGGGGCTCGGTGCCACGCGCCTCGGGGAAGACGGTGTGGGCGGAGGTGTCGGCCCCCCGCCGGCCGTGACCGGGCACAGGGCGCCGACCCGCTCTCCCCGTGCGAGAGTCGGTAATGGGGCCGAGACCGGCGGACCGCCCGCAGGGCGGAGCCTCGGCCACGGGACGCAGGACGATTCGGCACACGAGGTCGGCCATGGATGAACCCGGACACACTCGGCGCTCCGCGGGGCACGAGTCCCTGGAAGAGGTCCGGCCACCGGCGGAACTGAGCGAGGAGGGGCTCAGGAAGCTCCTGGCCGGGCTCACGGCCGTGCGCGACGGCGACTTCTCCGCGCGGCTCCCCGAGGAAGCCGACGGGATCATGGGCGAGATCGCCGCCGTCTACAACGGCATGGCCGACCAGCTGTCGCTGGTGACCTCCGAGGTCACCCGGGTCGCCAGCGAGGTCGGCGGCGAGGGCCGGCTCGGCGGTCACGCCCGGGTGAAGGGCGTGGGCGGGGTCTGGCAGGAGCTGACCACCGGCGTGAACACCATGGCCGACAACCTCACCTCGCAGGTGCGGTCGATCGCCCAGGTGGCCTCCGCGGTGGCCAGGGGCGACCTGACGCAGAAGATCCGGGTCGACGCGCGGGGCGAGATCCTGGAGCTGAAGGACACCATCAACACCATGGTCGAGCGGCTGTCGTCCTTCGCCGAAGAGGTCACCCGGGTTGCCCGCGAGGTGGGCACCGAGGGCAACCTGGGCGGTCAGGCGACCGTCCGCGGGGTGTCCGGCACGTGGAAGGACCTCACCGACAACGTCAACTCCATGGCGAACAACCTGACGAACCAGGTACGGAACATCGCGCAGGTCACCACCGCGGTCGCCCAGGGCGACCTCACCCGCAAGATCGACGTGGACGCGCGGGGCGAGATCCTGGAGCTGAAGACGACCATCAACACGATGGTCGACCAGCTGTCGTCGTTCGCCGCCGAGGTCACGCGGGTCGCCCGGGAGGTGGGCAGCGAGGGCCGGCTGGGCGGGCAGGCCGAGGTCGAGGGAGTCTCCGGCACCTGGAAGCGGCTCACGGAGAACGTGAACGAGCTGGCCGGGAACCTCACCCGCCAGGTCCGTGCCATCGCCGGAGTCACCAGCGCCGTCGCCGAGGGCGATCTGACCCGGTCCATCACGGTGGAGGCGCCGGGCGAGGTCGGCGACCTCAAGGACAACATCAACATGATGGTGGAGTCGCTGCGCGCCACGACCGGTGCCAACGAGGAGCAGGACTGGCTCAAGACCAATCTGGCACGGCTCGCCGGACTGATGCAGAGCAGCCACGACCCCGCCCAGGTGGCCCACGTGATCATGGAGGAGCTGCCACCGCTGGTCTCGGCCCAGTACGGGGCCTTCTTCCTGGCGGCGCCGGCCGGCGAAGGGGCGGACGACCGCGAGCGGGCCGGCGAAGGTGAGGGCCGGGGCCAGGGCGAGGGCGTGGGGGAGGACCGGACCGAGCTCGTCAGGATCGCCTCCTACGGAGCCCCGCCCGCCGGCCCGGCCGAACCGCCCGTGCGCTTCCGGCTCGGCGAGTCCCTGGTCGGGCAGGCCGCGCTCAGCCGCCGCACGATCGCCGTCGACGACCTGCCGCCCGGCTACCTCACGATCTCCTCCGGTCTGGGCGCCGGACCGCCGGGGGCACTGATCGTGCTGCCGATCCTCGTCGAGGACCAGGTGCTCGGCGCCGTGGAACTCGCCTCGCTGCGCCCCTTCTCCGGTCTCCACCGCGACTTCCTCGACCAGTTCATCGAGTCGGTCGGCGTCATCGTGAGCTCCCTGATCGCACACGCCCGCACCGACGAACTGCTCGAGCAGTCCCAGCTGCTGACCGCCGAACTCCGCGCCCGCTCGCAGGAGCTGCAGGTGCGACAGGAGGAACTCCAGCGATCCAACGCCGAACTCGCCGAGAAGGCGGCCCTGCTGGCCGACCGCAACCGCGACATCGAGCGCAAGAACATGGAGATCGAGCAGGCCCGCCAGGAGCTGGAGGAACGGGCCAAGCAGCTTTCCCGTACGTCCATGTACAAGTCCGAGTTCCTCGCCAACATGAGCCACGAGCTGCGCACCCCGCTCAACAGCCTGCTCATCCTGGCCCAGTTGCTCGCGCAGAACCCCGAGGGAAACCTGACGGAGAAGCAGGTCGACTACGCGGAGGTCATCCACTCCGCCGGCTCGGACCTCCTCCAGTTGATCAACGACATCCTCGATCTGTCGAAGGTCGAGGCGGGGAAGATGGACATCCACCGCGAGCCGTTCGCGCTCGGCCAGCTGCTGGAGTACGTCGAGATGACCTTCCGGCCCCTGGCGACCGAGCGCGAACTGGAGTTCAGGGTCGTCACCGCGCCCGGAGTCCCCGCGGAGATCACCACGGACGAGCCCCGGCTGCGGCAGGTACTGCGCAATCTGCTCTCCAACGCGCTGAAGTTCACCGAGCGCGGCGGAGTCGAACTGCGGGTCGAGAAGGCGTCCGACGACGAACTCCCCGAGCCGATGCGCGGTATGGCGGTGGTCGCCTTCCGGGTGCGGGACACCGGCGTCGGCATCGCGCCGGAACACCTGGGCACCATCTTCGGCGCGTTCCAGCAGGGCGCTCTCGCCACCGGACGCCGCTACGGCGGCACCGGGCTGGGACTCTCCATCAGCCGTGAGGTCGCCCAGCTCCTCGGCGGGGTGATCGCCGCCGATAGCCGGCTCGGCGAGGGCAGCGAGTTCACCTTCTACGTGCCCATCGGCGGCAGCCTGCCGCCCGGCCCGGCCTCCGGAGTCCTCCAGGCGCAGCTCGAGTCGGGCGGCGAGACCTCGGCCGCGCCCGGCGGATCGCTCGCCGGACGCGTGGTCCTGATCGTCGACGACGACGTGCGGAACGTGTACGCGCTCACCGAGATCCTCGAGGCGGAGGGAGTGCATGTGCTCACCGCCGCCGACGGCCGTTCCGGCATCGAGCTGCTCACCGCCCACCGGGAGGTGGACCTCATCGTGATGGACGTGATGATGTCCGGCATGGACGGCCACACCGCCACCGCCGCGATCCGGGGCATGCCCGGTTTCGCCGACGTGCCGATCATCACCGTCACCGCGAAGGCGATGCCCGGAGACCGGGTCAAGAGCCTGGAGTCCGGGGCGAACGACTACATCACCAAACCCGTCGACGCCCACGACCTGATCGAGCGCGTACGCCACTGGCTCGACCGGGACCGGCCGGCCCGGCCCGGCCGGGGCGGCTGATCGAACCCCTCGGCGACGGCGAACCCTTCCGTGACGCGAACCCGTCGGCGGGCGGGAGAAGACGACTCGCGGAAGGCGCATGCGAACCGGTGGCGCGGCAGGTCGGACCAGCCCGTGTCCCAGGGCGTCCGGCGTGTCAGGACACCCGGACGACCACCAGGCTCGTGTCGTCGTCGGTGTCACCGGTGACCGCGGCCAGCAGGGCGTCCGCCTGTTCGTCCAGACCGGCGGGGTCGAGCCGCTCCACCGCCAGCCGCAGCCTGTCCAGTCCTTCGTCGATGCCGGCGTGCCGGCTCTCCACCAGCCCGTCCGTGTAGAGCATCAGGGTGTCCCCGGGCTCCAGCCGCGTCACCGCCTCCTCGTAGGCGGCCGAGGGGACCGCGCCCAGGAGGATGTTCCGCGGCGGTTCCAGGAGGTCCGCCGCTCCCTTGCGCAGCAGTACCGGCGGGAGATGCCCGGCACTGGCCCAGCACAGCGAGCGGTCCGACGGGTCGTACAGACCGCAGACCGCGGTGGCGGTCGGATGCCCGTGGGTCTGCAGCGTGACCTCGTTGAGCCAGGCCATCAGCCGGCCCGGTGTGTGCCCTGTGAACGCCAGCCCGCGCAGGGCGTTGCGCAGCGCCACCATGCCCGTCACCGAGTCGATGCCGTGTCCCGCGATGTCCCCGGTCACGACGAGCACCCGGCCGTCGGGCAGCGGCAGGACGTCGTACCAGTCGCCGCCCACCCGGTACTCCTCCGCGGCGGGCCGGTAGCGGGCCGCCACCTGCAGACCGGGCAGCCGCTGCAGTTCCGGCACCTCGGGGACGATCGCCTGCTGGAGCTGCAGGACGAGCTGGTGCCGCAGCGCCGCCTGGGTCTGGGCGGCGGTCAGCCGGTCGAAGGTGGCGCTCAGCGCGATCTCGGTGTGGTGCTGCGCCGAGACGTCCTGGTAGACGCCGGTTATCCCGGTGAGCACACCCCCCGTGAGCAGCGGTTCCGCGGCGATCCGCAGATGCCGCAGCCCGCCGTCCTCGCGGACCGCCCGGACCACGGTGTGACTGCCCTCCCGGCGCTGTGTCAGCTCCATCAACAGTTCGTTGAGTCTGCCGGTGTCCTCCCGGTGCAGATGCGGGGCGAGCCGCCGCAGCGGCACCGGGGAGGTGCCCGGTTCGAGCCCGAAGATCCGGTACGCCTGTTCGCTCCACCGGGACTTGCCCGTGATCAGGTCGTCCTCGAACGCGGCCAGGTTCTCCAGCCGGCCCAGCACCCGGCTGAGGGAGAGTCCGGGATCCGTGGCGCCGTGCCAGAGCACCACCGTGCGGTCGGGGCCGACGGGGAGCACCCGTACGTCGTGCAGCGGGTCGGGGTCGCCGGACCGGTGCTCCACGGGCACCCGGGCCGCCCGCTGCGGCGCCGCCGACTCCCGCGCCGTCCGTGCGAGCCGTACGAGGTCGGCGTGCATGGCGGGGAACACCTGCGCGAGCGGCCGTCCGGCGGCACCGTGCACATGGCGGGCCGAGTCCAGCGCGGAGCGGTTGAGGTGCTCGATGTGCAGGGTCCCGCTCTCCGGGTCGGCGCGCAGGGCCATGGCGGGATGCGTCAGCAGATCGAGCAGTGGGGCGAGCACTCCGGGCTCGGGCGTGCCGGGGGCGCCGGCGTCCAGGATCCGTGCGGCCGGTACGGCCAGCCCGGCCAGCGCCCGCCGGACGGGCTCGTCGAGGGCCGCGGGGCCCGGCCAGTCGACGAGGGCGAGCCCGGTCACCACACCTCGCTGCCGCAGCGGCAGCACCGCCCGCGCGGATCCGGGTGCCGGACCGGGCAGCGCCTCGGCCGCGGATGTGCCGTCGGGCAGCCACAGCGGCGTGCCCTCGCTCAGCACCCGGTGCAGAGCGCTGCCCGTGGCCGGCGGCACCCAGCGCCAGTGGGCCGCCTCCAGCGGATTGACCCCGGCCCGGCCCGCCAGTTGCAGGCAGTCCGTCTCGGTCCTGCGGAACAGCCACAGTCCCCGGGCGCCGAGCGGGCGCATCCCGCCGTTCAGGAGGGTCGCCGCGATCTCGTCGACCGTGCCGCCCGTCTGCGCCGCCGCCTCGGCCCCGGCCTCGACGAGCCGGGTCTTGCGACCCGCGGTCCTGTCCTCGTCGGCCCTGTCCCGTGCCGTTTCGTCCGCGGCCCGCGGTCCGGAATCCCCCTCGGGCGCCGGGCCGCCGACCGCGCCCGACGGGCCGGTGGCGCCGTTGACTATGTCGGCGGCGAGGTCCTCCGGGCCGACGTCCATGGTCTCGGCCAGCTGCGCCAGGTGGTCCGCGGCCTCGCCGGGGGTGAGGGACTGCTGTGCGACGAGCACTCCGCAGGCCAGGTCCAGCAGATGGCGGCGGGCGACATCGCGGCGCAGCGCGCCGAGTTCGGCGGTGAGCTGCGTGACTGCGTCGGCCAGCCGGTCGGGCCCCGGCTCGACCGGCCCTTCCTCGGGCATGGTCATGGCGTCTCCAGCGTGACGAACCGGATTCTACCCGTGCACAACGCCCCGGGTTCCGGTCCGTCGGGCGGCGGACGGCCGCCGAACCCGTGGACGGGTCCGGCGGCCGCCGCCTCGACGGTCAGGTGCCGTGCGGCCGGTCCGCCCGCCGGCCCTGCGGGCCCCGGGTGCCGCGCTGCTGGGGCCGGTACGGCTCCTGCCGCGCGTGCACCGGTGCCATGTCCTCGGATGCGTCGCCGGCGTCGCACTGGCGGCGCAACTCCTCTGCTCTTCGGTGCAGTCGTTCACGGTGTTCGGGGTCCTTGCAGCGCTCCGCGCCGCGGGTGAGCTCGTCGGCCATGAGCCGGAGCTCCTCCGACGTCCTGACCGGTTCGCGTGCTGTGCTCATGGCTCCTCCTTCCGGGCCCGGACATCTGACGGCGCCGGGCCAGGGGCCATGTGCCAGGCAAACACGGCGGAGCCGCCCGCGCATCCGCTTTCGTCACCCAGTGTGACGAAGATGCCTCTCACCTGGAGCGTTGCCCCGCCGCGTCAGGCTGCCCGCACGGCCTGGACGCCCCGGTGCCCCCGTACCCCCGGAGCGTGGCCCGTCCGCGCGCCGGAGCATTCCGGAAGCGGACGCAGGCGGCGCCGGGAACGGAGGCCGTGGACGCAGGTAGGTGCAGAGCCCGGATGCGGCCGCAGGTGGGAGACGGAGGCGGAGGCGCGATCGGCACGGCAACGCCGCCTCTCGGCGGGCTCGCGGAGAGCCTTCGCCCGTACGTGCGAGTCGCGTCGGACGGTCGCCCCCACCGGCTTCCCGCGCTTTTCCGGGATAACCGGGAGGAACCCGGGCAGGCGCGGTGTGCAGGGAAGGGAGCTACGTCGTGACACAGCTGGTGAAGGACGTGATGACGGCCGGAGTGCTGACACTCCCGCCCGAGGCGTCGCTCGTCGAGGCGGCCCGGCTGATGCGTGACATGGATGTGGGGGACGTCCTCGTCGCGGACAGGGACCGGCTGCTCGGGATGCTGACGGACCGGGACATCGCGGTGCGGTCGGTGGCCATGGGGCACAACCCGCACCTCATGCCGGTCCGCTCCGTCTGCACGCCCGACGTCCTCACGGTCCGCCCGGACGAGGACGCCGCCCGGGCGATGAGGGCCATGAGGGACCACGGAGTGCGCCGGCTCGCGGTGGTGGAAGACGGCCACCCGGTCGGTGTCGTCAGCCTCGGAGACCTCGCCAGAGCCCGGGAACCGGGATCCGCGCTCGCCGGCATCAGCGCCGCTCCCCCGAACAACGGGGCCTGAGCGTCACGATCTCCGCCGAACGCGTCCGTCACATGTGCGGGTTCGCGTAGTGCTGCTCGATGAGCCGTACGGTGGCGTCGTCGTACCGCCCCTGCTCGAAGTCCGGGGCCTCCTTGATCTGTTCCTTGGAGCAGTCCAGGTACACCGCCTGCTGCTCGTGGTCGATGCGCGAGACCGCTCCTGCCGGGATCAGCCGGCGGTGGCCGAAGATCCACGGCCCGGTGTCCACGACGATGTGGGAACGTCCGACGTCCTCGGAGTGCTCGTCGATCTTTCCGATGGTCCCGTCGGTGGCCTCGACCCGGTATCCGACGAACTCCATGCCCGGGACGTGCCCCGAACCCTCCGGGAATCCCCAGATGCCTTCGCCCATGACGTCGTCCTTTCATCCGGGGTCGAGGGGAGGCACCGGAAACGCCTCCCGGATTGAGAGACCGGGCGGCCTGGCCGGCCGCCTCCGCCTCCGGGGGCGAGCGGCGGCCCCTCGGTCCTTCGGACCGCCGGGCCGAGAGGACCTCCGCGAGCGGGATGCGAGGGAAGCGCGGTGCCACCGGTTGAGGTGGAGGTGGCTTCGCGAGCAGGCAGTGGTGCTGTCTCAGTGCCCCGGCTTCCCGTCGTCCGCGAGCAGCGCCGCGCGCAGTTCGGTGAGGACGCGGGCCAGCAGCCGGGAGACGTGCATCTGTGAGATGCCGAGCCGTTCGCCGATCTCCGACTGGGTCAGGTCGTCCCCGAACCGCAGGGACAGGATGGTGCGTTCGCGTTCCGGCAGCCGGGCGATCAGCGGCTTGAGGCACTCCAGGCACTCGACGATGTCCAGGGCCGGGTCCTCGTGGCCGAGCCGGCGGGCGAGGGGGCTCGTGCTCTCGTCGTCCTCGAGCGGCTCTATCGAGCGGGCCACATAGCCGTTGGCGGCCTGCTGCCCCTCGACGACCTCCTCCTCCGTGAGTTCGAGGTGGGAGGCCAGCTCCGCCGGCGTCGGGGCGCGGCCCAGGTCCTGCTCCAGGACGTCGTACGCCTTGGCGAGGTCCAGGCGGAGCTCCTGGAGCCTGCGCGGTACGCGCACCGCCCAACTGGTGTCCCGGAAGAAGCGCTTGATCTCGCCGATGACGGTGGGCAGCGCGAAGGAGGTGAACTCGACCTCGCGCTCGACGTCGAAGCGGTTGATCGCCTTGATCAGGCCGACCGTGCCGACCTGGACGATGTCCTCCATGGGCTCGCTGCGGCCCCGGAACCGGCCTGCGGCGTACTTCACGAGGCTGAGGTTCAGTTCCACCAGCGTGTTGCGGACGTACGAGTACTCCGCCGAACCCTCCTCCAGCGTGCGGAGCCGCCGGAACAGGGCGAGGGAGAGGGCGCGCGCGTCGAGCGCGCTGACGGTCCGGAAATCCGGGATCTCCGGGAGATCGTCGAGCGCCGCCGGCCGACTCGGCCGGGCGGCACCGACGTCGGGGTCTCGGGTGATCGGGAAGCTGGACATGAGCGTCCTTCGACGGAAGGGGGCCGGCGCCACTGGCCGCGGCGGGACCGTCGGTCGGGCTCTGTCGTGTCTGATACCCAAATGTACCTATTTGACGCATTCGGGTTCGCGGCGTCGGCGATGGGGCGCCATGAACGTCCGAGATCAGGCGATCCGTCTACGGATGGTGAGAAGTCACCGACGGTGCGTGGCGGCGGCGACGGTGCTGAACGCGGCCCGCCTCAGGGCAGGTAGCGCTCCAGCGCGGCGGCGCCCTTCTCCGCGATCTCCTTGCGGGCACGGGCCACGTTCTCGGGCGTGCACTCGCGGCCGGATGCCATCACCAGGTCCTCGGGGTCGAAGGGCCGTTCCGATCCGGTGAAGAGCTGAACCGGCCGCTGCCTGCTCTCGGGCTGCTGCTCTCCGGTGTTGTCCTGCTTCATGATCTGCCTCCGGGCGAATCCCGTAGCTGGGGGACTGAATACCAGCATCACGCGCTATCCGGCGCAGTGCAGCCCGGCAGGCGAAACGGGCCGGGAAGCCGTCTCGCTGTGAGCGGACGGCTACGCCGCGCAAGGGGGTTCGGTGCCCGAACAGGACTGCACGCGCCCTCTGGTCCCGTTCCGGGGACGCGCTGTCCGGTCCGGGAAGGGCGAGAGCACGCCTCCCCGCCGGGCCGGACCCGAGTCTGACCACCCGACCGGCCGGACCGTGGAAGTGCACCCCCGCCGTCAGGCGATCCCGGGTGACGGTCAGGCGATCGACGCCGAGACGATAGCCGCCACCGCGAGGTTGCACGACGCCGTGACCCAGACCGCCGGGTGCGGCTCCGGCTCGACCAGCGTCGCCCCCAGCTTGCCCGGCGTCACCAGATCGACGACCAGGAACGCCACGGCCATCAGCACCAGACCGAGCAGACCGAACGCGGCCGTCGACACAAGCCCCTTGCCGAAGTCGTCGTACGTCGTCCAGATCGAGGTGAAGACGATCCCGCCGATCCCCAGCAGCGCCGAACTCAGCAGCACCGCCGCGTTGCGGTTGCGCTCCTCCCAGATCTGGCGGCCGAGCTTGCCGGGCGTCAGCACGTCCACCAGCACGATGCCGAGGATCAGCAGCACGACGCCGAGGGCACCGTAAGCGGTGGCCCGGCCCAGTCCGTTGACTATGTCCGTCATGGGTGAGGAGTCTCCGTCGTCCGAGAATGATCGTGGTCAAGGCGCGGCAAAATGTATCGCACGCGCATCGCCGCGGCGACGCCCTCCGACCGGCGCCTCTCGGAGGCCCCGGACGCCGGTGTGGCCGGGCGGGCGCGGCGTCCGGGGCCCCGTGAGTACCCGCGCCAGGACAGGGAGCCAACCGGGCCGTGGGTACGCGCCCTCATCAACGACCGCACCGCCGGCGACGTCACACCCGCGCGGCCGCAGGGGCACCGGCGACTCCGTGACCTGCGTCTCCCCGACGGCCGTACGCGCTAAATCAGTACGCAAGTACGCCTCCCCCCGCCGAGAATCAAGGCTCGACAAGGGGAGGACACATGAGCCAGGCGCACCTGACTCTTCATGAACTGCTGCCGCCGCGGGAACTGACGGCGGCGATCGACGCGGGCCACGTGACCCGCAAGAGCCACCCCCGGCTGCCGCTGTCGATCTACACGTACACGAGGACGTGCCAGTACGAGCGGGTGTGGAACCGGGTGACCACACGCTGCCGCGGTCTCGTCGCCGACGACGAGACCGGCGAGGTCGTGGCCCTGCCGCTGCCGAAATTCTTCAACGTCGGCGAGCACGAGGCCGGTCAGCCCTACGCGCCCGCCCTCCCCGACGAGCCGTTCGAGGTGTACGACAAGGTCGACGGAAGCCTCGCCGTGGTGTTCCACTACGCGGGGCAATGGCAGGTCGCGTCGAAGGGGTCCTTCATCAGCACCCAGGCCGTCTGGGCGCAGCGGCTCCTCGACGGAAAGGACACCTCCGGGCTGGTGCCCGGCGTGACCTACCTCGCCGAGATCCTGTACCCGCAGAACCGGATCGTCGTCGACTACGGCGACCGCCGCGACCTCGTGCTGCTCGCCGCCTTCGCCGCGGACGGCCGTGAGGTCCCGCTGGACGAGGCCGCCGCCGGCTGGAAGGCCATCGGGTCCGTCGTGACGGTGTGGCCCGCGATGCCGCTCGCCGAACTCCTCGCGCTGGCCGAGTCCAACCGGCTCCCCGGCGGCCGGGCGGCCACCGGAACCGATGCCGAGGGGTTCGTGCTGCGGTTCGCCTCGGGCGTCCGTGCCAAGGCCAAACTGGCCGAGTACGTACGGCTCCACAAGGTGCTCACCGGCGTCACGGAGCGGGACATCTGGCGCGGCCACGGCATCCAGCGCTTTGCCGGCCGTCCCGTCAAGCAGCTGGCCCAGGCGCTCAACTGCTCGGCGTCCGACATCGAGGCGTCCGGCGGCAGGCCGCTGGACGCGCTGCTGGAGCAGGTGCCCGACGAATTCGACGCCTGGGTGCGCGAGGTGATCGCGCGGATCGACGCGCAGGTGGCGGAGCGCGAGCTCGCCATCGACGAGGCGTACCGCACGATCGCCCATCTCGCCGGGGACCGGGGCGCGTTCGCGCGCGCCGCGCAGGCGCTGCCCGACCCCGCGGTACGGCCCGCCATGTTCCAGCGCCTGGACGGCCGCCCCACCGAGCTGATGACGTACCGGTCCGTCCGGCCCGAGGCGGCCGACCCGTTCACATCCGACGAGGAGAACTGAAAGTGCCCGTAGTACACGTCATGACCGGCCTTCCGGCCTCGGGCAAGACCACTGCCGCGCGCGAGCTGCAGGCCGGGGCCGAGGGCAGGATGCGCCGCGTCAACCTCGACGACCTGCGGCGGATGCTCGACGTCCCGGCACCCGACCGCGGCCGGTCGCACGCACACGAGCAGACCGTGCTGGCGATCCAGGACGCCGCCGTGCGGGCCGCAGTGGAAGGCGGCTTCGACGTCGTCGTGGACAACACCCACCTGACGCCACACATCCCGAAGCGGCTGAAGGCGGCGGTCGCCGGGCAGGCGGCCTTCGTCGTGCACGACTTCACCGACGTACCCGTGGAGGAGTGCGTCCGGCGTGACGCCGCACGGGAGCGGGCGGTGGGCGAGGAGATCATCCGGATCCTCGCCGAGAAGCACACCAAGGCCACCAGGGGCGGCTGGCGGCTGACCGCCGAGTGGCTGAACGACGAGCCGGCGGTCGAGCCGTACGCCGCCGACCCCGCGCTGCCGGCGGCGGTGATGTGCGACATCGACGGCACCCTCGCCCTCCGCGGCGACCGGGGGCCCTACGACTTCACCCGTTGCGAGGAGGACCTGCCCAACGTGTCGGTCCGCGACGCACTGCGCTCCTTCCGCCGAGCCGACGGCGATGTGATCGTGCTGCTCTCGGGCCGCGGCGAGGAGCACCGGGAGCGGACGGAGGCGTGGCTGGAGCGGTACGACGTGCCCTACGACGAGCTGTGGATGCGCGCGGCGGGCGACCACCGGCGCGACGACGTCGTCAAGGCGGAACTCTTCGACCGCCACGTCCGCAGCCGTTTCGCGGTACGGGTCTCGCTCGACGACCGCGACCGTGTCGTCGCCGTCTGGCGGCGCATGGGCCTGCCCACCTGGCAGGTCAACTACGGCAGCTTCTAGTTCGCATCAGGCGCGTTCGCCCCGTCGCGCCCCGCCGTCCGCAGGCTGCGGTGCCGCGCGGAGGACGTGCGGGGGCACCACCCCGCGGCGGTCAGCGGCGGTTCCTCCGGCGCCGCGCTCCGAGGAGCACCACCAGCCCGGCGGCGGCGGCGACGCCGCCCGCCGCCAGGGCCGTGCCCGGCCGCTGCCGTGCGGCGGTGGCGAGGGTACGGGCCCGCCGGCCGGGCCGTGTGTTCAGGTTCCGCGCCACGGCCGCCTTCCCGTGCCGGGGCGCGGCTCGTCCCGCGACGGACTTCTCGCGCGCCAGTGCGGTAGCCCTCAGCGCCTTCTCCTTGGCCTGCGCGGCGACCGCCGAGGCCCTCGCGCTGATCCGGGACTTCGCATCCGTCCTCGCCGTCGATACCGCCACGGTGTACACCTGCTTTCGTCGGGATCCGGGGTCCCCGGTCGGTTACCCGCCCCGGACGGGCGCACACGGGGAACCACTCCCGCGAAAGGCCGCCGGGGGACGGCACCTGACCGTGGATCGGGTCCGCGTCAGCCCCCGTCCGTGCGTCCATCGGACCCGCGTCAGCCCCCGTCCGCGTCGATCGGGCCCGAGCGCGCCCAGGTCCGCAGGGGCCTAACCACCCGCCCGGCGTTCGTCCTCCTCGCTCCAGGCCGACGTGTCCCGGGGCTCGACGTACAGCTCCGCGTCCTCCGGATGCCCTCTGGCGATAGCCCGCTGGCGGGCGAGTTCGGCATCGAACTCCAGCCCGAGAAGAATGGCGAGGTTGGTGATCCACAGCCACACCAGGAACACGATGACGCCGGCCAGGGTCCCGTAGATCCTGTTGTACGAGCCGAATCGGGACGCGTACAACGCGAACCCGCCCGACGCCGCCATCCAGATGAGCACGGCCAGGGCGCTGCCCGAGGTGACCCATGTGAAGCCGTGGCCGCGGGCGTTGGGCGCCGCCCAGTAGAGGAGCGCGATCATCAGCGTGACCAGGACGACGAGCACCGGCCACTTCGCGACCGACCACACGGTGAGCGTGGTCGCCTCGATGCCGAGCGCCTCCCCGGCCCTGCGGGCGAGGCCGCCGGTGAGCACGACGATCGCGCCGCTGACCACGGCCAGCACCAGCAGGGCGACCGTCAGGGCCAGCCGCAGCGGGGCGATCTTCCACAACGGCCGTCCTTCGGGTACGTCGTACACCGTGTTGGACGCCCGGATGAACGCCCCGACGTAGCCGGACGCCGCCCACAGCGCGGCGGCCAGGCCGACGACGGCCAGGGCGGACCCGAGCCTCGTGTGCCCCTGCAACTGCTGCACCGCGCCGGTGAGGATCTCCCGCGCGGGGCCGGGGGCCAACTGTTTGACCATGCCCAGGATCTGGGCGGTGAGCCGCTCGCCGGCGGCACCCAGCAGCGCCACCAGGAGAAGCAGGGCCGGGAACAGCGACAGGATCCCGTAGTAGGTCAGTGCCGCCGCCCGGTCGCCCAGCTCGTCCTGGCGGAACTCCTTGACGGTCCCACGCAGTACGGCAGCCCAGGACTTCCGCGGCATCTCGGTGGGCTCGTCCGGGGCCCGGCGCCGCACGGCCTCCGCCGGTCCCTGAGGGCCGGCGTCCGCACCGCGGCCGGCATCGTGCCCGGCGTGGTCCGCCGCCCCGGGCCCTGATGTGCGTGTCATATCCAGCAAATAACCGGCATTCGGGACTGCAAACGGCTTTGCCGGGGCGCCGGGTGCCAACGTCCTCCTCGTACGAGAGCCGCCCGATCACGAACAGCTGCACGGCTGCGACGAGCGCGAGACCCGGACACCCCGGACACCGCGGCGGGCCCGGCTCGTTCCACGCCCTCCCGTCCCTCCCGTCCCTCCCGGACGTACCCACCGGGCGGGCGCCGACGGCGACGGCGACGGGCCTGCTGTCGACGGCCCCGGACGGAGAAGTCTCCGTCCGTGTCGCGGGTGACACGGGCAGCGACGACCGCACAGCAGGCCAGGAACGGCTGTACGGTGAAGGGAGCTGTTTGCCGTGCGCCGCCGTCGGTCGTGGAGGGCGCAGGTCAGGGCACTGTTCGGCGGTCATGGCAGGCACGAACAGCGGCACCCCGGGTGTTGGTCCTCCAGCCGAAGCGAGGCGACTTTCGATGTTGATGGCACACCCTGCGGTCCTGGACAACCTGGTGGAGCAGTACGAGACGCTCAGACTCCTGCACGCCGAGGACGGCAGCGAGGCCGTGCGCCGGCGCATGGAGGACGTGGGGTACACCCTGTGCGTCTCCACGGGGACGAACGACGTCGACGCGGCACTGATCGCCGCGCGGTTCCACCTGCCGGGTGCCCGCCCGGAGGACGACTCCGTGCTCTCCGCCTGACGCTCTGGGCCTGATCGCGGCCGGCGCGGCCTCCGTCGGATCGCACCCGGCGCGGCTGCCCGCGCGAAGAGGCCCGCCAGGGGGATCGCCCGGCGCCGACCGTCGGCGTACCGTCGGAAAGAGGGCATACGGGGTCGCAGCTCCGTCCGCCGCGGCGAGGTGGGGACGGGACGGCCCGGCGAAGTGAGGCGAAACGCGATGAGTGCCATCAGCCGCGACGATGTGGTCCGCAGCGTCTTCTCGACGACGGACGCGGAGCAGGGCAGGGCGTATCTGGCCTCCGCCTACGGGGCCGACATCCACATGGGAACGCCGTCCCCCGGACATGCGCCGTTCCGGCACGAACGGCGTGCGGCGGCCGAACTGTCCCTGGACTCGGTGCGCATTCCCGCGGAGGCCCGATACTTCCTCGAACCCATGAGCCATCTGCTGATGACGGAACTCCTCTCGGGCCGCCAGGACGTCGACTGCGCCGGCGGCGACAGCAGATGGCTGCCGGGTGACGTGATGCCCGCCGGCCGGCCGGACCTGCCCCACCTCACGCACGCCGACCACGTCGAGGCGCGAACTGCACGGATGGAGCCCGAACTGCTGCGCGACGTCGCCGGCTTGGGCGAGGAGGAACCGCGCGAGCCGATGCGGATGTCGCGGCCCCAGGCGCCTGCGCCTGCGGCCGGGACGGCCGTCTGGCACGCCGCGACGCGCCGGGCATGGGACCTGTTCGGCGAGGACAGCGTCGCCGGAACACCGCTGTCGCGCGACGCGGCGGCGCGCATGGTCGCCGCCGTGGCACTGTCGATGTTCCCGAACAGCTACACCGAGCACGACCCCCTCGCCTCCGGCACCGGCAACGTCGGGGTGGCGACGGTCGACCGGGCGGCACAGTACATCCACGACCACGCCGACCGCCCGATCACGCTCACGGAGCTGGCCGCGGCGGCGGGGGTGTCCGCCAGGACCCTCCACGACGGATTCCGCCACTTCCACGACACGACCCCGATGGGCTACCTGCGCCGGGTACGACTGGAACGCGCGCACGACGAGCTCCAGGCGGCGGAGCCGGGCGCCGGCGAATCGGTCGAGACGATCGCCGCCCGCTGGGGCTGGGGCGACCAGGGCACCTTCTCCGCCGCATACGGGCGGGCCTACGGGATCCCCCCGTCCCGGACGCTGACCGCCGCGGGCGCCGGCCGGCAACCGCGGTGACGGAAGGGCGGCACCCGCCGGTCACGTCACGCCGACGGGAGGCGCGGCAGGCGGATTGACGGGAGGCGGGGCAGGCGGCTCCCGTCAGCCGTTTCGACGGCCCCCGGTGGCTGCAGTCGGACCGTGGCGCAGCAGTGCGAAGGCCAGGCCGGCGTCCGCCACCGCCTCGGGGTGGACCTCGTCGGCGGAACGGCCGGACACGATGCGCCGCCGGTTCTCCGTGGCCGGGATGCGCGTGCGCTGTGCGGAGCGGCCAGTCGTCATGACATCGGACGGCTGAGTGTCGCGTCGGTGAGGAGAGCCCCACCGGCAACTCGGTTTGCTTTCAGCGTTGTTGCTAACGTTGCCCGGGAGTCGGTGATCGCAACGGGGGAGACGACGATGACGTTCGGCGAGGAGTGGGCGCAACTGGTCTCACAGGCCAGGCAGCGGCAGTCCGCAGGGATGAGGCTCAATCAGCTGGAGCCGGGATCAGGCGGTACAGCCGGCGAGGCCGGCGCCGGTCTGGTGGTCAGGCAGGACGATCTCGGGGCGGTGGGACATGAGGCTTTCCTGCTTCACGGCGAACTGCGCGAGAAGGCGGACATCGTGGGGGCGGGCGCCGACAAGAACGGAGAGGGCTCCACCGCGCGGGCGGCCAAGGAATTCGCGGACCGCAACCTGGCCATGGGCGGCGAGCTCTACACGACGTTGTCGGTGTGGGACTCTCAGGTGAAGACCGTCCTGCAGATGTGCGCACACATCTCGAACCACCTGGACTACTCGAAGAGGCTGCACGCCCATGACGACGGGGCGATCGCTGCCGCCCTTCGTGGCCGGGACGGGACCGCCATGCCGGTTTCCGAGATCTCCAAGTACGTGCGCTGACGGGGAGGGCGGCACATCGATGGGCACGTTCACCTATTCCGACCTCATGGCGCTGGACCTCGGCAGGCTGGGCACCGCCGTCACGGACTGGGAGACGATGGCGGGGAAGCTCGCGAGGCTTCAGGCCGATGCCAGGGACGGTCTGCTGAAGAAGTCCGAAGCGGCCCGTTGGCAGGGTGTCAACGCGACCGTGACAAAGGACTTCGTGCGCAAGGCCGCCAAGGAGTTCGGTGATCTGCACAAGGAGGCGCAGAGCATTCACGCCGTGCTCGCCGACGCCCACGGTGAACTCTCGCAGATCCAGAAGAAGGCGAAGTCGCTGACCGACGAGGCGCGCAAAGGTGACCCGGACCGATCCCCCGACCCCGACAACGGCCTGCTCGTCACGGACGGCGGGAACGGGACGGTGAAGGTGATCGAGGCGGTCTGCGACGCGAAGGGAACATCCCAGCGCACCAAGGACAGGATGCAGTGGTACGCCGACACCCTCACCGGCCTGGTCGCCCACGCCGCGGAGATAGACGCAGCGGTCACCCGGGCCCTGCGCAAGTCCCACGGCGGTGACCCGCACAACGCCGGCCACGCCTCGTACACCTCGCTCGACGAGGACCAGTTGCCGCGCGCGATGAAGCTCGCCTCGCTCGGTGAGGACGCGAACGACAGTCAGCGGGCCGAGCTGCGACGGCTGTGGCAGTCGCTGAGCCCGGAGGCGCGCGGTGAGATGTGGGCGAAGCACAAGGACGATCTCCTCTCCGCCGGGATTCTCTCGCCCCGTTCGAAGCGCGTGGCCGCGGACCCGGGGGCGGGCGGATACGGCGTCGAGTCCCCCGGCGCGTACGACCAGTGGATCCAGGCGCAGGCTGTCGCGATGTCCACCGCGGGTGACTTCGTCGGGAACACCGATGCCGCGTACCACATGGATCACTACCTGCGCGGGCTCGGTAGCCCGGTGGATCTGGACGTGGACCGGATGCTCACGGACGACGCGGTACTCCGGCAGACCGCCGAGTACGCCATCCAGGACGAGCAGGAAAGATGGCGCGAGCAGGCTCTGGCCGCGTTCGAGGAGTCGGGCGGCAAACCCGTGGCCATCCCGGTCGAGACCGCTCCGCAGAGCTACACCCACACCGACCGCAACTGGTACCTGGCCGTCGGCAGCGGCATGACGAACACGACAGGTACCGTCACGGTGGTGCCGGGCGAGAACGGCGAGCCCAAGGTCAGTCTCGACTACCAGGTGAACGTCTGGGACCGATACAACTGGGACCCAGGAAAGACGACCCCCATCGGTCCGACCGAGGTGACCGACGCCGACATGGCCCGGCTGCACACCACGGGTCTGGCCAGAGAGTTCGACATGCGAGGCAGCGGATCGGTGCAGCACCACGACCTGAGTTCGAGCGGCGGTCTTCCCGCCCCCGAGGACCCGGGGCGCGAGGGGACGCGCACCGATCCGGGACGGAACGGGGACGCTCGATGACGCGGACACTTCACCACTCCCGAGCGAAGCGCCTCGTCCTCGCCGCCGGCGCGGTGGCCGCGCTCTGTCTGACCGGCCCGCTCCTCTCCGCCTGCTCCGGCGCAACCGAGTCCGGTGCGGCGGACAGGACCAGTGAAGTGCCCGGATGGGACGAGACGGCCACCCCTGCGACGGTCAGCCGGCAGATGAACATCGACCTTCCGTCCAAGGCCGCCGACATACGTGCGGCACGTCAGAACGGATTCCAGGACGACGGACTGCTGCTGGCCTTCACCCTCCCCACTTCCGGGGTGAACGCCTTCGTGGAGCAGCTCCGGCCCGAGAGGGAACTGAGACAGCGCGACGAGCCCCGCAAGAGTGTCGCCAAGCCCATGACCCCCTTCTCCCACCTCGATCTCCCCGAACCCGAGTCGTTGCCGGACGTACGGGAAGGGCAGGTCTGCGCCCCCTGCGGCGGAGACCTGAACTCCCTGGCGATCGCGGTGCACAGGCTGGGCGACAGCGAGAGCCGGGTCTACCTCAGGGCAGTCGACTGACGAGAACATCCGGCTGCGCGAAGCCCGACCGTCCGGCCGGCGCCGACGAAGCTGCCGTCCCGCCCACGATGCCTGCGCGGCCGGGACCGCTGAAGACGCCAATGAGTTGATCGCGGCCAACCTCCCGAGGGATGCGGCCCAGCCGTCTACGGCACTTCGGACGAGGTCTGCGCAGCGTTGGCGGCGGGAGCCCTGAGGGCGGTCTCGCGTGGTGCCGGAAGATGGAGCGCGTGCAGCTCCCCTACGTCTACCGCGTCACCAAGTACGACCCCGCCGACCGTGATGAACTCGGGCACTACACGGCCGCCGAGGACACCGTCAGCGATCACGGCGAGGTCGAGGCTGCCTATCTGCAGGCAGTCCTGGAGTTCGCCGTTGAGGCCGGCATCGATCGCTTGGTCGTACGCGAGCCGCAGGTCCCGTCCATCGGGCAGTTCGGCCTCGAACCGCCAGTGAGGGGCTTCGGGCTTGAGGGGCTCTTTTCGGCCGGCATCGCCGGCTTCCATGACGGAGCGGAAGTGCCGCTCGACATGGGCCTGGAACTGGTGCGGCTCATGCTTCGCGACAGCGGCGCCTGGTGCCGACTCGAAGCGGAGGGCGCATTCGCTGTGCACGTCGGATGGGACCAGTACCTGTACATCAGCACCAGCCGGCCGTGCGAGGAGGCGCCGGTACGAACTCGCGGCCTTGGACTGTTCCCGGAACGCCTGGACGCCTCCCCGTACGGCTTCGAGGACGAGGAGGACGGCGTCCAGCGGCCCGGCGACGACGGCTTCTGGGCCGACCTGCACCGGGCAGTCGCCGACGGCAGTGCCGGGATCCTGGAAGAGACGTATCTCCAAGGCGCCTCACGATGGCACCACCTCACCCGCGACACCGTCGACGCGATTCGCGCCGGAATCGCTCCCCGAGCCCGTCTGGCCGTATGGCCGCCTCTCTCCTCCGACGTCGACGCCGTCCTGGGAGCCATCCCCGCAGAGGGCCTCGTCGAAGGCGTCTGGCAGGACGACGAGGGCCACATCCTCAGCGCCATCGCCGACGAGACCGCATTCCCGGAGCTGATCGCCCGGATGCGCTGTGCCCTCGCCGCCGCCCTCCTGCCCGTGCACGACGGTGAACCCGTTCCTCTGTTCACCGCGGTCATGCCCGATGACGACGGAGTCCTACGGGCTCGCTGGCGGACCGAGCCGACGCCCCGCGACCGGGAGTGGGCCCTCCGGCACTCAAGAGGGGGGTGAGTGCTCTTCGGAAGAGTCAGCAGGCGGTCAGCTCGAGTCCTGAAAGACCTGAGGGCGGCTGACCGGACACGGGAATCGTTGTAGTCTCCGGAGACCGCCCTTGACCTGCAGGAAGCAGGCAGGGAGCAGACAAATCGGGAGTTCTCCGTGATTCGAACCATGTTCAAGTCCAAGATCCACCGGGCCACCGTGACCCAGGCCGACCTGCACTACGTCGGCTCCGTCACCGTCGACGCCGAGTTGATGGAAGCGGCCGATCTGCTTCCCGGTGAGCTCGTGCACATCGTCGACATCGACAACGGCGCCCGGCTCGAGACGTACGTGATCGAAGGAGAGCGCGGCTCCGGCGTCATCGGCATCAACGGCGCCGCCGCCCATCTCGTGCACCCCGGCGACCTGGTCATCCTCATCAGCTACGCGCAGGTCGACGACGCCGAGGCCCGGGCGCTCGTGCCCCGCGTCGTCCACGTCGACGGCCGGAACCGCATCGTCGAGTTGGGCTCGGACCCGTCACAGCCGGTTCCCGGAAGCGACACGGAGAGCAGCCCGCACGCCGTGCCGGCTCCCGCGGCCCGATACTGAACCGACCCGACGGCAAGCCCGCTGACCGAGGAGAGCACGATGGCTGACCCCAAACTCCGTGACGATCGCGAGAAGGGCCGGCTGGAGGCGTACGAGGACGGCGAGTTCGTCGGCCACATCGCGTACTTCACGCTGGTCTTCGACCCCGCAGCGCTGGTTCCCGTGCACACGATCGTCGAGCCGGCGCACGAGGGGAAGGGCATCGGAAGCACCCTGGTGCGCGAGTTCTACGCGATGGCCGCCCGTGAGGGAGTGCCGGTCGTGCCGCTCTGCCCGTACGCGGCGAAGTGGGCGCAGCGGCACCCGGACGAGGCTCCCGTGCCGTCCGCAGAACTGGTCAAGGAGGCCGAGCGGCAGGCGAAGGAGCACCCGGGGCTGTGACGGACCTGTCGCCGCGGGCCGGCGGCCCGCAGGGCGCCGCCCCGCAGGCGGATCGCCCGGCAGAGGCCGGTCCGCCGGAGGCGGCAGGGCCCGTACTGGCCCTGCTGCACACTTCCCCTGTGCATGTGCCGGTCTTCGAGGCGCTGTGCGACCGCCACCACCCGGGCCTGCGGCTGCGGCACACCGTCGACGAAGAACTGCTGGCCCGGGCCAGGTCGCACGGCCCGGACGCCGTGGCCGGCGCCGTCCGCGCGGCGCTGGCCGGGGCCGTCGCCGGGGGAGCGGACGCGGTCCTGTGCACCTGTTCCACCATCGGGGCGGTGGCTGAACGGTGCGCCGCGGATATGGGCGTACCCGTCCTCCGGGTCGACCGGCCGATGGCCGCGGCCGCTGCCGCCCACCGGCGGATCGCCGTCGTCGCGGCGGTCGAGAGCACGCTGGGCCCCACGGTCGCGCTGATCGGGGAGGAACTGGCACGCGAGGAACGCGAGGCCGGTGGTCGGCCGGGGGAGCACACGGCGTCGGACGGCTCGGCAAGGGTGCGCACCCACCTCGCCGAGGGAGCATGGGAACGCTTCGAGGCCGGCGACCACGACGGCTACCTGGACGCGGTCGCCGCCGCGGTGGACGCCGTCCGCGACGCCGATGTGATCGTGCTGGCCCAGGTGTCCATGGCGGCCGCGGCCGCCCGCGCCACGACGATCGTGCCCGTGCTTTCCAGCCCGCGCCCCGGCCTCGCGGCAGCGGCGCGGGCGGTGGAAGCGGTGAAGGCACGGGACGCGGTGCTCAAGGGGCAGGCGGCAGGCGGGGCCGCGGCGCAGGAGAGTGCGGCCCGCTGAGCAGAGCCGCGAAGCCGGGGGCCGCGAAGGGGCGTGCCGCAGCCTGACCCGCGTTGCCGCAGGCTCGCCCGCGAGTCAGCAGGCCGAACCCGCGAGCCGCCGGAGGCGGGGCGCTGCCGTGCCACAGCCTGACCCGCGTTGCCGCAGGCCAAACCCGCGATGCCCAGGGTGTGCCGCCGAAGCCTGAGCGCCCCGTGCCGCCGAAGCATGAGCGCCCCGTGCCGCCGGCTGAACCGCGACGCCTCCCCAGCGAGCACATCTCGGCGGGCGCAGGCCCGCAGCCCGGGCCTCGCCAGGTGTCCCCGCGCCGGCTCCGGGGCCCGTGGTTCCGCCGGCGAGATCACGCCCCGGCCCGCACCTCAACCCTTCGCGCGCACGTGCCGATGACTGGACCGGGCGCGGGTGGGAAGCCGCATGCATGGAACCCGAACGCGCCGTCCGGCCGATCCGACGCACGGCACGACCGAACCACCCGGGGAGACCGTCATGACACAACCGCCGCCCGATCCGGCACCCCCCACGCCGCCCCCCGACCCCGTACCCCCGCACCCCGTACCCCCGACGCCGCCACCGGACCCCGTGCCACCGGCACCCACGCCGCCGCCCGGGCCCGGTCCGGGTCCGGCCCCTGGGCCTCCGCCCGGGCCCGTCCCCCCGCCGCAGCCGCCGCCCGGCCCCGCGCCGGACCCGATCCCGAAACCGCCGGGGCCGGATCCGGTGCCCGGGGAACCGCAGCCCGGCCCGCTGAGCTGACCCCGGGCGAGTCGACGCCGCACGAGGCGACCCCGCGTCACGCCCACCGCGACACGGAAAGCGGCGCGACACCACCTGACGTGTCGCGCCGCGTCCGCCGCGGGTTCAGCCGGTGCTCACCTCCGACCGGTCACCGCCCCAGAGGGTGTGGAACGACCCGTCCCGGTCGGTGCGCCGGTAGGTGTGGGCGCCGAAGAAGTCGCGCTGGGCCTGGGTGAGCGCCGCCGGCAGCCGGCGTGCGCGGAGCGCGTCGTAGTACGCGAGCGCGGCCGAGAAGCCCGGCGTCGGCACACCCTGGCGTGCCGCGGCGGCCACCACGGCTCGCCAGTCGTCCTGGGCCGCGCCGATCTCCTCGGCGAACTGCTTGTCCGACAGCAGGCTCGGCAGATCGGGCTGCGTGTCGAACGCCGTCCGGATCCGGTCCAGGAAGGCCGCCCGGATGATGCACCCGGCACGCCAGATCGCGGCCACCGCGCCCAGGTCGATGTTCCAGTCGTAGGTGTCGCTGCCGGCCCGGATCTGGTGGAAGCCCTGCGTGTACGAAACGATCTTCGACGCGTAGAGGGCCTGCTCGACCTGCGCCGCGAACCGGGCGGCGTCCTTCTCGCCGAGCGGCTGCGGAGTCGGTCCGGGCAGCGACTGCGAGGCCTCGCGCAGATCGACGTGCCCGGACAGCGAGCGGGCGAAGACGGCCTCCGCGATACCGGAGACCGGCACGCCCAGGTCGAGGGCGATCTGCACGGTCCACCGCCCGGTGCCCTTCTGCTCGGCCCGGTCGGCGACCACGTCGACGAACGGCTTCCCGGTCTCCGGGTCCGTGTGCGCCAGCACCTCGGCGGTGATCTCGATGAGATACGAGTCGAGCCGCCCCGTGTTCCACTCGCGGAAGGTCTCGGCGATCTTCTCCGGTGAGTACCCGGCCACCGAGCGCAGCAGATGGTAGGCCTCGGCGATCAGCTGCATGTCGGCGTACTCGATGCCGTTGTGCACCATCTTCACGAAGTGGCCCGCGCCGTCGGGGCCGATGTGCGTGGTGCAGGGTGTGCCGTCCGGCGCCTTCGCGGCGATCTTCTCCAGCATCGGGCCGAGCGTGTCGTACGACTCCCGGGAACCACCGGGCATGATGCTCGGGCCGTGCAGCGCGCCCTCCTCACCGCCCGACACGCCCACCCCCACGAAGTGGATGCCGCGTTCGCGCAGTTCGCGCTCCCGTCGGCGGGTGTCCTCGAAATGCGCGTTGCCGCCGTCGATGATCTGGTCGCCGGGCTCCAGCAGGGGGGCGAACTCCTCGATCACCGCGTCCGTCGGGGCACCCGCCTTGACCATGATCATGAGGCGGCGGGGGCGCTCCAGCGCGGCGACGAACTCCTCGGCGGACTCGGTGGGGACGAAGGCCCCTTCGTCGCCGAAGGACTCGACGAGTTCGCGGGTGCGGGCGGTGGTCCGGTTGTGCAGGGCGACCGTGTAGCCGTTGCGCGCGAAATTGCGGGCGAGATTGCGGCCCATCACCGCGAGCCCGGTGACGCCGATCTGGGCGGTACCACTCATACGTGTGCTCCTGGAATCCGTCGACTGCGTGCGGTCATGCGGAAGTGCGCCTCCCCGTGGCCAGTATGAATACGCGTCACCGGAGTGCGGCGTTCATGGGGCGACGAGTCGCGCGAGGGGCGCATCGTCCACCGATTTCCCCCGTACGGCGGTGCACCTTGCGACGGGGCGCCCGCACGCACCCCCTTGTCATGTCTTGTGGCGAGCCAATAGCTTTGGCGGCTGCTGAGGCGTTCGAGGGGGACTCATGGCCGTTCGTGGACGACACCGCCGCTACCAGCCGAGCCGGATCAACCGGGCCTCGCTGACCGTCACCGCGGGCGGCGCGGGCATGGCGCTGCCGCTGATCGGCGCGGGAACGGCCGACGCGGCGCCGGAGGACGTGTGGGAGAAGGTCGCGGCCTGCGAGTCCACCGGCAACTGGCAGATCAACACCGGCAACGGCTACTTCGGCGGGCTCCAGTTCAGCCAGTCCACGTGGGAGGAGTACGGCGGGACGGTCTACGCCGCGCGCGCGGACCTCGCCACCCGGGACCAGCAGATGGCCGTCGCCGAGAAGGTGCTGGACGGCCAGGGACCGCGCGCCTGGCCGGTCTGCTCCACGCGTGCGGGGCTCACCCGTGACGACGACACGCCGGACGCGTCACCCGGACGGCAGCTCAGGGCGCAGGCCGCGTTATCCCGGCGCACGGTCCCGCAGGCGACGCCGACCACCGTCCCCACGCAGCGTGAGAGTTACACGGTGACGCCCGGCGACTCGCTCTCCGGCATCGCCGCCTCCGAACGGGTCAAGGGCGGCTGGCAGGCGCTCTACGACGCCAACCGCAAGGTCGTCGGCGCCGACCCCGATCTCATCCACCCCGGCCAGCGGCTGGTCCTGCGGGGCGCCGCCCCCGCGCCGTCGAAGAGCCTCCCGCGGACCCGGCCCGCGACCCCGCCGAAGGCCCCGCCCAAGGCGCAGCCGCCGACGGCCGCCGCGCAGCCCGCGGCTCCGCCGCAGCGGAAGCAGCAGGCCAAGCCGAAACCGAAGCCCCGCCATGAGCAGCGGCGGCAGGAGCGTCCGGACCGCGCCGAGCGCGCCGCCGGCCTGAGCGCACCGGTCGCCGCCGGTACCGGCACTCCGTACGGCAAAGCCGGCTCGTCCTGGTCCAGCGGCTACCACACGGGCGTGGACTTCCCCGTGCCGACCGGTACGTCGGTGAAGGCCGTGGCCCAGGGCCGGGTGGTCTCGGCCGGCTGGGCGGGCGCGTACGGGTACCAGATCGTCATCCGGCACGACGACGGCAAGTACAGCCAGTACGCCCATCTGTCGGCGCTCACCGTGCGCGAGGGGCAGCGGGTCAACAGCGGCCAGCGGATCGCCCGTTCAGGGTCCACCGGCAACAGCACCGGACCGCACCTCCACTTCGAGGTGCGTACGGGGCCGGGGTACGGGTCCGACATCGATCCGCTCCGGTACCTCCGTGCGGGCGGCGTCAGCATCTGACGCCGCTCCGGCGGTCGCATGACGGGGGGCGGGGCCCGTGCCGGGACCGGCGACGAGTTCCGCCCGGTGGCCGAGGACGAGATCCGGGGCGGTACCGGCGACCGGATGCCCACCCGGTTCGGGGCCGGCCCCGGTCGCGGCCCTGATCCGCGCCCTGATCGCGGGAGCGGCCCCGGTCCCGGGCCGGGGTGCGGGAGCGGTCCCGGATGCCGGCCGGCGCCGTGTGATGAGCAGCAGCAGTCCACCGGCCGCCACGGCTGCGCACAGCAGCGCCGCCGCGGTGCCGGCCGCGCCGTGGCGGAACCGCTCCCCGAACAGCGCGACGCCGACGGCCGCCGCCACCACCGGGTTCACGACCGTCACCGTCGCGAGTGGGGCGGTCAGGCCGGCGCCCCGGTACGACGCCTGCGACATCAGCAGCCCGGCGACGGCCGGCCCCGCGACCATGAGCAGGCCCGGCAGCGCCCCGCCCCAGGAACGGGTCCCCAGCTCCTCGGTGACGATCTTGGTGAACACCGACGCCACACCGAAGGCCACACCGGCACCCGCCGCAAGCGCCACCGCGCGCGTCCCGGGCCGCCGTACCCGGCGTGCCACCAGGAACAGCGCCCCGATCGCGGCCGCCGACAGCCCCGAGAGCACGCCCCGTGCACCGCTGTCAGGGGCCTCGGCACCTGTGCTCCCGGTCAGGGCGAGCAGCCCGGCGAGCCCGGCGGCCGACATGACCGCGCCCGCCCAGATCGCCGGCCCCGCCACGCCTCGCCCACCGCCGGGCCGCACACCGCCGCGCACCGACAGCGCCGCAAGGGGCAGCGCGAACACGATGGTCAGCGCGCCGAGCGGCTGCACCAGGCTCAGCGGTCCGTACGCCAGTGCCGCCACGTGCAGCAGTCCGCCCGCGCCGTTGAGCCCCATCGCGGTCCACCATCCGCCACTGCGCACCGGTGCGTACGGCCCTCCGGGCTCGCCCATGGCCACCCGCTCCTGCACGACCGCAGCGGTCGCATAGGCGACGGCGGAGACCAGGGACAGCAGCACGGACACCGCGAGGGAGCTCATGGGCCCAACGATCTCCCCGGTGGACGCCTCACGTCGTCGTTCTCGAGCAGGCACTCTCGCGTACTACCGCAGGAGTAGGGGAGTACGGGATCGCCTCGGCGCCCGGGCGCCGGGCCGCCGCCGTATGCTGCACCCGATGCAGGCGCCGGGCCCGCGGACCTCGGGTCCGGGGCACGGCGGGACGGCGGAGCGAGACCGGGCGGGGGCGCGGCGCGTGGAGCGGACGGAGACGGAGCCGATCGGCGGCTTCTTCGCGACCCGGACCGGTGAGCCCGGCCCCGGCCATCTGCCGCTGTCCCGGCTCCACGCCGGCGACATCGTGCCCCTCACCGCCCGTGTCGACCGCGTCGCGGCCCGGCTGCGCACGCCCGAACGACGGGTCGCCGCCTCCATCGCCCACCTCGGACTCGCCGCCCGGCTGTGGTCCACGGCGCTCGGCCCGGCCGCCCTGCACGGCGAGTTCCCCGACCCGGCTGCCGGAGCGCTGTACTGGGACCCGGAGCTCAGCTCGCCTGACGATCTCTGCTGGACACGGGCCGGGACGCTCCCCGGCACCGTGGACAGCATCCGGGAAGCCGTCCAGTTCGGCCACCTCGTCCCGCTCGCCGAGGCCCTGCGGGGCGATGTCCGCATCTCCCACCGGCTGCTGTGGGGCAACGCCGGCTCCGCGCTCGCCGGCGCCCTGCGCGAGATCCACCGCTGGGCGCGGGAGCGCGACCGCCCCGAGGTGGCCGACCGCGCCACCGCACTCACCACGGGCCTGCTCGACCACCCGGATCTGTCCGGCACGGTCCGCGGACCGGCCCTGCGCCGCACCAGCTGCTGCCTCTACTACCGCTGCCCGGGCGGCGGTCTGTGCGGCGACTGCGTCTTCGACCGCCCGCCCCGCCGGCCGCTCTCCCAGGACCCGGCGCCTTCGGCTTCGGCGCCCGCCCGCGACAGCGGCACCCGGCGCCTACGGCCGTGACACCCGCCCGGGACATTCGCGGCACCCGTCCACAAGGGCCGCAAGCCCCGCCCCCGGCCGCTCTCCCAGGACCCGTCGGCACCCGACACCTGAGCCCGCCCCGCCCGGGACACCGCGCCCGCGGCATCCGCGGCCCCGCCGGTCGGCCTTGACGACCGGCGGGGCTCGCCGCCCGTCCGCCGCGGTCTTCCGCCACGGCCCCGTGTGGGTGACCATCGACGTATGAGGGTGGGACTGCTCACACGCGAGTATCCGCCGGACGTCTACGGCGGGGCCGGGGTCCATGTGGAGTTCCTCGCCCGGGAGTTACGGGCGCTGACCGAGCTCGACGTGCACTGCTGGGGCGAGGGGGCCACGGCCGACGGGGTCGTGCGGCACGCCGCCCTCGCCGGGCTCGACGGCGCCAACGACGCCCTGCGCACCTTCTCCGTCGACCTGTCGATGGCCGCGGCGCTCGCGGACCGCGAACTCGTCCACTCCCACACCTGGTACGCCAATCTCGCCGGCCACCTCGCCAAGCTCCTCCACGGCGTCCCGCACATCGTCACCTCGCACTCGCTCGAACCCCTGCGGCCCTGGAAGGCCGAGCAGCTCGGCGGCGGTTACGCCCTGTCAGGATGGGCCGAGCGGACGGCGATCGAGGCCGCCGACGCCGTGATCGCGGTCTCCCGCGGCATGCGCGCCGACATCCTCGGCTGCTATCCCGCGCTCGATCCGGCCAGGGTGCACGTCGTCCACAACGGCATCGACACCCGCCTCTACCGGCCCGACCGCGGCAAGGACGTGCTGCGCGGCCTCGGCATCGACCCCGGCCGGCCGTACGTGCTCTTCGTCGGCCGCATCACCCGGCAGAAGGGCGTTCCGCACCTGCTGCGCGCGGCGCACGCCCTCGACCCGGGCGCCCAGCTCGTGCTGTGCGCCGGCGCGCCCGACACCCCGGAGATCGGCGCCGAGTTCCGTGCCCTCGTCGGCGAACTGAGCGACGCGCGCGACGGGGTGCACTGGATCCCCGAGATGCTCCCCAGGCCCGCCGTCGTCCAACTGCTCACCCATGCCGCGGTGTTCGTGTGTCCCTCCGTCTACGAGCCGCTGGGCATCGTGAACCTCGAGGCCATGGCGTGCGGCACGGCGGTGGTCGCGTCCGCGGTCGGCGGCATCCCGGAGGTCGTCGACGACGGGCGGACCGGGCTGCTCGTACCGTACGACGCCGCGCACCCCGAGGAGTTCGAGACGGGGCTGACGGAGGCGCTCGACCGGGTGCTCGACGACCCCGCCACGGCCCGGCGGATGGGCGAGGCCGGACGAGAGCGCGCGGTCCGCGAGTTCGGCTGGGACCAGGTGGCCCGGCGTACCCACGAGCTCTACGAGAAGACGCTCCGGTAGTCCGAATTCGTCCGACGACAGAATCACACGGCGCGAGCCGACGGCGTGAGGGGGCGCGATGCGCGGTGGACCTTCGGTGCTCGGGATCGTCCTGGCGGGCGGGGAGGGCAAACGGCTGATGCCGCTGACGGCCGACCGCGCGAAACCGGCGGTCACCTTCGGCGGCACCTACCGGCTCGTGGACTTCGTCCTCTCCAACCTGGTCAACGGGGACATCCTGCGGATCTGCGTGCTCACCCAGTACAAGTCGCACTCGCTGGACCGGCACGTCACGACCACGTGGCGGATGTCGAGCCTCCTCGGCAACTACGTCACCCCGGTGCCCGCGCAGCAGCGGCTCGGCCCGCGCTGGTACCTGGGCAGCGCCGACGCCATCCTGCAGTCCCTCAACCTGGTCCACGACGAACAGCCCGACTACATCGCCGTGTTCGGCGCCGACCACGTCTACCGCATGGACCCGCGCCACATGCTCAAGCAGCACGTCGAGAGCGGCGCCGGGGTCACCGTCGCCGGGATCAGGGTGCCGCGCTCGGAGGCGTCGTCGTTCGGTGTGATCAGCCCCGCCACGGACGGCACGCGGGTGGAGCGGTTCCTGGAGAAGCCCACCGACCCACCCGGGCTGCGAGGCGACCCCGACCGGGTGTTCGCCTCGATGGGCAACTACCTCTTCACCACGAAGGTGCTGATCGACGCCCTGCACCGGGACTCCGAGGATCCCCGCTCGGTGCACGACATGGGCGGATCCATCCTCCCGATGCTCACGGAGCGTGGTGTCGCCCAGCTCTACGACTTCGACACCAACCACGTGCCGGGTGAGAGCGCGCTCGAGCACGGCTACTGGCGTGACGTGGGAACCCTCGACTCCTACTACGAGGCCCACATGGATCTGATCGCCGAACGGCCCGTGTTCAGCCTGGAGAACCGCCGCTGGCCCATCTACACCCACTCCGGTCAGCTGCCGCCCGCCCGGTTCTGCGCCGGCGGGATCGCGAGCGAGTCGGTGGTCAGCCCCGGCTGCGAGATCCGCGGCCAGGTCACCCGGTCCGTGCTGTCCCCGGGTGTGGCGGTGGGGCAGGGGGCCGTGGTGCAGGGCTCCGTGCTGCACGACAACGTGCGCATCGGACGGGGCGCGGTGGTGCGCGAAGCCGTGCTCGACAAGAACGTCGACGTCCCGCCCGGCGCCACGATCGGCGTCAATCCGGAGCGCGACCGGGAGCTGTACACGGTCTCGGAGGGCGGGGTGATCGCGCTGGGCAAGGGGCAGCGGGTGCTGTGACGCCCATCGACGTGACCCTCCGTGACGCGTTCCTCGCGGAAAGCCAACGAGCGGAGCCTGCCTCCGGTACGGTTTGGCCCGGACACCCGCCTCTGAAGTAAAGTTCCGCTTTTGGAATCCCCGAAGCGGGACACGAAGGACACAGGGAATGGCAGCGGCGATGACGGTGACAGACGACAGCCTGGACTTCGGCCCCGGCATCGACCCCGAGCGACTGGCCGTCTGCCTGGGCGTTCTCGAGGAGCTCGACCGCCTGGAGGTCGACCACCCCGACGCGGTCACGGTCCGTCGCGCCACCGCCGGGATCTACCGCACCGTCAAGCAGCGCCGCCGCCAGGAGCGCCGCGCCGCCAAGACCGCCCACGACAAGACGGTCACCGAGGCCACGGCCACCGGCTCCGCGGACCGCATCGACGACGAGACCCAGGGGCTGCTGCCCTCCTCCTCCGTGATGGGGGAGATCGCGGGCATACTCCAGCGCCCCCGCTCCTGCTACATCTGCAAGACCCGCTACGTCGAGGTCGACGCCTTCTATCACCAGCTGTGCCAGAAGTGCGCGGCCGAGAACCGGGCCCGCCGTGACGCCCGTACCGATCTGACGGGCCGGCGCGCGCTGCTCACCGGCGGCCGCGCCAAGATCGGCATGTACATCGCGCTGCGGCTGCTCCGCGACGGCGCCCACACCACCATCACCACCCGCTTCCCCAACGACGCGATCCGCCGCTTCAAGGCGATGCCGGACAGCGACGAGTGGATCCACCGCCTCAAGATCGTCGGCATCGACCTCCGCGACCCGGCGCAGGTCGTCGCGCTCGCCGACTCGGTCGCCGCCGAGGGACCGCTCGACATCCTGATCAACAACGCCGCCCAGACCGTGCGGCGCTCGCCGCAGGCGTACAGCGAGCTCGTCCTGGCGGAAGGCGCCCCGCTGCCCGCGGGCGAGCTGCCCGCCGCCGAGGTGATCGGCACCTTCGGCAGCGGCGGGGTGGACCGGGTCGCGGCCCTCCCCGGGCCCCGGTCGGAGGGGCTGAGCGCCCAGGACGTCACCGATCTCGCCCTCGTCTCCGGTTCGGCGTCGCTCGCGCGGATCGAGGCGGGCACCGCGATCGACGCCGGCGGGCTCGTGCCCGACCTGCACGACACCAACAGCTGGATCCAGACCGTCTCCGAGGTCGACCCGGTCGAGCTCCTCGAAGTGCAGCTGTGCAACTCGACCGCGCCGTTCATCCTGATCAGCCGGCTCCGTGCGGCGATGGCCGCCTCGCCGGCCAGGCGCAAGTACGTCGTGAACGTCTCCGCCATGGAGGGTGTCTTCAGCCGCGGCTACAAGGGCGCGGGACACCCGCACACCAACATGGCCAAGGCGGCGCTCAACATGCTGACGCGCACCAGCGCCCAGGAGATGTTCGACGCCGACGGCATCCTGATGACCGCCGTCGACACCGGCTGGATCACCGACGAGCGCCCGCACCCGGACAAGGTCAGGCTCGCGGCCGAGGGCTTCCACGCCCCGCTCGACCTGGTCGACGGCGCCGCCCGGGTGTACGACCCGATCGTGCGCGGAGAGGCCGGCGAGGACCTCTTCGGCTGCTTCCTGAAGGACTACGACCGCGCGAACTGGTGAGTCGCGAGGTAACCCGAACGGCGGATTCCCCCGGGCGAGCAAGACTCCCCGGGGGTTTCCTGTACCCGATGGGCCGTCACCTTGGGGCGTTTTCCAGTAAAGAAACGCCCAATGTGACGTAATCCATCGAGCGCAGCCGCGCTCATTTGGTTAGTCTGGAGCCAACGGACGGTCGGCAAGGGGCCACGACACCCCCCGAGACCGCCCTGGGACAGGTCCGCAACCACGGCCGCGATCCCGCCCGAAGAACGGCGCCACCGCGACCGGACCGCCCCTGTCCCTGTGACGCGACACTAAGGAGTGCGCGGTGACGACTGAAACGAAGAAGACCAAGCCCTCGGCGGAACCCGGCGAACGACCCGGGCGGCCGGACGAACTCGGAAGCCTCGAGGTCTGGGCGCGTTCCGCGCCGATCAGACTGGCCGGCTACGAGGACGACCTCGCCGAGCCGCACATCCTCCAGGGCATCGACTGACCACGCGCCCCACGGCTGTCACGCACCCCCGGTCCACCGCGGACCGGGGGTGCGTGCGTCCTCTTGCCGGCCGGCGACTCCGGCCGGGGCCCGCCTCCGGGGGGGGGAGAGAGACCCGCAGCGAGTCCGTCAGACCCGTTCCGCGGGCACGTCCGTGGTGCTCAGCCGGGTCGGCGGCAGGTACTCGCGCAGGTACCGCCGCTGCCACCAGGCGCCCGTCGAGCGCAGCTGCCGCCAGTCCGTGAACGTGTAGTGGTACAGCCGGGCCCTGACGTACGTCGGCGGCGCGTCGGGGAACGGATTGCCGCGCAGCAGCTTCAGCGTGTCCCGGTCGTTCTCCAGGAGCCGCTCCACGAAGCCGCCGAACCAGGGCCGGGCGTACGCGGGGGAGAGCGCGGCGAACCACATCAGCCAGTCGAGACGCAGATGGTACGGGGCGAACTGCCGGGGCAGCCTGCGGACGTCCCCGGGCTTGCCCCGGAACCCGTACTCCCGCCACACGGTCGTGGGGCGCGGCACCCGCTCGTCCGTGCCCTCGATCACGACCTCGTACCGGACCCTCCCCACGGTGCCGAACGCGCCGTAGGTGTTGACCAGGTGGAGCGGGTCGAAGGACCGGTTCATCGCCTGCCGCCGGGAGAGCAGGTTGCGCACCGGGCGGTGGCTCAGTGCCAGGACGAGGACGGTCGCCGCGATCACCAGGACCTCGTACCAGAGCGGCGGGGCGGGCAGCGGGTGCGGCCCGGCGAGGGCGGAGAAGTCCACGGCGGAGAGCGCGAGCGCGATCGTCAGCCAGTTGAGCCAGGCGAAGTTGCCGGACAGCACCAGCCAGAGCTGGGTGACGACGATCAGCCCGGCCGCGGCGGAGGCGACGGGCTGCGGGGTGAACAGCAGCACCGGCACCAGCAGTTGGGTCACATGGTTGGCGGCGGCCTCGACCCGGTGCAGCGGTCCCGGAAGATGGTGGAAGAACCAGCTGAGCGGCCCCGGCATCGGCTGGGTCTCGTGGTGGTGGTACAGGCATGTCAGCCGGCGCCAGCACTCGTCGCCGCGGATCTTGATCAGTCCGGCACCGAACTCCACCCGGAAGAGCAGCCAGCGCAGCAGCCACAGCACCAGCACCGGGGGCGCGGCCCGCTCGTTCCCCAGGAAGACCGCCAGGAACCCCGTCTCCAGCAGCAGCGACTCCCAGCCGAAGGCGTACCAGGTCTGTCCGACATTGACGATCGAGAGGTACAGCGCCCACAGCACGGCCCACCACAGCATCGCCGTCCAGAGCGGGAGGTGGTCGGCCGCGCCCCCGAGCAGCGCGGCCGACAGCACCGCCCCCGCCCAGGCGCAGCAGGCGAAGAACCGGTCCGAGTAGTGCAGTTGGAAGATGCTCGGGGCGCGCCGCATCGGGGCGTACCGCACGTACTCGGGCACCGGGAGCATGCCGCGCTCGCCGATCAGGGCGCGGAACTGGAGGGCCGCGCCGACGAAGGCCACCAGGTACAGCGCGGCGAGCGCCCGCTGGAAGACGAGTCTGCTCAGCCAGTAGTCGGGTGCCGAGAACCACTCCATCGCGGACCTCCCGTACCGCCAGTATCCGCCTCGGCCACGAGTCGCCGCAGGGTGGCGCCGAGCCGTCGCGCGTACATCCGCTGCAGTACCGGAACGAGCGGCCCGGCGAGCCGCGTGTACCAGCGGGCGGGCCTGCTGAAGGCCGTCACCGTGAACCACACGGTGCCGTCCGCCGCCATCTCCGCGAGGAAGCTCTCCTCGCCGCACTCGGGGTGGCCTGACAGGGTGCCGTAGGCGAACCCGATGCGGTCCGGCTCGCGGACGGTCCAGATCACCCGGCAGGGGGCCCGGAACCGGAGCGGTCCGGCGCCGATCGACACCTCGACGGAGCTGCCCGGTTCGGCGCGGGCGGTTGAGGCGGCCACCCGGGCGCCGGACGCGCGGTGCATCGTCCAGCCGGTGACGGCGGCGCCCGCGGTCTCGAGGGCCGCGCCTCCCCGTCCCACCGGGACGCGGACGTGGAGATGGCGGTAGCCCTCCGGGAGGGGGCCGAGGAGGGTCGCGCCGGTCTCGGCGTAGTTGAGTCCGTCGTCGCTGGCCACGCGGCGGTCCTTCCTTTCCGGTCGGGTCGGTCCTGTCGTGTCGGTCCTGTTCATGCGGTGGTCCTCCGGTCGCGGCCCTCCCGGGCGGTTTGCGCGGGGGTCTCCTCCAGCCGCAGCCGGGCCGGCAGTGAGCACAGCGCGAAGCCCAGGGCGTTGCCGAGGCCATGGGTGGCGGCCATCCAGGTGAGGCCGGGGTGCGGCAGGCCGGTTGCCTCGCCGAGGGCCCAGCTGAGGGCGAGGAGCATGGTCGCCACCAGAACGGCCGCCGATACCCCGAACAGCTTGCGAATCAGCCGTTCGGCCCTGCCCGTGCGTACATCGCGCCAGGTCAGCAGGGCTACGGCCCACATTTCGGCGGTCAGCACCGCCGCCCCGGCCAGTTCGGCCCAGTCGCCCGTGAAGTAGCCGGCGAGTACCAGCAGGGTCCCGGCCGGCACGCTGACCGCCGCGAACCGGCCGGTGGGTCCGCCGGCCGAGCGGCACACCAGGCCCGCGACCAGCGCCGCGGCGAAGCCCGCGAAGTGGAAGTGCGGCACGGTCAGGGCCAGGATCTCCAGGTCGAATCCGAGCAGCTCGTGGCCCGAGCGCTCGGCCACCAGGGCGACTCCGGCGACGGCCGGCGCGACCAGGGCGGTGAGGACGGCGATCTCGGCGGGCGCCAGCGAGCGGGTGCGCCGCAGACGGGCCGGGGCGTGCAGGGCGAGGGCGACGGTGGCGAGGGCATAGACCGAGGCCGGCGCGGTGGCGAGGGTGCCTCGGGGCAGCCACAGGCTCACTGCGCCCGGGAGGGCGAGCAGAGGCCAGAGCCGGCGGACGACGCCCGGGTCCGGGTCCGGTACCAGCCGCAGACCCAGCGGGACGATCACCAGCATGCCGAGCATCACGATCGCGTTGACCAGCGCGGTCATCACCGCCACCCCGCAGCTTGAACGTGTTCAGTTTCAGGGCCGAGCCTAGAGTGATTCTTGAACGTGTTCAAGTCGCGGTTCCGTGAGGCATGGGGCAATACAGGGAGTGATCACTCCGGGTACACCTCACAACAGGCGGGAGATGGCAGGGCATGTTCTTGCGCTCACCGATGTATCGCCGGCACGCCGGGCTGGCCGCGATGTCGGCCGGCTTGTCGGCCGCACTGCTGGTCACGGGCTGCAGCAGCCTGACGGACCAGGGCCAGTCGGGCTCGACCCCCTCACAGGAGGTCCGACTGCAGCCGGCCGCGGAGCCGGGTCCCGATCCGTTCACGCCCTCCACGGCCACCGCGACGGCCGTGTCCCGTCAGCTGCCGGCGCCGCGCGCCTCCGCCTCCGCCTCCGGGGCGAAGGACGCCGCAGTGCGGTCCATCCGCACGGTGCTGGGCTCCACGCCCGGACTGTACGGCGGTACCCGGTCCGTCGCGAGCTGCGACGTGGAGCAGCAGATTCGTCTCCTGGTCGCCGATCAGGGCAAGGCGCAGGCGTTCGCCGAGGGCGTCGGCGTGGGCCAGCAGGACATGCCGGGGTTCCTGCGGGGGCTCACCCCCGTCGTGCTCCGTGCCGACGCCCGGGTCACCAACCACGGCTACCGCGACGGCATCGCCCAGCGCCACCAGGTCGTCCTCCAGGCCGGGACCGCCGTGCTCGTCGACGAGCACGGCTCGCCCCGGGTCCGCTGCGCGTCCGGGAGCCCCCTCGCCTCGCCCGTGGTCACGGCCGGGGCCGTGAACGAGCAGGGCAGGCAGTGGCAGGGGTACGACCGTGACCGCGTGGTCGTCATCACCAGGGCCGCGCACGTGATCGACAGCCTGGTGCTCGTCGACATCGCCGCCGGCACCTGGATGGAGCGCCGCAGCGGATCGGACGGCGAGGCGGACCAGAACCCGCAGGTGCCGCCGGCGTACGATCCGGGCCTCCATGTCGCCGACGCGCCCCAGGGGCCCCAGCCGGCCGGCCCCGGTACGCCGAGCGATCCTCCGCCGCCGAGCCCCGACGCCTCCGCCTCGCAGCCTGCCTCGCCGGGTGCCGTCCGGCCCGGCGTCCCGAGCGCGCCGCCCCGGGGACCGGACGGGCCACCGCCCATCCTCCCCGACGCGCCGCTGCCCGACGGGGCCGGTCAGGGTACCGGCGGGCAGGACGGCACCGACCTGGGCGGGTTCGATCAGGACGGTTCGGGTCAGAGCGACAGCGACATCCTGATCTCGCCGGACTCCGGCGGGGGCGTGGATCAGGGCTCGGGTGCCGTCGGCGGCGCAGGCGAGCCCCAGGGCGGGCCCGGCGTCATCCTTCCGGACGCTCCGCTACCCGGCGGTGCCGGGACCGGCGCCAATCTGCCCGCCGGTGTCGGCGGGAGCGTCCAGGGCTGAGACCGCAGGCCTCCGCTCGCTCGATAAATCGGACAAATGATGGCAGAGTGTCACCATGGCTGATCGGGCAGCGGGGGCCCTGTCGCTTCCCGACGACTGGCCCGCCAACCCGGATCTGAGCCTGGCCCTCAACCGCATGGGCAGCTTCGACTGGGACCTCGACAGCGGGCTGATGCATCTCGATCAGCCCGCTCTCGACGTGTTCGACACGCCCGCCGACCAGTACGACGGCCGCCCCGAGACCCTGGCCCGGCGCTTCCCGCGCGGCGAGGCGGCCCGGCTGGACGAACTGGTCTCGCAGGCGCTCAAGAACGGCAGCTCCCACTACGGCGCGTACTTCCGCATCCGCTGCCGCGACGGCACCCTGCGCTGGACGCACACCCAGGGATCGGTGCTCCGCGACGCCGCGGGCCGGCCCCACCGCATCATCGGGATCGTCCGCGACGCCACCCAGGAGCTCGCCGAGTCCTCCGCCCGCGTCGAGCTCGACGCGGAACGCCGTCGCCAGACCAGCGTCGTGGAGAGCACCACGGCCGCCCTCGCGCACGCCCGGACCGTCAAGGACGTCATCGACGTGCTCAAGGACTCCCACGGACTGGAACACCTCGGGGCCACCAGTCTGGTGATGGGGCTGCTGGAGTCCGGCCGCATCCACCTCGTCGCGGAGGGCCCGGAGGGCTCCTTCGTCCCGGGCACCCGCTTCACCCGGGTCGACGAGCAGTACCCGATGAGCGAGGTCATCCGCACCCTCGTGCCCCGGTTCATCGAGTCCAAGGAGGACTTCGCCGGCTCGTACCCCCGCCTCTGGCCGCACATCAGCGGACTCGGCATCACCTCCGCCGCCTACATGCCGCTGATCGCCCAGGCCCGGCCGATCGGCGCGCTCGGCCTGCTGTACCGGGAGAAGACCGGCTTCACCACCGAGGAGCGCAATCTGCTCGTGGCGCTGAGCAGCAGCATCGCGCAGAGCCTCCAGCGGGCCATGCTCTTCGAGCAGGAGCACGACCTGGCCGAAGGGCTCCAGCAGGCCATGCTGCCCCGCCGCATCCCCTCGGTGCCCGGCGCCCAGATCGCGGTGCGCTACCGCTCGGCCCGCCTGGGCCGCGACATCGGCGGCGACTGGTACGACGTCATCCCCCTGCCCGGGGGCCGGGTCGGCGCGATCATCGGCGACGTCCAGGGCCATGACACCCATGCCGCGGCCGTCATGGGCCAACTGCGCATCGTGCTGCGGGCGTACGCGGCCGAGGGGCACACCCCGGCGACCGTGATGGCACGCGCCTCCGTCTTCCTCCACGAGCTCGACACCGACCGATTCGCGACCTGCATCTACGCGGAAGCCGACCTCACCACGGGCGTGGTGCAGATGGTCCGCGCCGGCCATGTCGACCCGCTGCTCCTCGACTCCGACGGCGAGGGCCGCCGGATCCCGGTCGACGGCGGTCTGCCGCTCGGCCTGTCCGCCGAGTTCGGACGGCTCGAATACCCCGTCGCCACCCTGGAACTCGACCCCGGACAGACCCTGTTGCTCTACACCGACGGGCTCGTCGAGCAGCCGGGTGCCGACCTCGACGACGGCATGCGGCAGCTCACGACGATGATCCGGGGCGGTTCCAAGAACCTCCAACTGCTCGCTGACCAGCTCTGCGAGGAGGTCGACGAGCGGGGCGGCGACGACGACGTCGCCCTGCTGCTGCTCCAGCGCCGCGGCGCGTACGCCCCGCACACCGGCGGGCGGCTCCAGCAGCACGTCGCACAGAACGACCCAGAGGCGCTCAGCTCCGCCCGGCACATGATCCGGGCCGCCGTACGGGCCTGGGGCGCGGCGGACCGCTCGGACGAGATCGAGCTGGCGGCCGACGAGCTGATCACCAATGCCCTGATGCACACCGACGGCGGCGCGATCGTGACCGTGCGGGTGCTGACGGGGCCGGAGCGGCGGCTGCGGGCCGAGGTCGAGGACTCCTCCAGTGCCCTGCCCCGGCGCCGCGAGGCGGGGGCCGCCGGGGTCTCCGGCCGGGGGCTGATGCTGGTGGACCGGCTGGCGGACGTCTGGGGAGTGGAGTCGCGCGGCACCGGAAAGTGCGTGTGGTGCGAGTTCACGGTCCCGAACCGGTCGGCAAACTGATGACTACCCGACGGTAACCCTATGTAACCTGATTGCGCTTGACCGTAACCGACCGCAGGCGATTGACTGCTGATTCCTGTGTTCCGGCCTCCTAGGACATGAGGACCCCCTTGAGCACCGAGCTGCTGGCACCTCTGGATCTGGCCTTCTGGCACCTCGAGTCCGCCGACCACCCGATGCATCTCGGCGCGCTCGCCTACTTCACCCCGCCCGCTTCCGGGGACACCGGCACCGTCGCGGCCGGCAGCGAGGAGGTCCTCGCCCTGCTCGCCGAACGCACCTCCGCGATCCCCCGGCTGCGCATGCGCGTCCGCGACGTGCTGCTGCCCGTGGGAGGCGCCGCCTGGACCGCCGACAAGGACTTCGACGTACGGCGGCATCTGCGTCAGGTCCGGCTGCCGGCGGGCGACTTCACGGCGTCGGCGGCCACGCTCGCCGGGGAGCTGATGGAGCGTCCGCTCGAACGGGGACTGCCACCCTGGGAGATGTACCTGCTCACCGGGGGGCCGGGGGATCCGTTCGCCGTTCTGGTCAAACTTCACCACGCCCTCGCCGACGGCATGCGGGCCGTCGCCATCGGGGCCGGCATCTTCGACGAGATCGCCGGGCCGCTCGCCGCACGCGCCCGCAAGCACGGCCGCAGGACCGGCCGGAGCCCGGCCGCCGTGCCGCCCCGCTCCTGGCTGCCGGGCCCCTGGCAGGTCGCCGGGATGGCCCGCGGCCGCATCGAGGAACTGGGCCGGGCCTTCGGTGTCGGCGCCTCCCTCGTGGGCGCCTCGCTCGCCAGGGCGGGCCGGCTCGACCCACGTGGTACCGCGGCGCTCAGCGCCAGCTCCAGCGGCACCCGCAGGCTCGCCACCTCCGTGCTCGACCTCGACGAGGTCCACGAGGTCCGCAGGGTCGCCGGCGGCACCGCGAACGACGTCCTCCTCGCCACCGTCGCCGGTGCGCTGCGCCGCTGGATGACCGAGCGGGGCGACGTCCTGCCGCCCACCGACCCCAGCGCCCTCGTCCCGGTGTCCAGGCGCCGTCCCGGCGGACCGCCCGGCTCGGGCAACAAGCTGTCCGCGTATCTGCTCGACCTCCCCGTCACCGAGCCCGACCCCTGGGCGCGGCTCTACGCGGTACGCGACGGCATGGACCGCAACAAGGCGGCGGGACCCCTGCGCGGCGCCGGCGCGGTCGCCGTGCTCGCCGACCAACTGCCGCCGCTCGCACACCGGTTCGGAGCGCCGCTCGCCGGAAGCGCCGCCCGGATGCTGTTCGACGTCCTCGTGACCAGCGTGCCGCTGCCCCGCTCCGCACTCTCGCTCGGCGGCTGCCCGCTGCGCGAGATCTACCCGATGGCCCCGCTCGCCCGCGGGCAGTCCCTCGCCGTGGCGATGTCCACGTACGGCGGCCGGGTGCACTTCGGCCTGGTCGCCGACGGAAAGGCCCTGCCCGACGTGGACCGGCTGGCGTGCGCGGTCGAGGAGGAGCTGGCCGCGCTGGTGGAACTGGTCCGCTGACGGAGGAAGGACCGGTCGGGCCTGCGCGCGCGGGCCCGGTACGGCAGGCTGGACCCATGCCGGAACTGCCCGAGGTGGAAGCGCTCAAGGACTTCCTCGACGAGAACCTGGTCGGCAAGGAGATCGCCCGGGTGATGCCCGTGGCTATCAGTGTGCTCAAGACGTACGACCCGCCGCTCACCGCCCTGGACGGCAGCGAGGTCACCTCCGCACGGCGGCACGGCAAGTTCCTGGACATCGGCACCGGAGACGGACTGCACCTCGTGTTCCACCTCGCCCGTGCGGGCTGGCTGCAGTGGAAGGACGTCCTGCCGTCCGGGGTGCCCCGTCCGGGCAAGGGGCCGCTGGCCCTGCGCGCCGCACTCACCGGCGGCGACGGCTTCGACCTGACCGAGGCGGGCACGACGAAACGGCTCGCCGTCCACCTCGTGCACGACCCGGCCGAGGTCCCCGGCGTCGCCCGGCTCGGACCCGACCCGCTCGCGGACGAATTCGACCGCGACGCCTTCGCCGCGCTCCTCGCCGGAGAGAGCCGGCAGATCAAGGGCGCGCTGCGCGACCAGAGCCTCATCGCCGGGATCGGCAACGCCTACAGCGACGAGATCCTGCACGCGGCGGGGATGTCGCCGTACAAGCTCACCTCGAAACTCGGCGAGGACGAGATCACCGGCCTGTACGCGGCGATGCGCACGACGCTCACGGACGCCGTCGAGCGTTCGCGCGGGCTGGCCGCCGGCCGGCTGAAGGCCGAGAAGAAGAGCGGGCTCAGAGTGCACGGCCGTGCCGGCGAGCCCTGCCCGGTGTGCGGCGACACCATTCGCGAAGTGTCGTTCCACGACTCGTCGCTGCAGTACTGCCCCACGTGCCAGACAGGCGGCAAACCGCTCGCGGACCGCAGACTGTCGCGGCTGCTCAAATGACGGCGCGCGAGGCCGGGACGGCCGGCCCGGCACCGGCGGTCAGCGGGTCAGCGACACCAGGTGCTCGCCGCTGTCCGTACGGACCTCGAAGTGGCCGATCTCGTCGCGCCGCAGTGCCGTCCCCACCTCCATGTCCAGTTCCTCCTCCGCGCCCGGGGTGCCCGTGCCGTAACCGGCGGCGGGCACCGACCAACTGGTCACGGCGTACTCCCTGCCGTCCTTGGCGACCGCGACGAGCCGGCAGGTCCGGGGACCGGACAGCTTCGCCATGCGCAGGGCGACGGCCGTGCCCCAGCCCTTGGAACGCAGGTCGACCGCGCCGTGGACACCGGAGGCGCCGTCCGTGGCCGCGATCCGCTCGTCGGGGCCTCCCGCGACCGGGCCTTCGCTCCCGCGGGACAGGCTCACCGCCGCCGCCGGCAGCGCCACGATCAACGCGGCCGCCGCGGCCACCAGTCGCAGCCTGCGGCGCGAACTGCGCCGGCGCAGCGCCGCGACCTCGCGGAGCAGACGCTCCAGCAGCCGTGGCGCCGGCGGTTCGTCGGCCCTGCCGGGTCCGGTGAGATCCCCCAGAGCCGACGCGATCGGTGCGAAGTCGGAGAGCCGCAGGGCGCAGAGACCGCATTCCGACAGGTGCTCCTCGAAGCGGAAGGCGTCCGCGGGGTCGAGGACGCCCAGCGCGTAGGCGGCCACATCCCGGTGCTGCTCCCGCAGATTCATGGACCAATCCTTCGGCTCGTCGGCTACGAACGGTCCATACGGGTCGTACGCACCGTGGGTGTCGCACTGGAATACGCAGCGGAGCCGTGCCGTGCTCAGCGGCGGAAGGGGAAAGTGCGACCGGGTCGTGCAGTGGTGCGACCGTGGCGCGGAGTTGTGGAGAAGACCGGCAGAATGGGTGGGTGAACGGTGGAAATTCAGGCTTCCGTATGACCGGTCGGCCGACCGGTAGTCCTCATGTGGAGCCGCTGCTCGGCGCGTATGTCCTCGGTGTGCTCGTCCCCGAGGAGGAGGCCCGGGTCGCCGGGCACCTCAGCCACTGCGGCCGTTGCCGCACGACGTATCTCGGCATGGCCGACGCCCAGGCGCTGAGGGCGGCGTGCGCGGAGGAGGACGCCGTCGGCGGCAGAACCGGCGGACCCCGGGAGCACGGCGGGTACGGCGGACCCCGGGAGTACGGCGGCACCGGCGGGTACGGAGGGCACGACGGGCGGGTGGGATAGCCCCGCGGGAGACCTGCCGCCGTCGTCCGGAACGCCCGCGCGCCGGTTGGCTCTTCGCCGGGCGCCCGGGGAGGCACGAGGGGCCACCGGGTGCCGCGAGGCCCGCCTGCGCCGCCTGCGGCAACCGCGGGTGCACGGGCGCGGCGGCCCGGCGGACCACACCCGTGGTCGCGCGGGCGGCCCGTGCCTAAAATCCGCAGCATGCTGCGCGTACTTGCGGTCGACGACGAGAAGCCGGCGCTCGGGGAACTGCTCTACCTCCTGCGCTCCGACCCGCGGGTGCGCAGCGCGGACGGGGCGACCGACGCCACCGAGGCGCTCCGCCGCATCAGCAGGGCGCTGGACGCGGGGCCGGACGGTGAGGACGGCATCGACGTGGTCTTCCTCGACATTCACATGGCGGGGCTCACCGGGCTCGATGTGGCGCGCCTGCTGGCGGAGTTCGCCAGACCGCCGCTGATCGTGTTCGTCACGGCCCATGAGGGCTTCGCCGTCCAGGCGTTCGACCTCAAGGCCGTCGACTACGTCCTCAAACCGGTGCGCAGGGAACGGCTCGCCGAAGCGGTCCGCCGGGTCAGCGATCTGACCGCGGCCGCGCGGGGGGTTCGGCAGTCCCCGCCCGCGAACGGCGTGGACGCGGGCGCGGCCGGCGGCGGGGCGGTCCCGGGCCGGCCGGGCTCCGCCGCCACGGGTCCCCTGGTCACCGGGTCCACCGCGCCCGGCACCGCGCCCGAGCAGATTCCCGTGGAGCTCGGCGGGGTGACCCGGTTCGTCCCCATCGACGAGATCGCGTACGTCGAGGCCCAGGGCGACTACGCCCGACTGCACACGGCAGAGGGCAGCCATCTCGTACGGATCCCGCTCTCCACCCTGGAGGAGCGGTGGGCGTCGCGCGGCTTCGTCCGGATACACCGCAGCCATCTCGTGGCGCTGGGCCGGATCGACGAACTCCGGCTGGACGCGGGCGCCACGAGCGTGCGCGTGGGCACGGCGGAGCTCGCCGTGAGCCGCCGGCACGCCCGCCAGTTGCGGGATCTGCTGATGCGCCACGCCCGGGGCTGACCGCACCGGCTGCTCGTGCGTCCGCCGGGGCCGACCGCACCGGGGCAGCTTGCCGGGGCTGCCGCCGCGGGCGTACCGGCGTCGGCGGGAAGCGATGCGCCAACGATGCGACTCGCCCCGGAGCGCATGTGCGCCGCATAGTGGAAGGGAGCCGGTTCCGCTGCGGGCTCCGGTCCCGCTCGGGAAGGGCGAGTCCGGACCGCGACGGCCGGCCGGCGCCCGGAGGGCCCGCTGCCGACCGCCTCACACGCCGGGGAGGCCGGCCGGGTGGCACTTCCGGAGTCGTGAGCGACGGGAGAGAACGATGGCCGATCGACGCGTACCCCCGCAGGAGACGCCGCCGCTGGAGGCCTCCATCGCCGAGGCGCACCGGGAACGTCCGGACGGCGGAGTCTGGGAGCACCCCGTGATGATCCTTTCGCTGATCGTCGCGTGCAGCGTGATCTTCGCGGCACTTTTCATCGGCTGGGCCTTCAGCCTCTGAGCAGAGCGCCCGGCGAGGGTCGTGCGCCACGCGGACGGATGGCGGACCGCTGAGGGAGCCCGGGCCGCCGGCCCGCGTCAGTCGCCCTCCGCGAGCCGGCGGTACCACTCGGGCGAGCGGAGGGCTCCTGCCGCCGCCGCTCCGGGAGCCGTGCCGTGACGGCGCGTTCTCCCTCCGGCCCCTCGCCCCACCAGCACGCGTTCCACGCCGTGCGGAAGTTCGCCACCCCCGGCCCGAGACCGCCGCCGGGGTCTTCGCCACCGTCTCCGGCCAGGACGACCGCTCGGCGCGCACGCGGCGCCGTTCGTCGTCGCCCGGCGCCCGTACGCCGACGGCCGGACCCCGCCGACCGAGCCGTGCCCCGGATCGGGGCCGCGGCACCGCGGCCCCGCCTACGCTCGACCGGGAAACGGGGAAGGGGCCCGATGTCCGATATCGAAGCGCTGCTCACGGAGCTCAGCGGGCTGCGGGCCGCCCGGCCCACCGGCCCGGACGGCGTCGAGGCGCTCCTCGCCAGGGCCAGGAGCGCCGCCGGCCGCTGGGCCGATGTGCTGTACGACGTCCGGAGGTCCGCGCAGGGACAGGTCGGGCCGCGCGCCGACGCCGCGCTGGAGGTGGCGTTCCGCCGTGCCGAAGAGTCGTACGTGGAACTGGAGATCGCCCTGGCGGACTGCTCGCGCGGGCGGCCCGGCGGCCACTGAGACCGCGTCGAGACCACCGGCGCCTACCCCTGCCTCGTCCCACCTGCGTAGACTCCATGGACCCCTGCGGGAGCCGCCCGTCGCAGCGAGCGGCCGTCCGCACGAGCCTCCGAGAGAACGCCGAGAGAACGCCGGGAGCGGACGCCGATGTCTGCAGCACAGCCACCCCGCCGTGAAGTCGTCACGGGCGTGCCCCGCGGCACCCGCCGCCGCCCCGGCCACGCACCGGCCCGCTCGGAGATCAGGGAGCAGACCCCCATCGGCACGGTCTACGTGCGTTCTCTGATGCGCAGCCAACTGCGCGCCGCCCTGTACGCCCTGGGCACGCTCGCCCTCCTCGTCGGCACGCTCCCGCTGCTCTTCGCCTTCCCCGTGGCCGTCCTCGGCTCCTTCTCCTCGCCCGAGCCGTTCGTGTGGGTCGTGCTCGGCGTCGGCGTCTACCCCCTGATGTGGCTGACCGCCCGCTGGTACGTCCGCCGCGCCGAGCGCAACGAAGAGGACTTCACCGGGCTCGTCGAAGGCCGCTGAGACCGCCAGTGGGGGACGACCGGTGAACCAGACCTATGCGGTGACGGCCGTGACCTTCGTGGTCCTGGCGACCGTCCTCATCGGCGCCCTGGGCCTGCGCATCTCCCGGACGACCTCCGACTTCTACGTCGCCTCGCGCACCGTCAACCCCGGGCTGAACGCCGCCGCCATCAGCGGCGAGTACCTCTCCGCCGCGTCGTTCCTGGGCATCGCCGGACTGGTCCTCCTCCAGGGCCCCGACATGCTCTGGTACCCGGTCGGCTACACCGCCGGCTACCTCGTGCTGCTCGTCCTCGTCGCCGCCCCACTGCGGCGCTCGGGCGCGTACACACTCTCCGACTTCGCCGAGGCGCGGCTCGAGTCGTCCGCGGTGCGGCGCCTCGCCAGCCTGTTCGTCGTCGGCATCGCCTGGCTCTATCTGCTGCCGCAGCTCCAGGGCGCGGGACTGACCCTGGAGATCCTCACCGGAGCTCCGGACTGGTTCGGCGGGCTCCTCGTCGCCGTCGTCGTCACGGGCGCCGTGGCCGCGGGCGGCATGCGCTCCATCACCTTCGTGCAGGCGTTCCAGTACTGGCTGAAGCTCACGGCCCTGCTGGTCCCCGCCCTGTTCCTCGTCGCCGCCTGGGCCGGCGACGACGCGCCCCGCGCCCGCTTCGACGCGCCCGCCCTCCTGCGCGAGCACACGGAGGTGCGGATCGACGACACCGTACGGATCGAACTGGACGCCCCGCTGGCCGTGGGGGTGTCGGGCACGGTCGACGGCACCCGGCACGAGGGACGGCGGATCACCCTCGGCGAGGGCACCCACCGCGTGGAGTCGGGCACCATGCTCGCCTTCCCCCCGGGCGCGGCGATACCCGAACGCGCGTCCACCGGAGCCGACCCCGCCAGCTGGTCCCAGCCGCTCGCGGGCGGGCGCGACGGCTACCAGCTGTACGCCACCTACGGCCTGATCCTCGCCACCTTCCTCGGCACCATGGGGCTGCCGCACGTGGCCGTCCGCTTCTACACGAGCCCCAACGGCCGCGCGGCGCGCCGCACGACGCTCGTCGTCCTCGGCCTGATCGGCGCGTTCTACCTGCTCCCTCCCGTGTACGGGGCCCTCGGCCGGATCTACGCCCCCGAACTCGCCCTGACCGGCGCCGCGGACGCCGCCGTCCTCGTCCTCCCGGAACGGATGGTCGGCGGACTCGCGGGAGACCTGCTCGGCGCGCTCCTCGCGGCAGGCGCGTTCGCCGCCTTCCTGTCCACCGCCTCCGGGCTCACCATGTCCGTCGCGGGGGTGCTCAGCCAGGACGTCCTGCCCTCGCGCGGCGTACGGCACTTCCGGCTCGCGACGGTCCTCGCCATGGCGGTACCGCTCGCCGTCAGCGTCGTCGCCACCAACGTGCCGGTCGCCGACGCCGTGGGACTGGCCTTCGCCGTCTCCGCGTCCTCGTTCTGCCCGTTGCTCGTCCTCGGCATCTGGTGGCGCGGACTCACCCCGCCGGGTGCCGCGGCCGGTCTGGTCACCGGCGGCGGCGCCGCGCTGACCGCCGTCATGGCCACCCGGGCCGGACTCGCGCCCGAGGGCTGGCCGCACACCCTCATGGCCTGGCCCGCCGTCTGGTCGGTGCCGCTCGGCTTCCTCACCATGATCCTGGTGTCGCTGGCGACGCCCCGCCACGTACCCTCCGGCGCCGCCGCCATCCTCGCGCGCCTCCATCTGCCGGAAGACCTCGTCGGACGGCCGCAGCACGAAGGAGCACAGCGATGACCGGGACGGCGCTGGCGGCACTCGGCGCGGCCGCGGCCGTACTGCTTGCCGCCGGCTTCGCCCTCGGCCGGGTCACCGCCCGCCGCGGCGCCGGCCCCGGACCCGATCTCGGCACGCCGGTCGAACGGGCCACCTTCCACACCCTGCACACCGCCTCGCTCGCCGCGCCCCCGCTGCGCGGGGGACTCACCGAGGACACCGCACGCAAGGCCGCCCGTCGGCTGCGCTCGCTGCTCGGCACGCAGGCCCTGTGCCTCACCGACCGGGAGACCGTCCTCGCCTGGGACGGAATCGGAGCCGACCATCACGAGGAGCGCGTGATGCACCGCGTCGGCGACGTGCTCGAATCCGGTCGCAGCCAGAGCGTCCGCACCGGCTGCGACGATGTGGAGTGCCCACTGCGCTGGGCCGTGATCGCCCCGCTGACGGGGGAGGAGGGCGTGCTCGGCACGCTCGTCGCGTACGGTTCGGGGGAGTCGGCGGTCCTCGTACGGGCCGCCACCGAAGTCGCCCGCTGGGTCTCGGTCCAGTTGGAACTCGCCGAGCTCGACCGCTCCCGCACCCGGCTCATCGAGGCCGAGATCCGTGCCCTGCGGGCCCAGATCTCCCCCCACTTCATCTTCAACTCGCTCGCGGCCATCGCGTCCTTCGTCCGCACCGACCCGGAGCGGGCGCGGGAACTCCTGCTGGAGTTCGCCGACTTCACCCGCTACTCCTTCCGCCGGCACGGTGACTTCACCCATCTCGCCGACGAACTGCGCTGCATCGAGCAGTACCTGGCCCTCGCCGGGGCCCGCTTCGGCGACCGGCTGAAGGTGACGCTCCAGATCGCGCCCGAGGTCCTGCCGGTCGCCATGCCGTTCCTGTGCCTCCAGCCGCTGGTCGAGAACGCGGTGAAGCACGGCCTGGAGGATTCCGGACGGACCTGCCGGGTCTCCATCTCCGCGCAGGACGCCGGCTCGGAGGCGGTGGTGACCATCGAGGACGACGGGGTGGGGACGGACCCGGCCGAACTGCGCCGGATCCTCGCGCGGGAGGCGGACCGCCCCTCCGGCATCGGTCTCTCCAACGTCGACGAACGGCTGCGGCAGCTGTACGGCGACGACCACGGGCTGGTCATCGAGACCGGGATCGGGGCCGGGATGAAGGTCACCGTGCGGATCCCCAAGTACCGGGCGGGCGTGCACAGGAACGCCGGCGGAGCCTGACCCGGGTGGACGGCGCCGGGTTCAGTACAGATGGATGGCCAGATGGCCCAGCGGCAGCCCCAGCCGCCAGGCCGGTGTCCAGACCTGGGCGCTCTCGACAGCGGCCGGGTCCACCGGAAGGGCCGGGTGCCACGGGTCGGTGCCGTCCCCGAGGTCGGCGGCGAGAAGCTCGGTCCGCTCCAGCCAGTCCCACGCGTCGCGGGCCAGGTCGAGGTCGGGGTCCGTGCCGGAGACGTCCCGGTCGAACGACTCCCGCTCGGCCATGCGGTCGCGCACCCACTCCTGCCAGGGGTGCCCGTAGGCCGTGACGGACAGCCACTCGTCCAGTCGCGACGCCGTGGGGACACCGGCAGGGCCGTCCTCGGCGCCGCACAGGTAGACCGTCAGCGCCAGTGTCCTCCGGCCGGCTCTGTACTCGAGCGAACCCGGCTCGACCAGACCGCCGGTGCGCAGCACCTCGTCGGCCAGGAACTCTGCGCACAGCCATGCCATGGGGACCGCCAGACCGCCTCCGCTGGTCCCGTTCGTGCTCTCGGGCCGCACTCTCTCCACCTTCTCCCCGGACGTGTTCGGGCACGGGTCTCGACGACGAGCCTCCACCCGAAGACACGTGTCACGGTTCCTCTTTACTCAACTCGAGCGGGTGGTTTCGAATCCGGTCGCCCGAGAACGTGGCCCCAGAGAGATCAGGTGTCCCGTGGGAATACAGAGACGGAATTGACCGGCCTGTGCCCGGTCGTGCTCGCGTCGGGACGCGCCCTTCGGCATCCCTTGCGCACACGCCGGAAGAGTCCCGGCGAACGGTCGCGCGGCACGGCGCACGGTCACCCGGCGGCCCCCGGAACGGCCCGCCCTCGCGGGCATCGCACTCCCCGGGCGGGGGGACCGCTCACGCCGCCGAGGAGAGCGGCCTCCTGCTGTAGCCGGGCAGACTGCGGGCCATCGCGCGCAGCGCGTGGTGCGAACGGGACTTCACGGTGCCCTGCGGGATGCCGAGCACCCGCGCGGCCTCGGCCACACTGCGGCCCCGGAAGTAGAGCTGGACCAGCACGGCGCGGTGCTCGGGGCTCAGCGACCTGACCGCGGCCCGCACGTCGAGCGTGGCGACCGCGCGATCCGTCACGTCGGCGGGGTCCGGCGTCGCGGCCAGGACGCCGTCCCCGATCTCCGCCGGCCGCGCGAGCCGCGACCGGCGCGCGTCGATCGCGAGGCGCCGGCCGACGGTGAAGAGCCACGGCCGCATCGACTCGTAGGGCGCGTCGAACGCCTCGGGGTGCTGCCACGCCCTCAGCAGGGTCTCCTGCAGCAGGTCCTCCGCGCGCTGCCGGTCTCCGTACGTCAGGCCGACGAGGAAGCTCAGCAGGGCGGGACCGTGTTCGCGCTGCAGCTCCGCCAGGGCCTGCTCGTCGGTCGTCGCCGTCGCCGTCGCCGTCGTCATCGTCGGCTCCCTTCCCGCAGGATCTTCCGAGAGTTCGGTGCTACGTGTGGTTCGTGGCGTATACGAACGCATCGGCGGGCGGAGGGACAGGCGTCACGCACGGGTGTGCGACGAGCGGTCGCACGGAGCGGCGAATGGTGCGCCGAACGGTCGGCCGGACGCGGTCCGGTGCCCGCCACCCGGTGGCCGCCGTCGACCCGGGTGCGCCGGCCGGACGCGCTCCGGCAGGCGTCGCTCGCCGGCGTGACCGCTGCCCGGCGCCGCCGGAACCGCGGTCCGATCGGGGCACGGGCCGGACCGGGGAGGACGGGGGCGCGCGCCGCGGGCGGGACGACCCGGCCCGCGACGCGGAGGGTCACCCGTTCGGCTCCGCGGACCGGGCGGCTTGCTCCTTGGCGAGGTTCGAGTTCCGGTACGAGTAGGCGAAGTAGATGATCAGCCCGATGACGAGCCACACCCCGAAGCGGAGCCAGGTCTGCCAGTCCAGGAAGGTGATCAGCCAGAGCGAGAACACCACGCCGATCGCCGGTACGAACGGCATCCCGGGGCAGCGGAACGTCCGCGGCAGGTCCGGCTGCTTGTAGCGCAGCACGATGACGGCGATGCACACCACGACGAAGGCCAGCAGGATGCCGATGTTCGTCAGCTCGGCGGCCTCGCCGATCGGCAGGAAGCCCGCGATCAGCGCGGAACCGACGCCGACGATCCACGTCACCCGTACGGGCACGTGCCGTGTGGGGTGCGTCTTCGCGAACCAGTGCGGCAACAGCCCGTCACGGCTCATCGAGAACCACACGCGGGTCACGCCCAGCATGAACGTGAACATCACGGTGAGGATGCCGATGATGGCGCCGATCGCGATGACGTTCGCCAGCCCTTCCAGCCCCACCGCCTTGAAGGCCGTCGAGAAGCCGCTCTCCGGGTCGATCTCCGTGTAGTTCTGCATGCCCGTCAGCACCAGACAGGCCAGTACGTACAGCACCATCGAGATGGCCAGCGAGTAGATGATCGCCTTCGGCATGTGGCGCTGCGCGTCCTTGGACTCCTCGGCGGCCGTGGACATGGCGTCGTAGCCGAACACCGCGAAGAAGACGGTCGCCGCCCCCGTGAACGCCCCGCTGACCCCGAACGGGAAGAAGGGGTTGTAGTTCGCCGTGTCGATGTGGAAGAAGCCGACCGCGATCACCAGCAGCACGACCAGGACCTTCAGCACCACCACGACGGTCTCGAAACGGGCCGCGTTCTTGATCCCCAGCGTCAGCAGGTAGGCGGTGAACAGGCACAGGATCATCGCGAAGAGATCGACCTGGTGTCCGGGACCCGTGCCCGGCGCGCCCAGCATCCACGCGGGCAGATCGAGCCCCAGCTGGCCCAGGAGGAAGCCGAAGTAGCCGGAGATCCCGATGGCGACCACCGCCACGATCGCCGTGTACTCCAGCAGCAGGTCCCAGCCGATGAACCAGCCCGCCAGCTCGCCGAGCACGGCGTACCCGTAGGTGTACGCCGAGCCCGCCTTCGGGATCAGGCCGGCGAACTCCGCGTACGAGAAGGCCGCAGCGGCGCTCGCCACACCCGCGATCAGGAAGGACACCACCACCGCGGGGCCGGCCCTGTCATGGGCCACCGCGCCCGCCAGGGCGAAGATGCCGGCGCCGATGATGCCGCCGACGCCGATCGCGGTGAGCTGCCAGAGGCCGAGCGTTCTGGTGAGCTGCTCGCTCGCGGCGCCCTCCTGGATCTGTTCGATGGGCTTGCGGCGCAATACGCCCTGTCCCGCCCGTAGCCCTGCCATGAGACACCTCTTCGCAGACTGATGTCGGCCGATGGCGGCTCATGATGGCCCAGGCGGGGCAGTGGTGGAAGACGACATGCGGTGCCGTCGAGGTGAGGGTTCCCGGCGGGTTACGGAACCACGGTGACGGGCCAGCGCCCCGCCTTGACCAGCCGTACGGCCACCGAGCCGACGATCCGGTGCCCCGCCGACTCCGACGCTCCCACCACCACGGCGTCCGCCTTGAGCTCGTCGGCGGCCGTCACCAGCCCGTTGTAGGGGTCCCCGCGGAAGGTGTGGAACTCCCAGCGCACGGCCCAGATGCCCCGCACCCGTTCGGTCGCCTGGCGGATCTCCGCGACCAGCCCCTCCGCTATCTCCCCGGTGGTGTCCGCGACCGGGACGCCGAACGCGGCGCCCGCCGTCATCAGCGGCTGCACGTACACGAGTGCGAGCAGCGCGTTCTGCCGCCGCGCCAGACCGCTCGCGTACGACGCCGCCCGCAGCGACGACTCCGAACCGTCCACACCGGCGACGATCACCTTCGGGCCGTCCGTACCGCGTTCGAAACCACGGGGCTGCTCCCTCACACCACGAGGCTACGGGGTCCTCTGTCGATCTTGCCAGGGCCCGTGCCCCGAGCGCGCTCCGCCCGACCGCCCGACAGGCGGCCCGGCTGCGGTCTCCCTAGAGTGCGGAACATGAGCATCAGCGTGGCGGAGCGTGCGACCGCCGCCCGGAGCGGCTTCCGAGCCAGGGTGCCGGGCGCCTTCGCGATGTTCTTCGCGCTGCTCGGGGTGTACTGCGCGGTCATCGCGCTCATTGCCCCCCTGCGCAGGGTGCTGAGCCCGGTCTCCGCGTTCCTGGACCTGGTGGCCGTGCCCGTCAGCGCCAACCTCGCCTACGCCGTCTTCCTGCTCCTGCTGGCCGCCGCGATCGCCGCCCGCAAGAAGGCCGCCTGGTGGCTCGTCGTCGCCTATCTCTCCCTGCTCGTCCTCACCGACGTCCTCACACTGGCCCTGCTGCGCGACTGGTCGTGGATCCCCAACCTGGTCCTGTGCCTGATCGCGCTCGGCGTGCTGTCCGCCGCCCGCGGCGAGTTCTACGCCCTGACCCGCCGCGGCGCCCTGCGGCACGCCCTCCTCGTGCTCGTCCTCGGGCTCGCCCTGGCCGTCCTCGTCGGCTGGGGGCTCGTCGAGCTGTTCCCGAACGACCTGCCACAGGGACAGCGGCTGCTGTGGGCCGCCAACCGGGTGCTCGGCGGTCTCGTCTCCAACGCGCAGTTCGACGGCACCCCGCCCCGCGCCCTGTTCTTCCTCCTCGGCCTCTTCGGCGCCCTCGCGCTGCTCAACTCCGCGCGGACCCTCTTCCGTTCCCAGCGGATGGAGGCCGCGCTGCACGGCGACGAGGAGCCCCGTATCCGAGCCCTGCTCGGCGCCTACGGCTCCCAGGACTCGCTCGGCTACTTCGCCACCCGCCGGGACAAGGCCGTCGTCTTCGCGCCCAACGGCAAGGCCGCGGTCACCTACCGGGTCGAGGCGGGCGTGGCCCTCGCCAGCGGAGACCCCGTCGGCGACACGGAGGCATGGACCCCGGCCGTCGAGGCCTGGCTGGACGTCGCCCGCCGCTACGCCTGGGCGCCCGCCGTCATGGGCGCGTCCGAGGACGGCGCCCGCGCCTACGCCCGCTCGGGGCTCGGCGCCATCCAGCTCGGGGACGAGGCGATCCTCAACGTCGACCGCTTCGACCTGAACGGCCGGGACATGCGCGTCACCCGGCAGGCCGTCGGCCGGGTCCGCAGGCTCGGCGCGACCACCCGCATCCGGCGCCACTCCGCCCTCGGCGCCGAGGAGATGAAGCAGACCATCGACCGGGCCGACGCCTGGCGCGACACCGAGACCGAGCGCGGCTTCTCCATGGCCCTCGACCGGCTCGGCGACCCCGAGGACGGCGACTGCCTGCTCGTCGAGGCCCTCGACGCCGACGAGAACCTCATCGCCCTGCTCTCCTTCGTTCCCTGGGGGCGCGACGGGATCTCCCTCGACGTGATGCGCCGGGACCGCGACCACGCACCCAACGGGATCATGGAGTTCATGGTCGCCGAGCTGTGTGCCGAGGCCCCGCAACTCGGCGTGCGCAGGATCTCCCTCAACTTCGCCGTCTTCCGTTCCGTGTTCGAGGAAGGCGCCCGGATCGGCGCCGGACCGGTCCTGCGGCTCTGGCGCAGGCTGCTGCTGTTCTTCTCCAGGTGGTGGCAGCTGGAGGCCCTGTACCGCTCCAACGTCAAGTACCAGCCCACCTGGTACCCGCGCTTCCTCTGCTACGGCGACGCCGGAGCCCTCGCCCGCATCGGCCTCGCCTCCGCGATCGCGGAGGGCTTCGTCTCAGTGCCCCGGCTGCGCAAACGCTGGGGCAACGGCCGTCCGCGCGGCGAGGTCGCCGGGCCGGTCGCCGGTACCAGGGACCTGCCGCCCCTCGACACGCTCGAACTCGCCGGACCCGACACCGTACGGCCGATGGGGGAGCGCCGGCTGCCCGAGCAGGTACGCATCCGCCACCGCAAGCTCGAACGGCTGCGTGAGCAGGGCGTCGACCCGTACCCCGTCGGGGTCGCCGCCCGCACCGACCCGCTCGCCGCCGTGCGCGCCGCACACCGGGACGTGCCGCCCGGGGCCCGCACCGGGGCACGGGCCACGGTCGCCGGGCGGGTCATGGCCGTACGCGACTTCGGCGGAGTCCTCTTCGCCGTGCTGCGCGACTGGTCCGGCGACCTCCAGATCGCGCTGACCCGCGACGGCTCCGGCCCCGATGTGCTCTCCGCCTTCTCCTCGGACGTCGACCTCGGCGACCACGTCACCGCCGCCGGCGAGATCGGCGCCAGCGACCGCGGCGAGCTCACCGTCTTCGCCGACGCCTGGCAGCTCACCGCCAAGTGCCTGCGCCCGCTGCCCGACAAACGCCTCGGACTGGCCGACCCGGAGGCGCGGGTACGCCGCCGCTACCTCGACCTGGTCACCAGCCCCGACGCCCGCAGCGTGGTGCGGGCCCGCTCCACGGCGGTCCAGGCGCTGCGGCAGGGGCTGCTCGACCGCGGCTACCTCGAGGTCGAGACGCCGATGCTCCAGCAGATCCACGGCGGCGCCAACGCCCGCCCGTTCACCACCCACATCAACGCCTACGACATGGACCTGTACCTGCGGATCGCGCCCGAGCTGTTCCTCAAGAGGCTGTGCGTGGGCGGCCTGGAGAAGGTCTTCGAGATGGGCCGCACCTTCCGCAACGAGGGCGTCTCGTACAAGCACAACCCCGAGTTCACGATGCTGGAGGCGTACCAGGCGTTCGCCGACTACGACGTGATGCTGGACCTCACCCGCGAGCTCATCCAGGGCGCCGCCACGGCCGCGTTCGGCGCGCCCGTCGCCCACAAGAAGGGCCCCGACGGCAAGCTCGTCGTCCACGACATCTCCGGGACCTGGCCGGTCAAGACCCTGTACGGAGCGGTGTCGGAGGCGCTCGGCGAGCACGTCGACGCCGACACCGGCGAGGAGCGGCTGCGAAGTCTCTGCGACCTCGCGGGAGTACCGCACGGCCCCGACGACACCCGCGGCGACGTCGTGCTGGAGATGTACGAACGGCTGGTCGAGGAGAAGACCCAGCTGCCCACCTTCTACAAGGACTTCCCGACCGATGTGTCCCCCCTGACCCGCCAGCACCGCCGGGACCCGCGCCTCGCCGAACGCTGGGACCTCGTCGCGTTCGGAACCGAACTCGGCACCGCGTACTCGGAGTTGACCGACCCGGTCGAACAGCGGCGACGGCTCACCGCCCAGTCCCTGCTCGCGGCCGGCGGCGACCCCGAAGCCATGGAACTCGACGAGGACTTCCTCGACGCCCTGGAGTACGCGATGCCTCCGACCGGAGGGCTCGGCATCGGCGTGGACCGGCTGGTGATGTTCCTGACGGGGCTGACCATCCGCGAGACCCTGCCGTTCCCCCTGGTGCGCCGCCACTGAACGGCGGGTGGAGCGCGCACCTCGTGGGGAGCCCGCTCCACCCGCGTGTCCGCATGCCGGTGTTCGCCGGCCGGGCGAAGCGCGTCGGGGGACGGGGCGTCCGGGCGGCAGGCGTACCCGCGGGACGGCCGCTCCCGCCGGGCGTCCGGCAGGGAGCCGGGTCTCAGCGGGTGGCGACCATACGGGCGAAGACGACGACGTTCCCGTCGTAGCCGGTGCCGCGCGAGTAGCCGCCGCCACAGGTGATGACCCGCAGCTCGGGGCTGCCGGTGTCGCCGTAGACCCGGGCGCCGGGGAAGCTGTTCTTGGAGAACACCTCGACGCCGTACACCTCGAAGACCGCCACGCGGCCGTCGTAGCGGGTCACCTCGACGTGCTGGCCCTTCTGCATCGAGCCGAGCCCGTAGAACACCGCGGGTCCGCCCGCGTTGTCGACGTGGCCGACGATCACGGCGGTGCCCTGCTGGCCGGGGGCGATGCCGTTCTGGTACCAGCCCGCGAGGTTGGGGTCCTGCGCCGGCGGGGCCTCGATCCAGCCGTTGGCGTCGAGCCCCACGTCGACGATGGGCGCGTCGACGCCGACGGCACGGACGGAGATGCGCGAGGCCGGGGCGTACGGCAGCGGCTCGACGGTGCCGGGCAGCGGAACGGAGTCCTGGTTGGCCCGCACGTCGTCCAGCGCGGCCGCCACGGCGGGCTGGGGCGGCCCCATACCGACGTCGACGCCGTTCCGCACCAGGGCGAGTCCTGTGAGCATGACAAGGGCCAGAACGCCCCACGGGGAGCGCTTCCTCGTATCCGACCCTGTGAACTCCTGCCGGCGCATGGTTCTCCCATCTCATCGTCTGCCCGCACGCTAAGCAGGCGGGGTGGATGCCGCGACCTGGGAGGGGCGAACGGGTGGTACGGCCACTCGGGGTGACCCATACGAGTAGACAGTCGGGCAAATTCCCTGACGGTCCGTGACCTGCGGCTCCGTCAGGTGCGGGCTGCTCGGCTCGGCGTGTCGCTCACCGGGGTGGACCAGTCCCGAAATGCGACGGATGTGCAATCCGGTGAGGGTTCGTCATGGAGGGCGTTCTCGTCGAAATCTCCGGAGCACCGTTCCGGGGCGCACCTCCGATGGAGGTTCAACCATGCGTGCTTCACGCGCTGTCGCGGTGGCGATCACCGCGTGTGCGGCCATGGGCGCCACTTCTCCCGTGGTCGCCGCCACCGCCACCGGAGGTGGCAACGGTCCGGCCAACGTCCGTCTCTCCCCGTCCGAGGTCCACCAGGGCTCGACCCTGACCATCCTGGTCGACGGCTGCCACCGCGGCGGCACCGTGTCGTCCAACGCCTTCCCCGCCGCCAACCTCAGCGCCGACCGCGGGGGGTTCTACGGCCCGAACGGCAAGCGGGCGGGGGACGAGGGCAACGGGAACGCGAACGGCAACGGGAACGCGAACGGGAACGCGAACGGGAACGCGAACGGCTTCGGTCAGGACCAGGGCGGGGGCGGGAAGATCAACGGCTTCGGTCAGGATCAGAACGGGAACGGGAATCAGAACGGGAACGGGAACGGGAACGGCCAGGACCAGGGTGGCAACAACAACGGCCGCAATGACCAGGGCGGCAACAACAACGGCCGCAATGACCAGGGCGG
>NZ_FNHI01000029.1:0-37571 GCF_900103455.1 Streptomyces wuyuanensis | reverse complement strand
AACAACAACGGCCGCAATGACCAGGGCGGCAACAACAACGGCCGTGGCAACGAGGGTCGCAACGACAACGGCCGCAACGATCAGGGTGGCAACAACAACGGCCGTGGCAACGAGGGTCGCAACGACAACCGCCGGAACGACAACGGCCACAACGACAATCGTCGCAACGACCGCGACCGCTTCGACAACTTCCGGGGCGGGGAGGGCGTCGCGGTCGCCACGGCCCGCATCTTCGACCGCGCGACCCCGGGCCAGTACAACCTGGCCGTCAGGTGCCACGACAGCAACCGGATCGCGACGCGGACCTTCATCGTGCTCTCGGGCCGCGGCGCCCAGGGCGGTCTCGGTGGTTCGCAGGGCCCTTCCAGCACGGAGATGGCCGTGGGTGGCGGTCTCGTCGCCACGGCGGCCGTCGGTGGCGCCCTGTACCTCATCCGGCGCCGCCGCAGCATGACCAGCGGAGAGGCCTGACCGGCCGAACCTCCCGGTCGGCCTTCACCGCCCGTCGCCCCGAGTCCTGATCCAGGACTCGGGGCGACGGGCGTTGCGGGCGCGGAATGGGACGGGGCCGGCAACGAGAAGGTCAGTGCAGCCGGCTGCCCGAACGGCGGCGCACCACGTAGACGATGCCGCCGGACGCGGCCAGCACGAGCACGGAGCCCGCGGCGATCTCGACCGCGTTCAGGCCGCCGATGCTGCCGCCCAGACCGCCCTTGACGCCCTGGGGCTGGGGTTGGGCCGCGGCCGTGCTGGTGGAGCGGATCGTCGGAGTGGCGGCCGCGCCACTGCCGCCGGAGATGGTGAGGTCGGTGGTGCCGGTCTGGTTGTTGCACGTGAACTGGACCGAGTACACGGCACCGCGCCGTGCGTCCAGGTCGACCCGCGCCGTGCCGGTCTGGCGCGGAGGAATGGTCACGGTGTCGAACACGCCCGACGAGGCCGTGGCCGTCGTGCTGCAGCCGGACACGCCCAGGGTGACCGTGCCGCCCGGGGCGACGGTCGACGGGGTGACGGCGAACGAGAACGGCTGCTTGTGGACGCTGCCGCCGGCACCGTCGGCGGTGTCCGCCGCCGCGGTGGGAAGGGTCAGAGCGAGGGCGGCCGCTCCCATGAGAGCGGCGGACGCGACGGGTATCGCGCGCATGGCAATCCTCCGGGTCCCCGAGGAGCAGTTGCGGAAGGGATTTCCACAAGGGCAGGGAATGCACCTCGATGACCGAAACGCTAGAAGTGCGCATTCACCCCCGCGATCTCAGACGGACGAATGGGGCACGCTTGTCCCCCGAGTGGCGCACCGGAGCTTTCCCCGGCTTGCGCCACCCGGAGGTGTCGTGCTCAGCCGAGGACGTGCGGGAAGAGTTCCGTGAACGGTCCGGGTGTGGCCGAGAGGCCCCGGCCGAACGGCGCGTCGAAATCCCAGATCAGGAAGAGCAGGAACGCGATTAGCGCGCTGAACAGGCCCGCCAGCAGCAACTCCCGGAACGTCCGGCGGATCTGCAGGGTGAAGATCAGGCCGACGGTGACCACCGCGCCCGTGACCAGGCCGAACCACACCACCCCCGGCATCGTCGCCTCGGCGCCCTGTTGCCGGGCCCCCCGGGCGTCGTCGACGGCCGCCACCTGGTCGACGAGCGGCTGGTACGCCTGGCCCTCGTGGTCGTTCTTCGGCACGTAGTCCGTCACGTCCCTGCGCATCTGTTCGAGCAGCCGGGTGCCTTCCGCGGTCAGCTCGCCCTTCTCGACCATATGGCGCCACTCGGTGTTCACGACGTGTGAGACATAGGCGTCGACGCTGTCCCGGATACGGGCCCGCGCCTCTGCCGGATAGACCTCGGCGCGTGCGCTCACCTCGTGAAGCGCCTGGGCTTCGTGACGTACCGAGTCCTCCGCCGCGCCGCGCGCCTCCCAGACGCCCGCGATGGCCAGTCCGAGCACGATCGCGTAGACCACGCCGATCATCATCGTCATGTACTCGATGACGTCCGGGGTCTCCGACGGGTCGTCGTCGTCGGCGACCCGTCGTTGGTTGATGACCGTGATGGCGAGGACGACCGCACAGGCCGCGGCCATGGCGATGGACAGTACGACCCACTCCGACAAGTGAACCTCCGGGGGCTAGCGGGATCGGGGGCGAAGGAACGCCGCGGCGAGCACGGCGGGCGCGGTGACCAGGAGCGTGAGGGAGACCAGCGAGGGCCCGCCCCGCGGCTCCTCGCGCTGGGGCCTGCGGTAGTGGGGGAGGGCGACCGGGGTGGGCGGCGGTGGTGCGGGGCGGGCCTTCGGGGGCGGGGACGGTGGCGGAGGTGATGGCGGAGCCGGCTCGATCCGGGGCGGCGCGGGTGGCGGCGGAGGCGGCGGAGGCGGTGGAGGGTCGGGCGGAGGCGGTGGTGGTGGCGGTGGTGGCGGTGGTGGCGGTGGTGGAGGTGGGGGTGGTTCGGGTGGCGGGGGCGGTGGCGGTTCGGGGACCGGGCCGGCCGCGCAGTGGGCGCCGCCGGCGATCGCGACGGAGGAGTCCGGCCCGTTCGGCCCGCCGGGGCCGATCGAGGCGTACGAGCAGGAGTCGGCGGCGGCGGGCAACGGGGCCGTCAGCAGCCAGGTGAGTGCGGCGGCCGACAACAGCCGCGCGACGAGCGATCCGTACACGCCGGTGAGCATGATCCACGAGAGCGCCGGACACGCCCGTAGCGCGGGCGATTCGCCTGATGGAGGGGTTGTCCGGAGATCGTGTTTGGAGGCCCGCGGAGATTTTTTCCGCAGGCCGTTGAACACACCCCGCCTCCCCGCGCGTACCTAGGGCCATGAACGGCGCACCCAGGCGCCACAACGGACACCGGGCTACGGGAGTTGACATGAAGACCTGGCGGAACGCCTCGCTCGCGGTGACCGCGGCGGCTGTACTCGCGCTGACGACGGCGTGCGGTCAGGAGACGGAGGCGCAGCCGAACGGCCAGGCCGTCGGAGCGGTCAACCCCGCAGGGCAGCCGGCCGCCAACAGCGGCTACGGATCGGGTTACGGCGCCGGTGCGGCGGACGCCAAGCCGAGGACGGCGGGCCAACTCGCCGTGTGGGAGAGCAAGAAGCTCGGCAAGGTGCTCACCGACAGCGAGGGCTTGACCCTGTACCGCTTCGACAAGGACTCAGTCGACCCGGTGACGTCGAACTGCAACGGCGACTGCGCCAAGGCCTGGCCGGTGGTGGCCGCAGGCGATGTCACGCCGGCCCCCGGGACCGACGCCTCGCTGATCGGCTCGGTCACCCGCGCCGACGGCACCAAGCAGCTCACCGTCGGCGGCTGGCCGATGTACCGCTACGCGAAGGACACCAAGCCCGGTGACGCCAACGGCCAGGGTGTCGGCGGCACCTGGTACGCCTCGGCGCCGGACGGCAAGAAGGCCGCCCTCGGCGGGGGCGGCGGCGAGGAGGCGGGCGGGGAGTCCGCGGACCTCGCGGGCCTTTCCGTCCGCAAGGACCCGAAGCTCGGCGAGATCGTCGTCGACAAGAACGGAATGACTGTCTACCGCTTCATGAAGGACTCGGCCTGGCCGATGAAGACCGCCTGCACGGGTGCGTGCCTGGAGAAGTGGCCGGTCGTCGCGCCCGTCGACAAGAACGACACGGAAGGCATTCTGAAGAAGGGCTTCGTCACCTTCGACCGCCCCGACGGAATCAAGCAGCAGACCATCGACTGCTGGCCGATCTACACCTTCGCGGGCGACAAGAAGCCCGGTGACACCAACGGCCAGGGAGTGGGCGGCACGTGGTACGCCGTGTCGCCCCAGGGCAAGCCGGTCGGAGCGCCCAAGTAAGTCCCCATGCAGCGCCTCCGGCCACCGGCCCGCCGCCACGCCTCCCGCGTGCGGCGGGCCGGCTGTTTGCGGTGGTTCCGGCCAGCACGTGCCGGTGGCGTGTGACCAAGAACGGACCGTTAATTTCCGTTTCTGCTCGCTCTCTTGGCGGGCGATCAGTAGCCTCGGCTCGAACACCGGCCATGGCAATGGCCGTTAACCCCCGTGGCGACTTGTTGGAGACATCAATGGAGCGTCCCGCCTGGGCCCCGCCGGGCATCGACATCTCGGTGCCGAGCGTGTCCCGCATTTACGACTACTACCTGGGCGGCTCGCACAACTTCGAAGTCGATCGTGAAGCCGCCCGGAAGGCCATGCAGTTCCTGCCGGGGCTCCCCAAGATCATGCAGGCGAACCGGGCTTTCATGCGCCGCGCCGTACGTTACGCCCTGAGCGAGGGCGTCAGCCAGTTCCTGGACATCGGCTCCGGCATACCGACGTTCGGCAACACCCACGAGGTCGCGCAGACGGCCGCCCCCGAGGCCCGGGTGGTGTACGTCGACCACGACCCGGTCGCCGTCGCCCACAGCCAGGCCGTGCTCGAAGGCAACGAGAGGGCCGGCATCGTCCAGGCCGATCTGCGCAAGCCGGCCGACATCTTCGCGCACGGCGAGACCACCCGGCTGCTGGACCTCGAACGGCCCGTGGCCCTGCTGCTCGTCGCCGTGCTCCACTTCCTGGAGGACTCCGACGATCCCCAGCGGTCCGTCGCCGAGCTGCGCGACGCGCTGGCGCCCGGGAGCCTCGTCATCGTCACCCATGCCTCCTACGAGGGCATTCCGCTGCCCAAGGAGCAGGCAGGCGGCGCCGTCGGGGTCTACAAGGACATCCGCAACCCGCTCGTGATGCGTTCGAGGGAGGAGATCGCCGGGTTCTTCGACGGGTTCGAGATGGTGGAGCCCGGACTGGTGTCCATGCCGGACTGGCGGCCCGAGACACCGGCCGCGCAGGAGGATCCGTTCGCGTTCTCCGGTTACGCAGGGGTGGGGCGCAAGGCGTGATGACGCCCTCGCAGGAAGCGGGCTCGGCGGCGGGCCCGGACGACCCGGAGGACAGACTCAGACGGTTCGCGACCATCTGGAGCCGGGCGATCTTCCCCGTCACCGCCACGTCGCTGACCCGTCCCGAGTTCGAGCGGCACCTGCTGCCGCTGGCACGGGAGTTGAGCGAGGCGCTGCACACGCGCCCGTTCGACTCCGCGGCGGCCCAGCGGGTCGGGGCCGCCCTCGTCGACGCCCACTGCACGGACCCGGACGCCCTCAGCCGTACGCTCGGCGTGGTCGACGCCTACCTGGTCCTCTACTGCGGGAACGACCGGGAGTCGGCGGAGGACAGCCGGGCCCGTTGCGCCAGACTGCAGCACGCGCTCGCCGCCGGGTACGCCCTCGCCCTGCGGGAACGCACCCTCACCGAGCAGGAGGCCATCGCCCGCTCGGCGCTGGCGGCGCGCAGCGTGGCCATGGAGGCCCTGCACGCCACCGAGACGCGCTTCCGCGCGGTCTTCGAGGACGCGGCGATCGGCATCGGGATCGCCGACCTCGACGGCAACGTCCTGGAGGTCAACGACACGCTGACCCGGATGTTCGGCGGACTGGAGCACCATGTCCGCGGTCGCAAGGTGAACGAATGGGCACACCCCGAGGACCGGCCGCAGACCTGGAACATGTACGACGAGCTCGTACGCGGTGAACGCGAGCACTACCGGGTCGAGAAGCCCTTCTACCGCAACGACGGCACGGTGCTCTGGACCAATCTCACCGTGTCGCTGCTGCGGGACGCCGACGGCATGCCCCAGTACCAGCTGGCTCTGATGGAGGACACCACCGAACGGCGGCTGCTCAATCTCCGGCTGAGGTACGAGGCGACGCACGACGCGCTCACCGGGCTGCCCAACAGGACCCTGTTCTTCGAGCGCCTGGAGAAGGCGCTGGCGGCCGGCGACGGGGCCCGCTTCGGGCTCTGCTACCTCGACCTCGACGGCTTCAAGGCGATCAACGACAGCCTCGGCCATTCGGCCGGCGACCGGCTGCTCGTCGAGGTCGCCGACCGGCTGCAGAGCTGCGCCACCGCCCCCGGGGAGATGGTGGCCAGGCTGGGCGGCGACGAGTTCGTGGCGCTGACCACCGGCCGGGAGACGCAGCACGAGGTGAGCGAACTCGCCACCCGGATCCTCGCCGCGCTGGCCGCACCCGTGACCCTCGACGGCCGGGAGATCAGCGTCCGGGGCAGCATCGGGATCGTCGAGGGGCCGGCGGCAGGGGAGCGGACCTCGGCGGAGGTCCTGCGCAGCGCGGACATCACCATGTACCGGGCCAAGTCCGCGGGCGGGAACCGCTTCGAACTCGCCGACCCGGAGGCGGACGCCCGCGCGATCACCCGGCACGGGCTGACCACGGCGCTCCCGGCGGCCCTGGAGCGGGGCGAGTTCTTCATCGAGTACCAGCCCCTCGTGCACCTCGGCGACGGCCGGGTGCACGGCGCGGAGGCGCTGGTGCGCTGGTCGCACCCGCAGCACGGGGTCCTCGGACCGGACCACTTCATCCCGCTCGCCGAGCACACCGGGCTGATCGTGCCGCTCGGCCGCTGGGTCCTCCAGGAGGCCGTGCGGCAGGCGCGGTCCTGGCACGAGCAGGCCGATCGGGACCGCTCCGCACCCCCGTTGCGGATCAACGTCAACCTGTCCCCGACCCAGCTGCACCACCCGGGTCTGGTCGCCGACACGGTGGACGTGCTGGAGCGCTCGGGCCTCCCGCCCGGTGCGCTGTGCCTGGAGGTCACCGAGTCCGCGCTGATCGGGGCGGACGAGGACCTCCTCAAACCGCTGCGGCAACTGGCCGAGATGGGTGTCGACATCGCCCTCGACGACTTCGGCACCGGCTACTCGAACCTGGCCAATCTACGGCGGCTCCCCGTGAGCGTGCTCAAGCTGGACCGCTCCTTCACCCAGGGCATGCAGCAGCACCCGGCGGACCCGGTGGACCGGAAGATCGTCGAGGGGATCGTCTCGCTCGCCCACAGCCTCGAACTGGCGGTGACGGTCGAGGGCGTCGAAACCGGCGTCCAGGCCGAGCAACTGCGCCAGTTGGGCTGCGACACGGCCCAGGGCTGGTACTACGCCAGGCCGGGCCCGCCGGACCGGCTCCACACGCTGTCGCTCGCGGACGCGGTGTAGTCCGGGGTGCTTCGGGCCCGGGCCGGAGCCCCCGCAGGGAGACCGGTGGGGGCCGCGGCCCGGCCGTCCGCGCGAGGCCGGCCGAGGGCCAAAGCGGTTGCCGTACGGGTCCGTCAGGGGCCAGGGTGAACCGCATGGACGAGGAGCACGGGATCAACTCGGACTGGGAAGGGCGCCTCGCGGCCCTCTGGGCCGCCTTCGACGACCACGCGGCGGCCGGACGCGAGGCGGAGTTCCGCGCCGCGGTCGACGCTCTCGTGGCCGAGCTGCCCGAGGACAGCCCGGTGGGGCCCTTCGAACGGGCGTGCGCCTTCGACTCGACGGGCCACTCCGGCGACGCGGTGGCCCTGTACCAGGACGCGCTGCGGCGGGGACTCGCCGGTTACCGCGGCCGCCGCGCCAGGATTCAGCTGGCGAGCTCGCTGCGCAACGTCGGTCGTGCGAAGGAGGGCGTTGCCCTGCTCGAGCCGGAACTCGACGCGCCCTCCGACGAACTCGACGACGCCGTCCGCGCCACCCTCGCCCTGTGCCTCGCGAACCTCGGCCGGGAACGGGAGGGCCTGTCGCTGGTGCTGGGTGCGCTGGCCCCCCATCTGCCGCGCTACCAGCGCTCGATGGCCGGCTACGCGCGGCTGCTGGTCGAGCCGGGCGGCTGAGCGTCCGGGACCGGGGCGCGCCGGGCGACGGGGCTTCCGGGACCCGGCCGGCTGAGCGTCCGCCCTGGACCGGAGCGCGCCGGGAGCGGAGCGGGAGGGCCGTCAGGCGTCGAAGCGGCCGCGGGAGGCCTCGATGTGCCCGAGGTACCGGTGCGTCCAGTCGCACATCGTGTGCACCGTCTCCCGCAGCGCCCGTCCCGGCTCGGTGAGGCTGTACTCGACCCGCGGCGGCACGGTGGGGTGCACCCTGCGGTCGGCCAGTCCGTTGCGCTCCAGCATGCGCAGGTTCTGGGTGAGCATCTTGTGACTGATGCCGTCGACCTCGTTGCGCAGCTCGCCGAAGCGCAGGGTCCGCTCGCCGAGCGCCTCGATGATCAGGAGCGCCCACTTGTTGGCGACGTCCGCGAATATCTCTCGTGCCAGGGAATCCGCGCGCCGGAGGTCCGCTTCGTCGGGCGCGCCTGTGAACTGCTTGGTCACCATCAGGTTCCTCAGTCACCGAAAAGTGCGTTCTTCCATGTCAGAGGCCACTCTCCTACGGTTACCGGGTAACCACAAGAGACCGAGTGAGCCCGCGTCCGGTGGACCGGAACCAGGGCACTCGCAGCCAGGACGAGGAGGCGGGCAGCATGACCGTCAGATTGGTGAACCCCGGCGGACTGCCGGAGATCGACTCCTACCACCAGGTGTCGGTCGCTTCCGGCTCGAAACTGGTCTTCGTCGCCGGGCAGGTCGCCTGGGACGCCGACGGGGCCGTGGTCGGCGAGGGCGACCTCGCCACCCAGGTCGAGCAGTGCTATCTCAACGTCGGCACCGCGCTGGCCGGGGTGGGTGCCACGTTCGACGACGTGGCCAAGCTGACCGTGTACGTCGTCGACTGGACTCCCGACAAGATGCCGCTCTTCCTGGAGGGCGTCGCGCGGGCGGCCGCGACGCTGGGGGGCACCCCGGTGCCGCCGGGCACCCTGCTGGGCGTCGCGGCCCTGGCCGTACCCGAGCACCTGGTCGAGATCGAAGCCACCGCCGTGATCGACTGAGTGGCCGCAGCAGCACAGCCGGGTGACGGCGGGTGCCGGAACCCCGCGGCTCGTACGTCGGCGCCCGGCCCCTGCCGAGCCGCCGTGCGCGTCCGCGGGACCCGCGCTCACGCGTCGGTGCCCTGCCCCTGCGGAGCCGCCGTGCGCGTCCGCAGCAGCAGGCGCTGGAGTTCACGGGCCGCCCGCGGCGGGGCCACGTCGCTGCGGTGGGCCAGCGCGATCGTGCGGCGCAGGCCGGGGCGGGCGAGAGCGGTGACCCGCAGGTCGCGGCCCGCGCGTGCCGCGACCATACGGGGGACGACCGCCAGGCCGAGTCCCGCCCGTACGAAGCCGAGGACCGCGTCCATCTCCCCGCCCTCCACCGTGAACGCCGGCTCGAAGCCCTCCGCGCGGCACGCCGCGACCGTGAGCTCCCGCAGGTCGTACCCGTGCCGGAACATCACCAGCGGCTCGCCCTGGAGGTCGGCGATCCGCACCGGGCGGCGCGGCGCCGGGGAGGCGGCCGAGGAGACCACCACCAGGTCCTCCTGAAGCAGCTCCACCGTCGTCAGCGCCGGTGACGGGGTCGGCAGCGGCAGCACCACCAGCGCCAGATCGAGCGCGCCGCGCGCCAGCTCCCGTACGAGGTCGTGCGAGCCGCCCTCCTCGATCAGCAACTCGATGCCCGGATGGAGATCGTGGAAGGCGCGCAGCACGTCCGGGAGCAGACCCGTGCACAGGCTCGGCGTCGCGCCCAGCCGCACCCGGCCGCGCCGCAGCTGCGCCAGCTCCTGCACCTCGTGCCGGGCCGTGTCCGCGTCGGCGAGGATCCGCCGGGCCAGCGGCAGCAGCGCCTCGCCCGCGTCGGTGAGGGCGATGTTGCCCCGCGCCCGGCTGAACAACTCCGCCCCCAGCTCCTTCTCCAGCGCCCGGATCTGCTGCGACAGCGAGGGCTGGGAGACGTGCACGCGCTCCGCGGCCCGGGTGAAGTGCCGGGTCTCCGCGACGGCCACGAAGTACTGGAGCTGCTGGAACTGCATACCACCCACGATAGCCCCTGGCTATCGAGATCAGCCGGACCATGTCTTGGACCTCTCGGCACCTCCCCGCCTAGCGTCTGTGTCCATGGCTCTGGCAACGCGGACGGGCCGACGGCCGTCCATGACGCGCACGCTCTGGGGATCGACCGTCGGCAAGAAGACGGTGATGGCCGTGACCGGCCTGATCATGCTCGGCTACCTGGTCGTCCACATGCTGGGCAACCTCAAGATCTTCTTCGGCTCCGACGAGTTCAACGGCTACGCCCACTGGCTGCGCACCCTGGGCGAGCCGTTCCTCCACTACGAGTGGGCGCTCTGGATCGTCCGCGTCGTCCTCCTCGCCGCCGTCGTACTGCACGGCGTGTCGGCGTACCAGCTCAGCCGGCGGGACATCCGGGCCCGCCCGAGCAAGTACGTCCACAAGCGCCGGCGCGCGAGCTACGCCACCCGCACCATGCGCTGGGGCGGCATCATCCTCGGGCTGTTCATCGTCTGGCACCTGCTGGACCTGACCACGCTCACCGTCAACGAGAACGCCCAGCCGGGCAGGCCGTACGAGAACGTCGTCGCGACCTTCTCCACCCCCTACGGCAACGCCGTCTACCTCACCGCGATGCTCGCCCTCGGCCTGCACATCCGCCACGGGTTCTGGAGCGCCGCCCAGACCCTCGGCGCGGGCAGCGTACGCCGCGACCGCGCCCTCAAGACCGCCGCCAACGGCCTCGCGCTGGTGCTGACGGTGGGCTTCATCTCGGTACCCGTCGCCGTCATGACCGGAGTCGTGAGCTGACATGAGTTATACGAACTACGAGACCGGCGCCCCGATCGCCGACACCAAGGCGCCCGACGGCCCCATCGCCGACCGCTGGGACCGCCGCCGCTTCGAGGCGAAACTGGTCAACCCGGCCAACCGCCGCAAGCACACCGTGATCGTGGTCGGCACGGGACTCGCCGGCGGCTCGGCCGGCGCGACCCTCGCCGAACAGGGCTACCACGTCGTCCAGTTCTGCTACCAGGACTCCCCGCGCCGGGCCCACTCCATCGCCGCCCAGGGCGGCATCAACGCGGCCAAGAACTACCGCAACGACGGCGACTCCATCCACCGCCTCTTCTACGACACGGTCAAGGGCGGCGACTTCCGGGCACGGGAGTCCAACGTCCACCGGCTCGCCCAGATCTCCGTCGAGATCATCGACCAGTGCGTCGCCCAGGGCGTGCCCTTCGCGAGGGAGTACGGCGGGCTGCTGGACACCCGGTCCTTCGGCGGTGTCCAGGTCTCCCGTACGTTCTACGCCCGCGGCCAGACCGGCCAGCAACTGCTGCTCGGCGCCTACCAGGCGCTGTCCCGGCAGATCGCGGCGGGCAACGTCGAGATGCATCCGCGCACCGAGATGCTCGACCTGGTCGTCGTCGACGGGCGGGCCCGGGGCATCGTGGCCCGCGACCTGATCACGGGCCGGATCGACACGTACTTCGCCGATGCCGTGGTCCTGGCCACGGGCGGCTACGGCAACGTCTTCTACCTGTCGACGAACGCGATGAACTCCAACGCCACGGCCGTCTGGCGGGCCCATCGGCGCGGCGCGTACTTCGCCAACCCGTGCTTCACCCAGATCCACCCCACGTGCATTCCGCGCACCGGCGACCACCAGTCCAAGCTGACGCTGATGAGCGAGTCGCTGCGCAACGACGGCCGGATCTGGGTGCCGAAGGCACAGGGCGACACGCGCCCCGCCAACGAGATCCCCGAGGACGAGCGCGACTACTACCTCGAGCGCATCTATCCGTCCTTCGGCAACCTCGTCCCGCGCGACATCGCCTCCCGTGCGGCGAAGAACGTCTGCGACGAGGGCCGCGGTGTCGGACCCGGCGGCCAGGGCGTGTACCTCGACTTCGCGGACGCGATCCGCCGCATGGGCCGGGACAAGGTCGAGGAGAAGTACGGCAACCTCTTCGACATGTACGAGCGGATCACCGCGGAGAACCCGTACGAGGTGCCGATGCGGATCTATCCGGCCGTGCACTACACGATGGGCGGTCTGTGGGTCGACTACGACCTCCAGACGTCCGTGCCCGGCCTGTTCGCGATCGGCGAGGCCAACTTCTCCGACCACGGAGCCAACCGGCTCGGCGCCTCCGCGCTGATGCAGGGCCTCGCCGACGGCTACTTCGTCCTGCCGTCGACCATCAACGACTATCTGGCCCGCCATCCCCACGCGGAGGCCGTGGACGCGGAGCACCCCGCGGTCGTGGAGGCGCTCGCCGAGACCGAGGACCGGCTGAGCCTGCTGCTCTCCGTCGACGGCGACCGTACGCCCGACTCGTTCCACCGCGAGATCGGCGAGCTGATGTGGGAGTTCTGCGGCATGGCCCGCACCGACGCCGGGCTGCGCAAGGCGCTCGACCGGATCCCGCAGATCCGCGAGGAGTTCTGGCGCCGGATCAAGGTGCCGGGCACCGGCGAGGAGTTCAACCAGTCGCTGGAGAAGGCCAACCGCATCGTCGACTACCTGGAACTGGCCGAGCTGATGTGCCTCGACGCACTGCACCGGTCGGAGTCCTGCGGCGGCCACTTCCGGGAGGAGTCCCAGACCGCGGACGGCGAGGCGGAGCGCAGGGACGGGGAGTTCTCCTACGCCGCCGCCTGGGAGTTCACCGGCACCGGCGCCGCGCCCGTCCTGCACAAGGAAGACCTCGTCTTCGACTACGTCCACCCCACCCAGCGGAGCTACGCATGAAGCTCAGACTGCGCGTCTGGCGCCAGAAGAACGCCGACGCACCCGGCGCCATGGTCACCTACGAGGTGGACGGCATCTCCCGGGACATGTCGTTCCTGGAGATGCTCGACACCCTCAACGAGGAGCTCATCCTCCGCGGTGAGGAGCCGGTCGCCTTCGACCACGACTGCCGCGAGGGCATCTGCGGCGCCTGCTCGCTGGTGATCAACGGTGACGCGCACGGCCCGGAGCGCACGACCACCTGCCAGCTCCACATGCGGTCCTTCGAGGACGGCGACACGATCGACGTCGAGCCGTGGCGCGCCTCCGCCTTCCCCGTGGTGAAGGACCTGGTCGTGGACCGCTCGGCCTTCGACCGGATCATCCAGGCCGGTGGCTACATCTCCGTGCCGACGGGCTCCGCCCCGGAGGCGCACGCCACGCCGGTGCCCAAGGCGGACGCCGACGCCGCATTCGAGCACGCCGAGTGCATCGGCTGCGGGGCGTGCGTCGCGGCCTGTCCCAACGGCTCGGCGATGCTCTTCACCTCGGCGAAGATCAACCACCTCAACGTGCTCCCGCAGGGCGGGCCCGAGCGCGAGACCCGGGTGCTCGACATGGTCGCGGCCATGGACGAGGAGGGCTTCGGCGGCTGCACCCTCACCGGGGAGTGCGCGACGGCGTGCCCGAAGGGCATTCCGCTCCCGTCCATCACCACGATGAACCGCGAGTGGCTGCGCGCCACGCGGAAGGTCAAGCGGTAGAGGAGCCGGCCGCCACGGGGCGTCAGTCCGCGAACGAGCCGTGACGGCCCGCGCCTTCGGCGAAGCGGTCCGCGCCCGACCGCGTCTCACCGGCGTGCAGCGGTACGAGTCCGTGCCGGTGCTCGCCGGCGAGCGCCTCGGGCTCCGGCAGGCCGTGCTGCTCCATCGCGGAGAGCCGGTCGTGGCGCAGGCACAGCTGCGGGAACGCGGCGATCTCGCGGGCGAGCCGTTCGGCCGCGCGCCGGGACTCCCCGGGCGGGACCAGCCGGTTGGCGAGGCCGATGTCGTACGCCTCGGCGGCCGGCACGGGACGGCCGGTGAGGATCAGGTCCATGGCGCGGCTCTCTCCGATGAGCCGCGGGAGCCGTACGGTGCCGCCGTCGATCAGGGGGACGCCCCAGCGGCGGCAGAACACCCCGAAGACCGCGTCGTCCTCGACGACCCGCAGATCGCACCAGAGGGCGAGCTCCAGGCCGCCGGCCACGGCATGGCCGGAGACCGCGGCGATCACGGGCTTGCCCAGCCGCATCCGGGTCGGGCCCATCGGACCGTCGCCGTCTGCGGTGACCGTGTTGCCGCGTTCGGTACCGATGGCCTTGAGGTCGGCGCCCGCGCAGAAGGTGCCGCCCTCGCCCCACAGCACGGCGACGGCGGCGTCCTCGTCCGCGTCGAACCGCCGGAAGGCGTCGGCGAGCAGCGCCGCGGTCGGACCGTCCACCGCGTTGCGCGCCTCGGGGCGGCTGAGGACGACGGTGAGGACGGGGCCGTCGCGCTCGATCCGTACCGCCGGGGTGTCACCCATCGTTCGTCCTCCCGCTGATGTGCCTGCCTGGGGTCCGGTCGAGGATCCTTCCCGGGCGCCCGGCACCGGCACAACCCCCCGAGGGTCGGCGACCCTGCGGCTTTGCATGGGGATATTCAGGTAGCCGCTCTCGGCATATTTTCCGGACAGATTTTCCCTGTGACGCCCGGCACGCGGGATGGCCGCCTCGTGAAGATTTTTCACATGATCGTCACATTGGGCCGTGGTTCTTGCGTCGAGACGACACGTGAACGCCACAAACAGCAAGATCAACACTGTTCAACCCTGCACTGTGTATGGCGACTTGTCCGTATGGCGGCCATCCCGGCCCTCTCGACTACGGCCCGGCGGCGCGCGGCCTGTAGGCATGGTCACGACGGTTCGGTCCGACCACCCGAACCGCCTCTCCACCACATCCACTTGGGGGTAATGCATGTCCGGAATCACCCGCCGCCAGGCGCTGGGCGTCGCCGCGGGCACCGCCGCCGGCCTCGCCGCTGCCGGCGCGGCACACGCCGCGGTGCGGACCGCCGGTCCGCGGGCACACGGCGCCCAGGGCACGGCCAGCGTGCCGGGCTCGTTCGACGAGGTCTACAAGGGCCGCCGTATACAAGGCGGTCCCATGCACGACGGCGGTCACGGGGGCGGACACCACGGCGGTCACGGCGCCGGCTACGCCGTCCGCATAGACGGCGAGGAACTCCACGTCATGCGCAACGCGGACGGCACCTGGATCAGCGTGATCAACCACTACGAGCCGCGGGCCACACCGCGGGCCCTCGCACGCGCCGCCGTCACCGAACTCCAGGGCGCCGCCCTCGTCCCGCTCGCCCTCGGCTGAACCGGAGCACCACCGCCATGACCGTACGCAAGAACCAGGCCCAGCTCACCGCCGACGAGAAGCGGCGGTTCGTCAACGCCCTGCTCGCCCTCAAGCGGAACGGGCAGTACGACACCTTCGTCACCACGCACAACGCCTTCATCATGAGCGACACCGACAACGGAGACCGCGTGGGTCACCGCTCGCCGTCGTTCCTGCCGTGGCACCGCAGATTCCTCATCCAGTTCGAGCAGGCCCTGCAGTCGGTGGACCCGTCCGTGGCGCTCCCGTACTGGGACTGGACGGCCGACCGCACCACCGCCTCCTCGCTGTGGGCCGCCGACTTCCTCGGCGGCACCGGCCGCGCCCGCGACGGCCAGGTCATGGACGGCCCCTTCGCGGCCGCGTCCGGCGGCTGGGCCGTCAACGTCCGCGTCGACGGCCGCGACTTCCTGCGCCGCGCCCTGGGGTCCGGCGGCCGGCAGCTCCCGACGAAGGCCGAGGTCGACTCGGTCCTGGCCATGTCCACCTACGACGCGCCGCCGTGGAACAGCTCCTCCGACGGCTTCCGCAACCACCTTGAGGGCTGGCGCGGCGTCAATCTGCACAACCGCGTCCACGTCTGGGTCGGCGGTCAGATGGCGACCGGCGTCTCCCCGAACGACCCGGTGTTCTGGCTCCACCACGCCTTCATCGACAAGCTCTGGTCCGAGTGGCAGCGGCGCCACCCGAACTCCCCGTACCTGCCCGCGGCCGGCACGCCGAACGTCGTGGACCTCCGGGACACCATGCGCCCGTGGAACGACGTGACCCCGGCGGACATGCTCGACCACCGGCCGCACTACACCTACGACACGGCGGCCTGACCCCGGCCGACTCCCCGGGGCCGGAGCGAGCAGCGTGCCGCGCGCCGGCCGCCGCGCCCGGGGCCTTCGCCCCGCCGCCCGTCCGGTTGCGGGGCTCCGTCGCGGCCGTGCGTCAGACGGGGGACCGGCCGAGGGCACGGGCCAGATACGGCGCGGTGCGGCTCCCCGCCGCCCGCGCCACCTCGGCCGGGGTGCCGTCGGCGACGATCAGGCCGCCCTCGTCCCCGCCGCCCGGTCCCAGATCGACCACCCAGTCGGCCTCGGCGACCACGTCCATGTCGTGCTCGACGACGACCACCGAGTGCCCCGCGTCCACCAGGCCGTGCAACTGCCGCATCAGCACCTCCACATCGGCCGGATGCAGCCCGGTCGTCGGCTCGTCCAGGACGTACAGCGTGTGACCGCGGCGCAGCCGCTGGAGTTCCGTGGCGAGCTTGATGCGCTGCGCCTCGCCGCCGGACAGCTCCGTCGCGGGCTGGCCGAGCCGCAGGTAGCCGAGACCGACGTCGAGCAGCGCCCGGAGGCTCCGTGCGGCGGCGGGCGTGTCGGCGAACGCCTCCCCGGCCTGCTCCACGGTGAGGTCGAGGACCTCGGCGATGTTCCGGCCCTCGTACCGCACCTCCAGAGTCTCCGGCTTGTAGCGGGCTCCGCGGCAGTCCGGGCAGGGAGCGTACGTGCTGGGCAGGAAGAGCAGTTCGACCGAGACGAAGCCCTCTCCCTGACAGGTCTCGCACCGCCCGCCCGCCACGTTGAACGAGAAGCGCCCGGCACCGTAGCCGCGCGCCCGCGCCTCACCGGTGGCCGCGAACAGCTTGCGGACGACGTCGAAGAGCCCGGTGTACGTGGCGAGATTCGACCGGGGCGTACGTCCGATCGGCTTCTGGTCCACCGTCACCAGCCGTTCCACACCGGGGAGTTCGTCGGTGATGGCGCCGACCAGTGTCGACTTGCCGGAACCCGACACACCGGTGACGGCGGTGAGCACTCCGAGCGGCAGCCGCGTCGTCAGCCCGCGCAGGTTGTGGCGGGTGACGGGCCCCAGCAGCAGCTCGCCCGCCGGTTCGCGCGGAGCCCGCGCCGGCATCGGCGTCCGGTCGAAGAGGAAGCGGCGCGTCGCCGACTCGGCCACGCCGGCCAGCTGCTCCGGCGGCCCGCTGTGGAGAACCCGGCCGCCGTGCTCACCGGCCCGCGGCCCCAACTCCACCAGCCAGTCCGCGTTCCGCACCACTTCGAGATGGTGCTCGACCACGAAGACCGTGTTGCCCGCCGCCTTGAGCCGGTTCAGCACGGCGAGCAGCGCCTCGGCGTCGGCCGGGTGGAGACCCGCGGAGGGCTCGTCGAGCACGTACACGACCCCGAAGAGACCGGACCGCAGCTGGGTGGCCAGCCGCAGCCGCTGCAGCTCGCCCGCCGAGAGCGTGGGAGCGGTCCGGTCCAGGCTCAGATAGCCGAGTCCCAGCTCGGTCACCGTCCCGATCCTGGCCAGCAGATCCGCTGTGAGGGCACGCGCCGTTTCATCGCCCGGGCCGGCCCCCAGCGCCTCGGCCAGCTCGGTCAGCGGCAGCGCCGCAAGCTCGGCGATGGTCCGGCCGGCGAAGGTCACCGCCAGTGCCTCCGGCCGCAGCCGGCCGCCCCCGCAGACCGGACACGGCACGCTCCTCAGAAAGCGCTCCGCCTTCGCGCGGAGCGCCGGACTCCTGGAGTCGGCGAAGGTGCGCATGACGTACCGCCTGGCGCTCATGTACGTGCCCTGGTACGGGCGCTGGATACGGCCCGCCTCGCGCACCGGATGCACCGTCACCACCGGCTGCTCGTCGGTGAACAGGATCCAGTCGCGGTCCTCCCGGCTCAGCTCCCGCCACGGCCGGTCGACGTCGTACCCCAGTGCGTCCAGTACATCGCGCAGGTTCTTGCCCTGCCAGGCACCCGGCCAGGCGGCGATGGCGCCCTCCCGCAGCGACAGGGAGGCGTCGGGCACCAGCAGGTCCTCGTCGGTGCGGTGGATCCGCCCCAGGCCGTGGCACTCGGGACAGGCCCCGGCGGCGGTGTTCGGCGAGAACGCGTCCGAGTCGAGGCGGGGCGCGCCCGGCGGGTGGGTACCGGCCCGCGAGAACAGCATCCGCAGCGAGTTCGAGAGCGTCGTGACCGTACCGACGGAGGAGCGCGAGGTGGGGGAGGAGCGGCGCTGTTCGAGGGAGACGGCCGGCGGCAGCCCGTCGATCTCCCCTACCTTCGGCGCCCCCACCTGGTGGATCAGCCGTCGGGCGTACGGGGCGACCGACTCGAGGTAGCGCCGCTGGGCCTCGGCGTAGATCGTGCCGAAGGCGAGTGAGGACTTGCCGGAGCCGGACACTCCGGTGAAGACCGTGAGCGTGTCCCGGGGGATGTCGACGTCGACGCCCTTGAGGTTGTGCTCACGGGCGGCTCGGACGCGGACGAAGGCGTCGGTGGGGCGGTTCCGGGGGTCGTCAGGGCCGTGCATACCGGGAAGTCTAGGCGGCCGCCTTGGCGTTTCCGCTGGTCAGATCCGCTATGTGCGCGAGGCGGCGGAAGGAGTCGAGCAGCGCCGCGCGGTCGTACGTGCTCGTCGTCACCAGCACCTCGTCGGCTCCGGTGTCCTGGATGGCCTTCTCCAGGGCGTCCCTGACCTGGTCCTCCGTGCCGTGGATGTGTCCTCGCAGACCCGGCTCGTGCAGGCCGCGCTCCTTCTCCGTCATGGTCATGGCCTCGATCCGCTCGGCGGGCGCGAGCGGCGGGAAGGTGCCGCGGGTGCGGGCGTGTGCCATCGCCCATGCCTCCGGTACGAGCAGCCGCCGCGCCTCCTCCTCGGTCTCCGCGACCGCGACGGTGCCGGCCACGACGACGTACGGCTCCGCGGCCCACGGCGACGGCCGGAATCCGGCGCGGTAGCGGTCGATCGCGGCCAGCAACCGTTCCCGGCCCCTGAGGTCGCCGATCACCAGCGGTGTCCCGGCCGCGGCCGCGACGGCCGCGCCCTCGCCCGTGGCCAGCACGAAGGGCGGCACCCGCAGCCCCTCCGAAGGGCGGGCGTGCACGTCCGGACGCGTCCCCTCGAACCAGCCCAGCAACTCGGCCAGCTGCTGCCCGAAGTCCTCGGCGTCGTGCTTCTCCCGGCCGAGCGCACGGCGGACCCCGTCGGTGAAGCCCACCGAGCGGCCGAGCCCCATGTCGATGCGTCCCGGGAACAGCGACTCCAGCACCCCGAACTGCTCGGCCACCACGAGCGGTTGATGGTTGGGCAGCATCACCCCGCCCGTGCCGACCCGGATCGTGGAGGTCGCCGCGGCCACGGCGGCGGCCAGCACGGTCGGCGCGGAGCCCGCGACGCCCGGTACGCCATGGTGCTCGGAGACCCAGAAGCGGTGGAAGCCCAGCTCCTCCACCTGCAGCGCCAGCCGCACGGTGTCCCGCAGCGCCTGGGGGGCGTCGCGGCCCTCCCGGGTACGGGAGCGGTCGAGGACCGAGAAGCGGGTCGAGGCGATCACTGAGCTCATACATGGTTCAACATGCCGACGACCTGAGGATTCCCGGTCCGGTCCGGCTGCGCGAGCCTCCGCGTGCGGATCTCCGGTCCGGCAGCGGCCCCGGCGGCAGTGTTCGAGGGCGCCGTAAGCAGCAGCCGCCGCCGGATGCATCACCCACCGGCGCCGCGAGCAGCACCTACCGGCGCCCGAGCCAGTCCCCGTAGTACGTCGGGCCGAGGTCGGAGTCGTCCGGCGCGACGAGTACGTCCCCCGCCACCAGCGCGAACGGACCGGCCTGGTCGTCGGTCACCACGCTGCGGCCGTCGGGCCGCGCGGCCAGAGTGATCCGTCCCAGCTCGTCCAGCGGGAACACCTCGGGGCCACCGACGTTGCGGATGCCCTGCAGCGGCGTGCCGGAGGCGGCGCCCGCGACCGCCGCGGACACGTCGGAGGCGGCGATCGGCTGCAGGGGGGTGGGAGGCAGCCGGACGACACCGCCGTCCGTCGTCCAGGACATGATCGCCTCGACGAACTCGAAGAACTGCGTCGCGCGCACGATCGAGTACGGCGTGGACCCGCGCGCGAGGACGTTCTCCTGCGCGGTCTTGGCCCGGTAGTAGTCGAGCTGGGGCACCCGGTCCACGCCTACGATCGAGAGAATCACCAGATGGCGTACACCGGCCTCCGCCGCCGCGGCCCCGACGGTCTCCGTCGACGTCTCGAAGAAGTCGATGGAGGAAGCGTCGAACGCGGGTGAGTTCGTCAGGTTGATCACCACGTCGGATCCGGAGAACGCCTCCCTCAGACCTTTGCCGCTGACCACGTCGACCCCGGTGGAGCGGGTGGCGGGCACGACGTCGTGCCCGGCGGCCTTGAGCCGCTCGACCGACTGCGAGCCGATCAGCCCGCTTGCACCCAGGACTGTGAACTTCATGGCACACCTTTCGTCGGCCGTACGCGTTCCCGAGTCACCGACGACGACAACGGCCGGAACCGAACTGCCTGTTGTGAGCGATCGACCTGCGGCGAGGCGAATGGGCATCGGGCGCCCGGACGTTGTCCCCGGCCGTCCCTCGCTCATGGGGCGCACGCCGGCGCCGTATGCCCGTCGGCACCGCAGGCCACGGTGCGCGGCGCTGTGCGGGCGTACCGGGCCGGGCCCGTCGCCTTCGACCACGGTACGCCCCGCGGTGCGGCGGAGCAGCGCGGACAGCGGGCGCGGCGCAAGGACAGGCGGGCGCCCAAACCGTCCCGACGGCTCGCGGCCCTCGGCGGGCCGTAACCTGGGGCCCGTGACGCAGCAGACGCAGACGATCCGGGGCGGCAGGCCGCTCGCGGTGTTCGACCTGGACGGGACCCTCGCCGAAACCGGCCACCGGCAGCACTTCCTGGAGCGCAGGCCGCGCGACTGGGCCGGATTCTTCGCCGCGGCGCCCGACGACACGCCCCTCACGGAGGGGCTGCGGCTGGTCGCGGAGTCCGCGGAGGCCTGCGAGGTCATGTACCTGACCGGTCGGCCCGAGCGCTGCCGTCCGGACACCGTGGCCTGGCTGGAGCGCCACGGGCTGCCCCTCGGCCGCATCTGGATGCGCCGCGACGACGACCGTCGCCCGGCCCGTACGACCAAGCTGGAGATCCTGCGACGTCTCGAACGGACCCGCGAGATCCGCATGCTCGTCGACGACGACGAACTCGTCTGCGACGCGGCGGAACGCGCGGGCTTCCGTGTCGTGCGCGCCCGCTGGGCCACGACCTCCACGGCGATGCGCGTCGCCCAGCAGACGGAAGGCCGCACCTGACGGTGGTGCGGCGCCGCCGGTGTCGCGCCGGCAGTGTCCGGTCCGTCGCGCCGGTGCTTCGCGCGGCGGACGGTACGGCGCGTCCTCGCCCGCCCCGCGTGGTGCGTTTCACACACCCGGTTCCGGGCGGCGCGGGTGCCGTGGATCGGCAGGGTCCCGTACGGCCGTTCGGGTGCAGGAGTCAGCCCGCGCCCTCCGCGTCCTCGAGCCGGAATCCGACCTTCAGGCCGACCTGAAAGTGCTCGATCTCGCCGTTCGCGATGTTGCCGCGCACCTGCGTGACCTCGAACCAGTCGAGGCCGCGCAGCGTCTGCCCGGCGCGGGCGATGCCGTTCCGGATGGCCTGGTCGACGCCCTCGTGCGAAGTGCCGACGATCTCGGTGACCCGGTAGGTGTGGTGGGACATGAGGGCCGTTCTCCTCTCAGCCGTGTCGCTGGACCACTCCACCGTGCCCCAGCCCGTCCCGCTCCGCGAGACAGCGGGGCTTGACCCCCGAACTTGGTCCAGACCAAAATCCCAGCCACACGCAACCGTCGCGAACCCTGTTCGTTCCCCCCACGTCGTGTTCACTTCCCCGTGCCCTCACGCAGAAGGTGACCCACGTGATGAACCGTTTCCTGGCCGGTGCCGTCGCCGCCGTGTCCGCAACCGCCCTCACGGGCTGCGGGCTTCTTCCGGGCGGCGGTTCCGGCGACCGTACGGTCACCGTCTGGCTGATGAAGGACAGCGTCTCCGAGGACTTCCTCGAACGCTTCGTCACCGAGTTCGAGCAGACCCACCCCGGCGTCCGGCTGGACGTCACCTTCCAGGAGTGGACCGGCATCGGGAAGCGGGTCCTCACGGCACTGGAGAGTGAAGACGCCCCCGACGTCATCGAGGTCGGCAACACCCAGGTCGCCCAGTACGCCGAGAGCGACGGGCTCCTCGACCTCACCCTGGAGTCCATCCGCGACCTCGGCAGCGAGGACTGGCTGCCGGGTCTCGCCGAGCCCGGCAGCATCCACGGCACGCAGTACGGGATTCCCTGGTACGCGGCCAACCGCGTCGTCGTCTACAACAAGGACCTCTTCGAGGAGGCCGGGATCCGCCGCCCCCCGAGGACCCGCGCCGAGTGGCTCGAGGACACCGAGAGGCTCAACACCGAGGGAAACCAGGGCATATACCTGTCCGGGCAGGACTGGTACACCCTCGCCGGGTTCGTCTGGGACGAGGGCGGAGACCTCGCCGTCGACCGGGGCGGTGTCTGGCAGGGCGCCCTGCACGAGCCCGGCGCCGTCCGCGGGATGAAGTTCTACAAGAAGCTGCAGGCCCTCGGGGACGGGCCCGAGAACGCCGACGAGATGACCCCGCCGCAGACCGGCGTCTTCGCCGGGGGGAACGTCGCCCAGATCATCGCGACCCCGTCCGCCGCCACGCTCATCGTGAAGGAGAACCCGGCGCTCAAGGGCAGGCTCGGCTTCTTCCCCGTCCCCGGGAAGACCGCCGGGAAGCCGGGCTCCGTGTTCACCGGCGGTTCGGATCTGATCATCCCCGTGAAGGCCGGGGAGCGCGCGGCCGCGATCGAGGTGGTCAAGGCGCTGGCGGGGGAACGCTGGCAGACCGACCTTGCGAGGACCATGAGCTACGTGCCCAACAAGACCGGCCTCGCCTCCGTCATCGAGGGCCAGGAGGGCACCGCAGCGATGGCCGCCGGCGCCGCGCAGGGGCGTGCCACGCCGAACTCGCCGCAGTGGGCCCAGGTCGAGGCGGACAACCCCATCAAGCCGTACATGACGGCGGTGCTGGGCGGCGCGGACCCCGCGACAGCGGGCCGGAGCGCCTCCGAGCACATCACCGCCGCCCTCGCCGGCAGCTGACCCCGGCGAGCGGCGCGCGGCGGGCGCGCGGGAACGGGATCGGGCGCGGGTGCGGGCGGGCAAGGGGAGCCGCCCCGCACGAGGTCTCCCGGCATTCAGTTGGCGCACATCCGCGCTCCGCGCCACCGTCATGTCGAATCCAGCCGGTCACGGAATTAGTTAGGGGCCGGACCGCCGCAGGCGCGGCCCGGTCCCACCGTTCCGGCAGAGGAGACCGCCATGCCCGCATCGCCAGCCGTCGTCCCCGCCCCCCTCGTTGCGGCCGAGCCCCGCTACGTGGTGTCGCTCGCCCGTGACCAGGAGGACGTACGGGCCGCGCAGCGGCTGCGCCACCAGGTGTTCGCCGGGGAGATGGGCGCCCGTCTCGAAGGTCCCGAACCCGGGCTCGACATCGACGCCTTCGACGCGTACTGCGACCACATCCTGGTGCGCCACGAGGAAACCGGGGAGGTCGTCGGCACCTACCGGGTGCTGCCGCCCGAGCGTGCACGGGTCGCCGGCCGGCTCTACTCCGAGACCGAGTTCGACCTGTCCCGGCTGGCCCCCATCCGCGACGACCTGGTCGAGGTGGGCCGCTCCTGCGTCCACCCCGCCCACCGCAACGGCGCCGTCATCGCCCTCATCTGGGCCGGGCTCGCCCGCTACATGACGCGCACCGGCCACACCTGGCTGTCCGGCTGCTGCTCGGTCCCGCTCGCCGACGGTGGCGCGCTCGCCGCCGCGACCTGGGACGCCGTCAAGGCGAAGCACCTCGCCCCGGAGGACTACTGGGTCACCCCGCACAAGCTGTGGAGCGCCGACGGCATCGCCCGCCCCGAGGGCCGTACCGAGCTCCCGCCGCTGCTGCGCGGCTATCTCCGCCTCGGCGCCTGGATCTGCGGCGCGCCCGCCCACGACCCCGACTTCGGCGTCGCCGACCTCTACGTCCTGCTGTCGCTGCGCCGCACCAACCCCCGCTACCTGCGCCACTTCCTCTCCCTGGCGCCGGTGAAATGAGCGTCTGGCTGCCCACCGCCCCCTGCACGCCGGCCGACTGCGCGACCGGGCGGTGGCCGACCGTGCGCCGGACCACCGCGGTCCTCCGCCTGGCCGCCGGCATGGTGGTGGTCCTCGCGGGCGTCGTGCTGGCCCCGGTGGCGATCCCGCTGGGCCCGGCCGGCCGCGCCCGTCTCGTCGGCCCGTGGTGCCGCGCGGTGATGCGGGCCTTCGGTGTACGGATCCGGGTGACGGGCACCGTCCCCGGGCGGCGGGAGCCCGGTCGGCCCGGGCCGGGGACACTCGTCGTCCCCAACCACATCTCGTGGCTGGACGTCCCGCTCGTCGCCTCGGTCCTGCCCGGCCGGATGCTCGCCAAGCGCGAGGTGCGGCTGTGGCCCGTGCTCGGCCCGCTCGTCCGGCTCGGCGGAACCCTGTTCGTGGACCGCGACCGCCTGCGGGAACTCCCGGCGGTCGTCGGGGCGATGGCCGGCGCGCTCCTGCGCGGCTCGCGGGTGATCGTGTTCCCCGAGGGCTCCACCTGGTGCGGCCGGGAGTGGGGCCGTTTCCGCCACGCCGCGTTCCAGGCGGCGCTCGACGCGGGCGCGGACGTGCAACCCGTGCGGATCGCCTACGGGCCGCTCGGGGCGGCCGCGTTCGTGGGTGACGACGCGCTGGGCGCCTCGCTCTGGCGGGTCGCGACCACCGCCGGGCTGACCGCGGAGATCACGGTCCTGCCGCCGATCCCCGCCGGCGCCCACCCCGACCGGCGCACACTCGCCCTGGCCGCCCGGCGTGCCCTCGGCGGGACGGCGGCGCCCGACGGCACCGCCGCCCCGCACCCGGTACTCCCCCGGCCGCGGGCGGTTCCCGCTCAGACCGCCGTCGACAGGGACAGGGCGAATCTGCCCTCCGCGTCCGTCCACCACTCGGTCAGCTTCATCCCGGCGGCCGCGAGCTCCGAACGCACCCCCTCCTGACGGAACTTCGCCGACACCTCCGTGCGGATCTCCTCGCCCGACTCGAACGGCACGACGAGGTCCAGCTCACGGATCTTCACATTCACCGCCTCGCGTGCGCGCAGACGCATCTCGATCCACTCCTCCCGCGCGTTCCAGACGGCGACGTGGTCGAAGCCGTCGAGGGGGAAGTCCGCGCCCAGCTCCCGGTTGACCACGGCGAGCACGTTCTTGTTGAACTCCGCCGTGACACCTGCCGCGTCGTCGTACGCGGCCACCAGCACCCGCTCGTCCTTCACCAGGTCCGTACCGAGCAGCAGCGCGTCCCCGGGGGAGAGGAGCGCGCGCACGGACCGCAGGAACTCCGCGCGCCCGTCGGGCAGCAGATTGCCGATCGTGCCGCCCAGGAACGCGACGAGCCGCGGACCCGGGGTGTCCGGCAGGGCGAGTACGCGGGTGAAGTCCGCGATCAGCGCGTGCACATGGAGCCCGGGACGGTCCGCCAGAAGCGACTCGCCGGCCCCGGTCAGCGCGCTCTCGCTCACGTCCACCGGGACGTAGCTGTGCAGCTCCGGCAGGGCGTCGAGCAGGAAACGGGTCTTCTCCGAGGAGCCGGAGCCGAGCTCCACCAGGGTGCGGGCGCCGGTCGCGGCGGCGATGTCCCGGGCCCGGCCGGAGATGATCTCCCGCTCCGCGCGCGTCGGGTAGTACTCGGGCAGCCGGGTGATCTCCTCGAACAGCCCACTGCCGCGAGCGTCGTAGAACCACTTCGGCGGCAACTCCTTGGGCGTACGGGTCAGGCCGTGCTGCACATCGGCGCGCAGCGCGGCACTCGTGGCGTCCTCGGGCAGGGTGCGGGTCAGCTGGAACGGGCTCACTCGGACGGCTCCTTGAGCGGGGTCAGTAGTACATCGGTGCGGGTGGCCGTGAGCAGCGCCCGGTCGGGCACCTCGCACCAGCGGGGATCGTCGTCGTACGGCTCCGATGCCACGACCGTGCCCCGGCCGGGCTCGGCCAGGTACCAGAGCGTGTCGCCCCAGGCGGTCGCGGCGATCGTCACACCGTCGGTCAGCAGCAGATTGAGCCGGGAGTCCGGCGCGGCCCGGGCCACGTCGAGCACGGTGTCGGCCAGGGCCTGGCCCGGCTCGTCACCGTCCCGCAGCCGGTGCAGCGCCATGGCCCACACCAGCGCGGAATCGCAGCGCGCCTCCAGCGACAGGAGCTCCGTCGCGGGCAGTGCGGCCGCGAGCGCGGCCATGCTTCCGGGCCAGCCCCGTACGGCGCCGTTGTGGCTGAACAGCCAGGGCCCGGCGGAGAACGGGGCGGCCGCGGCCTCGCCGTCCGCGCCGGCCTCCGTCGCGTCCCGGACGGCGGCCAGCAGCGCCCCGCTGCGGACCACCCGGCCCAGATCGGCGAAGGACGGATCGGCCCACATCGGCCCGGTACGCCGGTAGCGGGCCGGCACCGGGTCGCCCTCGGCGTACCAGCCCACTCCAAAACCGTCCGCGTTCACCGTCCCGTACCGCTGCCGGCGCGGCGCCCAGGACTGCCGCAGCAGCGCGTGCGGCGGCCTCACCAGCAGTTCGCCCAGCGCCGTCGGCACCCCGAGGAAGGCGATATGACGGCACATCACGCGTCCCGGGCGGTACGGAACCCGGAGAAGATCTGCCGGCGCACCGGAAGGTCCCAGTTGCGGAACGTGCCCCGGCAGGCCACCGCGTCCACGGCGAACGAGCCGCCCCGCAGCACCTTGTACCCGGGACCGAAGAACACCTCGGAGTACTCGCGGTACGGGAACGGCGCGAATCCCGGGTAGGGCAGGAAGTCGCCGGCCGTCCACTCCCAGACGTCGCCTATCAACTGCCGTACCCCGAGCGGTGAAGCACCCTCCGGATACGCCCCGGCGGGCGCGGGCCGCAGATGGCGCTGCCCCAGATTGGCCCGCTCGGGCGTCGGGTCCTCGTCGCCCCACGGATAGCGGCGCGAACGGCCGGACGCGGGGTCGTGCCGCGCCGCCTTCTCCCACTCCGCCTCCGTCGGCAGCCGCCGGCCCGCCCAGCGCGCATAGGCGTCCGCCTCGTACCAGCTGACGTGCAGCACCGGCTCGTCCTCGGGCACCGGCTCGGTCACCCCGAACCGGCGGCGCAGCCACTGCCCGCCCTCGTGCCGCCAGAACAGCGGCGCGCCGATGTCGTGCCTGCGGATCTGGTCCCAGCCCTCGGGCGCCCACCACCGCTCGTCGGTGTAGCCGCCGTCCGCGACGAACGCCTGGAAGGCGCCGTTGGTGACGGGGGTGGTGTCGATGAAGAAGGCGTCCACATGGCGGTGGTGTGCGGGCCGCTCGTTGTCCAGGGCCCACGGCTCGGCCGAGGTGCCCATGGTGAACGGGCCCGCCGGCACGAGCACTTCGGCCGGCAGCCCGGCCGTGCCGCCCCCGGGCGGCTCGGGCGCGTCGAGCGCCGCAGGGCCGCGCCGCAGCTGGTGGGTGATGAGCATGGTCTCGTCGTGCTGCTGCTCGTGCTGCGCGATCATCCCGAAGGCGAACGCGGAGTCCACGAGCGGGCTGCCGTGCAGCGGGTGCGCCTCCAGGACGTCCAGCACCCGGCCGCGGATGTCGGAGGCGTACGTCCGGGACTCGGCGGGGGACAGCAACGGCAGGGTCGGGCGCTCGGCACGCGGGTGCTCGAAGGCGTCGTACACCGAGTCGATCTCGGGCCGGATCGGGTCCCGCCCGGCGACGGCCCGCAGGAGCCACTGCTCCTCCTGGTTCCCGATGTGCGCGAGGTCCCAGACGAGCGGAGACATCAAGGGGGAGTGCTGGGCGGTGAGTTCGCGGTCGTCGACGCACTCCGTCAGCAGCCTGGTTCGGGCCCGGGCCGTGTTCAGCGCCTCCAGGGCGCGCTTGCGGAGCACGTCGTCGGTGGCCACCGGGGTCTCGGTCATGAGCTGGTCTCCTTGCTGAGGAGCGAGAAGTCGTCGGCCGGACACCGGCCGGGCAGGACATGGCGTTCGTGGAACGCGGCGACCGCGTCCTGTACGACTCGCGAGGCGCCCAGCCGGGGGAGCGCCTCCAGGGCGACGGAAAAGCAGCTGACGGCGGCACCGTGCAGTTCGGGGTCGGTCAGCCCGTTCCGCGCGGCGCTCACCCACAGGGGGTTGCGGGGCGCGGGCAGGGGCCCGGCGGTCTCCGCGAGCGGCTTGACCGTGCGGTACGCGGTCTCGGCGGCTTCCGGGTCGTCGAAGAGCGCCGTGGTGACGGCGAGCGGAACCATCCACCCCGCTTCTCCCGACTGCGCGTCGATCATGCGCAGTTCGAGGTGGCCGCGCGGGCGCACCGGCGGGAAGAGCGTGGTCATGTGGTACTCGAGGTCGGCGCGGGTGGGCGGCCGGGGTTCCGCGGACCGTATCCACTCCCGGAACGTCAGCCGCTCCGGGACGGGCCACGGCCCCCGGGCGGCGCGGATGCACATCACCGGCGTGTCGAGCACGTGGGCGGCCCAGGCGTCGCGTGGCGGCACGCCCGTGGGCGGCGCCAGGGCCCGCGCCGGGTCCAGGTCGGCCCAGAGCGACTGCCGGGTCGAGCGCCAGCCGGTGGGTCCGCCCGCTCCGGCCGGGGAGTTGGCGAAGGCGGCGACGAGCACCGCCCCCAGCAGATGCGCCAACTGCCAGCGGCGGCCGAGCCCGAGCGGGCCCGGCTCCTCGTACCCGGCGTCCAGGCACACCTGCACGGACGCGGAGGAGCACATCATGGACCGGCCGGCGGGGCCGGTCCGGTCGAGGCACGCCTCCATGGCGTCGTACCGCGGCTCGCGCAGCAGCCGGCGGGGCGGGTTCCAAGGATCGTGACCGAAACCGGTCAGTGTGAGTCCGGACCTGGCCAGTGCGGTCCGGACGGAGGCCAGATCGGCCGCCGTGGAGTCGATGCACTCCATCAGCGACGCGGCGGGCGGCGAGCTGAGCTCCAGCTGCCCGCCCGGCTCGAAGGTGAGCGCCGAACCGAGGGCCAGGCCCCGGAGTCCGGCGAAGGCCCGGTCGAGACGGGCCTCGTCGACGGGCAGGTGCGGCAGGTGCCGGTCGTGCACGAGCCATTCCAGCTCCACCCCGACGGTGCGAGGGGGGCCCGTCTTGAAGCAGATACATCGGAGCAGTTCTTCGGCGTCGTCCTCGGAGAGCGGCGGGCCGCTGCCCCCGCGGTCGGGTGCTGCCATGATCGACTCCTCCTGTCGAACTCGAAGGCGTTCCGTCCACCTAATGCCACCGCTGCGGTTCGCACAAGAGTGCCCCTGAGGCGGGTCGGTCCCGGCCTCCGAGCGGGGTGAGCGGGGCGAAAACGGCTTGCGGGGCGCCTCCTTGATCACTGAGGATTCCGGGCATGAGTGCACGATTGCGGGGGATCGCACGGCAGACCCAGGAGATCGTCGAAGCAGGTCGCTACCGGGCACCGGGCGGCCGCACGGTGACGATCGGCGGGGGTCTGTCCGCCGCGGTCGAGGGGACACGGATGTTCGGGCCCGAGCCCGTGCCGGTGGTCCCCGACACGGACCGTTTCAGCCTAAGCGAGGTCACCGGGGAGAGCAGCCTGTCGGCCGCGAGGCGGCTGGCCGTCCGGGACGCCGGTCCGGTCGCGGTCCTGAACTTCGCCTCGGCCCGCAATCCCGGCGGCGGGTACCTCAACGGCGCCCAGGCGCAGGAGGAAGCGCTGTGCCGCGCCTCCGCGCTCTACACCACGCTGCTGGCCGTCCCCGGCTTCTACGCCCACCACCGTGCGGACCGGAACCCCTTCTACTCCGACCGGGTGATCCACTCGCCCGGCGTGCCGGTGTTCCGGGACGAGCGCGGCGGGCTCCTCGACGCGCCGTTCACGGTCGGGTTCCTCACCTCGCCCGCGCCCAACGCGGGCGTGATCACCGCCCGCACGCCGGAGCTGGCCGGCCGGATACCGGCGGCCCTGGCCTCCCGGGCCGAGCGGGTGCTGGAGACCGCCGCGGTGACGGGCTACCGGCGGCTCGTCCTGGGCGCCTGGGGCTGCGGGGTCTTCCGGAACGACCCGGCGCGGGTCGCGGGCGCGTTCAGGGCGCTGCTCACCGGGAACGGCCGCTTCTCCGGGCACTTCGACGAGATCGTCTTCGCGGTCCTGGACCGGACGCGGGAGGCGCGGACGCTCGGGGCGTTCCGGGAGGCCTTCCCGGAGGGCACGGCGGCCGGTCCCGCCCTCAGATCCAGCCCTCCAGCGAGGCCGTGAACCCGTCGAAGTCGTCGCGGTGCAGGGCGTGCCCGGCGCCCTTGACCGTACGGAGTTCGAAGCCCCGGGTGGCGAGCGCCCGCGCCCGTTCCGGCGGCATCGGGAGACTGGTGTCGGCGAGCTGGACCAGCGACGGCACAACCGGCTCCGCGGGCAGCAGATCCAGGCCGGCCGATCCGGCGAGCCCTCGACTCGTCCCAGAGGGCCAGGGCCTCCGGCTCGACGTCGACGTCCTCGCGTTCCCAGCGCGGGTTCGGCATCTCGGTTCAGCATCTCGACGACGTCACGCGTCGCGATCGACTTGAGCTCGGCGAAATGGGCGGGGTCGAAGCCGTCCCCTTCTCCCGCACCCCGAGGTACCAGGCGGGCTCGGCGTACACGGCCCGCCGCGGAGCCAGCCGCTCCGCCGCGAGGGACAGCGTGAGCCCGCCGAGCGAGTGCCCGAGGGCGAGCTCGGCGCCCCGCGGCAGGGTCTCGGCCAGGTCGTCGGCATGGTCCTGTGCCGTGTACGAGCCGGCCCGCCCGCTGAGGCCGTGGCCGCGCAGATCGACGGCGACGACCCGGTAGCCCCGGCCGCCGAGCGCGGGCCCCACCCTCCTCCGGGTGCGGTGGTCGGCCATGATGCCGTGGACGAGCAGGGTGACGCGGTCGCCCTCGCCCCAGGTGTGGGTGTGCAGTCGCGCCTTCCGCCGGTGCCCCTCCGCCGCTCGGCGAAGGGCGGGCCCGAGGGCCCACCGCGACGCGGTGGAAGACGCAGGTCGTCGCGGATCGGGCGAACCCCTACTCGTGCGAGCAGCGGCTGCGCTCACTTCAGGCCGTCTCTCCGCCCCCGGCGACTGCCGTGATCGGGGCGGGCGACCGGAGGCCCGAACCGCTGCCGCGGCCGGGCACCGTGCGCATCGACTGGTGATCGGGCGGTACCCCTGCCGGCCCCATGGGCCGTGCGGTGCGGGACCCGGGCGGCGCACCGGAGCGCGGCGAACCGGTCGCGGCGGCGGTGCCTCGGCGCGAATCGGCGACGGGCGCCGGGGCGGGCCGCCGGCGGTGCGGCACAGGGGAGTCACCGCGGTCACCGCAGTGCGGCACCGGGCGGGCGTACGGGCCCTGACATGCGTGACGGGCCGCGCCTGACTAGCGTCATGGCATGAGCACTGTTCCGCGGCGCTTCGAGATCCTGCTCGTGCCGGAGCACGTCGAGGACCGCGGTGGCGCGTCCGTCGAGGACAGCGCGGTCCGCACGGCCGTTGTCGAGATGACCGGAGAACTGGGGGCGTCGGGCTATCCGCGCTATGCGGGTCACGGCCTCGTGGCGGACGTCGACCCCGACACGCGCACGGTGGAGGCGCTGCTCGTGGACGGCTCGGAGCTCGATTACGGCCTCACGGCGCTGGTCAGGGACTGGCAGCCGGACTGAGGGGCGGCCCCGGCCGCATCCGGGAACGAGGTGCGCCCGGTCCGCGTTATTCGCGGCCGGGCGCACCCCCGCCGACTACTGCTGCTTCGCCTCGTTCTGCTGCGCGTCCTCGACGGACTTGCGGACCTCGTCCATGTCCAGCCCGCGCGCCTGGCCGATCACGTCCTCCAGGACGGGCTCGGGCAGCGCGCCCGGCTGCGAGAACACCGCGACGTTGTCCCGGACGATCATCAGCGTCGGGATGGAGCGGATGTCGAACGCCGCGGCCAGCTCCGGCTGCGCCTCCGTGTCGACCTTCGCGAAGACGAGGTCCTCGTGGCGCTCCGACGCGCTCTCGTACACCGGGGCGAACTGGCGACACGGACCGCACCAGGAAGCCCAGAAGTCGATCAGGACGAAGTCGTTCTCGGAGACGACCTGATCGAAGTTTTCCTTGGTGAGCTCGACAGTGCTCATTGCTTACTACCTCTTCCTGGGATGTCCGGTCGGCCCCGTCCCTCCGGCGCCCTCGCGGCGCGAAGGCACGTCCGCCACAACAGGCGCGGAGTGCGGCCGTATTCCGCCTGCCCATGTGGCCGCCCCCCACACGTGCCACCAGACTGTCCGTATGACGGAAGCCGTGGAGTACGACGTTGTGGTGCTGGGGGCCGGGCCGACCGGCGAGAATGTGGCGGACCGCACACGGGCCGCGGGTCTGAGTACGGCGGTCGTGGAGAGCGAACTCGTCGGCGGTGAGTGCTCGTACTGGGCGTGCATGCCGAGCAAGGCCCTGCTGCGGCCCGTGATCACCCGCTCCGACGCGCGCAAGGTGCCCGGCGTGCGCCAGGCGGTGCAGGGACCGCTCGACACGGAGGCCGTCCTCGCCCACCGCGACGAGATGACCTCGCACTGGAAGGATGACGGACAAGTCGCCTGGCTCGACGGGATCGGCGCCCGGCTGTACCGAGGGCAGGGCCGGCTGCACGGACCGCGCAAGGTCGTCGTCGAGGGACCGGAGGGCGAGCGCCATGTGCTGACCGCTCGGCACGCCGTCGCCGTGTGCACCGGCAGCCGCGCGGTCCTGCCGGATCTCCCGGGCCTCACCGGCGCCAGGGCATGGACCAGCCGCGAGGCGACGAGCGCGCACGAGGCGCCGAACCGGCTGGTGGTGGTGGGCGGGGGAGTCGTCGGCGTGGAGATGGCGACCGTCTGGCAGGGCCTCGGTTCGCAGGTGACCCTGCTGGTGCGCGGGGGAGGACTGCTGCCGCGCATGGAGCCGTTCGTCGGCGAGCTCGTGGCCGAATCGCTGACCGAAGCCGGGGCGACCGTGCGGACCGGAGTGGGTGTGGCCGCGGTCAACCGGCCGGATTCCGGTGGTCCGGTCACCGTCGTCCTCGACGACGGTGAGCTGGTCGAGGCCGACGAGGTGCTGTTCGCCACCGGCCGCGCCCCGCGCACCGACGGCATCGGGCTGGAGACGGTGGGGCTGGAGCCCGGCTCCTGGCTCCCGGTCGACGACAGCTGCCGGGTGGACGGCCACGACTGGCTCTACGGGGTCGGCGACGTCAATCACCGCGCCCTTCTCACCCATCAGGGCAAGTACCAGGCACGGATCGCCGGAGCGGCGATCGCGGCGCGCGCCCGGCACACTCCGCTGCTCGAGACGGACCGCTGGGGCGCCCACGCGGCGACGGCCGACCACGAAGCCGTCCCGCAGGTGGTGTTCACCGACCCGGAGGCGGCCGCGGTCGGTCTGTCACTGGCCCAGGCGCAGGCAGCGGGGCACCGGGTCCGCGCCGTGGACAAGGACATCGCCGCCGTCGCGGGCGCGAGCCTGTTCGTCGACAACTACCGCGGACGCGCCCGTATGGTCGTCGACCTCGACCGGGAGATCCTCCTCGGCGTCACCTTCGTCGGCCCTGGCGTCAGCGAACTGCTCCACTCGGCCACCATCGCGGTGGCCGGCGAAGTGCCGATCGACCGGCTGTGGCACGCGGTGCCCTCGTATCCGACGATCAGCGAGGTCTGGCTGCGCCTGCTGGAGGCGTACCGGGACGGCCAAGGCGGCTGACGGCGTCCGTGACAGCGTTGAGCGCCGGCCCCGGACGTCGTCCGGGGCCGGCGCTCGGCCCTTCCGCACCGCCGCGGACCGGGGTGCGGCCGGTTGCGCGGCGGCTGTCGCCTCACCGCTCCCCGGGGAAGTCCCCGGACATCGCGGCCGCCAGCCGCAGATGCGGCGCGGCCTCGGCGTGCCTGCCCTGCCGCTCCAGTGTGCGGCCCAGCATCAGACGGGCGTAGTGCTCGACGGGGTCGCGCTCCAGCACCGCGACGAGTTCGGTCTCGGCCTTGCCGAGCCGCGCGGAGTGGTAATAGGCCCGGGCCAGCAGCAGCCTCGGGGCGACCTGCTCCGGCGCCTCGGCGACGAGGCCGTCGAGGATCCGCGCGGCCGTCAGGTACTCCTTGGCGTCGAAGAAGAACCGCGCTCGGTCCCAGCGCTCCGCCGGTGTCCCGAACTCGTAGTAGGTGTCGCTCATTTCATCTCCCTCTCCGTCACCTGCGGGTCTGTCCGCGGACTGCGTCTCCGTCCCCCCGCGGGGCCGTCAACCCGAGAAAGTGGTTGAATATTCCACATCCTCGCGCTGCGGCGCATCGGCACCACACAGGACTAGGTTGGGCGTCATGAGCAATCTTGATCGTCAGGCTGCGCTCGCCGTGTGCGGCGGCAGGGGCTTCGTCGTCGCAGATCCGGTGCGTGAGCTCCTCACCCCCCGCCGTGTCCCGCTCGGCGAGTCCACCGAGGTCCGCCGGCTGCTGCCCAACCTCGGCCGCCGGATGGTCGGTGCCTGGTGTTTCGTCGACCACTACGGACCCGACGACATCGCCGACGAGCCCGGCATGCAGGTCCCTCCCCACCCGCACATGGGCCTGCAGACCGTGAGCTGGCTGCACGAGGGAGAGGTGCTGCACCGGGACAGCGTCGGCAGTCTGCAGACGATCCGGCCGAGGGAGCTCGGGCTCATGACGTCGGGGCGCGCGATCAGCCACTCCGAGGAGAGCCCGAAGAGCCACGCCCGCTTCCTCCACGGGGCCCAGCTGTGGGTCGCGCTGCCCGACGCCCACCGCCACGTGGAGCCCCACTTCCAGCACCACGCCGAACTCCCGCACGTCACCGCCCCCGGCCTGACCGCCACGGTCATCCTGGGCGAGCTCGACGGCGCCGTCTCGCCGGGGTCCACGTACACACCGATCGTGGGCGCCGACCTCGCCCTGGCCCGCGGTACCGAGACCGGCATCCCGCTCGTACCGGACTTCGAGTACGCCGTGCTGTCCATGTCCGGCGAGGCTCATGTCGACGGCGTGCCCCTGCTCCCCGGCTCGATGCTCTACCTCGGCTGCGGCCGCAGCGAACTGCCCGTCCGTGCCGAGTCGGACGCGGGCCTCATGCTCCTCGGCGGCGAGCCGTTCGAGGAGGAGCTCATCATGTGGTGGAACTTCATCGGCCGCTCGCAGGAGGAGATCGAGACGGCGCGCGACGACTGGATGAAGGGCTCCCGCTTCGGCGAGGTCCACGGTTACGCCGGGGACCGGCTCTCCGCGCCCGACCTCCCGCCGGTGCCGCTGAAGCCGCGGGGCCGGGTGCGCTGACGGGGACGGTGCGACGCACCGTCCCCGTGTTCCGCGGTCCACGGGCGGGCGGCACCCGTGGCGGCCGCACGGACGACACTGTCGGCGGACAACACCGTGTGGGCGTCTGCCGATCGCCCAAGGACGCGCCCTATGCGGCGCGGTAGAGGCCCCGGCCGGACCGGCGGATGCGGGAGGAGCCGACGAGACGGTCGAGTGTGCTGCGGACCGCGTTGATGGTGCCACTGTCCGTGTCACGCCCCAGGGCCGCGGCCACATCGCGTGCCCGTACGTCCGCGTCGCCCACCGTGGCGAAGTACTCCAGGATCTGCTCGGTGAGCCTTCCGTACCCGCTCTGCCTGTCGGTGTCCGCTGCGGCTGCCGTGACGGCCGCCTCCTCGGCCCCCTGGCGGCGCTTGGGCCGCCGGCCCCGCGCTGTCGGCTTCGGCGCAACTTCCGTGGCTGCGGAGGACGGTGCGGCGGTCTCCGGTGCCGCGGACGCCGAGGTGGCACCGGCCGGTTCGAGCATCAGCGCCTGGAGGGCGCTCAGAGCACGCTGGACGGAACCGAGATGCGCCACGACCGCGGCCAGCTCCCGCTCAAGCGCCTGCTTCTGGACCCGGAGGCGGGCCAGGTCCTCCTGAAGGCTCTCGGCGGTGAGCTCGACGTTGTGCACGTGGGTTTCGGAGACCATGTGTTCCTCTCACCTCGACCCCTGATGTCGCGTCCCTGTCGGCGCACCGTCGGTACCACGCGGCACGGCGGCGGGACGGGCTTCCCCCCGGGGACATCATACGCAGCGGCGCAGCACGGAACACAGGTGAAATGGGCGTCCCACCGTGTTCCGGACAGGCGGGTGGCGTGCCACGACGTGCGGTCCCGTCGCCACCGACACCGTCCGCGGAGTGCGGTCCGTCAGCCGCCCGGCGGTGACGACGCATCGCCCCGCCGGTTCCAGGAGCGCAGTTTGTCGGGATTGAGGATGGTCCACACCTGGATGACCTGCCGCCCGGCGATGTCGAGGCAGATGACCGCGGCGACCTCGTGGTCGTAGCGCACCACCAGTCCCGTGCGTCCGTTGACGGACCGGGCCTGCAGTGCGGTGTTCGGGCACCCGGCGAGCAGCGTCAGCAGGCTGTGGGCGACCTGCAGGCTTCCCCGTACCGGTGTGTCCAGGGCGCGGACCTTGCCGCCGCCGTCGAAGTACGCGGTGACGTCCCTCGCCAGCAGGGACGTCAGCAGTGCCGCGTCCTGCGTCAGGCAGGCCTGGCGGACGGCACGGACGACCAGGTCGTGCTGTCGCGGCGGCGTGGGCTGCAGGCGCCGGGCCCGGAGGCTGCGCCGCGCCCGGTGGACCAGTTCCGCGCACTCCTGCTCCGGCTGCCCCACGATGCCCGAGACCGCGCCCGGCGCCATCCCGAAGACGTCGTTGAGCACGAACGCCGCCCGCTCTTCCGGGGACAGCGAGTCCAGCGCGCCGAGCAGTACCTCGTCCACCTCCTCCAGCACGGCATCCGCGGGCACCGCCTCGGTCCCCGGCCGGACACCGGCCGCGCCCACCGGCCCACGGCCGGGCACGGCCAGCCGGTCCAGACAGATGCCTCCGGTGACCCGCACGAGCCAGGCACGCGGCCCCGCGATCCGCGCCCGCGCCGGACCGCTCAGCCCGTACCACCGCCGGTAGGTCTCGTCCACGACGCTCTCGGCCTCGGTCCTGCTTCCCAGCATCCAGTGCGCGACGTCCAGCAGCTGCCGCCGCTCGTCGAGCAGCTCCGTGAGGGGCACCGCGTGATCGTCCTGGTCCATACGGCATCCTCCCGTCCGCTCGTCATTCAGACCGGGCAGCGGCGCCGCTTGTGACATCCGCCGGACCGGGACGGACCCCGGCCGGTGCGGAGCACCTGGCGGGAACGCGGACCGCCGTGTCACATACGTCCCGGCCACTCGGTCTCACTTGCGACAGGCCGGGACGTTTCGTACGGCACCGGAAAAGTTCGCGCTCCCACGCGCATTCCTCGACGAGGAGGTCTTCGTGAATTGGCGACAGAACGCATTGTGTCGAGGCGAAGACCCTGATCTGTTCTTCCCGATAGGCGGCGGAAACAGTGGCCCGACACTGATGCAGACGGCTGAGGCGAAGGCCGTCTGCCGTCGTTGTCCCGTTGCCCGGCAATGTCTTGAGTGGGCCCTGCGGGGTCACGTCCGTTGGAGTGGTGTATCGACGGCCACTCGGCGATCTCGTTTTGAGGCTATGCGGTGAGTTCGGTGGGCAGGAGGGTGTCGTTGTTTTCTGACTCGATCGGGTGGAGTCGGGCCTTGGCCAGCAGGTCGCGGCCCATGTAGCGGCGGGCTTCGGTCCACTCGTCGTTCTGCTCGGCCAGGACCGCCCCGACCAGCCGGATGACGGCGGTGCGGTCGGGGAAGATGCCGACCACGTCTGTGCGGCGGCGGATCTCCTTGTTCAGCCGCTCCTGCGGGTTGTTCGACCAGATCTGTCGCCAGATCTCACGCGGGAAGGCCGTGAAGGCCAGCAGGTCAT
>NZ_FNHI01000028.1 GCF_900103455.1 Streptomyces wuyuanensis | reverse complement strand
GCCTGCTTCGAGATGAGGACTCCCACCCACTTGATGGGGTAAGGCTCCCAGTAGACGACTGGGTTGATAGGCCGGATATGGAAGCCAGGTGACTGGTGGAGTTGACCGGTACTAATAGGCCGAGGGCTTGTCCTCAGTTGCTCGCGTCCACTGTGTTAGTTCTGAAGTAACGAACATGCCGAGACCACGTGTTGGTCGGCTGGTTCGACATCTTCATAGTGTTTCGGTGGTCATAGCGTTAGGGAAACGCCCGGTTACATTCCGAACCCGGAAGCTAAGCCTTTCAGCGCCGATGGTACTGCAGGGGGGACCCTGTGGGAGAGTAGGACACCGCCGAACAGTTTTTCAGGGAAAGCCCCGGACCATTGGTCCGGGGCTTTTCCGCGTTCAGGGGCGGATTCGATTCCCGACAGACCCGGACCCTGAAATCGTTCCATCCGGAACCAGCGTTGGACACCTCGCCGCGGCGCCGACCCGGCGGTCGGGTCCGGGAAATCTCCTTGGCGTACCGCCGTCGGCGCGGCCAGGATCGAAGCATGGACCACAACATTCGCGCCGTGCGAGCCGGCGAGTGGGAGAAGGCCCGGGAGATCCGGCTGGCCGCTCTGCGGGACCCCGCGGCGCCCATCGCCTTTCTGGAGACCTATGAGCATGCGGTGGACCGGCCGTCGGAGTACTGGCAGGACCGCACCGACGCCGCCGCGTCCGGGGTGGGCTTCCGCCAGTTCATCGCGGAGGACTCCGGGGGCCGCTGGGTCGGCAGCGTGACCGTAATGGTCGAAGGGCCGGCGGACGAAGTGAGGTTCGGGGAGGCCGCCAAGGTCGACCAGACGCATCTCGTGGGAGTGTTCGTACGGCCGGAGGCGCGGGGGATCGGCGTCACGGAGCAGCTGTTCCGTGCCGCCGTCGAGTGGTCGTGGGCGCTGACCGAGCCGTCGGTGGAGCGGGTGCGGCTGTATGTGCACGAGGGGAACGGCCGGGCGATGGCGTTCTACCGGCGATTCGGGTTCGTGCCGAGCGGCGACTCCGTGCCGGTGCCGTCGGATCCGTCGGCGCGGGAGTTCGAGTACGAGCTGCGCCGGACCTGAGGCGTCCCTCCGCCGGGTCAGCGCACCCCGGTGCCGTGGTCGGCGTCGTCTGCCGTCAGTGGCTGAGGCCAGCGGGCACGGCCCTGTTCCCGGGAGCGGAGCAGGGCGATCGTGGGCATACCCAGTCCCGGGCCCGTGGCCAGCAACTCCGGGAGGAGGGGCAGTGGCGCCACGGCGGCGATGTCGTCCAGGACGAGGGTGACTGGTGGGTCGAGCCGACCGTCGGATGACCGTGCGGCCATGCGGCGGCCGTGCTCGACCACGCTTGAGGTGAGGGCGGTGAGAAGCGGCATGGCCCCCGGGCGGGTGCGTGGGTCCTCGATCGATTCACCCACCACATAAAGCGTGCCCCCCTCGTCCACAAATGATTCCAGGATGAGCGAATCTGCTCGGTTGGGAGTGCAGGCCTCGCGGATGTGGACGGAGGAAAGGGCGCTCAGCGTACGGGCCGTCAGTTCCTGTGCGATGTCGCGGCGTTCGGTGTGCGAGGTGAGGGCCGACTCGAGCAGCCCCGCGAGGCCGGAGGCGGCCTGGTGATGGGTACGGAGGATACGCACGGGTTCATGGGCTCCGCTGCCCTGGGCCCAGCGGTGGACCTGCTTGAACGGGCGCCCGTCGACGGCGGCGGCGTGCAGCCAGCAGCGCAGGAGAGTTTCGGCAGTGTCCGCCACGGCTTCGTCGAGACGGGAGCAGGGCCGTACGGGGGCGAAGAGCGCGGCCGCCCGGCTCGCCGCGGTCGCCGGGTCCTCACAGCCGGTCGTCGGGGACCAGTGGAGTCTGTCGGGTGTGTCGCAGAGGTGGCCCGGGTCGTAGACGAGGACCGGGCCGAGCTTGGCCCTGCCGTCCTTCGTCTCCGCCCAGACGGTCGGGTCGGAGGTGACGACGAGCGCGGGGCCCGCGGCGTCCCGGATCGACTGGACGGCGGAAGTGCGCCGGACGGACGGGGCTCCGTAGAGGACGTGGGGGCGGCGAGAGGCCGGGACACCGGCAGGTTCGGACGGGGACGGGACAGCGGGCACGCAGGGCTCGGCGGGTGCCGCGGGTGCGATGTGCTCGATCGCCCTCGCGGATGGCATGGGGGCCGCCGCTTCGACGGGAAGCGCGGTACCGGGGCCGGCCACCGACTGCGCCGGCACGGGAGCATCCTCGGTTGCGGAGACGGTCGGCCGAGATCCCGGCTGATCCACGACCGTCACGGTCGCTCGAGGTGCCGGCTCGTCCCGCACTTTCACCGGAACCGGTGCGGCCGCGGTGGCTCTCCCGGTCTCCTGCCGCGACTCCCCGAGCTCCCTGCGCCGCGCCCGGACCGCGCGCCAGCGGGCCAGGGTGCCGAGGACGAACACCGCCAGAACCACGAGCGTCATCAACTGGCCGATGAGCAGACCCCAGAACAGTCCGTAGCCGGACAGCCGGTCGGCCGGTGTGGCGGGCCAGGCCGCCGGCAGGTCATGGGGGTCGGAGACGAGACTGCGTATGGCGAGCGGGGTGTTGGTGAACGTGACGCCGTCCGGCCAGGAACCGTGCGCGAACAGGCCCGCGAGGCCGGTCGCCGTCCAGACCAGAAGGGTCAGTCCGACGAGGAAGCCAAGGACGCCGAGGAGCAGGCCGTCCGGGATGCCTCGTTCCTCGTGCGGCTGGTCGCGTCCGGGACCGCCTCGCGGGTCGCGCGGCACCGTCAGGCCACCGTCGATTCGGAGGAGTCCAGGCGGCGCTGCTGCCGTTCGATGAAGGCCGCGCGCTCCTCCGTCTCCTGTTCCGCGGCCCGGACGTCCTCGGGGAGCGAGGACTCCGTCATCGCCCGGTCCGTGTAGACCAGGGGGCGTTCGGCTTCCGTCACCAGGTGTTTGACGACCTGGACATTGCCGTTGACGTCCCAGACCGCGATGCCGGGGGTGAGGGTGGGGATGATCTCCACGGCCCACCGGGGCAGCCCGAGTACTCTGCCCGTGGCCCGGGCCTCGTCGGCCTTCTGGGCGTAGATGGTGCGCGTCGACGCCATCTTCAGGATGGCGGCGGCCTCCCTGGCCGCGGCTCCGTCGACCACGTCGCTGAGATGGTGGACGACCGCGACGAAGGACAGTCCGAGCCGCCGGCCGAACTTCAGCAGCCGCTGGAAGAGCTGGGCCACGAAGGGGCTGTTGATGATGTGCCAGGCCTCCTCGACGAGGAAGATGCGCTTCTTCCGGTCGGGGCGGATCCAGGTGTGCTCCAGCCATACGCCGACGATCGCCATGAGGATCGGCATGGCGATGGAGTTGCGGTCGATGTGCGACAGGTCGAAGACGATGAGCGGGGCGTCGAGATCGATGCCGACGGTCGTGGGGCCGTCGAACATCCCCCGCAGGTCGCCGTCGACGAGCCGGTCGAGGACCAGGGCGACGTCCAGGCCCCAGGCCCGTACGTCGTCGATGTCGACGTTCATCGCCGCCGCCGACTCGGGCTCCGGGTGGCGGAGTTGCTCGACGATGTCGGTGAGCACCGGCTGCCGGTCGGTGATGGTCTCGTTGACGTACGCGTGCGCCACCTTGAGCGCGAAGCCGGCCCGCTCGTCGAGGCCGTGCCCCATGGCGACCTCGATGATGGTGCGCAGCAGCGCGAGCTGTCCGGTGGTCGTGATCGACGGGTCGAGCGGGTTGAGGCGGATTCCGTCGTCCAGGGCGGCCATCGGGTCGAGCCGGATCGGCGTTATTCCCAGCTCCTGGGCGATGAGGTTCCACTCGCCGACGCCGTCCTCGCCCTGGGCGTCGAGCACGACGACCTGTCGGTCGCGGAAGCGGAGCTGTCGCAGGACGTACGTCTTCTCCAGCGCCGACTTTCCGTTGCCGGACTCGCCGAGGACCAGCCAGTGGGGGGCGGGGAGCTGCTGTCCGTACAGCTGGAACGGGTCGTAGACGTAGCCCTTGCCGCTGTACACCTCGCGGCCGATGATCACGCCCGAGTCCCCGAGGCCGGGCGCGGCGGTCGGCAGGTAGACGGCCTGCGCCTGGCCCGTGGAGGTGCGCACGGGTGAGCGGGTCGTCTCGACCTTCCCGAAGAGGAAGGACGTGAACGACTCGGTGAGGACGGACAGCGGGTCTCGCATCGGATGAGGGCCCCTATCGGCGCGTGTCGGTGCGTGTCAGCCGCTATCGGCGGATGCCGGTGGCGAACGGCAGCGTGTTCACAAAGGCCCGGTGGTGCTCGCGGTCGCACCACTCCAGCTTCAGGTACGACTTGCCCGCCGAGGCCCTGATCGTGCGCTTGTCCCTGGCCAGGGCCTCGGGCGTACGCGACGACACAGTGATGTACCCGACAAGATTGACGCCTGCCGCGCCGCTGGCGAGATCTTCACCCCGCTGGTCGAGTCGGCCGTGTGCGGCGATGTCGCGGGGGTCGACGGTGCGGTTCATCTTGGCGGCGCGACTGGCCTCGGCCTCGTCGTTCGTCTTCTCCGTGAGCATGCGCTCGATGGCGACCTCGGTGGGCTCCAGGTCCATGCAGACCGCCACCGTGCGGATCACGTCCGGGGTGTGGACGAGCAGCGGGGCGAGGAAGTTGACGCCGACGGGGGTCATCGGCCACTCCTTGACCCAGGCGGTGGCGTGGCACCAGGGGGCGCGGGTGGCGGACTCACGGGTCTTGGCCTGGAGGTAGGTGGGCTCCACCGCGTCGAGTTCGGCGGGCCAGGCATTGCGCTTGGTCATGGCCTGGATGTGGTCGATGGGGTGGTCCGGGTCGTACATGGAGTGCACGAGGGAGGCGAGCCGGGCCTGGCCGAGCGGCTGGCGGACGCGGATGTCGGCCTCGGCGAGGCGGGCGCAGATGTCGGTCAGCTCGCGGGCCATGACGACCGCGAGGCCGGCGTCCTTGTCCAGCCGTTTGGCGCCGGTGGCGTGGCTGGCGGCGCGGGCCATGGTGTGGGCCTCGGCGGCCAGTTCCCGGGTGTAGTGCATGCAGGCGACCAGATAGGCGCGGTGCTGCTCGCTCGAGGTGGAGACCATCGACTGAAGCTGGTCGTAGGACTGCTGGAGCCAGGCTGGGGCGCCGTGGTCGCCGCGCTGGGCCACGTCCTTGGCGTGGGCGTCCGGGTCGGCGGGCAGGGTGCGGGCGAGCATCTGAAGGCGCGTCACGAAGCCGTCGCCGTTGGCGACATGCTTCAGCAGCGTGCCGAAACGGTCCACCAGGGCTTCCTGGTCCTCGCTGTCCCGCAGGCCGACGCCGGGGCCTTCGATCTCGATGGCGGCGGTGACGGTGCGCCGGTCGGCGTGCAGCAGTACGGCGATCTCGTCCGGGCCGAAGGGCGCGGCGAGCCAGTTGATCCGGCCGATGCCGGGCGGCGGACCGATCTCGACCTCGCGGCCGTCGACGCGGGTGCCCGCCTCGATGGCGCCGGAGCGGTAGACGGTGCCCTGACGCAGGGTGCGCTTGTAGCTGCGGTTGATCTCGTACCAGCGGTAGAAGGTGCGCTGCTTGTACGGCACGTACACGGCGGCCAGCGCGATCAGCGGGAAGCCCATGAGCAGCACGATGCGCAGGGACAGGACGGGTACCAGCAGTCCGCTCATCATGCCGAGGAACGCGCCGGCGATGATCAGGGCGATCTCGCCCGTCTCGCGGTTCTTGCCGATGATCGCGTTCGGCCTGGCCCGGCCGATCAGATACGTGCGGCGGGGCGCGATGGCCGGGGACTGCGTCGTCAACGCCCTCCACCTCCTGTGCTTCCTGTGCTCGTGCCGGTGGTGCTGCCGGAGTTCCTGCGGTGGCCGTGCGGGGTGCCGCCCGGGCCTCCGCTACGGGGCGGAGGTGCCGCCGTGGGGACGCTTCCGCCGCCCCCGCTCGCGGTACCCGCTCCGGCCCCGCGTGTGCTGTGGGCGGCGACTCCGCCCGCGACCGGGCTGGGGGCGCTGCCGCTTCCGGATCCGCCCCCGCCCGGCTGGTGGGTGCGGCTGCTGTGGGTCTTGATGCCCTGGGAGACCAAGGCGGCGGGCGAACTGATGACGGCGGCGGCCTTGTTCTCCGCGCTGTTCTGGAGTCGGTTGTTGCGGGAGGCGGCGATCTCGTCGCCGAACCCGGGAACGAAACGGTAGATCATCGCGGAGGCGAAGATCGCGAGCAGGATGATGGCGAGTCCCGTGACGACTGCGGAGAACGAGTCCGGCCCGTCGTCGGCGGACAGTGCCCCGGCAAGGCCGAGCACGATGACGATGACCGGTTTGACGAGGATCACCGCGATCATGATTCCGGCCCAGCGCCGGACGTGGCCCCACATGTTCTTGTCCACGAGACCCGAGTACACGACGACGCCGAGCAGGGCGCCGACGTACAGGAGGACGGCGCGGAGGAACAGCTCCAGGTAGAGGATGCCGGCGGCGACGATCGTCACCAGCGACACGACGATCAGCATGATCGGCCCGCCGCCGATGTCGTCGCCCTTCTGCAGCGCCTCCTTGAAACCCCCGAAGAACACGTCGGTCTGGCCGCCGGTGCCCTGGGCGATCACGTCGGTGATGGAGTCGGTCGCGGACACCAGTGTGTAGAGGATCAGCGGTGTGAAGGCGGAGGCGAGGACGGTGAGCCAGAGGAAGCCGACGGCCTCGGAGACGGCGGTGGCGAGGGGGACGCCGCGGATGGCGCGCTTGGCTACGGCGAGCAGCCACAGGAGGAGGGTGAGGAAGGTGGCGGCGGCGAAGACGACGGCGTACTGGCCGAGGAAGGTGGCGTTGGTGAAGTCCACTTCGGCGGTGGACTTCACGGCCTTGGAGAGGGTGTCGACGACCCAGGCGGCGGCGTCGGCGCAGCCGCGGGCGAGGGAGGAGAGGGGATCGAGGGCGCCGGCGGGGTCGTCGAGAGAGGGGGCGCGGCGGGCGGCTCCGCCGGATTCGCCGTTCTCGCAGTAGTCGCGGGCGGGGCCACGGATCAGGTCGCACGGGTTGTTGCTGCCGCTCGGGCCGGGTGTCGGGGTGGGTGCTGCGGCGACACGAGCAGCCGTGACCGTGAGGACGGCCTGCAGTCCGCAGACGGCTGCGGCCAGGGCGGCCGCGCGGCCGGAGCGCTTACCGGGCATAGGTGAACCCTCCGAACTGTTCCACCGCGTCGGCCATTTCCTTGGCGCTCGAAGCCGCTTGGTCGCGGCCCACGGGCACGGGCCCGTCCTTCTGCGCGTGCCCGGTGATCTTCCAGCCTCCGTCGATCCACTTCATGTCGTAGGTGGTCGTGTACCAGCTCTCGGAGACGGGGTTCTTGGAGCCCTCCCCGGCCAGGCCGAACAGCGACGAGTACCAGACGGCCACGACTGCGGTGTCGCCGACGAACTTCTCCACCTTGGTGCCCACGGGCACGACGCGAGAGATGAAGGTGAGGCCCTCGGGGGCGGTGCCGTCCTCCCGCAGCCCGATACGGGAGAGGAATCCCTTGTCGGCGTAGACCTTGTCGAAGTCCGCCTGCCGGGCGGCCAGCACTTCGGGGGCGTACACGGCACCTACGATCTCGTGGCGGCGTGCCTGGTCGTACATCTCGGCCGAACCGAGCGCAACCGCGTAGTTCGCCGCCGCGCTCTGGGCTCCCTGGTCGTCCCTCGCGTAGCCCGCGGGGATTCCTGCGTGCTTGTCCGCGACCGGGCGGATGCCCGTGGCCGCGGTGGGGGACGTGCCCTTGGCCGTGTCGGTGGTTCTGGGGGAGTCCGTGCCGTCGCCTCGGTTGGCGAAGGCGATGGCGGCGATGAGGAGGACGACCACGCCCACGACCGTGACGAGGGAGCGGGAGTTGCGGGTGGGCCGGCGGGCGCCGCCGTAGACGTCGCCCGTGCCGCCTTCGGGGAGGCGGGTGCGGGTCTGGCCCGTGCCGCCGGCGCCGCTGCCGAAGCCGTCGGTCTCGTCGTCGTAGCTCATGCCGCGTGCGCCCCCTCAGCCGTGTGCGTTGCCGTGCCGTAGTACGACGGTAGCCCTGCTGCTCTCCGTACGGGCGGGGTGTGGTGACTCGACATCAGGGGGACGCAACCTCTGTCGGTGGGCGCGACGGACGGGTGGTGTCGGGGACGGGCGCGGTGCGGTACGGGGCGTCAGACGGCCATCCCGTACACGATGGTGAACAGGGTCCCCAGTGACCCGATGATGAAGACTCCGGTCAGCCCGGCGACGATCAGGCCCTTGCCCTGTTCCGCGCTGAAGGTGTCGCGGAGGGCCGTGGCGCCGATGCGCTGCTTCGCGGCTCCCCAGATCGCGATGCCCAGGCAGAGCAGGATGGCGACGGCCATCACGACCTCGATCATCACGCGCGCCTCGTTCCCGAGGCTGCCGAAAGGCCCCCAGTTCGGGGCGATTCCGCCGATGATGGTGGTGATGTCGCCCTTCTCAGCCGCCAGGTACATATAACTCACCGCCCCTGTTGGGTAGTTGTCCGCCCCTGCCCCATGGCACAGGCCATCGCTCTATCTTCGCTGATGAAACCGTCCGCGTGCGCCGACTTGGCGGCTCTCTTTACTCGATCCGCGCACGGATGCCGGCCCGGTCGCTCTGACCTGCGGTGTCTCGCGCGGCTGGCGCGGGCGTGAGGACACGTTTCGTCACTCTGTGTATCACGGAGCGTGACTTCGGGCAATGACTGTCGTTGTGGCACTCAGGGCGTGAATCCGGTGCCGGGGGCGCTCTCCGGCGTGCGGCGGGAGTCATTGACCGGGAGTCATGAGCGCGGGGCGGCGCCGGAGTACGGCGCCGCCCCGTGGTGTGGGAGGGAGGGTCAGCGGTTGACGACCATGAAGCCGAGCAGCCCGATGGCCACGGCTATGAGGGAGATGACGGTCACGGCGGCGATGGTTCCCCCGGCGTCGCCGTTGCGGCCCGCCGACTTGACGCCCGTCCCCGCGTTCTGAAGGTTCTGCACTTGTTGCTCCTGGTGTTGGTCTCCCGCCGTCGGTCGAACGGCGGGTGGTTCACAGCCTTCCCGGCTGCGTGACACAGCGTAACCGTTGCTGGTCCAGACCACCTTTCCGGGGTCGGCGGGGTCCGGCGCGCACCGTGGGGTCCGGGGTGACGGCGTCAGCGAGGGGCGACGAAGAGGCTCTGGGCGCTGCGGCCGATCGGGCCCTTCTCGTCGTGCAGCCGGGCGTCCGCGAGTCCGATGCCGGCCGGGTCGACGCTCGTACGGGCCTCGACGCAGACCCATTCGCCGACCGGGTGCCGGTGCAGATGGACCGTCAGGTCGGCGTTCACGAACACATGGCGCTCGAAGTCGAGGACGTTGCTGATGCCGTTGCCGGAGTCCGCCGCGACCAGGACGCGGTCCAGTGGGCGGATCTCCTCGCCCGCGACGAGCGGCATCCTCATCCGCATCCAGCAGGTTCCGGGGCCCCGCTCCCGGAAGGTCCCCTCGGTGAACCGGGTGTCCATGGCCGTGTGGTAGCCCACGTCCCACGGTACGGCGAAGAACGGCGTCTCGGCCGTCCCTCCCGGGGAGGGCACCTGCGGTCCCTCGGCGACCGCGGGTCCCGGCTCGCCGAGCGTGCGGACGCGCAGTGCGCGGGCGAACATCACCGGCGCCCCGCCCTCGGGCGTGAGCGCCGCCTCGACGAGCTCCACGCTCCGCCCGGTCCGCACGACGGTCGTGGTCACCTCCAGCGGCCGGATCGGCACGGGCCGGACGATCTCGTAGGTCACTCGTGCGAGTCGCATGTCGGTGCGTGCGCCCGGCCGCTCCTCCAGGGCGCGGCCGAGCAGCGCGGCGGGCGGCCCGGCGTGCTGCGATCCGGGGTCCCAGGGGCCGCGGGTGTGCTCGGTCGGCGAGAAGCGGCTCTCGGATGTCCGCTCGTAGAACGCCTGGTGTTGCGCCATGACGGGTCGCCTCTCGCCGCAGACACGTGTACGTGCCACACGCTACCCGCGGGTAACCGGAGGGAACAGTCCCGGGCCCGCCCCTTCTTCCCGCCTCGCTGCCTCAGCCCGCCTCGCCCCGCCTCCCGTGCTCTCGACCCGCCCCTCCGACTGGCCCGCCCCCGTTCTCCCGCCTCGCCCCTCCGCACCCCGCATCGTCGACCGTGCTTCGCCGACCCCCTCGTGCGCCCCCTGAACCGGGCCCTCCCCGCCTACACTGACGAGCGGTGGACTGCCGTGCGGCGGAGGGTGATTGACGGTGCGTAAGGCGTGGCTCGTCGCCGGCGGGGCCGTCGGGCTCTGCCTGAGCTTCCTCGCCCTGCTCGTCGTCGGGACCTACTCCGCGGCGGCGGGCCTCGGTGGCGGGGCGAAGGGTGCCGTGGCGCTGGCCAAGGGGGCCGTGCCCGCGCTGTACCAGCCGCTGGTGCAGAAGTGGGGCAATCTGTGCCCGGCCATCAACCCGGCACTGCTCGCAGCGCAGCTGTACCAGGAGTCCGGCTGGAACCCGAGGGCCCAGAGCCACGCCGCCGCACAGGGCATCGCCCAGTTCATCCCCGGCACCTGGGCGGCGCACGGCGTCGACGGGGACGGCGACGGCGACCGGGACGTGTGGGACCCCGCGGACGCGATCCCGTCGGCGGCCTCGTACGACTGCAAGCTCGCGGGGTACGTGAAGAAGGCCCCGGGCGATCCGACCGACAACATGCTCGCCGCGTACAACGCGGGCGCGTACGCCGTGATCAAGTACGGCGGGGTGCCGCCGTACAAGGAGACGCGCAACTACGTGAAGGTCATCCGGACGCTGGAGAAGAGCTTCGCCCGGCCCGTCGGGCGGGTGGAGCCGTCGCGGCAGGCGGCCGGCGCCATCTACTTCGCGCAGCAGAAGCTCGGCACGAAGTACCTGTGGGGCGGGAACGGGACACCGGAGCAGGGTGGCCGGTTCGACTGCTCGGGCCTGACGCAGGCCGCGTACCGCACCGTCGGGATCGAGCTGCCGCGCGTGGCCAACGACCAGTACAACGCGGGGCCGCACCCGTCGAGGGACGAACTGCTCCCCGGGGACCTGGTGTTCTTCTCCGACGACCTGACCAACTCCCGGGCGATCAGGCACGTCGGGCTGTACGTCGGCGGGGGCTATATGATCAACGCTCCGTACACCGGGGCGGTGATCCGGTTCGACAGGATCGACACCCCGGACTACTTCGGTGCGACCCGGGTGACCAAGGACGGTGCCGAGGCGCTGCCGACTCCTCCAGGGTCCGCCGTCTGACGGCCGGCTGACGGGGCGTCGGCCGTGGCCGGAACTCTCCGTCAAGCCCCGGCCTGAACTGCGACGACGTATCACTCTTCGATAACGTCATGGTGATCGTTTCGTGGAGAGTGGAACGCACGCGCGGAACGGGTCGTTCCCTGGACCGGAGCAGTACGTACAGACCGCACCGACCACGGGGGTCTCGGAATGCGGCGCACACGGGCGTGCGCCGCGGCTGGCGACACACAGGCAAGGGGCCGCAGCAGATGGCTGGACTCGCACTCGACGGCGTGAATCCGGATGTCGGCCTGCTCTACGACATCAACGGGCTGGCCCGGTCGGCTCCGCCGTGGTTCGACCGCGTCATGGAGTTCGTCGGTGAGTACGGAATCATGCTCGCCCTCGTCATGGTGGGGCTCTGGTGCTGGTGGAGCGTGCGCCGGCGCGGCACGCCCGAGGACTCGATCGGCGCCGTCGCCGCACTGGTCTGGGCGCCGCTGGGGGCGGGCATCGCCCTGCTGGTCAATGTGCCGATCCGCGGGTTCGTGGAACGGCCGAGACCGTTCCTCGACCACCAGGGGCTCGAGGTCCTGATCGCCGGCAAGACCGACTTCTCCTTCGTCAGCGACCACTCGACGATGGCGATGGCCATCGGCGTCGGGGTGTTCGTCGCCCACCGCGGCTTCGGGTTCGCGGCGATCGGGCTCGCCCTCGCCGAGGGCTTCTGCCGCGTGTACATGGGCGTCCACTACCCGACGGACGTCGTCGGCGGGTTCGCGCTCGGCACGGCCGTGGTGCTTCTCCTCGCCCCCCTCGCGCAGGCCCTGCTCACCCCGCTGGTGTCGGCCGTCTCCCGCTCGGGCCCCGCCGGACGGCTCGTGCGGTCGCGCCGGGCGGTGGCGGCGGAGCAGCAGCACGAGCTGCTCGACATTCCGGAGCCCGGGGTACGCCCGGGGCACAACGACCTGGCGGCGTAGCCCGCCCGCGTCCCGGACCTTCCCGGCGACCTTCCCGTCCTTCTCCTGACAGTTCGGTCCGGTGATCCCGGGCATTCCCTCCGGTGCCACCGGCCCGTCCGGCCGGCCCCCGCTCGACCGCCTCCGGCGCCCGGGCGGCCGTGGACACCGGGCGGGCCGACCGCGTTTCGGGCGTAGGCCACGGCCTAGGCGGGCGTGGCGGTCTCGTGCGCCCTCGCATCGGTGCGGGCGCGTTCCCTGGAGCGACGGGCGGGGCCGGCCCAGCCGCAGGAACAGCGGGCCAGCGCGAAGGAACCCCGCTCGACGGTCGTGGTGTGGTGGGCGGACGTGCGCACCCTTCCACGGTACCGGTCGTTATGCGGGGCAGCGGCGAGCGTGTTGGGGGTTGACAGGCGATGGTGGTGCAGCAGCACTGGCTCAGGCGCGGCGCGTGTGCCGCTGCCGCCGTGATGGGTGTGACCGGTACCGCGGGGTGCTCGGCCGGCGGGGACGCCGTCGCCGACGCCCGGGCCGGTTCGGATCCCCTCCTCAGTGTTCGGAAGGCCGCCGACGTACTGGCCGAGGCCGGTACGGCGAAGGCCCGAACCGCCATGGAGACGGCCGCCGGCGGGACCCGGCTCACCATCCGCGGCGAGGGCGGGTACGACTTCCGGCGGGCCATGGGCAGGCTGCGCGTGGTGCTCCCCAAGGATCCTGCCGGGTCCAGCGGTCATCAGCCGATCACCGAACTGCTCGCCCCGGGCGCCCTCTACATGAAGGACCGCGGCGCCGGTGTACCACCGGACAAATGGGTCAGGGTGGACACGACGACGCTGACGGACGGCAATCTCGTCACGGGCGGCGCGACCGATCCGGCCGCCGCCGCGGAGTTGCTGCGCGGGGCGCGCAGCGCGACGGTCGTCGGCCACGAGGAGCTGGCGGGGGTGCGGGTCACGCACTACCGCGGCACGACGGACATCGCGCACGCCGCGCGGGCCGCGTCCCCGCACGCCCGCGGGTCGCTCGCCGCCGCGGCGAAGGGGTTCGCCCAGGATTTGGTGGCCTTCGACGCCTATCTCGACTCCGAGGGCAGGCTGCGCAAGGTGCGCCATCAGTTCAGCTTCGCGAACCAGGGCAGAACGGTCGCCGTGGCGTCCACGACCCTGCTGTACGACTTCGGCGCCCCCGTCGTGGTGCGGCTCCCCGGCCGGGGCGACATCTACGCCGGCCGCGTCCGGATGTAGGCACCGGGGGGTCGGTAAATGGTCCGGACGTGCCATGCGCGGCGTGTATCCCGCTCCCTACGCTAGGAAGCCGACACCGGCCGGAAGAGGTGAATGCACGTGGCTCCCGCCAGTACGCCGACGGTCCAGGACCACGTCGCCCTCGCCGAGATCGAGTTGTGCGGTGAGTTGATGATCGCGGCCTCGGCCGCGGACGGGGAGCGCCTGAGCCCCGACCGCATCGACGAGGTGCTGAACGTCCACGTGGCCGCGGCCGACGGCGAGTGAGGCCGGCCGGCGCGATCGCGGCCGGGCCCCGGGCGGGCGGTGGTCAGGTCCGCAGCATGCGGGCGATCGCCTTCGTCGCCTCCTCGACCTTCGCGTCGATCTCGTCGCCGCCCTTGAGTGCGGCGTCGGCCACGCAGTGGCGCAAATGCTCCTCCAGCAGTTGCAGTGCGAAGGACTGCAGCGCCTTCGTGGAAGCGGAGACCTGAGTGAGTATGTCGATGCAGTACGTGTCCTCGTCAACCATGCGCTGGAGCCCGCGGATCTGGCCCTCGATCCGGCGCAGCCGCTTGAGGTGCTCGTCCTTCTGTTTGTGGTAGCCGTGGACGCCCTGGTCGTGGCCGGGTTCCTCGTGAGCCGTGACCGGAAGTCCGCCGGCCGTGTCCGTGGTCGTCATCGGTCCTCCCGCAGACCTGTCCGGTATACCCCTCGTGGGTATATGGTACCGATCCCTGATGGTTCGGGCAGGGCCCCGTGCTGATCCCTCTTCTCGATGGGCGACACTGAGGGGACGCCGGTTAGCCGTGGCCGGATGATGCGCCTAGCATCAGCCTGACCGAAACCCAGCACCCCGAGGACCCCACGTGCGATTTCGTCTGACCCCCAGGGAGACGAGCTTCTACGACATGTTCGCCGCGTCCGCGGACAACATCGTCACGGGCTCGAAACTCCTGATGGAACTGCTCGGAGCGGACGGTCCCGCCCGGGCCGAGATCGCGGAACGGATGCGCGCAGCGGAGCACGCCGGGGACGACGCCACCCACGCGATCTTCCATCAGCTGAACTCCTCGTTCATCACGCCCTTCGACCGTGAGGACATCTATTCCCTCGCGTCGTCGCTGGACGACATCATGGACTTCATGGAGGAGGCCGTCGATCTGGTCGTCCTCTACAACGTCGAGGAGCTGCCGAAGGGCGTCGAGCAGCAGATCGAGGTGCTGGCGCGGGCCGCGGAGCTGACGGCGGAGGCCATGCCGCACCTGCGGACGATGGACAACCTCACCGAGTACTGGATCGAGGTGAACCGTCTGGAGAACCAGGCGGACCAGATCCACCGCAAGCTCCTGGCACACCTCTTCAACGGCAAGTACGACGCCATCGAGGTGCTCAAGCTCAAGCAGATCGTCGACGTGCTCGAGGAGGCCGCGGACGCGTTCGAGCACGTGGCCAACACGGTGGAGACCATCGCGGTCAAGGAGTCCTGAGCGGACGTGGACACCTTTGCGCTGGTCGTGACCATCGGGGTCGCGCTCTTCTTCACGTACACCAACGGTTTCCACGATTCCGCGAACGCGATCGCCACCTCCGTGTCGACGCGTGCGCTGACGCCGCGCGCCGCCCTGGCGATGGCCGCGGTGATGAACCTCGCGGGCGCCTTCCTCGGCAGCGGGGTCGCCAAGACCGTCAGCGAGGGCCTGATCGAGACGCCCAAGGGCGACCGCGGCATGGGCATCCTGTTCGCGGCGCTGGTCGGCGCGATCATCTGGAACCTGGTCACCTGGTACTTCGGTCTGCCCTCGTCGTCCTCGCACGCGCTCTTCGGCGGCATGGTGGGTGCGGCGCTGGCCGGCGGCACCGAGGTCATCTGGGGCGGGGTGCTCGACAAGGTCGTCATCCCGATGTTCGTCTCGCCCGTGGTCGGCCTGGTCGTCGGCTATCTGGTGATGACCGCGATCCTGTGGATGTTCCGGCGGGCCAATCCGGCGAAGGCGAAGCGGGGCTTCCGCATCGCCCAGACGGTGTCGGCGGCGGGCATGGCTCTCGGCCACGGCCTCCAGGACGCCCAGAAGACCATGGGCATCGTGGTGATGGCCCTGGTCATTGCCGACGTCGAGGACTACGGCGACCCGATTCCGGTGTGGGTGAAGGTCGTCTGCGCGGTGATGCTGTCGCTCGGTACGTACGCGGGTGGCTGGCGCATCATGCGTACGCTCGGCCGCAAGATCATCGAACTGGACCCGCCGCAGGGGTTCGCGGCGGAGACGACCGGTGCGTCGATCATGTTCGGCTCGGCGTTCCTCTTCCACGCGCCCATCTCCACGACGCACGTGATCACCTCGGCGATCATGGGTGTCGGGGCGACGAAGCGGGTGAACGCGGTGCGGTGGGGCGTCGCGAAGAACATCGTGATGGGGTGGTTCATCACGATGCCGGCAGCGGCGTTCGTCGCCGCCCTGAGCTTCTGGGTCGTGAACCTGGCGTTCGGCTAGTGCCGGACCGCGAAGGTCCGAAGGCCGGGGGGTGACACTCCCGCGTGCACCGCGCCCCGCTTCGGGGCGCGGTGTTTTCCTGTCGCGCGGCCCGTGCGTCCGTCGTCCGACTCTCCCGGACCTCGTTCCGAACTCGTTCTCCCCCGGACCTCGTTCCCGGGGGGTCTCCCCGGCTGAGGCTCGTGCCCGGCCGGGTCCGGGCGTACGGCGTCCGGTGGCGCGGGTCGCGGGCGCCCGCGCACGCCTCGCGCCCGGAAGCCCCCCGGAACCGCCGGAGCGCAAAACGTCGGCCCCCGCTCGGATGAGAGGGGGCCGACCGTTCGCCCTGCGGTGGCACCGCCATGCAGCACCGCAGGGCAGTACGGGGGTGCTCAGCCGAAGCGGCCCGAGATGTAGTCCTCGGTCGCCTGGACGGACGGGTTGGAGAAGATCCGCTCCGTCTCGTCTATCTCGATGAGCTTGCCGGGCTGCCCGACCGCCGCGAGGTTGAAGAACGCCGTGCGGTCGGAGACGCGCGCCGCCTGCTGCATGTTGTGCGTCACGATGACGATCGTGAAGCGCTCCTTCAGCTCGCCGATCAGGTCCTCGATCGCCAGCGTGGAGATCGGGTCGAGCGCCGAGCAGGGCTCGTCCATCAGCAGGACGTCCGGCTCGACCGCGATCGCGCGGGCGATGCACAGCCGCTGCTGCTGGCCGCCGGAGAGGCCCGAGCCGGGCTTGTTGAGGCGGTCCTTGACCTCGTTCCAGAGGTTGGCGCCCTTGAGGGAACGCTCGACGACGTCGTTGAGCTGGTTCTTCTTGTACGAGCCGTTCAGCCGCAGGCCGGCGGCGACGTTGTCGAAGATGGACATCGTCGGGAACGGGTTGGGGCGCTGGAACACCATGCCGACGGTGCGCCGCACCGCGACGGGGTCGACGTCCTTGCCGTACAGGTTCTCGTCGTCCAGCATCACCTTGCCCTCGACACGGCCGCCGGGGGTGACCTCGTGCATGCGGTTCAGGGTGCGCAGGAACGTCGACTTGCCGCAGCCGGAGGGGCCGATGAAGGCCGTCACCGAGCGGGGCTCCACGGTCATCGAGATGTCCTCGATCGCCTTGTGGGAGCCGTAGAAGGCGGACAGTCCGCTGATGTCGATTCGCTTGGCCATTACTCAGTCACTTCCAAATCGCCGCGCGCTCAGCGGCCGGTCTTCGGGGCCTTCCAGCGGGCGATGCCGCGGGCCACCAGGTTGAGGATCATGACGAAGGCGATCAGCACGAGGGCGGCGGCCCAGGCGCGGGAGATGGAGGCGTCCGTGCCGACGGCGTACTGCTCGTACACGTACAGCGGCAGGGACGCCTGGGCGCCTTCGAAGGGGTTCGGGTTGATCAGCTTCGTGCCGAAGACGAGCAGCAGCACGGGAGCCGTCTCACCGGTGATGCGGGCCACCGCGAGCATGACGCCCGTGGTGATGCCGCCGATCGCGGTGGGGATGACCACCTTGAGGATCGTCCGCCACTTGGGGACGCCGAGCGCGAGCGAGGCCTCGCGCAGCTCGTTCGGGACGAGCTTGAGCATCTCCTCGGTGGAGCGGACGACGACCGGCATCATCAGGATGGCGAGCGCGAGCGCGCCTGCGAATCCGGAGGGCCCGAAGCCCAATATCAGATTCCATGTGGCCAGGACGAACAGGCCCGCGACGATGGACGGGATGCCCGTCATGACGTCGACGAAGAAGGTGACGGCCTTGGCCAGCCTTCCACCGCCGTACTCGACGAGGTAGACCGCGGTGAGCAAACCCACCGGGGCGGCGATCAGCGTGGCGATGAGGACCTGCTCGATCGTGCCGAGCAGGGCGTGGTACACCCCGCCGCCGGTCTCGGCGTCGAGGACCGCGTTCATGGAGTGGCTGAGGAAGTACGGGTCGAGGACTTCCAGGCCGTTGCTGACCGTGACCCACGACAGGGAGACGAGAGGGACGACGGCGAGGACGAAGGCGACCCAGACGATGCTGGTGGCGACCCGGTCCCTGGCCTGGCGCTTGCCTTCCACCTTCGCGGTGATCAGGTAGCTGGCGAGCACGAAGAGCAGGGCGGCCAGCATGCCCCACTGGGTTCGGCTCTGCCAGCCCGCGACCGTACCGAGGCCGATGCCCGCGGCGACGGCGCCGGCGGCGATGGCCGGCTGCGCCCAGCGGGGAAGCCGGGCGTGGGAGAGGTGGTTGACGCGCACGGTGGTGACCGGCCGCCGATCCTGGACGACGTGGCTCATGCGTTGGCCCCCGAGTACTCCTTGCGACGGGCGATGATCCACCGGGCCGCGCCGTTGACCAGCAGGGTGATGACGAAGAGAACCAGGCCGGAGGCGATCAGGGCGTCGCGGCCGAACTCGTTGGCCTCGTTGAACTTCGAGGCGATGTTCTGGGCGAAGGTGCCGCCGCCCGGGTCGAGCAGGTGACCGGAGATCAGGAAGCTCGGGGAGAGGACCACGGCGACGGCCATGGTCTCGCCGAGCGCGCGGCCCAGGCCGAGCATGGAGGCGCTGATGATGCCGGAGCGGCCGAAGGGGAGCACCGACATGCGGATGACCTCCCAGCGGGTGGCGCCGAGGGCGAGCGCCGCCTCCTCGTGCATCTTCGGGACCTGGAGGAAGACCTCACGGGTGACGTTGGTGATGATCGGAAGGATCATGATCGCCAGCAGGATGCCGACGGTGAACAGATTGCGCGCGGGGCCGTCGCCGGCCTTGTCGAAGATGTACGTCCAGCCCATGTACTCGTCGAGCCACTGGTTGAGGCCGTCGAGGTAGGGGACGAGGAAGATCGCGCCCCAGAGGCCGTAGATGATGCTCGGGACGGCCGCGAGCAGGTCCACGATGTAGGCGAGCGGCGCTGCGAGCCTGCGCGGCGCGTAGTGCGAGATGAACAGCGCGATGCCGACGGCGACGGGCACGGCGATGGCCATGGCGATGACCGAGGAGACGATCGTGCCGAAGGCCAGGACGGCGATGCCGAAGACCGGCGGGTCGCCGGCCGGGTTCCACTCGAAGGTGGTGAGGAAGTTCCCTTGGTCCTTCGAGATGGCGAGAAAGGCACGGTAGCTGAGGAAGCCCGCGATCGCGGCCATGATCATCAGCAGGGCGATGCCGGAACCACGGGACAGGCCCAGGAAGACACGGTCTCCCGGGCGGGTCTTGGGCTTGGGCGCTGCTGCGGCCGGCCCCGGTGGAGGCGGCGCGTCGGTCTGAATGGTGGTTGCCATCAATGGTTTCTCCGGTCTGCGGAGCCGTGAGGCTCCCGGCGGCGGTGCACCGGATGCCGGGGCCGGCCCGTCGTGGTGTGACGGACCGGCCCCGGTCGGGTCAGGACAGGGTGGGGACGATCTCGCGGACCTTGGCCGCGATCTCGGTCGGCAGCGGCGCGTAGCCGGCGTCCGAGAGGACCTTCTGGCCCTCGTCGCTGACGGTGTAGTTCAGGAACGCCTTCAGCGCGGGCAGGGTCTCCGCCTTGTTGCCCTTGTCGCAGGCGATCTCGTACGTGACCAGGATGATCGGGTAGGCGCCGTCGACCTGGGTCTTGTAGTCGAGGCTGAGGGCGAGGTCGTTCCCGGTGCCCTTGACCTTGGCGGCGGCGATGGCCTTCGAGGCGTTCTCGGTGGTGGCCTCGACCGGGGCGGAGGCGCCGGTGCTGAGCTTGACCGTGCTGATCTTCTGAGCGGTCGCGTAGGACAGTTCGAAGTAGCCGATCGCGCCCTCGGTGCCCTTGACGGAGGAAGCCACGCCGGAGGAGCCGCTGGCGGCCTGGCCGCCGGGGGCCTCCCACGACTTCGACTTCGGGTCGTGCTTCCAGTCGGCCGGGGCGGCCTCGCTGAGGTACTTGTGCAGGTTCTGGGTGGTGCCGGACTCGTCCGAGCGGTGGAACGCCTGGATCGTGGTGCCGGGGAGCTTGACGTCCGGGTTGAGCTTGGCGATCGCCGGGTCGTTCCACTTCTTGATCTTCGTGTCGAAGATCTTGGCCAGGGTGGGGGCGTCGAGGACGAGGTTGTCCACGCCGCTGAGGTTGTAGCCGATGGCCACCGGGCCGCCCACCATCGGCAGGTTGATGCCCTGGCCCGTCTTGCAGACCTTCTTGGACTCCTCGACCTCCTCGGGCTTCAGCGCGGAGTCGGATCCGGCGAAGGCCACCTGGCCCTGGGTGAACTTGGTGATGCCACCGCCGGAGCCGATGGCCTGGTAATTGACCTCGACGCCGGAGCAGGCCGCCTGGAAGTTCTTCACCCAGAGGTCCATGGCGTTCTTCTGTGCGGTCGACCCCGCCGCCAGGAGCTGGCCCTTGGCGTCGTCGCACTTGATGTTCGACGCGGCGCTCGTCTTCTCGCCGGTGCCGCCGGTGCCGCCGGTGTTGTCGTCCGAACCACACGCCGTGAGGACCAGGGCGCCGGACACGGCGAGGGCACCGAGCGCGGTGGCGCGAAGCCCGTTCTTGCGCTGAAGCTTCACTTTCGGGTGTTCCTTCCAGAAGCCGCCGGGTGCGCGGACGAGGGCTCGGTCTGCCCTTGTCGTTCTACGGCGGCGTGTGTCGGGGTGGGTGGCGCGGCACTGTGCCGGTCACCGGGTAAGCCCGAAATTAGGCAGATCAGGTGAAGCGGCCGACGGGCCGTGGTGAACGGGAGGTGAACCCTGCCGGACAAAGAAGTTCCGCCTTTATCGGGGCGTGACCTCGCGCCCCGGCGGGTACGGCACGGCGGGTCCCGGACCGGCGGTGTCGCGGGTTCCGGCCGCCCTTGCGGTACGGCGGGTTCGGCCCCGGGCCCGGAGCGGCGGCGCCGTGGTCCGGACGGGGTACGCGGCCCGTGGTCAGCCGGTGCCGAGGGCCTTGAGCAGGGCGTCGACGAGGGTGCGGTCGCGTGGCTCGGTGATCCGGCGGCGGGCGGCGTCCGGGGGCAGCCAGGCGATGCGGTCGACCTCGCGGCCGGGGGTGAAGTCGCCCGGTGAAGGGGCCTCTGCGGCCCAGTAGCTGACCTGCTTGGGGCGGCCTGCGACGAGGTAGCGGACCGTCGGCAGCACCGGGCCCGGCACCCCCTGGTGGCCGGTCTCCTCGCGGACCTCGCGCAGCGCGCCCTCCAGGGCCCGTTCGCCCGGTTTGAGCTTGCCCTTCGGATGCGACCAGTCGTCGTACCTGGGCCGGTGGACCAGGCAGATCTCGATCCCGCCGGCAGCCTGCCCGGAGCGCCGCCACAGGACGCAGCCGGCGGCGAGGACGGTGCCGTCGGGGGCGGTGCTCACGGCGCGGCCAGCGCGTGCTCGTCCCGGGGCCCGTCCGTCCCGGGGGGCGTCTCCCGCCACGCCCGCTGGAAGTCGAAGCGGGCGGCCTCGACCTCGTGGCGCTGGTCGGCGTGGAGCACGCCGAGGGCGTACGCGGTGGCCGGCGCGATACGGGGCGTGCGCGCGGCGGAGGCCGCGGCCGCGGCGGCCTCCGCGGCGTCGCGGTGCCGGTCCAGGGTGCGGCCGGCGGCGGAGAGCCGACGGCCGGGGCCGGCGCCGTCTCCCGCGTGCAGCACCTCCTGGGCGTACCGGTGCAACCGCAGCAGATGCCGTACCCGGTGCCAGGGCGCGTCCTGGGACTCGCCGGCGGAGGCGGTGGCGAGGCCGTGGACCAGGGCCTCCGCGTTGTACGGGTGGGACGCGCGGGCCAGCGGCAGTGCGGTGACCGCGTCGAGCAGCCTGAGCTCGGCGCCCTCCGCATGGGCCGCGAGGACGGCGCCGGGCTCCCCGGCGGGGGTGGCCAGCGGCACCTCGGAGGCGAGCAGGGCGACGGCGTCCGCGACCGCGTGGAACCGTGCGGAGCCGAGTGCCTGGAGGGCGGCGGAGTGGGCCCGGGTGCGGCCGAGGGTGAGCTGCCGTTCCAGCAGCGCCCCGGCGCGGGCGCCGCCGACGGTCAGGGAGCCCCGGCCCGGCCGCTCGGCGGCGGGTGGGGGTCCGGCGGAGGCGGCCGACACGACCTCCGCCGGCGCGTCCGTGCCCGAGTCGCCGTCCGCGGCCCGCGCCGCGGGTACCGGCTGGGTGCCCGAGAGCCGGGCCAGGGCGTCGAGCAGCCGGCTCAGCCGGGCCGTACAGGCGTGCTCCTCGGCGAGGACACCGGAGAGCCAGCCGAGCTCGGTCCGGAGCTGGTCCCCCCAGGCCGGGTCCAGCAGGGGACGGAAGGTGTGGAGGGTGCCGCGGATACGGCGGGCGGCCCGCCGCAGGGACCTGGCGGCCTCCGCCGCGCTCTGCGTGTCCGCACCGCTCTCGCCGTGCAGCCGCAGACTGCGGAGGAAGTCGCCGGCCTGCCTGTGCAGATATCCGGCCAGGACCTGGTCGGCGCCGGTCCCCCGCGGCGCCAGGGGAAGGTCATGGTTGTGCACGCCTGCGCCTCCGGGCGTCTATGAGCGTCTCCTGGATGTGCCGCAGCGGCTGCCCGTCGGCGTCCGTCGCATGACGGGTCCACTCGCCGTCGGGGCCGAGGTGCCAGGACGAGGTGGAATCGGACATGCCGCTCTCCAGCAGCCGGGTCAGGGCCGCGCGGTGGGCCGGGTCGGTGACCCGGACGAGTGCCTCGATACGGCGGTCGAGATTGCGGTGCATCATGTCCGCGCTGCCGATCCACACCTCCGGTTCGCCGCCGTTGCCGAAGGCGAAGATCCGGGAGTGCTCGAGGAAGCGGCCGAGGACGGAACGGACTCGTATGTTCTCGGACAGGCCCGGGACGTCCGGCCGGATCGCGCAGATTCCGCGAACCCAGACGTCGACCGGGACACCGGCCCGGGACGCGCGGTACAGGGCGTCGATGATCGCCTCGTCCACCATCGAGTTGACCTTGATGCGGACGTACGCGGGGCGGCCGGCCCGGTGGTGGACGGTCTCCTTGTTGATCCGGGCGACGAGTCCGTCGCGCAGCGACTTCGGGGCGACGAGCAGCCGGCGGTAGGTCTCGCGGCGCGAGTAGCCGGAGAGCCGGTTGAACAGGTCGGAGAGGTCGGCGCCGACCTGCGGGTCCGCGGTGAGCAGACCGAGGTCCTCGTACAGCCGCGCGGTCTTCGGGTGGTAGTTGCCGGTGCCGACGTGCGAGTAGCGGCGCAGGGTGTCGCCCTCCTGGCGCACGACCAGCGACAGTTTGCAGTGGGTCTTCAGGCCGACGAGGCCGTAGACCACGTGGCAGCCCGCCTCCTCCAGCTTTCGGGCCCACTTGATGTTGGCCTGCTCGTCGAACCGGGCCTTGATCTCGACGAGGACGAGCACCTGCTTTCCGGACTCGGCGGCGTCGATCAGCGCGTCCACGATCGGCGACTTGCCGGACGTCCGGTACAGAGTCTGCTTGATCGCGAGGACGTCCGGGTCCGCCGCCGCCTGCTCCAGGAAGGCCTGCACGGAGGTGGAGAAGGAGTCGTAGGGGTGGTGCAGCAGCACGTCCCGCTCGCGCAGCGCGGCGAAGATGTCCGGCGCCGACGCCGACTCGACCTCGGCGAGGTCGCGGTGGGTGCCGGCGATGAACTTGGGGTACTTCAGCTCGGGCCGGTCGAGCGAGACGATCCCGAACAGCCCGGTCAGATCGAGCGGCCCGGGCAGCGGGTAGACCTCGGACTCGGAGATCTTCAGCTCCCGGACGAGCAGGTCCAGCACGTACGGGTCGATGGACTCCTCGACCTCCAGCCGGACCGGCGGGCCGAAGCGGCGGCGCAGCAACTCCTTCTCCAGGGCCTGGAGGAGGTTCTCGGCGTCGTCCTCCTCGACCTCGAGGTCCTCGTTCCTCGTCACCCGGAACATGTGGTGCGCGAGCACCTCCATGCCGGGGAACAGCTCCTCCAGGTGGGCCGCGATGACGTCCTCCAGCGGCACGTACCGCTGGGGCGAGGCCTCGAGGAAGCGGGACAGCAGCGGCGGCACCTTCACCCGGGCGAAGTGGCGGTGGCCGCTCACCGGGTTGCGGACGACCACGGCGAGGTTCAGCGACAGGCCCGAGATGTACGGGAAGGGGTGCGCGGGGTCCACGGCCAGCGGGGTGAGGACCGGGAAGATCTGCTGGCGGAAGAGGGTGAACAGGCGGGCCTGCTCCTTCTCCGTGAGCTCGGGCCAGCGGATGAGGTGGATGCCCTCGTCGGCGAGCGCCGGGGCGACGTCCTGCTGGAAGCAGGCGGCGTGCCGGGCCATGAGCTCGCGGGAGCGGTTCCAGATCAGCTCCAGGACCTCTCGGGGCTGCAGTCCGGAGGCGGAGCGGGTGGCGACGCCGGTCGCGATGCGGCGCTTCAGTCCGGCCACCCGGACCATGAAGAACTCGTCGAGGTTCGAGGCGAAGATCGCGAGGAAGTTCGCTCGTTCGAGCAGCGGTGTGGCAGGGTCCTCAGCGAGTTCCAGGACCCGTTCGTTGAACGCGAGCCAGCTGCGCTCGCGGTCCAGGAACCGCCCCTGGGGCAGCTCGGCGTCCTCGGATTCGCCCTCGTAGGCATCGAGGTCGGCGTCGATGTCGGGCTCCAGGTCGGAGACCGCGGCGGCCACCGTGTGGGGGCGGTGCGCGGCGATGGATCCGACGGACGGCTGGGCGTTCTGGACCGGTACCTCGGCGGGCTGCTGGCTCATGGCCCCATTGTTCCGCGCAAAAGGGTGACCGGGCGCGCCGGAACGGGGCCTGATGGGGTCGGAACGCCCGTTTCGCGGGGCGGGCGGCACAGCGGGCTGCATTCCGTGAGGGTCGCAAGCGTCCCTGAATGGCCGGTAACGAGAACATGACGTACGGGATACCCCCGGGCACCTCGTGTGTCATGCCCACCACCCGCGCGGATGTGGTGACCCCCGTCCACCACGCCCGCGCGGGCGGGGAGTTGTCAGCCGTGCCGCCGGCGCAGCACGCGCAAGGCGGCGTACGTGGCCGCGGCGGCGAGCGCCAGCACGATGCCGGTCTCGACGAGCTGGATCGGCCAGAAGTGGGAGGGCGGGTGGGTCCTGGCGAAGTCGGTGACGCCCGTCCCGCCGCCGTCGCACGGGTCCCAGTAGCCGGGGCACATGACCGAGGAGGTGCGCTCGCCCGTCGGGCCGAGGCTGCCGGCCTCCACCCACCAGGTGTCGCGGGGGTGGGGCAGGGGCCGGCCGGTGATGGTCTCCGTCGGCCAGAGGGTGTGCCGGACGGTACCGAGGACGATCATCACCGTCCCGGTCACCAGGCCCGCGACGCCCATCGCCGCGAGGGCGCGGTGGACCAGCAGGCCGGTGAGCGCGCCGACGCCGACGGCCAGCAGCGCGTACGCCGTGGCGGTGGTTCCGTACGCCGTGTAGACGGGGCCGGACCAGAGCGGGAGGAAGGCGTTGCCGCTGACCGGGGCGCGGCTCCAGCGGAAGACGGCGACGAAGGCCGCCGACGCGGCGGCGACGGCCGTCGCGGCGAGCACCAGTTTCGTGGCCGTCCAGCGGAGGGGGGAGACGGACTGGGTCCAGGCGACCTGGTGGGTCCCGGTCTCCGTCTCGCGGGCGAAGAGCGGCCCGGCCACGTACGCGGCGATGAGCAGCGGCGCGAGCACGAGGAGGGTGCTTCCCCGGTCGAGCGCCCCCAGCAGCAGGTCCTCGGGACCGAACGCCCCGGGCCGCCCGTGTCCGGAGGTGAACCACAGGCGCGCCGCCGCCAGGCCGCCGCAGCCGAGGGCGAAGAGGGCGAGGAGCGTCCGGAGCGCCGACCGGTGCTGACGCACGAGGACCCGGAGGGTGCCGGTCAGGGGTGAGGTCGGGGCGCTCATCGGGCGGTCGCCTCGGCCGGCGGGGTGAGCAGGGCGGGTGCCGCGGGAGAGCGCAGATGGGCCAGGAGCAGGTCCTCCAGGGAGGGCTCGACGGTCTGCCAGTCGCCGGAGAGGGTGCCGCCGGGGCGTATGAGCGCGGTCAGTCCGCGTCCGGTGGTGCGGGACTCGACGACGGTGTGCGGCGCCAGGTCCGCGCTCGCGGGACCCGTCACCAGGCGGTGCGCGGCGAGGAGTTCGTCGATGCCGCCGGCGAGGCGGACGCTGCCGCGGTCGACGAGCACCAGATGGTCGCAGGCGTTCTCCAGCTCTGGGAGGATGTGCGAGGACATCACCACGGTCGTGCCGTTCTCGCCGGCGTCGGCCAGCAGCAGGCCCGTCAACTGGCGCCGCGCCAGGGGGTCGAGGTCCGCCGTCGGCTCGTCGAGGAGCAGGACCTCGGCTCGCTTGCCGAGGGCCAGGGCCAGGGCGACGCGGGTGCGCTGTCCGCCGGACAGGGCCCGCACACGGGCCGCGGGATCGAGGCCGCCGGCGTCGACGACCCGCCGGGCGGCGGTGTCGTCCCAGCGGCCGGGGTTGAGTTCACGGCCCAGCCAGAGGGTCTCGGCGATGGTGAGCTGGGGGAACAGCGGCTTGTCCTGGCCGACGTACGCGATCCGTTCGCGGGCGTCCGCCGGGCCGGTGCCGAGGATCCGGATGGTGCCCTCGGTCGGCCGCAGCAGGCCCGCAGCCAGTGTGAGCAGCGTGGACTTGCCCGCTCCGTTGGGGCCCACGAGCGCGCAGACGCGGCCCGTGGGAAGCCGGAAGGTGCAGTCGCGCAGGGCCCGGCGGCCTCCGAAGCTCCTGCCGAGTCCGGCCGCCTCGATGGCGGTGTCGGTCATGTGTCGTCCCCCTGGGTCTGCGTGAAGTGCTCGTCCAGCACCGCGGTGAAGAGCGCGGCCACGTCGTCCCGGTCCAGTCCGGCCGCGCGGGCCCGCGCCGCCCAGTCGGCGAGCTCGCCGCGCAGGGGGGTGTCGGCGCCCGCGGCGCCGAGCGTCCTGCGGACGAACGTGCCGAGTCCGCGGCGGGCTTCCACCAGGCCCTCGCGCTCCAGCTCCCGATAGGCCTTCAGCACCGTGTTCGGGTTGATGGCGGTCGCCTCGACCACTTCGCGGGCCGTCGGCAGCCGGTCGCCGGGCCGGAGCAGGCCCAGACGCAGGGCCTGCTTCGTCTGCTGGACGATCTGGACGTAGGTGGCGATGCCGCTGCGCCGGTCGATCCGGTACTCGATCATGCTCACCACCCTTTCACTAATCAAGTAGTGAAAGGATGGTGCAAGAGAGGGGGCGGTGTCAACCGCCCCCTGGTCCCGCCTCCATGCGGACGCGCTCGGCCCAGCGCGGTGCGGGCCGCTCAGGTCTCCGTGCGGTACATCAGGTCCACCTCGTGCGTGGTGAACCCGAGGCGCTCGTACACCCGCAGGGCCGCCGGGTTGTCCGCGTCGACGTACAGCATGGCCGTCGGCACCCCCTGCGCCGCGAGATGGCGCAGTCCGATCGCGGTGAGGGCCTTGCCGAGGCCGGTGCCCTGGGCGTCGGGGCGGATGCCGAGCACGTAGACCTCGCCGAGCTGGTCCTCCGCGTGGAGCTTCGTCCAGTGGAAGCCGACGAGTTCGCCTCCGCGCTCGGCGAGGAAGAAGCCCTTGGGGTCGAACCAGGCCTCGTCCTTGCGGTCGTCGAGGTCGCGCTGGGTGATCGAGCCCTGCTCGGGGTGGTGGGCGAAGGCGGCGGCGTTGACCGCGAGCCAGGCGGCGTCGTCCCGGCCGGGGACGAACGTGCGGACGGTCACGCCCTCCGGGAGGGCCGGTTCGGCGATGTCCAGGGGGCTCAACGGGCGGCGCAGCTGGCGCAGTTCACGGAACAGGGTCAGCCCCAGCACCTGGGCGAGATGGCGGGCCGCCGACTTTCCGCCGTGCGCCCACATCCGCAGCCGCTTGCCGGAGGCGGCGAGCAGCGCGTTGCCGAGGGCCCGGCCGTGGCCGCGGCCGCGGTGCGCCGGGTGGACGACCAGCTCGGCGGCCGGGGCCTCCACCGGGTCGGTGCCCTCCAGTTGGGCGTACCCGCGGAGGTCCCCGGCGACGGTGAGCACGAAGTGCCGCACTCCCTCGCGCCTGCCGTGGCGCAGATAGAGCCGGCCCTGTTCGGAGACCGCCTGCACCCCGTCGGCGCGGGCGGCGACGGACAGCAGGCCGATGACGTCGTCGGCCAGCTCGGGGGTGAGCTCGTCGAGCGTCTGGATCTGGCGGCCGGGCTCGATGGCGGCGGGAGCTGCGTCAGTCATACGACGAGGGTACGGCGCCGGGACGAACCCGATCGGATACCAGCTCGTAACCCGGTACCCCCTGTCGCGCTACGCGCGTTGACTCTAGGCTGCCCGGCTGAGGACAGTCGTTTCACGCTGAACTGACAAGGGGACAGATGTCAGCGACATCGCACCAGAAGCGCCGCAGGGTACTCGCGGCCGCCGCCGGACTGACCACCGTCGGCGCACTGGTCGCCGCGATGCCCGCCGGGGCGCACGATCGCGGCAACGGACACGGCCACGACCACGGATACGGTTACGGCCGCACCGTCGACGTCCAGCTGCTGTCCTTCAACGACCTGCACGGCAACCTGCAGCCGCCCGCCGGCTCGGCGGGCCGGGTCACCCACACCAACGAGGACGGCACCACCCGCACCATCGACGCGGGCGGCGCCGAGTACCTCGCCACTCATCTGCGCGAGGCCCGCAAGGGCAACAGGTACTCGATCACGGCCGCGGCCGGCGACATGGTCGGCGCCTCGCCGATGCTCTCCGGCCTCTTCCACGACGAGCCGACCATCGAGGCGCTGAACAAGCTGAAGCTCGATGTGACCTCCGTCGGCAACCACGAGTTCGACGAGGGGGCCAAGGAGCTCGCCCGGCTGCAGTACGGCGGCTGCCACCCGGTCGAGGGCTGCTACGAGAAGAAGGCCAACGGCAAGCCGAAGACGTTCCGCGGCGCGGACTTCCCGTACCTCGCGGCCAACGTCACCAACGAGAAGTCCGGCCGTCCGGTCCTGGACCCGTACTTCGTCTGGGAGAAGAACGGGGTGAAGATCGGCTTCATCGGCGTCACCCTGGAGGGCACCCCGGACATCGTCAGCGCCGAGGGCATCAAGGGCCTGAAGTTCGGCGACGAGATCGAGACGATCAACAAGTACACCAAGGTGCTCGAGCGCAAGGGCGTGAAGTCGATCGTCGCGCTGCTGCACGAGGGCGGCGCCCCCGCCTCTGCCTCGTACAACTACAACTGCGACAGCCCGGGCCCCGGCGACGGCATCTCCGGTCCGATCGTGGACATCGCCAAGAAGGTCAGCCCGCAGGTCGACGCCCTCGTGACGGGCCACACCCACCAGGCGTACGCGTGCTCGATCCCGGACCCGTCCGGGAAGCCGCGCACGGTCACCTCGGCGGCCTCGTTCGGCAAGCTGTACACCGACACGACGCTCACGTACGACCGCCGCACCCGCGACATCGTGCGCACGTCCGTCGCGTCCGCCAACCACGTCGTCACCCGTGACGTGCCCAAGGCCGCCGACATGACCCAGCTCATCGACCGCTGGAACACGCTGGCCGCGCCGATCGCCAACAAGCCCGTCGGCTACATCTCCGCGGACATCGAGAACCCCGCCGACGCGCCCGAGCGTCCGGCCGGCAACCTGATCGCGGACGCCCAACTGGAGGGCATGGCCCCGGCCGACAAGGGCGGCGCGCAGCTCGCGCTGATGAACCCGGGCGGCATCCGTGCCGGTCTGGTCCACAAGGCGTCCGGCAGTGAGGGCGACGGCGTCGTGACCTACGGCGAGGCCTTCACCGTGCAGCCGTTCACCAACATGATGACGGCCGTCGACCTCACCGGTGCCCAGCTGATCACCACGCTGCAGCAGCAGGTCAGCGGCCCCAACCAGGCCGCGCCGAAGATCCTCCAGGTCTCGAAGGGCTTCACCTACACCCTCGACATGACGAAGACCGGTGCCGACCGGATCGTGACCAGCTCGGTGAAGCTGAACGGTGAGGCGATCGACCCGGCGAAGACCTACCGCGTCGCGATGAACGAGTTCCTCGCGGGCGGCGGCGACGGCTTCGCCGTGCTGAAGGAGCACAAGAACAAGCTGGTGGGCGCGTCCGACCTGGACCTCCTCAACGCCTACTTCGCCGCGCACTCCACCCCGGCCGCCCCGCTGGCGCCGCCGGCCACGGGCCGGATCACGGTCGTCAAGTGACCTGCTGAACCCGGCGCATGCCGAGGGGCGGTGGACCGACCGGTCCGCCGCCCCTCGGATCTTTCCCGCGTTTTCCGCCCAACTCATTTTGTGTCATGGGCATGTCTGCAATTATCCGGGTGCCGACCGCGACCCCCCCACATCGCGGCGGCCGACGAAGGAGACAGCAGGCATGTCCTTGACCAGACGTGGTTTCCTCACGGGCGCGGCGGTTGCCTCCGCGTCCGTTCTCATCGGCGCACCGGGCCCGGCGGCGGCCGCGCCGCGGCGGGCGCTCGGCCCGCAGGACTGGATGGCCGGTTTCGACGACGGCAGGGCGCTGCGGACGCTCACCATCCCCGGTACCCACGACTCCGGAGCCCGCTTCGGCGGCCCCTGGTCGGAGTGCCAGAACACCACCATCGCGCAGCAGCTGGACTCGGGGATCCGGTTCCTGGACGTGCGGTGCCGGGCCATCGACGGCTCGTTCGCCATCCACCACGGGCCCTCATACCAGAACATGATGTTCGGCGACGTCCTCGTCGCCTGCCGCGACTTCCTGCGCGCCCACCCCTCGGAGACCGTGCTGATGCGGGTGAAGCAGGAGTACTCGGGAGAGAGCGACGCCACCTTCCGCGCCATCTTCGACCACTACCTCGACGTACGCGGCTGGCGCTCGCTGTTCCACATCGGCGACACCCTCCCCGCCCTCGGCCAGGCGCGCGGCAAGGTCGTCCTGATCGCCGACAACGGGGGCCTGCCCGGACTGAAGTGGTGGGACGGCGGGGCCTTCGACACCCAGGACGACTGGAACGCCCCGCCGTGGGACAAGTACCCCAAGGTGGAGGCCCATCTGCGCAAGGCCGTCGCGCAGCCCGGGAAGCTGTACGTCAACTTCGTGAGCACCTCGGCGTATCTCCCGCCGAGGTGGAACTCCGACGACCTCAACCCCCGCGTCCACCGGTTCCTGGACGGCACGGCGAGCGGTTGGAAGGGACTCGGGATCGTCGCGCTCGACTTCCCCGGCACCCGGTCAGGGCTGGTCGACTCGCTCATCCGGCACAACTGACGGCGCCTCCGGCGGCGGGGTGGGCGCCCCGGGCAGACGGAGCACCGCCACGGTGCCGCCGCCCTCCGCCGGACGCAGCTCGGCCTCGCCGCCCGCCTGCCGCACGGTCCTGGCCACGATCGACAGCCCCAGGCCGGAGCCGGGCAGCGCGCGGGCGGAAGGGGAGCGCCAGAACCGCTCGAAGACGTGGGGGAGTTCCTCCGGCGGCACTCCGGGACCGTGGTCGCGGACCGTCAGCACACCGCGGTCGAGTCCCACCTCCACCGACCCGCGCGGCGGCGAGAACTTCACCGCGTTGTCCAGCACGTTGACGACGGCCCGCTCCAGCGCCGCCGGCTCGGCCCTTACGTACCAGGGCCGCAGCTCGGCTTCGATCCTCAGCTCGGGACCGCGCAGCCGGACCCGTTCCAGCGCGGTCCGGGTGATGTCGTGCAGCGCGACGACCTGGACCGGGCCGAGCGCGGCGCTGTCCGGCCTGGACAGCTCCTGCAGATCGCCGATCAGCGCGGCCAGCTCGGACATCTGCGCCCTCACGGAGTCCAGCAGCGCCGCCCGGTCGTCCGGCGGCAGGGCCCGGCCGGTCTGCTCGCTGCGGACCAGCAGGTCGATGTTCGTCCGCAGCGAGGTCAGCGGGGTGCGCAGTTCGTGTCCGGCGTCCGCGATGAGCTGCGCCTGCCGGTCGCGGGACGAGGCCAGTGCGGCGGTCATCTGGTTGAAGGAGCGTGACAGCCGGGCGATCTCGTCCTCGCCCTCCACCGGGATCCGTACGGTCAGGTCCTCGGTCCTGGCCATGTGCTCGACGGCGTCCGTGAGCCGGTCGACGGGCTTCAGGCCGGTGCGGGCCACCCACAGGCCGGCGGCTCCGGCGGCGACGACTCCGGCTCCGGCGAGGAAGGTGAGCAGGAAGGCGAGCCGGTTCAGCGCGGTGTCGATCTCGTTGAGCGGCCTGGCGACCATGACGGCGGCCGGCGCGCCCCGCACCACGGTCGGTTCGGTGTGCACCCGCACCTCGTCGCCGTCGTCCGTGGTGCTGCCGTGCAGTGCGTCGTCCCTCAGCCGCCGGGCCACCGCGAGGTCGTCGGCCTGTACCTTCACCGGCTCCGTGTAGGGCGGGACGCACCGGGTGCCGTCGGCGAAGACCACCTGCACGTACGCGAACGCCTTGGCGTCGCCCGGGGCTTCGGCCGCCGGCCGGCACGCGGCGGCGGCCGCGATCGAGTCGGGAGGCGCGCTGGTGTTCCGCAGTGAGGTGTCGAGCTCGTCGCGCAGCTGCGCCCGGGCCAGCAGCCAGCAGGCCACGGCGACGGCCGCGACCGCAGCCGCCACGGCCGTCGCCGTCAGCAGCGCGAGCCGTGACCGCAGCGGCAGGGCGCGGAATCTGCGGATCACTCCGGGGACCCCTCCCGCAGGGCGTAGCCCACTCCCCGCACGGTGTGGACCAGACGGGGCTCCCCGGCCGCCTCGGTCTTGCGGCGCAGATACATGACGTAGACGTCCAGCGAGTTGGAGCTCGGCTCGAAGTCGAAGCCCCAGACGGTCTTGAGGATCTGCTCACGGGTCAGCACCTGCCTCGGGTGCGCCAGGAAGAGCTCCAGCAGGGTGAACTCGGTACGGGTCAGCTCGACCCGGCGCGGGCCGCGGGTGACCTCGCGGGTGGCCAGATCCATACGGAGATCGGCGAAGGACAGCACCTCGCCGGAGTCCCCGTCGGCGGCGGCCGCGTAGGAGCTGCGCCGCAGCAGTGCCCTGATCCGCGCGAGCAGCTCGTCCAACTCGAACGGCTTCACCAGGTAGTCGTCGGCTCCGGCGTCGAGGCCGGTGACGCGGTCGCCGACGGTGTCCCGGGCGGTCAGCATCAGGATCGGCAGGGTGGAGCCGGCGGAGCGCAGCCTGCGCGCGGCGGTCAGTCCGTCCATGCGGGGCATCTGGATGTCCAGCACGATCAGGTCGGGCCGGTACGACTCCACCTTGGCGAGCGCGTCGGCGCCGTCGACCGCGACCTCGGTGGCGTACCCCTCGAACGCCAGGCTGCGCTGGAGGGCCTCGCGTACTGCGGGCTCGTCGTCGACGACGAGGACGCGCCCGCCGTCATCCGGTGTGGAGGTCATGGCCCCAGCCTCGCACGCGCTCAGGCGCCGCCGCCGGAGCGGAGGCCGTCCAGGTCCGCCTTGACGGTGTCGACGGGGATGGCGAACCCGAGCCCGACGCTGCCCGCGGTGGAACCGCTCGCCGAACTGGGCGAGTACATGGCCGAGTTGATGCCGATGATCTCTCCGTTCATGTTGATCAGCGCACCGCCGGAGTTGCCGGGGTTGAGGGAGGCGTCGGTCTGGATGGCCTTGTAGGTGGTCCTGGAGTCGCCGGTGTCGCCGTTGAACTCCTGGCCGCCGAACTCGAAGGGCCAGTTGCCCCGCGGGTCCTGCCGCCCCTGTCCCTGCCCGTCCTGCTTGGCGACGGTCACGTCGCGGTCGAGCGCCGAGACGATTCCGCTGGTCACGGTACCGGTCAGGCCCTCGGGGGAGCCGATCGCGACCACCTGGTCGCCGACCTTCACACTGCTGGAGTCGCCGAGGGCGGCCGCCTTCAGGCCCTTGGCGCCACGCACCTCGACCAGCGCGAGGTCCTTGTCGGGGTCGGTGCCGACGACATCCGCGGTGTACGTCCTGCCGTCGCTGAGCCGGACCTTGACGGTGTCCGCGCCGGCGATCACGTGGTTGTTGGTCACGATCTCGCCGTCCGCGGTGATGATCACGCCGGAGCCGGTGGACTCGCCGGAGCCGGAAGATGCCTTGATCTCCACGATGCTGGGGGAGACGGCCTGGGCGACACCGGCGACGGTGCCCTTGCTGCTCTGGGACACCGTCGTCCCGTTGACGCCGTTGGAGGCGCCGGGCGCGTTGCCTGGGGTGAAGCGCTCCACGAGCGTCGCCGCCCCGCCGCCGACGGCCGCGGCGACGATGGCCACGGCCGCGATCAGGGCGACGGGCCGCTTGGCTCGTGCCCGGTGCGCGGGGGCGGGCGCCGCGACGCCCGCCGTGGGAGCGTGCGGGGGCGGCGGCGGGTAGGCCCCGTCGCCGAAGCCCGCGTACGGGTACGAGGGGGTGTGATGGGTGCCGTCGTCGCCGCCGCTGCGGTAGTGGTCCGTCATGGTGACGACTCTCGGGCCCGTACATGAGAGTGCGCTGAGGGAGCCCTGAGAAGCCCGACAGAAGCCTGTATGCCCCATATAAGGAAGCCGCCGACCGGGGACGGGAAGCAGGCCCGTGACCGGATGCCGGGACCGCGCTCGCGCCGGGGCGGCCCCCGCCGTGGGATCCGGTCAGCCGCCGCAGCCGCAGGAGCGGCGCACGATCAGGGCCGAGGGGAACTGCTTGACTCGCTCCCGCCGTGATCCGACCACCCGCAGACCGTCGTCCAGCACCAGGTCCACCGCCGCACGTGCCATCGCGGGCCGGTCGGAGGCGATCGTCGTCAGCGGCGGATCGGTCAGCGCGGCTTCCTTGACGTCGTCGAAGCCCGCCACCGCCAGTTCGCCGGGCACGTCGATCCGCAGCTCGCGGGCCGCCCGCAGCACACCGATCGCCTGGTCGTCCGTCGCGCAGAAGATCGCCGGCGGCCGGTCGGGGCCGGACAGGAGCTCCAGGGCCACGCGATAGGCGTCGTAGCGGTTGTACGGCGCCGAGAACAGCCGGCCCTCCGTGGAGCGCCCGGACTCCAGCATCGCGCGCCGCCAGCCCTCGACGTGGTCGGCCACCGGGTCGCCCACCGCCGGGGTCTCCTCGACCCCGCCGAGGCACGCCACGTACGGGTGACCGTGCTCCAGCAGGTGCCGCGTCGCGAGCTGGGCGCCGCCGATGTCGTCCGTGACGACGGCGACGTCGTCGATCGCCTCGGGGCGCTCGTGGAGCAGCACGACCCTGGCGTCCCAGGCCTCGATCTCCGCCGCGGCCCGCTCGCTCGGTCCCTGGCTGACCAGGATCAGGCCGGCGACCCGCATGCCGAGAAAGGCCCGCAGGTAGTGGACCTCGCGCTCGTCGCGGTAGTCCGAGTTGCCGACCAGGACCATCTTGCCGCGGTCGGCCGCGGCACGTTCGACCGCGTGCGCCATCTCCGCGAAGAACGGCTGCCGGGCGTCCGGGACGATCATGCCTATGAGGTCGGTGCGCCGCGAGGCCATCGCCTGCGCGACCCGGTCGGGCCGGTAGCCCAGCTCCTTGATCGCGGCGAGTACGCGCTCGCGCGTGGCCGGGGCGACCGGCCGGGGTCCGTTGTTGATGACGTAGCTGACGACAGCGGTCGAAGTACCCGCCAGTCGCGCCACATCGTCCCGCGTCACCTTGGCCACGCGCGCAGTCTACGCGTGGTGACCTACCTCTGGGCAGGGCGTACGGCGGCCTCGACGTCCTCGGCCGCGTCCGCTGCCGGGGCGGAGGACGCGGAGGACGCGGCGGACGCCTTCTTCGCCTTCGCCGCGGCCGTCTCCTCCGACGCGCGCTCGGCCTTCTCCGGGGTGACGAAGCGGTAGCCCACGTTGCGCACGGTCCCGATCAGGGACTCGTGCTCGGGGCCGAGCTTGGCGCGCAGCCGCCGCACGTGGACGTCGACCGTGCGGGTCCCGCCGAAGTAGTCGTAGCCCCAGACCTCCTGGAGGAGCTGGGCCCTGGTGAAGACCCGGCCGGGGTGCTGGGCCAGGTACTTCAGCAGTTCGAACTCCTTGAAGGTCAGGTCCAGGACCCGCCCCTTCAGCTTCGCGCTGTACGTCGCCTCGTCGACCGAGAGATCACCGTTGCGGATCTCCATGGGGGAGTCGTCGGCGGTGAGCTGCTGGCGGCCCATCGCCAGCCGGAGCCGGGCCTCGACCTCGGCGGGACCGGCGGTGTCCAGCAGCACGTCGTCGATGCCCCAGTCGGCGGTGACGGCCGCGAGGCCGCCCTCGGTGACGACGAGCACGAGCGGGCAGCCGGGCCCGGTGGAGCGGAGCAGCTGGCAGAGGCTGCGCACCTGGGGGAGGTCGCGCCGGCCGTCGACCAGGATCACGTCGGCGCCCGGGGTGTCGACGAGGGCCGGGCCCTCCGCCGGGGCCACGCGTACGTTGTGGAGGAGCAGGCCGAGAGCGGGAAGCACCTCCGTCGACGGCTGGAGGGCGTTGGTGAGGAGCAGCAGAGAACTCATCGCGCCCCACCCGCCCCGGCCGATTCCCCTGCCCGGGTCGTCGTTTTTCGGTCGTGCACGGTTCGCTCGCCCATAACGTCGGTTCCTCCTCGTCCCTGCGAGAGGGGGCCCCTCCCACGCCCGGAGGCGGTGGGGGAGTGTGCGGCAACTGCTTCTTGCCCGGCCGCGGCCCCCGCGCCCCGGGGTTCCGCGATCGTTTCGTTCACCTGTCTGTAACAACGGCCTGGAAACACAAAAGGACCCGGGGGCTGCGTCGCCCGGATCCTCTGCCAAGCAGAATAGCCCACATGAGTTCCGGGTCGGAGGGCCGATTTCACAGTGTGGATGTTTCCTCGATCACCCCGGGTCTTCTGCGCGCAACGCTGAGGACCGCCGACGGGGTGCTCCTGGAGGCCCTCCACCAGCCCTGCACGGCCCGGTCCGGGAGTGCCTCCGGGAGCGCGACCACTGCCGTGGACGGCGGAACGGCGATCGTCGTCGCGCACGGATTCACCGGCTCGGTGGACCGTCCGGCGGTGCGCCGGGCGGCTCGGGTCCTCGCCGGCCGCGCCGCCGTCGTCACCTTCTCGTTCCGCGGACACGGCCGGTCCGGCGGGCATTCGACCGTCGGCGACCGGGAGGTGCTGGACCTGGCCGCGGCGGTCGCGTGGGCGCGGTCCCTGGGGCACCGGCGCGTCGTCACGGTCGGCTTCTCGATGGGCGGCTCGGTGGTGCTGCGGCACGCGGCGCTGTACGGAGCGGCGTACGCCGGACGCGCCCGGGAGCGCGCCGTGGCCGACACGGACGCCGGGCGGGCGGGTGACGGGCGGGAGCATCCGCGCGGTGACGCGCGCGAGCCCTGGCTCGCCGCGGACGCACCGGAGGGCCGCACCGACGCCGTGGCGGCCGTGAGCGCGCCCGCCCGCTGGTACTACCGGGGCACGGCGCCGATGCGCCGGGTCCACTGGGTGATCACCCGGCCGGCGGGACGCCTCGTCGGGCGCTACGGCCTGCGCACCCGGATCCATCCCGAGGACTGGAGCCCGGTTCCGCTCTCCCCGGTGGAGGCCGTGCCGCTGATCGCCCCGACCCCGCTGCTGATCGTCCACGGCGACCGCGACGCCTACTTCCCGCTGGACCACCCCCGGATGCTGGCCGCGGCCGGACCGTCCGAGCTGTGGCTGCAACCGGGCATGGGGCACGCGGAGAACGCGGCGGACGACGCGCTCCTGGGGCGCCTCGCGGACTGGCTCGTCCGCGCATAGCCCATGATGGACAGTCGACGAGCCGGAGAGAGGAGTGCCGCGATGGCAGCGGGGACCATCCGCTACTGGGCCGCGGCCAAGGCCGCCGCTGGTGTGGCCGAGGAGCCGTACGCCGCGGAGAACCTGGCCGAGGCGCTGGACGCCGTCCGCGAGAGGCACCCGGGCGAACTCGTCCACGTGCTCCAGCGGTGTTCCTTCCTCGTCGACGGCGCGCCCGTGGGGACCCGCGGGCATGAGACCGTACGGCTGGCCGAGGGCGGCACGGTCGAGGTGCTCCCGCCGTTCGCAGGAGGGTGAACCGCACAGCATGAGCAGCGATCAGCAGTATCCGTACGGCGCGCACGACCCCTACGCGCAGAACCCGCCGGACCCCAACGTCACCCAGACGTGGGAGGGGCAGACCTGGGACACGCAGTACCAGCCGGTGGTCGAGCCCGCACAGCCCGCGCCGTATCCGCAGGGCACCCAGTACCCCCAGGCCGCCGCGGACACCGCGTACCTGCCGCCGGTGGGCGCGGCGCCGGCGGCGTACCCGCTGCCGCCGGAGGCGCCGGCCGTTCCCGGTGCGACCGGCCCGGTTCCCGCCGGCCCCGCCGCGGCCCCGGCGCCCGGTGCGCCCGTGGCGTACGGGCCGCAGGGCGCCGCGTACGGCCCGGCCGCCGAACCGTCCGCCCCGGCCGGGTCCCCCGCCGGTGCCGAGCCGGCGTACGGCGCGCCCACCACCATGGGCAACGCCCGCATCACCGACGCCCAGCGCGCCCGCGCCGAGGGCCGGTCGCCGATCATCCCGCCCGGGATGCAGCCCGCCGGGCTCACGGCCGTCACCGGTCTGCTGCTCGCGACGACCGCCGGGGTGTCCCCGTACCTGCTGCTGGTCCCGCTGATCGCGCTGCAGGGCCTGACCGCGGCCGGCTGGTTCCGGCTGAACGGCATGTGGCCCGCCCGCCAGGGCATCGCACTCGCCTTCGCCGGCGGTCTGGCCGCCGACGCCGTGCTGCTGGCCGCGGGGCGGGAGCACGCCCCGGCCGCGATCGTCGGCACCCTCGGCGTCTGGGTCCTCCTCACGCTCGTGCTGCAGCTGCGCAGCCACGCGGCCGCGGACGAGCGGATGTACGGGCTCATGGCGACGATCGCCTCGGCCGCGCTGACGATCGTCGCCGCCGGGTTCCTCGCCGCAGCCCCGGACGCGGTCGCGGCCGGCGGAGCGGCGGTCGCCGTCGCGGCACTGGCCCGGGCGCTCCCGCTCCCCGGCGCCGCCTCGGTGACGGTGGCCCTGCTGGCCGCGGCGGGTGCCGGGATCGCGGCGGGCGCGGTCACCGGAGCCGGTGCGCAGGCCGCGCTGCCGGCCCTCGGGGCGGGCGTCTGCGCGCTCGTCGGCCTGCGGGTGGCCAGTTACGACTACCCGTCCCGCTTCGTGCACATGACGGCCGGTGTAGCGCTGCCGCTCACCGCCGCGGCGCCGATCGTCTACCTGCTCGGCCGCGCGCTCGGGTGAGGACCCGCCCCGGCCGGACGGGAACCAATGGCGTGCCGCGGTACGTCGATCATTCAGTCCGCTTCCGTCCGGGGCGGCGACAGGGGTGGGAGAACCAGGCGTGCGCGCACTGCGAATACTGCTGATCACCGCGGTGATCCTCGGCGGACTCTTCGTCGCCGCCGACCGGCTGCTGCTCGGCTACGCCGAGTCGGAGGCCGCCGAGAAGGTCAAGGCGCGCCAGGGGCTGTCCGGGGCGGCCGAGGTGTCGATCGCGGGCTTCCCGTTCCTGACCCAGGTCGCCGGCAAGGAGCTCGAGCGCGTCGACGTCACCCTCCGGGGCATCGAGACCAGCGCCAACGGACGCCGGGTCGTCATATCCGAGCTCTCGGCCGCCCTGCACGACGTGCGCCTCGGCGCCGGCTTCTCCAGCGCCACCGCCACGACCGCGACCGGCACCGCCCGCATCTCGTACGCCGATCTCGCCGAGGCGTCCGACGAGGACGTGACGCCGGCCTACGGCGGCAACGGCAAGGTGAAGGTCACCGGCTCGGTCAACGTCCTCGGCCGCACGATCTCCCGCAGCGTTGTCTCCACCGTCAGCCTCGTCGACGGCGACACGATCCGGGTGCGGGCCGACGAGGTACCGGGTGAGGGCATCCCGCGGCTCGAGGATCTGATCCGGCAGAAGACCGACTTCGACCGGAAGATCAGCGGGCTGCCGCAGGGGATGAAGCTTGAGAAGGTGCAGGCGGAGGAGGACGGCCTCGTCATCACCGTCTCGGGCACGAACGTTCCGCTGACCGGCTGAGCCCCGCCCGCGCACGGCCGCCGCCGGCACGGGCCGCCGTGACGCGGATTCTCGCGCGTCCGGCACCGCGACGCCGGACGTGCCGTGGCCGGATGCTGAGACGGTGATGTCCGGTCCGCAGATGCCGTCGTGGCGGCGGACCCCGGCAGTGCCGCGGAAGGGCTCCGGGCGGGGCATCCATCCCGCCATTCGGACGATCGCGTATCAGAATGCGACACGCCGGTGACATGGCCGCCGACTCGTCCCTACGATCGGACCCATGAAGCGACAGGCGGATCTCACGAAGCGGCGGGCAGTCGACCTGTGCCGTGTCGCCGCCATGCTCTGTCGCGCCATCTGAGCGGAAGCGTCGACTTCCGTATTCCCCGGGCCTTCTGACCTGCCACGGATCAGGGCCAACCCTTGTGCCCGACGCCCTTGCGGCGTACCCGCACATCCCCGCGCGTCACCCCAGCGCACCACCCGCCGCACACTGCCCCGGAGGAGAAACAGCATGAGCCGCAGCGACGTCCTGGTAGACGCCGACTGGGTCGAGGCCCGCCTGGACGACCCGAAGGTCGTCGTCGTCGAGGTCGACGAGGACACCTCGGCCTACGACAAGAACCACATCAAGAACGCCGTCCGGATCGACTGGCAGAAGGACCTCCAGGACCCGGTCCGCCGTGACTTCGTGGACCAGGCCGGCTTCGAGAAGCTGCTGTCGGAGAAGGGGATCGCCAACGACGACACGGTCGTCCTCTACGGCGGCAACAACAACTGGTTCGCTTCCTACGCGTACTGGTACTTCAAGCTCTACGGCCACCAGGACGTGAAGCTCCTCGACGGCGGCCGCAAGAAGTGGGAGCTCGACTCCCGCGACCTCGTCGACGGCTCCGAGGTCCCGCAGCGCCCGGCCACCGAGTACAAGGCCAAGGCCCAGGACACGTCCATCCGCGCCTTCCGCGACGACGTCGTCGCCGCCATCGGCGCCCAGAACCTGGTCGACGTCCGTTCGCCCGACGAGTTCAGCGGCAAGCTGCTCGCCCCGGCCCACCTGCCGCAGGAGCAGTCGCAGCGCCCCGGCCACGTGCCGAGCGCCCGCAACATCCCGTGGTCGAAGAACGCCAACGACGACGGCACCTTCAAGTCGGACGACGAGCTCAAGGCCCTCTACGAGGAGGAGCAGGTCGACCTGGCGAAGGACACCATCGCCTACTGCCGCATCGGTGAGCGTTCCGCGCTGACCTGGTTCGTCCTGCACGAGCTGCTCGGTGTCGGCAACGTCAAGAACTACGACGGCTCGTGGACCGAGTACGGCTCCCTCGTCGGCGTGCCGATCGAGCTCGGCGCGAACAAGTAAGCCCGGACCTCCGGACCCCTCGACCTTAAGGACATAGAGCATGTGTGGAGCGAAGGCCGGCGGCCCCGACGCCTCGACGATCAAGCCCGGTGAGACCACCATCCAGGGTCAGGTGACCCGCGACGGCGAGCCGGTCACCGGCTACGTGCGTCTGCTGGACTCGACCGGCGAGTTCACCGCCGAGGTCCCGACCTCGGCGACCGGACAGTTCCGCTTCTACGCGGCCGAGGGGACGTGGACCGTGCGCGCCCTGGTCCCCGGTGCCACGGCGGACCGTACGGTCGTCGCGCAGACGGGTGGTCTCTCCGAGGTCGCCATCGCCGTCTGACGCGAGCGCGGACCGAACCGGCCGAAGGGCCGCACCCCAGGGGGTTGGACGCTTTCCTGGACGTGGGTGCGGCCCTTCGTGCCGTCGTCGGCGGCGCGTCCTACGCTGGAGGCATGTACGCGCGGCGCCGTCACGCCTACTTCCTGCTCATGGGCGGATGTCTCGTCCTCTTCGTGTCCGCCTGGGCCTTCGTGCGCCTCTGGTCGGTACCGGTCGCCGTCGGCATGTGCGTCGTCGCCATGGTGATCCCGCCGCTCGCGGCGGTGGTGGCGAACCGGCGCGGCCCCGAGGACCGCTGGTGGGACGACCCGTCCGGGGACCCGCAGTCCGACGAGTGGTGGGACGAGCTGGACGGCAAGCGGAAGCCGGGCTCGGGCCCGCGGCCGTGACGGCGGCTCGGGCCCGCGGCCGTGACGGCGGCGCGCGCCCTCGACGGGCCCGCGGCCGTCTAGTAGACGAGCGCCTGGGTCCCGTCGGCCATCGCCTCGCTGACGAAGACCTGCGCACCCGCGATCCGCACGCCGTCGATCACGTCCTTCTCCGTGATCTCGCGCCGGGCCGCGCACTGCGTGCACAGGGTGATCTGCCCCGCCGCCAGGATCGACTCGATCAGGTCCGGAAGCGGCGCCGCGTGCGGAAGCTCGAACTCAGCGGCCCGGCCCGGCAGGGCGAACCACGACGACTCGCCCGTCAGCCAGAGGGAGACCTCCACCCCGCTCGCCACGGCGACGGCGGCGACCGTGAAGGCCTGGGAGCAGCGTTCGGGGGCGTCGGCCCCGGCGGTCACCTTGATCACGAGCTTCTTCGCCATATGCCGAACTGTAATCGGCGCGGCCACAACCCATGATCGGGGGCGCGGGTCAGTTGTGTGAGCGCAGGCAAACGGAATCTGCGCCTGCAGGTCTCGTGGGGGACCCTTTTGGAACTGCACACAACACAGCCGCAGCCGGGCGCACCGGAGGCGGAAGCGGAAGCGCCGGCCGTCGCGCCGGACGACACCGGGCGGCGGCCCGCCGAACCCATCGGGCCGAAGCCGGAGGTTGAGCCGGAGCCGGAGCCGGGACCGGCGACGCCCGACGCGCCGACCGGGCCGGAGGATGCTCCCTCGTCGGCGGGCGCCCGGGAGGCGGCCGGCGCACCCGAGGAGGCACCCGAACCCGCGGGCGAGCCCGCGTCGCCCGGCGTTCCCGTACCACCCGGTCCCGCGCCGCGGCGGCGCGGCCGGACCGCCCTGCTCCTCGCCGTCGCCGCCGTGATCGGCATCAGCGGGGGGACGGCCGTCGGCTACAAGGTCCAGGCCGACCGGCCCCCGACGCCGCTGCCCGCGCTGAATCAGCCCGGCCTCGCCTACCCGGCGAAGCCGCTGCCCGCGGCCGACGTCCCGGATCCGCTGAGTGCCGCCGAGGACCGCAGGGTGAAGACGGACGGGGATCTGCGCAAGCTGCTGGTGCCCAGTCCGAAGGGCGCGCGCGCCTCCGAAGCGGGGGCGGGGGACGGGTGGGTGGACACCGCGACCTACGCGCAGTACTTCGAAGGACCTGCCGGAATGTTCGCCAGGCTGACGGAATCGGACCTGCGCAGGGTCGCCCGGGTGGCCTGGTCGCAGGGCGAGCACAAGGACGTGGACGTCAGCCTCGTCCAGTTCCGCTCGGGCGAGGGCGCCATCCACCACGCGGAGAGCCAGCTGGGGTACCTCCCGGACCCCGAGCACGCGGGCAACGACGGCGCCCCGCTCAAGGGCAGCGGCAACGGCCGCTACTACCTGTTCCCCGTCGAGCGGGAGGCCGGCTACCTGCCCCTGTACCGGGCCAGGGCCGTCTTCCAGCGCGGGGACGTCATGGTCGACATCAACATCTTCGACACCAAGCGGATCGGCAGGACCGAGATCCGCTCGCTGGCCGAGCGACAGCTGGAGCGTCTGTCTTGAGATCCGTACTCACCGGTGTCGTGCTGCCCGCCGTACTCGTCGTGGGCTCGGTTGGCGGTGCGGCCGCCTACACCGCCGTCACCGTCGGCGACGCGGACCGCACGGTCCCCACCAGCGTGTGGGCCGAGCCGGCGAAGGAAGCCGCGAACGATCCGGCGGCCGAGGCCTGGCGCGGGCAGGCGTCCACTCCGCTCGGCAAGCTGCTGCTGCCGGTTCCGGACGGCTTCCGGCTCGGTCCGGACATCGGCGAGCACGGCAACGACGTCGAGCTCAACGCCCAGCAGGCGATCGCCGTGATGAAGGAGTGGGGCAGCGGTCTGTCAGGGAAGAACCGCCGCGAGTACGAGAAGCGGGTGAACCGGCTGGGCCTCAGGGGGATCGCCCTCCGCTCGTACGCCACCGAGTTCGCGGAGCGCGGCGGCGTCTACGAGGACGACGTCGTCGTCACCATCGAGCTCACGCGGGTGAAGGACAAGACCCGGGTGCGGGAAGCGTACGAGGTCCAGACCGGTCTCGCGAAGATGCTGAAACTCTCCAAGGGGCCGAAGATCACCGGCCACCGGAACTCGGCCTGCTTCCTGGTCGAGCAGGACAAGCGTGCCAAGGGCGAAGGCCCCGGCGAGGACGAGCGGCTCGGCGGGATGCAGTGCTTCGCGTACGACGCCGAGGTGCTGGTGAGCGTGGAGGCGCAGGGAACGGCCGCCTCGTTCGACGAGAACGCCGTGGCCGACCTCGTGCAGGAGCAACTCGACCACATCGCCTCGCCTGGAGAGTACGTATGACCGAGCAGATCCGGCCGAACCCGTCGTCCGCGGCGGCCCCTGCCGAGCACGACCCCGCCCCGGCGGAGGCGGCCACGGAACCCCGGCCCGACGCGGCCGAACCGCGAGCGTCCGCCCCGGCGGAGCCGGCACCCGCCCGCGCCGACGCCGCGCCGGCCGATCAGCCGTCCGCGGACGGGGCTGCGGACTCCCCGCCCGCCGCCCCGTCCGCGGACGTCGAGCGCGCAGTCGCCGCCGTACCGCCCCCACCCGAGGCTCCGGCGTCCGGCGCCGTGGCTGCCGGCGCCCCCGTGGCCGCCGGCCGGTCCGGGAAGCGCCGGGCCCTCCGGGCCGTCGCGCGCTGGACCGCGGCCGTTCTCGTCTGCGGCGGACTCGGCGCCGGCACCGCGTACGGCATCACGTCCATGGAACGCACGGACGTGCCGGGTCTCGCGACGGAGAGCGACGGCCGCTGGGACTACCCGCGCCTGGCGCTGCCCGCCCTCCCCGAGGGCAGCCCCCGGCCCTTCACCTCCGGCAACCGGCACGAGATCCACCACGCCGACCTGCGCGATCTCCTGCTGCCGGCCCCGGTGGGAGCCACCGTGGACAAGGAGCTGAACGGCGGCTGGGTGTCCACGGACCGGTACGTGTCGGAGTACGTCGAGGACCGCCGGGCCGGCCTCCGGCAGGCGCTGGACGACTCCGCCGTGCGGCACATCGCGGCCCGCGGCTGGACCATGCCCGACGGCACCACGTCCCGTGTCTACCTCCTCCGTTTCAACTCCGCGGACATGGCCGACGACTACATGGACCGCAAGATCGGGGGCGGACTGTCGCCGGACACCGCGCTGGCGTCGGCCCCCGACGAGGTGGGCGTCGACGAGAAGTGGGAGAGCGGGTCCGCGGCGGACGGCAGGTCCGCGGTGTCCGTCTACACCGAGTCGAAGCCGATCGGCCCCGAGCACACCCGCCAGGCGTATGTCGTCGCCGGCGACACGGTCGCGCTCATCGTCCACACGAGGAAGGGCGAGGCCCTGTCCGTCCCCTTCCACCAGACCGTCGTCCTCCAGAACCAGCTGCTGGGCTGACCTCGCAGAGAGGGCCGTGCCCCCGCCCACTAAGCTGGGGTGCGGCCCGATCTGCCTTCGCGCTCATCCGAGGAGCACCCGTGATTGTTTTCTTCGAACTTCTGCTGGTCCTGGTGTGTGTCGGCGTGCTCGCCTTCACCGGCCTGGCCGTGAAGAAGCTGTACCAGGGCCAGCGCTAGTCCCGTATCCCCCGACCGACAGAGCCAGCCATGATCGAGATCCCGTCAGACCTCAACCCCGACCTCGTGCCGCTCGCGTTCCTCCTCGGCACCTGGGAAGGCGCGGGCGTGTCCGACTTCCCAGGCTCGGAGAAGTGCAACTTCGGCCAGTCCGTGACCTTCAGCCACGACGGCCGCGACTTCATCGAGTACGTCTCGCACAGCTGGGTGCTGGACTCCGAAGGCAGGAAGGTCCGCCCCCTGGAGAGCGAGTCCGGCTACTGGAGGATCGACAAGGACCGCAAGGTCGAGATCGTCATGGTCCGTGACCAGGGCGTCGTGGAGATCTGGTACGGCGATCTCGCGGACAAGAAGCCGCAGATCGACCTGGCGACGGACGCGGTCGCGCGCACCCCCGCCTCCCCGCAGTACTCCGGTGGCAAGAGGCTCTACGGCTACGTCAAGGGCGACCTGATGTGGGTCGGCGAGAAGGCCACCCCGGAGGTGCCGCTGCGGCCGTACATGTCGGCCCATCTGAAGAAGGTCGTCACGCCCGAGCAGGTCGAGGCATGGGCCAAGGACCTCGGCGACCTCCCGGACGACGGCATCGCCTTCTTCAAGTGACCTGCCCGCCTGGGCCGCGGCACGGGTAGCCCTTCCCGCGGCTCCGGCGGAGACCAGGGGTGCGGACGGATCGCCGTCCCTCCGCACCCCCGCCCGGTGCTGCCTACACTGGACGCGTGGTGAGCACCGACTGGAAGAGTGATCTGCGGCAGCGCGGTTACCGCCTGACCCCGCAGCGCCAGCTCGTCCTCGAAGCCGTCGACGCGCTGGAGCACGCGACGCCCGACGACATCCTCGTCGAGGTGCGCAAGACCGCGTCCGGGGTGAACATCTCGACGGTCTACCGGACCCTGGAGCTGCTGGAGGAGCTGGGCCTGGTCTCGCACGCCCATCTCGGGCACGGCGCCCCCACCTACCACCTGGCCGACCGGCACCACCACCTCCATCTGGTCTGCCGTGACTGCGGGGACGTGATCGAGGCCGACGTCGACGTGGCCGCCGGGTTCACCGCCGAACTCCGCGAGAAGTTCGGCTTCACCACCGACATGAAGCACTTCGCGATCTTCGGCCAGTGCCAGAAGTGCGCGGGGAAGACCACCGGCGGCCAGTCGTAGGCTTGGGGTCATGCAGCGACATTCGACGATCAGCCCTCTGCTGTCCCTGCCCGGCGCCGTTCCCGCCGAAGGACTCGACGAGGGTGTCGCCGCCCACTACGGCGATCTGTTCCGCGAGCAGCGTGCCCTGGCCGACGGCACCGGGCTCGTCGACCTCTCGCACCGCGGCGTGATAGCCGTGTCCGGGAAGGACCGGCTCGACTGGCTGCATCTCCTGCTCACCCAGCACGTCAGCGAGCTGCCCGCCGGGCAGGCCACCGAAGCGCTGATCCTCTCCGCACACGGCCACATCGAGCACGCGCTGTACCTCGTGGACGACGGCGAGACGGTGTGGGCGCACGTCGAACCGGGGACCCAGGAGGCGCTTCTCGCGTACCTGGAGTCGATGAAGTTCTTCTACCAGGTGGACGTCGCCGACCGTACGGACGAGTTCGCGGTCGTGCATCTGCCGGCCGGCTCGATCGCCGAGGTCCCGGAGGGCGTGGTCGTACGGGAGACCCCGCAGGGCCGCGACCTGTTCCTGCCGCGTGCCGCGCTGGAGTCGTACGCCGCGGACAACGGTCCGGCGATCGGCGTGCTGGCCCACGAGGCCCTGCGTGTGGAGGCGCACCGGCCGCGACTGGGCTTCGAGACCGACCACCGCACCATTCCGCACGAGATCGGGCTGATCGGTCCCGCCGTGCACCTGCAGAAGGGCTGCTACCGGGGGCAGGAGACCGTGGCGCGCGTCCACAACCTGGGGAAGCCGCCGCGCCGGCTGGTCTTCCTGCACCTCGACGGCAGCGAGGTGCATCTGCCGGGGCACGGCACGCCGGTACGGCTGGCCGTGGACGGGGAGGAAAGCCGTCAGCTCGGCTTCATCACGACCTCGGCCCGCCACCACGAGCTGGGGCCGATCGCGCTCGCGCTGGTGAAGCGGAACGTGCCGGTGGACGCGGAACTGCTGGCCGGGAACACGGCCGCGGCCCAGGAGGTCATCGTCGAGCCGTAGCCGTAGCCGTAGCCGTAGCCGTAGCCGTAGCCGTAGCCGTAGCCGTGGGCCGCGCCGCGGGCGGTGCGGCCCACGGGTCCGGCCCGGCTATCGCGCCCTACACCTCCAGCAGCACGGTGAACGGCCCGTCGTTGGTGAGCGAGACCCGCATCTGCGCACCGAACCGGCCCGTCTCCACCCGTGCCCCCAGCTCCCGCAGCCGCGCCACCACCTCGTCGACGAGCGGCTCGGCGATCTCGCCGGGCGCCGCGGCGTTCCAGGTGGGGCGGCGGCCCTTGCGGGCGTCCCCGTAGAGGGTGAACTGGGAGATCACCAGCAACGGAGCGTTCACGTCCGAGCAGGACTTCTCGCCCTCGAGGATCCGTACCGACCACAGCTTCCGGGCCAGCTGCGCCGCCTTCTCGGGCGTGTCGTCGTGCGTCACCCCCACCAGGACGCACAGCCCCTCGCCGACGATCTCCCCCACGGTCTCACCGGCCACCACGACGCTCGCGCCGTCGACCCTCTGCACCACTGCACGCATACGGACCAACCTATCGGGGGCTGAACGGGTGCAGACCGCCTGCATGGGCACCGTCCGTAGTGGCACGATGCACGGAGTCGGTGCATCCCCTCGGCCCTCCGGGCCCGGGGAGACCTCAGGCACCGGTCGAGGGGACTGATTCACGCATGAGCACACCTGGCGCCGGGCAGTCGCCCGGTCCCGTACAGATGACCCGCGGTGCCTGCTCGGGGGCCGGCACCGTCCGCCCGCCCGCGCAGCGCACCGGCGACGGCTGTCCCGATTCCGGCGCGCGCGATCTCGCCGCCCTGCGGCTGCCGGAGTTGCGGGCGCTGCGCAAGGAGTCCCAGCGGGACGAGGCCGATCTGAGCTACGTACGGCGGTTGCTGCAGGGCCGGATCGACATCCTGCGCGCGGAGCTGTCCCGGCGTTCGGCACCGCCGTCGCCGCTGCTCCCCGCCGCGACCGGCGGCCCGGAGAGGACCGGTCCGGACGCCGCCGTGGTCGACCGGCTCTCGCGGATCCTCGCCGACCCGCCGTCGCGGCGCGGCAGTTCGGCCCGGCACGTCACCCTGTCCGTGCCGCGCGGCGAGGAGTACCGGCTGCTGGCCGCGGAGATGCTCTCCGAGGTCGAGCTGTCCGACCTGGACGCGCGCACGGACGACGAACTGCGCGCGGCGATGGGGCGGCTCGCGGACTACGAGCAGGAAGTCTCCGGTCAGCGGCAGCAGTTGCAGCGCACCGCGGACGACTGCAGCGCGGAGATCGCCCGCAGGTACCGTGAGGGCGAAGCGCAAGTGGACGACCTGCTCACCTGAACGCCGGTCGCCCGAATGAACGCCGGTCGCTCGAACCGCCCGTACGCGGCGGGCGGTTCGGGCCGGCCGGCCCTTCCCGGGAGGCTGCCGCACATGACCGTCACCCCGTCGGTGTCCGCCGGCGTGCCCAGGGCCGCGCCCGCGCCGCACCCGGTCCTCGCCGAGGCCGTCCGTTCCGGCTTCGTGGAGGGCCGGCACCGGGGATCCCTGGTGGTCCTGGCGGCCGACGGGGGCGTCGAACTGGCCCTCGGTGAACCGGCGGTGCCCGTCCTGCCCCGTTCGGCGAACAAGCCGATGCAGGCCGCGGCCGTGCTGCGGGCGGGTGTGGACCTGTCCGGGAAGAGGCTCGCGCTGGCCGCGGCCAGCCACTCCGGTGAGCCGTTCCACGTCGACCTCGTCCGCACGATGCTCGCCGAGCACGGGCTGGCCCCCGGTGATCTGCGGACCCCGCCGTCGCTGCCCCTCGACCAGGCCGAGGCGGAGCGGTACCTGGCGGCCGGCCGGCCCCGCGACCGGGTCGCGATGAACTGCTCCGGCAAGCACGCGGCGATGCTCGCGGCGTGCCGCGTCAACGGCTGGCCGCTGGAGAGCTACGCCGACCCGTCCCACCCGCTGCAGCTGCTGACGCGCGATGTGGTGGAGGAGGCCGCGGGGGAGCCGGTCGCCGCGGTCGGTACGGACGGCTGCGGAGCACCGCTGATGGCGATCAGCCTGGCCGGCCTGGCCAGGGCGTTCCGGTCGTACGTGCTGGCGCCGGAGGGGTCGGTGGAGCGGCGGGTGGCGGACGCGATGCGCGCCCATCCCGAGTACGTCGCCGGGACTCACCGGCACGACACCTGGCTGATGCGGGCGGTGCCGGGCGCGCTGTCGAAGGTGGGCGCCGAGGCGGTCCAGGCGGTGGCCCTCCCCGACGGCCGGGCCCTCGCGCTGAAGATCGACGACGGAGGCGCGCGAGCGCTGGGGCCGGTGCTGGCCCGGCTGCTGGAACGGCTGGGCGTGGACGACCCGGTGGTGGCGCGGATCGCGGACTCCCCACTGCTCGGCGGGGGTGAGCCGGTGGGCGGGGTACGGGCGGTGTTCTGACGGCGGTGGGATGACGGGCCGCCTCGCCCGGCGAGCCGCTCGCCGGGCCTCCGGGTGGTCCGGGCGCCGGGAGCGGGCGGGCGTCGGCGGACGTCGCCGTAATCCCTGTGACGGGCGGGGCGGGGAGACATAGCGTGGGTGTCATGAGCCCAGAAGTGCGCCCCGTCACCGAGTCCGAGTTCGCCGACTGGCTGCGCGCCTGCAGGACCGGGTTCCTCAAGCCCCCGGTGGTGAGCGAGGAACTGGTCGCCGACCGGCTGCCGCACTTCGATCTGACCCGGGTGCAGGGCGCCTTCGAGGCGGGCCGCTGCGTGGCGACGTACCGCTCCTACACGCAGGGGCTCACGGTCCCGGGCGGCGCCGCCGTACCGGCGAACGCCGTCTCGAACGTCACGGTCTCGCCGACGCACCGCCGGCGCGGACTGCTCACCAGGATGATCACCGCGGATCTCGCGGCCGCCAAGGAGCGCGGCGAGATCGTGTCGACGCTGATCGCGGCGGAGTTCCCGATCTACGGGAGGTACGGTTTCGGTCCCGCGACCTGGTTCACGGAGTGGAGCGTCGACGTTTCGCGCACCGGGCTCGACCCGCGCTGGTCGGGCCCCGAGGACGGCGGCCGGATCGATCTGGCCGACGGCGAGGAGGTTCGCAAGCTCGGCCCCGAGCTGTACGACCGCTTCCGAGCGGGCCGGGCCGGGGCGACGGACCGCGACGAGCGCTGGTGGCAGGTGAACACGGGCGTTGCCCAGGCCGGACCGGAGCCCTGGAAGGAGCCGTTCTACGCGCTGTACCGCTCGGCGGCCGGCGAGGTGGAGGGCCTGGCGGTCTACCGGGCCGAGGCGTCCGGCTGGTCCGACGCCGGTCAGCCCGACACGGCGCTGGCGGTGGAGAAGCTGATCGCGGTGTCGCCGGCCGCCGAGCGGGCGCTGTGGCAGTTCGTGTGCTCGGTGGACTGGGTCACCACGGTGAGGACGGGCCGGCGGGCCCCGGACGATCTGCTTCCGCTGCTGCTGCCCGACCCGCGTGCTGCCCGGACCGTCACCTGCGCGGACTTCCTGTGGGTCCGGCTGCTGGACGTCGAGCGGGCGCTGGAGGCACGTACGTACGACGCTCCCGGCACGCTGGTGCTGGACGTGCACGACCCGCTGGGCCTGGCAGGCGGCCGGTTCCGGCTGGAGGTGTCTCCCGGAGGTGCGGCGCGGTGCTCCCCGACCGGGCTGCCGGCCGATCTCGCCATGGACCTGGGGGCGCTGGGGTCGCTGTACCTGGGGGACGAATCGGTGCTGCGGCTGACGGATCTGGGTCGGGTGACGGAGGAGCGCGCGGGCGCGGCGGCCCTGGCGGACGCGTTGTTCCGGGCGCGGCGGCGGGCCTGGTGCCCGGACATGTTCTGAGCGCCGGACCGGAACCGGACGATCCCGACCGTGCGTGGGCGGGGCCGGCCGGTCCAACCGGGCGGGCGGCCGGGGAGCCGCCCGCCGGCTTCACACCGAGGCGGAGTGCAGCAGCAGTGCCAGCACGACGCTGCCCACGCCGGTGCACGCGGCGTTCCTTGCGCGCAGGCCGAAGCTGAGCAGCCCCAGGCCGATCACGCCCATGAGGCCGAACCGCCACTGGACGAATTCCTCGAGGGCGAAGGCGATGAGTGGCATGGCAGGTCCCTCCTTGGGGTCGGGGAGGAGCGCAGTCGTCGAAGTAGGCCAACTCGGGGCGGTGCGGCATCACTTCGACCATGTCTCGCAAGTTGGCGCCAACTCAATTGAGTTGTCCCCACTTGGCAATGTCGACTAACCCGTGTTCGGTAACTGCCCATAACTCGCGAAGAGTTGTAGCGTCGAGTTGTGAACCACGAGAACGGCACGGTGAACGTAAGAAAGCCGACACATCACGACATCGCCGATGTGCTGCGTGGCCGGATCGACAGTGGTGTGCTCCGGCCCGGCGACCACATGCCCACGCAGTCCCAGCTCATCCAGGAGTTCGGCGTGGAGCGGGGCACCGTACGGCAGGCACTCAGGATCCTCCAGGAGGACGGCCTGCTCACCCATGTCACCCGGGGTGCCCCCGCCCGGGTCGCCGAGCGTCCGGATGGCCCGGGCGACGGCGAGGACATCAGGCCGCAGCCCACGATGGTCGCCCTGGCCCCGCAGTTGGCGAAGGCGTTCTCGGTGCCCGAGGTGCGCGTCGACGCCCTGTGTCTTACGGCCGAGACGCTCATGCTGGCGCTGGCGGAACCGCTGCGGCTGATCCACGAGGGGCGGATCCGGCCCGAGGCCGTCGAGGTGCGGCTGCTGCTGCCCGACCGCAACATCGACCTCGCCTTTCCGACGTCCGTCGCCGACACGGACGAGGACGACCTGATCCACCAGCGCTGGCTGGCGCAGCGCAACGCCCAGGGCATGGTGCTGCGCCACAACCTCCAGGCGCTGCGCGTTTCCCACGGCGTCGACGTCACCGTCGCCTTCCGCGCGCTGCCGTTCACCCCGCCGGTGAAGCTCTACGTGCTCAACGGCACCGAGGCCCTCTTCGCGTACTACACGGTGACCAAGCGGGAGGAGGAGATCGAGGCGACCACCGTGGAGATGTACGACACCCTCGGCACGCAGTCGCTCCTCTTCCCCTTCGACGCCGGCAACGGGCCCCGGGACGCCGCTTTCGTGGAACAGTCGGGCAAGTGGTTCGACGCGCTCTGGAACACCATCGCCATGAACCTGACACTCTCTTCGTGACTACTGATGCGGTACTCGACGAACAGGCGGCGCACGTGGCGGAGACCATCGAGGATCTGATCAACGGGGCCGACCACGTCCTCTTCGACTTCGACGGCCCCATCTGCCGCCTCTTCGCCCGCCACCCGGCCTCCGGGGTCGCGGAGAGCCTGGTCGGCTGGCTGGACCGGCACGGCGGCGAGGTGCGGCTCACGGACGAGCAGCGGGCCGCCGAGGACCCGCACGACGTGCTGCGGGCGGTGGCCAGGCTGCATCCGGGCAGCGACGTGGTCGAGGGTCTGGAGCGGGAACTCACCCGCCAGGAACTGCTCGCCACCCGGAGCGCCTGGCCCACCGCCTGGGCGGATCCCCTGATCCGCACCTGGAGCGCGGTCGCGGACGGACTGGCGGTCGCCACCAACAACTCGCCCCGGGCGGCGGAGGAGTACCTCAGCGGACGCGGGCTGCGCGACTGCTTCGCCCGCCACGTCCACGGCCGTGCCCCGGACCTCGGCCTCCTCAAGCCCGACCCGGACTGTGTGCTGCGCGCCCTGGACTCCCTCGGCGCCACCCCGGCGAGCGCCCTGATGATCGGCGACACCCCGTCGGACCTCTTCGCGGCACGCGCCGCGGGCGTCAACTTCCTCGGCTACGCCCAGGACGCCCGCCGCGCGGAACGACTCCGCGCGGCCGGTGCGACGGTGGTCGTGGACTCACTGGAACCGGTGCTGGCGATCGTGCGACGGGGGCGCCGGCTCGCCTAGGGCGCCGGGAACGGATGCTCGACTCCTACCGGTCCTACGGGTCGCGTGCACGCGCGGCGTGCCGGCCCTCCGTCACCCGCACGGGGCATTCGAGGACTCCACGGCGGGTCGCTGCGCGGGTACGTGGGACGGGGGGAGCCGTGAGGCGGTAGCGTGCACTCCTCACTTCGGTACCACTGGGCAAGAGGGCTGCGGCCATGGGCGAACCGATGTCCGCCGCACGTCGGCGAGCCATCACCCTGAGCCGTGACGAAAACCGGGTCGAAGGGCCGATCGAGGGCCATCACCACGAGACGTACGTGATCCCCTTGCCGCCCGAGGTGGCCGAGGCCCTCGGCGTGGACGGCACGGTGCGCTGGAAGTGCCGCGAGCCCAAGCCGGGACTCCTCTGGTTCGACCGTAGATGCTTCGCGTCCGAGGAGCGGTTGATCGGCGAACTCCGCGGACGGGTGGGCAGCGTGCCCGAGCTCGTCGAGGTGGAGGGCGTTCCGCTGCAACGGTTCGTGGAGGGCGCCACACTGGGCACCAGGTACGGACGCGAGGGGTGGCTGCCCCGGGAGGTCGTCGGGCAACTCCTGCGGCTGTTCACCGAATTGGTGGTGATCAGACCGGCCGACCTGGACCTCGAACGGACCTGTGATCCGGCCGACCGGCCTCGCGACGGGGACACCGCGGGCTTTCTGCGAGGGCTCATCCGGTTCGTCGGTACCCGGGTCTACCAGGACAACGAGCCCGAATACGGGGACCTGTTCGAGGTTCTGGGCGTCACGGACGTCTCCCTGCGGCGGCTCCTGGACCGTGCCGAAGGGCTGCGGGAGCGCCCCTTCTGCCTCCTGCACGGGGACCTCCATCGGGAGAACCTCGTCCTGGACGCCCGGCGGACGCTCTGGACGATCGACTGGGAGCTCGCGATCGCCGGCGATCCTCTCTACGACCTGGCGACCCATCTCCATCTGGCCGGTTACCCGGACCGGCAGGCCGTGGCGGTCGCCCGGGAGTGGGCGCACCGGGTGGAGCGGGCCCGGCCGGGGGCCTCCCTGGGATGGCGGCGCGACCTGCGGCTGCTGCTGGCCTTCAAGGAGGCACAGTCGGTGTTCACGGACGTCATCCGATCCGCACTGACCGTGCACGGCCCGGCCCCCGGCACCGGATCCGGTGCCGAGAGGACGCGGCTGGAGGAGACTGCCGGGCGCCTGCACCGGGTCTTGCTGCGCGGTGCCGGTCCGCTCGGGCTGGGCTCCGTACCCGAGCCGTGGCAGATCGCCGACGCCCTGCAAGCCTGGTGCAAGCGCCACCCCCGGCTCACCTCGTCCGCCACCTGAAGAGCGACGACGCGCCCACCAGCCCCACGGCCAGCAGCCCCGCGCACCACAGCAGCGCGATCCACGGCGAGTCGCCGACCGGCCGGCCCAGCAGCAGGCCGCGCAGGGACTCGATGACCGAGGTGACCGGCTGGTGCTCCGCGAAGCCGTGCAGCCAGTCCGGCATCGTCTCGATCGGTACGAACGCGCTGCTCGGGTATGGCAGGAACATCATGAAGAAGGTGAATCCGCCGGCTGCTTCAGGGGTCTTCGCGAGCAGCCCGATCGCCGCCGACAGCCAGGACACGGCGATGACGAAGGCGAGCAGGATGCCGGCCGCGGCGAGCCAGCCGGCCGGGCTCGCCGAGGGGCGGAAGCCGATCGCGAAGGCGACGCCGAGGACGAGGGCGGTCGAGACGAGGTTGCGGGCCGTGCTGGCGGCGGCGTGGCCGGTCAGGATGGGGAGGCCGCCGATGTCCAGCGAGCGGAAGCGGTCGATGATGCCGCCCTTCATGTCCTCGCTGACCGTCACGGCCGTGGTGGACGCGCCGAAGCCCGCGCACAGCAGCAGCACCCCGGGGACGACGTAGGTGACGTACGCCGTGCCGGTCTCGATGGCCCCGCCGAAGAAGTAGACGAAGATCAGCATCAGCATTACCGGCAGCATCAGACTGGTGATGACGGCGTCGACGTTGCGCCTGCTGAGGCGCAGGGCGCGGCCCGTCAGGGTGAGCGCGTCAGACACGGGTGGCCTCCTCGGTGGACTCGGTGGACACGGCGGACGAGGTGGCCGTCCGCGGCGGCGTACGGGTGAGGGTCAGGAAGACGTCGTCGAGCGTCGCGGTGTGCAGGGAGAAGCGGGCCACATCGCCCCGTCCCGGGTCGAGTTCGTCCAGGAGCGCCCGTACGTGAACCGCCGTGCCGTCGGTCGGCACGCCGAGGGTCAGAGTCTCGGGGATGCTGAGGACCGCCCGTGCGGCGAGGCGCTCGTACGCGGCGCGGCTGCTGAGGACGAGGTCGAGGCGGTGGCCCGCGACCCGGCTCTTGAGGTCGTGCGAGGTGCCCTCGGCGACGATCCGCCCGCCGTCGATCACGGCGATGCGGTCCGCGAGCTGATCGGCCTCCTCCAGGTACTGGGTGGTGAGGAAGACGGTGGCTCCGTCGGTCGACAACTCACGTACCACCTCCCACAGTTGCTGTCGGCTGCGTGGGTCGAGTCCGGTCGTGGGCTCGTCCAGGAAGATCACCTCGGGGTTGCCGACGAGGCCCGCGGCAAGGTCGAGCCGCCGGCGCATGCCGCCCGAGTAGGTACGAGCGGGCCGCCGGGCCGCCGCGGTGAGGTCGAAGCGCTCCAGCAGTTCGGCGGCGCGGCTCCGGGCGGCTGCCCTGGAGGCGCCGCTGAGCCGGGCCATCATGCGCAGGTTCTCCTCGCCGGTCTGCATCTCGTCGACGGCGGCGAACTGTCCGGTGAGGCTGATGGCCCGGCGTACGGCGGACCGCTCGGCGACGACGTCGTGTCCGGCGACGCGGGCGGTGCCGGCGTCCGCCCCGGTGAGCGTGGTGAGGATGCGGATGGTGGTGGTCTTGCCCGCGCCGTTGGGGCCGAGGAGCGAGAAGACGGTGCCGCGTTCGACGCGCAGGTCGACGCCGCCGAGGACCCGGACGTCGCCGTAGGACTTCTGCAGGGCCGTGGCCTCGATGGCCGGGATCGGGTGCCGCCCGCTCCCTGGTCCGGACGGGCCGGACCGGCCGGACGGGCCGGACGGGCCGGGGCGACGGCGGCCGGGGCGCGGGTGGGGCGCGTGGCGCGGCTCGTCGGGTGTGTGCGGCTCGTCGGGTGTGTGCGGTTCACGGTGGTCGTGCGGTTCCTGCGGTGCCTGCGGTTTGCGCGGTCCATGCGGTTCGTGCGCGCTCGGTTTCACGGCGGTACCCCCCTGTGGTCAGTACTGCGTATGGCATACGCGTTACTGCGTAAGAGTTACGCATTACTAGGATGTGCGTCAAGGTGCCAGGAGAGCGGAGGTGCGACCGATGGCGGATCGCGGCGCGGGAGCCGGCCGTACCGGGCTGCCCGCGAGCATCGAGGCCGCGTGGGGGCTGCGGGAGCGGCCCGCGAAGGGGCCCAAGCCGGGCCTCAGCCTCGACCGGATCGTCGGGGCCGCCGTGGCGATCGCCGCCGAGGAGGGGCTGCCCGCGGTCTCCATGGGCCGGGTGGCGAAGGCCCTTGGCGTGTCGACCATGTCCCTCTACCGCTACGTGGCCGCCAAGGACGAGCTCTACGTACTGATGCAGGAGGCCGCTCTCGGGCCGCCGCCCCCGGCACCCCGCGACGCGGACTGGCGTGAGGCCCTCACCGCCTGGGCACGGGCGCAGCGGGAGGTGCTGCTGAGCCATCTGTGGGCGCTGCGGATCCCGGTCTCCGGCCCGCCCGCGACGCCGAACATGGTGGCCTGGTGGGAACAGGGCCTGGTGGCACTGGAGACCACCGGGCTCGACGACGGCGCGAAGATCTCGGTGATCCTGCTGGTCAGTGGGTTCGTCCGCAGCGAGGCCACGATGATGGCGGAGCTCGACACGGCCGTCAGGGCCGGCGGTACCCCCGAGGAGTTCATGGCCCGCCACCAGAACACCCTCGCCCGCCTCGCCGACCCGGACCGCTACCCGTCGGTGGCCCGGCTGCTCGGCTCCGGAGTGATGACCCAACCCGACGAGCCCGGCTACGAGTTCGCCTTCGGGCTGGAGCGGATCCTGGACGGTGTGGCGGTCCTGATCGAGGGACGCAGGGCCGACGGGGAGGGGTGAGCCCCGTCCCCGCCCGTTCCGGTCTCAGTCCGCCTCGCTCATGGACCGCTCGGGAACCTTCGCCGCACCCCGCCCGGCGGCCGGAAGCCGCCGCAGCCGGCGCACATCGCGTACCGGCAGCAGGGCCACGGTGACGGCGAGGATGCCGGCGCAGCAGATCCACATCACGGGCGTCGAGCCGATGCGGTCGGCGACGGTCCCGGCCAGGACGTACGCGAGCGGTACGAGCGCGGTCTCGCCGAACATCGACAGCGAGCTGACCCGGCCGATCAGTTCCTCCGGGACCTGCTGCTGCTTGGCCGTCTCGTAGAGCACCACGGCGAGCTCCAGACTCGCGCCGCTGACCAGCATGGCGGCGAGCAGCCAGCGGAGTTCGGGATGCGCGGCCAGCACGGCGAGCGGCAGCGGCCAGACCAGCTGCACCAGCACACAGGCGAGCATCACGCGCCGAGGCCGCCAGCGCAGCGCGATCAGCGATCCGAGCACCATGCCCCCGGAGAAAACCGAAACGGCCCAGCCCCAGTGGGCCTGGCCGTTCGCCCGGCCGGCGAGGACGAGTGGGCCGAGGAGCTGGTACCCGGCGAGCCACAGCGGTACGGCGACGGCTCCGGCGAGCGCGTACCCCCACATCCACGGCCGACTGCGGAACGCCTCCCAGCCCTCCCGGGCGCCGGTGAGCACGGCACCGACCGCGCGCGGTGGCGTCACCACCCGCAGGCCCGCCAGTACCGCGCAGCACGCACCGAACGCCACTGCCGCGGCGAGCAGCACCTGCCCGTGCCCGAAGGCCGCGCCGAGCATCGCGCCCAGGCCGGGTACGGCGATGCGCGCCAGATTCAGGACCAGACGCAGACTCGCGTTGGCGTGCTGGAGCGCCGCCGGCGGCACCAGTTGCACGATGAGCCCCTGGAACGCCGGTTGGACGGCGGCGCTCGCGGCACCCGTCGTCGCCGCGGCGGCGGCGAACATCCACACCGCGACCCGCTCGGGGGCCAGGAGCAGCAACAGCCCCATGGTGCCGTGCGCGGCGGCGAGCGCCGCGTTGCCCAGCACGACCACCGTCCGGCGGTCCACCCGGTCCGCCACCACCCCGCCCACCGGGATCAGCAGCGTCTGCGTCAGCACGGAGCCGGCCAGTACGAGCCCGACGGAGAGTCCGTCGCCGTCGGCGGCGAGGACCGCGAAGGCGATCACGACGTTGACGAGGGCGGTCCCGGCGGTGGACACACCGCGGCCGACGACGTACCGGAAGAAGTCGGGGCGCCAAGCGGATGTGCTGAGGGGCATCACCCGTGGATACCAGCAGGGCCGGAGCCCGGGCACGTGTTTGAGCCGCGCGCCGGGTCACCGGCCCGGCGCCCGGTCAGGCGGCGGCGTCGAGAACGGGGATCAACTGCTCCTCCTCGTAGGCGAGATGTGTCTCGAGCTCGTCGGTGAGCCGTCCGACTTCGGCCTGAACGAGCCCGGGCTCGGTGCCGTCCGCCGTGACGACGCGGCGCAGTTCGTCCAGGAGCGCCGCGATCTTCCCGTGCTCCTCGCGCAACCGGTCCATCACCGGGGCGAGTTCCTCGTACCGCCCGGCGAGGAAGGGGAAGAGGGCGGTGTCCTCGCCGGTGTGGTGGTTGTGCAGGCCCTGGCAGAGCGTCAGGCAGTTGATCCGGAGCTGGGCGCCGAGCCTCGGGCCGGCGGTGGCGATCTCGTCGCGGATGAGGGCGAGTTCGCGCCGGAATGCGTCGTGGACCGCCTTGATGGCCTCGCCCATGGACGCGGTGCCCATGTTCGGCGGGCCGTTCTCGACCGACTCGAGGGCGACGACCGGGATCACGCGTCCGGTCTTCGCCTGGTACTCCCCCCAGCCGGGATCCGCCTCCACGGCACGGGCGAAGGCGCCGTCGCGCTCCTCCGGGTCGAGCACCACGGCGCGGGCCTCGTAGGTGAAGACGCCGTCCTCGACGGTGAGCCGGGGGTTCGCGACGATGTTGTGGTACCAGTCGGGGTGCTTCGGCGAGCCGCCGGCGGAGGCGATGACGAGAACGCGTTCGCCGCCGTCCGGGAGGTAGCCGACGGGGGTGGTGTGCGGGGCGCCGGACCGTGCCCCGGTGGTCGTCAGAAGGAGCAGCCTGGCTCCTTCGAAATAGCCCCCGACACGGCCGCGGTTGGCGCGGAACTCATCGATGACCTGCTGGTTGAAATCGTTCGGCATTCTCTGCTTTCTTCTTGTGCTTTCGCGGTTTCGGGCATGGCGAATTCACCCGGGGCAGGGCGCGTCGACGCCTGACGGGTGGGGGAAAGGAAGGGTGCGCGGTACGCGCAGGCGCGGAGGCCGCACGGTCCGTACATGCGCTGCGGGCACAGGCCTCCGCAGGTGCGCGGGCATGTGTGCCGTCGGGCGGGGCGTACGGGGTGCGTCGGCGCGCGGCCGCACCGGGTGCGGCAATCGCGAGAACGGCGGTGCGGCAGCACGCGCCGTGGAAAGCAGAAAAGGCGGGCCTCTCGCCCGCCTCGGCATCACGCCAAGGCCGGGTGCCCTACTCGTTCTTGGCCCATGGCCGACCCGGCAGTCACGCGCCCAACCTAATGCGGGACGGGCGCGCTGGGCAACACTGATTTCCGGCCGCCTATCGGAATGCGGTGGGCGCCGTTGGCGGGGCACGATGGGCGGACGTACGAGACGCCACTGGCACCGGTTGACCGCCGACCGGGAGGCGGGGGCCGGTCGGCGGTCGGGCGGGGACGGGGACCAAGGCGGTGGTGGGGAGGCCGGCCGGACGGCACCGGCGTGGCCCCCGGTCGGCGGGGCAGATGAAGGTCTCCGGTGAGGGAGTGCCCGGTCAGGGAGTTCCGGGAGTTTGCGGTCAGGGAGTCGAGGGGCTCGCAGGCGGAGTCGGGGCCGGGGTGCGGTCGGCCTCGGGCAGCTTTCGCGCCACCGGCCGGCGAAGGGTCAGGAGTGCGACGGCGAACGCCGCCACGAGAAGGCCCGCGCCCACCGTGAACGCGAGCCGGTAGCCCGCGGTCAGGGCCGCGGCCGCGGACGTGCCGTCGGCCAGGAGGCGTTCGCTGCGGCCCGCCGCCAGCGTGGACAGGACGGCGACGCCCAGGGCCATGCCGATCTGCTGGGTGGTGTTGAACAGCCCGGACGCCAGCCCGGCGTCGTCGTCCCCCGCGCCCGACATGCCGAGCGTCGTCAGCGCCGGCAGAGCCAGGCCGAATCCCGCGGCCGACAGCATCAGGGGCAGCAGATCGGTGACGTAGTCCGCGCGTACCGGCAGGCGGGAGAGCAGGGCCAGCATCCCGATCAGCAGGACGAGCCCGGCGAGCAGCACATCGCGTTCCCCGAAGCGGGCGTTGAGCCTGGCCGAGACGCCCAGGGACACCGCGCCGATGGCCACGGCCGCCGGCAGCATCGCGAGACCGGTGCCGGCGGCGCCGTACCCGAGGACCTTCTGCAGGTACAGCGCGACGAGGATCTGGAACGAGAACAGCGCGGCCACCATCAGCATCTGGACCGCGTTGGCGCCCGCGACACGGCGGGAGCGGAAGATCCGCAGCGGTACGAGCGGGGTCGCGGCGGTGGCCTGGCGGACGGCGAACGCGATGAGCAGGGCGGCGGCCGTCGCGCCGAGACCGAGCGTGTGGGCCGAGTACCAGCCGTACTGCTCGACCTTGACGACCGCGTAGATGCCGGTCATCAGCCCGGCGGTGACCAGGACCGCGCCGGCGGCATCGGCTCCTTCGTGCAGTCCCGGGCCGCGGTCGGCGGGCAGTGCGTGCACGGCGAGGGCGAGCACGGCGAGTCCGATCGGCAGGTTGATGAAGAAGATCCAGTGCCAGTCGAGGGCGTCGGTGAGAATCCCGCCCAGTACCTGCCCGAGCGACGCGCCCGCCGCCCCCGTGAAGCTGAACACCGCGACGGCCCTGGCACGTTCGGCCGCCTCGGTGAACAGGGTCACCAGGATGCCCAGCCCGACGGCGGAGGCCATCGCGCTTCCGGCGCCCTGGAGGAGCCGGGCGGCGAGCAGCACCCCGGGCGACGAGGCGAGGCCCGCGAGCAGGGAGGCAGCCGTGAAGACCGCGGTCCCGGCGAGGAACATCCGCTTCCGGCCGATGAGGTCGCCCAGCCGCCCCGCGAGCAGGAGCAGGCTGCCGAACGGGATCAGATACGCGTTGACGACCCAGCTGAGCGCCGCGGGCGAGAAGCCCATGTCGTGCTGGATGGCCGGCATGGCGACGGTGACGATGCTGCCGTCGAGGATCGTCATCAACAGGCCCGTGGCGACGACCCCGAGGGCGACCCAGCGCGATCGGAGGGCGGTCGTGGCGGTGCCGGAGGTGGCCTTGGGCGGAGCGGGAACTGCGGACATGCGGTCTCTCCCGTCGATGGGTGCCGAGATGCACACGCCGGCGGCTCACGCACACGGGCAGCGGACCGCGCCGACTACGAAAGACCGTAGCAGAAGGTTTTGTTGCGGACTATTTTTTACGGACCCACTTTGCGCTCCGTTGCCTCTCCGCTCCTTCCGTCACCCCCTGGCCCCGCCTGCTCGTGCGCTCTCCAACGCCGCGTCCGTCCACATCGCTTCTCGCGCAAGTCACTTCTCGCGCAAGTCCCTCTCCTGCACGTCACTTCTCCTGCATGTCACTTCTCGCGCTGGCGCGCCCGTCGTGCCGGGCGCGGACTCTCCACAGGGGTGGCGAGGTGCCCCTCGGTCAGCAGGGTCAGGGCGCGCAGCAGGCTCCCGCGCTCCGGGCCGGGGAGGGACGACAGCGCCTGCTGGTGCACGGCGTCGACGATCTCCTGGCTTCGTCCGGCGATTCGCGCACCTTCCTCCGTCACCGCGATGATCCGGGCGCGGCGGTCCGACCGGGACGGCCGTCGCTCGGCGAGCCCGGCCTTCTCGAGCGCGTCCACCGTGACGACCATGGTGGTCTTGTCCATGTCGCCGATCTCGGCGAGCTGGGCCTGGGTTCGCTCCTCCTCCAGGGCGTGGACCAGTACGCAGTGCATCCGCGGGGTCAGTCCGATCTCGGCCAGCGCGGCCGACATTCGGGTGCGGAGCACATGGCTGGTGTGGTCCAGGAGATAGGAGAGGTCGGGTTCCGTGCGGGCGGGTGCCATGGCCGTCATGGTGCAAGCGTAACAATTCGATCCGTGGCAGATTATCCAGAAGTGGATGTTCTCGCTCCCGGGTCCGGGGGCGGCGTGTCAGACTCCGCCCATGACCTCGGAGACGATCAACGCGACAGCGGCCGGCACCTGGAAGCTCGGCGACCTCACGGTCAACAGGCTCGGATTCGGCGCGATGCGCCTGACGGCGAACGCCGACGGCGGACCGAGCGACCGGCGCCGCGCGATCGCCGTGCTGCGTCGCGCGGTCGAGCTCGGCGTGAACCACATCGACACGGCCTCCTTCTACTTCTCGTCGCTGCGGTCGGCCAACGAGTTGATCAACACCGCGCTCGCGCCGTACGCCGACGACCTCGTCATCGCCACCAAGGTGTGGGCCGGGCGGGACGCGTCCGGCGACTGGTGCTGGGCCTCGCCGCCCCAGCTCCGCGGCCAGGTGGAGGAGAACCTCCGCCAACTCGGCCGCGACCATCTCGACGTGGTCAACCTCCGTGTCCCGAGGAGCAAGGCGACCGGCTCCGTCGCCGAGCACTTCGGCGCCCTGGCCGAGCTCCGGGAGGCCGGACTCGTCCGTCACCTCGGCGTCTCCAACGTCTCGCCGGCCCAACTCGCCGAGGCGCGTACGATCGCGCCGGTCGTCTGCGTCCAGAACGCCTGCACCGTCGGAGTGCCGCGCGAGGAGCGCGAGTTCATCGCCGCCTGCGGTGAACAGGGCGTCGCGTACGTGCCGTTCTTCGCCATCGCGGGCCGGGGCCGGGAAGCGGGCGTCGTCGGAACGGAGCACGACCCCGTCCTCGCCGTCGCCCGTGCCCACGGCGTGAGCCCCGCACAGGTCCGTGTGGCCTGGACGCTCGGCCTCGGCCCGCACGTACTGGCGATCCCGGGCACGGGCGATCCCGCCCATCTGGAGGAGAACGTGGCGGCGGGCGCGCTGCGGCTGACCGAGGAGGACATGGCCCTCCTGTCGGGCGTCCCGCACGTCTAGGCGGAGCCCACGCGGCCGTTCGCTCACGCGGAACCGGCGCTCATGCGGAACCGGCGCTCACGCGGAACCGGCGCTCATGCGGAACCGGCGCTCATGCGGAACCGGCGCTCATGCGGACGGGCCGCTCACGCTGCGGGGGTGAGGGCGAGCGCCACGCCCAGGCCGACCAGAACCGAACCGATGACCCGGTTCAGCACCGCCTGCCGGCGCAGCATCCGGGCCCGCAGCGTCTCGTGGGAGAAACACAGCGCGGCCAGGCTGAACCAGACGAGATGGGCCAGGGACATGAACAACCCGTACCCGATCCGTTGGGCGAGGGGCGTCCCGGCGGTCACGACCTGGGTGTACGTACTCACCACGAACAGCATGGTCTTGGGGTTGAGCGCATTGGTCAGGAAGCCGGTGCGGAGAGCCTGCGTCCGCGAGAGTCCGCCCGGCCCGGAAAGATCGATGTCCAGGCGGGTGCGGGCGGTGAAGGTCCTCACGCCGATGTAGACGAGGTAGAGCGCGCCGACCAGCTTCATCACCGTGAACACGGCGGGGCTGCGGCTCACGAGCAGCCCTACGCCGAGCATGGTGTAGGCGACGTGCACCAGGACGCCCAGGGATATGCCGGCCGCCGCGAGCAGCCCGGCGGTCCTGCCGTACAGATAGCTGTTGCGCACGGTCATGGCGAAGTCGGCGCCGGGACTGATGACGGCCAGGACGGTGATGACGGCGACGGCGATGACCTGGGTCATTCTCGGCTTCCTGAAGGGCGGCGGGACGGGACGGCGGAACGCGGACGGTGGCGCGGAGGGGGGAAGGTACGAAGCCGGCGACGGCCGTGGGTGCGGGTGCGGTGCGTGTGTGGAGGCGGTCGCGGCGACTCAGGTGCGGCGCGCCATGAGGAACGCCTGCCGTCCCTGCCGGGGCCGCTCCCGCTCGTCGGGCTCGCGCACCAGCGTGGCCTCCACTTCGAGCCCGGCCCCCGCGACCACGGCGGCGATCCGTTCCGGGGGCATCCAGTAGACGTCGAGCGAGAGTTCGTGTCCGTACGCGTGGTCCAGGTGCCTGCGTTCGTCACCCGCCTTGAAGGCGATCAGCAGCCGACCGCCCGGGGAGAGGACCCGCCGGAACTCGGCGAGGACGTCCGGCAGTGCCTCCGGCGGGGTGTGCACCGTCGAGTACCACGCGACGATCCCGCCGAGCGCGCCGTCCGCCGACCCGAGCGCGGTCATGTTCCCCACCTCGAAACGCAGGTCCGGGTGCGTCCGACGGGCCACCGCGATCATCTCGGGTGACAGGTCGACCCCGAACACGTCCACGCCGAGCCCGGCCAGATACGCCGCGATCCGCCCGGGTCCGCATCCCACGTCGGCCACGGGCCCTGCCCCCGCCGCCCTCACCACCTCGGCGAACGCCCCGAGCATGGCCCGGTCCAGGGGCTTCGTCGCCAGTTCGTCCCGGACAAGGTCCTCGTAGTCGGCGGCGACGGTGTCGTAGGCGAGCCGGGTGGAGCGCACATGGAGTGAGTCGGGCAGCGGCATGGCAGAACGCTAGCCCTGCCCCTGGAATCGCTCCGCCCTGCCCCTGGAACCGCCCGCCCGCCGGCCCGGCCCGTCCCGGTCGTCGCCGCCCCCTGTGTGTCCCCTACTCGGCTACTTGGCGCGCGGCTGGTTGAACCGGAGCATGTTCCCGGCCGGGTCGCGGAAGGCGCAGTCGCGGACGCCGTACGGCTGGTCCATGGGCTCCTGCAGTACGTCGCCGCCCGCGGCGCGGATCCGCTCGAACGTGGCGTCGACGTCGTCGGTTCGGAAGATGACGCCGCGCAGCAGCCCCTTGGCCAGCAGTTCGGCCACCGCCTGGCGGTCGGCGTCCGTGGCGTTCGGATCCGCGAGCGGCGGCTCGAGGACGATCTCCACGTCCGGCTGCGAGGGCGAGCCCACGGTCACCCACCGCATGCCCTCGAACCCGACGTCGTTGCGCACCTCGAGGCCGAGTGCGTCGCGGTAGAAGGCGAGCGCCTTGTCGTGGTCGTCGACGGCGATGAAGCACTGTGAAAGCTTGATGTCCATGCCCGTCACGCTACGGACCGGCGGGGCTCTTCGCTTCTCCGTTCCTGATCGGCCTGGTGTGGATCTTCGCGATGCAGGCCGGGATGGCGGCGCCGTCGCCGTGGTCGCGGGCCCGGTACACGCTGGGGCTCTCGCCGACCAGCTCGGTGAACCGCGAGCTGAAGGAGCCGAGCGAGGTACAGCCGACCTCCATGCAGACCTCCGTCACCGACAGGTCGCCACGCCGCAGCAGCGCCTTGGCCCGTTCGATCCGGCGCGTCATGAGATAGCCGTAGGGCGTCTCGCCGTATGCCGACCGGAAGCTTCGCGAGAAGTGGCCCGGCGACATGAGGGCGATGCGCGCCAGCGCCGGTACGTCCAGGGGCTGTGCGTAGTCGCGGTCCATCGCGTCACGGGCCCGGCGCAGCCTGACGAGGTCGGAGAGGGGTACACGGGACACACCGGCCACGGTACAGACCCCCGCCCGGCCGGGGACGCCCGTCAGCGCCCCGGCTCCCGCCGCACCGGCGGCCCTCGACGCGGCCACGCCGCATCCGGTTCCCGGTCGGCCGCCCGGGTGATGGAGCGCACTTTTGCAAGCAGGTGCTTGCAATTGTTAGCAACGATGCAGCACCATCGACACCATGGCATCCCTCAACGTCGGCAGTCTCGGTGACTATCTCCGCGAGCAGCGGCGCAACGCGCAGCTGTCGCTGCGGCAGCTCGCCGACGCCGCCGGGGTGTCCAATCCGTACCTGAGCCAGATCGAGCGCGGGCTGCGCAAGCCGAGCGCCGACGTGCTGCAGCAGGTCGCCAAGGCGCTGCGGATCTCCGCCGAGACGCTGTACGTCCGGGCCGGGATCCTCGACGAGCGCGAGCGGGACGAGCTGGAGACGCGGGCCGTCATCCTCGCCGATCCCTCGATCAACGAGCGGCAGAAGCAGGTACTGCTGCAGATCTACGAATCGTTCCGCAAGGAGAACGGCTTCGCCGCCGATACGGATAAGGACACCTCTGAGGACGGCCCCCGTACGGCCGCAGGAAGTGGTGCCGACCAACCCTCATCACCCGAAGTCTGAACCGACGAATCTGCGATCCGGGAGGACCACAGTCATGGCCATCACCGATGACCTGCGCAAGACCCTCACCGACCCCACCCCCCTCTACTTCGCCGCCGGCACGGCCGACCTCGCCGTGCAGCAGGCGAAGAAGGTGCCCGCGCTGATCGAGCAGCTGCGCGCCGAGGCGCCCGCCCGTATCGAGTCCGTACGGGAGACCGACCCGAAGGCCGTGCAGGCGAAGGTGGTGGCTCAGGCCCGCGAGGCCCAGGCCACCGTGCAGGCCAAGGTGACCGAGGTGCTCGGGAGCCTGGACACCGACCTGAAGAAGATCGGCGAGAACGCGCAGGACCTGGCCCTGCGCAGCGTGGGCGTGGCCGCTGAGTACGCGGTCCGGGCCCGCGAGACCTACGAGAAGGTCGCCGAGCACGGTGAGCAGGCCGTGAAGTCGTGGCGCGGCGAGGCCGCGGAGGAGATCACCGAGATCGCGATCGCCGTCGAGCCCAAGGCGGAGCCGAAGCCCGCGCCCAAGGCCGAGGCGCCGAAGGCCACGAACGGTGCGGCGAAGACCCAGGCCGCCCCGAAGCCCGCGGCCAAGCCGGCGGCCAAGGCGGAGGAGAGGAAGCCGGCGCCGCCGGCCGCCCGCAAGCCCGCGCCGCGCAAGCCCGTGGCGAAGAAGTCCACCAGCCCGCAGGCCGGGAAGTAGCGGTACCGCCCCGCGCGGCCTCGCGGCGGCGTTCCGGGGCGCACGTCCACGGGCCGGGCACCTTTCGGGGTTCCCGGCCCGTTGTGCGGGTACGTTGGCCTTGTCCTGGCCGTACCGTGGTCGTGACGCGTTTCAACCCACTAGGCGGTGCACAGCATGTTGCTCGAGGGATTCGGCACGATTCTCTGGCTGCTCAATCTGGCCATGCTCATCCTCGCCCTGGTCGCGCTGGGTTTCGCCGCCTTCGCCCGCGAGGACGCGTACCGTGCGGCCGACAAGCAGTCGAAGATGTTCTGGCTGATTCTGCTCGGTGTCACGGTCGCCGTGAACCTGTTCGTACCGATGCTGTTCCTGCAGATCGCCGGGCTGATCGCGACGATCGTCTTCCTGGTCGACGTCCGCCCCGCGCTCCAGCAGGTGTCGGGTGGCGGCCGGCGCGGCGGATCCAGCAGCGACGGGCCGTACGGGCCCTACAACGGCGGACGGTAGGACGGCGGCGCGTCCGCGGTGCCCCGAAGGCGCCCACGGCACGCGCAGCACCGACCACGCGCGGAGCACCGACCACGCGCGGAGCACCGATCACCAGCGAGCACGCAGGCACTCGGAGGATCCGAGGCAGGCACCCAGAGGCCCGGCCCCCGCCGGGCCTCAGCCGTGCGGCCGGTCGCGGTCCAGCAGCAGCACGGCCACGTCGTCGGTCAGATCGCCGCCGTTCAGCTCGCGCACCTCTGCCACCGCGGCCTCCAGCAGCGCCTCGCCGCCGAGCCCGGCCGCGAGCTGGCGGTTGACCATGTCCACCATGCCGTCCTGGCCCAGCCGGTCCCCGCCCGCTCCGGTCCGGCCCTCGATCAGGCCGTCCGTGTACATCATCAGGCTCCACGCGGCGCCCAGCTCCACCTGACGGCGGGGCCAGCGGGCACGCGGCAGCAGGCCCAGGGCCGGCCCCCCGTTCTCGTACGGGAGCAGCCGCGCGGGCCGGCCCTTGCGGACGATGAGCGGGGAGGGATGCCCGGCCAGGCACAGGCCGGCCCGCCGGCCGTCCGGTGCGATGTCGACCGTGCAGAGGGTCGCGAAGATCTCGTCGCTCTCGCGCTCGTGTTCCAGTACCTGCTGGAGCGTCGAGAGCAGCTCGTCGCCGCACATCCCGGCGAACGTCAGCGCCCGCCAGGCGATGCGCAGCTCCACGCCGAGGGCGGCCTCGTCGGGGCCGTGCCCGCAGACGTCGCCGATCATCGCGTGGACCGTGCCGTCCGGGGTGCGGACCGTGTCGTAGAAGTCACCGCCGAGGAGGGCGCGTGAGCGTCCGGGGCGGTAGCGGGCCGCGAACCGCAGGTCGCTGCCCTGGAGCAGGGGCGTGGGCAGCAGCCCGCGCTCGAGTCGGGCGTTCTCCTGCGCCCGCAGTCGCGACTCGGCCAGCTTCACCTGGGCGCTGTCGGCGCGCTTGCGCTCGACGGCGTAGCGGATGGCCCGGCTGAGGACCCGTCCGTCCAGCTCGTCCCGGTGCAGGAAGTCCTGTGCCCCGACCCGTACGGCCTCGGCCGCGCGCTCGGAGTCGGCGTCCGCGGTCAGCGCCAGCACGGCGTGCTTCGGCGCGATCCGCAGGACGTGGCGCAGCACGGCGAGCTCGTCGCCCTCGGCGCGGTCGCGGGCGGAGCCCGGCAGCGCGAGGTCGACGAGGATGCAGTGGATGTCGTCCGTGAGGAGCCGCTCGGCCTCGGTGAGGTTGCGGGCCGTGCGGATACGGACGCGCGTACCGGCGGCGCCCAGCAGCTCGGGGACGGTGAAGGTGCCCGCCGGGTCGTCCTCGATGACGAGGAGCATCAGGTCGCCGCCGCCCGCGGACTCCGAGACGGGGTCGGCGGCGATGGGACCTGCGGTGGCGGGCGCTGCGGCGATGGGGCCTACGGTGACTGCTGAGCCGGTCCGCTGGCGCGGAACGGGTACGGACATCGGTGTGTTTCCTTCCCTCCCCCCGAGGGCGCGGTGGGGCGACGAACGACGTCCCACCAGACCGGGACCATAGCGGTAGCGGGGGGTGCGGGGGAATGGCGTTCCGGGAAGAGTGGTTGGCATATGCCGCGCATCAGGGCGTAGTTGCTCCCCGGCTGATGACGAACGTCACGCGGCGCAGGTGAGCCGGGTCACGCAACTCCCGCGTGACCCGGCTCACTCCGTCCTTCTTGTTGTGGTTTCGCTCACTTGTCCGGACGGACGACCCCGAGGATCGCCATCGAGCCCGCGCCGGCGAGCGTCACGTTCCGCCCGGGGCGGGGTGCGTGGACGATCGCGCCGTCGCCCACGTACATCCCCACATGGCTGGCGTCGGCGTGGTAGATGATCAGGTCGCCGGGGCGCATGTCCTTGATGTCGACGCGCGGCAGCAGCCGCCACTGCTCCTGCGAGGTGCGCGGAATGCCGCGCCCGGCGGCCGCCCAGGCCTGTGAGGTGAGTCCGGAGCAGTCGTAGGAACCCGGCCCCTCCGCACCCCATACGTAGGGCTTGCCGATCTGCTTGGTGGCGAACGCGACGGCGGCCTTGCCCTGATCGCTCGCCCGGCCGTTGACCTCCTCGAGGACGCCGGAGTCCAGCCAGGCCGTCTGGGCCCGGTACGCGGCTTCCTGCTCCAGCTTCTGCAGTCGCGCCAGCTCTTCCTTCTGGAGCTGTGCCTCTATCGTCCGGGCCGCGGCGATCTGCTTGTTGATCTCCTTCTTGTGCTTTTCCTTCTTGACCCGGTTCGCCTCCAGCAGCGCCCACTGGGTGCTGGCCTGCTTGCTGTACGCCTGCAAGTCGGCCTGGGTCCGGTTCAGTTCGCCGAGGAGGTCCTTCGTCGCCTTGCCGCCCGCCTTGATGCGTCCGGCGGCGTCGAGGAAGAGCTGCGGGTCGTCGGTGAGGACGAACTGCGCCTCCGGCGGCAGTCCGCCGCCCCGGTACTGGGCGCGGGCCGTGGCGCCGGCCCGGTCCTTGAGGTCGTCGATCCTGGCCTGCCCCTTGGCGATCTCCTGGGCCAGCTTCACGATCTGGGCCGACTGGCGGTCGGCCTGCTCCTCGGCCAGGTTGTACGCGTCCGTGGCCGAAGCGGCCTTGCGGTAGAGCTCGTCGAGCTCCTTGCGCACCTCTTCGAGGCTCTTCCTGGGAGGTTCGGGCGGTTGGGGCACGGCGAAAGCCTGGCCCGGCGCGGCCAGCAGCGTCACGGCGCTCACCACCGTGATGGCGGCGGCGGCACAACGGCGTCGGTTCACAAGTCCCCCTCCGGACAACGCCAGACGACTCTCGGCTCTCTAAATATGATTTACCGTCAGTAACTTACGGCTTTCGACGCGATGGTGCCATGGCCCGCGTCAAAGCGACAGAGCAAGTCCGCCCCGGTCACTTCTGTCACCCGTCCGCAGTCGGGTCCGTCACCCTTCACGCACCCCCCTGTTCCCGCGGATGGACCAGCCGTAGATCACTTCCACCCCTCCGACGAACGAACCCCGGGCTGCGTTCCCCGTTCCGGCCGCGGTGTTCCGGGTGGCCTCCTGCGCGCCCGGCGCGTGCGCCCCCGCGCCCCGCTCCGGAGAGGTAGCACCATGCCGGCCGATCCCCCTCCGCCGATCCCCGCCCCGGAGAAGCCCCCCCGCCGGCCGCAACCTGTCGGGAGCGGTCCGTCAGCGGGACGTGCCCCGCCCGGGCGTCGGCGGCACCCGTCAGACGGAACCGGGCGCCAGCGCCGACCACTTGACGGTCACTTCGCCCTGCCGCCACCGCCGCCGCCCGTCCGTACGGACGTCCGTCAGCGGCCAGTCCGCGGCCAGCAGGCGCACCGCCCTGATCCAGCGCTGCCGTGCACCGAGCGACGCGTAAGGTGCCGCGGCAGCCCACGCCCGGTCGAAGTCCCGCAGGAACGCGTGGACCGGCTCGCCCGGCACATTGCGGTGGATCAGCGCCTTGGGCAGCCGTTCGGCCAGGTCGGAAGGCCGGTCCAGCGAGCCGAGACGGGTGGCGAAGGTGACGGACCTGGGGCCCTCGGGCCCGAGCGCCACCCACACGTGCCGCCGGCCGATCTCGTCGCAGGTCCCTTCCACCAGGAGGCCGCCGGGGGCGAGACGGGCGCACAGCCGCTGCCACACCTCGGCGACCTGATCCTCGTCGTACTGGCGCAGTACGTTCGCCGCCCTGATGACGAGTGGGTTGACCGGACCGGGCAGCGGGACCTCGAAGCCGCCGTGCACGAAGCTCAGACCGTCCCGCGCGTACGGACGGGCCGCCTCCACCCGGGCCGGCTCGATCTCGACACCCACGACCCGGGTACGGGGCTCGGCGGCGCGCAGTCGCTGCAGCAGTTCCACCGCGGTCCAGGGGGCGGCCCCGTAGCCCAGGTCGACCGCGACGGGCGCGACCGTCGAGCGGCGCAGCGCCGGGCCGTGCACCGCGGCGATCCAGCGGTCCATGCGGCGCAGCCGGTTCGGATTGGTGGTGCCGCGGGTCACCGTGCCCACGGGGCGGGAGGAGGGCGTGACGGGGCGCGGCGGCATGCACACGAGGGTAAACCGGAGGAAAAGGGAGCGTCGCGGGCCCACCGGCCGCAGGCCCTCCCGCAGCGCGGCGGGCCACCGGCGCGCAGGCTCTCGCATCCCTCGGGATCACCGGCCCGCCCTTGGCAACGATTGGGCAAAGGGGGAGGGGGACAGGAAATGAACGAGATGGTTCCACTGTTGAGCGGCTTTGGAGGGCCCTGGTTGTCCTCTGTTCGTCATGCCCGTGCACCAGAGCCGAGAGGACCGTCCCCGTGAGCCAGTACCTGTCCCGGCTCGCCGGCACCCTGGCGGTGCCGCCCCGGCTGCGGCTGCCCGGCCACCACCGCCGACCGCGCCGGGTGGCCATGCTCAGCGTGCACACCTCGCCCCTGCACCAGCCGGGCACCGGCGACGCGGGCGGAATGAACGTCTACATCGTGGAGCTGGCCAGGCGGCTGGCGGCCATCGGCGTGGAGGTGGAGATCTTCACCCGCGCCACCACGGGGGGCCTGCCCCAGGCCGTCGAACTGGCGCCGGGCGTACTGGTCCGGCACGTCGACGCCGGTCCGTACGAGGGCCTGGCGAAGGAGGACCTGCCGGCGCAGCTGTGCGCGTTCACACACGGTGTCATGCGGGCGTGGGCCGGCCACCGGCCCGGCCACTACGACCTCGTCCACTCCCACTACTGGCTGTCCGGCCACGTCGGCTGGCTGGCCGCCGAACGCTGGGGCGTCCCCCTCGTCCACGCCATGCACACCATGGCCAAGGTCAAGAACGCCGCGCTCGCCGACGGCGACACCCCCGAGCCGGCGGCCCGGGTGATCGGCGAGACCCAGATCGTCGACGCGGCGGACCGGCTGATCGCCAACACCGCCGAAGAGGCCGGGGAACTGATCCGCCACTACGGCGCCGCCCCCGCGAAGGTCGCCGTCGTCCACCCCGGCGTGAACCTCGACCGCTTCCGGGTCGCCGACGGCCGCTCGGCTGCGAGGGCCCGTCTGGGTCTGCCGAAGGACGCCGTGATCCCGCTGTTCGCCGGCCGCATCCAGCCGCTGAAGGCCCCGGACGTGCTACTGCGGGCCGTCGCGCTGCTGCTGGAGGAGGACCCTTCGCTGCGGTCCCGCATGGTCGTACCGATAGTGGGGGGCCCGAGCGGCAGCGGGCTGGCCAAGCCGGAGGGCCTGCAGAAGCTGGCGGCCCGGCTCGGCATCGCCGATGTGGTGCAGTTCCGGCCACCGGTCGCGCAGGACCGGCTCGCGGACTGGTTCCGGGCGGCATCGGTGCTGGTCATGCCCTCGCACAGCGAGTCGTTCGGGCTGGTCGCCATAGAGGCGCAGGCGGCCGGCACGCCGGTCGTCGCGGCTGCGGTCGGCGGCCTGCCGGTGGCCGTTCGGGACGGCAGGACCGGCTTCCTGGTGGCCGGCCACGACCCGGCGGACTACGCCCGAGCACTGCGCCGCTTCGTCGACGATCCGCGTCTGACGAGCCGGATGGGCGCGGCCGCGGCCGCGCACGCCCGATCCTTCGGCTGGGACACGGCGGCCTCGGCCACCGCCGACGTCTACACGGCCGCGATGCACGAACACCGCCGTCGCGTACGCTCCCACCATGGCTGACGCACGGCAGATCATCGAGGCGTACCTCAAGGACGCGGAACTCGAGTGGGAGTCCCCGGAGCCCGGTTCCTACGTCGTCACCCTCCCCGGTACGCGCAAGCTCGCCACGACCTGCTCCCTGCGCGTCGGCCGGCACACCCTGTCCGTCAACGCCTTCGTCATCCGCCACCCCGACGAGAACGAGGCCGGTGTCCACCGCTGGCTGCTGGAGCGCAACCTCAAGCTGTACGGGGTGAGCTACGCGGTCGACCGGCTCGGTGACGTCTACCTCGTCGGCAGGCTCCCGCTGTCGGCGGTCGGCTCCGAGGAGCTCGACCGGCTGCTCGGGACGGTGCTGGAGGCCGCGGACGGCGCGTTCAACTCCCTGCTGGAGCTGGGCTTCGCCGGCGCCATTCGCAAGGAGTACGCCTGGCGGGTCGCGCGCGGCGAGTCCACGCGCAATCTCGAGGCGTTCACGCATCTGACCCAGCGGGCCGCGGACTGACTCCGCGGGCGGGGTGACACAGCGGCTGACACCGCGGGCCGCGGGTGGGCTGAATCCGCCGGCGGAGCGATCCGGCGGGCGGCCGATTCTCCGCGGGCTCCGGTCGTCCCCCGTCGGACCGCGAACCGTGAGCCTCCGCCCGGTGAACCCCTCCCGGCCCGCCGCCGCGCCCGTCAGACGGCGGACTTCCCGACTGCCGCTGCGTCCGCCGTGCCGGTTCCGGTCCCGGCCTCGGGCCCGGCCCCGGCCATGGTCTCGGTCCCGGTGGCGATCCTGATCTCGGCCCCCGTCCCGCCCTCGCAGGAGGGCTCTGCCGGTACGGATGCCGTCGGCACGGAGGTGGCGGGTACGGCGGCTGTCGCCACGGGCTCGGCAGGTGGGGCCGGCTGCACCGGGACCGCGGAGGGCGGCGCCTGGTCCCCGGACGCGGCGGGGCCGTCCGGCAGCCCGCGCATCAGCAGCCAGTAGCCGAGCGCCGCCACGGTGCCGATGACCGCGCACGACGCCCACAGCCAGGCGGCGCCGAAGTGGTCGATGGCGTAGCCGGCCATCAGCGGGGCGAGCAGCGCCGCCGCCGACCAGGAGAGGGTGTGGACCCCCTGGTAGCGGCCGCGGCCGTGCACCGGGGACAGCCTGACCACCAGGCCCATCTGCGTGGGGGAGTTGACGATCTCCGCGAGCGTCCACACGACGACGGTCAGCGCGTAGACGCCGAGCGAGCCGGCGAACGCGGTGAGGCCGAAGCCGTAGCCGGCGAGAAGAGCGGAGACGACCAGCAGGCGCTGCGGGTCGCGGTGTTCGATCAGACGCGTGACCGGGATCTGCAGGGCGACGATGAGCACGCCGTTGAGGGCGATGACGAAGCCGTAGTCCGAGGGCGACCAGCCGTCCATGCCCATCGCGACCGGCAGGGCGACCGAGCTCTGCATGAAGATGAGGGCGAGGAGGAAGGACAGCCCGACCACCCCCATGTAGCGCCCGTCGCGCAGCACGGTGCCGAGGCTGATCTCCGGCTCGGCCGGGTCCCCCGTGGCGGTGCGCTCCGGCCGGGATTCCGGCAGCTTGACGAAGACGACGACCGCGCAGACGAGGGTGAGCGCGGCCTCGCCGAGGAAGCCGGCGAGGTAGCTGTACTCGGCGACGAGCCCGGCGCCGGCGGAGGAGATCGCGAAACCGAGGTTGATCGCCCAGTAGTTGAGGGAGAAGGCCCGCACCCGGTCCTTGGGCCGGACGATGTCCGCCATCATCGCCTGCACGGCCGGACGGGAGGCGTTGCTCGTCATGCCGACGAGACCGGCGACGGCGGCGATCGCCACCGGGTGCTCCATGAAGCCGAGCAGGGCCACGGAGGCGGCGGTCGAGGTCTGGGCGAGCAGCAGCGTGGGCCGCCGCCCCAGCCGGTCGGCCATGACCCCGGCGCCCAGCGACGAGACGACGCCGCCGAGGCCGTGCAGGGCCGCGACGAGGCCGGCGTACGAGGCGGAGTAGCCGCGCTCCAGCGTGAGGTACAGGGCGGTGTAGGTGGCGACGAAGGCGCCGAGCCGGTTGACCAGGGTGCTGGTCCACAACCACCAGAACGCCCGGGGCAGACCCGAGACGCTCTCCCTCGCGGCCCGTCTGAGCGCGGCTACGGACATACGGGCATCCCCCCGGGGCGGTGTAAGTGGCTCTGCGGCGATCAGCAACTTACAAGCGGGCTGCTCCGGAAGGCCAGTGAATTGACGCCGGACGTCAATCGTCGGCCGTGACGGGCGTCGATTAGGCTCGGCCCCATGGCCGACGCGACGTACAAGCTGATCCTCCTCCGCCACGGCGAGAGCGAATGGAACGCGAAGAACCTGTTCACCGGCTGGGTGGACGTCAACCTCACCGAGAAGGGCGAGAAGGAGGCTGTCCGCGGCGGCGAGCTGCTCGAGGACGCCGGTCTGCTCCCCGACGTGGTGCACACCTCGCTCCAGAAGCGCGCCATCCGCACCGCCCAGCTCGCGCTGGAGGCCGCGGACCGCCACTGGATCCCGGTGCACCGCTCCTGGCGTCTGAACGAACGCCACTACGGCGCTCTGCAGGGCAAGGACAAGGCGCAGACCCTCGCGGAGTTCGGCGAGGAGCAGTTCATGCTGTGGCGCCGCTCCTACGACGTCCCGCCGCCGCCGATCGACGACGACAACGAGTTCTCCCAGGCGCACGACGCCCGCTACGCGACGATCCCGCCGGAGTTGCGTCCGCGCACCGAGTGCCTCAAGGACGTCGTCGTCCGCATGCTCCCGTACTGGTACGACGCCATCGTCCCGGACCTGCTGACCGGCCGCACGGTCCTCGTCGCCGCCCACGGCAACAGCCTGCGGGCCCTGGTCAAGCACCTGGACGGCATCTCCGACGCCGACATCGCGGGCCTGAACATCCCGACGGGCATCCCGCTGGCGTACGACCTGGACGCCGACTTCAAGCCGCTCAACCCGGGCGGCACGTACCTCGACCCCGAGGCCGCGGCGGCGGCGATCGAGGCCGTCAAGAACCAGGGCAAGAAGAAGTAACGCGACCGCTTTAAGCCCCCTACCTGCGACTTTTCCGCGAGGAGGGGGCTTATGGCTGTCCCGGGGTCGTCTCTGGGCCGTCAGGAGTGGCGGTCACCCCGCCACTCGTACGCACCGGGTGACGTCTCTACCACATCAGGGCGGTAGACCTCACGCACCCGGGTGAGAAGGTCGCGCTGCTCGGCGGCCCACGTCGGCGGTAGCACGAACAACGGGAGAGTGACCGTGATCCCAGTCGACGGCCCGTCGTGCACGGACACCAAGAGCCCGCCGCTCTCCTGGGGCTTGAACCTCATGGAAGGAGTCCGCCCGGAGTTGAGCCACGTGGCGAACCGTCGGGCCTCCAGCCCCACCAAAGTCTCCTCCCAGTCCTCCAGGTCCTCAGGGAAGAGGGTCACCACGAAGGAGGCATTGAGGGACTCCTCAGCCACGATGACGATCTCGCAATCGAGGAGGTCATGGCCGGTCAGGATTCCGGGTTGAGAGCGACCCAGGACGCGCACAGAGACACTGTGCCCACTGGTGCCGGGCCTGTCGGCCAGATGGATCAGATTGATGACGTCATCCGCAGAGTGCATGGATTCCCTCCCCGAAGTAACCGCGCTTGAGCATCCTGCCGAACCACTTGCTGATCACGGTTCGGGGTGCAGACACTTCACAAAAATCTCGGACACGGCTCTGCTGGTCTGTTCCCGGCTGGAGGGCATGAGGTGCCGCGTCGCGATGCCGCCCGTGAGATCTCGAGGCGGTCCCGCTCCGGCCGCTCCCGCACCTCTGCTCGCCCGCCCGCGCCCCGGAGGGCCGCGACCGCTGCCTCGCCCGGATCCGTGAGCAGCATCTCCCGGGGAACGTCGTCGCAGACCAGCAGGAAGTGTGTTCGCCGGTCATGGTCGCCGTTCTCTTTGACAGGTCCCCGTAGGGGGAGGACGCTGGAAATGCCTTGAAAGTCCGATTAATTCTCATGGTCGGAGGTGCATGGGAATGCGCCGCAGGATCGTAGCCGCGTTGTCGGCAGGAGTCGCAGGGCTCGCACTCGGTGTGCTGCCGGCAACCGGGGCGCTCGCCGCGAGCCAGGTAACGGCTGATCGTGGATGTTCCGACTGGAGGGGCGGGGGCTGCGGTTACTACGACGACTACCGCGACTACCGGCACCACGATCGGTACTACGACCGGTACTACGACAACTTCGACAGGAACTTCAACGACGTCGTGGTCATCCTCGTCGCCGTGAGGTGAGCGCGGGCGGCAGCAGTGCGCGGCAACGAACCGCCCCCGGGCGGGGGCGCGTTCGTTGCTAGCGTGCGCGAATGACCTTGCGCCTGGAGAAGATCACGCCGGACAACGTGGAAGCCGCGCTGAAGCTGGGCGTGCGGCCCGAGCAGGAGAAGAACGTCGAGCCGGTCGCCGTCTCGCTCGCCGAGGCGTACGCGTGGGGTGAGACGGCCTGGCCGCGGCTGATGTTCGACGGGGACCGGCTCGTCGGCTTCCTCATGGCGTTCCTCGACATCGCGTGGAATCCGGCCAAGTTCCCGGAGGACCGGCGCAGCGGTCTGTGGCGGCTGAACATCGCCGCGGATGCGCAGGGCCGAGGGTACGGACGGTTCGCCGTGGGGGCGGTCGGCGAGGAGATCAGGCGGCGCGGACGGGACCGCCTCTTCACGACCTGGGAGCCGGGGGATGCCGGGCCCGGCGCGTTCTATCTGAAGCTCGGCTTCCGGACCACCGGTGAGATGAGCGGCGGCCAGACCGTCGGCGTACTGGACCTGGCTCCCGTCTCCTGAGGAACCGCGCGCCGGGTATGGTGCGCCGTCCGCTCCCTGCGCTGCGAACGTCCGCTTTCCCCACGGCGGCCCGAAGGGACCCGTCCGCACGGACGGGTCCCTCGGGCGCACGGACGGTCAGCCGCACTGGCAGGGCGCGCCCGACTGGCAGCCGCAGCCACAGCCCGAGCCGCAGCCGCAGGCACCGAGCAACGGGAGCCGGCGCGGCTCCAGGGGCACTTCGACGGACACTTCCTGGCGCGGGTCGGTCGTGGGGGAGTCGGCCATGGGATCCTCCTCAAAGGCGCACCTTTGACGCCTCTCCCCATTGCATGCCCACTCGGCCCGGCGCATCAACGGCGCACGGAGGCCAAGTCGCCGCGAGCCGCTCCCCGCCCGGCGCGCCGACCGCCCCGCCCCGCCCGACCGCCCCGCCGCCGTTCCCGGCCCGGGTCCCCGCCCGCACCGGACACCGCCGGTCACCGCCGGAGGCCACCGGGCGCCGCCCACCGCCGGACGTCACCGGTCACCGCCGGACGTCACCGGGCGCCGCCCGCCGCCGGACGCCGCCGCCCGCCGCCGGTCCGCCCGCTACGCGCCCTCGACTCTCGTCTCCGGCTGGAGCTCGTCCGCGTGTTCGCCCGTGACCAGGTACACGACGCGCTTGGCGACGGCCACCGCGTGGTCGGCGTACCGCTCGTAGTAGCGCCCGAGCAGCGTGACGTCGACCGCGGTCTCGATGCCGTGCTTCCAGCGGTCGTCGATCAGGTGCGTGAAGAGCGTGCGGTGCAGCAGGTCCATCTCGTCGTCGTCCGTCTCCAGCTGGAGTGCCAGGTCGACGTCCTTGGTGATGATGACCTCCGCGGCCTTCGCCATCAGACGCTGCGCGAGCTGCCCCATCTCCAGGATGGTCGCGTGCAGGTCCCGCGGGACCGCCGAGTCCGGGAAGCGCAGCCGGGCCAGCTTGGCCACGTGCTGGGCCAGGTCGCCCGAGCGCTCCAGGTCCGCGCTCATGCGCAGCGAGGTCACCACGATGCGGAGGTCGGTCGCGACCGGCTGCTGGCGGGCCAGCAGGGCTATCGCCCGGGCCTCCAGATCGTGCTGCAGATCGTCGACCTTCTGGTCCGCGGCGATCACGCTCTCCGCGAGCTTGAGATCGGCGTCGAGCATGGCCGTGGTGGCGCGCCCGATCGCCGAGCCGACCAGCCTGGCCATCTCGACGAGGCCCTCGCCGATCGAGTCCAGTTCCTCGTGGTACGCGTCCCGCATGGGGTTCCCTCTCTAGAAAGCGTCAGGGGGTCCGGGTGGGGCTGAACCCCCACGCTCCCACGTTCCGTCCGCAACGCGTCCGGATCCACCCTGCCAAGTGAACCGCTCCCTTCCCCTTGGTGAACTCTGGGCGACGACTGTTCGAGGTGCCACTCGGATGGCTGGGAGAGCCGCGACGAGCGTGCATAACCTGGATGCATGGACGTGAACGCGGCGGTCGCCGCATTGGCCGCGATCGCCGGGGTGTGCACCGGCGTGATCGCCATGCTGGCGTTCCGCTGGAGCGAGCGCGACCAGGCGAGGCCCACCCGCAGTTCCCTGCACACGGACGCCGTGCTGCCGCCCGGCGTCGACACGGTGCTCTCCGTGCTGCGCTCCTCGGCGGTCGTGCTCGACGAGAGCGACTCCGTCGTCAAGGCCAGCTCGGCCGCGTATGCGCTCGGCCTGGTCAGGGGCGGCAAGCTGGCCGTGGAACCCATGCTCCACATGGCCCGCGACACCCGCCGCGACGGCGAGATACGGCAGGTGGAACTCGACCTGCCGCGGCGCGGCACCGGACGCGGCGAGGCCCTCGCCGTCTCCGCCCGGGTCGCTCCGCTGGGCTCCCGCCTGGTGCTGCTGCTCGTCGAGGACCTCACCGAGGCCCGGCGCATCGAAGCGGTACGGCGCGACTTCGTCGCCAACGTGAGCCATGAGCTCAAGACCCCGGTCGGCGCTCTCTCGCTGCTCTCCGAGGCCGTCATGGACGCCTCCGACGACCCCGAGGCGGTCACCCGCTTCGCGGGCCGGATGCAGATCGAGGCCACCCGGCTGACCAACCTCGTGCAGGAGCTCATCGACCTCTCCCGGGTGCAGAACGACGACCCGCTGGAGGACGCCGAGCCCGTGCGCGTGGACGAACTGGTCGCGGAGGCCATCGACCGGTCCCGCCACACGGCGTCGACCAAGCAGATCACCATGGCCGTCGGCGGCACCTCCCGGGGCGACGGCACCGGTGGAGGCGCCGTCGGCCTGCACGTCTGGGGCAACCGGGGCCAGCTGGCTGCGGCGCTCGGCAATCTCGTCGAGAACGCCGTGAACTACTCCCCGGCCCGCACCCGCGTGGGTATCGCCGCGCGCCGCGTCACCGCGCCGGGCGGGGACCAGATCGAGATCGCGGTGACCGACCAGGGCATCGGCATCTCCGAGAAGGACCGCGAGCGGATCTTCGAGCGGTTCTACCGCGTCGACCCCGCCCGCTCCCGCGCGACCGGCGGCACGGGCCTGGGCCTGGCCATCGTCAAGCACGTGGCCGCCTCACACGGCGGGGAGGTCACGGTCTGGAGTACCGAGGGCCAGGGCTCCACCTTCACCCTGCGGTTGCCGGAGGCCGGCTCCGTCAGGGACCGTACGCAGGTCCGGGGCGGCGACCGTGCCGACGACGGACCGTACGACCCCGATCCAGCAGCACCCGATTCCGAATCCCACTCCGGTCCCGATTCCGACGCCGCTCCCGGTCACCGCGACGGCCCCGGTGCCGGGGCGGAGCGCCGGCCGGACTCGGACCCCGACTCCCCTTCCGGTCCTCATCTTCGGACCACACCACGCGAACCACTGCCTGCCCCGGAGGTCCTTCCGTGACCCGAGTGCTTGTCGTCGAGGACGAGGAGTCCTTCAGCGACGCTCTTTCCTACATGCTCCGCAAGGAGGGCTTCGAGGTCGCGGTCGCGACCACCGGGCCCGAGGGCCTCGACGAGTTCGAGCGCAACGGAGCCGACCTCGTCCTGCTCGACCTGATGCTGCCCGGACTGCCCGGCACCGAGGTCTGCCGCCAGCTGCGCGGCCGGTCCAACGTCCCGGTCATCATGGTCACGGCCAAGGACAGCGAGATCGACAAGGTCGTCGGCCTGGAGATCGGAGCCGACGACTACGTGACCAAGCCGTTCTCCTCGCGGGAGCTGGTCGCCCGCATCCGCGCGGTCCTGCGCCGTCGCGGCGAGCCGGAGGAGGTCGCCCCGGCGGCGCTCGAGGCCGGTCCGGTCCGCATGGACGTGGACCGTCACGTGGTCACGGTGGCGGGCGGGAAGGTCGACCTCCCGCTGAAGGAGTTCGACCTCCTGGAGATGCTCCTGCGCAACGCGGGCCGCGTCCTGACCCGCATGCAGCTGATCGACCGCGTCTGGGGCGCGGACTACGTGGGGGACACCAAGACCCTCGACGTCCACGTCAAGCGCTTGCGCGCCAAGATCGAGCCCGACCCGGGAGCCCCGCGCTACCTGGTGACGGTGCGCGGCCTCGGCTACAAGTTCGAGCCGTAGGCCCGCCCCGGCCCCGTCCGGGTCGGGCCGAGTTCGGGCCGAGTGCGTACGAAGGCGGCCCCGCCGGGAAGTCCCGGCGGGGCCGCCTTCGTACGTGCCGTGCACGGCCGGTGCGCGAGGCGAGGCGCCCCGGGTTCACACGCCGTGCCGGAGGGGTGTCAGTGACCCGCGTTCTGGGACGCGGAGGCGGAGTCCGACGGGGTGGGCTCGCCGCTGTGCTCGCCGCTGTGGTCGCCGCTCTCGCCGTCCTCGGCCTCGTTGCCGTGGGCGCCCTCCGCCGGGGCCGAGCCGGTCGGGCTGGCGGCCGGGGACGAGGCCGGCGGCTGCGGCACGCTGGACGGGCCGTAGTCGCGGTAGTAGTCCGCCGCGGGCACGACGAACGCGTCGACCGGGACGTCGCCGGTCTCGCTGAACCGGAAGACGATCCGCTGGACGTCGCCCAGCCGGCCGGCCTCGGCGCTGTTCTCGACGACGCCGGACGGGTTGCCCTTGCCGCCCAGGACGACCGAGCCGCCGGGGGCCACCGTGATCGGGCCGGAGCCGGTGGCGGGGGACAGCTTCACCGTGGCCTTGGTGCCGGGCAGGGTGACGGAGTCGAGCGTCTGCTCCTTGGTCCCGTCGTTGAACAGGGTCGCCGACACGGCGGCCTGGCCCTGGACACCGGGCTGCGGCTGGGTGATCACCGTCGCGTTCTGGATCTTGATGTCGCCCACCGAGGTCTCGGCGTTGTCCGGCCTGACGCCGAGCGTCTGCGCGTCGTTGCCCGCGGCGCATGCGGAGAGGGAGGCGATCGAGATCAGGAGGGCAGTCGCGGCGAGGGCGCCGCGTCGAAGGCTGCTGCTCACGGCGGCGGCATCTCCTAGGACGTACGGACGGGGTGAAGATCGGTCAGCGGGCTTAGGTTACCGACCCCCCGTCGGCCTCCCGCACCCGACCCGCCCCGACACGGCCGGGGTGCCCCGGCCGCCCTCCCGCGGCCGGATCCGAACCGTGTGCCGGGCCGGATTTCATCCGTCGTTCACATAAGCATCGTGATCAATTCAGGGTCTGCCGTCCATTCCTCCGGAAAGCCGTGACGGGCCCCGGTGATCTTCCATCGATCTCCGGATGATCAATTCGAGATTCCTTCCCGGGTGTCCCGCCGGACGGGTGACCGAGCCTCGAACGGAGTACGCGAAGTAGACTGCTGAGAATCCGGCATATCGGGACTTTCGTCCGCTTGGGCGGAGGTTGTGAGGTGCGTAACGCCCGTGTTTCCAGGCGCCCGTGCAGCCGCTCCGACCTGCGAATACCGTCTTCCGGAAGCCGTCCGCAGCACGTCCACGTTGCTGTTGTCAAGCCCCGAGATATGCCCTGACCTGCGAAAACGCCATTCAGAAGAAGCCGTTCTCGTGTTACCCTGGATAGCCACGGAAGGGGTACCTGTCACATGACGTTCAAGGTTGGCGACACCGTGGTCTATCCCCATCACGGGGCCGCGCTGATCGAGGCCATCGAAACTCGCCAGATCAAAGGCGTGGACAAGACCTACTTGGTGCTCAAGGTCGCCCAGGGCGACTTGACGGTTCGTGTGCCGGCGGACAATGCGGATCTCGTTGGCGTGCGCGATGTGGTCGGTCAGGACGGGCTGGACCGGGTCTTCGACGTGCTGCGCGCGCCGTATGCCGAGGAGCCGACGAACTGGTCCCGTCGCTACAAGGCAAATCTCGAGAAGCTCGCCTCCGGCGACGTCATCAAGGTCGCCGAAGTGGTGCGTGACCTGTGGCGTCGCGAGCGCGAGCGCGGTCTCTCCGCCGGAGAGAAGCGCATGCTGGCCAAGGCTCGCCAGATCCTGGTGAGCGAGCTGGCTCTCGCGGAGAACACCAACGAGGACAAGGCCGAGGCCCTGCTCGACGAGGTCCTCGCGTCCTGACGCGCGTCCTGCTGTGAAGCAGGTCCTGAGGCCGGCGGTCCGGCGTCAGGGGCGTGTCCACGGTGCAGAACTGAATGCCGCGGTGCCCGCTGATCCAGCCGGAAGGTTGTGTCGCCGGGCACTGCGGCATGTTCACCGCGCATCCCGCACACCGCCCGTTGTTCCCTACCCGGTGTGTGTCCCCCCGTCCCCTGCCCTCCTGGTGCGCCGGGCCGGGCGGACAGCCGGCTCGACCGGTCGTCACGGAAGGGTCCGGTCGAGGGCGTCGCGCCCGGCACTCCCCAACCCTCGGTTGGGGTACGCCCAGGCCATACCCATATCGGCCGAGGGAACAAACCTGGCCATGTCAATTCCCGCTGGACATGCCGAATTGGGGGCCGTTCCTTTCCGGCTTCCGGCGGCTTCCCGCGACTTCCCGCGAATTTGATCTCCGGAGTGGAACCGATGTCAGAACAGACGCGCACGGGCCGCACCGCCGTGGTGATTCCCGCGGCCGGCCGGGGCGTACGGCTGGGCCCGGGCGCCCCCAAGGCGCTCCGCGCGCTCAACGGCACGCCCATGCTGATCCACGCCGTACGCGCCATGGCCGCCTCCCGCGCCGTCGCGCTCGTCGTCGTGGTGGCCCCGCCGGACGGCGCCCCCGAGGTCAAGAACCTGCTGGACGCGCATGCCCTGCCCGAGCGCACCGACTACCTCGTCGTGCCGGGCGGTGACACCCGCCAGGAGTCCGTTCGCCTCGGCCTCGACGTACTGCCCGAGACCATCGGCACGGTCCTTGTCCACGACGCCGCCCGCCCGCTCGTTCCCGTCGAAACCGTCGACGCCGTGATCGCGGCGGTTCTCGACGGGGCGCCCGCCGTCGTCCCCGCCCTGCCGCTCGCCGACACCGTCAAGGAGGTCGAGCCGCGGGAGAAGGGCGCACCCGAGCCCGTCCTCGCCACGCCCGAGCGCGCCAGGCTCCGCGCGGTGCAGACGCCTCAGGGCTTCGACCGCGACACGCTCGTGCGCGCGCACGAGACCGTCGCCGTCGGCGGTGAGGGCGCCACCGACGACGCGGGGATGGTCGAGCGCCTCGGCGCCCCGGTGGTGGTCGTACCCGGCCACGAGGAGGCGTTCAAGGTGACCCGCCCGATCGACCTGGTCCTCGCCGAGGCCGTGCTAGCCCGCAGGAGGGCCAACGATGGCTTCTGACACGCCCGGGCCGGCCACGCCGCCCGCCGCGCACATCCCCGCCCTGCCGCTCGTCGGCATCGGCACCGACGTCCACGCCTTCGAACAGGGCCGCGCGCTGTGGTGCGCGGGGCTCCTGTGGGAGGACTCCGACGGCTGGGGCCTCGCCGGTCACTCCGACGGGGACGTCGCCGCCCACGCCGCCTGCGACGCCCTGTTCTCCGCCGCGGGCGTCGGCGATCTCGGCGCCCACTTCGGGACCGGCCGGCCCGAGTGGTCCGGTGCCTCCGGCGTCACGCTGCTCGCCGAGGCGGCCAGGATCGTCCGCGCCGAGGGCTTCGAGATCGGCAACATCGCGGTCCAGGTCATCGGCGTGCGTCCGAAGATCGGCAAGCGCCGGGACGAGGCGCAGAAGGCGCTGAGCGCCGCCGCCGGCGCCCCGGTCGCCGTCTCCGGGACGACGACCGACGGGCTCGGGCTGACCGGCAGGGCCGAAGGACTGGCCGCGATCGCCACGGCACTCGTCTTCCGCGCGTCCTGAGCCGTACGGGACCCTCGGTGGGGTAGATGCGGTTGTGACGTCAACGAATTCCTGCGCACGCACCCCAGCGCGCCGAAGTCCAGGAAGGACCGCACCGTGACCGCCGCACTCAGCGACAAGCTCAAGGACATCCTCGACGGCCCCGTGTTCGTCGATCTCGCCACCATCCAGCCCGACGGCAGCCCTCAGGTCTCCCCCGTGTGGGTCAAGCGCGACGGGAACGACCTGCTGATCTCCACGACGCTCGGGCGGCGCAAGGAGAAGAACCTCCGGCGCGATCCGCGGGCCACCGTGGTCGTCCAGCCCGTCGACGCGCCGTACACCTACGCCGAGGTCCGCGGCACCGTCACCCTCACCGAGGAGGGCGGCCAGGAGCTGATCGACGAACTGGCCGTGAAGTACACCGGCAAGAGGTACGCGGAGTTCAACCCGGAGTCGGGCAAGGACGCGCCCCGCGTGGTCGTCCGGGTCACCCCGCGGAAGGTCGTCGGACCGCTCGCCTGAACCGGCCGCGGGCCGTGGCGCGGCTCACCGTTCGAAATCCAGTCCCCGCGTCCCACAAGGGCGCGGGGCACTGCCACCGGCCCACTACTCTTGAGGCGTGACTATTCGGCTGTACGACACCAGCGCCCGGCAGATCCGCGACTTCGTCCCGCTCACGCCGGGCTGTGTCTCGATCTACCTGTGTGGCGCGACCGTGCAGTCCGCTCCGCACATCGGGCACATCAGGTCCGGGCTCAACTTCGACATCATGCGCCGCTGGTTCGAGTACCGCGGCTACGGCGTCACGTTCGTCCGCAACGTGACGGACATCGACGACAAGATCATCACCAAGGCCGCCGACCAGGGACGTCCTTGGTGGGCGATCGGGTACGAGAACGAGCGCGCGTTCAACGCGGGCTACCAGGCCCTGGGCTGCCTGCCGCCCGCCTACGAGCCGCGCGCCACCGGCCACATCACCGAGATGGTCGAGATGATGCGCGGCCTGATCGAACGCGGCCACGCCTACGAGGCCGACGGCAACGTCTACTTCGACGTGCGGTCCTTCCCCGACTACCTCGAACTCTCCAACCAGGACATCGACGATCTGCGTCAGCCCTCGGGTGACAACGAGACGGGCAAGCGCGACTCGCGCGACTTCGCCATGTGGAAGGCGGAGCGGCCCGGCGAGCCGTCCTGGGAGACCCCGTGGGGACGCGGCCGGCCGGGCTGGCACCTGGAGTGCTCGGCCATGGCCCACAAGTACCTGGGCTCCGCGTTCGACATCCACGGAGGCGGGCTCGACCTGGTCTTCCCGCACCACGAGAACGAGATCGCGCAGGCAAAGGCCTTCGGCGACGACTTCGCGTCGTACTGGGTGCACAACGCCTGGGTGACCATGAGCGGCGAGAAGATGTCGAAGTCGCTGGGCAACTCTGTCCTCGTCAGCGAGATGGTCAAGAACTGGCGGCCCATCGTCCTGCGCTACTACCTCGGCACCCCGCACTACCGCTCGATGATCGAGTACAGCGAGGAGGCCCTGCGCGAGGCGGAGTCGGCGTTCGCGCGGATCGAGGGCTTCATCCAGCGGGTCACCGAGAAGGCGGGGAAGACGGTCGCTCCCGCCGCCGAGGTGCCGCCCGCGTTCGCCGAGGCCATGGACGACGACCTGGGCGTCCCCCAGGCGCTCGCCATCGTCCACACCACCGTCCGCCAGGGCAACTCGGCGCTCGCCGCCGACGACAAGGAAGAGGCCGTCGCCCGGCTCGCCGAGGTGCGCGCCATGCTCGGCGTCCTCGGTCTCGACCCGCTCGACCCGCACTGGGCGGGCGAGGCCGACCGCGGCGAGGACCTGCACGGCGTGGTCGACACCCTCGTCCGGCTCGTCCTCCAGCAGCGGGAGTCCGCTCGGGCCCGCAAGGACTGGGCCACCGCGGACGCGATCCGGGACCAGCTCAACCAGTCCGGGCTCGCCGTCGAGGACGGCCCCGACGGCCCGCGATGGACGATCGCGCCTCGCTGACCAGCGACAATGTGCCGCCCGGCCGCCCGGGCGGCACACTTTCCTACGTACGCACACACGCACCTGGGACCGGGAAGCACCGCTCGGGACCCACGAGGATTCAGGGAAACAGGTAGTCATGGCCGGGAACAGCCAGCGCAGGAACCGCCGCACGTCCAACAAGAAGGGCGCGACGGTCGGCAGCGGTGGCAAGCGGCGCCGCGCCCTCGAGGGCAAGGGCCCGACCCCGCCCGCGTCCGCGCGCAAGGGCCATGCGAAGAACCGCATCGCCAACGCCAAGGCCAAGCAGGCCCAGCGGCGCCCGGTCGCCCGCCGGGGCGGCAAGGGCTCGTCCGAGATGGTCGTCGGCCGCAACCCCGTCTTCGAGGCGCTGCGCGACGGTGTGCCCGCGACGACGCTGTACGTCCAGCAGTTCATCGACAACGACGAGCGGGTGCGTGACGCACTTCAGCTCGCCGGGCAGCGCGGCAACATCCACCTGATGGAGGCGCCGCGCGCCGAGCTGGACCGGATGACGAACGGGCTCAACCACCAGGGCCTCGTCCTGCAGGTCCCGCCGTACGAGTACGCCCACCCCGAGGACCTCGCGGCCGCCGCCTTCGACGACGGCGAGGACCCGCTGATCGTCGCCCTCGACGGGGTCACCGACCCGAGGAACCTCGGCGCGGTCGTGCGTTCCGTCGCGGCGTTCGGCGGCCACGGCGTGGTCGTGCCGGAGCGCCGGGCGGCGGGCATGACCGCCGGCGCCTGGAAGACCTCCGCGGGCACCGCCGCCCGTACGCCGGTGGCGCGCGCCACCAATCTGACCCGGGCCCTGGAGGCCTACCAGAAGGCCGGCATCACGGTGGTCGGCCTCGCGGCGGACGGCGAGGTCGAGGTCGGCGAGCTGGAGGCCCTCGACGGCCCGGTCGTCATCGTCGTCGGCAGCGAGGGCAAGGGCCTGTCCCGACTCGTCGGCGAGACCTGCGACTTCCGCGTCCGGATCCCCATGCCGGGCGGGGCGGAGTCCCTCAACGCCGGTGTCGCGGCGGGCGTCGTCCTCTACGAGGCGGCGCGCCGCCGGGGCTGACGGAGGTCGGCGATGCCTTCGGAACCGTACGTTCCGAAGGCGCCGCGCGCACGTCGGGGGCGTGCGCGCGGCGCACCCTCCGCGCGGGGCCGCGGGGCGGCGCCCGAGCCGGGAACGATCTTGACGGGTCTCGGACATTTCGGGGCCGTCAAGGCAGTGTCCTAAGGACAGGTCACTCGGTTAGATGAGTGTGGACACCAGAACGCCCCGGCCCGGATTCGACGATCAGCTCCCCCTGAGCACCCCCAAGGTGGACTGCGATCCGGCGCAGGTCATCGTGAACCACGCCAGCTTCCGGGTGAAGCTCGGCCCGAGTCAGACCAGGCGCCCCGTCCGGGGGATGGTCGACACCGCCAGGATCCCCGCCCTCAGCGGTGCCGGAGCGCGTACCGTGGCGCGGCGCCGGGCACCCGTCGTGTGGAGCGGGAAGTCCGCCCCGGGCGATCCCGGGGCCTCCGGGCTGCTCCAGGCCGTGCGCAGCGCGGGATCCGTCACCCACTCCGGACGCGGATACGACGGCCGCCCCGCGTTCGACGACACCCGGGCCTTCGACGACACCCGGATCCTCGACAGCGGTCACGGCCTCGACATCGGGACCGCCACACAGGTCATCCCCCGGGTCGACTCGGCCGCCGCCCCGGACACCCTCACCACCCCCGTCATCGGCGCCCAGCGCCGGGAGCCGCTGCTGCCCCCGATGCGGCCGGCGGAGGGCGCGTACGACGCGTACGAGCCCTACGGCGAGGAGGCCGAGGAGGCGACCGACTTCGCCCGTCACGACGGCCGCGGCGGTGCCCACCGGACCGCGACCGCATCGCAGGGCGGCGTCCGGCACGCGTACTACCCCGGCCGCCGGATGAACCTCGGAGTCGTCCTGCTCCCGCTCCGGGTCTTCCTCGGCTTCATCTCCATCTACGCCGGCATGGGCAAGCTCTGCGACCCCGTGTACTTCGACGGCGGCGAGCGCGGCTCCATGATCAAGTGGCTGGCGTCCCTGGAGCCCTGGACCCTCGCCGAGCCGTTGCGCGACTTCGCCCTCGCCCATCCCGTCGGCGCGGGCCTCACCGTCGCGTTCCTCCAGGTCGTCGTCGGCGTGCTCACCGTCCTGGGCCTGTGGCAGCGTGTCGCGGCCGTCGTCGGCGCGTCGCTCTCCGCCGCACTGATCATGACCGTCAGCTGGCGGACCGTCCCGGTGTACGACGCGCCGGACATCATGAACCTCGCGGCCTGGTCGCCGCTGATCATCGCCGGCGCGCCCGTCTACTCGGTCGACGGCCGTCTCGCCAGCGAGGCCTGGCGCAAGCTCGGCCCGCGCTCCGAACTGTGGGAGCTGCGGCGCCGTGTGCTGCGCCGTGGCGGCCTGGTCGCCGCCGTCGTGGTCGGTCTGACGCTGCTCATCGGCTCGGTCCTGGGCGGCGCCGTTCGCTCCACGGAACTCGTGACCGTTCCCGGCCCGAACGTCGACCCGACCAACCACCTCCCGGGCGCCGCGCTCCCCAGCGAGTCCGGCCGGCGCAGCCCGACCCGCGAGGCCGAGCGGAGCGCCCAGCCCGCCAGGAGCGAGTCGAGCAGCCCCGCCGCGGAGCGGGCCGAGCCGTCCGAGACGGCCACCGAGTCGGGCAGCGCCGGCGATGCGGGCCGGCCCAGCGAGTCCCGGGGCACCGACGGACAGCAGGCCCCCGTCCAGTCCGAGCCCGTGGACCCGCCGTCCGGCAGCTCCGGACCCTCCTCGTCCGGAGCGGGGGACCCGAGCGGCACGGGCGGCGGTTCGGGCGGTTCGGTCGGCGGCTCCGACGGCGGGGGCGGCAACGGCGGTACGGGTGGCGGCGGCGGCAGCGGCGGCAACCGGAACCCGATCGGCGGCCTTCTCGGCTGAAGCGACTGGGGCGGTCACCGAGCGCGAGTGGTGCTCGGTGACCGCCCCTTCGTGTACGGCGCCCTCCGGCCGGTCCCCCTTCCCGTCCGCGCCTTCCCGTCCGTCCCACGACCGGCACGCGGCCGTGGGACGTGGGTGAGGACGCGTGCCGGCGAGCGGTGCGTGGCAGCGGGGCGCGCGTCGGCGAGGGATGCACCGCCGTGGGGCTCAGCGCGGCTGGGAGGTGAGTTCCCTCGCGGCCTCGGTGAGGTCCTTGGCCGTGTCGATCGCGCGCCAGTACGCCCCCTGCGGCAGCGGGAACCCGGCCAGCGAGCGCTCCCGTGCCAGCCGGGGGAACGTGGTCCGCTCGTGGTCGCCGCGGTCGGGCAGCAGATCCGTGAAGGCCGACGAGAACACGTACACGCCGGCGTTGATCAGATACGGCGACGGCGGCGACTCGATGAAGTCGAGGACGTGGCCGAACTCGTCCGTCTCCACGGCGCCCCACGGAATGCGGGGGCGGGCCAGGGCGAGCGTGGCGGTGGCGTCGCGTTCCGAGTGGAACTCGGCCATCTCACGCAACGAGAAGCGGGTCCAGATGTCGCCGTTCGTGGCGTACCACGGTTCGTCGGGGTGCGGGAGGCTCTTCGCGGCGTGCTTCAGGCCGCCGCCGCGGCCCAGCGGCTCCGTCTCGACCACGGTCGTGACGCGCAGCGGCAGCACCGCGGAGTCGAGCCACTCCTGCAGGACTTCGGCGAGATGGCCGCACGAGACCACGACGTCCGTCACGCCCTCGGCGGCGAGCCAGGAAAGCTGATGGCCGATGATCGGGGTCCCCGTTCCGGGGATCTCGACCATCGGCTTGGGGCGGTCGTCGGTGTACGGGCGCAGCCGGGAGCCCTGGCCGCCCGCCAGGACCACGGCCTGGGTCGGATGGGTCTGCATAGGGGCACGATATGCGGTGCCCCACCCGCGGGTCCTCCGGCCCTGCCTCCCGGCCGCTGTCGGCCGGGAGGGACGTCAGCTTCCCCAGTTGCCCTGCGCCTGCTGCGAGACGCCGGCGGCGAAGGACGTGTCGCAGACGGGGCGCGAGAACGACTGGGCGCGCGTGGGTCCGTAGCGTGCGACGGCGGCACGGCCCAGGTCGCGGGCGATCGTCATGCAGTGCCGTGCCAGTGACGGCCGGCCCTCGACCGCGCGCTGGAGGTTCGTGAGCGCGACACCCGGGTCCTTCTGCTGCAAGTCCGTGAGGAGCTTCTCGCGGAGGACGTCGTGCGGGGCACGGGACGCCGCGCGGACCGACACGTTCTGCGACGACGCGGTGAGCATCTGGGACTCGGTGCTGCGGTTCGCCCACGGGACGCTGGTGACCGCCAGAGTTCCGGAGAGCACCAGGACGACGGGCAGGACGAGAGCGAGAGTACGGCCGATTCGGCGGGCTGCTGTCTGGGTCACGGAGGCGAGCGTAGCGGCCGGTAGTGATTTGGAGACATTTAGTCACCCCTGCGGGGGATGGTTCGAGGGAATTATTCGAATCGCAGGTTGACGCCGGTGTGTGAATTGCCCGATATGGCGGGGTATTTATCGATAGACGGCAGCGGCCCCCTCGCCTTCCGCGAGGGGGCCGCTGCCGAGCGTCGTGGTGCGTCAGTCGCTCAGGCGCTCGCCCGTCGACGTCGAGAAGACGTGCGTCTCGCCCGGCCGCGGCACGACGTGCAGCTCCGCGCCCTTCTCCGGCACGGACCGGCCGTTGACGCGGACCACCAGGTCCTTCTTCTCGCCGCCGACCTCGGCGGTGCCGTACACGTAGCCGTCCGCGCCGAGTTCCTCGACGACGTTCACGGTCACGGCGAGACCGGCCGGCGCGTCCTCGGAGTCCTTGCTCAGCGACTGCGCGGCGCCGCCGTTCAGCTCCACCACGTCGAAGTGCTCGGGGCGCACGCCGACCGTGACGGTGCGGTCGCCGCGGTCCGCGGCCGCCGACAGCGCCTCCCGGCTCACCGGGACGACGCTGTTGCCGAACTTCACACCGCCGTCGGTGATCGGCACCTCGACCAGGTTCATGGCCGGGGAGCCGATGAAGCCGGCGACGAAGAGGTTCGCCGGGCGGTCGTACATGTTCCGCGGCGAGTCGATCTGCTGCAGCAGGCCGTCCTTGAGCACGGCGACCCGGTCGCCCATGGTCATGGCCTCGACCTGGTCGTGCGTCACGTACACCGTGGTGATGCCGAGGCGGCGCTGGAGGCTCGCGATCTGCGTACGGGTCGAGACGCGGAGCTTGGCGTCGAGGTTCGACAGCGGCTCGTCCATGAGGAACACCTGCGGCTCGCGCACGATGGCCCGGCCCATCGCCACACGCTGCCGCTGACCGCCGGACAGCGCCTTCGGCTTGCGGTCCAGGTACTCGGTCAGGTCGAGGATCTTCGCGGCCTCCTCGACCTTCTGCCGGATGGTGGCCTTGTTCACGCCGGCGATCTTGAGCGCGAAGCCCATGTTGTCGGCGACGGTCATGTGCGGGTAGAGCGCGTAGTTCTGGAACACCATGGCGATGTCCCGGTCCTTCGGCGGGAGGTGGGTGACGTCGCGGTCACCGATGCGGATCGCTCCGCCGTTGACGTCCTCAAGCCCGGCGAGCATGCGCAGCGAGGTGGACTTGCCGCAGCCCGAGGGGCCGACGAGGACGAGGAACTCGCCGTCCTCGATCTCGATGTCGAGGCCGTCGACCGCGGGCTTGGTGGAGCCCGGGTAGATCCGGGTCGCCTTGTCGAACGTGACAGTGGCCATGGTGATGTGTCCCTTCACCGGCAGGAACGTGCCGGACGATCCGAGTAAAAGGAAGGATGGGTCTAGTCCACCGAAGTGAACTTCGGGTGACGGTACCTTGCGACGGCCGTTCTGTCAGCAGTTGGGGGCGCCGGAATTCGCGGCGGCCAGGGGTGCTGATCCGGTTACACTCGTGCGCAGTGCCTCCTTAGCTCAGCTGGCCAGAGCAACGCACTTGTAATGCGTAGGTCGTCGGTTCGAATCCGACAGGGGGCTCCGCGAAATGGCCCAGCTCCGTAGTCCTTGAGCTGGGCCTTTTCCTTCGGCGGATGCGGCGACGGCGGCGGGAGCGGGCGGCGCGTGTGTCGGTGGTCTCAGTTGTGGTCCCAGCGGGCCGCGCGGTCCGGGACACGCGCTCTGCGGACCATGATCCGCGCCGCCCGGCCTCCCTCCGAACAGGGCGGTGGATATCCGGTGATGCGGTCGTTACCGGCTGGTGTACCTTCACCGGGCGCCAGGGGGGGGAATCCTGGCGCTGCGCGGCAGCACACTGCCGCTCTCACCACACGAGGAACGCTGTATGCGCAGACTCTTCGCGATCGGGGGGTCGGTGGCCCTGCTGGCCACCACCGGAATCACCATGGCGGCGCCCGCCGTCGCGGACGACGGCTACTCATTCGACTTCCACCGGCCCCGCATCGTGCTCCAGCCCGGGGAGGGGTGGGCCGAGCTCGGCCCCGGCAGTGTCACGGGCTCCCCGGACGGGACCCTGGTGTACGCCGTCAGCAAGAAGCCGCTGACGGACCCGGCGTGGACCGGCGGCGGTGCACCGGCCGGGCTCACCGTCTCGACCTACGACGACTGCGACAAGGCCGCCGGCGTCGCCGGCGTGTACCTCTGCCCGACGTCGGACGACAGCATGTTCCCGACCCCGACCGTGGAGGCCGCGCAGTCGGCGGCGGCCGACACGACGATGCACTACGGCGTGGTCTACGCGCCCCGGGGCTCGGACATCGGCGAGGCGATCAAGGCCGCTCAGACGGCGGGTTCCCGCCCGGCGGACGGCACCCACGCCGCCCGTACGGTGACCGTGCGGACGGCCGCACAGGTCGCTCAGAACACCCTGAAGCTGACCACGCCCGACCTTCCGGCAGGCGGGACCGCCACGCACACGGTGAACGTCCACGCGGTCGACGCGGCCAGGCTCGCGCTCTCCGTCGAGTCCCCCGAGGGGCAGCGGCAGTGGGACGAGGACGAGCTCGAGGTCGACGTGGTCTCGGTGAACGGCGCCGGCGCCCAGTGCGACCACGTGACCGGCACCCTGTCCGAGTCCGGGGGCGAGTACCTGTGGTGCGAGGTCGCCCCGGGCGACACCACGGTGACGTACACCCTGAAGGCCGCGGCCGACGTGGCCGCCTGGCGGGTCAGGACCAACGCCGTGTACGAGGTGTACGACTTCGGCACCGGCAACCCGGAGACGAGCAGCACGTTCGCCGTGCAGAGCAGCCGTCCGGTGCCCGAGCGGCACGCCCTCTTCGCCCGGGACAAGACGGGCGTGCTGTGGGAGTACAAGGGCACGGGCAAGGCCGCTGCCCCGTACGCCGAGCGCGAGAGCATCGAGGACGGCTGGCAGCGCTACAGCGCGATGACGAAGCTCTCGGCGCTCACGGCCCACAACACCGGCGCCGGCATCGTCGCCCGCGACACGTCCGGCGTGCTCTGGTACCACGCGATGTCCGGCGACTACTCGGCCCTCAAGCCGAATGCGCGCGTCGGCAGCGGCTGGAACGTGTACAGCTCGATCACCGGCCTCGGGGACGTGACCGGCGACGGCAAGGCGGACCTGATGGCCCGCGACACCTCCGGCGTCTTCTGGCTGTACGAGGGCTCGGGCGGCACGACCGACCCGTTCAAGCCGCGTGTGCGGATCGGCAGCGGCTGGAACGTGTACACGCAGACCACGGGCGTCGGCGAGTTCACCGGGGATGGCAAGGCCGATCTCCTGGCCGTCGACCGCTACGGGAAGCTGTGGCTGTACGCCGGCACGGGACGTGCGGCGGCACCCTTCGCCCCGCGGGTCCAGGTGGGCAACGGCTGGAACATCTACAACATCGTCAACGGTGCCGGGGACCTCAACCAGGACGGCAGGCCGGACCTCGTCGCCCGGGACGGCGCCGGCCAGTTGTGGCTGTACAACGGGACCGGCAACGCCGCCGCCCCGTACAAGCCGCGCACGCTGATCGGCAAGGGCTGGAGCACGTACAACAACCTGATCTGACCGAGGAGTCGGAACATGGGGCGGGCCCGGTACGACGCGATGTCGCACCGGGCCCGCCCGTCTGTCCGCCTGCCCTCCGGACGCGTCCTCGGCGTCGGTCAGCGGCGGCCGGAGATCCGGTTCGCGAGTGTGGCGATGCGCGCCGTGTCCGCGGTGTGGTGGGTGAGTTCGTGGCGGTCGGCGCTGCGGTAGGCGGCGTAGAGGGTGTGGACGCCGAGCCAGCGGAGGGGCTCGGGTTCCCACTTGCGGACCTTGTGGCCGACCCAGGGGAGCGCGGTGAGATCGGTGGGACCGGCCTGGCCGGAGTCCTGCTGGATCAGGTCGCGGAGGGTGCGGGCGGCGAGGTTGGCGGTGGCCACGCCGGAGCCGACGTAGCCGCCCGCCCAGCCGAGGCCGGTGGAGCGGTCCAGGGTGACGGTGGCGCACCAGTCGCGGGGGACGCCGAGGACGCCGGACCAGGCGTGGGTGATCTCCGTGCCGGTGAGCTGGGGGAAGAACCGGACGAGTACGGCCCTGAGGGCGTCGACGGTGGCCGCCTGGGTGCTGCCGTCGTCGTCCGTGCGGGAGCCGTAGCGGTACGGGACGCCCCGGCCGCCGAGCGCGATGCGGTCGTCGGCGGTGCGCTGGGCGTACATGTAGGCGTGGGCCATGTCGCCGAGGGTCTCGCGGCCGGACCAGCCGATCTCCTCCCAGACCTCCGCGGGGAGCGGCGCGGTGGCGATCATGGAGGAGTTCATGGGGAGCCAGGTCCGGCGCAGGCCGGCCAGGGAGGCGGTGAAGCCCTCGGTGCAGCGGATGACGTACGGCGCGCGGACGGTGCCGTAGGGAGTGACGGCGTGCTTGGGTCTGATCTCCGTGACGGGGGTGGACTCGTGGACGGTGACGCCGAGTGCCTCGACGGCGGTGGCGAGCCCCTTGAGGAGCTTCACGGGGTGCAGCCGGGCGCCGTGCGGGGTCCAGCTCGAGCCGACGGCTCCGGCGACTCGGACGCGCTCGGCGGTCTCCCGGGCGCCGTACAGTTCACGGTCCTTCTCGCCGAAGGCGACCTCGGTGGCGTGGAAGGCCCTGAGACGGGCGAGTTGGGCGGGCGTGTAGGCGACTTCGAGGACGCCGCCCCGGTGGATACCGGCGTCGATGCCCTCCTCCGCGGCGGTGCGTACCACCTCGTCGACGGTGTTGTTCATGGCCTGCTGGAGGCGTACGGCGGCGTCGTGGCCGTGGAGGCGGGCGTAGCGGTCGCGGCCCGCGATGCCGTTGTACAGCCAGCCGCCGTTGCGTCCGGAGGCGCCGTAGCCGCAGAACTTGGCCTCGAGGACGGTGATGTTGAGGAAGGGGACGGCCTTCTTGAGGTAGTACGCCGTCCACAGCCCCGTGTATCCGCCACCGACGATGCACACATCGGCGGTCGAGTCGCCCGCCAGGGGTTCGCGCGGGGCGGGTATGCCGTCGTCCGCGTACCAGAAGGAGATGCCGCCGTTGATCGTGCTCGTCATGGGGCTGTTCGTACACCGGTGGCTGTCGGACTGTCCAGGTGGGCCGGGGCGGGCGGTCGTACGATCCACGCGTGATCGAGATTCCCGGTGAACTGGTCGTGACGCAGCTCCGGTACAACGGCGAGGCGGGTCGTGCGTTCGTCGCGGCGCTGCCGGGTCTGGCCGAGGAGTTCACCCAGCGGTGGGGGCTGCGTGTCACCGGGCGTCCCATGAACGGGGCCGCCTCGCTGGTGCTGCCGGTGGTGCGGACGGCGGACGGCACGCGCGCGGCGCTCAAGATGCAACTGGCTGACGAGGAGACGGTGGGCGAACCGCTGGGTCTGCGGATCTGGGCGGGGGCCGGGGCGGTACGGCTCCTGGAGCACGACGCCGCGACGGGGACCATGCTCCTGGAGTGGCTGGGCCTGCCTCCCGGTGCCGGGCGGCCCGGGAGCGCGGTGGGCGAGCGGCGTCATCTGTCGGACGTGGCGGACGGGACACGGGCCGTCGAGGTGCTGGCGGATCTGCTGGCGCGGCTGACGGCGGTGCCCGCGCCCGCCGAGGGGCTGCGGCGGCTCGGGGACATCGCGGCGGGGATGCTGGAGCGGCTGCCGGGGGCGCTGGCCGCGCTGGTGGACGCGGAGGACCGGCGGCTGCTGAGGGACTGCGCGGCGGCGGTGCGCGAGGTCATGGGTGAGCCCGGGGACCGGCTGCTGCACTGGGACCTGCACTACGACAACGTGCTGGCCGCCGAGCGGGAGCCGTGGCTCGCGATCGACCCCAAGCCGCTGGCCGGCGATCCGGGGTTCGACCTCATGCCCGCGCTCGACAACCGCTTCGACGCGGACGCGACGAGCCGGCGTTTCGACCTGCTGACCGAGCGGCTGGGCCTCGACCGGGAGCGGGCACGGGCGTGGACGCTGGGGCGGGTCCTGCAGAACGGGCTGTGGGACGCGGAGGACGGCGAGAGGCGGCTCCGGCCGGAGCAGGTGTCCATCGCCCGGAGCCTGCTGGCGCGTTGACCGGGAGGGCGCGCCGGGACGGGGCGCGTGCCGACCGGGAGGATCACGGGACCAGGACGACCTTGCCGATCGTGCCGCGCGTCTCCAGGGCGCGGTGCGCGGCCGCCGCCTCGGCCAGGGGGAAGCGGTGGACGGCGGGGCGCAGCCGGCCGGCGGTGGCCTCGGCGAGGGAGCGGGTCTCGAGGGCGCGCAGGCCACCGGCCTTCTCGAGCATGGCGGGGCCGAGCACCGACTCGGACGTGATGCCGCGTTCGGCGAGTTCCCGTTCGGTGAAGGTGAGGGCGGAGCCGTCGCGGATGCCCTGGCTGGACCAGCCGAAGACGATGTGCCGGCCGCCCTTGCCGAGCAGGTCGACGGCGGCGCGGCCGGTCTCCCCGCCGACCGAGTCGTAGACGACGGTGACGGCCCTGTCGCCGAGGTGGGCGCGGACCTCGCCGGGCCAGTCGGGGAGCGTGTAGTCGACGGCGAGATCGGCACCGTTGGCGGCCACGCGCGCGGTCTTCCCGGGGCCGCCGGCGAGGCCGACGACGGTGGCACCCGCGTTCTTGGCGTACTGGACGAGGAGGGTGCCGATGCCCCCGGCCGCGGCGGGGACGATCACGACGGAGTCGGGGCCGAGTTCGGTGTACTGGAGGATTCCGAGGGCGGTACGGCCGGTGCCGATCATGGCGACCGCCTCCGCCTCCCCGAGCCCGTCGGCGATCTCGTGGAGCCGGCCGGCGTCCGTGACGGCGAGTTCGGCGTAGCCGCCGGGAGCCGTGCCTAGGTGGGCGACGACACGCTTGCCGAGCCAGCCCGCGTCGGTGCCCTCGCCGACGCGGTCGACGGTTCCGGAGACCTCGCGGCCGGGGACGGTGGGCAGGTCGGCGGGTCCGGGGAAGGGCCCCGGCAGGCCTTCGCGCAGGGCGGCGTCGAGGAGGTGGACCCCGGCGGCGGCGACGGCGATCCGGACCTGGCCGGGGCCGGGCTCCGGGTCGTCGACGGTCTCGTGGACGAGGTTGTCGGCCGGGCCGAAGGCATGGAGACGGACGGCGTGCATGGTGGCTCCCCGTGCTGGGTGCGAGGCCAGGGCGCCGGATCGGTACGGGACACGGGGTGTCCGGCGTTCCGTACCGGGCGCCGTGCGGCGTTGGTGCGTCCACTCTTCAACCTCGAGCAAGGTTGAGGTCAAGCCCTGTCGGGCGGGCTCCCGGTCGGTCCCGCTCAGGCGCGGTCGGGGTCGAGACGTGCCGCCCGCACCGCGAGGGTCGCCGCCTCCAGGGCGCTGGTGAACGACACCTCCGAGAGCAGGCCGGGGGCCGCGACCTGGTCGCCCGCCAGGAAGACGCCGTCGCCGCGGTCGATGCGGGGGCGGTCGCGCCAGGTCGTACCGGGGCGGTCGACGGCGCCCGTGCGGCCCGCGGCGACGGACTCGCGACGCCACGTGGTGCGTTCGCGCCAGCCGGGGAAGCCGAGGTCGAGGAGGTGCTCCCCGCGTGCGACCCCGTCGGCCCGGGACTCGTCGGGGGCGAGCGGGAACTGGGCCTGGACGAGTTGCTGCCCGGCGGGAGCGAGGGACGGGTCCTGAGCGGTGAAGCGCTCGAGCCAGCCGGGGGCGTCGAGATCGGAGATCGCGAAGGGGTCGCCCCTGCGGGTGCGCAGCGCCAGGTCGACCAGTGCCGTACGGCCGCTTTCCCAGCGCAGGGACTCGTCGCCGAGGAGCCGTCGGGCGGCGTCGAGGGACGTGGCGACGACGACCGGGCCGTCCTCGGGAAGCGTGTCGACCCGGGAGCCGGTCTCGATCCGGACGCCCGAGTTCCAGGCGTGGTCGATCATCCGCTCGATCAGACCGCCCCAGCCGCCGCGCGGATAGCGCGCCTCGGGTGGGAGCTTCGCCGCGCGGCGCAGCCGCTGGTGGACGAAGGCCGCGGAGAGAGAGCCCGGGTCGTGGTGGAAGAGCGCGACGGCACTGAAGTTGGCCGCGGCGCGTGCCCCCTTCTCGCCGACGAGCCCCGCGGCCCAGGACAGGAAGTCGCTGTCCACGGGGGCTTCACCCGGGCCGTGCCGCAGAAGGCGCAGCAGTGCGGCAGGCGGGACGCGGCGGAGCCGCCCGCCGCGGTGGATCCGCAGCCGGGCGGCTTCGCGCGGAGGGAGAGGGGCGAGCGGGCCGATGAGGTCGCGCTGGGCCAGCCAGGTCCAGTGCGGGCCGCCGTCGTAGAGGGCGTGGGGCCCCTCGTTGGTGCGGTACGGGCCCTCCGCCGTGCGGGCCCGGCCGCCGGGTGTGCGATGGGACTCGTGGAGGGTGACGCGGGCGCCCGACTCCGCGGCCGCTATGGCCGCGGTGAGTCCGGCGAAACCGGCGCCGATGACGGTGATGCGGGGCTGGGTGGCCACGGTCTGCTCCATTCGTCGTCCTGCCCCGGGGACGGATGGCGGGGCCGGCTTCGTGACATCGGGGCCGGGGCGATGTCAGTGGTGTGCGTCACCATGGGCCCATGGTGCGGAGGTCCGGGAAGACACGGGTGGCGGCGGCGCGGCGGCCGGAGGTGCGGCTGCCGCCGCTGCGTCCGTACGAGGGCGGCGGGCTGGAGCCGGACGGCGACCACGACGGGGTCGAGCTGGCCGGTCTGGATCTGTCGGGTGGGGACGGGGCGGGCGCGCGGTTCCTGGACTGCGCGCTGCGGGACTGTGTGCTGGACGAGACCTCGCTGGTGAACGCCCGGTTCATCGACTCGGTCCTGACGGGCGTGCGCGGGGTGGGGACGGACCTCGCGGGCGCCTCGCTGCGGGACTCGGAGGTCGTGGAGGCACGGCTGGGCGGTGTGCAGCTGCACGGCGCGGAGCTGGAGCGCGTCGTGGTGCGGGGCGGGAAGATCGACTACCTGAACCTCCGCAACGCCCGGTTGAAGGACGTGGTGTTCGAGGGGTGCGTGCTGTCCGAGCCGGACTTCGGTGCCGCGCGGCTGGAGCGGGTGGAGTTCCGTGACTGCGCGCTGCGCGGGGCGGACTTCAGCGGCGCCCGGATGCGGGACGTCGACCTGCGGCAGGTGACGGAGCTCGTTCTCGCCCGAGGAGTTGAAGGGCTGTCGGGAGCGGTGATCAGTACGGCCCAACTGCTCGACCTGGCACCTGCGTTCGCTGCGCAGGCGGGGGTGCGCGTGGAGGACTGAGCGCGACGGGGTGCCGCGGGCGGGCTTCGGGGCGGACGCCTGCCGGCGGCGGGGCGCCCGGGGGAGAGGGGGAGCCGGGGCCTCAGGGCAGGCGCGGGAAGCGGGCCTGGAGGTCCCAGACGACGGGGTTGTCGGCGAGCCCCTCGTGCATGTCGGTGAGGTCGGCGACGAGGTCGTGCAGGAAGTCCCGTGCCTCGCGGCGCAGTTCGCCGTGGCTGAAGGTGAGCGGGGCCTCGTCTCCGGGCATCCAGTCGGCTTCGACGTCCACCCAGCCGAAGCGGCGCTCGAAGAGCATGCGGTCGGCCGACTCGGTGAAGTCGATCTCCGCGTACTGCGGCTGCGCGGCCCGGCTGCCCTTCGGGTCCCGGTCCAGCCGCTCCACGATGTCGCACAGTGCCCAAGCGAAGTCGAGCACCGGCACCCATCCCCAGGCCGTGGACACCTCACGGTCGGCCTTGGTGTCGGCGAGGTAGACGTCGCCGCAGAAGAGGTCGTGGCGCAGGGCGTGGACGTCCGCGGTCCGGTAGTCGGTCTGCGGAGGGTCCGGGAAGCGCCGGGAGAGGGAGTAGCCGATGTCGAGCACGCTCCGATGGTGTCACGGCGAAGCGGCTCGTTCGCACGTTCGGGTGATCGCCGACGGATTCCGGGCGGGAGCCGCCCTCTGGGCTGGGAGTGCCGCTCCGCGCGAGGGAGGCCCGCCGTGGCACTGCCAGTTCCCGAGCACGAGCCGTACGACTCCCAGGACGACACGCCCGACTATGCGTCCCTCGTCATGTCGGCGAGGAACAAGATCCCCGGCACGACCGCGGAGGAAGCCTTCGACGTGTTCGGTGCGGCCGCCCCCGAGGGGTGGCGCGTGGAGTTGATCGAAGAAGGGGAGATCCACGTGACGCCTCCCGCCGACGGCGAGCACACGGCCTTCCGGGGACGACTACCGGAGCCAGGCGACGTACAGGCTCTCCGAGGCCGTCCCGCTCCCCGAGCCACTCGCCTTCGACCTCGACACCGGCAGGTTCCGAGGGCGCCGCGGCGCAGGGGGAGGGGCCGTCGTCCGCGCACCGCGGGCGCTCAGGGGAGCAGTCGCCGCTCCTTCGCCACCGCCACCGCGCCCGCCCGGGTGTCGACGCCCAGCTTGGCGTAGATGCGGCCCAGATGGGTCTTCACCGTCGCCTCGCTGATGAACAGCGCACGGGCGATCTCGCGGTTTCCCAGGCCCTGGGCGAGCTGGCCCAGGATGTCGAGTTCACGTGCCGTCAGCGCGGGGCGGGCGGTGCCGCGCATGTGGTCCATCACCCGGCCGGCGACCGGCGCCGAGAGCGCGGTGCGGCCTCGGGCGGAGGAGTGGATCGCGGCGAAGAGCTCCTCGGGGCGTTCGGCCTTCAGCAGATAGCCGGTCGCGCCCGCCTCGATGGCCCGGATGACGTCGGCGTCCGTGTCGTACGTCGTCAGGACCAGGACGTGCACGCCGGGCAGCGCGGTGATGCGGCGGGTGGCCTCCACGCCGTCCATGCCCGGGCCCAGCTGGAGGTCCATCAGCACCACGTCCGGCAGCAGCTTCGCCGCCATGGCGACCGCCTCCTCACCGCTGCCCGCCTCGCCGACGACCTCGATGCCGGGCTCGCTGCCGAGCAGCGCGAGCAGCCCGGCCCGTACGACGGCGTGGTCGTCGCAGAGCAGGATCCGCACGGTCATGGCGACTCCGGGGTCTTCGGCGGCTTCGGGTCCATCGGGGGCGCCAGCGGGATGGCGGCCGAGAGCACCGTGCCCTCCCCGGGCGCGGACTCGACGGTCAGCGTGCCACCGAGCTGCCGCGCCCGCGCGCGCATCGCGGGCAGTCCGTGGCCGCGGACCCCCCGCTGCACGTCCGCGGGTTCGAATCCCCGGCCGTCGTCCGCGATGTCGAGGACGACCTGGTCGCCGAGGTAGGTGAGGGTCAGCGCGGCGGTGCCCGCTCCGGCGTGCTCACGGACGTTGGCCAGGGCGCCCTGGGCGATGCGCAGCAGCGCCGACTGGACACGGTCGGGCAGCGGGACCGCCGCGCCGTCGACCCGGAGGCCCGCGGACTCCCGCTCGGCGAGCGTCCGCAGAGCCTCCTCCAGGCCGCCGCCCTCCGCGAGGTCGACCGGTGCGAGGTCGTGGACGAAGCGGCGTGCCTCGGCGAGACTGCGCTCCGCGATGGACTCGGCTGTACGGACATGGCGCCGCGCGGTCGCCGGGTCCCCGTCCCAGACGCGGTCCGCGGCCTGCAGCAGCATCTGCTGGCTGGACAGTCCCTGGGCGAGGGTGTCGTGGATCTCCATGGACAGCCGCTGGCGCTCGGCGAGCGTGCCCTCGCGGCGCTCGGTGGCGGCCAGTTCACGACGGGTCCTGAGCAGATCGTCGATCAGCGCGCGCTGCCGGGCGGAGAGACGTTCCGCGTGGACGAACACTGCGGTCGCGATGGCGGCGACCGCCGGCGGTGCGATGACCAGGTTCGGGTCGAAGCCGCCGTCCGCGAGCTCGAGCTGCGCGGCCACGACGAAGGAGGTGAGCAGCGCGACGAGCACGAGCGCGGCGCGCGGCGGGAGGGTGCGCAGGCCGGTGTAGAAGAGGGGCACGGCGCACCAGGCGAAGCTCGGCGCGAGCACGACGAGGACCATCCAGACGGCGACGACGGAGCCGAGCCAGGCGAGGCGGCGGGGCGTGGCCCGGGAACCGAGGACCGGGCCCAGGACGTACAGCCCCGCGAGCGCCGCCGAGAGTCCCACGATCCAGGGGGAGCGGTCCTCCCAGGGGTGCCGCAGCAGATAGCGCACGAGTGAGGCGCCGAGCAGCAGGAAGAACGCGGCGTGCATGACGCGTGCGAGCCATCGGGCGTCGGGGTCCCGAGCAGGGGACCGGAGCTCGCCGGGGGTCTGGTACACCGTCCACCACTCCTCGCCGACCTGCACGGATGTCCCCATGGTGACCCCGCGGGGCCGGGGGCGCATCAGCCGATCGGCCGACCCGTCCGTCGTCCGTCACGGCGGCCGGACGCATCCGCTCCGTCGACCGTGAGGGGCCGTGCCCGGCCTGAGGATCGATGGCGGGGCGACGCCCGTGGCCCCGCCGACCCAGCCGGCTGCCTGCGGCCGGTCGGCCGACCGCGCCAGGCGGCCGTCGACCGGATGCGGATGTCTGTGCCCGTGTGCCCTGTGTGCCTGCGTGTCCGTGCGCACGGCCTTCGGCCGGCCGGCTGTTCGCCCGTTGAGGAGTTGTCCCATGAAGAAGTTCTCGCCGCTCACCCGAGTCCTGACCGGTGCCGTCGCCGTCGCCGCGCTCGGCGCCGGCACCGTCGGCGCTGTCGCCGCGAACGCCTCCGCCCCGGCCGCCGCCGTACCGGCCGCGGTGAAGGCCGATGCCGCGAACGGCGATCTGCACCAGACCACGCACCTGACCGTCGCGGCGGCCACCAGGGCCGCCCAGGCGGTGCTGGAGGCCGCGCGGGACGAGAACCAGCGCGTGACCGTGGCCGTGGTCGACCGCAACGGCAACACCGTGGTCGTCCTTCGCGGCGACGGCGCGGGACCGCAGTCGTACGAGTCCGCCGAGCGCAAGGCGTACACCGCGGTCTCGTGGAACGCGCCCACCTCCGAGCTCGCGGAGCGGCTCCGGCAGACGCCGAACCTGAAGGACATCCCCGGCACGCTGTTCCTCGGTGGCGGTGCCCCGGTCCGGTCGAAGGGTGCCCCGATCGCGGGCATCGGGGTCGCGGGCGCCCCGAGCGGTGACCTCGACGAGAGGTTCGCCCGGGCCGGTGTCGCCGCCCTCGCCGGGTAGCGCGGCGCCGGCCCCTCCTCCCCGGGCCGGGCGTGCCGGGAAGCTCTGCCCGAGCGGAGGCGCGCCCCTCCCCGGCGGAGGAGCGCCGCCCTCCTCGCCCCGAGGGCCCGCTGCGCCGCCGTGCGGGAGATCACCGCACCGCCCGACGGAGTCGGACATTCCGCACATAGGATCGCCATGTGGACCAGCGATCTCTCCTCCGTGCCCTGGCGCCCGTCGCCGCCCTCCTCGTGCTCACGGCCTCGGCCTGCACGGAGAGCGGCGACGGGGCCGGCGCCGGCGGAAGCCCCGGAGCGGCGGGGCTGCGCGATCCCTACTTCCCCGAACTGGGCAACGGCGGCTACGACGTACAGCACTACGACCTGGCCCTCGACTACGACCCGAAGCCGAACCGGCTGCGCGGCACCGCGACCCTCACCGCTCGTGCCACCCAGGACCTCAGCGCCTTCAACCTCGACCTGCACGGTCTGACCGTCGACGGCGTGACCGTGAACGGCGCCCCGGCCGCGGTCGACCGCGCGGGAAACGAGGTGGGCGTCCGCCCGCGCGAGGCGATCGCCGACGGCAGCACCTTCAAGACCGTCGTCAGGTACTCCGGCAGCCCGAGGACCGTGAAGGACCCGGACGGCTCCGAGGAGGGCTGGCTGAGGACCGAGGACGGGGCCCTCGCGCTCGGCGAGCCGCAGGGCTCGATGGCGTGGTTCCCCGGCAACCACCACCCCAGCGACAAGGCCGCGTACGACATCTCCGTCACCGTGCCGAAGGGGCTCACCGCGGTTTCCAACGGGGAGCTGAGGTCCCAGCGGCCGGTGGCGGGCGGCAGCAGGACCGCCTTCGCATGGCACTCGCCCGAGCCGATGGCGAGCTATCTCGCGACCGTCGGCATCGGCGAGTACGACGTGAAGACCTCACGCCCCGCGAGAGGCGTGCCCGAGTTCACGGCCGTGGACAGGACCGTCTCCGCGCAGAGCGAGAAGGTGCGCGCCCGTATCCCGGAGGTGCTGGAGTGGGCGCAGGAGAACTTCGGCCCGTACCCCTTCTCGTCCACCGGGGCGATCGTCGAACGCGCGGACGACGTGAACTACGCGCTGGAGACGCAGACGCGGCCCGTGTACCCGGCCGGCGCGTTCAACGAGGAGTTCCTCGTCCATGAGCTGGCCCACCAGTGGTACGGCAACTCGGTCTCGCCCAAGGCGTGGAAGGACGTGTGGCTGAACGAGGCCTTCGCGACCTACGCGGAGTGGCTCTACGACGAGGACTTCCGGGGCGTCCCGGCGCAGAAGCGCTTCGAGAAGGAATTCGAGGACGACGGCAACTGGGCCTTCCCGCCCGCCGAACCGCCGACGGACGACCTGCTGGGCGCGCCGGTGTACGGGCGCGGCGCGATGGTCCTCCACAAGGTCCGGCAGGCCGTCGGCGACGACGCGTTCTTCGCCCTTCTGAAGGGCTGGCCGCAGGAGCACCGGCACGGCAACGCGTCCACCGAGGACTTCACCGCCTATGTGGAGGAGAAGACCGGCGAGGACCTGACCGGGCTGTGGGACGTCTGGTTGTACGGCGACGGCAGGCCCGCGAAGCCGTAGCCCGCGTCGTATCCGGCCGCCGGCGACGGATGTGTCCGGGCGGGGCCGTGGCTCGTGGCGACGGCGGATTCCGTGGGCGGCGGCTGTGCCCGTGCCCGTGGAGATGTGCCGAAGGTCCCGGCCGGGACGGCGGCCGGGACCTTCGGGGCGCGTGCGTCAGACGTTGACGCCGAAGTCCTGGGCGATGCCGACCAGGCCGGAGGCGTAACCCTGGCCGACCGCACGGAACTTCCACTCGGCGCCGCTGCGGTACAGCTCGCCGAAGACCATGGCGGTCTCGGTGGCGGCGTCCTCGCTCAGGTCGTACCGGGCGATCTCCGCGCCGCCCGCCTGGTTCACGATGCGGATGTAGGCGTTGCGCACCTGACCGAAGTTCTGGCTGCGGTTCTCGGCGTCGTAGATGGAGACCGGGAAGACGATCTTGTCGACGTCCGCCGCGAGCCCGGCCAGGTTGACGTTGATCTGCTCGTCGTCGCCGCCGCCCTCGCCGGTGCGGTTGTCACCGGTGTGGACGATGGACTGGTCCGGCGTGGACTTGTTGTTGAAGAAGACGAAGTGGCCGTCGGAGACGACCTTCCCGCCGTTGTTGACCGCGATCGCGGAGGCGTCGAGGTCGAAGTCGGTGCCGGTGGTCGTGCGGACGTCCCAGCCGAGGCCCACCGTGACGGCGGTCAGGCCCGGTGCCTCCTTGGTGAGCGAGACGTTGCCGCCCTTGGACAGGCTTACAGCCATGGGGAGGTCCCTTTCCTGGTCGAGTGCAGTGCGGTCGGGCTTCGTGCTTCCCGAAGCTACCGTCACCGTCCTTAACGCGGACCGAGTGCCACCAGGTTCCCCGCCGTCCGTGAAAAGAACGTGACGCGGGTCGTCCGTGGACGCGACCATGGGACGTATGTCCGGGCCCTATCTCATCCGCGGCTCGGTCTCCCTGCCGGAGGCCGAGCTCATCTGGCGTTTCTCGCGGTCGTCGGGTCCCGGCGGCCAGCACGTCAACACGAGCGACTCCCAGGTGGAGCTGCGCTTCGACCTCGCGGCGACGGAGGCACTGCCCGCCGTGTGGAAGGAGCGGGCGCTGGAGCGCCTGGCGTCCCGGCTGAACGACGGCGTGATCAGTGTCCGGTCGTCCGAGCACCGCTCGCAGTGGCGCAACCGGGAGGCGGCGGCGGTGCGTCTGGCCGCGCTGCTCGCGGAGGCCACCGCTCCGCCCCCGCGGCCGCGCCGGCCGACGAAGATCCCACGCGGCATCAACGAACGCCGCCTGCGCGAGAAGAAGCGCCGGGGAGAGACCAAGCGCGGCCGCAGCGCCCGCGACTGGTGAGTCCGGCGGTACGGGCCGGTCGCCGCGGACCCCGTGCCGCTCCCGGTGCCGACCCGGACCGCGGCGGGACGGCCTCCGGGCCCGTCGCCGGGCCGAGCGCGGTCGCCGCGGGGTGGGGCGGCCCGGACCGCCCCCTCCGCTCCGTCCCCCGCCGGGATCGCGGGACCTCGCAGTGCCTCAGCCCAAGTGCCGGTAGCGCCCGCGGAAGTAGGTCAGGGGGCCGGCGTCCGAGCCGGGGAGGCCCGCCTTGAGGACGCGGCCGATCACGAGGGTGTGGTCGCCCGCCTCGACGCGCTGTTCGGTTCGGCATTCGAGGACCGCCAGCGCCCCGCCAATCAGGGGCGCGCCGCACACCTCCCCGCGGGTGTACGCGATGTCCTCGAAGAGGAGCCGGTCGCTGATGCGCCCCTTCATGGCGAACCGGCCGGCGATGTGCCGCTGGCTCTCGGAGAGCACCGACGCGCCCCACGTGGGCTGTTCGGCCAGCAGGTCGTCCATGCGTGAGCCGTTGCGCAGGCTCACGAGCACGAGCGGGGGGTCGAGCGAGACCGACGTGAACGCCGTCGCCGTCATGCCGACGTCCTCCCCGCGCGGCCCGTCCTCCGTCAGTGGCGGCTCGTGCGCCGTGATCAGCACCACGCCGGCGGCCAGCCGGGACATGGCGGCACGGAACTCGTCGTCGCTCACCCCCTCAGCATGGGGGATGGTCGCGGTACTCGGGGTGGGACTCGTCTGGGGCACGGCCGCACGCTAACCGCGCCCCGCGCTCCGCCACATCGGGCCAGAGGACCAGCCGGGTCCTAGGACTCCGGGCCGGGGAGGCCCGCTCGTGCGGCCGGCGGTCGGACTCCTGTCCGAATCGCTGTCCGGTTCCTGGCCGGTTCCCGTACGGATGCTGTCCGGTCGGTCCGGAACCTGTCCGAATTTGCGTTCAAGAAGGATGGAACGCCCCTGCGGCGCACGCGATCCCCATCATTATCTGTTGTGACTTGGGTCACAGAGCCCAGTATTTGTTGACCCTGTGTACCGGGTGTACAGCTCGCTGTGATTCAGTGGCGGGGACGCTGCGCCAAAAGGGTGCACCAGTGGAGCCGATGAGAAACCTGGAGTCAGCTGTTCGAGGGTCTCGGGGAGAGCGAGCGATGGAGACCGAGTCGGAGCCGTACGTCCGTCTTGCGACCCTGAGGCAGCTGCATCAGGTCGTGGCGAACCTCAACACGGCCCGCAGCCTGGCGGACACGCTGCAGACCGTCGCCGACGGCATCGTGGCCGGGCTGGGGTACGAGCTGGCATGCGTCAATCTCGTACGCCCTGACGGGGATCTCGTCGTCGCCGCGTTCGCCGGGAACACCGCGGCGGAAGCCCTGATCACGGGGCGAGTCGGCTCCCGTGCCTCCTGGGAGCGCCGGCTCGGCATGGGCGAGGCATGGGGCGAGCTGCGCTTCATACCGCACACCGAGGGCTGGGTGCTTCTGGAGGACGACGTTCCGCAGTGGTACACGGAGGGTCCGGAGCCGCGCTTCGAAGGTGAGTGGCACCCCCAGGACCGGCTCTACGCGCCGATGTACGCCTCGGGCGGCGGACGCGAGCTGCTCGGCGTCATCTCGGTCGACAAGCCCCGCAACGGGCGCCGCCCGGGTGCCTGGGGCCAGGAAGCGCTCCAGATGTACGCGTCCCAGGCGGCGATTGCGATCAGCAACGCCCGGCTCCGAGCAAACATGCAGCGCGCGCTGGTCCGCCTGGAACGCGAGCAGCAGGCCCTGCGCGCCAGCGAGGAGTCGTTCCGGCAGGCGTTCGAGTACGCGCCGAGCGGCATGGCCATCGCGGAGATGGGCGGCGACCAGCACGGCCGGCTGCTCCGCACCAACGACGCCCTCTGCCGGCTGCTCGGCCGCCCCGCGTCTGCGATGCGCCGGTACTCCTTCGCCGATCTCGTCCACCCCGAGGACATCGGCACGCTGCTGCGGACCTCCGCCGAGGGCGGCCGCGCCGAGCTGCGCCTCGGCCGCCGCGACGGCACGTACGTCTGGGTCTCGCTGCGCAACTCCGTCGTCGCCGACGCCGCGGACGGCCCCCGCTTCCTGCTCACGCACGTGGAGGACATCGAGGAGCGCAAGCGGCACGAGCTCCACCTCGCGCACCGGGCCAGCCACGACGCGCTGACCGGGCTGCCCAACAACGCCGAGCTGCGCGCCCGGCTCAGCGCCCGGCTGTGCGAACGGCCCCAGGGCGTGCGGCAGGAGGCCGGCCGGACCCTGGACGTGCCCGACTGCCCCTACGGCGACTACGCGGACGGGGGCTACGGCGAGAGCGGCTACGCGGGTGGATACGACGAGGGCGACGCCGAGAACGGCTTCCGCGCGGACGGCTTCGACTTCGACGGGCCCGGCATCCCGTACGACCACCATGTGCATGCCGTCGCGCCCGCCACGGACGGCGGGGTCGACGACGGCACCAAGGGCCTCGCCGTCCTCTTCTGCGACCTGGACGGCTTCAAGTCGATCAACGACCGCTTCGGCCACAACACCGGCGACGCCGTCCTCATCGAGGTCGCGCGCCGGCTCACCACCGGTGTGCGGGACGGGGACACCGTCGCCCGGCTCGGAGGTGACGAATTCGTCGTCCTCGCCGACGGCCTCGGCGCCGCCGACGCCGCCGACCTGGCCGTTCGCCTCCGGAACGCGATCATTCCGCCGATCCGGGTGGACGGACGGGCGGTCCGGGTCGGCGCGAGTTTCGGAATCGGTTGGGCGGTCTGCGGCATGTCCGTCGAAGAGGTGCTGCAGTCCGCCGACCAGCGGATGTACATCGAGAAGCGGTCACGGGCCAAGGTCCACAGACGCGCCGGATAGGGGTCCGCGCATGCGCCGGACCATGGAAGCGGGGGAACCGTTCGGGCCCCGAGCGCCGTCCTTGGAGTAGCTCAGACGGGGTAGGCTCGGCCGGTCGGCGACGGCTGGCGAGCAAGGATAGGAGTGACCCAGGGATGACGGCCGGGAACAACGGCGCGAGCAAGCCCGAGGACGACGATCCGTTCGGCTACCTGTACGCGGACGGGCAGCAGGCGGGCGGCACCTCGACTCCCCGCCAGGGCGGCTACGGCTACCCCGGTCCGGCCGCCCAGCCCGGTGTGCCCAGGACGTCGTACAACCAGGTCAGAACGGTCGGCGAGCGCCAGTACGGCCAGCAGTCGCAGGCCGGGCAGCAGTACGGCCAGGTCCCGCACCAGGCCCAGTACGGCCAGCAGCCCAGCCCCCAGTACGCGGCGCCCGAGACCTACCCCGGCGGCGCCCCGACCCGCCAGGTCCCGATGCCCTCGGGCGGCGGGAACGGCCGGGGTCGCGGGCCGAACACCAGGGGCCTGCTCATCGGCGCCGTCGCGGTCGTGGCCGTGGTGGTGATCGGTATCACCGTGGCGCTGATGACGAACGGTGACGACAAGACCGAGAACCCCCGGGCCGGCCAGAACAACACCGCTCCCGCGGACGAGGTCGGCCCGAGCGACGACCCCGGGAAGGACGACGGGGAGAAGCCGGTCGAGCTGCCGAAGCAGGACGCGGCGACGCTGCGCCTCGGCCCGCCGGCGGTACTCGCCAAGGACATCAAGGGCGCGGAGGGCGCCGACGGCGCCTATGTGACCGGCTTCAACGCGGTCGGCGCCTCGGTGACGTGGAACGCGAACATCGAGCAGGAGGGCCAGTACCGCCTCTACGTGCGGTACGCCATCCCCGCCAAGGACGCCAACGCGACCCTCTCGGTCAACGGCAAGGCGAACAGCAACCCCATCGGTCTGAAGAACTTCATCGGCTCCAAGGACCCGAACTGGGAGAAGAACTGGCAGACCACCTGGGCGCCCGTGAACCTGAAGAAGGGCCAGAACGAGATCAAGCTCTCGTGCGAGCAGGGCAACCAGTGCGACGCGATCCTCGACTACCTCGAGGTCAGGACCGGCGCGCCGAACTGATCGCCGCCGCGTCGTGAGTCGCGCCCCGGACGGAATCCGCTTCCGCCGGGGCGCTTCGTCGTTCTCCCTGCCTCTGCCTCTGCCTCTGCCTCTGCCTCTGCCGACCGGGCCGGGGACGGGCGGTGTCAAGGCGTCACGCCGCCGGGGCGTGCTCCGTGACCGTGATCCGGGGGAGCAGATCCTCGTAGGAGGCGCGGTCGAAGTCGCCGGCCGTCGGGGAGAGGACGGTGGCCGTGGCGAGGGCCACGGCGCGGACGAGGCGGTCCGGCCAGGGAAGGGCATCGACGAGGCCCGAGAGCAGCCCGGCGACGGCCGAGTCGCCGGCGCCGGTCGGGTTGCCGAGGACCTTCCCGGGCGGGGTGGCCTGCCAGATGCCCTCGGGTGTGGCCGCGAGGATGCCGTCCGGGCCGAGGGAGGAGACCACCGTGCGGGCGCCGCGGCGACGGGCCGCGTGCGTGGCGCGCAGCGGCTCGCGGGAGCCGGTGAGCTGGGCCAGCTCGTCGGCGTTCGGCTTGACCAGGTCGGGGCGGGCCGCGATGCCGCGGCGCAGCGGTTCCCCACTGGTGTCCAGCAGCGTCGGGACGCCGGCGGCGCGGGCCCGGCGGACCAGCTCGGCATAGGCCCCGACGTGGATGCCCGGCGGGAGGCTGCCGCACAGCGCGACCACTTCGGCCTCGCGCAGCAGCGACTCGTACGTCGTGAGGAACGCGGCCCATTCCTCGGGCGTGACGGTCGGGCCCGGCTCGTTGAACTGGGTGGTGTCACCCGTGGCGGCGTCGACCACGGCGAGCGTGCGACGGGTGTTCCCGGCGACCGGCACGAGCGCGTCCCGCAAGGGGAGTCCGGCCAGCCGGTCGCGCAGGGTCTCGCCGTTGGGGCCTCCCGCGAATCCGGTGACGACCGCCTCGTGGCCGAGCGCCCCCAGCACCCGGGCGACGTTCAGTCCCTTGCCGCCGGGCCGTTCACCGACCTCGGAGACGCGGTGGGAGCTGTGCGGGACGAGGGCGGGAACGCGGTAGGTCAGGTCGAGGGCGGTGTTCAGCGTGACCGTGAGGATCACCGTGACACCCCCTGAGCATGCGTTCGTCTTCGCCGGACGGGTCCTGATCATGCCAAAAACCGGGCGGTTGGCCCAGCCCCCCGTAGGCCAACCGCCCCAACCCGCCGCGCTCCGGGCGCGCTACGGCTCGACCACCCACGCGCCCTTGCGCATCACACCCTTGAGCCGGAAGCCGGAGTCCAGCACGACGAGGTCGGCGTCCTTGCCCGCCTCGATCGAGCCCACCCTGTCGTGGAGGCCCAGCAGCCGGGCCGGGTTCAGGGAGATCGCCCGGACGATGTCCTCGACGGGCAGCCCGTCGACGGTCGCGGCCCGGCGGAACGCGGTGTCCAGGGTGAGGGTGGAGCCGGCGATCGAGCCGCCCTCCACGAGCCGGGCGACGCCCTCCTTGACCTCGACCGCCAGCGGCCCCAGGTGGTAGACACCGTCGCCGAAGCCCGCCGCGTCCATCGCGTCCGTGATGAACGCGACCCGGGCCGCGCCCGCGCGGTGGAAGGCCAGCTCCAGAGCCGCCGGGTGCAGATGCGTACCGTCGTTGATCAGCTCGACGGTGACCCGCTCGTCCTCCAGCAGCGCCGCGATCGGGCCGGGGGCCCGGTGGCCGAGGGCGGGCATCGCGTTGAAGAGGTGCGTGGCGACCGTGGCGCCCGCGTCGATCGCCTGGACGGTCTGCTCGTACGTGGCGTCGGTGTGGCCGATCGCGGCGATCACGCCGTGCTCGGCGAGCAGCCGTACGGACTCGATGCCGCCGGGCAGTTCGGTGGCGAGGGTGACCATCCGCGCGGTGCCGCGGGCGGCGTCGAGCAGCTTGCGCACCTCGGCGGGGTCGGGGTCGCGCAGCAGCTCCTCGCTGTGCGCGCCCTTGCGGCAGGGCGAGATGAACGGGCCCTCGAAGTGGATGCCGGCCAGGTCGCCCTGCTCCACCAGCTCGGAGAGGAACCCGGCGCGGTGGGTGAGGAAGTCCATGTCGCCGGTCACGGTGGAGGCGACCATCGTCGTGGTGCCGTGCTCGTGGTGGGTGCGCACGCCGGTGAGGACGTCCTCGGCCGACCCGGAGGTGAAGGAGGCCCCTCCGCCGCCGTGGTTGTGCATGTCCACGAAGCCGGGGACCAGCCAGTGGCCGGACAGGTCGACGGAGGGGGCGTCGGCGGGTGCGTGCCCGGCGATCCGGGTCCCCTCGACGGTCACCCGCCCGTTCTCGACGACCCCGGTGGGCAGCACCACCCGGGCGCCCGTGAGAACCATCCGGTCGGCCATCAGCCGGTTACCTCCGTGGTGAGTGTGTCGGATGTGTCGAGCAGGTCCCAGGCGAGGAGCCCGGCGCCGAGGCAGCCGGCGGTGTCGCCGAGGGCCGCCGGGACGATCGCGGGCAGCTTCTGGAACGTGACCCGTGCCTCCACCGCGGCCCGCAGCGGTGTGAACAAGGTTTCTCCGGCCTCCGCGAGCCCGCCACCGATGATCAGCGTGCGGGGGTCCAGCAGGGTGAGGGCGGTGACCAGCCCGTCGGCGAGGGCGTCGACGGCTTCCTGCCACACGCGCGCCGCGGTCTCGTCCCCGGAGACGACGGCCTTGGCGCAGTCGGCTGCGTCCGCGTCGGGGTCGCCGCTCGCGGCCGCCCATGCGCGGGACACGGCGGAGGCCGAGGCGAGGGTCTCCAGACAGCCGCGCTGTCCGCAGCCGCACTCCGGGCCGCCGGACCGGACGACGACGTGGCCGATCTCGCCGGCGCAGCCGTGCGCGCCCTCCTCGATCGCGCCGCCGATGCCGATGGCCCCGGCGATGCCCGTGCCGAGCGGGACGAACAGGAAGCGGTCCGTGCCGCGGCCCGCCCCGATGCGCCCCTCGGCGAGGCCGCCGGTGCGGACGTCGTGGCCGAGGGCGACGGGCACCCCGCCGAGCCGTTCCCCGAGGAGTGCGCGCAGGGGGACGTCGCGCCAGCCGAGGTTGGCCGCGTAGACGGCGATGCCGTTCGCGGTGTCGACGATGCCGGGCACCGCGACGCCCGCCGCCGCCGCGCTCCGGCCGTACCGCTCCTCGCCGTGGGCGCGCAGTTCGGCGGCGAAGCCGAGGATGTCCTCGACGACGGCCTCGGGCCCGCGTTCCCTGCCGGTCGCTCTGCGTGACTCGTACAGCAGAGTGCCGTCCGCCCCGACGAGGGCGGCCTTCATCCCGGTGCCGCCCACATCGAGGGCGATGACGTGTCTCACGCGTACAGTCTCGCGCGTTGAACGGGAAAAGGTCTAGTCCACTGCTCGGATTGTTGCGCACGTATACAAAGTGGTGACCGGTCCCGTTTCGCAATCGTCCGCGAGGTGGTGTAGACCTCTACCTTTAAGGATCAAGCACAACAAGGTGGGGAACAGAGCGTGCAGCGGCGCTACATCTCTCTGGTGGCGGCGGGGGTCGCACTCGGTACGACGATCGCCCTGACGGGGTGCGGCAACACCGCGGGATCGGACGGTGTGAACCTCCGGCTGGTCGCCGCCGACTACGGGAACGGCGCGGAGAACTCCTCGCAGAAGTACTGGGACGAACTCGCCGACGCGTTCGAGGCGGGCAACCCCGGCATCACGGTCGACGTCGAGGTCCACTCCTGGAAGGACGTCGACCGCAAGGTCGCCGAGATGGTGGCCGAGGGCAACGCTCCGGACATCGCCCAGATCGGCGCGTACGCCGACTATGCCGAGCAGGACCGGCTGTACCCCGTCGACGAGCTCGTCAAGATCCCCACGCAGGCCAACTTCCTGCCGGAGCTGAGCGAGGCGGGCCAGACCGAGCGGGTGCAGTACGGTCTGCCGTTCGCGGCCAGCACGCGACTGCTGTTCTTCAACGAGGAACTGTTCACCGACGCCGGCATCGAGCCCCCGCAGGACTGGTCGCAGCTCCGCGCCGCGGCGGAGCGGCTGAAGGCGCGCGGGGTGAAGTACCCCTTCGCGCTGCCGCTCGGCTCCGAGGAGTCCCAGGCGGAGGCCATGATCTGGATGCTGAGCGGGGGCGGCGGCTACCGCGACCGGAACGGCGGTTCCTACGAGATCGACTCCGAGCGGAACATCGGCACCTTCACCTGGCTGAGGGACAAGCTCGTGGGCCCCGGGCTCACCGGCCCCGTCGCGCCCGGGAAGCTGGACCGCGCCCAGGCCTTCGAGGCGTTCACCCGCGGCGAGGTCGGCATGCTCAGCGGTCATCCCACGCTGATGCAGCGGGCCGAGGAGAAGGGCATCGAGGTCGGCATGGTCCCGATGCCGGGCGTGGACGGCGAGGCCCGGGCCTCGATGGGCGTGGCGGACTGGATGATGGCGTTCCGGCAGAACGGCCACCGCAGGGAGATCGGGCGCTTCCTCGACTTCGCCTACAGCGACGAGAACGTCCTGGAGTTCTCCGACCGCTACGACATCCTGCCGGTGACGGTCAGCGCGAGCGAGGCGATGGCGGCGGACGACGAGCACAAGCGCCTGTGGAAGTTCCTCGAGGCGCTGCCGACGTCCGAGCTGTACCCCTCCGGTGAGGTGTCCTGGGCGAAGGTCAGCGCGAGCGTGAAGCGGAACATCGGCGACGCGGTCGCGCCGAAGGGTGATCCGGCGGCGGTCCTGACCCGGATCGCGAACGACGCGGCGAAGGCGGAGAGCGAAGCGGACAGGCGGTAGCGCGCCGGGCGGCGGTGGCGGGCCGCCGGCTGCTCCGGGCCGGAGCAGGCCCCCGGCTGCCGCGCACGCCGGGCGCGCTCCGACGGCGCCCGGTGGCACGCCTGGCGTGCGCCCGGCGGGCGGGGACCTGGCCGGAATCACCCGTTCGCCGGTGGGCACTGCGCTGTCCGGGGGGACGGTTATGTTGCTGATATGACCGACGACGTCGACGATCTCTCCGTGCGCGACCGCGCCGTGCTCGCCTTCGAGCGGGCGTCGTGGGCCGGGCCCGGTGCCAAGGAGCGGGCGATACGGGAAGAGCTCGGCATCTCGCCGACCCGCTACCACCAGCTCCTCAACGCCCTCCTGGACGACCCGCGCGCTCTCGCCCACGACCCCGTGACGGTGAACCGTCTGCGGCGCGTCCGGGAGGCGCAGCGGGCGCGACGGTGACGCGCGGGGAGATCGCCGTGCGCCGTAGCTGAGCGGGGGCCGCGTCGATAGGGTCGGAGCATGGGCAGCTACTCGCACGCACTGCCGGAACCGACCACCGCCACCGGTCGTGAGGGGCTCGCCGCAGTCCTCGAACGGCCGTCGGAGAGCGTGGTCGCACTGGACTTCGACGGGACGCTGGCGGAGATCGTCCCGGACCCCGAGCAGGCGAGGGCGCATCCCGCGACGGTGCCGGCACTGGCCCGACTGGCGCCGCTGGTGAAGTCGGTCGTCGTGGTGACCGGCAGGCCGGCCGGGGTCGCCGTACGGTACGGCGGGTTCGCCGGTGTCGAAGGGCTGGAGCACCTCGTCGTCCTGGGGCACTACGGCGCCGAGCGGTGGGACGCCGTCAGCGGCACCGTCCACGCCCAGCCCGAGCACCCGGGCGTCGCCGCGGTCCGGGCCGAGCTGCCCGGCCTCCTCGACTCGATGGGGGTCTGGCAGGGCACCTGGATCGAGGAGAAGGGCCGCGCGGTCGCCGTGCACACCCGCCGCGCCGAGGACCCGCGAGCCGCGTTCGAGGCGCTGCGCGAGCCGGTCGCCGATCTGGCCGCGCGTCACGGGCTGATCGTGGAGCCGGGCCGCCTCGTCCTCGAAGTGCGCCCGCCGGGCGTCGACAAGGGCATCGCGCTCGCCGAGTACGTCCGCGAGGTGAGCGCCTCCGCGGTCGTCTACGCGGGCGACGACCTCGGCGATCTGGCCGCCTTCGCCGCCGTGGAGAAGCTCCGCTCGGACGGGGTGCCGGGACTGCTCGTCTGCAGCGGCAGCGAGGTCCCCGAACTCGCCGAGCGCGCCGACCTCCCGCTGCCCGGCCCCGCCGCCGTCGTCGCGTTCCTCGCCGACCTCGCGGACCGCATCGAGCGCCGCGCCTGAGGGCGCGGGGCGCCACGTGCCGCCGGGCCCGCCCGCCCCGTGTCAGTCCGCTTCCGTGATGCCCTCGTCCAGCGCCTCCAGGGCGTGCAGCTGGTCCAGGAACCACTGCTGCGGCGGCAGTGCGGTCGCGGCGGTGGCCAGGCGCTTGCTGCGCTCCGCGCGTTCGGCCTCCGGCATGGACAGCGCCTGGTGGAGGGCGTCGGCCGTGCCCGTCACGTCGTACGGGTTCACCACCAGCGCATCGTCGCCGAGTTCCGCGCATGCGCCGGCCTCGCGGGAGAGCACCAGCGCGCAGCCCGCCTCCGAGACGACCGGGATCTCCTTGGCGACGAGGTTCATCCCGTCGCGGATGGGGTTCACGAGGGCGACGTCCGCCATCCGGTACGCGGCCAGCGAGCGGGCGAAGTCGTCCTTGACGTGCAGGAGCACGGGGGTCCAGTCCGGTGTCCCGTAACGGGCGTTGATCTCCTCCGCGACCCGGGAGACCTCGGCCGTGTAGTCGCGGTAGACGGCCAGGTCCTGCCGCGAGGGGTAGGCGAAGGCGATGTGCACGACCCGCTCGCGCCACTCCGGGTGCTCGTCCAGCAGGGTGCGGTACGCGAGAAGTCCGCGCACGATGTTCTTCGACAGCTCGGTCCGGTCCACCCGCACGATCGTCTTCCGGCGGCCCGGTCCACGCTCCTCGCCGCCGATCTGCTCGCGCAGCGCGGCCATCCGCTCCTCCACGTCCGCCCTCCGCGACCGCTCCCGCAGGAAGTCCGCGTCGGCGCCCAGGCCGTGCACCCCGAGCTCCGTACGCCGGCGGCGGTGCCCCCGCAGCCGGTACTCGAGGCTGGGCGGGCCGTCCTTCGGCCAGTGCGGGTCCACGTCGTGGTCGGCCAGCACCCGGCGGCAGCAGCTCTGGAAGGCGCCGAGCCACCGCTGGGTCAGGAAGCCCAGCCGGTTCGCCCCGAGCATCCCGAGGAGCAACTGCTCGGCGATGTCGTCCGGGAGCATCCGGAAGTAGTCCGGCGGGGCCCACGGAGTGTGCGAGAAGTGGCCGATGCGCAGATCGGGCCGCAGGTCCCGGAGCATGCCCGGTACCAGCGCGAGGTGGTAGTCCTGCACCAGCACGGCCGCGTCCGGGGCCGCCGACTCGGCAAGGGCCTGCGCGAACGCCTGGTTGTACGCCTCGTAGGCCACCCACTGGCGCCGGAACCCGGCGTCGAAGACGGGCTCCAGCGGTGTCTGGTAGAGCATGTGGTGGACGAACCACAGCACCGAGTTCGCGATGCCGTTGTACGCGTCGGCGTGCACGGCGGCGTCGATGTCCAGCATCCGTACGCCCGGTTCGCCGATCCCGCGCCGGACCGCCTCGCGGTCCCCGTCGCCGAGGGCGGAGCACACCCACAGGGCGTCCGTCTCGGGGCCGATGGCCGACAATCCGGACACCAGTCCGCCGCCGCCGCGCCTCGCGTCGAGCGTTCCGTCCTCCCGGAAGGCGTACGAGACGGGGCCCCGGTTGGAGGCGACGAGAACTCGTGCGGCGTGCTCGTGCTCAGAGACCATGTCGCGAAACCTAGCCCTTCCTGCAACCGCTCAAACGTACGGCCGGACTCCGTGGCCGGAGACTGCCGGAGACCGGCCCGCGGCCGTCGGACCGCCGGCCCGGGACCCACCGCGTGCAGTTCCGGCCAGCAGCCGGAGCCCGGCCCGCCGCCCGGGGCCGACGGCCGGGACCGGCGGCGGGCTCACCTGATCAATGGTTGCCCCGGTCGCGCGTCGCCGCGAGCGCGATGGCGCCTGCGGCCGAGAGCGCCAGGGCCACCCCGCCGAGCAGCCAGAGCCGCTCGCTGTCGTGGCCGGCCGCCGCGATCTGGCCGACGGCCCCGCTGCCGCTGCCGCTGCCGCTGCCGTGGCCCGGGGGACCCGCGTGCCCGGCGCCCGCCGCGCTGCCGGGGCCGCCGAGGGCCGGCGGCACACCCGACCCCTCCGGGTGGCCGTCCTCCGCGGTCTCCTCGTCCAGGCCGTCCTCGTGGCCCTGCTCGAGGCTGTCGTCGTGGCTCTCCTCGTCGCCGAAGTCGGACCGCGGAGCCCCGAGCTCCCCGACCTCCTCGGCGACCGGGGTCGCCGCGCACCGGGCGTCCCTGGTGCCGCCGGCGCAGTTGGACCGCGGGGTCTGGACCTCCAGGCCGCCGCCGAGCCGGCCGTCGCCACCGTCGCCGCCGTCCTCGCCCCCGACGGTGACCGAATAGGTGACGGTCGCCGTCCGGCCGGCCGGGATGGCACCGGAGTACGAGAGCACGGGCTCGTCGTACGCGACCCGGCCGAAGGTGGCCCGGGCGTTGCGGTCGTAGACGGCGTCGTCGATGGTGCCGCCGAGATCGTCGGTGAAGCGCACGTCGGGGAGGTCCCGCTCGCCGTTGTTCGTCGCCCTGATGGTGAAGGTGAGGGTGTCCCCGAGGGCGACCCTCTTCGCCGACGCCGTCTTGGTGATCTCCAGATCGGGGGTCGGCGCCGACAGGGCGGAAGCCGCCGGCCCGAAGCCCGTCGTGGCGGCCGCGGCACCCGCTGCGACCGCCAGGGCCCCGGGGAACCGGGACCGATTGCCTCTGCCGCGCCCGCGGCCCGTCGTCCGGCCCCGGCCGGGCACGGCCGGAACCGGACGGAAGACCCGAGCGCCCTCTGATCTTGCATTGCCCATAAGTCCGAAATGTAGACAATCATCCCGGCTGGGCCGTGTTACGCCGCGCCCGTGTTGCGCCGTCCCGCCCGGGTCGCGTACTCGGCGACGTCCGCCATCGGCGGACGCTCCTCCGTGTCCACCGCGTGGGTCCGCGGCACGAACCCGCCCTCGCCGCGCTCGAACTGGGTCAGCGCGGGCCGGACCAAGTGCCCCCGGGAGAGCCGCAGTTGGGCGGTCCGGTAGATCGCCGCCGCCATCCGGCCGAGCGCCTGCCCGTCCTGGTGGCGGTGCAGCCGTACGCCCACGTCCACCTGCGCCAGCGCGTCAAGGCCCACCGTGTGCAGCGCGTCCACCAGCAGGCCCAGCTCCACCCCGTAGCCGACCGGGAACGGCAGCCGCTCCAGCAGCGAACGCCGCGCCGCGTACTCCCCGCCGAGCGGCTGGACGAACCCCGCGAGCTGCGGCCAGTGCAGATTGAGCAGTGGCCGCGCGACCAGCTCGGTCACCCTGCCGCCCTGGCCGGGCGCGTCCCCGAGCGGCCGGTCGTACATCGCCTTGACGAACTGCACGGCCGGGTCGGTCAGCAGCGGGCCGACGATCCCGGAGACGAAGTCCGCGGAGAACTCCTTCAGGTCGGCGTCCACGAAGCAGACGATGTCGCCGCCGGTCGCCAGGAGGGATCGCCAGAGCACCTCGCCCTTGCCGGGCACGGCCGGGAGGCGCGGGAGTATCGCGTCCCGGTGCACCACGCGGGCGCCGGCCCGTGCCGCGACCTCGGCGGTGCGGTCCGTCGACGCCGAGTCGACGACGACCAGCTCGTCCACGAGCGGCACCGCGTCGGTCATCAGTTCGCGCCGGATGACGGTGACGATCTCCCCGACCGTCGCCTCCTCGTTCAGTGCGGGGAGCACCACACTGACGGTGGTGTCCTGCTTGGCGGACAGCAGCCGGTCCAGCGGCCGGTCCGCCACCGACCAGGACCGCCGGGTCAGCCAGCGCTCCACCTCTTCCAGCACGTGATCTCCATCTCGCGGATCGGACGACCATCTCAAGCGTCCGGGGGTTCGGTTACAGTCTTGAACAACGCGGACCGCCGATGCATGTCGGGGTCGCCGCGCGGACACAATCGAATACCGCTCATCCAGAGGGGCAGAGGGACACGGCCCGTTGAAGCCCCGGCAACCCTCCAGCCGATCTCGTCGCGCTCCGCGGCCGAGGCTCACGGCTAGGGAAGGTGCCAATTCCGTCTCGCGGTGAAACGCACCGCGGGGAAGATGAGGAGAAAGGGCCTCGCCTCCATGGCTGTGCAGACCGTTGCCACCACCACCGATTCTGCCGACACCGTCGATCTGGGCCCCGCGTCCGCGCTCGCCTGCCGCGAGTGCGGCGAGCGCTTCGCCCTCGGCCCGATCTTCGCCTGCGAAGCCTGTTTCGGGCCGCTCGAAGTCGCCTACGACCTGCCGAGCGGCGACCCCGAGGACCTGCGCAAGCGGATCGAGAGCGGTCCGGAGAACATCTGGCGCTACGCGCCGCTGCTGCCCGTGCCCGCCGACGTGGCGAGCAAGCCGAATCTGAACCCGGGCTTCACCAAGCTCGTTCAGGCCGACAACCTCGCCCGCGAGCTGGGCGTCACCGGCGGTCTGTGGGTCAAGGACGACTCCGGCAACCCGACCCACTCGTTCAAGGACCGGGTCGTCGCCCAGGCGATCGAGGCCGCCCGCGCCTTCGGCTTCACGACGCTCTCCTGCTCCTCCACCGGCAACCTGGCCGGTGCGGTCGGCGCCGCCGCCGCGCGGGCCGGCTTCCGCTCCTGCGTGTTCATCCCGCACGACCTGGAGCAGGGCAAGGTCGTCATGGCCGCCGTCTACGGGGGCGAGCTGGTCGGCATCGAGGGCAACTACGACGACGTCAACCGCTTCTGCTCCGAGCTCATCGGCGACCCGGCGGGCGAGGGCTGGGGCTTCGTCAACGTCAATCTCCGCCCGTACTACGCCGAGGGCTCCAAGACGCTGGCGTACGAGATCTGCGAGCAGCTCGGCTGGCGGCTGCCGGACCAGATCGTCATCCCCATCGCCTCCGGCTCCCAGCTCACCAAGATCGACAAGGGACTCCAGGAGCTGGTCAAGCTGGGTCTGGTCGAGGACCGGCCCTACAAGATCTTCGGCGCCCAGGCGGAGGGCTGCTCCCCGGTGTCCGCGGCCTTCAAGGCGGGCCACGACGTCGTCAGGCCGCAGAAGCCGGACACCATCGCCAAGTCCCTGGCGATCGGCAACCCGGCGGACGGCCCGTACGTGCTGGACATCTGCCGGCGCACCGGTGGTGCCGTGGAGGACGTCACCGACGAGGAGATCGTGGACGCGATCAAGCTGCTGGCCCGTACCGAGGGCATCTTCACCGAGACCGCGGGCGGCACCACCCTCGGCGTGGCGAGGAAGCTGATCGAGGCCGGGGTGATCGACCCGTCCCTGACCACGGTGGTCGTCAACACGGGTGACGGCCTCAAGACCCTCGACGCGGTGGCCCCGACCACGGGTATGTCCGCAGTCATCCGTCCCAACCTGGACTCCTTCCGAGAGGCTGGTCTCGCATGAGCGTCAACGTCCGCATCCCCACCATCCTCCGCACCTACACGGGCGGGCAGGCCGAGGTCCCGGCCGAGGGCGCCACCCTCGCCGAGGTCATCGCCGACCTGGAGAAGAACCACACGGGCATCGCGGCCCGGGTGCTGGACGACCAGGGCAAGCTGCGCCGGTTCGTGAACGTGTACGTCAACGACGACGACGTGCGCTTCGAGCAGGGCCTGGAGACGGCGACGCCGCACGGCGCCGGAGTGTCGATCATCCCCGCGGTGGCGGGCGGCTGATCGCCACGCAGAGTCAGCAGAAGTGCCCCCTCCGCAAGCTCGCCGGAGGGGGCATTTCCGCATGGTTGACCGCGATAGAGTTGGGGAAGGCCCCTCCATCGCGTGTGCCAGGCGCATATGAGAATGCGTTCGCGCACGACAAGAAACAGCCAAAGTGCTTGAGCATGATGCGCAGTAAGTGCGCTTTGTCCGGCCCGACTTGCCCAAGAATGCTCGCATTTCCTATAAGTCATCCTTTCGGTCCTGCCCGGAATTCTCGTCCGATTGACCTGTTGCAGACGGCAGTTGGACAGATACATTCAGCCGCGGTCGACGCGTTCCGGCGCACGCCCATGGTCCTCCCCGTGCCCCTCCGGGCACCGGGAACGCCGCTGGGTGAGGTCTGACCCGGGTCCGCGAAGTGCGGTCCTGTGCAAGGGCCAGTAATAGGGGAGTTAGGCATGGCTCAGGGCACCGTCAAGTGGTTCAACGCGGAGAAGGGGTATGGCTTCATCGCGGTCGACGGTGGTGCGGATGTTTTCGTCCACTACAGCGCGATCCAGATGGACGGATACCGCACCCTGGAGGAGGGTCAGCGAGTCGAGTTCGAGATCTCGCAGGGCCAGAAGGGGCCGCAGGCGGACATGGTCCGCGTAGCCGGCTGAGCGCCGACTGACTGCAGCAACGTGACGGAGGGTCCGTGCCAGGGGCACGGACCCTCCGCCGTGTCCGGACGCGACTCGCTGAGCCCCGGCGCGTGCCACCGCCGTGACCGGGCCCGCACGCGCCGGACGTCCGGAACGGACGCCCGAGTCGCGGTCGCGCCTTGCACTCGCCGGGTCCGAGTGCTAATCATTGGCGTTAGCACTCTACGAGTGAGAGTGACAACTAAGGACCGGGTCGGTGAGGTCCGCAGGCCGGGTGGGGCAAGGAACCACAAGGCGTGCAGGCCGTCCGTCGCGGGCACCAGCGCGGTCCGGAGCAATCCACCCCAGTCCGGGAGGACCACTTCACATGGCCAAGATCATCGCGTTCGACGAGGAGGCACGGCGCGGTCTCGAGCGCGGGATGAACCAGCTCGCCGACGCCGTCAAGGTCACCCTTGGCCCCAAGGGCCGGAACGTCGTCCTCGAGAAGAAGTGGGGCGCCCCCACGATCACCAACGATGGTGTCTCCATCGCCAAGGAGATCGAGCTCGAGGACCCGTACGAGAAGATCGGCGCCGAGCTGGTCAAGGAAGTCGCCAAGAAGACGGACGACGTCGCCGGTGACGGTACGACCACCGCGACCGTCCTCGCCCAGGCGCTGGTCCGCGAGGGCCTGCGCAACGTGGCGGCCGGTGCCAACCCGATGGCCCTGAAGCGCGGCATCGAGAAGGCCGTCGAGGCCGTCTCCGGTGCGCTGCTCGACCAGGCCAAGGAGGTCGAGACCAAGGAGCAGATCGCCTCCACCGCCTCCATCTCCGCCGCCGACACCCAGATCGGCGAGCTCATCGCCGAGGCGATGGACAAGGTCGGCAAGGAAGGCGTCATCACCGTCGAGGAGTCCCAGACCTTCGGTCTGGAGCTGGAGCTCACCGAGGGTATGCGCTTCGACAAGGGCTACATCTCGGCGTACTTCGCGACCGACATGGAGCGCATGGAGGCCGGCCTCGAGGACCCGTACATCCTCATCTACAACGGCAAGGTCTCCTCGGTGAAGGACCTGCTGCCGCTGCTGGAGAAGGTCATGCAGTCGGGCAAGCCGCTGCTGATCATCGCCGAGGACGTCGAGGGCGAGGCCCTGTCGACCCTGGTCGTCAACAAGATCCGCGGCACCTTCAAGTCCGTCGCCGTCAAGGCCCCGGGCTTCGGCGACCGCCGCAAGGCCATGCTCGGCGACATCGCCATCCTCACCGGTGGCACGGTCATCTCCGAGGAGGTCGGCCTCAAGCTCGAGAACGCGGGCCTGGACCTGCTGGGCCGCGCTCGCAAGGTCGTCATCACCAAGGACGAGACCACGATCGTCGACGGTGCCGGTGACAGCGACCAGGTCCAGGGCCGGGTCAACCAGATCCGCGCCGAGATCGAGAACTCCGACTCGGACTACGACCGCGAGAAGCTGCAGGAGCGCCTCGCGAAGCTGGCCGGCGGCGTGGCCGTCATCAAGGCCGGTGCCGCGACCGAGGTCGAGCTCAAGGAGCGCAAGCACCGCATCGAGGACGCCGTCCGCAACGCGAAGGCGGCCGTCGAGGAGGGCATCGTCGCCGGTGGTGGCGTGGCCCTGCTCCAGGCCTCCCAGGTGTTCGAGAAGCTCGAGCTCGACGGCGACGAGGCCACCGGTGCCGCCGCTGTGAAGCTGGCCCTGGAGGCCCCGCTGAAGCAGATCGCGGTCAACGCCGGCCTCGAGGGCGGCGTCGTGGTGGAGAAGGTGCGCAACCTGACCCCGGGCCACGGCCTGAACGCCGCGACCGGCGAGTACGTCGACCTCATCGCCGAGGGCATCATCGACCCGGCGAAGGTGACCCGTTCCGCGCTGCAGAACGCCGCGTCGATCGCCGCGCTGTTCCTCACCACCGAGGCCGTCATCGCCGACAAGCCGGAGAAGGCCGCCGCGGCCGCTCCGGGCGGCATGCCGGGCGGTGACATGGACTTCTAGATCGACCTGAAGGTTGATCGACCGTCCTGAAACCGAGGGCGGCACCCCTGGATCCAGGGGTGCCGCCCTCGGTCTTTGCGCCCCGGCGGAAGCGCGTGCGCACGGCCCGTGTGCCGGGCAGGGGGCCGCCACGGCGGCCCCGGTCGCAGGGGCACCGCCAGCACCGCCCCGGCGCGTGCGTACGGCCGGGCGTGCCGGGCTGGGACCCGCTACACCGGCCCCAGCAGCAGCGTGAACCACGTCGTCTTGCCGTCGTCCGTCGGCCGCACGCCCCAGCTGCCCGCCAGGGTCTCGACGAGGATCAGGCCCCGCCCCGACTCGTCGTCGGCGGCTGCGAGCCGGGGCTGGGGCAGGTGGTGGCTGTGGTCGCTCACCTCCACGGTGAGCTCGGTGCTGTTGCGCCGGATCAGCAGGCGCACCGGGCCCTGCCCGTGCTGGATCGCGTTGGTGACCACCTCGGACACCAGCAGCTGCGCGTCGTCGGCGACCTGGGCGCAGCCCCAGTCGACCAGGGACTTGGCGAGGAAGGTACGCGCCCGGGACACCGACGCCGGGGTGGCCGGCAACTCCGTCGCAGTCGAGGCCAGCGGGGCCGCCGGCAACTGGGCCAGGAGCAGCGTCACATCGTCGTGGTGGTCCTCGGTGGCGGGCAGGACCGACGACAGGACCTTGTCCACCACCGCCTCCAGGTCGTGCGCCGAGGCGAACGCCGAGTCAAGTGCGTCGATGAGCGCGTCGAGCTGTTCCTCGATGTCTCCCGCCGGTGTCTCTATCAGGCCGTCCGTGAAGAGGATCAGGCTCGACCCGGGAGCCACGGCCACCGTCGTCTGCTGGTGCAGATGTTCTCCCACGCCCAGGGGCACGCTGACCGGCGCGTCCAGGGACCGTACGCCCCCGCCGGGCTCGGCGACGAGAGCCGGCAGATGACCGGCCGAGCAGACGGTCACCTCGCCCGCGTCCGGCGCCACGACCAGATAGCAGCAGGTCACCAGTTGGTCGGGCCCGTCGAGCTCGGCGACGATCGAGTCGAGCGCGTGCATCAGCTGCCGGGGCTGCATCCCGGTCTTGGCGAGGGCGTGCGCCGCGGACCGCAGCTGCCCCATGATCGCGGCCGCCTCCAGGCCCCGCCCCATGACGTCGCCGATCAGGATGCCGACCCGTCCGGCACCGAGGGGCACGAGGTCGAACCAGTCGCCGCCGACGCCCGCGCCCTGGGTGGCGGGCAGATAGCGGCTGGCGGTGTCCAGCCCGGGTACGGCCGGCGGGGTGCCCATCAGGCTGCGCTGCAGGGTCAGTGCGACGTGCCGCTGCTGCTCGTACAGGGCCTGGAAGCGTTCCTCGGCGGCTTTTCGTTCGCTGACGTCGCGGACGGCGGCGGAGACGAGGAGTCCGTCGGCGGTTTCGAGGGGGCTGAGGCTGATCTCGACGGGGAATTCGGTGCCGTCCTTGCGGAGGCCGTGGAGTTCGAGGCCGGCGCCCATGGGGCGGACCTGGCGGTTGTGG
>NZ_FNHI01000019.1 GCF_900103455.1 Streptomyces wuyuanensis | reverse complement strand
TGGCAGCCCGGCGACCTGATGCTCGTCGACAACATCCGCACCGCCCACAGCCGCGAGCCCTACGACGGCCCCCGCGAGATCCTCGTCGGGATGGCGGACCCGCAGAGGCTCGTCGACGCTCCCGCGGCGGACGGACGGGCCACCCGATGACCGCGCCCGCCCGCCATTCCCGCCAGGCCCCCGATCCCCACCCGGCCACGCCGGATCCGGGCCGTCCGGCCACGGCCGGCACAGCGAGCCCGTCCACCCCGTCGACCTTTCCCACCCGCCGCCCCGTCCCCCGGGAGTCCTCCATGTCCCAGCCGACCGCAGTGCCGCCCTTCGCCGTGATCTCCGGCGCCCAGGTCCAAAGTGCCCTGCACCATCGCGAGAAGCAGATCACCGACCTCGTCGAGGCCACCTACCGGTTGCACGCCGAGGGCGACTCGGTGAACCCGCCCTCGTACTTCCTGCGCTTCCCCGACCGCCCCAACTCCCGGATCATCGCGCTGCCGGCCTCCATCGGCGGGCAGGTCCGCGTGGACGGCCTCAAATGGATCTCCAGCTTCCCCGACAACGTCGCGGCCGGCATCCCACGGGCCTCGGCCGTCCTGATCCTCAACGACCACGACACCGGCTACCCGTTCGCCTGCCTGGAGAGCTCCATCATCAGCGCCACCAGGACCGCCGCGATGGCGGCGCTCGCCGCCGACCGGCTGGGCCGCGACCGGACCGAACGCCCGGCGCGGGTCGGGTTCTTCGGCACCGGTCTGATCGCCCGCTACATCCACACCTTCCTCGCCGGCACCGGCTGGTCCTTCGACGAGATCGGCGTGCACGACCTGTCCGCGCACAGCGCCACCGGGTTCGCCGGATATCTGCAGCAGACGGGCACCCCCGGCCGAATCACCGTCCACGAGGACCCCGAGGAACTCATCCGCTCCAGTGACATGGTCGTCTTCGCGACGATCGCCGCGAAGCCGCACGTCACCGACCCCTCGTGGTTCGCGCACAACCCGCTGGTGCTGCACGTCTCCCTGCGCGACCTCGCCCCGGAGATCCTGCTCGCCTCGGCCAACTTCGTCGACGACGTCGAGCACTGCCTCAAGGCCGACACCTCCCCGCACCTGGCCGAGCAGCTCACCGGCAACCGGGACTTCCTCACCGGCACCCTCGCCGACGCCATGAGCGGCAAGGCGCAGGTGCCCGACGACCGGCCGGTGGTGTTCTCGCCCTTCGGCCTCGGGGTGCTCGACCTGGCCGTGGGCAAGTACGTCTACGACGAGACGGAACGCGCCGGTCAACTGCACGTCATCGGTGACTTCTTCCACGAGCTGCGCCGCTACGGCTGAGACCCCGAACCCGTTCGGCCCCGCCGGCTTCGTGCCCGGCGGGGCCGGCGCGTCGGCCACCGACGGGGAGTACCGCGCCGGAGAGCGACCTTACGCGGCATGCCACCGCGGGGACGCCGGAACGGCCCGGCGGTGGCATGCCGCGTAAGGAGTAATGGGAGCTCGGGCCTGTCGGAGCGTGTCACGCTGGGAGGATTCCGCAGCCGGTCACCCGCAGGACCACGATGCCCCCAGCACGACGAAGGACACGACTTCGCATGAGCCCCGCACCGATCACCGACGAGGCGGTGCGCAGGCGTCCGGCGCCCCGGGAGCGTTCTCTCGTGCCGGTGCCGGTGCCGGTGCCGGTGGCTGTGCCCGGGTCTGCGGCCGGACCGAGCCGGGTCCGGGACACCGGGCCGTCGTGATGGAAGGACAGGAGACACCGCAGCCCGACGACGGGACCGCGCCCGACACACCACCTCCCGACAACGACGCCCTGCCGGATTTCGGCCGGATCGCCGAGCAGTTCAGGGAGCTGGCCCGGGCCAAGGACCGGCTGGAGAGCCTGCTCGACGCGGTGCTGGCCATCAGCCGGGAGGTGGAGCTGCCGGCGGTGCTGCACCGTATCGTCACCACCGCCATGGATCTGGTGGGCGCCCGGTACGGAGCACTGGGAGTGCTGCACGAGTCCGGCGGGTATCTGGAGCAGTTCATCACCGCCGGTCTGTCCGACCAGGAGCGCGCCGACCTGGCGGGTATCGACTTCCCCCGAGGCCGGGGTGTCCTCGGCCACCTCATCCACCACCCGCAGCCGCTGCGCGCCGACGACATCGCCTCCCACCCCTCCTCGGTCGGCTTCCCGCCCGGCCACCCCCACATGCGCACCCTGCTCGGCGTCGCCATCAGTGTCCGCGGCGAGATCTACGGCGACCTCTACCTGTCCGAGCGGCGTGACGGACGGCCCTTCGACGCCCACGACGAGAACATCGTCATCGCCCTGGCGAGCGCCGCCGGAATCGCGATCGAAAGCGCCCGCCTCTTCGAGCAGGTCCGTGCCCGCGCCGAGCAGTTCCAGCGGCTCCTGCTGCCACGTCTGCCCGACCTGAGTCCGTTCGAGGCCGCCGCCGTCTACCGGCCCGCCACCGAACCCAACTCCGTCGGAGGCGACTGGTACGACGCCATCATGCTGCCCGACGACGCCGTCTCGATCGTCATCGGCGATGTGGTCGGCCACGACCTGCACGCGGCGGCCGCCATGGCCCAGACGCGCAACATGCTGCGTGCCCTGCTGTTCGACCGGCGCACCCCGCCCAGCGCCGTCCTCGCCCAGCTGGACCGCACCCTGAAGGCCATCACCGACAACCCCGTCACCACGACCAGCCTGGCCCGGATCGAGCCCGACGGACCGGCCTGGCGGCTGCACTGGAGTTCGGCGGGTCATCTCCCGCCGCTGCTGGTCACCCCGGACCATCGGGCACGGTACCTGTACGCCGACCCGGGAGTGCCCCTCGGCGTCGACACCTCACTGCCCCGTCCCGACCACACCCACCCCCTGCCCCCGGGCTCCACCGTGGTCTTCTTCACCGACGGGCTCGTGGAACACCCGGCCCACCCCATCGACCGCAGCCTCGCGGACCTCGCCGAACTAGCGGTCGCCCACGCCGGGCTCCCTCTGGAGGCGTACGTCACGGCGCTGGCCGACAACCACCCCAGCGACGGCCACGACGACATCGCCCTCCTCGCCCTCCGTACGCCGGCGGCCGACCCGGCACCGTAGCCGTCCCACCGCGCGAGTGCCGGCCGGCCGCGATCAGGAGGCGCTGTCCCGGCCGTCCCGTCCGGCGAAGACCGCCAGGGCCTCGGCGTCGGTGGCACGGGCGCGCAGGTGGTAGTCCGCCCACGCGGCGGCGCCGGGGAAGCCGGAGTCCTCGGTGACGTACGCGATCGCGGCGTCGATGTCGTAGTCGGTCACACGCAGTTGGACACCGGGACCCAACAGGGCCCAGTGGGCGCCGGGCCTTCCGTACGGCATGCCGACACTGCCCGGGTTGACGACCATCCGGCCCTCCGCGAGCCGGGCGAACGGCATGTGCGTGTGACCGCAGACGACCGTGGGGAGATCGCCGTCCAGGCCGGTGAAGACCTCCCGCCAGCGCTGCGGGCGCGAGTCGACGAGTACGACCTCCTCGTCGTCGCGCGGGGTGGCGTGGCAGAACAGCACATCGCCCAGACCTGTCACCGGCATGCGCAGCGTCGCGGGCAGACCGGCCAGGAGGTCCAGTTGGTCGGGGCGCAGCGAACGCGCCGCCCAGGCGCCGATGGCATCGCCGGCGAGACCACTCCTTCCACGGCGGAACCCGACCAGTTCGCGGTCGGCGTTGCCGCTCACCCAGGCGACCCGGTCGCCCAGAGAGGTGAGCAGGTCCAGGACACGGCCCGGTTGGGGACCGGCCGCGATGTCCCCGGTGAGGACGATGCGGTCGGCGTCCCGTACCTCCGGCTCGGCGAGGACCGCTTCCAGGGCGGGCAGGACTCCGTGGATGTCGGACAGCACTGCTACTCGGCTCGGCATGCTCACCACGGTGCGGCGAAACCACGGCGCGCGCCGGGCGTTTCGCCCGCCGCGTACGGCCCGGCCGCCCGGCGTCGGCCGGCCGTGTCCAAGGGGCACGTCCTCTGCCCGTGCCCCGACCGGGTGGCGCCGCGCTCCGAACGCGACCGCGTTGCACGACCGCGTGCCCCGACGGCCGGTACGGGGTGGGCAAGACGGCCGTCGAGGCCCTGCGGCGGCTCTGCGCGGACGGGTTCGGGTCGAAAAAAACGTGGATCCGTCTGCGCGTCGCAGCCGGCCGGGGAGGAGCCGCCGCCGGCCGGCGGGTCGTGCCAACTCGGGTGCGAGAAGCACGCGGACGGGTGGCGGGCCGGGCCGTCCGCGCTGTGCCGTGTGGTGCCGTGCCGGAACGTGCGCTGCCGTCCGCGCCGTGCCGGCGTCGAAGCCGGGGCCGACCCGGCGAACGGTTCAGCCGGTCGGGAACTGGTACAGGCCGCGGCCGGCGCGGTGGGCACGGGAGGTGGCGACCAGCCGGTCGAGCGTGCTGCGCACGGTGTTGATGCTCCCGGCGCTCTCGTCACGGCCGAGGGCCTGCGCCACGTCCCGGGCCCGCAGCGCGGTGTCGGCCTGACGGGACAGTACGGCGATCACCTGCTCGGTCAGCCCGCCGGTCTCCTGGGCCGCCTCGGCCGGTGCCGCGCTCGCCGCCGCCTTCTTCGCGGTGCCCGCCGTCTTCGTCTTCGTCTTCGACCTCACGGACTTGACCGCTGTGGTGGGAGCCTTCGTCGCCGGACGGCGCCTGGAGGCGGAAGCGGCCGGCTTCTTCGCCTTCGCCTTCGCCTTGGTGGCGGTGTCGCTCTTGCGCGACGTACGAGGACGGCCGGACGCCGTCCCCGACTCGGCCTCGGGCTCCGGCGTCGCGGGCGTGTCCTCCGTCGCGGCGGATCCGGTGACGGGTTCCCCGCTCTCCGCGGCGATCTCGGCGACGGGCTCGGCCGGGTCCTCGGCCACGACCGGCGTTTCGACGACCGGCTCGGCGGCGCGCGGCCCCGGGACCACGGTCGCCGACAGTGCGCTCAGCGCCGCCAGAGCCGCGCGTACCGACTCCAACCGCTCGGAGACGGCGGCGAGTTCCTTCTGCAGTGTGATCTGCTGCTCCTCCAGCAGGGGAAGCTCCGCCTGAAGCAGCTCCGTTGTCGCTTCGATGCTGTGCGTTGCGGTGGGCGTCGATGTCATGGTGCTCTCCTGACGCGGCTGTTCCTGCTGCCGGTGGTGGGAATGTTGTGATGCAGGGTACGCCGTTTGCCCGAAGTTCGGGGCATGTGGTCGTAACACCGTCCGGGCGTTCGAGGGTACGACGGACTGCGGTGCGGCCGGAACCCGCCTCGAAACGCGGCGTTGTTGTGCCGGATTCCTTCTGGTCGGAGCAGGTCGTCGCGCTGGTGCGCGCCGGTGGTGGGGACGTTCCCGCCGTTGCCGTGCGGTGAGTTGACCGTCTCGGCCGGGAAGATCGACGCAACGGAGCGCGCTTCCGTCGCCGCCGGGCGATTGCCCTGCCGGCAGCGTGAACGACCGTCCGTCGCCCACGACGCGACCCTCGGCGGTGTCCTCAGAAGCGGATGCGTGCGGCGAGCGGCAGATGGTCGCTGCCCGTCGCCGGCAGCGCCCGGATCTCCCTCACCGTGGCGTTGCGCGCCATGACCTGGTCGATCCGGGCCAGCGGGAAGGACGCCGGCCAGCTGAACGCATGCCCCGAGCGCGGCGGACCGAGCCGTGCGAGGACCGGGTCGAGTCCCCGGTCCTCCACCGTGCCGTTGAGATCCCCGAGCAGAACGATCCTCTCCAGCCGCTCGGCCGCCAGTGCCGCACCGAGCAGTCGTGCGCTCTCGTCCCGGTCGGCCGAGCGGAAGCCGCTGTCCCAGCCGAGCCGGACCGAGGGGAGGTGGGCGACGTACACCGCCACCTCCCCCTGCCCGGGCAGCCGGACCGTCGCCCTCAGCCCGCGGTCCCAGCCCTCGGCGATCCCCCGCGGTCTGATGTCGACCCTTCGCACATCGGTGAGCGGGTACGCCGACCACAGACCCACCGTTCCCACGACCGCGCGGTGCGGGTAGCGCGGTGCCAGTGCCGCGGTCAGGGCCGGCAGGGCGCCCTCGGTCACCTCCTGCAGGGCGATGAGGCCCGCTCCGGTCGTGGCGAGCTCCCGCGCCGCCGCGGCCGGATCGGGGTTCTCGTCGCTGATGTTGTGCTGCACGACCGTGAGGTCGTCACGGTCCGTGCCGGAAGGCGGAAGCAGCCGGCCGCCGAAGACGCCGGCCCACGCCGTCAACGCCAGGAGCAGGGCGCAGGCGCCTGCGAGCGAGCGACGCAGCAGCGCCGCCACCAGCAGGACCGGGAAGGCCGACGCGAGCCAGGGGAGGAACGTCTCGAGGAGACTGCCCAGGCGGCCGAACGCGTTGGGCACCGCCGAGTGGAACACCAGCAGACCGGCCAGGAGAACGGGGACCAGAACCAGCAGCGCGTCCCAGGACACCACTCCGCGCCGCGGCGGGGCGCCCGTCCGCTCCCCGCCGCGCCGCGAAGGCGCCCGGCGGCACGCCCGGCCGGCCCCCGTCCCCACGCGCCCGTTCCCGCCCGCCACCGTCCACCCGCCTTTCCCGCGGCCCACTCCCCAGGCCGCACACGGTCATGACCGGCGACGCGCGCGCGTCCTGCTCCGGTTCCCGCCGCACGGCCCCGACCCGACCGCGTGACAGCGCCGCGGTAGGGCGCTGCCAGCCCGGACTCCGACGATGGCCGGGAGAGGGACCAGGAGGCGGAGATGGCCAACGGTGCGACCGGGACGGCAGGGCGGGCAATTCGACGCCGTGCCGACGGACGAGATCACCTGCACTCCGACGCTCAGCGCCCGGCGAACGGACCGGCGGTGCGGGAGACGGCGGTGCGCGAGCAGGGTCGGGCCCGCTCGGCACGGCGCACGGTGGCGGTCCTGGGCACGGGTGTCCTCGCGATCGGCACCGACATGTTCGTCGTCGCGGGGATCCTCGGTGGAATCGCGACGGACCTCGGTGTCACCGTCGGCAGTGCCGGGCTGGCGGTGACGGTGTTCGCGCTGACGTACGCGACGGGCGCGGTCCTGCTCGCCCCGCTGCTCTCCGCGCAGCCGCCACGCCGGGTCCTGGTCGTCTCCGCTGCGGCCTTCGCGGTGCTGAACGTCCTTTCGGCGCTTGCGCCCACGCTTCCTGCGCTGCTCGCGGCACGGCTGCTGAGCGCGCTCGCCGCGTCCGCCTTCGTGCCTGCCGCGGCCGGGGCCGCCGTCGCGGCGGTGCCGGCGAGCCATCGCGGGCGTGCGCTCGGCACGGTCGTCGGCTGTATGTCGGCGGCGACGGTGCTCGGGGCTCCGGCCGGCGTGCTGCTGGCCTCGGCATCGACCTGGCGGGCGGCGTTCGCCCTCCCCGCCGTCCTCGCCGCGGCCACCGTGGTCGGCCTGGCGCTCACCCGCGACGAACCGGGCCGCCGCGCGGAGCCGGTCGCTCGATGCCGGGACGCGGAGCCGGGCGCGCGATGCCGTGCCGCGGTACGGGAACGGCTCCTGCCGTTGGGGTCCCCGGCCGTCGCCGCCACACTCGCCGTGACGTTCCTGCTGATGACCGCCTCGTACAGCACGTACACGTATCTGCCCCTGCTGCTGTCCGGCGCGGCCGTGCCGCTGGGCAGCGGGCTGTTCATCGCGGTGTTCGGTCTCGCGGGCATCGCGGGGACCTGGTGGGGCGGCCGGGCGGCCGACCGCCGGGGTCCGGGAAGCGTGGTCGGGCCGGCGGTGGCCGTCTCCGCCGCCGCCTTCGCCGCCCTCCCGCACACGTCTTCGACGGTCGTCGCCGCGGCGGTGGTCGTGGCCGGCTGGGGAACTGCGGTGTGGGGGTTCGTACCCGCACAGCAGCACCGGCTGATCGGCCTGTGCACCGCGGCGCCGCCGCTGTTGCTCGCGCTGCACAGCGGTGCCGTCCATCTCGGCTCGGCGGCCGGTTCGCTGCTGGGCGGTCTCGTCGTCGACAGTGCGGGAGCAGGACGGCTCTGGACGGTCGCCGTCTTCTGCTGCGGTGCCGCCTGGGTCGTGCACACGGCCCTCGCCAGGAAGGAGAACCGGTGATGACCACGATCGGATCCGCAGCGGAGGTCGACCGACTCGGGACGGTGCTGGGAGTCTGGGCGCACCCGGACGACGAGGCCTACCTCTCCGGCGGACTGATGGCGCTGGCCCGCGACCGAGGGGCGCGGGTGGTGTGCGTGACCGCCACCCGCGGCGAACTCGGCACGGAGCACCCGGACGTGTGGCCGCCCGACCGGCTGGCCGCCGCCCGCACCTACGAGCTGGCGCACTGTCTCGCGATCCTCGGGGTGCACGAGCACCACTGGCTCGGACACGCGGACGGCCGGTGCTCCGCCGTGCCCCCTGCACAGGCGGTGGCACGGCTGTGCGGCATCATCGAGTGCGTACGGCCCGACACCGTCCTCACCTTCGGTCCGGACGGCATCACCGGCCATCCGGACCACCGGACGGTCTCGGCCTGGACCACGGCCGCGTTCGAGCAGGCCGCCCCGCCCGGGGCGCGGCTGCTGTACGCCACGTTCGCCGAGCGGCGGGCCGCGCGCTGGGCACCGCTCAACGAGCGCCTGGGCATCTTTCCGCCCGGCCTGCCGGTGCTCACGCCCGAACGGCTGCTGGCGGTCGACGTGGAGCTGGACGCCGGGACGGCGGACCGCAAGGTGCGCGCGCTGGCGGCACAGCGGACCCAGACGGCGGAACTCATGGCGTTCGTCGGGCTGGAACGCTTCACGGCCTGGGTCGGTGACGAGTCGTTCGTCGACGCGGCCGCGTCCGGCGTTGCGGCCACTGCCGGAGCGCACGCGGCGTGGGCGGCCGCCGACGCGGCGGGCTCGACCCGGGCACGCGCGGCTGCGGAGACGGCGACGACCTCACGCGCGACCGCCGGGGCGGCGCACCACGACAGTGAGGAGCCGACGACAACCGCCGCGTCCACATGACCGGTCCGGCCGTCGGCCGGGCCTTCGGCGCCTCACGGCCGCGCGGTCCGGGAGAGGTTCCGCTCGATCGCCCGCCGGGCCGCGTCCAGCACCGCGGCCCGGCCGGAGGCAGGCGGGGCCGGGACGTCCGGCGCCGCGGCCCCGCCCCGCGGGCCGGCGCCTCCAGGGCCTGGGGCGGCGTTCCCGGGGCCCTCCACGGCAGGCGCGTCGGGGGCGCGGCCGGCCGCCGTTTCGATCAGCGCCGCCGGTTCGTCGTCGCCGAGCCGGCGCAGCAGTCCGGCGAGATTGCGCAGTGTGACCCACAGATGGGTCCAGTTGCCGTTGCGGGCGAAGTAGTCGATGACCTCGCGATAGCCGCCCAGAGCCTCGCGGACCCGGCCCGTACGGGCACGCAGCGACAACAGTCCCACCGTCGCGACCCCGACGAGGAACGTCGCCCCCGCGGCACGGGCCAGTTCGACGGCGCGTACGTACCGCTCCTCGGCGGACTCGCTGCGGCCCGACAGGCTGTCGATCTCCCCGGCGACGTAGGCGCCCCACGCCAGCATCGAGGGCGAAACCGCCCCAGCCAGCCCCTGCTCGTTCAGACGCCGCGCCTCGTCCGTGTCGCCCGCGTAGGCGATGGCGAGGGCGGCGATCCCCAGGTTCTCCCGGTGCGGACCGCTGAGCGCGAGAGCGGCGAGGGAGTGCTCGACCACCTCGTCGTAAGCTCCCCGGGCCAGATCGGCCACCGAGAGGACCGAGAGGCAGTGCCACGCCCCGGTCGTGCGGGCCGGTCCCTCCAGTCCGGCGCGGGCCAGCAGGTCCGCCCCCCCGGTAGTCCCCGCGGTGGTAGGTGGCCTCGGCCGCCGTTCCCAGCACCTCGCCCGCGAGGGGGTGGCCGTCGAGTGCGTCGTCGGCTGCCAGTTCCACCGCCCAGTCCCGGATCTCGACCAGGTCGCGGTAGGCGACGGCGTCGTAGAGGGCGGTGACGACAGCCGCGGCGTCGTCCACGGCGCCCCGGGCCCGGGCCAGTCGCCAGGCGGCCCGCAGGTTGGGCAGCTCGCGGCGCAGCGTGCCGTCGGCCTCGCTCTCCCCCCGGGAGTCCAGGGTGGTGCCGATCCACGCGGTCAGCCTGCGGGCCCAGGCCAGCAGACCGCGGGCAGCAGCGTCGTCCTCTCCGGACGCCGAGAGCCGGTCCAGGGCGAAGGCCCGCAGCGTCTGGAGCATCCGGTAGCGGGTGGTGCCCTCGAACGAGGCCTCGACCATGGAGGCGTCGACGAGCCGGGCCAGTACGGCTCCCGGGTCGCTGTCCAGGCCCAGGCCGTCGGCGATCTGCTCGGCGGTGTCGAGGTCGACGCCGTCGGGGAAGACCGCCAGGTGCCGGAAGAGCCGCTGCTCGTCCGCAGTGAGGAGCCGGTACGACCATTCGAGCGTGGCGCGGAGCGTGCGGTGGCGGCGATCGGCGCTCGGCGTGCCGCCTGCGAGCAGGTCGAGCGAGCGCTCCAGCCGGCGGTTCAGGTCGTTGAGGGAGAACGTCGACAGCCTGCCGGCCGCGAGCTCGATCGCCAGCGGCATCCCGTCCAGCCGGTGCACGATCCCGGCGACGGTCCGCAGTTCCTCCTCGGTGGGCGGCGGACCGGGCCGGACGCGGCGGGCCCGGTCCAGGAAGAGGGCCGACGACGGGACCTGCGCGGGATCCTCACCGGGCTGCGGCAGGGCCAGCGGCGCGAGCCGAAAGAGATGTTCAGCGGGCAGCCCGAGGGGTTCGCGGCTGGTCGCCAGCAGGGTGGTTCCGGGGCAGCCGGCGAGGATCGTGTCGACGGCGTCGCGGACGCCGTCGAGCAGATGCTCGCAGTTGTCGACGACCAGCAGGCCGGGGCGGTCGGCGAGGACGGCGAGGCAGGCGGAGAGCACATCGCCCCGGTCGACCTTCAGATTGAGTGCGGTGGCCAGGGCGTGCGCGAGGGCGGCGGAGTCGGTGACCGGCGCGAGACGCAGGACGATCGCCGCGCCGTCCTGCCGCGCGACCTCCAGCGCGAGGCGGGTCTTCCCGACGCCGCCGGGACCGACGAGTGTGACCAGCCGTTCGGCCGCCAGCAGCTCGCGCAGGGTCCTGAGCTGCGGTTCGCGGCCGATCAGCCGAGTGGCCGCCCGGCAGGGTGCGTCCCCCGGTGCCGTCGACGCGGGCGGGGCAGGTGGGCCACTCGGCGCCGGCGCATCGGGCTGCGCCGTGGCACTGGTCTCCCTCGGCGCGGTCGCCGGTTCCCAGGGGTGCGGTACGGGCCCGGCGGTCGAGTCGGCGGGTGGCGGAGGAGGCGTGCGGGGCGTCTGCGCGGTGGACGGTGGCGCTACCGGTGCGGGCGTCTGCGGGGCCGGTGGAGTGCCGGTGAGGATGTCGTGCTCGGTCGCGTCCAGCGCGGGGGAGGGGTCGAGTCCGGTCTCGTCGATCAGCCTGCGCCGGTACTCCCGGGCGGTGTGCAATGCCCGGGGCGCCTGTCCGGTGGCGGCCAGCGCCCGCATCAGGAGCAGGACCGCGGGCTCGCGCAGGGGATCGGCGGCTGAGGAGGCGGCCGCCAGGTTCAGGACCTGCTCGGCCCGGCCTGTGGCGATGGCCTGCGCGACCAGGGCGTCGGTCACGTCCTGCCGCAGCCGTGCGCAGTCCTCGACCGCGGCCGCGATGGGCTCGACGCCGGTGAGGTCGGCGAGCACCGGCCCCCGCCACAGCTCGTGCGCCTGCCGGAGCAGGTCGTACCCGCCGGTCCCGTCGTGCCGTGCCGCCTCGAGGAGGGCGCGTGCCTGGGCCAGGTCCAGTTCGCCGTCCCCGAGGACGAGCCGGTAGCCGTCGTGCCGGGTCTCGAGCCGGTCGGATGCGGCACCGAGGTGCCCGCGCAACCGGGAGACGTGGTTGTGCAGCGCCTGTCGGCCGGAGTCGGGCACCTGAGAGGGCCACAGTGCGTCCACGAGACGGTCGACGGTGACGATCCGGCCCTCGGAGAGGGCGAGCAGTGCCAGCACCGCACGCCGTTTCGGGCCGGGTACGTCCACTCCCGTGCCGTCGACAAGCAGACGCAGGGGCCCGAGCACCTCCACCCGGACCGCCGGCGGCGGACACCCGACTGCCATGGAACCCCCGTACGAGGACGAGAAGCGGGGACGGACGAGAACAGGGATCGGAAGGGAACGAGACGAGGAGCGAGGAAAAGGAGCGGGACGAGGAGGCGGACGGGCAGGCCGCGAGCAGTACGTACGCAACTCGGGAACGAAGACGTGCCCGTTAGCTCGACGATAGTCCGTGCGAGGGCCGTGACAGGCGACGCGCCGAGGCTTTCTCCTGTGGCCGGCACGGGCCGGTCGGCTGAGGAAGGAGTCAGTGATGGAGCAGGACAAGGTGACGGCGTTCCTGGAGCGGTTCGTGTGCGACCTGGGTGCCACCGGCGCCGCCGGTTCCGTGGTGATCGGCCACCGGCTCGGCCTCTACGAGGCCCTGGCGGACGGCCCGGCGACCCCGGAGCAGTTCGCCGAGCGCACCGGATGCCACCGGCGGTACCTGACCGAGTGGCTGTGCGGCCAGGCGGCGGGCGGTTACGTCGACTACGACCCCGGGTCCGGGACGTTCTCGCTGACCGAGGAGCAGGCGTACTGCCTCGCCGACCCGGAGGGGCCCAATCTGGCCGCGGCGTTCCGGGTGGTCCTGGGCTATCTGCGGGCCGAGGAGCGGATCACGGAGGCGTTCCGCACCGGTGAGGGGGTCGGCTGGCACGAGCACGACGAGGACGTCTTCATCGGCTGCGACGCGTTCTACCGGCCCGGATACGTGGCCGAACTCGTCCGTACGTGGATCCCGGCGCTGGACGGTGTCGACGCCAAGCTGAACGCGGCCGGAAGGGTCGCCGACCTGGGTTGCGGCCTGGGATCGTCGTCCCTGCTCATCGCCGAGGCCTACCCGCGTACCACCGTCTCCGGTTCCGACTACCACGCCGAGTCGATCGAGCTGGCCCGCAAGAAGGCCGCCGAGGCCGGTCTGTCCGACCGGGTGTCCTTCGAGGTCGCCACCGCGCAGACCTTCACGGGCACCGGGTACGACCTCGTAGCGATGTTCGACTGTCTCCACGACATGGGGGATCCGGTCGGTGCAGCCCGCCGGGTGCGGCAGTCGCTCGCTCCGGACGGCACCTGGCTCCTGGTCGAGCCCGCGGCCTCCGACCGCATCGAGGACAACCTCAACCCGGTCGGACGGCTGTTCTACAGCGGCTCCACGTTCCTGTGCGTGCCAAACGGACTGTCCCAGCCGGGCGGCTACGCCCTCGGCGCCCAGGCCGGTGAGACGGCGATCCGCGAGATCGTCGTGGAGGCGGGCTTCACCCGGTTCCGGAAGGCCGCGCAGACCGGGTTCAACGCCGTGTACGAGATCCGGCGGTGAGCAGTCCTGACCCCCGGCCCCGGAACACCCGGCCACACGATGAGGCGCACGACCGAGGACCCCTGCGGAATCCCACCGCAGGGGCCCTCGCGTGTGTACACCTGTGCGTGCCGGTGTACCGGAGATCAGATCTCAGCGCAGCGCCTTGGCCCGGTCGAGCGCGGCGACACCGACCGCCGCGAGGCCGATCTGGATGAGCCATTCGATCCAGTCGACGCCGCCGGTGTCCGCGACACCGAGTGCCGCCGCGACCGCCGTACCGATCAGTGCGGCGACGATGCCGACGACGATCGTCCACAGGATGCCGATGCGCTGCCGCCCCGGCAGCACGAGCCGCCCGAGCACACCGATGACGATGCCGATCACGATTGCGCTGAGGATGCCGGAGATTTCCATCGCTGTCCCTCCCGAGGGGTCCTGGACTCCGTATGCCCCTCATCGCCCCGTACACGCGTGCGGCGATGCGCCCGGGCGCTGCCCGTCAGTGGCAGCCCACCACCGCCCTCGCGGTGGGCACGGCCGCGTTCCCCTCCGGTCGAAGGCCCTGTGTTGCGGAAGCACCGCCCACCCGCGGCCGTCGACGCCTCGCCCGCCCGCCTGCCGTCCGTGTCGGAAGCCGCGGTGCGGACGCAGCGATCGCGCCCGTCCCGAAGACGCCTCCCGCCACCCGACGAGCGTCTGTGTGCCGAGCACGACGAGGAGTGCGAGGCGCTCGGCGTCCTCCGTGCCGGGCTCGGCCGTATGGACCATGATGCGCAGGTCGCTGCCCGCGACGGTGAGCACGTCGCAGTCCAGCGTCAGCGGCCCCGCCTGCGGTGGTCGATGGTCTTCCGGGCGGACTCGTGGTGGCCCACGGCTCCGGAGTCCCACAGTCCGGCGAACCGCTCGCTCTCGGCGCGCAGTCGTGCGATCAGCCGCCGCAGCCGCAGGTCCGCCGGATAGCGGGCGGCGGCCGTCCTGAGGTCGGCGACCAGCGCCGCCTCGAACGCCCGCAGGGACTCGGGGGTGTGCCGGGCGCGGGAGCCGGGGCCGACGAAGTGCCGCCACACGCCGTTGCGCTCGTTGCCGCGCCACCCGCTCGGATCGCCCATCAGCGCCGCGTGGGCCGGGTTCGCCGTCAGCACGGTCCAGGAAGCGTCGTACACCGCGACGGGGGTGCCGGTCATCCGGTCGAGCAGCCGCTGGACCCCCGGGGTGATGCGCGCGGGTATGGTCTCCGGCCCGGGCGGCGCCAGCCCGGCCAGCCCGAACAGATGGACGCGCTCGTCGCCCGACAACCGCAGTGCCCTGGCCAGGGCTCGACGACCTGCGGCGACGGGTGGGCCGCGCGTCCCTGTTCGAGACGAGTGACGTAGTCGACCGAGACTCCGGCCAGCAGGGCCAACTCTCGCGGCGCAGCCCGGCCGCGCGCCGGTGCCCGCCGGAGGGGAGACCGGCGGCCTCGGGCGGCAGACGGTCGCGCCAGCGGCGAACCGCCCCGCCCGAACTCCGACCTCGCCATGGCCCCAGTGTGCATCGCGCGCCTCCCGGTCTGCCTGGTACCGGCAGTCCCAGGAACACCGGGCGACTGGCTGAACCCCATCGGTCGACGCAGCCTGGACGCATGACGACAACACTGATCACCGGAGCCAACAAGGGGCTCGGTTACGAGACCGCCCGCCGGCTCGTCTCTGCGGGCCACACCGTCTACATCGGCAGTCGCGACGCCGACCGGGGCCGGCGGGCGGGCGAGGAACTGGGCGCACGCACCGTCCTCATCGACGTCACCGACGATGACTCCGTGGCCGCGGCCGTGAAGGTCGTCGAGGCCGACGGCGGTCTGGACGTACTGATCAACAACGCGGGGATCGAGGCGCGCACGGCGGACGGCGGAGTGGTGGGTGCGGGGGAGGAGACCGCCGAATCGATGCGGAGACTGTTCGAGACGAACGTCTTCGGTGTCGTACGGGTCACCCACGCGTTCCTGCCGCTGCTGCGGCGGTCCGCGGCCCCCGTCGTGGTCAACGTGAGCAGCAGTCTGGGCTCACTCGCCCGGGTCACGGCCCCCGACTCGCCGGCGCACGCATACCCGGGCCTGGCCTACCCGGCGTCGAAGGCCACCGTCAACATGATCACCGTGCAGTACGCGAAGGCGTTCCCCGCCATGCGCATCAACGCGGTGGAGCCCGGCTATACGGCCACGGACCTGAACCGCCGCACCGGCACACAGACCGTCGAGCAGGGCGCCGAGATCATCGTCCGCATGGCCCAGGTCGGCCCCGACGGCCCGACCGGGGGGTACTTCGACGCGGAGGGCCCACTGCCCTGGTAGACGCCGTGCCGTGACGAGGCGGCGACCGCCGGTGCGGCGGGCGCAAAGGGGCTCCGGCCGCGCGGGAGCCGGATGGATGAACGAGCACATTCCCAGTGTTTCGGAATTGAATCCACGTCAGGCCGAGGGCGATTCTGTGCCGCACCCGAGGAGCCGACGGCATCAGGCGAGGAACACATGCTTTCCCTTTCCAAATGGGGCGTGGTGGCGGCTACGGCGTTGTCCGTGGCCGCTTTCGTCAGCCCCGTCTCCGCGTCCGGCGACGCGTCCGATCCGCACCGCAGCGCGGCACACAACCGCGTCCAGGTGATCAGTCTGACGTCGACCGGCACAGGCACGACGATGGTCGACAACGGAACACCAGGACCGGGGCTCGGCGACCAGATCATCATCACCGCCAAGCTCTTCCGCAACGGCCGCGGTTACGGCACCGAAGCCGCCGTCTGCACCCGGGTGGCACCCGCCACCACCCACTGCACGGGCACGTTCAGCCTGCCCCTCGGCCAGGTGACCTGGCAGCACCTGAAGACCACCCCCGTGGGCACCCCGCCCAGCGACTTCGACGTGGCCCTCACCGGCGGTACGGGTGTCTACCGGACCGCTCGCGGCCACGCCCACATCGGCCGCATCGCCGAGGAGGGCGGCGCCTTCACCCTCTACCTCGTGCGCTGATCCCTCTCGCGTCCCGCCCCGGCCCCCGGCCTGGGCGGGACCGATCCCACCGGCGGGTGGCGCAGGCGCAGACCGAAGGGGGCCGGGGCGGTTCAGACCTTCCGCCACCGGGCCATGAGGAACGAGAAGACACCGAACAGCACCAGTCCCGTGGCCGTCGCGACGAGCAGCCAGGGACCCGCGGCCGTCGTGGCGAAAGTGCGGAGCGTGTCGTCGAGCCCCTTCGCGTCGGAGGGGTCGTACGTGAGGGCCGCGCGTGCGGCGAAGCCGCCCGCCACCGCGAAGACCAGGCCGCGGGCGATTCCCCCGGCCACCCCGGTGACGTCCACGGCCTGACCGGCCCGCCGGCCCATGGCCCCAGTCTTGAGGTGCTTGCGGTACTTCCGCAGAGCGGCGCGCACACCGATCCACACACCCGCGCACGCGATCCCGACGCCGCCGAGGCCCACGATCCACTGACCGGCCGGAAGTTCCAGGGCGCGGGCGGTCACGTCCCGGGACTGCTGGTCGCTCGACCCCGGGCCCCGGTCACCCACGGCGAAGGCCAGCACCGAGTACGCGACGAACGCGTAGAAGACGCAACGCGCCGCCGACAGAGCGCGCTTGCGTGCCTTGCGCCCGTCGGGACCGGCCGCCCCGAACAGGGCTTCCGACAACCGCCAGAGCACCATGCCGATCAGACCCGCGCCCAGGGCCCACAACAGCACGGCGCCGAAGGGCTGCGCGGAGAGCTCCTCCACCGCGCCGCCGCGGTCGGCCTCGCGGCCACCGTCCGACCCGAAGGCCACCTGCAGCGCGAGTACACCGATGAGGAGATAGATCAACCCGCGTGCCGCGAGGCCCCATCGGGCGCCGGTCTCCACGGCGCCGCTGCGTGCCGCTCGGTGTGCCACCGAGCGGCTCCGGAATGTCAATGCGCGTGCATTCATGTCCCTCGCTTGCCCCCGAAACCCCGGGACGAACGCGGCGACTTCAGGGCGCCCGGCCGGGCAGGGGCCCGAGGTGTCACACCGTCGCAGCCTCCGCGACGCCAGGCGGCACGTCGTTCAGTGAGAGCCGTCGCGGTGCCACGGGGCGGGGGCCGTGCCGTCGGCCCATGCCGTGAGGGCTGTCCGGTCCAGGCACAGGATGCCGCACTGCTCCGCGTAGTCCGCGGCGGGACCGGTGAACTCACCCGTGGTCACGACGGCGGCGATGTCCGCCTCGTGCACGGCGAAGCAGGTGCCGCCGAAACGCTGCATGTCCTGCGAACCGACCTTGTTGACGGGCCCGTACCGCTTGCACTGGATGACCACACGCCGCCCGTCCGGCGCGACGGCCAGCACGTCGGCGCCCAGATCCCCGCTGCCGCCCACCACTTCGACGTCCGTGCAGCCGTCGCGCTCGCACAACGCGGCGATCGCCAGTTCGAACGCCTCGGCGTCCATGGCGGCGAGGGCCTCGCCGCTCTCGCCCCGCGCCATCGCCTCGGTCGACGGGGCAACGGGGACCGGCTCGGTCTCCCACCGCTCGTCCGGTACGACCTGCGGGCGCGGAACGGACCGGCGCCCGCTGCCGGCACCCCGCAGTCCGAGGAGCACGAAAGCCGTGCCGAGCAGCGCGACACCACCGAGAGCTCCGCCCGTGCCTGCCGCCCTCACGAGCGACCTGAGCATCAGACCGCACCCGCAGAGCACGGACCCTGTCAGTGCGAACCACAGAAACGTCTGCCTCATGCTGAAGGCGGCTCGATCGGCGGACCGCGGACGCCGGACGGGTATCGTCATGTGCAGCGTTCACCTCATTCGGGATCAGCTCATTCCAAGATCGTCTCGATCCCCTCTGCCCCGTCTCCGCCGCCTCTAACGAGCCGGTTTCTCCTCGGCCCGCGCGGCACGGCGGCATCCGCCGACCGGAGGGGAGGGGCGGTCCGCCCGACCCGTACGACCTGCCACGGCGCCCGTGCCGGTGTGCCCCGACCCGGGGCCGCGGCAAGGAGCCGCCGGCTCTTCCCGAGCGCCCGGTGATGCCACTTGAGGTGGCTCTTCTGGGCCTCGGGGCCTGAGCCCCCTTCGCGAGGCAGGGCCGACCGCGACTGTTCACCACTCCCGGGTGGCTATCAACGCCTCCACGTCCGCGTCCGGGAATCCGTACGTCGACGCGACGAACCGGAAGTCCTCGGCGATCTCCTCCCGGGCGACGGTCTCGATCTCGCTTCCTGCCGCCTCGAACTCCGCCTCCAGCAGGTTGAACTCCTCCGTCGCCGCATGGGTGAGCACGTACAGGGCCGCCACGTCCGACGGCGGCTCCGCCTCGATCCGCTCGCACAGCCGCAGCAGGATCGCTCTGCCCTGGTCCACGACGTGATCGGGGTAGTACGCGTCCGCGTACAGCTGCCGCAGAAACGCGTGCCCCGCCACCTGCTGGTTCGTGATCGGCATGGTGCCCTCCCACCCCTCGAGGAATCGACCCCTTCGAGGAGTCGACGAGCCGATCATGCATCACGGCACTGACACGAGCCGCGCGCTCCACGGGTCATGGCACACCGGTCGCGACGCGCGACGCGCCCGAACCGGCCCTTCTGCGCGCCGGCACCCGGCGGTCTAGCGTGGAAGGCGATGCCTCTGAACCGGATCGGGCTGGTCGTCCACCAAGGCCGTCCCGCCGCCGTCGCGGCGGCGCGGGCGGCCCGGGCATGGTGTGCCGCGCACGGCGTCGGCTGCACCGACATCGACGTGTGGCGGGAAGGCGAACCGAGGCGCGGCGGCCAGGCGGAGGCCGACGCCGCGGGCCACCCCGAGCTGATCCTCACGTTCGGCGGCGACGGCACGTTCCTGAGGGGTGCGCGTATCGCGGCCAAGGACGGGGCGTCCGTCCTGGGGGTGAACGTGGGCCGGGTCGGCTTTCTCACCGAGATCACCACCGGCCAGGTCGAGGAGGCCCTGGACGTCCTGCATCGGGACGAGGCCGTCATCGAGGACCGGATGGTGCTGACGATGCGCGCGTCGCGCCCGCTCCGTACGCCAGTGGGCCTGGACACGCTGCTGTGCTACGGCCGCGGTCCGGCGCTGCCCGCCCCGGCGGTGCGCACCGACTCGGCCGAAGCGGTGGACTGGGGCGTCGCGCTGGACGTCACCGCGGTGAACGACGTCGTACTGGAGAAGCTGGCCCGGGACCGGCAGGCGAGTGTGGCCGTCTATCTGGCCGGGCAGCTCCTGGCCTCGTACTCGGCCGACGCGGTGGTCGTGGCCACCCCGACCGGCTCCACCGCCTACAGCTTCGCCGCCGGAGGGCCGGTGGTGGACCCGGCTGCCGACGCCATCGTCTTCACGCCCGTCGCTCCCCACATGGCCTTCGGCCGCACGGTCATCGCCGCGGCCGACGAAGCGGTCGCGATGCGCGTGCTGCCCCATTCCGGACGGGTGGCCGTCAGCGTCGACGGGCAGCATCGCGGCGTGCTGGATCCCGGGGACTGGGTCGCCGCCTACCGGGCGCCGTACCGGCTGCGCCTGGCGCGCCTGGCGCCCCTGGAGTTCTACCACCGGCTGCGTGAGCGCTTCCATCTGACCGACGCTCCGGCGACGGCCGTCGACCAGGCGCCGCTGTTCCACCGGCCCGACACCCCGCCGCCCGAGGACCTCGCCCATCTGCGTGATCTGCGCCGGCCCCTGCCCGACCGCGACGTCGACGGCGCGCGCCGGGCGCTGTGAGGCGGACCGCGCGCGTCCGTGCGCCCGCCGCCCACGCGCCCGCCGGTTCGACCTGACGGGCCCCTACCCCACGCACCCGCCGGACCGCGATTCCGTGATCCACGGTGCGGTCGCGGCGTGGAGCGACGTGCCTCGCTGCCGTCGTGGCCATGCAATCTGGCTAAGTCATTTAATTATTTGCCTAAATGGATTAGGAATCGCACTATGGATCCGTCGGTCGGCTCAGGGGGTCGATCCGTCCAAGGGATGTCCGAGGGATGGGGAAGGCATGGCGCGCGCAGGTCTCACCACGGAACGCCTGACTCAGGCGGGTGCGGAGCTGGCCGACGAGGTGGGCTTCGACCAGGTGACCGTGTCGGCGCTCGCCAGACGGTTCGACGTCAAGGTCGCGAGCCTCTACTCGCACCTGAAGAGCTCCCAGGACCTGAAGACCAGGATCGCCCTGCTCGCGTTGGAGGAACTCGCCGACCGGGCTGCGGACGCACTGGCGGGCCGTTCCGGCAAGGACGCCCTGACCGCCTTCGCGAACGTCTACCGCGACTACGCCCACGAGCATCCCGGCCGGTTCGACGCGGCACGATTCAGGCTCGACCCGGAGGCGGCGGCCGCCGGCGCGGGCGGCAGGCATGCGCAGATGACACGGGCGATCCTGCGCGGCTACGACCTGAGCGAGCCGGACCGGACGCACGCGGTCCGGCTGCTGGGCAGTGTCTTCCACGGATACGTGAGCCTGGAGCTGGCGGGAGGGTTCAGCCACAGCGCCCCCGACTCGCAGGAATCCTGGTCACGAGCCCTGGACGCGCTCGACGCCCTGCTGCGCAACTGGCCCGCGCCCTGACCGCGGCCGCGCTCGGTCCCCGCCCTGCCCCGTCCCCGTACCTGCTACGTGCAGGCCCGGCGGAAGGCCGCCGACCGGATCCGAACCGCTCGGCCCTGTCCGAACCGTTCGGCGTTCCTCCCGTCCCACCACCGTGATCGCCCCTTCCGTCCCGACCTTGCGAGCAACAGGCCGACCCATGCACAGCACAGAGCACGACTGGATCACCACGCCCCTCACCGCGGACCTCGTCCGCGGCACCCTCGAACTGGAACACACCGCTCACGGCGTGCTCCCGCACCGGCTGCCCGCCCGGGCCCGCGCCCAGTGCGCCGACGGACAGCTCGCCATGGCGGAGGCCCAACCCTCCGGCGTACGGCTGGCGTTCCGTACCCGGGCGACCGCCGTGGAACTGGACACACTCCCCACCAAGAGGGAGTACGCGGGCGCCCCGCCCCGCCCCGACGGCGTGTACGACCTGCTCGTCGACGGTCGGCTCGCCGGCCAGGGCAGTGTGGTCGGCGGCAACACGCTCACCATCGACATGGCCACCGGGACCGTCGAGAGTCGGCCCGGCCCGGTGGGCACCCTCCGCTTCACCGGCATGACCGAGGGCACGAAGCACGTCGAGATCTGGTTGCCGCACAACGAGACCACGGAGCTGGTCGCCCTGCGCACCGACGCTCCCGTCGAACCCGCGCCGGACGGGCACCGCAGAGTCTGGCTGCACCACGGCAGTTCGATCAGCCATGGCTCCGACGCGGCGAGCCCCACCACCACGTGGCCCGCACTCGCCGCCGCCCTCGGCGGCGTGGAGCTGATCAACCTGGGCCTGAGCGGCAGCGCCCTGCTCGACCCCTTCACCGCCCGCGCCCTCCGGGACACCCCCGCCGACCTCATCAGTGTCAAGATCGGCATCAACGTCGTCAACACCGACCTGATGCGGCTGCGCGCCTTCGCTCCGGCCGTCCACGGCTTCCTCGACACCGTTCGCGAAGGCCACCCCGACGCACCGCTGCTGGTCGTCTCGCCGATCCTGTGCCCCATCCACGAGGACACGCCCGGTCCGAGCGTGCCGGACTTCAGCGCGCTGAGCGCGGGTCGACTGCGCTTCCGGGCCGTCGGCGATCCCGCGGAGCGGGCGGGCGGGAAGCTGACCCTGCGCGTCATCCGCGACGAACTGGCCCGCGTCGTGGGGGAGCGGAGGGCCGGGGACCCGAACCTGCACTACCTCGACGGCCGCGCTCTCTACGGCGAGGCCGACACCGCCGAACTGCCCCTCCCGGACCAACTCCACCCGGACGCCGCCACGCACCGCCGCATCGGCGAGCGCTTCGCCGAACTGGCCTTGGCCGCCGGCGGACCCCTGGCCGGGCCGGACTCCTGACACGTCCGGTTCCCGCGCTTCGGGTACGGCGGCGAACGCCGTCCGTCGCACACATGCGCACGGGTTCACACCGGTTCCGCTCCCCGCCGCCGTTTGCACCGCCGGCGTCGGGCAACCCATGAGACGGGGTCGGAGTGAGCCCGCGCCCGCCGCGCGGGAGTCGGGAGCTCCGGAACGGCCGACAGGGAGCCCGCACGGGCGCGAACCAGGGGAACACACCGTATGCGCACAGACGGCCCGCCGGACGGATCCCCCAGCGGCGCCCGCAGGACCCGTTTCACCGAGCGGCTCGTGTGCGGAGTGCTCGCCGCGGCCGTACTCCTCAGCGCGATCGAGGCGTTCGCCCGGCCCTCGGCCCCGTGGTGGCCGTTCGTCTGGCAGAACGCCTGGACGCTGAGTGCCGTCACACTCGGCTGCTGGGCCGTGCTGCGCACTGTCGAGAAGGCCGACGCCCGCGAGGGCCGCCCCGCCGCCCGTCCCGACCGAGCCACCGGGCCGCAGGACGGTGACGAGTCGTCCCCGTCCGGCGGACGGTGACGAGGGCGCGCTGGACCGGAGCCCCCGAGCCCTCAGCGATCGGCCGACGTCCCGCGGGGCGACCGCTACTCCTGGGGGAGGTCCTTGCCGAAGACCGTCGAGCTGTGGCGTACGGTCATGCCCGCGCGCTCGTACAGCGACAGTGCCCCGGTCCGCGAGTGGGTCCACAGAGTGCACACCCGCTGCCCTCCTCCGTGGAAACCGCGGAACGTCTCCCGCAGCAGCAGGCCGGCCAGCCCGCGGTTGCGGTGGTCGGCTCGCACGGCAACCCGGTCGATGTACCCCTCGTCCGCGCCCGGGACGTCCAGCGCCAGTACCGCGCCGACCATGTGACCACCGGCGAACGCCACCGACGACACCTCCGGCGCGAACGTGTCGCGCTCGACGGTCAGGCGGGCCCATTCCTCGTACGGCTTCCGTCGCTTCTGCCACTCGGCGAAGGCGTCCTCGGTCAGTTGGTGCGCGGCCCGCTCGTCACCCGACCGGAAGGGCCGTACCGTGACGCCCTCCGGCGGTTCGGGCACCGCCGGCTCGGTGAGCAGCGTGATCTCCAGCAGCCACTGTGTGACGAACGGGCTGTACCCGCGGGAACGCAGGAGCACGACGGCCGCCCTGTCGCCGTCGCAGACGGTCTGCGCGAGCCGTCGGCCGCCCACCTGGCGTGCACGGGCCTCGGCCCAGACGAGCAACGCGGCGCCCAGTCCCCGCCCCCGGTGCCCGGGGTGGACGTCGATCCGGCACCGTCGGCCGCCGTGCACCCAGGCACGACCCGCCACCGCCCCGGACGGGGCGTGCACGAGCAGGGTGTCCATCGCCGGGTTCAGCCCGGGCCTGCGGAGATCGGCGGCGACGGCGTCCAGACCGGTACGAATGCGGCCGAGCCGCTCGCGCTCACAGGCGGCCACCAGCCGGTGGACGACGAAGGCATCGGCGGCGGTGGCGGGGCGGCTCCGGTAGGGGTCCGGCAGGGGTGCGGGCGGCGGATGATCGGTCATGGCACAGACCCTGCTCCTGTGCGCCGGCTCCGTCGACCGCATTCGCGGGAATCGCCTGCGGTCGGCCGACACCCGTCCCGCGTTCGGCATGGCACCGCGGCCCGTCCAACCAGGACCGACCGCCACCGCATCAGGGCTGGTGCTCAGAAACACGACTAGTCATATTCATGAGTATTCTGAGGATCGGTTCGCCTGTTCGTGGGGACGGGGATCGCGAGGAGGGGGTTCGGATGGTGTTGCGGCTTGTGCCTCCGGGGGAGGCCGGATCGGCGGGCCGGGGAAGGGGCGCGGCGCTCATCGTGCGGGTGCCCCGCCGCGCTGTGCGTGCGGAGGACGGCGCCCCGCCGAGCGGCGATCGTGGTCGCGGCGAACGCAAGGCCGCCGGTACGCGCGGAGGGCGGGGCTCCCATGTCCGGTACTGAACCGCACCGACTGCGCTACGTCGCGCTCGGCGACAGTCAGACGGAGGGTCTCGGCGACGGCGACGACATCGCCGGACTGCGGGGATGGGCCGATCGGCTCGCCGAGGAGCTGGCACGCCACAACCCCGGTCTGCGGTACGCGAACCTGGCCGTTCGGGGACGCCTGGCCGCCGAGGTCCGTGCCGAGCAGCTCGCTCCGGCGCTCGCCCTCCGCCCCGACCTCGTCACCGTGGTCGCGGGAGTCAACGACGTGCTGCGACCGCGGTTCGACGCCGACGAGGTGGCCGGTCACATCGAGGCGATGTTCGCCGCGCTCACCGCGGACGGCGCCCGCGTCGCCACGCTCACCTTCCCCGACATCGCGCGCGTCATTCCGCTCGCCCGGCCCCTCGGTTCCCGTGTGATCGACCTGAACGACCGCATCCGCCACGCGGCCCGGCGCCATGGAGTGATCGTCGCCGAGACCGGCCGGCATCCTGTCGTCGCCGATCCGCGGCTGTGGAGTCAGGACCGGCTCCACGCCGGCCCTCTCGGGCATCAGCGGATCGCCGCCGCCATGGCCCACGCCCTCGCGCTGCCCGGCAGCGACGACACCTGGACCCACTCCCTGCCGGCTCCGGACGTCCCCCTCCCGACCGGGTGGCGGGCCGCAGGCGCGGAACTCCGGTGGGTCGCCTCCCATCTCGGCCCCTGGCTCGGCAGACGCCTGCGTGGCCACTCGTCGGGCGACGGGCGCGCCCCCAAGCGCCCGCACCTCCTCGCGATGGAGAGCTCCGCCGGTACCGCCCTCGGTGAGGAACGGACCTGAGCAGGGTGGAAGCCGGAGGCGAGGCGCCTCAAGGACCGCCGGCCCCGACGGGTCTCGTCCCGGGACCCGTCGGCGAGGCCCGGACGCTCCCGGGACGACCGGTGGCTCACCATCGCGGCCGCCGCTGCTGTGCGACGCGCGCGTACAAGCGGAAACCGCCCGGTCTGTTCGGGCGGTTCGTTCCGGCGTCCGGCCGGATCGGTGCCGGGCGGCCGCGGGTGTCGCGCCGCCCGGTCGTCGTCCCCTCGAAGGAGGGGGTGCCCTCTCGTGGGGCGTGACCTCAGAGGCCGAGGGAGATGGCCAGTCGGGTGAGTTCGGCGGTGGTGTTGATGTCGAGCTTGGCCCGGATCCGCCGGAGATAGGCGTCGACGGTGTGCTTGGACAGGCCCATGTGGCGGGCGGTCTGTACATAGGTGCGGCCTGCCGCGATATGTCGCAGGGTCTCGCGCTCGCGCGGGGCCAGGACGGGGGTCTCGACGTCGGGGGTGGTGAGGGTGAGGCTCATGGGATTTCCTCCGGCGGAATCGGCTTGGTCCTCACTGCTCACACCCTCGGAAGCAGAGGGGCATATGCCCGAAGAGTGCGTTTTGCCCTCTTTCCAGATAGGTTGCGGGGCTGGTTTCACCGTGATGTCCGTCGACTGTCACAGGCGCGTCACAGGGGAGCCGGCGGCCGCGTCACGGCCCGGTGCGCGGGGGAGGGGCGTGCGTCCGGGCGGGCCGGCTGCCGTGCCGTCCGCAAGGCGGCGGCCGCCCGTACCGGTCGCGGGGCGATGCCGGCTGCCCTTGCTGCACGGCGGCGGCCGCCCGTTGCGCGTGCACCTTCTCGCCGTCCTCCACCGCGTGTCCCACCCGTCCGCAGTCGCGGGAGCGTTCGGCCCCGCGGCTGACGGGTAGGGCGATCAGATGAGCTATGTGAACCCCGGCGGGGAGTACGCGCGCGACAGCCGGTACATCACCACGAGGATCACCGCCGACGGACGCGACGGCTTCCCGGTGGAGGCGGGCCGCTACCGTCTGGTGGTGAGCCGCGCCTGTCCGTGGGCCAGTCGCGCGGTGATCGTACGCAGGCTCCTCGGCCTCGAGCGGGCGCTGCCCATGGCCATCGCCGGGCCCACGCACGACGAGCGCAGCTGGACCTTCGACCTCGACCCCGGCAGGCGCGACCCGGTCCTCGGCATCGAACGGCTCCGGGACGCGTACCTCGCCCGCCACCCCGGGTACGAACGGGGCATCACGGTCCCGGCGATCGTCGACGTGACGACCGGCAAGGTGGTGACCAACGACTTCGCGCAGATCACGATCGACATGTCCCTCGAGTGGACGCCGCTCCACCGCCCAGGGGCCCCCGCGCTGTACCCGCCGGCGCTGCGCCCCGAGATCGACGCGGTGAACGAGGTCGTCTACAAGGACGTGAACAACGGGGTCTACCGGGCCGGATTCGCCGGCTCGCAGAAGGCGTACGACGCCGCGTACGAGCGCCTCTTTGCCCGCCTCGACTGGCTCTCGGACCGGCTGGAGGGCTCCCGCTACCTCGTCGGCGACACGATCACCGAGGCCGACGTACGGCTTTTCACCACTCTGGTGCGCTTCGACGCCGTCTACCACGGCCACTTCAAGTGCAACCGCCGGAAGCTGTCGGAGGCGCCGGTGCTGTGGGCGTACGCGCGAGACCTGTTCCAGACACCGGGCTTCGGCGACACGGTGGACTTCGACCACATCAAGCGGCACTACTACCTGGTCCATCGCGACATCAATCCCACCGGAGTCGTGCCGGCCGGACCGGACCTGGCGAACTGGCTCGAGCCGCACGACCGCGCGCCGCTCGGCGGCACACCCTTCGGCGACGGCACGCCACCCGGGCCGGTCGAGCCCGAGGAGGCGGTACCGGCCGGCCACGGCCCTCTCGCCGGCTGAATCCAGGGGCCCGTCGAGCGGCCGGGCCATGGCTCCCGGCGGCCGTGCTGTGCTGGCGTGCCGCGTCGTCGTGCATTCCTCCAGCAGATACCGCAGATGCCGTGAAGAAGCGACGAATGGTTTGCAGATAAGAGCTGGAGAGCTCTACGGTGGCGCGTATGCAGTCCTACACCATCGGACAGGCGGCACGGCTGCTCGGCGTCAGCCCCGACACCGCACGCCGCTGGGCGGACGCCGGCCGGATCGCGACCCATCGCGACGAGGGCGGGCGGCGTCTCATCGACGGCCGGGACCTGGCCGCCTTCTCCGTCGAGCTCGCACAGTCCGGCGACGGTGAGGTGGACGCCTCCTACACCTCCGCCCGAAACGCGTTCCCCGGCATCGTCACCGCCGTGAAACTCGGCGACGTCGCCGCGCAGGTGGAGATCCAGGCGGGCCCGCACCGTCTGGTGTCCCTGCTGACCAGGGAGGCCGTCGAGGAACTGAAACTCGAGGTCGGCATGCAGGCCACCGCACGTGTGAAGTCGACCAGCGTGCACATCGACCGCACCTGACCCCTGCGCACCCCAGCGGCGTCGCCGTCCCGGCGCGGCTCATCACGACCGTCAGTCGGCCATCGTGCCGATCTCGTCCTCCGGGAGCCCCAGCCACATGTCGCTCGACTTCCCCCGCCGCCGCGCCGCCGCCGCAGCCCTGACGGCAGCCCTCCTCGTGCCGCTGACCGCGTGCGGCAACGGCACCGCGAACTCCGACATCGGTGCCGAGCCCGCATCCTCCGCCTCCGGTGCGGCCAGGGCCGACCTCACGGTGCTCGCGGCAGCCTCCCTCACCGATGTCTTCAAGACCGCCGGTGCCGCCTACGAGAAGTCCCACCCCGGCACCGGAATCACGTTCTCCTTCGCCGGATCGCAGGAGCTCGCCGCGCAGGTGAAGCAGGGAGCTCCCGCCGACGCCCTGGTCACCGCCGACACCAGGACCATGGGCGGCCTCAAGGCCGACACCGGTACGCCGGAGATCATCGCCAGGAACCGGCTCGTCATCGCCACCGCCGAGGGCAACCCGGACGGGATCGACGACCTCGAGGACCTCGCCGATCCCCGGCTGAAGGTCGTGCTCGCCGCACCCGAGGTCCCGGTGGGGCGCTACAGCAAGAAGATCCTGGACGCCCGGAAGATCACCGTGAAGCCGGTCTCGCAGGAGCCCAACGTGCGCGCGGTGCTGAGCAAGGTCGAGCTCGGCGAGGCCGACGCCGGGATCGTCTACAGGACCGACGCCACCACCGCACCGGACAAGATCGACGCCGTCGAGATCCCCGACGCGCAGAACGCCATCGCCGAGTACCCGGCCGCCACCCTGAAGACCTCGAAGAACGCCGAGGCCGCGGCGGAGTTCGTGGCATGGCTCTCCTCGCCCGAGGCGCAGAAGATCCTGCGGGACGCCGGTTTCCAGCAGCCCTGATCACAAGAGCCGTCGTGAGGGGCCGCCCCGTGTCACCCCTCGGGCAACAGCCCCTCACCCGGCGCCCACCGACTCGCCCCAGGACCACGCCGATGCAACAGCCCCGCCGCCGCACAGGCCGCAGCTCCCGCACACCACTCGCGCTGACGGTTCCGGCCCTGCTCGCCGTGGCGTTCCTGCTGCTGCCCCTCGTCGGCGTCCTCGCCCGCACTCCGTGGGACGGACTCGCCGGCCACCTGACCGCCCCAGGCACCGTCGAGGCCCTGCGCCTCTCCCTCCTCGTCTCGTTCTGGGCGCTCGGGCTGTCCCTGCTGCTGGGGGTGCCGCTCGCATGGCTCCTGGCCCGCGTTCCGTTCCGCGGCAAGGCGTTCGTGCGCTCCCTGGTCCTGCTGCCCATGGTGCTGCCGCCGACGGTCGGCGGCGTCGCGCTGCTGCTCGCCTTCGGCCGGCGGGGCCTTCTGGGGCCGTACCTGGAGGACTGGTTCGGCATCACCCTGCCGTTCCACACCTCGGGCGCGGTGCTCGCGGCCACCTTCGTCGCCATGCCGTTCCTGGTGATCAGCCTGGAAGGGGCCCTCGGCGGTCTGCGGCCGCGCTACGAGGAGACGGCGGCGTCCCTCGGTGCCTCACCCGTGCGGGTGTTCTTCACCGTGACCCTGCCCATGGTCGCGCCCGGACTCATCGCGGGAGCCGCCCTCACCTGGGCCCGGGCCCTCGGTGAGTTCGGCGCCACCATCACCTTCGCGGGCAATCTCCCCGGCACCACACAGACCCTGCCCCTCCAGGTGTACCTGCTCCTGCAGGAAGCGCCCGAGGCCGCCACCTCCGTCTCGCTGTTGCTGCTCGCCATCGCCATGCTGGTGCTGATCGCGCTCAGGGGCCGCTGGAGCGGTACGCCCACGGCCCGCGAGCGCGCCACGAAGCCCGTGGCGGCCGCGGCCGACCCCGCCGACGCTCCCCGGGTCACCTCCTCCCCGGCGGAGCATCGGGAGCGCTGGCCCCTGCACGCCCACGTCACCGGCTTCAACCAGTTGACGCTCGACGCCGAACCCGGCACCACCATCGCCGTCGTCGGTCCCAACGGCGCCGGCAAGACCACCCTCCTGCGTGCTCTGCTCGGCCTCACCACCCGCGCTCACGCCCGACTCACGCTGGGCGACACCGACGTCACCGAACTGCCGCCCCACCACAGGGGTGTTGCCTGGGTTCCGCAGGACGGCGCGCTCTTCCCGCACCTCACGGCCCTCGCGAACACGGCCTACGGGCTGCGCGCACACGGCACTCCCCGGGCCGAGGCGCGCCGTGAGGCCCAGGAGTGGCTCGACCGGCTCGGCGTCGGCCACCTCGCACACCGCAGACCCGCCCAGCTCTCCGGCGGCCAGGCCCAGCGCGTAGCCCTCGCCCGCGCCCTCGCCGCACGTCCCCGGGCCCTGCTTCTCGACGAGCCGCTCGCCGCCCTCGACCAGACCACCCGCGCCCGCGTCCGGCACACCCTCCGCCACCACCTCGACGGCTTCGGCGGCGTCTGCCTCATCGTCACCCACGACCCCGTCGAGGCGGTCGCCCTGGCCGACCGCGTCCTCGTACTGGACGACGGCCGCGCCCTTCAGGACGCACCCCCGGCGGAGGTGACCCGCCACCCCCGCTCTCCCTGGGTCGCCCGCATGCTCGGCCGCAACGCCTGGCCGGGCACCACCACGCCCCACGGGCTCCGGCTCTCCGAAGGGGGCACCCTCGTCGTCTCCGACCCCCTGCCGCCCGGCACCGACGCCCTCGCGATCATCGCTCCCGAAGCCGTCTCACTGCACCCGGAGCGCCCGTCCGGCAGTCCTCGCAACGTGTGGCCCGGCACCGTCCGCGAGATCACCGCCAGCGGCAGCCGGCTCCGGGTCCTCGTCACCTCGGAAGCCGCTCCCGACCTGGTTGCCGAGATCACTCCGCAGGCCGCCGCCGAACTAGGTCTCGCCGACGGGACGACGGTGTGGACCAGCGTCAAGGCCACCGAGACGACCCTGGTCCCGCGCTGAACCCCTGTCGCGGTGGGGCGGCCGGGCCGCTGCCGGGGAGCTCGGTCAGCCGCCCGTCCCGGCGCCGGGCGCGTCACCGCCGTAGCGGCGTTCGAACTGGGCGATACGGCCCTCCGAGTCCACGGTCCGGGCCTTGCCCGTGTAGAAGGGGTGGCTCTCCGAGGAGATCTCCACGTCCACGACCGGGTAGGTCTCGCCGTCGTCCCACTCGATCGTCTGGTCGCTCGTCGCCGTCGACCGAGTGAGGAAGGCGTAGCCGGCCGCGCGGTCGCGGAACACCACGGGGCTGTAGTCCGGATGCTTGTCCTGCTGCATGAGCGCTCCTTCAGGGGCGGGGCCGGCCGGAGAGCCGCCCCGATCGGCCCGCAGCCTTCCGAACGGCGTGCGGCAGCGGTCCGGCGGGACCGTCCTCTCCCGGGCGGCCTGCATTTCACCTTCCACCCTGGTCAGGGGGCCCGCAACAGCGCCACTTCAGGGAGCCCGCGCCAGAGCCGCCGTACGGCGCGGCGCCGTACGGCGGGGAGGGGACGCGTCAGGAGAGCGCGCGGCCGAGGAAGTCGCGCATGAGCTCCGCGATGTCCGGAAGGTGGCTCTCCAGGGCGAAGTGGCCGGAGTCGAGCAGATGGATCTCGGCCTGGGGAAGGTCGCGCCCGAATGCCTCCGCTCCCGCGGGGCCGAAGATCTCGTCGTTGGCGCCCCAGACCGCGAGCAAGGGCACCCGGGAGTCCCGGAAGTACCGGTGCACCTGCGGGTACAGGTCCACGTTGGTGGGGTAGTCGCGGAACAGCTTGAGCTGGATCTCGTCGTTGCCGGGACGGTCCAGGAGAGCCTGGTCGTGCAGCCAGTTGTCCGGACTGACGAGGCTGGGGTCGGCGACGCCGTTCACATACTGCCAACGGGTGATCTCCGAGGTCAGAGCGCTGCGCATCGGGCCTTCGGTGTCGGGCCCGGGGCTCTGCGCGTAGGCGAACGCGGCGTCCCAGAAGGGTTTGACGAAGCCGTCCTCGTAGGCGTTGCCGTTCTGGCTGACGATCGCCGTGACGCGGTCCGGGGCCTGGAGCGCGAGCCGCCAGCCGATGGGCGCGCCGTAGTCCTGGACGTACATCGCGAAGCGGTCGACCTCCAGCCGCCGGAGCAGGCCGGAAGTGATCCGGGTGAGCGCGTCGAAGGTGTACGGAAAGTCCGCCAGGGAGGGCATCGCGGACTGGCCGAAGCCGATGTGGTCGGGTGCGATGACGTGGTAGCGGTCGGCGAGCGCCGGAATCAGGTGGCGGAACATGTGCGAGCTGGTGGGGAAGCCGTGGAGCAGCACCACGGCCGGCGCCTGGGGGTCGCCGGCCTCCCGGTAGAAGACCTCGAGTCCGTCGACGGTGGCGGTGCGGTGGTGAACCGAGGGGATCATGTCTAACCCCTTTGTGTGAAGTGAATGGTTACAGGGCAAGTCGAGCACGTCTTGGCTAACCTGTCAACATGATGTTGATGGTTATGTGGTCCGGGTGATGCGCGGGGCGGCTGCCACACAGGCCGTCCGGGCGGGCGGGACGTGCGCTCTCGGGTCCGTGAGTCGACGCGGCCTCTCCCGCCTGCGAGTCGATCGGGGCGGGCGTCCCGTTTCAACCCTCCGCCCGGCAGCGGCCGGGAGCGAGCCCGGCCGCCGTGCCCTGTGAGCGTGTCCGCCCCGACCCGGGCCCTCCGGCAGCCCGGAGTCCGGCCGGCCCGGCCCAGTCGGTCGGCAAATGGCGACGAACACCCCCGAGAACTAGGATCGGCCGCAGTGCACGCCGGCGCCGTGACACCTGCCGACCGGCGAGTCCTCACGCAGGAGAACCGCGATGGCAACGCTGCTGTCCGTCAACGTAGGCACCCCCAAGGACGTCTCCTGGCAGGGAAGGACCGTCCACACCGGCGCCTGGAAGGCTCCCGTGCGGGGCGCGAGGACGGTGCGGCGGCTGAACATCGACGGCGACGGCCAGGGAGACCTCGCCGGCCACGGCGGCGAGATGCGCGCCGTCCTCGTCTACCAGTCGGACTCATACTGCCACTGGCGGGAACAACTCGGCCGGGACGACCTGACGTTCGGGATCTTCGGAGAGAACTTCACCGTCGACGGCATGCCGGACGACGACGTGTGCATCGGCGACCGGTACCGCATCGGCGAAGCCGAGTTCGAGGTCACCCAACCGCGCGTCACCTGCTACCGGGTTGGCATGAGGCTCGGTGAGCCCGCCATGGCGTCACTGCTGGTCGCCCACCACCGCCCCGGGTTCTACCTGCGTGTCCTCAGCGAAGGGCGCGTCGAGGCCGGTGATGCGATCACCCTCCTCCGCCGGGGCCCGGAGGAGCTCACCGTCGCCGACACCGACGCGCTGCTCTACCTCCCCGACCGCGACCCAGCCCTGCTGCGCAGAGCGCTCGACATTCCCGCCCTCAGCCCCGGATGGCAGAAGTCGTTCCGTGAACTCGCCACCGCCCGGGAGCCCGACCAGGAGCTCGCGTGGCCGGGGTTCAGGACCCTGCGCGTCGCCCGTATCGTCCCCGAGACCCCCGCCGTCTCCTCGATCTACCTCGACAGCACCGACGCTACGCCGCTCCCGCCGGCCCGGCCCGGCCAGTACCTCTCACTCCGGCTGGCCACCACGGGCAACGCCGCACCCACGGTGCGGAGTTACTCCCTGTCCTCCGCCCCCGGCGCCGGGACCTACCGCATCAGTGTGAAACGAGAGCCCCACGGGCAGGTCAGCAGCTATCTGCACTCCGGCCTCCGCCCTGGGGACCTCGTCGACGTCGCAAGCCCCCGGGGAACCTTCGTCCTGGAGGACGGGACCGGCCCCGTCCTCCTCGTCTCCGCAGGCATCGGGGCCACGCCCGTGCTCGCCATGCTCCACCGACTCGCCACCGCACGCGATCAGCGCCCGGTGTGGTGGATCCACACGGCCCGCGACCGAGCACATCACGTCTTCGCGGACGAGGCCCACGCACTCGTCGCCCGACTCGCCCACGGGCACGAGTGCATCTACTACACGGCACCCGGCGCCCCGGCCACTCGGCCCGGCGAGCCCCGCATCCGGCACGGCCGCATGACCGCAGGCTCGCCGGCCGAGCTGGGCATCCCCCATGACGCCGACGCGTACCTCTGCGGACCGGCCGCCTTCATGCACGCCCTCGAATCCCACCTGCAGGAGTACGGACTGGCTCCCGAGCGCATCCACACCGAGGCCTTCAGCGCTCTCGCCGCCGTCAACCCCGGCGTCACACCCACCGCCGCGGTGCGCCCCCACCGGCCGACCGGCCCTCCGGGCACCGGCCCGCTCGTCACCTTCGCCCGCAGCGGCATCACCACACCCTGGTCACCCGCCCGCGCATCGCTGCTCGAACTCGCCGAGGCCTGCGACATCCCCACGCGCTGGTCCTGCCGCACCGGCGTCTGCCACACCTGTGTCACGCCGCTCGTATCGGGTGACGTCACCTACGCCCCGTCACCGCTCGAGCCTCCCGAGGCCGGCTCCGTGCTGACCTGCTGCAGCCGGCCGAAGGGCGAAGTGGTCCTCGACCTCTGAACCCCGGGAGGCCCGACGCCCCATGCGCCCGGACGCGGCAGCGCCCGCCGCCGTGCCTAATCCGCGTCGATACCGGTGATCACCGGCTGCCCGAGGGGTACTTCCTCCTCGGGGATTCCCACCGACCTGAGGGCGTCCGTGGCGAGCTGGCGGGCCCTGGCCTCGGCGGAGGCGTTGTCGTGGGCCTCGACCTCGAGGCGGAGGCTGAAGGCGGTGGAGTCCGGATAGAACGTGAGGATGTCGAGGTCCTCGGCAGCCCCGAATTCGGTGGTGCGCGGGTCGGCCGGCCGGAGAGCCCGCACGAGCTCCGTACGGGCCGAAGCGGACGGCTCCTTGAGGAACGTGCCGGGAATGGTGACGACGTAGACAGTCATGAAGATGGCCTTCCCGGTCGTGCGCCGAGCACGCCACCGTTCTCCGGTGCGGCCGGCGCGCCGGAGCACGGGTGTGCACCGGGCGTGGAGTCACCCCTCGATCACCTGTCCGGATTCTCCGACCGCCGGTGTCCCGCAGGGCAGCCCTCGGGACCGCGGCGTCCCCTCCAGGCGCACGACGGCCGGCGCCCTGGTGACCGGGGCGGTCCGGACCTCTCGCCCGTCGTCCCGGAGCCGCCCGGCACCGCCGCCGACGGGGCTTCCCCCATGAGGGGCACCTGCCTGCGGCAGCGCGCGAAGCCGGCCGTGCATGTCTCCAGCAGAGCACGGCGCCCAGGAAGTTGCACGTCGCGGGGGGCGGCGGCCGGGCCGGCCCGGGAACGTCCCGAGCCAGCGCGTCGGCCATCCACGGTGGCTGTTCGTGCGACGAGTTCCTGTGACGCGGACGGAACTGGTGGCACCATGGCGGTACACACCGGTTCGTGACCGGCTCCACCACTCCTGGGGCGCACGTATGAATACCTGGCTGCCGTTACGGCACTTCGCCGCGGCGACCGCGGCCGCGCTGGCCCTGATCGGCTGCAGCGGCTCCGCCGGCTCCCCGAGCGCATCGGGTTCGATGTCCGCCGCGCCGGGCACGCCCGCGCCGACGCCGACGACGTCCGCACCGTCGTCCCCGACGCCGGACCCCTCGGCTTCGTCGCAGACCCCCACCGCGCCCACACAGACCCCCAACGGCACACCACCGCTGGGCTCGTGGGCCCTCCAGCCGCTGTGGCCCTTCACCACGCTCGCGCAGGCCGAGGCGTGGGAGCGTTCCTACCGTGCGGGCGGCCACCAGTCGTGGCACCTCGATCCGGATCGGACGGCACTCTCGTTCACCCGTGACCATCTCGGCTTCAAGGAGATCGACAGGGTCACATCGAGCAAGGTGAGCGGCAGGCACGCCCGAGTCGGTGTGGCCCCCACGGGGCCGGAGAGCGGCACCGCCGCGGTGATCCACCTGGTGCGGTTCGGCACCGGCCCGGACGCGCCCTGGGAGGTCGTCGGCACCGACGACACGACGTTCTCCCTCACCACGCCCGCGTACGGGGCGCTCGTGCGCTCCCCGCTGCCGACCGGCGGCCGGATCACCGGTGTCGACGAGAGCATCAACGTCCAGGTGCTCCAGCCGTCGTCCGACGCGCCGTTGGGCACCTCCAAGTGCTGCACCCCCGCAGGCGGCGACAACCAGCCCTGGAAGGTGACGGTCCCCTTCTCCGGGGCGAGTGACCCCGTGCTCACCGTGGTCGCGTCCACCGGAGGACACGTGGCCGCGGTCGAGCGTTTCACGGTGACGGCAGTGCGCACCCGCTGACCGCCCGGGTCGCGGCTACGGCACGGCTGCGCCGTGCAGCACGGTCACGTCCTGGCTGGGCGGTGCCCCGAAGAGGCGGCGGTACTCCCGGCTGAACTGCGAAGGGCTGTCGTAGCCCACGCTGTGGCCGACGCTCGCGACGTCCTTGGGGCGCGCGGCCAGCAGCAGCCGGGCCTCCTGGAGCCGGATCTGCTTCTGGAACTGGATGGGGCTCATGGCCGTGACGGCCTGGAAGTTGCGGTAGAAGGCGGACGGGCTCATCCCGATGAACTGTGCCACGTCCTCCACCCTGAAGGACGTGGCGTAGTTCTCGCGGATCCACCGCACGGCTCGCGCGATGTGCGTGAGATTGCTGTCGGCCAGACCGATCTGACGGATCATCGCCCCCTGGGGGCCGGTGATCAGCCGCCACAGGATCTCCTTCTTGTAGAGCGGTGCGAGTACGTCGATGTCGCGTGGCCGGTCCAGCAGGCGCAACAGCCTCACCACGGCGTCGAGAAGCTCGTCGGAGGCATCGCTCACGGCGAGGCCGGTCGACGCCCTGGTGCTCCGCGGCGCCGTTCCGGAAGCCGTCCGCAGCAGCAGATCGGCGATGGCCGGCGGTTCCAGCGTCAGGCCGAAACCCAACGCCGGACGATCCGGGCTCGCCCCGACGAAGTTGCCGGTGACCGGCAGGTCGACCGAGGCCACGAGGTACTGGCCGGCGTGGTACTCGTACACCCGGTCGCCGAGCGCGAGGCGCTTTGCGCCCTGGGCGATGACCGCGAGGACGGTTCCCGACATCGACGGCGTCGGCGGGTCGGCCCGGTCGACCCTCGAGACGAGTACGCCGTCGAGACCGGTGGTCCAGTCGGCCCGCGCATGCCGGGTCAGCAGCGTACGGAGCTCATCCAGAAGCATGCCTTCATTGAAGCACCCGGAGAACGCGGCAGGACAGCCGTGTCTCCTCAAGGCGACAGGATTGTGCAAGGGCGAGAGAGGATCATTCTTCTGTTGGTGCAGGTCAGAGTGCTTCCATGGAGAAGTCGCACCACCAGGCGGAGCTGGACGGCTCCACTAATGCACAGGAGGCACATCATGGAGGTCGCCATCGTCACCGGCGCCAGTTCGGGTATCGGGCAGAGCGCGGCGTTGCAGCTCGCGAAGCGCGGCACCGGAGTGATCCTGACCTACGGCACCAACAGGCAGGGCGCCCTGGACACGGTCGCGGCGATCGAGGAGCTGGGGGGCGCGGCCGTCGCGCTGCCCCTGGACGTGGGCCGGAGCGGCGGCTTTCCTGCCTTCCGCGACTCCGTCGTGACCGCGCTCCGCGAGACCTGGCAGCGCGACACGTTCGACTACCTGGTCAACAACGCCGGCTTCGCGCAGATGGCGATGTTCGAGGACACGACCGAGGAACTGTTCGACAAGTTCGCCCGGGTCCTGCTCAAGGGGCCGTACTTCCTGACGCAGAGGCTGCTGCCGCTCATGGAGGACGGCGGTGCCATCGTCAACACGACCAGCAACTCCGCGATGGAGTCCGGCATGGAGGAGGGCTACTCGGCCTACGCCTCGATGAAGGGCGGGCTCATGGTGCTGACCCGCTACATGGCCAAGGAGTTCAGCAAGCGCGGCATCCGCGTCAACGCCATCGCACCGGGCGCGACGCGGACCCGCCTCGCCGACGACGCCTTCGAGCGGTTTCCCGAGGTGATCCCGGCCATCGCCGCGAAGACGGCGCTCGGCCGGGTCGGCGAACCCGACGACATCGGCATGGTGATCGCCACGCTGCTCTCCGAGGAGGGCCGCTGGATCACCGCCCAGAACATCGAGGTCGCCGGCGGCTACAACCTCTGACGGCAGGCCGCCCGCGCCGTACCCGCGGAACGCGCCGCGGGCGCGGCGCGCGTCGGACGGGGCTGCCGCGGAGGCGAGGACCGCAGGCGCGACCGGCCCCCTTCACATACGGCGAACACACCGGGTCCCCTTTCTAGTCAACTTTGATTAGAGTGGGGGCGTGAACGAGAGGACCATTCCGATCCTGCCGTGCCGGACCATCGAGCCCGTTCTCGACTTCTACACCGCTCTCGGATTCGAGGTGACCTTCCGGCAGCGGAGCCCCAGGCCCTACGCGGTCGTCGAGCGGGGCGGCATCGAACTCCAGTTCTTTGGGATCAAACGGCACGAGCCCGCCGAGTCGGTGAGCACGTGCTAGGTCCTGACCGACGACGTCGACGGGCTGTACGAGGCATTCCGGGCCGGCCTCAAGGAGGCGTACGGAAGGATCCCGACCCGTGGGCTGCCGCGCATCGGACCGCTGAAGGACACGTCGTACGGCGTGCGGCAGTTCCTCATGACCGATCCGGGCGGCAACTGCATCCGCATCGGCCGGAAGACGAGCGACGACCAGAGCCACCGGCGCCCGCCCGACGGGACCTTCGCCAAGGCCCTGCACCACGCCTCCCTCCTCGCGGACTCCAAAGAGGATCCGGCGGGCGCGGCGAAGGTCATCGACCGCGCGCTGCGCCTCGGGGACGAGCGGCCGGCACCCGTCGAACTCCTTCGGCTCCTCGTACTGCGCGCGGACGTCGCGGGGCGCCTCGCCGACGAGGAGACGGCGCTGTCCGCACTCGCCGAAGCCGCGGCGATCCACCTCACCGCCGAGGAGCGGGAGTCGGCCCGGGACGCTCTCGCGCGACTGGAGGATCTGCGGCCGGGGATCCGCCCGTGATGCCGCGGGCCGGGCACGAGGGAGCCCCGGTCGGCGCGGGGCGACCGAATCGGGCTGCGCCGTCCGCCGGTTGTCGGCCCAGAAGCCGAAGGGGCGCAGGGGAAGCCCCAGGCGCGAATCGCCGGTTGGGCCGCTCCTCGCCCGTCAAATCGCCCTGGCTCGCCCTCAACGGCGAGATAAGGTGCCCGGGTTGCGCCGCCGCAGGGAAGGACATGGCAGCGCCCGGGAGAGAGGTCACGCGACGACGATGCAGGCGTCAGAGGTTCCGCGGGCGGTGGCCGCGGCCGTGTCGACGGCCTCATCACTCGGCCTCACGGCCGATGACGCGATCGTTATCCAAGACTCGAACAAGCTCACTCTGCGTCTTCTGCCGTGCGACGTCCTCGCCCGGGTGGCGCCTGCGGCGCATCACGTCGCACACCTCGAAGTCGAGCTTGCCCGGCGGCTCGCCGAATCCGGGTGCCCGGTGGCCGCCCTCGACCCGCGTGCGGAGCCACGCGTCCATGAGCGAGACGGCTTCGTGGTCACGCTGTGGACCTACTACGAACCCGTGCCGACTCGGCAGGTCTCACCAGCCGAGTACGCCCACGCGCTCGAGCGGCTGCATGCCGGCATGCGCACGGTCGACGTCCCGACGCCGCGATTCACGGACCGGGTCGAGCAGGCCCGACGACTCGTGGCGGACCGCGAGCGGTCTCCGGCGCTCGCCGACGCCGACCGGGATCTGCTCGGCGACACGCTGCGCCGCCTCAGCCGGGCGATCGGCGAACGCGGCGGCACCGAGCAGCTGCTGCACGGCGAGCCCCACCCCGGCAACGTGCTCTCCACGAGGAACGGGCTGCTGTTCACAGACCTCGAGACGTGTTGCCGCGGGCCCGTCGAGTTCGACCTCGCCCATGCGCCCGAAGAAGTCGGCGCGCACTACCCGGGTGTCGATCAGGACCTGCTGCGCGAGTGCCGGATCCTCGTGCTGGCGATGATCACAACATGGCGCTGGGACCGGGACGACCAACTCCCGAACGGGCGCCGGCTGGGCGCGGAGTGGCTCGGCCGGATCCGAGGAGCGCTCGGCCCCAACGGCCCCGGACTCCACGGCTGATCGCGGGCCCGCGGGGAGGCAGCCGGCCGGCCGGGTTGCGCGGGGACTCCATCACGGCCGGGCCCGTGGGCAATCGGTGTGAGAGCCGGTGGAACCGTCCACCGTCGTCGCGAGGCCCGACGGCGGCCCCTGGAGGACGCCGCCTCTCCGTCGAGGATCGAAAGGCGCACAGCCCATAGGCTGCCCCCGGTACCCGCCCCACCTCAGGAGCACGCATGGCGTTCGAGCCCGTCCAGCAGCCCCCGTATCCCGATGCCCTTCGACCGGACGAGGCGCCCGAGCCGCATCCCCTGCTCGCGCCGCTGATCGGGTTCCTGGGGGCCTGGACCGGGCGGGGGCGCGGCGGGTACCCGACGCTCGCAGAGGAGTTCACGTACGGACAGGAGGTCACCTTCAGCCATGACGGACGGCCGTTCCTCCGCTACGAGGCTCGCGCATGGCTGCTGGACGCGGACGAAGACCCGCTCAGGCCCGCGGCCCGGGAGAGCGGATGGTGGCGGGTGCAGCCCGAGGGGCGCGTGGAAGCACTGATCACCCAGCCCACCGGTATCGCGGAGATCCTGGTCGGTCGCGTGGACCAGGGCACCCTCGACCTCACCACCCATCAGGTCGCGCTGACCCCCACGGCCAAGGAGGTCACCGCCACCCGGCGCCGCTACACCCTGACCGACGTTGCGACGCTCGACTTCGTCCACGACCTCGCGGCGGTCGGACGGCCGCTGCAGCACCATCTTGCGGCGCGGCTGCGACGCGGAGACCGGGGCCGGTCGTCCTGACCAGGGGGCGGTCGGTCCGACCACGGGGGCCGGGCATGCTCGAGACCGCGTCACGCGTCAGCGGCGGCGCGCGGTCAGCAGCAGATACTCCCAGTCCATGGCCATGCCGGAGCCGTCGTCGGCGGCGCCGGTGGGGGAGGCGTGCTCGCGTGCGAGGGCGGCCAGTTCCCGGTCCAGGCCGGCGACGCGTTCGGGATCGTCGGCGATGTTGCGGTAGACCGCGATCGTGGGCCCGTAGTTCTTCTTGAAGTAGTCGCGGAACTCCTCGGGGGTCGTGAACCGGTCCACGCGTACGGTGTCCCGGCGAGCTTCCACCGCGACGACCCGCTCACCGAGCAGAGCCCGCACATGGTCCTCGACGCCCCACAGCGGCGGGGGCTGCGCGCCGGGCGGTGGTGGGGGAGCGTACGGCTTCATCGTCGCGAACATGCGGCCGATGAAGCCCTCGGGGGTCCAGTTGAGCAGCCCGATCGTGCCCCCGGGCCGGCAGACTCGCAGCATCTCGTCCGCGCCGGCCTGGTGGTGCGGTGCGAACATGACTCCCACGCAGGACATGACGGTGTCGAAGACGCCGTCGCCGAAGGGCAGCGCTTCCGCGTCGGCCTCGCGCCATTCGAGTTCGACGCCGAGTCTCCCCGCGATCAGCCTGCCCACATCGAGGAGTTCGGGCGTCAGATCCGATGCGACGACATCGGCCCCGGCCATTGCCGCCGGGATCGCGGCGTTGCCGGTACCTGCCGCCACGTCCAGGACCCGCGTCCCAGGGCGTATGCCGCAGGCGTCCACCAGCGTCCTGCCCAGGGCCGGGATCAGCTGGTCCGCCACCGCCGAGTAGTCGCCCAGCGCCCACATCGCCCGGTGCTTGGCCTTCACGGCCCGGTCGATGTCGCTCGCGCCCGTCACATCGCCCATGACGGACACCTCCCTCGCCATCCTGCCGCCGGCACGCACGCACACGAGACGGCCTGCGGCCGCGTCGTCCTCCTCCCATCATCCGCCGGGGACCGTTTCCGCGCCGCCCGGGAGCGTGGAGCGCCGCCCGGCGGGTGCCCGATGCGCGGGTACGGGTCTGGGCACGGGTCCCGCAGGGTGCGTCCGCGTCCCTGCCGGTTGCCGTGCGGCGGCGGGAAACGCCGCCGCACTCCACCCCGGACGGTCCCGTACGGCCGACCACTCCGGGCCTGATCCGGTTCCGACTAGAGTGCCGGATATGGGGGTTGACACTGATGTGGTGGTCGTGGGGGCGGGGCCCGTCGGACTGAGCGCCGCACTGCTGCTGGCCCGGGCGGGTCTGGGCGTGGTCGTGCTGGAACGCCGTCCGGGGCCGGTTACCGAGTCCCGGGCGACGGACCTGCACGCGAGGACCCTGGAGGCCCTCGCGCCGAGTGGGCTGGCCGAGTCGCTGCATCCGCTCGGCAGGCGCGTGGACGCGGTCGAGATGTGGTCGCAGAGCCGCAGGCTCGGCGGCTTCGGTCTGGCACGGCTGAGCTCCCCGTACCCGTACATCCTGACCGTTCCGCAGTGCGCGACCGAGGGCCTGCTCGCCGAGGAGGCCGGGCGCGCCGGTGTGCGCGTGCACCGTTCCGCGGCGGTCCGATCGGCCGAGGAGGACGCCGGCGGTGTCACCGTGCTGTCGGACGCCCTCGATCCGCTGCGCGCCCGCTGGGTGGTGGCGGCCGACGGAGCGTCGAGCACTCTGCGCGCCCTGGCCGGTGCGGCGTTTCGCGGCCGGACCTATCCCGGCACCTGGCAGCTCGCCGACCTTCGGGTGGAGGATCCGTCACTGGACCCCGGGAGGGTCCACATGATCGGCGGGCCACGCGGGCTGCTCGTGGTGCTGCCGATGCACCTCGAGGGCTGGGCTCGGGTGGTGCTGCACCTGCCCCACGGCCCGCGGCCGGGCGACACGGACGGCACGGAGGCTCTGGCAGCCGAAGCGGCGGCCCGGGGGTGGACGGCCACGGTCCGCGAATGCCGCTGGACGAGCACCTTCCGCACACAGCGGCGCCTCGCCGTGCACCACCGAAGCCGGCGGGTGCTCCTGATCGGAGACGCCGCCCATGTGTGCAGTCCGGTCGGCGGCCAGGGACTCAACCTGGGCCTGCGTGACGCCGTCTCCCTCGCCGCCGTCCTGCCCGACGCGACCGCCCGCGCCGGCCCGTCCGCGGACGGGCTCACGGCCTGGCGCCGCGCACGGCGCTCCGACGCGGTGGGCGTGCTCGCCCGCACCGACCTCGCCACCCGAGCCTGGGTCCTGCGCTCGGCACCCGCCCGGACCGTAAGGGACACCGCCCTCCGCGGCGTCCTTGCCACCCCGGCCGGGCGCCGTCTGCTGGCCGAGGCGGTCGCCGGACCGACCCGCGTCTGACCGTCGTGCGCGGGCCCGCCGTCGAGCCGAACTCCTCGTGTTGTCAGCCCTCGTCTTGCGCAACAGCCGCATGCCGCATCCAAGTCTGTGAGGCAGGGGCCCTTACGGTTGCCCCATGCGTGGAATTCTGCTGGCTGGGGGCAGAGGTTCGGGGCTGTGGCCGCTGACCCGTTCGGTGTCCAAGCAACTGCTCCCGGTGTTCGACAAACCGATGGTCTATTACCCGCTGTCCACATTGGTGATGGCGGGGGTCGGTGAAATCCTCGTCATCACGACCCCGGATCAGCAGGAGCAGTTCCAACGGCTGCTCGACGACGGCAGCCGGCTGGGACTGCGGATCACCTACGCCGTGCAGGAACGACCGGAGGGCATCGCCCAGGCCTTCGTACTGGGCGCGGAGTTCATCGAGGACGAGCCGGTCGCACTCATCCTGGGTGACAACATCTTCCACGGCAGCGGCCTCGGCACCCGGCTGGCCCACTGCGCGAACACGATCGGGGGCCGGGTGTTCGCGTACCAGGTCGCCAACCCCTCGGCCTACGGGTCGAGTTCGACGAGCACGGCCGGGCCCTGTCGATCGAGGAAGCCGGCCCGGCCCAAGTCCCGGTACGCGGTGCCCGGCCTGTACTTCTACGACAACCGTGTCGTGGAGATCGCCCGCGGCCTGCGGCCCAGCGAACGGGGCGAGTTGGAGATCACCGACGTCAACCGCGCCTATCTGGCGGCCGGTGAGCTCCAGGTCACGAAGCTCGACCGCGGCACCGCCTGGCTGGACACGGGCACCCTCGCGTCGATGGTCCAGGCTTCGGAGTTCGTCCGGGTCATCGAGGAGCGTCAGGGCTTCAAGATCGGCTGTGTCGAGGAAGCGGTCTGGCGGGCCGGGCTGATCGACGACGACCGGCTCCGCTCCCTGGCCCGGCCACTGCTCAAGAGCGGCTACGGCCAGTACCTGCTCGGCCTGCTGGACGAGGCGCCGTGCACCCTCATGCCCCAGCGCGGCAGCGGGACCCACACGTACGAGCCGCTGCGGACGGAGCCGGTCCCGACGCCCTGACGGAGGGACGCGGCAGCCGGCACACCCGCACGCGCGGAAGGAACGGACGACATGAGACCACTTGGCATCGAAGGGGCCTGGGCGGACACCCCCCGCGTCCTCACCGACCGAAGGGGCCGTTTCCACGAGTGGTTCCGGGCCGACCGGTTCCGGGAGCTGACCGGCCACACTCTCCGGCTGGAGCAGGCGAACTGCTCCCGTTCGGTGCGCGGCACGCTTCGCGGCATCCACTACGCGTCGGTCCCGCCCGGGCAGGCGAAGTACGTCACCTGCGTCAGCGGGGCGGTGCTCGACGTGGTCGTGGACATCCGCACCGGTTCCCCGACGTTCGGACAGTGGGAGGCCGTCCGGCTCGACGACCGGGAGCACCGGGCCGTCTACCTCTCGGAAGGGCTGGGCCACGCCTTCATGGCCCTGGAGGAGGGAGCCACCGTGGTGTATCTCTGCTCCGAGGGCTATGCGCCGCACCGTGAGCACGGGGTCAACCCCTTCGACCCTGCGCTGGCCATCGAGTGGCCCCCGGACCTCGCGCCGGAGCTCTCCGAGAAGGACGCCGCCGCGCCCACGCTCGCGGAAGCCGAGCGGCGGGGGCTCCTGCCCTCCTACGAGGAGTGCTTGGCCCACCGGCGGCGTCTGAGAACCGACTCGGAGACGAACACGGCGGCGATGACGACGGCGTAGTACGCGGGCGGCGGGAGGGCCTCGGTCGATGCCCGCCCCGCGGACCTTTCGTCGTTCGCGTGGATCTCGTCATGCGGATTCGAGTCAGCGGAACCGGCACGCCCGACGGTGTGCGCACGCGTGCGCCCGGGGCGTCGCAGCCATTCCACCACGCTCGTCGGAAAGAGCACCGGACGCCCGGGACGACGACGGGCGGCAACAGCATCGGAGAATCATGCGCGTTCTTGTGACCGGCGGAGCCGGATTCATCGGTTCGGAGTACGTCCGGCAACGGCTGCGGACGGATCCCGCACTGCGCGTCACGGTCCTCGACAGCCTCACGTACTCCGGCGTCGAGGCGAATCTTGCGTCGGTGGCCGGGCATCCCGGCTACCGGTTCGTGCGCGGTGACATCTGCGATCCCGATGTCGTCGACCAGGTGATGGCGGGGCACGACGCAGTCGTGCACTTCGCGGCCGAGTCGCACGTGGACCGGTCGATCGAGGGGGCGGGTCCCTTCGTCCGCACCAACGTCGTCGGCACCCAGGTACTGCTCGACGCCGCGCTGCGCCATCGCGTGGGGCGGTTCCTGCACGTCTCCACGGACGAGGTGTACGGCTCGATCAGCGAGGGCTCGTGGACCGAGACGTCGCCGCTCGCGCCCAACTCCCCGTACTCCGCCTCCAAGAGCGCAGCCGACCTCCTCGTGCTCGCCTACCACCGCACCCACGGACTGGATGTGGTCGTCACCCGGTGCACGAACAACTACGGGTCCCACCAGTTCCCCGAGAAGGTCGTCCCGCTGTTCATCACCAACCTGATCGACGGCAGGTCCGTCCCCCTCTACGGTGACGGCCGCAACATCCGTGACTGGCTGCACGTCTCCGACCACTGCCGCGGCATCGACCTCGCCCTGCGCCGGGGGAGGGCCGGGGAGATCTACCACATCGGCGGTGGGACGGAGGTCAGCAACCACAAGCTCACCGGCCTGCTTCTCGACGCCGTCGGCGCGGACTGGGACCGGGTCGAGTACGTGCCCGACCGCAAGGGCCACGACCTGCGCTACTCACTGGACGACGGAAAGATCCGCGAAGAACTCGGCTACGCGCCGCAGATCACCTTCGCCGAAGGGCTGGCCGCCACCGTCGCGTGGTACCGCGAGAACCGGTCCTGGTGGGAGCCGCTGAAGGCCGCGGCGGAGCCGCGATGACCACGAACTGGCTGGTGACCGGCGCGGGCGGGATGCTCGGCCGCGACGTGCTGACGGAACTCGCCGCCGACCGCGGCGCCGACGTGACCGGGCTGACCCGGCACCAGCTCGACATCACCGACCCGGCCGCGGTGCGCGCGGCCGTCGACGGACACCGTGTGGTCGTCAACTGCGCGGCGTGGACGGACGTCGACGCGGCCGAGCGCGCCGAGGAGGCGGCGACCGCCGTCAACGGCAGCGGCGTCCGCCATCTCGCGAGGGCCTGCGCGGACAGCGGGGCGGTCCTGCTGCACGTCTCCACCGACTACGTCTTCCCCGGCGACGCCGAGGACCCTTACGCCGAGGGCGCGCCGACCGCCCCCGTCAACGCCTACGGCCGGAGCAAGCTGGCAGGGGAGCGCGCGGTGGCCGAACTCCTGCCCGACACCGGCTACACGGTGCGCACCGCCTGGCTGTACGGGACGCACGGACGCAACTTCGTGACCACGATGCTCGAACTCGCCGGCCGACGCGAGACGCTGGACGTGGTCGCGGACCAGCACGGGCAGCCGACCTGGTCCCGTGCGCTCGCCCGCCAGCTGGCCGCGCTCGGCCGCGCGGCCCTCGCCGGCCGCGCGCCGGCGGGCGTCTACCACGGCACGGCGACCGGCCACACCACCTGGTACGGACTGGCCAGGGAGACCTTCCGGCTCGGCGGTCTCGACCCCGAACGGATCCGCCCCGTCGGCGCCGTGGCCTTTCCACGGCCCGCCACGCGGCCGGCGTTCGGGGTGCTGGGGCACGACGGCTGGCCGCGCACGGGCGTCCCGCCCCAGCCCCGGTGGGACGCCCAACTGCCCGAGGCACTGAACACGCCGGCGTTCGCCGCGCTGGCGGCCGCTGCACGCACCTCGGGCTGACGCCGGACCCACGGTGCCGCCCCGTCCCGGAACGGGCACCGGCCGAAGACCGCCGGCCGACCGGGTTCCCGTGAGCCGGCGGCCGACCACCGCCCCGGCAGCGTCGGGCCGCCGGGACCCGCGAACGGACGAGGCCGCAGCCCGGAAGCTGCGGCCTCGTCCTCTGTCACCCGGGGCGGTACCACGCCGTGCCCGGCAAGTCCCTCCGCGGGCGGACGGCGCCCTGGGGCGGGCAGGGGGACTACACGAGCAGCGGTCCGCCGCAGCGCGCCGCGCCCTCCTTCATGGCGATGAGGTTCGCCACCACGTAGGAGATGTCGTTCTTGGAGTGCCAGTCGGTCGGGAAGTACGTGACGAGGCGGGAGTTCTGGAACCGCGCCTCGATCTCGGGGACGAACGCCCGGTACTGGTTGTCGGTGTAGTACCAGAAGGAGTTCTCGTTGTAGAACGCCACGTGCGTGGGGTCCTGGTAGGCCCCGCGGCCGTCGGAGCTGGGCGTCATGGTGAGGAGCATGCCCCCGGGCGCCAGCAGCCGGTACAACTCGTTGATCAACGGCACCTTCGCCGGCACGTGCTCGAGGAAGTCCACCGCCCGCAGCAGGCCGACGGAGTTGTCGGGCAGGTCGAGCCTGCCGGGGAGGGTGGCGACGATGTCGACGCCGTCCCCCGCGTGCTGGTCCACTCCCAGGTACCCCGGCGGCTTCCGGTGGGCCGCGCCGAGGTCCAGTGCCAGCAGCCCGCGGCGCTGCGTCCAGGCGAGGGCGTTGGCCTCGATGTACTTGTCGTACAGGGCCACCGTCTCCCGCTGGATGTGCGCGTTGATCTGGGGGTCGCGCTGCGTGTTGGCGGTGTGGATGCGCTGGAGGTAGAGGCAGCGCTCGATGTGGTGGAAGTCCCCCGCCTGGAACAGACGGCACATCAGGTCCTGGTCGTCGAGGACGGTGCGGGTTGCGTCGTAGCCGCCGACCTTCTCGTACACGTCCTTGCGGAACGACCGCACGTGGTTCGGCGCGTACCAGATGTACGAGACGTTGTGCGGCGTCGGTGCCATCGTCTTCGCGGCCAGCAGCCGGCGGCCGTCGACGTCGACCTCTTCGTACTGCCAGCCGTGCGTCTCGTTGAACCGGGTGTCGTCGCGTCCGCCGTCCTCGGTGATCTGGGCGGTGTTGCTGTAGACGAGGACGGCTTCCGGGTGCTCGTCGAACGCCTTCCCGAGCTCGGCCAGGCAGTCCCGCGCCAGGAGGTCGTCGTGGTCGAGTTCCACGAGGATCTCGCCGCGCGCGAGTTCGCAGGCCCTGCGCTTCGCCGCTCCCACCCCCCGGAGCCCGTCCGCGATCTCCACCCGGACACGGTCGTCGGGCTGCTCCGGCCGCCACCGCGCACCGTTGTTGAGCAGCACGATCCACTCCCAGTCGGAGCAGGACTGGGCCTGAAGTGTCGCCAGGCACTCGTCCAGGAAACGTGGCCGGTGGCTGGGGGTGAAGACGGAGAACCTCGGTGTCGCATTCGACGTCATCTGGGGCTACCTGCCTGCGCTCGTGGTGGATGTGGGGTTCGGCCGCGTGGAGTCCCTGAACTTCTTCGGAACCTGGGAGTGCAGCGACGGATCGACCGCGACGGCCCGGCGGTAGGCATCCCGCGCCTGGGCGTCCCGGCCCTTGCGAGCCAGCGTGTCGCCGAGCTGGAAATGGGCCGTGGAGGCCTCCGGATTGATGGTGACGGTCCGCTTCAGCAGCGCGATCGCCCGGTCGGGATCACTTCCCTTGAGCAACACGGCCTGGTTGAACAGCGCCGAGGTGAACGAGGGATCGATCTTCAGTGCGGTGTCGTAGGCCTTGAGCGCGTCTGCCGGCCTGCCGTCGCGTGCGGAGACGACGCCCACGTTGTACCAGGCGAGTTTGTTGCCCGGTTCCATCTCCAGGACCCGCTTGAAGGTGGCCTCGGCCCCGTCGAAGTCCTTGTGCTGCGCCTGCACATGACCGGCCTGGAGCAGGGCGTGGGCATTGAGCGGGGTGAGGGGCGCCTTTTCGGACTTGCCGTCCGGGGTGGCCGCAGGGTGGGACATGACCGCCCAGGTGACCGCCCCGGCGGCGACCGCGACCGTTGCGCCGAGGCCTGTCCACAATCGCCAACTTTTCACTTGGTCACATCTCATGGAGTGGGAGTGGCCATCCGGCTGCCGCCGAACGGCCACAGGAGGGATGTCGGGGGACGGTGCCGACGGGAGAGTCCCGAACCACCGTCACTGACGGCAAAGTTACGAGGTAACCCGGTATGTCGTCATCTGCCATGGGTACTTGGGCCGGTCAGACCACCCAAACGTACGTACTTCCGCAGTGGGTGACGCGGTCCGGATCCCCGTAGGCTGCCGGAGGGGCGGCCCGGCAGTGCCCGTTTCGCGGTGCAGTTCCGGGCCCGTCGCCGTTGTGCTTCCGCCGGAGTCGTCCAAAGCCCCGCGATCACGTGCGAGGACTCACATGGATGCCCCCGTAGTGGTGTGACTTACGGACAAGCGGAGTATTGGCGCTCTCGGTCCGCGGTCCGCGGCTCCGAAGGAATTCGCCGGGAAGCGTGCCGTCCTGGAAGGCCGAAATCCGGCGGTCATGTGTCAGGGGCACGAAACCAAGGCCGTCCGCGCCGAGGTGCGAGCGATGCCCCCGCCGGGTGGGCATTTCCCTGGCACGTGCCGAGAAACTCCTGATCAGGGCAGGTCCTCGGGGGGCCACGGGTGCGCAGGGCATCACCGGTGCGCAGGGCATCACCGGTGCCCAGGGCGCCGAGGGCGCACAGGGCGACGTGGGCGTGCAGGGACCTCAGGGCGCCACCCTGGTCACCTCGGTGGCGACGGGTGCCCAGGGGCCCCAGTCCACTGCTCAGTGTGATGTCGGCCAGTTCGCCGTCGGTGGCGGTTCCCAGGGTGTCCAGGGGATCGTCGTCCACCACAGCGCGCCGACCGGAGACCCGGCGACCGGCTGGCAGGCCACCACCTCCGGTGGGGCCGAAGTCATCGCCTTCGCCATCTGCACGACCGCTGACGCGCCGTAACCTCGTCGCAGCGGGGACCGGGGCAGCCGGTCTGAAGAGGTGGTCAACGTCGGAGCGCCGTGGGGCCGTTGAGGCGGTTCCGCTCCCGCGGGAGGCAGTCGGGTGCCCCGAGTCCGCACATGGGCTCGGGGCACCGCCGTGTTCCGGGGCCCTTTGGCAACCGGGCGGACTCCGGTGCGGCGTTCCGGGAAGCTCCGCGAAGTGCCGGCGTCGACGGGCGAGTGACCGTCCGTCCGGACGGTCGCGCGGGTCCGGTGAAAGAAGTGGGCCGGATCCCCGTACGGAGGACCCGGCCCACTCGTTCCGCGTGATGGCTACGCCTCTTGGCGCGGCCCCTTCTCCCGCTGACCGTCGCCGTGCGGCTTGGGGGGCTTGTGGTGCGGGCGATCGGGCTTGTCGTGCCCGTCGTGGCCGGGGCGATGGGGCTTCTGCGGCCTGTCATGGTGCCCGTGCCCCGGAGTCATGGTCACTTCGGCGCTGGAGGGCGGCGAGGTCACCGCGGGGCCACCGGACGGGGTGCCCGTGGCGACGACGGTGTTCTGCACCGAGCCCTCGCGGAAATCCTCCCGGGTGACCCGGTAGGTCGCCGTGCAGGTCATGCGTTCGCCTGCCGCGAGTGACGTCCGCGGGCACGAGACGTCCGGCCGCGGGCCGGACCCCGTGAACCGGGTTTCGTCCACGGTGACGTCCGACAGCGTCGCATTGCCGGTGTTCGTCACCACGAAGCGGTACTCGACCTCCGCGCCGGGCCGCTTCACCTCGACGGGGTTCGCGCTCTTCACGACGCTGAGCGACGCGATCTGGGAGAAGGTCGCGATGACCGTCTGGTCGGCGGTGGCCGTCACCGGCGGGCCGGTGGGCGGAGTGCCCGTGGCGAGGGCGGCGTTCGTCAGCGCGCCCGCGCTCACGTCCGCCTGGGTGACGGTGTAGGAGGCCGCGCACGTTCTCGACTGTCCCGGAGCCAGTGCGCCTTCGGGGCAGGCGACGAGGGGAGCCGGTCCCGTACCGGTGAAGGCGGGCTCCGTCACCGCGACGCCGGTGAGGGTCACATTGCCGGTGTTGGTCACGGTGAAGCGGTAGTCCACGCGCTGGCCGGCACCCGTCACGACGGCGGGAGCCGCGGTCTTCACCAGGGCCAGTGCGGGACTCTGTCCGGCGGTGACGGTGTCGCTCGCCGTCGCGGTGACGGCGGGGCCGCCGCCCGTGGGCGTGCCCGACGCGACCGCCGTGTTCGCCACCGCGCCCGCGTTCACGTCCGCCTGGGTGACGGTGTATCCGGCGGTGCACGTCTTGGACTGTCCGGGCAGCAGGGAACCCTCGGGGCAGGTGATCACCGGGCGCGGTCCGGTGCCGGTGAAGACGGTCTCGTTCACGTCGACGGCGTTCAGGGTCACGTTGCCCGTGTTGGTGACGACCAGTGTGTAGTGCACGTCCTGGCCGTCGGCGGTCACCGCGGAGGGGGACGCCGACTTCGCCAGCGAGAGCGCGGGGGTGCGTCGGGGTGTGAAGACGGCGGTCGACTCGTTGGATTCCACCGCCGTGCCGCCGGGTGGTGTGCCGGTGGCCACCGCGGTGTTCTCGATCTGGCCGGTGTCCACGTCGGCCTGGGTCACCGTGTACGTGGCCGTGCACGTCACCGCCTCGCCCGGAGCGAGTGCGGTGTCCGGACACGTGATCTCGGGATCGGGACCCGAACCGCTGAAGGCCAGGTCGCGTACGTCCAGCGCCGAGAGAACGACGTTGCCGGTGTTGCGTACCAGGTACGAGTACGTGAGCACCTCACCGGAACGGAACGGGCCACCGTCGCCCACGACCGTCTTCACCAGCGACAGGGAGGCGTCCTGCAGCGCGGTCACGGTGTCGGTGGCGGTGGCCGTCACGGGGGGACCGGTCGGCGGCGTGCCGGTGGCGGCGGCGCCGTTCGTCACCGCGCCGGCGTTGATGTCGGTCTGGGTGGTGGTGTAGGTGGCGGTGCAGTTCATGGACTGGCCGGGGGTGAGGGACGTGCCCGGGCAGGACACCTCCGGGTCCGGGCCGGAGCCCGAGAACGCCGTCTCGCTGACGTCCACGGCGGTGAGCGTCACATTGCCCGTGTTGGTGACGACGTAGGTGTAGTCGACCTGCTGGCCCGCCGCGGTCACCTCGCCCGGCGAGGCGGACTTGGCCAGGGTGAGCGCCGGGGCTTGCTCCATGGTGACCGTCGCTCCGGCGGGCGGTGTGGTCACCGAGGGGCCGGTGGGCGGGTCGGCCGTGGCGACGGCCGTGTTCGTCAGCCTGCCCGCGTTGAAGTCGGCCTGGCTGACGACGTAGGTGGCCGTGCACGCGACGGACGCCCCTGGTGCCAGCGGTCCGGTCGGGCAGACGGCCTGCGGGCGGGCGCCGGAGCCGGAGAAGGCGGTCTCGGCGACGTCCACGTCCGTCAGTGTCACGTTGCCGGTGTTGGTGGCGAGGAGCGTGTAGGCGACGAGCTGGCCGACGGCGGTCGCCACGACGGGTTCGCCGGTCTTGGCCAGTGCCAGCGCCGGGTTGACCCGCGGGGTGAACAGGGCCGAGGACTGGCTCGCCACGGGCGGTCCCGCGGGCGGGGTGCCGGTCGCCCGGGCGGTGTTCGTCACCGATCCCGAGTCGACGTCGGCCTGCGTCAGTGTGTACGTGGCCGTGCACGTCATCGACTCGCCCGGGGCGAGCGCGGTGTCCGGGCAGGACGCCTCGGGGGCCGGGTCCGATCCGGAGAAGGCGATGTCGCTCAGCTCCATGCCGGAGAGGGTGACGTTGCCGGTGTTGGAGACGAGGAAGGTGTACGTGAGCACTTCACCCGAGCGGAAGGGGCCGTCGTCCCCGACGACCGTCTTCACCAGGGACACCGAGGGGTCCTGGTCCGCGGTGACGGTGGCGTCGTCGGTGGCGGTGACGGCGGGTCCGGTCGGTGGGGTTCCGGTGGCGGTGGCGGTGTTGTCGATCTCGCCGTTGTCGATGTCGGTCTGGGTGGTGGTGTAGGTGGCGGTGCAGTTCATGGACTGGCCGGGGGTGAGGGACGTGCCCGGGCAGGACACCTCCGGGTCCGTGCCGGAGCCCGAGAACGCCGTCTCGCTGACGTCGACGCCGGTCAGCGTCACATTGCCCGTGTTGGTGACCACATGGGTGTACGTGACCAGCTGGCCGGCGGCGGTGACTTCGTCGGGTGCGGCCGTCTTCGCGAGCGTCAGCGACGGCGACGGGGGCTTCGCGGTGTTGGTGAAGGTGCAGAGGATCCGGGGGCTGCTGCCACCCGGCCGGGTGGCGGGGAAGTGCAGGGCGAACGAGGTGGCGGTGCCCGAGGTGACGGGCGCGTTGCCGTCGGCGGTGTCCACGCAGGCGTAGGTGGTCACGTAGTTGTCGAGGCTGCCGCCGTTGGCGGCGGTCTCGGCGAGGTTGTACGTGGTGTTCGCGACACCGATGACCGGCCCCGCCGCCGGTGTCTGAACACCGTTCGTGTTCCCGGTTGTGGTGGCGGTGTTGCCGCCGCTGATGCCGCCGCCGGTGATCGAGAGGGTGAACTGGTCGTTCGCGGCCGTGGAGGAGGCGAACCGGCCGGCGACGTTCTTCCGCAAGGTCAGCGTCGGGTTGGTCGAGCAGGCTCCGAGGTCGACGGAGGCGAAGGTCGTGTCCGAGAGCAGCTTCGGCTGCCCGATGAGGGCTCCGTTGTTCGGGTTGACGGCCTGAAGATAGGTGGCCGTGGCCGGTGCGGGCGCACTGAACTGGATGAACAACTCGCCGTCGTTGTTGAAGGCGATCCCGTTGTACTGCCGCTGCTGCGGGTTGTTGATGGTGGTCAGCAGTGTGTCCGTCAGCGAGACCCCGGTCGCGGAGCCGGTGGTGGGCAGCGGTCCGCGCACGACACCGATCGCGGCGTTGTTGGAGCTGTTGGCGGAGGTGACGATGTAGAGATTGCCCGAGGCGTCGAAGGCGATGTCCCCGTTGGCGCTGAAGCGGCTGGTGATGGGCAGGTCGAAGGTGGCGATCACGCCGGGAATCGCCGTGTTGGTCTCGGTGTCGAACCCGTAGACGGAGACCTTGCCCGGTGTGGTGCTCGTACCGGTGCCGAGGGCGGCGTAGTAGTAGATGCGGCTGGCCGGGTCGATCGCCCCGGCGACCACGACCACCCCGTTGCCGGGGGTCGTTCCCGGGTACCTGGTCCACGCGCCGCTCGCCGCGTCGTAACCGTGGACGACGATGGAGGACGCGGTGCCCGTGCGATTGACGAGGTACGCACCGGTGCCGCCGGGCAGCACGCCGAGGGCGTTCGTCTGGCCCCCCTGGGGAATCCGGCTCACCACGTTCGCGGTCACGGTGGGGGTCGGACCGGCGAGGGTGGCGGCGTTCAGGGCGAGCAGGGTGCCCGGGTCGGATGCGGAAGCGCCGTTCTGGAGTGCGTAGATGGTGTTCCCCGAGCAGTCCAGCGGGAGCGCTGCTCTGTGTGCCGCCGGCTGCCGGGCGGCCGGGGCAGACGGCGGCTGCTTCGTGCTCGTCCCGGTGGACCTCGGCGGGCCGTCCGACGCGGGGTTCCCGGGCCTGGCGGCCTCCGGCCGCTGCCACGGGACCTGGGCACCCTGTGCCGCCGTCACCGGAACCGCGGGAACCGGGCCGAGGAGCAGCACCGCGCCGAGGAACCCGGACCAGCAGCGCCGGGCACGGGAAGAAGCACGCACCGCGCCGGGCGCGGGGTGCGACCCGCCTGGGGGCCTCACTTCAGACATGGACGACTCCCGGAGGGGTCAGAATGTGAAATTTGATGCGAAATACATCACAACTGATCGGTGTCCCCAAACGTCGCTGCCCGGGTCGTCCTGCCGCCGGCGGGCAGTGCGGGGAGGCCCGGGCACCCCCGGCGGCGTGGTCGTGGGCGCCGGCCGGCGACCGGCCCGGGCGGGGATCCCGCCGCGCCGCCGACGCGCCCGCTTGTGCCGGAGCCGGTGCCGGGGTGAGCTGATACGGCAACCCGTTTCCGCCGGACCGGCCGAGCCCGACCCGGACGGCCAGGGCAGGAGACGACGTCCGAGAGCCCGCCTGCACAAGGCATGCCCGTTCCAGAGGAAGAACGATGGACATCAAGGGATCAGTCGCCCTCGTGACGGGCGCCAACCGCGGCATCGGCCGCGCCTTCGCCCGTTCGCTGGTCGACCACGGCGCGGCCAAGGTCTACGCCGGAGTACGCGACCCGGCAAGCGTGACCGACCAGGACCTCGTCCCGCTGAGGCTGGACGTCACCGACCACGAGAGCGTCGCGGCGGCGGCCGCCGCCGCGGGAGACGTCTCCATCGTGATCAACAACGCCGGAATCGGCGGCGCGAGCACCCGGCTCATGGACGGTGCCTTCGACGGCGCCCGCCGGGCGATGGAGGTCAACTACTTCGGCACCTGGGCCGTGTCCCGTGCCTTCGCTCCGATCCTGGCCCGCAACGGAGGGGGCGCACTGGTCAACATGCTGTCGCTCGCCTCGTGGGTCGGTCAGCCGCTCTTCCCCGGCTACGCGGCTTCGAAGGCGGCGCAGTGGTCGCTGACGGATGCGCTGCGGAAGGCCCTGCACGCACAGGGGACCCTGGTGGTGAGCGTGCACGCCGGTTTCGTGGACACGGACCTCAGCGCCTGGACGGACGCCTCGAAGATCGATGCCTCCACGGTCGCCGAGCTGACCATGGACGCTCTGACGAGAGATCAGTTCGAGGTACTCGCCGACGACGAGACCAGGCGCGTCAAGGCGGCACTGTCCGAGCCCGTCCACGCTCCCGAAGCCTGAGACCCACCCGGGCGCCCGGGACCCGTGCCCGCGCCTCCGAGCGTGCCACGCCCCGGGGTGGCCGACCCCGCTCGCCGGAGCAGAATGGGAGATGGCTTCGGCACCTCCCGTGGCGAGCCGCCGCCGTGGCCGACGGCCGGCGAAAGGTGCACGTCGTGGCCCGTATGCGCGAGATCGCGATCGTCGGGGGCGGTGGGGGAGCGGTGTGTCTGCTGGACGCGCTGTCCCAGACGTCCGCGCCGCCGGCCGCGGTCACCGTCTTCGAGCCGTCGGACCGACTGTGGCGTGGTCGCCCCTATCAGCGGGACGCCGACTGCATCGTGGTGAATCTCCCTTCGCGCGCCATGTCGGTGCGAGGCGGAGACCCCCGTCACTTCGACCGCTGGCTCGCCGACCGCCGGTGGCAGCCGGGTGACCTGCGGGATCTCGGCCCCTACGACGTCGCCGCCTTCCCTCCTCGGGCCCTGTTCGGTGAGTACCTGGAGACGGTGGCTCGGCACGGCAGGGCCCGGCTCGACGAGTGCGGGTGGAGGGTCGGGCTCGTAAGGGAGCGGGTGGTGCATGCCGCCCCGGGCGCCGGGGGAGCCGTGCTGACGACGGAACGCGGCACGCGGCACCGGGCCGACCGAGTGGTCCTGTGCACGGGAGCGGGCGGCCCCCACGACGGATTCGGTCTGCGCGGGCCGGAACCGGGCTTCGTTCCCGATCCCTATCCGGTCTCGGAGACCCTGGCCGGCATCGACCCGCACGACACGGTCGCCGTCCTGGGCACGGGTCTGACCGCCGTGGACGTGGTGCTCGCCCTGCGGGCCGGCGGACACCGGGGACCCGTGTACATGCTCTCGCGGCACGGGGTACTGCCCGCGGTCCGTCAGCAGCCGGTCATCCACACCCTGCGGCACTTCACCCCCGACCGATTCCACGCGCTGAGCGGCGGGGGAGAGGTCGGCTTCGACGAGGTCGTTCGGGTGCTGCGCGAGGAACTCACCTCGGCGGGACAGGACTTCGCCGAGCTCGAGACCGAGTTCGCACTGCTCCGCGAGGACCCCGTACGCCGGCTGCGGCGTCAGCTGGAGCTGGTCCACGGGCAGAACCTCGGACTGCGCATTCTGCAGCACACCCTGCCCGTCGCCGTCGACGTGTGGCCGCTGATGCCGTACCGGGACCGCGCCGAACTACTGCGCCGCCACTACCGCGCCCTCCATTCGCTGTGCTGCCCGATGCCGCCGTCCACCGCGGCCCCCTGTTGGCGATGAGCGAAGCGGGGCCGCTCCGGGTGATGGGAGGACTGAACGACGTCCGCCGCACCCGGCAGGGGTTCGCCGTCGCCGCGGACGGCAGTCGGATCCACGCCGACACGGTGGTCAACGCGGTATCCGTGGCGCCGGACCGGGTCCCCCCGGCCGCGGCGCCCCTCGTACGGTCCCTGGTCGAGGCGTCCGCGGCCACGGCGCACCCGCACGGCGGCCTCCGGGTTCGGCGTGAGAGCAGCCGGCTCGTCGCCGACGGCGGGTCGCAGGAGTGCTTCTACGCCCTCGGCGACATGACGTTCGGCTCGCTGTTCATCACGGCCGCGATTCCCGTCATCGTGAAACTGGCCCGGGAGATCGCCCGCGAATTGGTCACGCCATGAGGTGGCCCGGGGACGCGCGACCGCCGGGGACGCGCCCCGGACCGGATCAGGAGGCGGACCGCTTCGGCAGCCGCCAGCCGGGGCGCGGGAAGTGGCAGGTGTAGCCGTCCGGGTAACGCTCCAGGTAGTCCTGGTGCTCGGGTTCGGCCTCCCAGAACTCGCCAGCCGGGACGACCTCCGTCACCACCGTTCCCGGCCACAGGCCCGACGCCTCGACATCGGCGATGGTCTCCTCGGCCACGCGCCGCTGCTCCTCGTCGAGATGGAAGATGGCAGAGCGATAGCTGGAGCCGATGTCGTTGCCCTGCCGGTTCTTCGTGGTCGGGTCGTGGATCTGGAAGAAGTACTCCAGGATCGTGCGGTAGTCGGTGGCCGCGGGGTCGAAGGTGATCTCGATCGCCTCCGCGTGGGTTCCATGGCGCTGATAGGTCGGACGGGGCATGTCGCCACCGCTGTATCCGACGCGGGTGTCCAGGACACCGGGGAGCTTTCGCAACAGGTCCTGCATCCCCCAGAAGCAACCGCCTGCCAGCCATGCCTTCTGCTGAGGTGCGTTCGTCATGTCGGTCCCGCCTCCTGTGTGCGTGGTGCGTGGTGCGTGGTGCGTGGTGCGGGCGGGTCCCGCATCCCGGTTCGGGCCGGGGAGCGGGATGCGGGACCCGCCGGATCAGGGGCCGGTCGCTACCGGCCGGTTCCGCGTCCGGTCAGACGGCGGTGGCGTGGATCGTAACGGGCACGTTGCCGCGGATCGCCTTGGAGTACGGGCAGATCTGGTGGGCGGCGTCCGCGAGCTCGGCGGCCCGGGCGTCGTCCACTCCGCCGAGCTCGAGGTTGAGCACCGCGGCGAGGGAGTAGCCGTCGTCGCCGTGCTGCAGGGTGATCTCGGCGTTGATCTCCGTGCTCGTCAGCTTCACCTTGCGCTCGGCGGCCGCGATACGGACGGCGCCGAGGAAGCAGGCGGCCCAGCCGGCCCCGAAGAGCTGCTCGGGGTTGGTGGCGGTGCCGGCTCCGCCGAGCTCCTTGGGGTGGGACAGCGTGGTGTCGAGCAGACCGTCGTCGGACAGGACACGGCCGCCGTTGCGGCCCTCACCGGTGACGTTCACGACGGTGGTGTAGCTGTTCGGCATTGCATTCCTCTGGGGGTGTCGGGGGCCTTACGTGTCCCGTAAGCCCGGAAGCCATCCGCAGGGCCGCATCGGATGCGTCACCTGCTCAGGTGGTGACTCGATAGTGCAGGGTCGTGCGTCACCTGTCAAGTCGGTGATGCATCGGCTCGTCGCCGCGCCCGTCCTGGCGTTGCCGCGGGGGCGCTGCCGGGTGGGCTCGCGGCGGGGCGTGAACGGTGAGTCACCCCGGGCGAGCGTTGCGCATGGAATCGTCACCTGTCAGAATGGTGATATGGAACATGGCTTTCCGGCCGGAAGTCCGGCTCTCGACTTCGCGGGTACGCTGCGGGTTCGGCGCGGCCCCAACCCTCGCGAGATGCTCCACTCGCCCGAAAGTCTCAGCTCCTGGTTCCGTGAGTGCGGCATCACGGACGGCGACCTGGCGTGCGGGCCGGCCGACCTCCGCGAGGCCGTGGAGTTGCGGGAGGCGATCTACCGGCTGGTCGTCGCAAGGATCGACGGCGATGCCTACGAGCGGGAAGCGCTGGGCCTGGTGAACGCCGCGGCGCGGCGGCCGGCTCCCGTGCCGCAGCTCACCGACGCCGGGCGCAGCGTCGAGGCCACCGTCCGGCAGGCGCTGTCCCATGTCGCCCGTGATGCCGTCGCGGTCCTCAGTGGCCCGGAGGTCCCGCTGCTCAAGGAGTGCGCGAATCCGGACTGCACCCAGTTCTACATCGACCGTTCCAGGGGGGCGCGCCGGGAGTGGTGCAAGATGGATCCGTGCGGCAACAAGATCAAAGCCGCGGCCTACCGGGCGCGCAAGCGTGCGAGTGCGAAGGCGACGGCGTCGACCGGATCCCGGCCGTGATCCCCTGGTTGTGACTTCCCGATCGTCACCCCCTTGACGGGTGACGATCGGCGTGTGAGGATCGGTCTTCCACCGAGCTGCCGGGGCAGTCCCCCGATCCGCGTTCTCGGGCCGCGAGGCCGCAGGAGAGCGCCGAGATCCGGCCCGCTCCGTTCGAGGACGGGACGACTGCCGTCAGGAGCGGCGCGATCCGCCGCTGAGGAGGCGTTGACATGGAGCAGGAGCACAAGACCGCGGACGAGGCCGGAGCGGCCCGCCGGCTGAGGTTCTCACGGCTGCCGGAGCGCATCCGCTGGGACGACATGGTCGAGGAACGGCCGGCCGTGACGCACGACTCGGCGCGATTCGCGTACAACCCGGACGAGTGGCTCGTCCGTACGTGCCTGTGAGCCACCGCGGCCGCGCGGCGGCCGAGCCCCTGTGCACTTCGGCCGCCGTCCACCGCTGATGCCGGCCAACCGAACTCCCTCCCCCTGGAGGCACTTGTGATGACCCGGAAGATCCTGATCAAGATTTCCTCGATAGCGGCGGCCGGAGTGATCGCCGTCGGTTGTTTTCTCCAGGCGTTCTGACGGCGAGGCGGCCGCCCCGCGGGGCGAGGCCGGCCTGCGAACCGAACTGGAACTCGTCGACTTCCAGCGGGAGTTGTGCCGGCACGTCATGCAGCCGACCGACCACGACGGCGGCGAGCCGCCGGGATTGCTGGCTCGGCGGATGGGTGTAGGCGCCGACTGGGAGCGCAACCTCGAGGAGGTCCTGGCGACCTGCCGGGTGTCCGTACCGGTCCACAGGCGACCTCGGGGACCGGGAGTGGACGGCGGCGTGGGGGTGGCGACACCGCCACCCCCGGCCGTGCGCCGGGTACGTGCGCCGCTGCCGGGCGGGCAGGCGGCCGCGAGGGGCGGAAAGGCGGGGCGCGGTGGTCGTCTACTTCGCGCCGACGGAGAACAGCAGGTAGAGGAAGCCCGCCACGAGATGCCCCGCCACGATGTAGGCGAACAGGCGCAGGGCGAATCCCTTGGGGAACCGGCCGTCCCCGCGCTCGACGCCGGTCTTCTCACTCAGCATGATCGTCACCTTCTGGAGGGCCCGTACGCCGGTCGGCGCCGGGCGGATTCGGACGGTCCCCGCCTCCTATGCACAGATCACTCGCGTGGCTCTGCAGAAGCGTGTGGACGAAGAGGAGGTCCGCGCCCCCCGGCGGCACGGCGGTGATCCGGTGGGGGGTCAGACTGTCGTAGTGGGCGGAATCACCCGGATCGAGGATGTGCTCCTCGCCGCCGAGCGACAGCCTGAGCCGGCCGGAGAGGACGTAGAGCCATTCCTCACCGGCATGGACCCGGACCAGTTCCTCCCGGACCTGCGGTGGGACGTGCACACGGAGTGCCTGCATGGCCCGTCGGGATTCGCCGGCCTGCCGGTAGGTCCAGCCGTCCGCCCCCAACGACCCCGTGGTCGTGGCCCTGATGACGGGGTCCCGCTCCGGAGGGGTCTCCCCGAGCAGATCGGAGACCGTGGTGCCGTAGGCACGCGCCAGCGTCAGCAGCACGGGCAGCGACGGCTGCCGGTGCCCGGTCTCCAGCCGGGACAGATGGGCGGGGGAGAGCCCCAGTCGCACCGCAGCCGCCTCGACGGTCAGACCGCTTCGCTTCCTCAGGTCCCTGAGCTGGGATGCGACACTCGAGAGGGCGGCGCTCGTCTCCCTGGTGCTCATCGCGGTGGTGTCTTCGGCCATGCCCCCATTGAGCCATAGCCGTTCCCCGTAGGCAAACATTTTGCCTCAGAGGCAATAAGCGGCTCGAAGGGCGTGCCCCCCCGCATGCGCTCTTCGCTCGCCGATCACCGCCAGTGCGGACTGCGCTCCGGGATCTCACATCCGCGACTCCCGAGCAGTCTCACCGAGGACCGAGGACAGGCTCGGCACCGAGGCCGGGCGGCGCGGCCACCCTCAGATCCGGTGACTCAGGTCCGGTGACTCAGGTCCGGTGACTCCCGGCCGGGCAGCCCGGCTTGGCGTTGGTGCGGGGTGCGTTCGATGTCCGGCGCGTCGGCCTCGCGCCGATCGGTCCGCATGGCCGACGGCCCTGCGCGCGGCGTCGTTGCCCGGCCGGTGAGCGGCGCGGACGATCCGGATCAGGGCGTCGCGCGAGCCCCGGCCTGCCGGGGCGGGCCCGCGGAGTGCGCCCGCCGGCGGCAGAGGCCGTTCACGGAGAGCCGGCGGCCGTGGCGCAGGAAGGATGACCCCACCCTCCGGCGTTCTTGGTGATCGTCTCGCCCTTGGCGTACGGGCGCCCGCATGAGCAGCGGCCCGGGAACTTCGCCTTGACCGAACCTCGTGACGAACCGGCCGAGGACGAGCGTCGCTTGGACCCGTCCGACCGGCGGGGCCGGGCCGGGGACTCGGCGGCCGGCAGCACCGAGCCGAGGGTCGAGCCGGCGGGCTCCTGGCTGCGGGCGATGTGGCCGGCCGCTGCGTCGGCAGCCGCGTTCAGCGGATCTCCGCCGACCTGGTGGGCCGGGGTGTAGACGAACTCGACATCCCGGCCCGCCAGAAGTGCGTCGATCGCCACCACCAGGTCCCGGTTGGCCACCGGCGTGCCGGCGGCGGTCTTCCAGCCCTTGCGGCGCCAGCCGGGAAGCCAGGTGGTGACCGCCTTCATCGCGTACTGCGAATCCATGCGCACCTCGAGCGGCACTCCCGCGTCCGTGGCCTCCAGCAGCCGCCGCAACGCCGTCAGCTCGGCCACGTTGTTGGTCGCCCGGCCCAGCGGACCCGCCTCCCAGGACACCACCTCGCTGTCCGCGCCGGCGACGACCCAGGCCCAGGCCGCCGGCCCGGGGTTCCCCTTCGACGCCCCGTCGCACGCGGCGATGATCCATTCCACCATGCCCCGATGCTGTCGTGCCTCGGCGCGGCGGTCGGCACGGGGCGCGGACGGCGAGGTGCGACGGCGGCGCACGGACGGCCGCGCGAGCCCGCGTCCCGTCCGGCCGGTGCACGGCGCGGGTCACACCGTGCACCCCGTCGCCTCCGCCCCGCCCTGCGCTACGGCCGTTGCCCGGGCGGCGGGCAGCCGGAGCCATCGGTGGGGGTCGCCCGTTCGAGGCGGGGACCAGGGAACAGCGTGTCACCTCCGGCACCGTGCCCGTCCGGGAGGAGTTCGGCCCGGAGTTGCTCGAAGGCGGTGGGAAACGACCTTCGAGCAAGATACGAACTGATCTGCCGGGCACAGTCCACGGGATCGGTCGTGGTCGTATCGCATTCCACGTCGTACGGGCCGTACGAGTGGACCTGTGGGAACTGGCGGGCCGCGAGGCCGGGCGGACGGTCGCCACGGGCCGACTCGCGCCGCAGCAGTTCGTCGAGCGAGCACCGCACACCGACCAGGACGACTTTCCTCGGGTCGAAGAGTTCCAGGCAGTCCACCAGGCGCCACTCCTCGCTCAGGACATGGTCCACCACCACGTTGTTGCCTGCCGCCGCCATGCCGGCCACCGCCCGGTGGAACCCCGTCCATGTGCGCCGGAGAATCAGCGGAAGCTCCTCGGGGGCGACCTCCCGGCTGGAGCGCATCGCGTGGAAGGCGTCCACGGGCAGGTGGAACCAGGGCTCGTCCAGGATGCGCAGCAGTTCCCTCGCGATGCTGGACTTGCCCGAACTGGACGTCCCGTTCAGAAAGACGATCAGCCCCGAAGAGGTCCCGCCGGGGACTGTCCCCGGGACCTTCGGCTCGGGCGCGCCGCCACGCCTGGATCCGGGCATCTGGGCTCCTTCGCTGAGGGTGGCGACGTTCCGTCACCGCTGCCCCGTCCGCCGAGGCATGCCGCCACCCGCGTCGGGCAACGGCGTCCAGGACCGTCCGCGTGATCGGCAAGCAGCGTAGTCCGAGGTGGTGCCGGTGCGTTGGGCCCGGTGCGGGTCCCGGCGCTCTTCGGCGTCCCCGCTCCGCCGTCGCGCCGAAAGCGCGTACGACGCCACCGGCACGGGTGAGAGTTCCGCGCCCATGAGACGGATCGAGGCTGCTCGGTGCGGCGCGAGGCGACTTGGGGCCGCTGGGGACGGCTTGAGCGATCCGCACGCGGTGGACTGAGCGGTTGGGGTAGCGTTCGGGGCGAGGTGATCACGTGGCTGACGATGAGGACGCGCTGTTCGGTGCGGTGGACGCACTCCTGGACGCGGTGGCCGCGAGGGAGTCGCTCCCTTCCCCCACCGAGCGCAAGAGGCTGCGTGAGGCCGCAGGCCTGAGCCAGGAGCAGGTGGCGAAGGCGCTGCAGGTCCGCCGCGAGGCGGTGAGCGGCTGGGAGGCGGGCAGGACGGAACCACGGCCGCCGAAGCGCGCCGCGTACGCCCGGCTGCTGGAAGGGCTCGCCGCACGGTACCCGGCACCCGACGCCACGGAGAGTGTGCCGACGGCGCAGGCCCCGGCCGCGCATTCGGGTGGGGCCCCCGGCCTGGACCGGCCGGCCGAAGTCACGCCCGCCCCCGGGGCGTTGGCACACGCGACGCGGCTGCCGCCGCAGTCCCGGCCGGTTCGCGAAGCCCCCGCCGCGGCACCTCGTCGGCCGGCCGCACCGAGAACCGGGCAGGCGCGCATGCCGGAGACGCCCCGGGCGGTGGCCGACGCGCGCTTCGCGCACGGTCCGCTGGGTGTGCTCGACGGGGACGGATCCGTGTACTGCCTGGGCGGGCTGGTGCTGGACTGCCCGGCCCAGACCCTGGTAGAGGTCGTGGAGTGGGCGCTGGGCGAGGCGAAGCTCGGCGCGGCGAGGCTGCACCGCTCGGGCAAGGACGCCGACCCGCTCGTCGTGATCACGGCGGCGGCCGCCGAACGGCTGGGGCTGCCCCCCGTGCTGGAGGACAGGCGGACACTCCGCCTCCCCGGAGACCACGAAGCGGTCCGGCAGGTCGCCGAGGCCGGCTGGAAGCTCACCAAGCGCGGCTTCGGACCCTGGGCGCGTGTCTACCGGCCCGCCGAGGACGGCCGGCGCCAGTGCGTGCAGTTCGCGGTCCTGCCGTGGGACGCGCTCGATGCCCGCTCCTGGGGTGACACCGGCCGGCTCCCCGCGCCCGAGGTCGCCGCCGTGCTCGGCACCTATGCGTCCCGCGTCATCACCCCGCGCGGCTCGACGGCCGTCTGCGGACTGGAGTTGATGACCGCGCTGCGGCCGCCAACCCGGGCCGTACGGGACGAGGCGACCGGCGGATGGACGTCGGGCCCGTTGCCGGGTTCACTGGCCGAGCCGGTCGATCCCGCTCCGCCCGAGGCCCCGGCCGAGCATCCCATCGTCGCGGGCCTGTACCCGCGCCACCACAAGCGCACGCCCGACCAGGTCCTCGACGAAGAGGCCTTCGACTGGATCCGCGACCCGCAGTTGCTGACCGACGCCGAGTGCGCGCGCCGGTACGCGGTCGGCATCGACGTGAACACCGCGTTCCTCGCGGCCGCGAACCGTCTGGCGGTCGGCCTGTCGGCCCCCGTCCATGTGCGGACGCCCACCTTCGACAAGAAGGTGCCCGGGTCGTGGCTGGTCGACCTGTCGGGCATCGAGATCGATCCGCGGATGCCCAACCCCTTCACACCGCACGGCGAACGTCCCGATGGTCCCGCGTGGTACGCGACACCGACCGTCGCCTACGCGGCAGAGCTCGTCGCGACCTACCGGCTGCCGGTGTCGATCGACCCCGTCGAGGCGTGGCTGCGGCCGGAGTACGGCCCGTACCTCGACCCCTGGTACAAGCACCTGAGCGAGGCCTATCGGGCGACCATGGCCGACCTGGGGGTCGTGGCCGGGGCGGGCGAGGCGGAGTTCCTCGCCGCGATGGAGACCCACCGGCAGGCGGCCCCCGGTACGGCCGCCGTCCTGTCCGCGATCAAGGCGACCGTCAAGGGCGGGATCGGCAAGCTCCGCGAGCGGCCGCAGGGCGCCGGATACCGGGCGGGGGAGCGCTGGCCCGCACTGGAGCGCCCCACCTGGCGCCCGGACATCCGGGCCGCCGTCATCGCCACCGCACGCGTCAACATGCACCGCAAGCTCCTCAAGACGGCGCTCGCGACACAGGAGGAACCGGCGCCCGCCGGCCGTCTCACCCTGGGCGAGGACGCGCTCGTCCCGATCGCGGTGCTGTCGGACTGCGCCGTGTACCTCTCCGACGGACCCTCCCCACTGGACGTCCTTCCGCACACCCCGGACGGCAAGCCCGCACCCGGCAGCTTCCGGCTCGGTGTCAGCCCCGGCATGGTCAAGCACGAAGGCACCCGGGAACTGCTGTGGGCCGTCCGGATGCTCGATGAGGGACACAACCCGGCCCAGCACATCAAGGGCGTCGACGCCGCGAACGACGGGGAGTAGGCCGCGCGATGGGCATGTTCGACGACAGTCTCGACAACGCCGTGGCGAGCAGGATCACCCGCCCCGCCCCGAAGGGTGCGCCTGCCCAGATGCGGTTCCTGGTCCGGCAGTTGAAGGGCACACGGGCCGTCGCGGAGCTACTGGGCATCTCCCAACGCACCGTCGAGCGCTACGTCAAGGACGAGATCAAGCGGCCCCGCCCGGAACTCGCGGCCCGTCTCTCCGGGGAGGTGCGGCGGCGCTGGCAGCCCCGGGTGCGGGAACGGGCCAAGAAGCAGGCCGCCACGTCGACGGGCATCGTGATCGAGACCCGCGCCAGGTTCGGCTTCACCGCAGCTCCCGGCAGCACCGACGACGCCCGCATCCGGCTCGTCACCCAGCATCTGCCGCCCCGGTACGCCGCCCGGCTCTTCGACGCCCAGGCCCGGGGCGCGACCGAGCAGGAGCTGAAGTCGATCGCGGCGGAGGGCCTCCAGGAGGAGTACTTCCGGGACCGAGGCCGTCGCGCGGCGGGCCTGTCCGTGGAGTTCACCGACATCGACTACGTCGAGTTCGACTTCTGACACGCGCTCGTGGATCGGGCGCTCGGGCGGGCCGTTGTGCCGACGGTCGTCACAGCGCCGCCGGTGAGCAGGGCGGCGCGGGCGGGCGCAGGTCTGCGCGCCGAGCGTCGCGGCGAGGTCGTCGCGCGTCAGACGCCGGCCTCGTCCGGGGCCGCCGTGCCGGGCGCAGGGCGGGTCCAGAGGGTCAGGTCACTGCTGGTGGCGACAGCGAGAGTGCGTCCGGACGGCGAGAAACCGGCGGCCCGCAGTTCGGAGTGGTCGGAGTCGAAGATGTGCCACCAGCGTTCACCGTGCGGTCCGTCGTGGGGGATGCCTCCGTCCACCGACAGCAGGACACGGTCGTTCGGCCACTCGGGGCTGACGGTCTCCAGAGTCCAGCCGTCGACAGTGGTGGTGTGCAGCCCGCCTCCGAAGAGTCCGGCGATGCGCACCCGGCTTCCGTCGAGAGGGCCGAGGCCGGGTACGGAGAGGTCCGGCACCCCGTCCGGCGTGCTGGTGTCGGGGTCGGGAGCACGGTCCCGGGCGATCCTTTCGCCGGTGACGGCGTCGAAGAGTCCATGGCCGTCGACCGAGACCACCATGACCAGGTCGCGGTCGCCGTCGGGTTCGAGGGCGAAGCCGATGCCGAGCAGTCCGCCGATGGGGATGCACCAGTCCAGGACGGGACGCCAGGGTGCGGGCGGCGGAACGACGGGGACGGACAGCAGCCGTTCTCGCAGTCGTCGCTGGTATTCAGAGATCAAAGCGCTCCTCGTCTTCCCGCCGGCCGTCGACCGCGCCCGGCGATGACGGGCATCGTGCCAGATCCCTCCAGGGTGTCGTCCCCATCCCCGGTCCCGTGGCCGGCGGCCCGGGCGGGGCCGCCGGCCACTCCTTCGCTCGGCGTCATGGCGCCGGGGCCGTGGCGCGGACCCGGCGCGAGCGGGAGCGGTACGCGACCAGGAGCGCTGCGATCACGGCCCATGCGGCGAGTGTGACGAGGGGACCCGCGGCGTGGGCGCCGTGGAAGTAGCTGAGGTCGGTGATGGCCCGCACGGCGGCCCCCGGCGGCAGCAGGCCCGAGACGGCTCGGGCGGCGGTGGGCAGGAGGTCGGCGCCGGTGGTGGCGCCGCTCGTGGCGTTTCCGACGGTCAGCAGCAGGAGGGTGGCGACGGGGATTCCCACGGGCCCCAGATACGTGCCCAGCAGCTTGGTGGCGAAGGCCGCCGCCGCGGAGAGCAGCGTGAGGGTGAACGCGAGAGGGACGAAGGGCGCCGGTACGGCGTGCAGCACGGGACCGGCGATGGCGGCTGCGACGACGCCGATGGCAGCGGAGGTACCGGTGATCAACCAGAACCGGTGGCGCAGGCGCAGCAGCTTCGCCAGGCCGAGGGCGTTCTGGGCGAGGACGAACCCGGCCAGAGACACACCGAAGGCGATGTAGAAGCCGGCCAGCCCGCGGGCGTCGTAGCGGACGAGCGGCACGATGTCCTCGGTGGTGACCTGTCGGCCCGCGCCGCCGGCGTAGGCGCTCACGAGGTCCTTCACCGCGGCGGTCGTCGACAGGCCGTCGGCCCCGGCCACGTCGAGATGAAGCCGGCCGTCGCCGCCGGTGCTGAGCGCGGCGGAGACGTCGTGCCGTTCGAGTGCCTGGCGCCCGGCCGCGGCGTCGGCGACCGCTCGGACCTCGACGCTGTCCCTCATGGCCCGGCCCACTTCCGAGGCCAGCGCCTGTCCGCTGACCGCGATGGGCACCTGATGGGGGCGGGGATCGCGCTGCAGGCCGACGTAGCAGCCGATGAACGCGGCGACGACGACCAGCGCGATCACGGCCGGCTGGAGCCAGGCACGCACCGGCGGCCGCCCCGCCGCGGCCGGGGTGGGCGGTGCGGGGAGCTGTGGCGTCGCGTCGGCATCCCGCTCGCGCTGGGGTGCGGTTTCTGCAGTGCTGTCCATGAGGGGGCTTTCCGGTGGTGGATGGCGGGTGGTGTCCCGGGGCGGGCGGCCGCTCAGACGGCGGCCGGGGCGGCGGCGAGGTTCTGCTTCACCTGCCGGGTGATGTCGTCCGCGAGGACCTCCGTCAGTCCTGCGGCGAGGCCGTCCAGGGCGAGAGTGGCCACGGCTGCGGGGTCTGCCTTCTGCTCGGCGGGGATGTGGGCCGCCATGTCGGTGTCCATGTAGCCGACGTGCAGCGCGGTCACGGCGATGCCGCGCGGGGCCAACTCCTCGCGGACGGCGTCGGTCATCGCCCAGGAAGCCGTCTTTGCCGCGGAGTACGCGCCGAGCCCGGCCGGATGGAACCAGGACAGGACCGACAGCACGTTGAGGAGGGCGCCGCCGCCGTTGCTCTCGATGACCGGGGCGAAGGCACGGGTCACCGCCAGGGGGCCGTAGAAGTTCGTCTCCATCTCCAGGCGTACGGCGTCAGGGTCGCCGCCGACGAGCGGGGTGGGGGTGAAGATCCCGGCGTTGTTCACCAGCAGGGTCGTGTCCGGGGCGAGGCGGGCGGCGGCTCGGACGGAGTCCTCGTCGGTGACGTCCAGCCGGAGCGGGATCGCTCCGGGCACGTCCACCGTCTCGGGCCGGCGCGCGGCCGCGTAGACCTTCGCTCCGTGGTCGATCAGCTGGAGGGCGAGATGGCGGCCCAGGCCCCGGTTGGCCCCGGTGACCACGGCGACGGCGTCCTTGAGTTCCATGACTTCTCCCAGGTGATGGGCCCGTGCGGTCCGGGCAGGGCCCACGCGCCAGATAGATGATGAGAACAATCTAAATCGAATGTACAATAGATGACAGTCGTCATCCAAATGAGGGAGGTGCTCATGGGACGGGTCTCACAGGCGCAGGCGCAGGAGAACCGCAGGCGGGTCGTCGAGATGGCCTCCCGGCTGTTCCGTGAACAGGGCACGAGCGTGAGCGTCGCCGATCTGATGAAGGCGGCCGGCCTGACCCACGGCGGCTTCTACAAGCAGTTCGCCTCAAAGGACGCCCTGATCGACGAGGCGCTCACGCACGCGTTCGGCGAACTCGCCGAGCGTCACGCGGACGCCCTGGCCGAGAACGGCGGCAGCCGGGAGATCGCGCAGCGTGCCCTCATCGAGGCCTATCTGTCACCCCGGCACCGGGACAATCCGGGAGGAGGGTGTCCGGCCGCCGCGCTCGCTTCGGACATGGCCCGGGACGGTGGTGACGTCGAGGCGCGCCGCACCTATGCCGACGGGGTGGCGGAGTTCGCCGGGTGGCTCGCCACCGGCGACGAGGACGGCATCGCCAGGCTGTGCACCATGATCGGGGCGATCGTGCTGGCCCGCGCCACCGAGGGCTCGCCGCTGTCCGACGAGATCCTTGCGGCCGCCCGCTCGGCGCTGTCCCCGCCCGCGTAGAGGGACGCGGCTGCCCGCCGCCCCTCCGTCATGGCCTGCCGGTGCGGCTCGGAGGCGACCGCCTGAACCGCAGCGGGCCGGCCGCGTGTGGTTGTGTCCCGTGCGGGCCCGCTCGGCGCCGACCTCAGACTTCGCGCCGAGCCGGGTTCCGGAGTGCCGCCGGGCCGGGAGCGGCGGTGATGTCGCGCGGTGTGAGCGCGCCGTGTCCGTCGCCGCAGGTGGCGGAGAGGTGCACGGGGGCGCCGCACCCGGTGTGGTGGATGGCCACCGCGGGGCCTTCGGGGTCCGCGGCGTGCTTGTCGCCCCACTGCATGAGCGCGACGACCACGGGCCACAGGTCCCAGCCCTTGGCGGTGAGCCGGTACTCGTGGCGGGTCCGGTTGCCCGGTTCGCGGTAGGGCGTGGTCTCGAGGATCCCGGCGGCCACCAGTTTGCGGAGCCGGTCGGCGAGGACGGCCTCGGAGAGCCCGACGTGCCGGTGGAAGTGGTCGAAGCGGCGGATCCCGTTCACGGCGTCGCGCAGGATCAGGAGCGACCACTTCTCCCCGACGAGGGCGACCGTCCGCCGGACCGAGCAGTTGTCGGTGCTGAACTCGAGCCATTCCATGGTGGCATCCTACGCAAGCTGGCTTCGAGATTGACAGCCAGCTGCGGTCGCGTCTAGCGTCGATCACCGAACCGGCGGACGAGGGGATCGGACATGGGCAGGTCACGGACGTACGAGTGGGAAGACCCGGCGATCTCGTCGGCCGCCGTGGGCCGGCAGTCCGGACTCGACTTCCTTCGGGACCTGGTCGCCGGCCGACTGCCCGCGCCGCCCATCAGCGCCGGTCTCGGCTTCACCCTGGACGAGGTCGAGCACGGCCGCGCGGTGTTCTCCCTGGTCCCCGGCGAGGAGCACTACAACCCCATCGGCAGCGTGCACGGAGGCGTCTACGCGACCCTCCTCGACTCGGCGGCCGGCTGTGCCGTTCAGACCACGCTGAACCACGGGGAGGGGTACACCTCGCTCGATCTGTCGGTGAAGTTCCTGCGGCCCATCACCGCGGACACCGGGAAGGTCCGGGCCGTGGGCACCGTCCTGAACCGGGGCAGGCGCACGGCGCTGGCGCAGGCGGAGCTGTACGACGGAGCCGACCGGGTCCTCGCCCACGCGACCAGCAGCTGCCTGATCTTCCCCGTGTGAGCGAGCGGGGCAGGTGTCGCGGCGCAATGCCGCGTACGCCGGCCCCGACGGCGAACCCCGCGCCCCGGGGTGGGGCCGCGGGCGAGAGCGGCCGATCGGGGAGCCGGTTCTCCGATGGCCGCCGCTCTCAGCCGGCGCGTGGACGCGGGTGGTCGCGGCGTGCCGCCTCGAGCGCGCGACGCCAGGAAGTGACGTGCGGGGACCGGCGCAGCAGCGCGCGTCGTTCGCGTTCGGTCATGCCGCCCCACACGCCGAACCGGACTCCGGTGTCGAGTGCTTCGGCCAGGCACTCGGTCTGCACCGGGCACTTCGCACAGATGGCCTTGGCCTTGTTCTGCCGGGTGGCTTCGGCGAACAACTCGTCCGCCTCCCTGCCGCTGCAGGCCGCCTGTTCCCGCCAGTGCTCCTTCGGCCCCATCGTGTCCTCTCCCCCTCTTCAGGCGTCGCTGCGCCAACGGTGCGCGGACGAACTACCGGCGGATGACCGCCAGTCGGGCCGCCCACACCGCATTGCCCGCGAGGGCGGAGCGCATGCCTGCGCCATGTGAGACGGTTCCCCGGCCCCCCCATGGGGACCGAGCCCGTGCGGCCAGGGGCCGGCTGGGAACGGCATCGCCGGGGGAACCGCCGCTCTGGGAGCCGCCCGTCGCTCGGGGCGGCCTTCCGGCTCATCGCCAGCCGAAACGGCGGTCCACCACCGTCGCGAACTCCTCGAGGGTGAGCACCGCGTCCCCGTTCTGGTCCGCCGCGTCGAACAGCGCCGAGGAGGCGTCGGCGTCCCCGAGGCCCCAGAACGGCAGGTCCCCCGCCGCGGCCAGGTCCGGGCCCTTCGTCCGCAGCGCAGTGATCACTTCCTCGCGGGTCAGCGTGCCGTTCCTGTCCAGGTCGAGCGCCTCGAACAGCTTGCGGGCCTTTTCGCTCATCACGTCGTCCCCGTCCCCTTCACCGATACGGATGGGCGGCGCGGGCCCGCCGCTCACGGGAACAAACGCTGATCGCCGCTGCCTGGTTCCACCGTGCCGGGCACGTGATCGGCATCGCATCGGCCGCCCGGCCCGCCACGGAGGACCGCGACCCGGGCGGCCCGCGGTTCTCGGCTGGTTGAAGGGAGCGGGCGGTGATCGGCCGTCCCGGCAGTGGGAGCGGCGGTGATTGCGCGGTGCTCGCCGCCGCCACGGAGCACGTTCGCGGAGCGCGACTCGGCTCACGGCTCACGGAATACGGCCCACGGAACACGGCTCACCGCTCACCGCTCACCGCTCACCGCTCACGGAACAAGGAACACGGAACACGGTTCGCGGGGACCGAGAGCCCGCCACGGCAGTGGCCGGACACGGAGAGGTGCCGCGGCAAGACCCCTGTCCTCGCCGCGGCACCTCGGGTGGTGATGTCGTGCTGCGTGCGCCCGCGAGGCAGCCGCCCGACCTTGCGGCGGCAGGGCGACTCGCGGTGTCCGAGTGCCCTCGCGACGGCGGCGGGACCTGCCCGGGCGGTGGCCCCGGCTCGGCGCCCGGCAGGCCGGGCCCCGCCCTCGCCGGACCGCCCTGGCCCTCGCCGGACCGCCCTGGCCCTAGCCGGGCCGCTCGCGTCGGACCGGACGGCCCGGTCGCAGGGGACCGTTCAGCCCCAGACGCTGGTGTAGTTGTACTGGCGGTCGTAGCGCGGGGTCCAGAGGCTGGGGTACGGCTCGGCGATGTTCCCGCACGCGCCCAGCTGGATCGCACTGCGACGGCCCGTGTCCACGAGGCACTTGCCGCTCGCGGCCTCGACGATCTCCCAGTGGTTGTTGCCGCGGTCCACCCAGCGGAAGTGCTGACCCGGCCCCTGGCAGTGGCCGAGCACGATGGGCGTACCGTCCGCGACCGAGGCGTTCTGGGCGCCGATGCAGTACTTCCCGTACACGCCGATCATGAAGAGACCGGGCGTGCCGGAGGGCTGGAAGTAGAAGCGCTGGTGCAGCCGGCCCTTGCAGTCGAACCGCTGGATGACCGCGCCGGGATTCTGCGACTCGCCGCGTACGTCCATGCACTGCCACGAGTACGAGGCCCGCATCTCGTAGATCGCGGCGTTGGTGATCCACGACGTGTAGCGCACCGGTGGGTCCGCCGCGGTGGCGGTACCGGGGATCAGCAGGACGAGCAGTGATGCCAGGACCGCGAGTATTCCCCCGCGGCGCACACTTCGAGCCACTTTGCCTCCTTCTTTGCCTGAATTCCGGGCGGCGCCGTGACACGACGCGATGGTCTGATGGCTCGTCGGGTCCGGTGCCGGAACGCTTCGAAAACTACGGGCCCCGGCGATCGGGCAGTACCGCCGTTTCAGGGGGGTTGCGTGGGCGGGGGAGACCTGCCGTGAGTGTGGGTTCGGGGCTTCAGCGGGCACAGTCGTTCATGGTCCTCGCGACCGGCCTGTACCGGGCCAGCCACCTGGTGGTCGCCGTGCTCGCGGTCGTTCAGCACCAGCGGGACAGCCCCCTGTCCTGGGCCGGGCTCGCGGTCGCCGTGTCGACGAGTCTGCTGGTCTTCGGCACGGCCCGGTCGAAGGGCTGGTTCGGCACCTGGCCGCCGCTGGTGGACGTGGTGCTCGTGGGGTGTCTGCTGCCGTTCCTGGTGTACGCGGGCGGGGCGCACCGGCCGGCGGACATCGCGTGGTCGATGCTGCTCGGCGGGTCGGCGAGCGCGGCGGCGGCCGTCGCGTTCCCCCGACCGGCGGTGGTGGCCGGCGCGGTGGTGGCCCTCGTGGCGACCCACACGGCCGGTTACTGGCCGACCGGTGCCGACGTCGCCGTGATCGCCGCCCACCTCAACGCGATCGTCTCCTCGGCGGTGCTGGCCCGCGTCTTCTGGTGGTACCTGCGCCGCCAGGGCAGCCTGCTCGACGCGGCGACGGCCCAGGCCCTCGCCGCCGAGGCCGAGCGGGCACGATACGCGGAACGCATCGCGCACCACAGGGCGTTGCACGACACCGTGCTGGCGACGCTGACCGCGATCGCGAGCGGCCGGGCCGACGCCGACGCGCCGCCCGTGCGGGAGCGGTGCGCCAGGGAAGCGGCGTATCTGCGGCGTCTGGTGCTGCAGCAGCAGGCGGACGAGGACCGGGCACCGGGGACGGCGGGGGCGATCGAGCGGGCGGTACGGTCGGCGGAGAGTCTGGGGCTGCGCGTGAACGCGCAGTACGACGGCCTGGCGGAGGTACCGGCCCCCGCCGCGGCCGCGCTCGGCGACGCGGTCACGGAGGCCCTGAACAACGTGCTGCGGCACGCGGGTACCTCCCGAGCCCATGTGACGGTCACCGGTGGGGCCGGCCGGGTCGTGGTCACCGTGGTCGACCGCGGCGTCGGCTTCGATCCCCGCGATGTTCCCGAGGGACTCGGCCTGCGCTTCTCGGTGGGCGCGCGGATGCGGGAGAGCGGAGGCGCGGCCGACGTCGACAGCGCTCCCGGTGAGGGCACCCGTATCGAACTGCGGTGGCCGGCGTGATCACCGTGGCGGTGGTCGACGACGACCGCATGCTGCTCGACGGGCTGCGGGTCTGGCTGGAGGACGTGCCGGACGTGCGGCTGGCGGCGACGGCGTGCACGGTCGGGCACCTCCTCGCGGACGAGGGCGCCGTCCACGGTGGGCAGGCGCGACTGCCGTACGACGTCGTCTTGCTGGACCTGGTGCTCGGTGACGGATCGCAACCACCGGAGAACATCCGGCGGCTGAGGGCGGCCGGACCGCGGGTTCTCGTCATCAGCACCGTGGCGGACCGCAGGCGGATCGTCGCCGCGATCGCGGCCGGCGCGGACGGCTACCTCACCAAGGACCACGACCTGCCGACGCTGGTGCGGGCGGTCGGGGCGGTGGCCGCGGGCGGTACGGCCCACTCCGCGGAGCTGGCCTTCGCCTGGGCGCACGACGACGGGCCCACCCGGCCGAGCCTGTCGCCGAAGGAGCGTCAGGTGCTGGTGGAGTACGCCTCCGGCCTCACGCTGAAGGCCACGGCGCGCCGTGCCGGCGTCAGCCCCCACACGGCCAAGTACTACCTGGACCGGGTCAAGGACAAGTACCAGCAGGCCGGCCGCCCGACGTACACCAAGATCGACCTGGCGGCAAGGGTGCGGGAGGACGGCTGGACGGAGGACTGACCGCCCGCGGGGCGGCGGCCCGCCGGGACACGCGACCGGGACGTTCTGCCGGGGCAGGGCACGGCGGGGGGCAGGGCACGGCGGTGCGCGCGGGGATGCAGGCGTGCGTTACGGCACGCGCGGTCTGGCGGCATGCGCCGGAGAGCGGTTGCGCGGCCCTCTGGCGGACGCGCGTAGACCTCGGGCATCATCACTGTGCTCCACCTGCAACCCCCGCCCCATCAGCCTTGTGGGCACCGGCAGTTCGCGCCGTCGTCAGCCGGCTTCGTGACGATGCGGTGCGCGGCAGGACGGTCGCCCACGGTCAGCAGGAGGGAACCCCGATATGAAGGTCCGCTCTGTCCTCAGCGCGCTCGCGCTCGTCCTGGGGGCGCTGTTCGCCCCGGGATTCGGCGTGGTCACCAGCGCGACGGACGCCCACGCCGTCACCAAGATCAGTCATGCCACGGCGACTTCGATGTTCAGAGCGTCAGGAATCACCTGGTCGTCGTCCGGCGGCTGTTCGGACCGCAACAACCCGACCTGCACCTCCTTCGAGCAGCTCAACCAGGCCACCGCGAAGGGCGCCCAGACCCTGAAGAGCGCCAGTGGCTGCGGGCTCAACATCACCGGCGGTACGGAGACCGGCCACGCCGGCGGCACGTACTCGCACTGGAACGGCTACAAACTCGACTACAGCAAGTACACCTGCGTCGGGAACTACATCAAGAACACCTTCACGTACATCGGCCCGCGCGGCGACGGCGCCCCGCAGTGGAAGTCCGCGTCCGGCAACATCTACGCGGACGAGGGCAACCACTGGGACGTGACCTACTACAACTGCGGCGGCTGCTGAGCCCTTCGCGGGTGTGCGGACGGGGTGCCCCGGCGCCGTCGAGCGGGGCACCCCGTGGGTGCCCGACGGCACCGCCTCCCTCGCGATCGCGGTCTGGATTCCGACCACGCCCTTGCCGCAACGGCGGTCGAGATCTCGGGTGAACTGCACAACGAGGACGGCCAGACCTTCCTTTGCGCCCTCCGGGTACGAGATCCAGCGTGCTGCGAACCTGAAGTCCTTCTCCGCGTCCGCCGCGAGCTGCTTCCGGGCCGTGTGCGAGGTCTTCGCCCGGTCCACCGCCTTCCCCAGCCGCCGGGCGGAGCGGGGCACGGGGTGGCGGGGCGGGCCGTCCTCGCCGCCGGCCACGCGCTTCTTCTGCGGGTCCGCGGTCCCCGCGGGCTCGGTGAGGGGGAAGCGGGTGCCGTCCGGGTGCCGGTGAGGGCACCGGCTCCTCCCCGGGTCGGGGCCCGGGCTACACGGAGGCCACGACCTGGCCGGCCATGACCTCGGGCGGGTTGGGGAGCAGCGACGCGAGGTGGTCCCGGACGAAGTCCGCCGCCTTCCGGATCGACTCCTCGGCCCCCGACTCGTCCTCGAAGACACTCGTGGAGACCATGACCCCGTTCCCGGCGTCGACCCAGTAGTAGGCGAGCAGGCCGGGGATCCCCCGCATGAGCGGCACGAACCCCTCGTTCACGCGGCGGCCCGCCTCGACCGGGTCGGTGACCCCTGAGTACCTTCTGACGGCTGCGTACACGGCTGATCTCCTCACGAGTGGGGGCGGGCTTCCGCTGCCCACGCCGTACCCCTGCGCCCCGGGCTCCGCTCGGGAGCCGTGCGGCAATCACCGGAAGGGACCGGCAGGTGGTCCGAATGGCGGCCCGCGGGGGTCCTCGACGGCCCGCCCGCAGCCGCGCCGCCCGTCCGGACCAGCCGCCGGACCCGGTCCGACATGGACCGTTCAACAGTTGCCGGGCCCGTAAGGAGCGACCTCTTAGACAACGCCGTTGCCGAACCGCCGGCCGGGCGCACAATGGGAGTGTGCATGTGCACTGGGCAGATCCCATCGGCCCGTCGGGCGAGGAGGCGGCCGTTTCGGCGACCGCCGAGCAGGGGAGCGGCCAGGGCGGCAATCTGTCCCTGCTCCGGAACCACAACGCGTCGCTGGTGCTCGATCTGCTGCGGAAGGCAGGGGAGGACGGAATCAGCCGTCCCGAGATCGCCGACTACACGGGTCTCACCCCGCAGGCGGTAAGCAAGATCACGGCCCGCCTCCGGGATGCCGGGCTGCTCACGGAGGCCGGTCGGCATCCGTCGACGGGGGGCAAGCCGCGTACGGCGCTGCGCCTGGAACCGTCGGCGGCGTACGCCGTGGGCGTGCAGCTGGACCGGGACGAGATGACCGCGGTCCTGCTGGATCTGTCCGGCTCGCGAGTGGCGACTCGGGCGGTGTCCGCCGACCTCGGAGCGGGACCCGACGTCGTGACCGACCAGGTGGCGGACCAGGTGCGCGCGCTGCTCGCGCAGTCTCTCGGCGGCAGAGGTCCCGGGGGCGCCCCGCGCGCGCGTGTCGCAGGATTTCCGGACGCGGGGGAGCGGACCCGTGCGCGGCGGGAGCCCGAGGGGCCCGATAACCGGGTGGACGAGGGCGGCGACAGCGAGGAGGGCGACGAGGGCGCGGCACGGGTGCTGGGGGTCGGCGTCGCCATGCCGGGGCCCCTCGATCACCGCGAGGGCGTCCCGCTGCGGGTCACGGGGTATCCGGAGTGGGACGGCTACCGTCTTCGCGACGAGCTGGCGAGCAGGCTCGGTCTGCCGGTGGCACTCGACAAGGACACCAATGCCGCCGCCCTGGGGATACTGCTCCAGGGCGAGAGCGGCTCATTCGCCTATGTGCACCTCGGCACCGGAATCGGCGCGGGGCTGGTGCTGGAGGGCGCCGTGTACCGGGGCGTGCGGACCGGGGCCGGCGAGTTCGGGCACCAGGTCGTCCAGCTCGACGGGCCCTCCTGTGCCTGCGGCAAGCGAGGGTGCCTGGAGGCGCTGTGCCTGGCGGCGATCGCCCGGGGCGACGTCGCCGACGCCGCACGCGTGCTCGCCGTCGGCGTCACCAATCTGGCCGAACTGCTCGACATCGACCAGGTGCTGCTCGGGGGCCGGGCCGTCGCCGCGGCCGAGTCCGAGTTCGTACGAGGGGTGCGGGGCGCGCTCCGGTCCCGGACCCGCCTGATGGTGGCGCCGGCGGGGGGCAGCGCCTACCGCATCGCCGAAGGCGCCGCGCAGCTCGTACTGGCGCCCGTGTTCGGGCGCACCGAGACCCCGGCCGGGCTGCGCATGCGCTGAGTCCGGGGCGGTCTCCGCAGGCCGGTCACCTCGGCGCCCGCAGCGATGCGGTGCCGGAGCGCCGGCGCCCGCCGGCCCCTTGTGCTCAGCGCGCCGTGCGAACCCCGTCGAGCGCGATCGCCAGGACGCGATCGCGCTGGGCGTCGTCGGGGAAGTTCGTCGCCGTGATCCCCGCGACCATCCGCAGCAGGTCGTCGAAGGTCATGTCCCCGCGCGCCTCCCCGGCCACCTGGGCCCGCTCGAACAGCGGGCCACCGGCCTGGTACATGGAGTCCCGGCAGGCCAGGAAGATCTCCGACTCGTCGTTGAGCGCCTCGCGGATGGCCCGCTTCGTCACCGTGTAGTCGACGAACCGGCGCAGCCACGAGGTGAGCGCCTGCCACGGCTCCTGTGCGGCGACGTCCTCGGCCACCCGGCACAGGGCGTTGACCTCGTCCGCGTACACGCTCTCGAAGAGGTGGCGCCGGGTGGGGAAGTTGCGGTACAGCGTGCCGATGCCGACGCCCGCGCGGCGGGCGATGTCCTCCAGGGACGCCTCGGCGCCGTTCTCGGCGAATGCCTCGCGCGCGGCGGCCAGCAGCGCGTCGTAGTTGCGGGCGGCGTCCCTGCGATGAGGGCGCCGTGACGCGACGATCTCGCTGACGGGGAACGGCTGGGCTGCCATGGCGGCCTCCTCGACCGACGGGGTGGAAGTTGAAGCGGAGGATCACCTCCGCTACAGTGGAGGCACCCCTCCACTTTACCAGTCGAGGGGCGGGACCGCCCGGGGCGCACCGCTCGCCCGGCGCCGGCCCGTACGCCGACGTCCCGCCGGTCTCCCCGTCTCGCAGCCGGAACCCCGGGCCGTACGACCGCGACCGGACGACGCCCGCCGCATCCTGTTCGGAAGGCCATTCATGCCCCGCAGCTCCACCCGCCTCACCTTTACGGTCCTCGCGACCGGTGCGGGCGTCTTCTCCATGCTCCAGTCGCTGATCGCGCCCGCCCTGCCCACCGTCCAGCAGGCCATGCACACCTCGCAGTCCACGGCGACCTGGGTGATGACGGCGTACCTGCTGTCGGCGTCGATCTTCACCCCGATCCTCGGCCGGATCGGCGACCTGATCGGCAAGAAGCGCACCCTCGTCGCGGTGCTGCTGGCCCTGGCGGCGGGCTGCCTGCTCGCCGCGCTCGCGCCGAGCATCGGCGTCCTGATCGTCGCCCGGGTCGTCCAGGGCGTCGGTGGCGCGCTGCTGCCGCTGTCCTTCGGCATCATCCGGGACGAGTTCGCCCCTGGGCGGGTCGGTCCGAGCATCGCCAATCTGTCCGCGGTGATCGCCGCGGGCGGCGGCGTCGGCATGGTGGCGGCCGGTCCCGTCGTGTCCGCGCTCGGATACCGCTATCTGTTCTGGATCCCGGTCGGTGTCGTCGCGGTCATCGCCCTGGTGGCCCAGCGCTTCGTTCCCGAGTCGCCCCGACGGGCCGTGGGGCGGGTCAACTGGGTGGGCGCCGCGCTGCTCTCGGGGTGGCTGGTGACCCTGCTGCTGCCCCTCAGCCAGGCGACCAGCTGGGGCTGGACGTCGCCCCTGTCGCTCGGCATGTTCGCCGCCGCCGTGGTTCTCTTCGCCGTGTGGATGCGGGCGGAGTCGCGCTCCCGCTCCCCGCTGATCGACTTGCGGGTCATGAGGCTGCGTGCGGTGTGGACCACCAACGCCGCCGCTCTGCTGTTCGGCGCCGGCATGTACGCGATCTGGTCCTTCCTCCCCGCCTTCGTACAGACACCGCGCTCCGCGGGCTACGGCTTCGGCGCGAGCGTGACGGCGGCCGGACTGCTCATGCTGCCGATGCTGGTCGCGATGTTCCTCTCGGGCGTCCTCAGCGGCCGACTGGAGCCCGCCCTCGGAGCGAAGAAGCTCCTCACCGCAGGTGCCGGGCTCGGTGCGCTGGCCTGTGGCCTCCTCGCCGCCTGGCACGACCGGCCGTGGCAGGTCGCCGTGGTCGCCGGCGTCTTCGGCCTCGGCACCGGCCTGGCCTTCGCGTCCATGGCCAATCTGATCGTGGGCGGCGTTCCGGCCGAGCAGACCGGTGCCGCGACCGGCGTGAACGCCAACGTACGGACCATCGGCGGCTCCATCGGCGCGGCGCTGACCGGCGTGCTGGTGACCGGCAGCCTGCAGCCGTCCGGGTTTCCCCACGCCGCCGGCTACACCCAGGGGTTCGTGCTGCTGGCCCTGCTCTGCCTGGGCGCGGCACTGGCGGCACTGCTCGTTCCCGCGCGGCGCTCCGGCCGTGCCGTCCGGTCCGGTGGAGCCGTCGGTGCCGACGGCTCCGCACCCCTGGAACAGCCGGCGGTCACCACCGGCGCCCGGGACTGACCCCGCCGCCCACTCGCCCGGGCGGGCCCGAACCGTCTCGTGTGGCGTCCCCGGCGCGGCAGCGGGCGGCGGCCGCGCCGGGGCTCAGCCGAGGTAGAAGTCCTTGCGGGCGGCCACGAACTCCTCGATCGACCGGGCGGCGACGCCCGTCACGCGTTCGACGTCGTCGGACGCGCGGTCGTAGCGGTTCTCCCGGTGCAGCCGCGCCATCGTGGCGATGTGCTGTTCGGTGTGCGGCGGGAGTCCCACCTTGGCGAGCACCTCGGCACGCCAGCGGTCCAGGGGGACGTCCACGTACGTCACCGGACGGCCGAGCGCCCTGGAGAACTCCTCCGCCATCTCGTACATGTCGACCGTGCGCGGTCCGGTCAGTTCGTAGACGCGCCCGATGTGCGGGGCGGGGTCGCGGAGCACGGTGGCGACCACCCGGGCGACGTCGGCCACCGCGACCGGTGAGGTGCGCCCCTCACCGAAGGGCAGCACGATCGTGCCGTTCTCCCGGATGGTCCGGGCGGGAAGCGTGGTGAACAGCGGGTTGTCGAGGAACGACGTCGGGCGGATGTGCACCACGGGCAGGCCCGACCAGTTCAGCACCTGCTCGGCCAGCCAGTGCAGACGCTGCTGGTGCGACTCACCGGTGCTGGTGGCGGTCATCTGAGACACCGTCATCTGGGACATGCCGACGAGGCCCTCCAGCTCCCCGTGCTCCCGTGCCACGCTGGCCACCACCGTGGTCGCCAGCAGGTGGTCGGGCGACACGGGCATGGCGAAGTACACCCTCCCGACCCCCTGCAGTGCGGCCGCCACGCTCTCCGGCCGGGTCAGGTCGCCGACGACGACCTCCGCTCCGAGCGCACGGAGCCGGGCCGCACGGTCGTCGTCGTGGCGGACCATGGCGCGCACGGGGACGTCCTGTGCGCGAAGTTGTTCCAGGACGGTACGGCCGACGCCTCCGGCGTTGGCGATGAGAACGGCGTTGCCGGCAACCATCGGTCGGTCTCCTTCGGTGACTGAAGGGTGCGGTCCACGGGCCGCCCGCGTCGTGTGGTCCACCGGCCGCCCGTGCTGTCGGCGCAGGCCTCCGGCCGGGAAGTCGCCACGCACCGGGGAGCGGGTCTCGCGGGGACCTCCAGGACGAGGCTTCCCGATGGAGGGCGTGACGGCCACCCGGGGAGTGCCCGGCGGGCTCCCGGCCCGACCGCGCCCCGACGGGGAGGAGACGCTCCGGCCCCCGGGCGGCGGCACCCTTCGCGTTTACGAGCATCTGCTCTTATCATGGACGGGTACGTTCTGGAGGAGATCATGAGCTCTGCGCCGACGAACCGCGGGGACCTGTGCAACAACCTGGCGCTGCGCAAGGCGGCCCGCTACCTGGGCGCGACGTACGACAAGGCGCTGGGCCCGGCCGGACTGCGCGCGACCCAGTTCAGCATCCTCCAGATGCTGACTGCGCACGGAGAGGTGACGATCGGCAGTCTCGCCGAGATGATCGCCATGGATCGCACCACCCTCGCGTCCAACCTCAAGCCGCTGGCGCGGGAGGGCCTGGTGACCGTGGAGCCGTCGGCGGCCGACCGCCGCGCACGGATCGTCACCGTCACCCCGGAAGGAATCAGCCGGATGAACGCCGCGCTGCCGCTGTGGGAGGCCGTGCAGGCCCGGTTCGAGGGCAGCTACGGCACCGACGAGGCGGCCCGGATGCGCGAGGCCCTGAAAGCCGTCCTCCGAACCGGCTTCGAGCCGTGGGCCGAGTAGCCGGAGACCTCATTCCCCCGCGGGGGACCCGTCCGGCTCGCCCCGCCGGTCCGCGGGCACGCGGACGACTGCCGTTCCGCCGTCCGGATCGATCGTGGTCCGGTTCGGCGGCGCCCCGTCCTCCTCGTCGTCCCGCAGGAGGAGCGCACTCTGCCGCTCCTTCAACTCGCTCTGCTTGCCCGGCGAGAACGTCGCGTGCAGCTGCTCGAAACCCGTCGCCGAGATCTGCCCCTGCCTGACGCTGTTCCGCCACGGCAGCAGCCCGGCCCGCCCCGCACGCAGGAGCAGCCGGTCGGCGAAGGCCATGACGGCCAGCAGGATGACCAGCCCGGGCGTGATCAGGAAGACGGCGAATCCCATGCACGCAGTATCCGGACGGGGGCCGCACACGCACGGCCCCTCAGGCGGGAGTGCCGGCGCCGACCGGCCACGGCGCCCGGCGCAGTTCGCGGTAGCCGGTGCAAGGCCGTACCGGCGTAATGGCGTTGCGCGCGAGCGCCCGGGCGTACGGGCGGGCTGGTGTGCGCCCGGGCGAGGAGGACATCCGGGCCGGGGTGTGGATCCCGGCCCGGAGGCGTCCCGCGGCCGTAGACCGCGCCGGAGGGGAGACGGCCGCTCCCGCGTTCCGACGGCCGGGCGCACGCCGGCGGCGGGGCGTGGGATCAGCGTCCGGGAGCCCGCTGGGTGACCTCCTGCAGCACCCAGCCGTTGCCGTCCGGGTCGCTGAACGTGGCGTAGGAGCCGTAGCTGGCGCGGTCGGGGTGCGGTCCCGCGATCCGCTCCTGGCCTGCCAGGCCATGGGTGGTGTCTCCGGCCTCGTGGCCGTGGTAGAGGATCCCCCCGGCGTCGTGGAACACCTCGCTCACCTCGATGCCGCGGGCGACGAGCTCCGCGCGGGCCCCTTCGATGTCGGAGACGACGAGGTAGAGGCCCTGGGTGGAGCCGGGCGCGGCGTTGGTGAGGCCCGTGCCGAACATGATCGAGCACTCGGAGCCGGGCGGCGTGAGGTGCACGGACCGCCACTCGTCACTGGGAGCGGCATCGAGGTCGAGGCGGAATCCCGCCGTCTCGTAGAAGGCCTTGGCCCGGTCGACGTCGGAGACGGGAAGGATGACGACTTCGAGTTTGAGATCCATTGCGTGTCCTTGTTCTGTGCAACGGCCGCACGGCGCGACCGCTCATGGGTCCGTACCGCCGCTTCGGCGTGGGGTCGGCCGACGGCTCGGCACGGACCTGAGACGCATATGAGCATATGCGCGTAACTGGAAAGGTGCAAGGATGTCCGGATATATGCCCCCGCTGGGCAGTGGTCGGCCCGCCCCTCGCCGAGGGGGAAGGGCGTCACCGCGCCGGGCTCCGGAGCCGGTCGGCGCCTTGTGGCACCGGGCCGAGTGTCCGCCGCGAGTAAGGTGGAATCAGCCCGGCAGCCGTGTCGCGCGAGCGTCCGCAGGCCGGGAAGGCGGCTGCACCGGATGGCGGGCATGAGCGCTCCCGGCAGAACTCGCTCCGCGGCAGCGGACACATCCCAGACCTCGGCGACCGCCGTGGTCGTGGTCGACGGCGCGGGTCTGGTACGCGGCTGGAGCGAGGGGGCCGCCGCACTTCTCGGATGCCCGGCCCCGTGGGCGCTGGGCAGACCGCTCTCGGACGTGTTCCGGCCGGTGGCGGGCACGGCCGCGGACGACCCGGAGCACCGGGCGGGGACCCTCGACCTCGCCGCCGGGCCGGGAGCCCGGGACGGCTGGGAGGGCCGGTGGAGCGTGCGCCGTCCGGACGGCCGGCGGCTCGATCTGGAGCTCAGGGTCCTGCCCGTCGAGGACTCCGGGGACCGGCCCATGCGGCTGGTTCTCGCCGCCGACACCGCACGTACCTGGTGGTCGACCGCAGGCCGCTCCCTGCTCGAGGGGATCACCCGCACCGCCCCGGTCGGCATGGCGATGTTCGACACCGAGTTGCAGGTGGTATGGGTCAACGACGCGATGCAGAACCTGTCCGGCATCGCCCGCGAACGCTTCCTCGGGCGGCGCCTGGGCGACGTCCTCCCGGACCTGGACGTGGAGGAGACCGAGACGGAGATACGCCGGGTCCTGGAGACCGGCCGCCCCTCGACGGGCCGCGAGTACTTCGGTCACGTCCTGTCGGAGCCGGACCAAGTCACCTACTCCACCTCGTGCTTCCGCCTGGAGAGCGACGAAGGACAACCGCTGGGCGCCTGCTACATCATCCTCGACACCACCGAGAACCACCGCGCCCGGCAGCGGCTGACACTGCTGAACGAGGCCCGCAAACGCCTGGGCGGCACGCTGGACGTCCTCCGCACGGCGCAGGAACTGGCCGACGCGGCGGTTCCCGGGCTCGCGGACCACGTCACCGTCGACCTCCTCGACTCGGTCCTGTGCGGTGAGGAGCCCCCCGCCGGCCCAGCCGCCCTCACCGCCTCCGCCACCCTCCGCTGCGCGGGACACCGCGCCCTCCGCGAGGAGCCCGCGACGCCCACCCCACCGGGCGAGCCCTGCGACTACGCGCCGGCGTCCCCCGGGACGCGCGCGCTCGTCGACGGAACCCCCACACTGGCCGCGGAACTCGACCCCGACGACGACCACTGGGCCGCCGGGAACCCGGCCCGCGGTGCCTACCTGCGCGACCTGGGGACGCACTCGCTGATGATCGTGCCCGTCCGTGCCCGCGGCACCGTCCTCGGCGTGGCCACCCTCGGCCGCTGGCAGCCCAAGGGGCCCTTCCGGTCCGACGACCTCGTCCTCGCGGAGGAACTGGCCGGACACGCCGCGGTCTGCATCGACAACGCCCGCCGCTACACCCACGAGCACTCCGCCGCGCTGACGCTCCAGCGCAGCCTGCTGCCCCGGGACCTGCCAGGACAGAACGCCGTCGACGCTGCGTACCGCTACCTGCCCGCTGACGCCGAAGCCGGCGTGGGTGGGGACTGGTTCGACGTCATCCCGCTCTCCGGCGCCCGCGTCGCCCTGGTCGTGGGCGACGTCGTCGGCCACGGCATCCACGCCGCCGCCACCATGGGACGCCTCCGCGCCGCCGTGCAGACCCTCGCCGGGATCGACCTCGCCCCCGACGAGGTCCTCGCCCACCTCGACGACATGGTCGGCAGGATCGCCGAGGAAGGCGACGAATCGTCCGGGGTGACCGGTGCGACCTGCCTCTACGCCGTGTACGACCCGGTCGGCCGCGACTGCACCCTCGCACGCGCCGGCCACCCCGCGCCGGCGCTCGTCACGCCCACCGGCACGGCCCGGCTGGTGGACCTCCCCAGTGGTCCGCCTCTCGGCCTCGGAGGTCTGCCGTTCGAATCCACTCGGATCCACGTCCCGGAGGGGAGTGTCCTCGCCCTCTACACCGACGGCCTGATCCAGAGCCACTCCCTCGACGCCGGCCAGGGGCTCGACATGCTGCTCGACGCCCTGGCCGCGCCCCGGGCCTCGACGGAGGAACTCTGCGACGCCGCCGTCGCCCGCCTCTCTGCGCACCGGCCGGGCGACGACGCGGCGCTGCTCCTCGCCCGTACGCACGCCCTGGGCGACCGGCACGTGGCCACCTGGGACGTCAGCAAGGACCCCGCGGCCGTCGCGCCGGCCCGTGCGGGCGCGGTCCGCCAGCTCGCCGCCTGGGGACTCGAAGACCTCAGCTTCACCACGGAACTGGTGGTCAGCGAGCTTGTCACCAACGCCATCCGCTACGCCTCCGAGCCGATCCGGCTGCGGATGATCCGTGACCGCACGCTCATCTGCGAGGTCTCCGACGGCAGCAGCACCGCCCCCCATCTGCGCCACGCCCGGACCACCGACGAGGGCGGCCGCGGTCTCTTCCTGATCGCCCGGTTCGCGCAGCGCTGGGGCGCCCGGTACGCCGGCGACGGCAAGACGATCTGGTCCGAACAACCCCTCGAACCCCCCGGGGCCGAGGCGCACCTTCGGCGACCTCGACGCCTTCCCGGACCTCGACTCGTTCGGGGATCTCACCGTCCCCGAAGGCACCGGCTCCGAGGACGCCGGCGCGCCGGGCCGACGCGCCAATCCCGGGGCGCCCGGCACAAGCTGAGGTGTTCCCGCCGTGCCGCGATACGGTGATCCCCGGTTCGCCACCCCACACCGAGTTGACGCCACCCCGGCAGGGCGCCGGCCCTGGAAGCCTCGAGGTTCCCGCATGACGCCGATCCGAGCGAGCAGCCGTGGCTGACGCGGCCGCGCGCGCGGAGCAGCAGGTCGCGCGGGTACGGGACGATCCGGCCGGACGCTATGAGCTGGCGCGGGAGTTCTACCGGCACGCGACGGGACCCCGACGCCGGTACGGCCGTGCCGAGCCGAGCTTCCTGCGCTGGTCACTCGCCCGCGGCGTACTGGCTCCGGAGACCTCCGACCCACCGGGCAGCGCCTGGTGGCGCGCCGTCAACGAACGGCTGCTGCGGGGCAAGGCCGAGGCCCATCTGCTGTGCGCCTGGGGTGCGGGCGTGCCCAGTGCCCCCAGCGTCGAGTGCTGGGCGGACTTCATCCGCGCACCGTCACCCCGCCGCTGGTACCGCGCGCACAACGCCAGCATCGTCGCCGGCTACCTGGGCCACGAGGACCTGGCCGCCGCCGAGCGCAAGGTGGAGTGGTTCATGATGAACGTCGCGCTGCTCCGCGTCCTGTTCAACCACGCGATGCTCGCGGAACCGCGTCTCGCGCTCGGCCGGCTGGCGTCGCTGGGGCCGCTGATGGCCGACCCACGCCACCGGAACGTCCGGATGTTCCTCGATCTCGGCCGGTCCTTCCCGCCCGAGTACCCGGTCGCCGCACCCGTCGAGGAGACCGTCCTCGACGAACACGCCCTCGCCCGCATGCTCGACTACGGCCTGATCGCTCCACGGCTGACCGAGCTGTACGAGTTCTCCGCCGCGTCGCTGGACCAGCCGAGGCTCACGGCTCTGCTGGACGACGGTGTTCCCGCCTACCATGGCCGCACGCGGACCCGGTCGATCTGGTACGTCGGCAACACGGGACGCCATTTGCGGGCCATCGCGCGTGCGAGCGGTACGCGCCTGCTCTGGGAGCCGTCACCCGTGCGGCCCGCCCGTCGCCGCAACCGCGCTGATCCCACGCGGCCGCCCGCGAGCGGTCCGGCGCCGAGGATCCCGCGGCAGTGGCCGTGGCGCCGTCGGTTCCGGGACCGGACCGGGGCGCCGATCACCGGGGTGCGGACCACCGCCCGTACCGCTGTGCCGACCGGCGGGACGCGGGCACTGCTCGAACCGGAGCGCGCGAAGGCGGGGTTCGCGGGCGGTCACAGCCGCCGGCGCAGGAGGAGTTCCCCGGCGAGCCGGACGGCCTCGCGGGTGGTGCGACCCGGGTGGTCGGCGGCGATGAAGTGGCGGCCGACGGCGAGGGCGAACGTGAGGGTGCTGCGTGCCTCGACCTCGTCGGCGTCGGCGATGAAGCTGCCGAACATGGCGCGGAGGAACTCCATCCGGGCGTTGTCGACCCGGCGCAGCCGCGTCGCGACCGACGGGTCGTGGCGGGCCCACTCACGGACCGCGAGGTCGACACGGTGCAGATCGTCCGAGAAGGTCAGCTCGCCGGCGCGCCGGACCCGCTCCGCGGGGTCCCCGCCCTCCGACTCGACCTGATCGAGGATGCTCCTGGTGCAGCGAAGCTCCCACTCGTCGAGCATCTCGTCGAGCAACGCGGGGCGGCCGTCGAAGTACCCGTAGAAGCCGCCCTTCGTCACACCGAGTTCAGCGGCCAGGGCCTCGACCCGGACGGCGTCCGGCCCGCCCTCGGCGAGGGCTTCGAGTCCTGCTTCGACCCAGCGGCTTCGGGGAGTCCGGGCGTTGGGAGCCAACTGTCCGCCTGTTCTCGGTGATGAGGGTGTCGAGAGATGTGTACGGTACCGTACACATCAAATATACGGTTGCGTACAGAGCGAGGGGGCGAGGCCGATGGGTACGCGCGGGGGACTGCTGCGGTGGGCGAGCGGCATCATGGTCGGGCTGGGAACGGGCCATCTGCTGCTGCTGGCCGCCATGGACCGGGAGACCGTCATCGGCTGGGCGGAACGCGGCCTGTGGGCGGCGGTACCGCTCATGGACGGTGGCGACGGAGCGGGGGAGTCGCTCGCGAACCAGCTGACCTTCTGGGCCGGGCCGGGGAGCTTCGCCGTGCCCCTGATCCTGCTCGGCTGCCTGACGTGGCACCTCGCCGGACGCGGGGTGGCCGTGCCCGCCGGCATCGGCTGGGGGCTGGCCGCGTGGTGCCTGACCGGCGGGGTCCTGCTCGTGCCGTCGCCGTATTTCGCGGGCGCCGTCGCCGGCGTCCTCGTCGTCCTCGCGTCGCGGAGGGGGACCGGCCGGCAGCGACCGGAGAGCGGGGGAGCGGCGCGGCCTGACCCCTGACGTCTCGCGCGGGTCGGGCCGGCGGGCCCCCGGGGTAGCCGGAACCCCGTGCACCGTCCGGCCGCGGGTCCGGCGAGGTGCCGCACCCCTTGGCGAACCTGCGCCATGGCGCGGGAGCGCCAGCCCAATCCCATTGTGCGCGACCCGAGTCGCCCTCGATCATCCAGGTCGTCTCTCGTCCTTCGCGCCCTCTGGGGGTCTTCTTTGCCTGCCGTTGCCATGTCCAGGTCAGGGCCGATCGCGCTCGCCGCGGTCGCCGCCCTGGCCATGGGCGTCCTGCCGGCCGCAGCTTCGCCCGGGAACCCGTCCGGGCCGGTACCGCCGGCCGGCGCCGCGTCCCGGCCACCCGCGGCCGGCGGCACGCACACCGTCACCCTGATCACCGGTGACAAGGTCACGATCGGAACCGCGTCCGACGGCACGGCCGTTCGCTCCTTCCAGGGAGCGAACGGAACCACCGGCGGCTTCCACCGAGCCGTCGTCGACGGCTCGACGTACGTCTATCCCGACTCCGTCCTGCCGTACGTCAGCGCGGGGAAACTGGACAGGCAACTGTTCAACGTCACCCGGCTGATAGCCGACGGCTACGACGACGCGCACTCCTCCAGGCTGCCGCTCATCGTGAGTTACACCGATGCCGCCGCCGAGTCCCGCACCCAGCCGAAGATGCCGGGCTCGACGGTCGTCCGCCGGCTCGGAAGCATCCAGGGCGCGGCCCTCGCACAGAACCGCGCGCAGGCTCCCGCGTTCTGGTCGGCGCTCACCGGCGGCTCTTCCACGGCCGCCCGGACGGCCGGACCGGCCTTCGCGGGTGGAGTCGCCAAGGTCTGGCTGGACGCCAAGGTGAAGGCCAGCCTGGCGGACTCGACCGCCCAGATCGGTGCCCAGCAGGTCTGGGCTGAGGGCAACACCGGCAAGGGCGTGAAGGTGGCCGTGCTCGACACCGGTCTCGACGCCGAGCACCCGGATCTCGCCGGGCAGGTCGACGACACCGCCAGCTTCGTCCCGTACGAGCCGGAGATGACCGACTACCACGGCCACGGCACGCATGTCGCCTCGACCGTCGCCGGCACCGGCAGCGCGTCGGACGGCAAGGAGCGAGGCGTCGCCGCCGGCGCCCGCCTGTCCGTCGGGAAGGTCCTCGACGCCGACGGCGGGGGAGAGGCGTCCTGGATCATCGCGGGCATGGAATGGGCCGCCCGCGACCAGAAGGCCAGGATCGTCAGCATGAGCCTGGGCGGCAGCGGCGACGGCACCGACCCGATGAGCGAGGCGGTCAACCGGCTCAGCCGCGAGACCGGGGCGCTGTTCGTGATCGCGGCCGGCAACGGCGGCCCGCAATCCATCAACAGCCCCGGGGCCGCGGACGCCGCACTGACCGTCGGAGCCGTCGACTCCGAGGACCGCCTCGCCGAGTTCTCCAGCCAGGGCCCGCGTGACGGCGACGGAGGGCTGAAGCCCGAGATCACCGCACCAGGAGTCGACATCCTCGCGGCCCGCTCCCACCACCGGCGGGGCGGCTCGGGCTACTACACCACGATGAGCGGTACGTCGATGGCGACACCGCACGTCGCCGGCGCCGCCGCGCTGCTCGCCGCCGCCCACCCGGACTGGACCGGCTCGCAGCTGAAGGAGGCGCTGGTCAGCAGCGCGAAGGCCACGCCGTCGTACACCCCGTACCAGGCGGGTGGCGGCCGGCTCGACGCCCTCGCGGCGGTGCGCACCTCGGTCTTCGCGACCGCCGGGGTCTCCTCGGGTTTCCACTCCTGGCCGCACGAGCCGGGCGAGACCGACGTACGGAAGGTGACGTACACCAACACCGGTGACGCCCCGGTCGCGCTGGACCTGGCGATCGATGCGGACGTCCCGGCCGGGCTGTTCGCCCTCTCCGAGGACCGGGTCACCATTCCCGCACACGGCACCACCTCGGTCACCCTGACCGCGAACCTGGACCGGCTCCCGGCCGACCGGACGGTCAGCGGCATGATCAACGGCAGGGACGGCACCGGCAAGGTCCGGGCCCGGACCCTGATCGGCACCGCGAAGGAGGGACAGCGGCAGACGCTGACCGTCGTCGCCAAGGACCGGTCCGGCAAGCCGCTGGCAGGCCGGGTCCTCCTCACCGCCGCCGGTCTCTTCACGGTGATGGACCTCGACGCGTCCGGCACCGGCACCGCACGGCTTCCCGTCGGCACCTACAGCGGATGGCTGACCGCCGACGTGCGAGGGGCCAACGGGCCGCGTTCGCTGGGCATGGCGCTGCTCGGCTTCAACGACGTCCGGCTGGACCGGGACCGCACCGTCACCCTCGACGGCCGGAAGGCCCGTCGGATCCTGGCGCAGGTGCCGAGGCAGACGACCGCTGTCGCTCCCCGGCTGGACGTCCACCGGTCGTTCGGCGACAGCCTGGTCGAGTCGTCCATGCTGCCCGACGAGTCCTACGACAGCATCTGGGCACTGCCGACCGGACGGAAGGTCACCGACGGAGAGTTCGAGTTCGGCGCCCGGTTCCGGCTCGAGCAGCCCGCGCTGACCATCGGCGCGGGCTCGCGGAGCTACGGCGACCTGCTGGTCAAGCGCGCGGCCGAGCCCCTGCCCGCAGGAACCCGGACCCTGAAGGCGGTCTTCGCCGGCGAGGGTTCGTCCCGGGAGCCGGCCCTGCGCGACGTGCGGGGCAAGGCCGTGGTGGTACGGCGCAGCGACACCGTGGAGATCCGGGAGCAGGCGGCCGCCGCCGCTGCCGCGGGCGCGCGGATGCTCCTGGTCGTCAACGACGGACTCGGCCGGCTGGGGCCCTGGGACGAGTCTCCCTGGAGCCCGCACAGCCCGGCACCCCTGACGGTGGCGACGCTCGACGCCGACCGGGGCGACGCGCTGATCGAGGCGATCCGGCGCGGCTCCACCACGCTCAAGGTCACCTCTCAGCCCACCACCGACTACCTCTACGACGTGGTCCACCACTGGTCCGGCGCCGTGCCGGCCGACCCGACCTGGCGCATCGGGCCGCGCGACGTGGGCCGGGTGGACGTCTCCTTCCGCAACCACCGTCCCGGCAAGGCGAACGAGTTCCGCGCCGATGTCTGGCGGGGCTGGGTCGTCGGGAACCAGCTCACGGCTCCCGCCCAGGGAGAGCGCACCGACTGGGTCACGGCCGAAGCCGCCTGGCTGGAGGACGCCTTCATCCCCACGGAGACCGGGCAGCATTCCCTGAACGTGCTGCGCTACCCGGCCGGAAAGCCCGGCAGGGCCCACTGGTTCGGCCCGATCCAGCGCCCCCGCATGGGCCCGATCGGCTATCAGCCGGTGCGCTACCTCGACACCGTGTACATCCCGGCGCCCGGCTGGGGCGACTCCGGCGCCGGCCATGTCGGCGAAGCCCTCGGAAACTTCGACGTGAAGAACTCGATGACCCTCTACCAGGGCGACCGGCAACTCGACTGGGGCAACGCGGAGAGGCTGCAGGTCCCCGGCCTCGCGGCGGAGCGGCAGCCCTACCGGTTGGTGGTCGACAACGACCGGGGCGACTGGGCCCATCCGTACTCGACGCACACGACGACCGAGTGGCGGTTCACGTCGGCGGCCACCGGGAGCGAGTCGGCCGAGGCCCTGCCGCTGATCCAGCTCGACTACGGCGTGGACACGGACAGGACGGGCCGGGCCGACCGGCGCGCCGCGCTGACGGTGACACCCTCGCACCTGCCCGGAACCACGGCGTCGATCGGGAAGGTCTCCGTCGAGGTCTCGTACGACGACGGGGCGACCTGGCAGCGGCACGCCGTGGACCGCCGTGGTGAGGCGTGGCGCACGAGTCTGCACGCGCCCAGGTCGGCAGGCTTCGTCAGCCTCCGGGTCACCGCATCGGACGGTGCCGGCAACAGCGTCTCCCAGACCATCACCCGGGCCTTCGGCCTGCGCTGACGGACACCTGGCGGGGCGACCCGACGGGCGGGGCGGCCTCGGTCGCCCCGCCCGTTCCCCATGCCCGACGCCGGTGGAACCGGAGACACGTCATCCGGTCCCACCACGTGCCTCCTCGTCCATGGACGCCGCGGAGGCGCCGACTACAGCCCCAGCAGGGCCTGTTCGACGGCCTCGGTGAGGGCGGGGTGGATGTACAGCGCCTCCCGGGCGACCTGGTCCACCGTCTGCCCCAGGGCCATGGCCTGGATCAGCGGCTGGATGAGCGTGGCGGCCTGAGGGCCGATGATGTGGGCGCCGAGGATCGTCCGCTCCCGTGGATCGGCCAGGACCTTCACGAAGCTGGTGGTGTCCTCCAACGCCCAGCCGTACGCGGTGTCCGCGTAGTCGCGCACACTGGCCAGGTACGGGATCCCGCGGCGCCGCGCCTCCTGCTCGGTCAGCCCGACCGCGGCGATCTGCGGGCTGGTGAACACGGCATGCGGCGCAACCCTGTTGGTCAGCGTGCGAAGGTCCTCCGGATGGACCATGTTGTGCCGCACGATCCGCGACTCGGCGTTCGCCATGTGCTTGAGCTGGAAGTGGTTGACCACGTCGCCGAGTGCCCAGACCCCCGGCACCGATGTCCGGTAGGCCTCGTCGGCCGCGATGTGGCCGTGCTCGTCCAGTTCCAGTCCTCCGGCGGCCGCGTCCAGCCGGTCGGTGTTGGGGCGGCGGCCGACGCACACCAGCAGCGTCGCCGCCCGCAGGACCTCGTCGCCGTCCGGACCGTTCACCGTGACGGCAACGCCGCCCCCGTCCTGGGCGACGGAGGCGACCACGGTGTCGAGGAGTACGCGGTGCCGCCGCGAGGCGAGTTCGGTGAAACGCGCCGACACCTGCTCGTCCTCAGACGTCAGCAGACGCGGCCCGCGCTGCACGATGGTCACGCCGGTGCCGAACGAACCGAAGACATGGCTGAACTCGGCCGCGACGAAGCCTCCGCCGATGACGACCATGGACGACGGGACGTCGTCGATCCGCATGACGGTGTCCGACGTGTGGAAGGGCACGGCGTCGAGGCCGGGCACGTCCGGCACCAGGGGCCGTGACCCGACGGCGAGGACGAACGTGTCGGCGGTGAGCTGCTCCGCCCCGACCTGCAGCACCTTCGGCGCGACGAAGCGTCCCTCCTCGGTGTACACGTCGACACCGTGCTCCCTGCGGTAGTTCACCGCGCTGTCGTGCAGCGGGTCGATGCGGCCGAACACCCGGTCGCGGACGGCCTTCCAGTCGACCCGGTCGACGGTCGCGTCGACGCCGAGCCGCGCAGCCGCCCGCGCGCCCTCGACCGCGTCGGCCGTGACGACGAACATCTTGCTCGGAATGCAGCCCCGGTTGAGACAGGTCCCGCCGAAGCGGTCGGGCTCCACGACCGCGGTGCGCAGATGGGCGATTTCGTCGTCGAGCAGCATGTTGCCGCTGCCCATGCCCAGAACCACCAGATCGTAGTGCCGCATGCCCGCCCACCTTCCGTCGGCGAAATGCCGGCCTCGCAGCGCGCGGCGCGTGGTCCTCCGCAGGAGGCCACAAGTCCCTTGGTTCCGATTCTGACGTCACTGCCAGAGGCGTGCAAACGCCCTTACCGGGGGGTGCCGCGAGGGGCGCGCCGGGCGGTCCCGGCTCGCACGGCCGGGCGCGTGCAGCCACGAACGGCGCCGGCGGGACGGAGCGGCGCGTCTCCGCCGGGTGCCCGGTGGTCAACCGTTCCCGTCGCCTTCCTCGGCTGCGCCGATTCCGGGCGCGCCCCACAGCGGGAACCACCGGCTCAGATCGTCCTCGATCGGCAGGTCGTCCGCGAGCAGCGCCCGGACCTGGAGCTCCAGGGCGTTGTCGCGCTTCTCGGCCGTTCCGGGCAGGGGAACGAAGGGATAGAAGGAGCCGCGTTTGTAGAGGTACACCAGGGCGAGGTCCCTTTCGGCCGCGGTGTCGCGGAATCCGACCAGCGAGCAGAGCAGGTGCGGGCCGAAGCCGGCGTCCTGGAGCAGGGTGTTGACGGCATGCAGGTCGTTGACCAGGGAGGCCGTGTCGTCGGCCGGGTGCCGGGCCAGGAGCCAGGTGTACCCGTACGCGTCCCGGGTGAACGCCACCGGAGTCCCGCCCCGGTCGGTGTCGGCGTCGAGCAGGTCGCGAACGTCGTCCCGGACCCTTGCGAAGGCCCCGCCCTCGACACCGGCGAAGCACACCGACCCGGCCCCGGTCGGCACGAACCCGGCTCCCGCCTGGAGGGTGATCGCCGCAGCGGGCAGACCGAAGAGCCGGTCGAGGTCGGGCGGTACCGGCTTGCCGCGGCCCAGGATGGCGTCGAGGAGTCCCATGGGCGGAGTCCCTTCCTCGGGTGGAGCGGGTGGAGTGAGCGGGCGTACGGGACGGGTCACGAGCGGCCGAGCTGCAGCGAGATCCTGCCCAGCTGGTCCAGGCGCTGCTCCAGCGTCGGATGCGAGGAGAGCAGCCTGCCCAGACTCTCCTTGGAGGAGAACGCCGGGGCGAACCAGAAGGCGTTGAACGGCTCCGCCTTGCGCAGGTCCTGCGTCGGGATCCTGGCCATCTGGCCGGTCACCTTGGTCAGCGCCGAAGCCAGCGCCGACGGGCGACCGGTCAGGAGCGCGGCGGCGCGGTCGGCGGACAGCTCCCGGTAACGGGACAGCAGCCGGGTCAGCAGGAAGCTGATCACATAGACGACGGCGCTCACCAGCGGGACGACCAGCACCGCGATGGCGGTGTTGCTGTCGCGGCTGCTGCGGCCCAGCCCGCTGTAGAGCCATACACGGGCCATCATGCCCGCGAGCACACCGAGGAACGAGGCGACGGTCATCACCGCGACATCGCGGTGGGCGACGTGCGACAGCTCGTGCGCGATCACACCCTCCAGCTCCTCCGGCTCCAGGCGGCGGAGGAGTCCGGTGGTGGCGCAGACGAGGGCCGTCTTCTCGCCGCGGCCGGTGGCGAACGCGTTCGGCACGTCACTGTCGGCGATGGCCACGCGGGGCTTGGGCATGTCGGCGAGGGCGCAGATGCGGTCCACGGCTCCGTGCAACTCGGGCGCCTGCTCGGGGGTGACCTCGCGCGCGCCCATGCTGTACGCGGCGATCCGGTCGCTGAACCAGAACTGCGCGACGAACAGGCCGCCCGCGATGACCAGCACGATCGGCCAGGAGTCCCGGAGGACGGCCAGCAGAACGCCCACGAAGACGACGTACAGCAGCCCGATCAGGAACATGGTCGTCACCATGCGGGTGGTCAGTCCCCGGTCGGCTGCATACCGTGAACGAGAACGGGTCCCTGGCATCTGGCTCACACTCCAGGCGGAATTTGCTTCCCACCCCTCACCACCGAGTATGCGCCGCCGCCCAGGGGCCGGACGAGGGGTGCCCGAGGACTGGCGCGACGGGATCTTGACCGGCTAGGTGACTCCAGTGGTTACAGCGGTGCCCGGGCAGGACGGACGCGCCGTCAACGCCACGCGTGGCGGATCTTCAGGCGTCCGAACCCCATGGCCCCGGAGATCCGGATCGTCGGCCCGCCGGGGCGGGTGCGCCGCCGGGTCCTGTAGAGCGTGTCCTTCCACCCGGTTCGCACGTCCTCGGCGTCGACGATCGCGTCGCGAGGCACCGTGATCTTGGCCTTGCCGGTGCCGAGGTGCAACTCGATGGCGATCACCGGATGCTCGATGACCGCCCGGGACAGGTCCAGGTGCACCCTTCCGTATGCGGACTCGACCTTGAGGAACCGGGGCACTCGCCATGCACCGCGCCGCCGGATCCGTCCGCCCGCGACGGCGATCGTGGACGGGGTGGCCGCAACCTCCTCCGGGAGTGGGGCCAGCGTCGACACGAGCTCGCCGTGCGTCCTGGCGACGAGCAGCCGGTGAAGGCGCTCGTCCAACTCCTCGTGCGAGAGGTGCCCTTGGGCGTAGGCGTCCTGCAGTCGCTGCACGGGCCCTGTCGCGGTCGTCTTCTTTGACATCCTCCCCGCCCTAAGGGACGGGGATTCCTGGCTCACGTTGGCTGGGGACCAGCGGTCCGCCGGCTCTTACACGATCAGCACCAGCCGGGTTGAGACCAGCCCGGACCAGCATCACGCGCGCGGAGTTCTTATCCCGAGGGGAGACGACTCCGCACGCGGTGCAGGTGTAGGTACGTTCCGAGAGAGGAAGTGCGTGCTTGGTTCTCGCTCCGCACGACGCGCAATCCATGGTGGTGTGCGCGGGATGCACGAGACGGATGTCCCGTGCATGCTTGCGGCCCATCTCGATCAGGGCCGTCTTGGTAGCGCCGATCGCCGCGTCAGCGGCCTTGCGGGCCATGGTGGTGCGGCTGAGGAACTTCGGCCGGAAGTCCTCCACAGCGATTGCGTCGTGGTCGCGGACGACGCGCTTGGCCCACTTGCGGGCGGTGTCCTGCCGCTGCCGGGCCACCTTCTTGTGGAGCTTCGCGGTCTGCTTCCGGGCTTCGCGGTAGCCCTTGGAGGCGGCTTGTCCGCGCGCGGGCTTACGGCGGGCCATCATCCGCTGGTAGTGGGCGAGGCGCTGCGCCGCACGCCTGCCGTGCTCGGCGTGCGGGAGGTCGTGGGCGTCGGACGTGGTGGTGGCGGTCTCCTTCACGCCCCAGTCCACACCGAGTACGGCACCCGTTGCCGGGAGCGGCTGTGCTTCGGTGGCGACGACGAACGACGCGTACCAGTGCCCGACAAAGTCCTGGTGGACCCGCACGCTGCTGGGTGCGGCCGGGAGTTCGCGGGACCAGACGACCGTCAGGGCGATGCCGCCCGCGATGTGGAGGCGGCCGTCCTTCAGCCGGAACCCGCGCATCGTGTAGTTCAGCGTCGGCAGCGCGTCTCGCTTCCGCTTGATGCGGGGCATCCCGGCACGCTGCCGGAGCGGCAGCTTCGCCTTGATGTCCTTGAGCGCCTTGGCGCGGGACTTGGCGAAATCGCGGATGGTCTGCTGCTGCGGCACCGAGGCACCCTCACGCAGCCAGGCCATGGCGTTGCGGGCCTCGGTCAGCATCTTGTCGAGCTGCGCCGGTCCGCACGTCGTCTTCTCGGCGGCGCCCTGGTTCGCCGCGTGGGCCTTGCGGGACACGGCCACGCCCTCGTTCCACACCCACCGGCAGCGCGCCCACTCGGCTTCGAGGCCAGTGCGGGCGGCGACGACACGCGAAGCCGGTAGGTGTACCGGGCATGCCCGGCGCCCCCCCGATAGCTGCGGTGTCGTCATGCCACCATTCTGCCACTACGATTGAGGGCATGGATCATGAAGTGCGCATCACGCTCAGGCTGCCCGCCGACCTGCACGAGTGGCTGGTCTCTCAGGCCAAGTCCGCCCGCAGGTCCCTCAACTCCGAGATCCTGCACCGGCTTGAGGCCGGGCGCGGCAGCGACTCGGCAGACGACCAATCGCCCTGACGGCGATTGCTCTTTCCTTGCCCTGCTCCGCAGGGGTCCGATTCCTCCCCGGCCTGAAGACCGGGGCATCCTCGGAGGTGTCAGGTGAATCCGGATCACGGTGCCTCGACCGCCGCAGCCGCCGGGCCCCGCCGGCTCGGGCAGGCCTATCGGGAACGGTGCTTCCCCATCTTCTCCAGGTGGGCGGAGAGAGTCGACACGCTCTGGAACGTCATGCCGAGGAGGGAGACGTGCTTCCAGTGGAGGGTTCCGTCCGGGGCGATCAGGAACACCGCGCGGCGCAGGCCGAAGCCCGGGGCGCTGACCCCGAACGCCCTGGACACCGCGCGGTCGGTGTCGGCGAGCAGCGGGATGCGCAGTGAGTGCTTCCGGGCGAAGGCTTCGTGGCTGTCCACGCTCTGCGGGCTGATGCCCCACACCAGCGCGCCGCAGTCCTCGAACGCCTCCAGTCCGCTGGAGTACGAGCACAGCTGCTTGGTGCACACCGGAGTGTCGTCGCCCGGGTAGAAGGCGAGCACCAGTGGTGTGCCCGACTGCCCGGATGCGGTGAACTCGCGGCGCTCGAACGAGTCGCCCACCAGGACACCGCCGGGCAGCGAGAAGTCGGCGATCTGCTCGCCCACTCGAGGGCCTGCGCTCATGTACGCCTCCGTGTCGGAACGACCGTGATGGGCTGGCACCGGCCGGGGCCCGTGCGGTGGCGCCCATCGTGTCAGGTCTGCCGAGGAGCGGGGCCACCGGGGCGCCCGGCATCCCGGGGCCGTGACACGGATGCGGGCCGGCTCCACCATGAGGAACGGGTCCCGCACCGACGCCCGCCCGGCAGCCGACGGCTCTCCTCAGTGGACGTCGTCGCCCTCCAGAAACGTACGGACGACCTCGATGTCGCCGATCCGGGACGCATCGGTCCGCAGCGGATCGTCCCCCAGCACCACGAGGTCCGCACGCTTTCCGGGGGTGATGCTGCCCGCGTCGGAGTCCCAGTGGCAGGCGCGCGCCGCCTCGGTCGTGTACGAGCGCAGCGCCTCCTCCACCGTGATCGCCTCGTCGGGTCCGATCGGGCGACCGGACAGCGAGGCTCGTTCGACCATGAACTGGACGGCCCGAGCGGCGATCCGTCGGCCACGGGGCGATCGGAGCTGGCCACCAGTCGCACGCCGTGGTCGAGGAAGGCGCGGCCGCGGTAGAGCCATCCCTCCCTCTCCTCACCCATGACGGAGGCGTAGTCGTCCCCGTAGTGGCGGAGGAAGCCCGGCTGGACGACGCAGGTGACGCCGAGGGCGGCCATCCGGGGCAGCTGTGGTCCGGGCGCACCAGGCCCGCGTGCTCGACGCGGTGGCGCGCGTCCGGACGGGGGCGCAGTTTCTGCGCCTCCTCCAGGGCGTCCAGGGCCACGTCGACGGCGCGGTCGCCGATGGCGTGCACGGCCAGCTGCCAGCCCGCGAGGTGTCCCTCGACGATCGTGGCCTCCAACGCCTCCGGAGAGCTCAGCAGTTGGCCGGAGCCGGAGCCGGAGCCGCCTTCCCGGTAGGGACTGGTGAGTGCGGCCGTACGGGCCATCATCCCGCCGTCCGCCCAGACCTTCAGGGCTCCGAGCGACAGCGCTCCGCCGCCGAACCCGGTGCGCAGCCCCAGCGAGAGCGCCCGCGACGTGGTGTCCTCCGGTGCCGTGTCGACCGGGCGGAGGGCGTCGGCCGACACCATCAGCTGGACGCGGAGCGTCAGCCGGCCCTACTCCCGCGCCAGTTGGTAGGCCGCGGCCTCGACGGGCCCCCGGCCGAACATCTGCCCGCCGATGCCTGCCTCCGCGCAGCCGGTGATCCCTTCGGCACGGCACACGCGGGCCGCGCGCTCGACGGCCGCTGCCAGTTCTTCGAGCGAGTGCGCCGGCCTGGACTGCAGCGCGGCCCCCATCGCCTCCTCGACGAGGAAGCCGTCGGGGTGGACCGCCCAGGCGGGAAGTCGCTCCAGCACCGCCGAGTTCACCAGGCAGGCGTGACCCGAGACGTCCCCGAGGAAGACCCTGCGCCCGTCGCTCACGGCGTCCAGGTCGGCGGCCGTCAACGGGCGGTCGAGCGTGCGCCGGTCGAAGCCGCCGAGGTCCGCCCAGCCGCCGGCCGGTACCCGCGTCACGGCCTCGGCGACCGCCTGCAGCACGTCGTCGGCCCGGGCGCCGGGCGCCACGGCCGGCGCCGACGCCTTGAGCCCTGCCCAGGCCAGATGAACATGGCTGTCGATGAAGCCGGGCAGTACCGCGGCGCCGTCCAGGTCGACCGTACGACGTGCCGTCAGCCCGGCGACGTCCTCGTCCAGCCCGACGACGCGCCCCTGCCAGACGCCGAGTTCGCGGGCGAGCGGACGGGCCGGATCCATCGTGACGATGCGGGCGTTGGTGATCCTCGTGCAGAGCAGGGAAGAGTCCTCTCCTGCGCTTCGGGTGAGCGGGCGGGACCAGCGGCACGACCTTACGCTCGGGCAGGCCCTGCCAGAAGAAGCCTGTATCGGCGAAGTGGCGCGATCCGCACGTCGGTAGGCGGCGCGGCCGACGGTGTGGCGGCGGGCATCCGGTGCCGGACGACCCGGCGGCGACCCGAGCGGCGCGCGGCCGCCCGACTGCCTCGCGGCGATCGGGGACTTCCGCTCCGGAAGGGTGGCGAAGGCCATCAAAGATGGTTAGCCTTGCCTAAGTTGTCATGCGGTTCCTGGGCACTTCTGAGCCGTATCCGGAGGGGATGCGTGGGGAAGCCGGAGCTCAGGGGACGGGACGTGCTGCGGTCCGTGGTCCGCGGCCGGCGGCGCTCCGTCGCGCTCGGCGTGCTCCTCGGGGCGTGCCATCAGGGCGGCGAGGCCATCGTCCCCGTCCTCATCGGACTGGCCGTCGATCAGGGAGTCGTCGAAGGGGATGCCGCTGGACTGATGCTGTGGCTCGGCGTACTCGCCGTCGTCTACGTCGGGCTTTCCTTCGGTTTCCGGTACGGCGCCCTCGCCGGCGAACGCGCCTCCGTGACCGCGGCACATCTGCTCCGCGTCGCACTGGTCGAGCGCGTCCTCGCACCCGAAGGCGGCGCCGAGGACGGCCGGTTGCCGGGCGAACTGGCGAACATCGCCACCGAGGACGCCAAACGGGTCGGCGCCGTGACCATGGCCCTGATCGTCGGCGCCGGCGCGGCCGTGGGTCTCGTGGTGGGTGCCGTCTTCCTGCTGAGGATGTCCGTCGGTCTCGGTCTGCTCGTACTGCTCGGCACCCCGCTGCTGCTGTGGCTGGGACACCTGCTGAGCAAGCCGCTGGAGCGGCGCAGCGAGACCGAACAGGAGTGCGCGGCGCACGCCTCGGGCGTGGCCGCCGACCTCGTGGCCGGACTCCGCGTCCTGAAGGGCATCGGCGCAGAGCCCGCCGCGACGGCCCGCTACCGGGGCATCAGCCGCGACTCACTGTCCGCGACCCTGCGAGCGGCCCGCGCCGAGGCCTGGCAGAACGGGGTCGTGACGCTCCTGACCGGTGCCTTCATCGCCCTTGTCGCGCTCGTCGGCGGCCGGCTCGCCGCCCGCGGCGACATCGGGATCGGCGAGCTCGTGTCGTGCGTCGCGCTCGCCCTCTTCCTCATCGGCCCGCTCTCCGAGTTCTCCTGGGTCAACGCCGAGCTCGCCCAGGGCCGCGCGTCGGCCGCACGCATCGCCGCAGTACTCGGCGCACGCCCCGCCGTGAGCACGGTGCCGCCACGCACGCCCGACGCCGCCGCGCGGCCGCTCGCCGCCGAAGGCCGCCTGCGTCTGCGCGATCTCTCGTACGGCCCACTGGACGCGGTGGACATCGACATCGAGGCGGGGGAGACCGTCGGCGTCGTCGCCGCGAACCCCGCGGACGCCTCGGCGCTGCTGCACTGCCTGGGCCGGCGCACGGACCCCGACCGGGGCTCCGTCGAACTCGACGGAAGAGCCCTCACCACGCTGGACCTGGCACAGGCACGCGGGGTGATCCTCGTGGCCGAGCACGATGCGGACCTGTTCGAGGGAACGCTCCTCGACAACGTCGCCGCCGCCGCACCTGCAGGCGGGCAGGGCCCCGTGACCCCCGCCGCCGCGATGGCCGCTTCGGGCACCGACGAGGTCGCGCGCTCCCTGCCCGACGGCACCGGCACCGCGGTCACCGCCCGGGGACGCTCGCTGTCCGGCGGCCAGCGCCAGCGCGTCGCCCTGGCCAGGGCCCTGGCGGCCGACGCTCCCGTCCTCGTCCTCCACGAGCCCTCCACCGCCGTCGACGCCGTCACCGAGATGCGGATGGCCGCAGGCATCAAGGAGCTCCGCAGGGGCCGGACGACCGTCCTCGTCACCAACAGCCCCGCGCTCCTCGCCGTCACCGACCGCGTCGTCCTCCTTCGGAACGGCCGGGTGGCGGCCGCCGGCGACCACGGACACCTCGTCGGCACCCACGCCGACTACCGGACGGCGGTGTTCGCATGACGGAGTCCCCGGCCGCCGGCCGTGACACGGCCGCCCGCGAGCCCCAAGCGAGCGGACCGCTGCTCCCCGTGGCCACCCCGGCCAGGACCCGCGCCGCCGTCGCCCGGCTGCTGCGTCCGCAACGCACCCTGGCGGTGACCGCCTTCGCGGTCATGACCGCCGCCACCGCCGTGGGCCTTCTCGTCCAGCCGCTGCTGGGCCGGATCGTCGACCTCGCCGCGGAGCGAGGGCCGTCCGACGCCATCACCCTCACCGCCGCGCTGCTCGTGGCCGTCGCCGTGGCCCAGGGCGTCACCACCGGGCTCGGGCTGTCCCTGATCTCCCGGCTGGGCGAGACGACGCTGGCCAGGCTGCGCGAGCGGTTCGTCGAGCGGGCTCTCCAGCTGCCGCTCGACCGGGTCGAGAAGGCGGGCGCCGGGGACCTCACGGCCCGCGTCACCGCCGATGTGTCCCTGATCGCCGAGGCCGTCCGCAACGCACTGCCCGAGCTGGCCCGTTCGCTCCTCACCATCGTCCTCACCTTCGGGGCGCTCGCCCTGCTCGACTGGAGGTTCCTGCTCGCCGCACTGATCGCGGTGCCCGTCCAGGCGCTCACCGCCCGCTGGTACGTGCGCCGCGCGGTGCCGCTCTACGCCGAGCAGCGCGTGGCCGGAAGCGCCCAGCAGCAGCAGCTGCTCGACACCATCGGCGGAAGCTCCACACTGCGCGCCTTCCGCCTGGAGCGGGAGCACACCCGGCGGGTCACCGAGCGGTCCCGGTCGGTCGTCGGGCTGACGATGCGCGGTGTGCGGCTGGTGCTCGGCTTCTACGGCAGGCTGCACATCGCCGAATACCTGGGCCTCGCCGCGGTCCTGGTCACCGGCTACTGGCTGGTCCGCCAGGGGACGGCGTCCATCGGCACCGCGACCGCGGCCGCCCTCTACTTCCACAGCCTCTTCACCCCGGTCAACGCGGCGCTGGTCCTGCTCGACGACGCCCAGTCCGCCCACGCGAGCCTGGTCCGGCTCGTCGGCGTCACCGACGGGCCGGCGCCGGGGAACGCGAAGGGCCCCCGGGTGGCAGGCGGCAGCGACGTCACCGTGCGCGGCGTGGGCCATGCCTACCGGCCGGGACACCCCGTGCTGCACGACATCGACCTGACCATCCGTCAGGGCGAGCGGGTGGCACTGGTCGGCGCCAGCGGCGCGGGCAAGACCACTCTCGCCAGGCTGATCGCCGGCATCCAGCCGCCGACCACGGGGGCGGTCCTGGTGGGAGGAGCCCCGCCGACGGAACTCGGGCCGGTCGCCGCAGGCGGCACCGTGGCCCTGGTCACCCAGGAAACCCATGTCTTCACGGGCCCGCTCGCCGAAGACCTGCGGCTGGCCAGACCCGACGCGACCGACGAGGAACTGCGCGCGGCGCTCGACCGCGTCGACGCCCTCGTCTGGGCGGAGGAACTCCCCGACGGTCTCGCCACCGTCGTCGGGGACGGCGGACACCGGCTCGACGGGGCGAGGACGCAGGCCCTCGCCCTCGCCCGGCTGATCCTCGCCGATCCGCCGCTCGTGATCCTCGACGAAGCGACCGCCGAAGCGGGCAGTGCGGGAGCGCGCGCGCTCGAGAAGGCGGTGGCACGCGCCGTGGACGGCCGGACGGCACTCGTCGTCGCCCACCGGCTGAGCCAGGCGGCGGCGGCCGACCGGATCGTGGTCATGGAAGCCGGGCGGATCGTCGAGTCCGGCACCCACGACGAACTGCGCGCCGCCCAGGGCCCCTACGCGGCGCTGTGGGAGGCCTGGTCGGACACGCGCGACACCGACTCCTAGCCGCCGCGCGACACGGCCGCCCCCGCCGCCCCCGTACGACCGCCCGCCCGTCCCCGTACGACCGCCCGGACCACAGGACGCCCGCTCGCGCCGCTCCTCAGGAACCGCACCAGCCGCCACCCCCCGCACGACCGCTCCACCGGAGCCCGAACGAAGGAAAGACCGATGCCCCGCTCCCGCAGAGCCCCACGCCTCGCCGCCGCGCTGGCCTCCGCCCTCATGCTGCTCGCCACCGCCGCGTGCGGCGGCGGCTCCGACACCGGATCCGCCGGCTCCGGAGCCGAGGCGAGTACGTCGGGCGGTGGGGGCGCCTTCCCGGTGACCATCGCCCACAAGTACGGCAGCACCACGATCAAGTCGGAACCCAAGCGCATCGTCACCGTGGGCCTCACCGACCAGGACGCGGTGCTCGCCCTCGGGAAGGTCCCCGTCGGCACCACCGAGTGGCTCGGCGGCTACCAGGGAGCCATCGGACCCTGGGCGCAGGACGAACTGGGCGCCGGTCAGGCCCCGACCGTGCTCAAGGACACCGGGACCGGCCCGCAGGTGGAGCGGATCGCCGCCCTCAAGCCGGACCTGATCCTGGCGCTGTACGGCGGGCTGACCAAGGAGCAGTACGCGTCGCTCTCCGCCTTCGCGCCCGTGGTCGCCCAGCCGAAGGAGCACAACGACTACGGCATTCCCTGGCAGGAGCAGACGAAGACCGTGGGACGCGCGCTCGGCAAGGCGGAGGAGGCCGCGAAGGCCGTCGAGTCCGTCGAGGCGGAGATCGCGGCCACAGCCAGGGAGCACCCCGCCTTCAAGGGCACCACCGCCGTCATGGCCACCCCGTACGAGGGCATCTTCGTCTTCGGCAGCCAGGACTCCCGCTCCCGCGTCCTCACGGGCCTCGGCTTCACCATGCCCGACGGTCTGGACAAGGCGATCGGTGACAAGTTCGGCGCCAACATCAGCAAGGAGCGCACCGACCTGCTCGACCAGGGCGCCGTCGTCTGGATCGTCGGCGACGTGGCGAAGGACACGCAGAAGCTGCACAAGGACGCCTCGTACAAGGACCTCAAGGTCGTGAAGGAGGGGCGCGAGGTGTTCGTCGACGAGACCAGCGACTTCGGGCACGCCACGTCCTTCGTGTCCGTGCTCAGCCTGCCGTACGTCATCGAACGGCTCGCCCCGCAGCTGGCGGCGGCCGTCGACGGCTCGCCCGCCACCAAGGTCGAGCAGCCCGCCTCCTGACTCCGTCCCGGACGTGCGGCGGGGCCGGCCGCGGTGGACTCCGGGGCCGGCCCCGCAGGTTCGGCACCCGCCGCCGGGGCGACGGGCCCCGGGTTCAGCCGTCCATCGACTCGGCCAGGCTCCTGGGCCGCATGTCCGTCCAGTGGGCCTCGATCCAGTCCAGACAGGACTGCCGGGACGCCGGCCCGTGGACGGCCCGCCAGCCGGCCGGCACATCCACGAAGTCGGGCCACAGGCTGTGCTGGTTCTCGTCGTTGACGAGCACCGAGTAGACGCCGTCGGCGTCCTCGAACGGATTGGTCATGACTTCGATCTCCTCCTCGTGACGTGCCGGCGGACTCCGGTGGCGCCGCGCCTCCCGGCAGGCAACCCGGGTGCCGTTCACCCGTGGCCCCGCCGCTCGGCCCGGTCGATCAGCCCCTTCAGGGCCCGGAACCAGGTCTCGGCCAGGTCCCGGACCGTTTCGCGGGTCACCAGCCCCTCCGCGTAGGACCAGTGGGCGGCCAGCACCGGCCCGTCCGCCCGGTCCTCGGTGACCACGTCGATGCCCAGCGCGTGACCCTCCCGCATCGCGGGCCCCGGGCCGATGTCGGCGTGCTCCTCCTCGGGGGCGTACGACCAGTCGGTCTCCTCCGGGACGCCGAACCTGCCCAGGTAGTTGAACTCGATGCGCGGGGGGACGCGGCTCGCCAGGACCTCGCGGGTGCGCGGGTTGAGATGCCGCAGCATGCCGTAGCCGGCCCCGCCCGCGGGCAGTGACGCAAGATGCCCGCGTACCCGCCGCACGGCCTCCTCCGCCGCCGGACCGCCCGCCATCGCCTCGGTGGGATCGGCCGTGCCGGCGTCGAGGCGGACCGGGAAGACGCTGGTGAACCAGCCCACGGTGCGGGAGAGCCCCACATCGTCGCCGGCCAGTTCCTCCACGCGGCCGTGGCCTTCGAGATCCACCAGGACCGAGGTGTCCGAGCCCCCGTTGCGGCGCAGGTGGTCCGCGAACGCCAGGGCGAGGCCCGCCAGCAGCACGTCGTTGACGCCCGCCCCGTACGCGGCCGGCACGGCCGACAGCAGCGGCCCGGTGAACTCCGGGGGGAGCCGCAGCTCCAGTTCGCGCAGCGACGCCGTAGTGTCGCGGTCCGGATCCGGCTCGCGCAGCAGTGGGAAGGGTTCCGTGCCGCCGTCCAGAACGGCCGTCCACAGCGGCAGCTCCGCCTCGCGGTCCGGGGCTCCGGACAGCTCGGCCAGCAGCCTCGACCATCGGGCGAAGGAGGTCTCCACGGGGTCCAGCCGCACGGGCCGCCCGGCCGACACGTCGCGCCACGCCGCCGCGAGGTCGGGCAGCAGCACCCGCCACGACACACCGTCCACGACGAGGTGGTGGGCCACCAGCAGCAGCCGTCCCGGCGCGCCGCCCGCGTCGAACCAGACGGCCTTGACCATGACTCCCGCGTCCGGGTCCAGCAGGGCCCGCGCCGTGTGGGCGTGCTCCCGGACGGTCTCGCCCAGGGCCTGTGCGCCGAGACCGGAGACGTCCACCCGCGCGATCCAGCCGGCGGCATCGACCGTGCCGGGCCGCGGCACGTGCAGCGACCAGTCGTCGGTGTCGTCGCGTGACGGCCGCACCAGCGTCGCCCGCAGCATGTCGTGCCGGTCCGCGATCGACTGGAGCACGGCGGTGAGTCCGGGCAGGTCGAGCTCCGCCGGGGTGCGCACCAGCGCCGCCTGGTGGTACGTCTCGACCGGGCCGCCGAGCTCCCGCAGCCAGTGCATCACGGGGGTCAGGGGCACGGTACCGGTGCCGTCGTCCTCGGGCAGCGGGGCGGCGACGCCGGCGGCCTCGGCCACGGTGCCCAGACCCTCCGGCGTCCGGTGCCGGAACACCTGGCGAGGGCTGATCCGGACCCCGGCCGCACGGGCCCGGCTGACGAGCTGCATGGCCATGATGCTGTCGCCGCCGAGGACGAAGAAGTCGTCGTCCACACCGACCCGTTCGAGTCCCAGCACCTCCGCGAAGACCGTGCACAGGGCCCGCTCCCTCTCGTTGCCCGGCGGGCGGCCCGAGGACATCGCGGAGAAGTCGGGGGCGGGGAGCGCGCTCCGGTCCAGCTTTCCGTTCGCCAGCTCCGGGAAGCGCTCCAGCAGGACGACGGCCGAGGGGACCATGTGGTCCGGAAGGTGGGCCGCGACATGTGCGCGCAGCGCCCCCGCGTCCGCCCGCTCGACCCCGGCGGCCACGGCGTACGCCACCAGGCGGCGCCGGGAGCCGTCCTGATGGACCGTCACCACAGCCCGGTCCACGGCGGGATGCAGGGCCAGTACGGACTCGATCTCCGCCGGCTCGATGCGGAAGCCGCGGATCTTCATCTGCTCGTCGGCGCGCCCGAGGAAGTCGACGCGTCCGTCCGAGGTCCAGCGGGCCAGGTCGCCGGTGCGGTAGAGCCGGGAACCGGGCGGGCCGAACGGGTCGGCGACGAAGCGCTCCGCCGTCAGCCCCGGGCTGCCCAGATAGCCGCGGGCGAGCCCGCCGCCGGACAGGTACAGCTCACCGGGCACACCCGGCGGCACCGGCTGCAGCAGCCCGTCGAGCACATGGACCCGGGTCCCGGCCACCGGCCGCCCCACGAGCGGGCGTTCACTGTCGCCGACCCGCGCCACCAGGGCGTCGACCGTCGATTCGGTCGGCCCGTACAGGTTGAACGCCTCGGTCCCCGGCAGCGAGGCAAGCCGCCGCCAGAGCGCCAGCGGCACCGCCTCGCCACCCACGCCGACCACCGCGAGCGGGCACTCGCCCTCCCGCAGCAGTCCGCTTCCGGCCATCTGCGCGAACAGGGAAGGGGTGACCTCCAGGAAGTCGAACCCGTGCCGGACGGCCGCCGCGGCGAGCAGTTCCGGATCGTGCCGGACCTCCTCGGACACGATGTGCACGCAGTGCCCGTCGAGCAGCCACAGCTGGGGCTGCCAGGACGCGTCGAAGAAGAACGACCAGGCGTGGCCGGCCCGCAGGTGCCTCCGGCCGGTCGACGCGACGGCCGGCGCGTACAGCGTCTCGCGGTGGCTGTGGAACAGATGGCCGAGGGTCTCGTGGGTGACGACCACACCCTTGGGAAGGCCGGTGGAGCCGGAGGTGTAGATCACGTACGCGGGGTGGCGCGGGCTCAGCGGACCGGTCCGTTCGGCGTCGGTGACGGCGGAGGGGTCCTGGGCGGCGATCCGTTCGGCCGTCCCCGGGTCGTCCAGCACCACCCGTGCGCTCTCCGGGGGCAGCGTGTCGGCGAGTTCCGCCGTGGTGAGGGTGAGGACGGGCCGCGCGTGTGCGAGGACGTGCGCCGTACGCCCCGCCGGCGCGTCGGGGTCCAGGGGCAGATAGGCCGCGCCCGCCTTGTGGACGGCGAGGACCGCCTCCATGAAGGCGGCGGTGCGCGGCAGGGCCAGGGCCACGAGGCTTTCGGGGCCCGCGCCGTACCCGATCAGGAGCCGGGCGAGGCGGTTGGATCCCGCGTCGAGTCGGTCGTAGGTGAGTTCGACTCCGTCCGAGGCCACGGCCGGCGCCCCGGGCCATGCGCGGACGCACGCGTCGAACAGCGCGGGCACCGTCGTCGGCGCCGCCGGGAGCGGCCGGCTCTGCCAGCCGGCGGTCAGCAGGCGCCGTTCGTCCTCACCGAGTATCCCCACCCGTTCCACCGTGACGTCCGGATCCGCCGCCACGGCCCGCAGCACGCGCCGCAGCCGGTCGGCGAAGCCCTGTGCCGTGTCGTGGTCGAACAGATCGGTGCCGTACTCCAGTACGCCGTCGACCCCGGTGCCGTCGGCCCGCTCGACGAAGTCGAAGGACAGGTCGAACTTGGCCGACGCCTGCGCCACCTCGGCCCTGCGGGACCGCATCGCGAAGAGGTCCGTCTCCTCCCCGCCGGACGCCAGGTACACCACCATCACCTGGAACAGGGGATGGCGTGCGAGCGACCGCCGCGGGTTGAGCACCTCCACCAGCCGTTCGAACGGAACGTCCTGGTGGTCGAAGGCGGACAGATCGGTCTCCCGTACCCGGGCGAGCAACTCCCGGAACGTCGGATCGCCGGACGTGTCCGTGCGCAGCACGAGGGTGTTGAGGAAGAACCCGACCAGATCCTCCAGGGCGGCGTCGGTCCGCCCCGACACCGGACTGCCGATGGGGATGTCGTGGCCCGCGCCGAGCCTCGTGAGCAGGGTGGCCACCGCGGCCTGCAGCACCATGAACACGCTGACGCCGTGCTCGCGGGCCAGCCGGTGGAGGGCCGCTGCCAGTTCGGCGTCGAGGCAGAGGTCGGCCGAGCCGCCCCGGTGGCTCGTCTCCGGCGGACGGGTCCGGTCGGCGGGCAGCGCCAGCTCCTCGGGAAGCCCGTCGAGGACCCGGCGCCAGTACGCGAGCTGGCGGGCCGCGCGGCTTCCGGCGTCCCGCTCGTCGCCGAGGACCTCCCGCTGCCAGAGCGTGTAGTCGGCGTACTGGAGCGGCAGCGGCGCCCAGTCGGGTGCCCTGCCCGCCGCGCGCGCGGCATAGGCCAGGGCCAGATCCCGGTGCAGCGGGGCCTCCGACCATTCGTCACCGGCGATGTGGTGGAGCAGGAGCAGCAGGGCCCACTCGTCCTCTCCCGTTCGGAACACGTGGACGCGCAGCGGGAGTTCGCGGTCCAGTTCGAAACCGTACGCCCCCGCTTCCGCCATCCGGTCCGCGAGGCGGTCCGGTGCGACGTCCTCCACCACGAAGGGGACTCGGAGCCCACCGGGGTCCAGGACGCGCTGGAAGGCCCGGCCGCCCTCCTCGGGGAAGACCGTGCGGAGCGTCTCGTGGCGCTCGGCCAGGTCGTGCACCGCCGCGCGCAGCGCGTCCACGTCCAGATCGCCGGTCAGCGTCCAGGCGGAGGGGATGTTGTACGTGGGGCTGGGGCCCTCCACGCGGTAGAGCACCCACAGCCGCTGCTGGGCCGAGGAAAGGGGGAGCCGCTCCGGGCGCGTCCGTGCTGCGGGCGCGGACCGGGAGCCGGACACGGCCCCGCCGTCCGCCGCGAGCCGTTCGGCGAGGCGGGCCGGCGTCGGTGCGTCGAACACCGTTCGCAGGGACACCTCCGCCCCCAGGACGGTCCGGATCCTCGCCGCCAGCCGCATCGCCAGGAGCGAGTGGCCCCCGAGCGCGAAGAAGTCGTCGTCGACGCCCACGTCACGCACGCCGAGGACGGCGGCGAACGCCTCGCAGAGCAGGTCCTCGCGGGGCGAGCGGGGCAGCCGGCCCGTGCCCGCCCCGGCGAACTCCGGTGCCGGGAGCGCCCTCTCGTCGAGTTTGCCGCTCACCGTGCGCGGGAGCGCAGGAACGGCGACGAAGGCCGCCGGCACCATGTGCGCGGGCAGCACGGAAGCGGCACGGAGCCGCAGTTCGGCCGGGTCCGGAGCCCGGCCCCCGGCGGGCAGGACGTACGCCACCAGCCTGGGCGCCCCCGGGTCGTCCTCGCGCGCCACCACGGCCGCGGACGCCACGTCCGGGTGCTCGGCGAGGGCGGACTCGATCTCGCCGGGTTCGATGCGGAAGCCGCGCAGCTTCACCTGGCCGTCGGCGCGCCCCAGGAACTCCAGCCCGCCGTCGCCGCGTCGCCTGACGAGGTCGCCCGTGCGGTACATCCGGCTGCCCGGTGCGCCGAAGGGATCCGCCGTGAACCGCTCCGCGGTCGGCCCCGGGCGGTTCAGATAGCCGCGGGCCAGCCCCTCGCCCGCCAGGTACAGCTCGCCCGCCACTCCCACGGGGACGGGCCGGAGCGCGCGGTCCAGGACATGGGCGCGGACGTTGTCGAGCGGGGCCGCCCAGGGGGCGGAGCCGTCTGTTCCCGGCCCGTGCCGGCCGTAGGCGTCGACCGCGCACTCCGTGGGGCCGTACAGGTCGTGGGCCTGAACCCCGGGCAGCGCGCACAGCCGTTCCCACAGCGGGGCCGGCGTCGCCTCACCGCCGACGGCGATCACGCCGGGCAACTCGCCGCCGGGCGAGAGGAATCCATGGTGCATCAGCTCGCGCAGATAGGTCGGTGTGACGTCGAGGAAGTCGATGCGCTCCCGCTCGAGACAGGCCATCAGCGCGGCCGGGTCGGCCATCGTGGACTCGTCGGTCACATGCAGTTCGTGCCCGGCGAGCAGCCACAGCAGCGGCTCCCAGGAGCCGTCGAAGCTGAACGACGCCGCGTGCACGGCCCGCAGGCGGGTGCGTCCCGCTGCCCGCTGCGCGGGCCGGATCAGGTCGTCGCGATGCGCCGCGAACAGGTTGCTCAGCCCGCGGTGGGTGCCCACGACGCCCTTCGGGGTGCCGGTGGAACCGGAGGTGAAGATGACGTACGCGGCGTTGGACGGCGCCGGCCGGGCTCGGGTGCCGTCGCCCGACCGGTGCTCCGCGGCCCCCGCGGCCTGTGGGCGCACGGCCGCCGGGCCGTCCGCCGGGGCGCCACCGGGCGCGTGCGACGCAGGATCACCTGGGCCGTCCGCCGGGGCGTTACCGGGCGCGACCGCAGCGCTGCCCCCGGCCCCGCGCCGCGTGGGACCGCCGGGCGCATCCGCCGGGCCCGCCGCCGCGTCGTCGAGCAGGACGCGCTCGCAGCCGCGCGGGAGCCGGGCATCGATGGCGGCCGTGGTCAGCACGCACAGCGCTCCCGCGTCCCGCAGCATGAACTCCATCCGCTCAGAGGGGTATTCGGGATCCAGCGGCAGGTAGGCCGCCCCCGAGCGGAGCACGCCCAGGATCGCCGGGACCATCAGACGCCTGGGGAGCGCCAGCCCCACCACCGTCTCGGGGCCCGCGCCCCTGGCCGTCACCAGTCGCGCGACCGCCTCGACCCGGTCGGACAGCCCGCGGAAGGTGAGCCGCTCCCCGCCCGCGACCAGGGCCGGGGCGTCGGGCGCCGCACGGACCGCGTCGTCGAGGATCTCCGGGACCGATCGGGTCTCCACCGGCCGGTCCGTGGCGTTCCAGACCGCCGCCGAGGCGGCCTCCTCCTCGTCGGTGAGGACGCGCAGCGAGCCGACCGGCCGCCAGGGATCGGCGGCGACCTGCTCCAGCAGGCCCACGAGCCGCCGGGCCAGCAGGGCCGCGGTCCCGGCGTCGGTGAGGTCGGTGGCGTACTCCAGCAGCAGCGTCATGTCCCGGCCCGGCCCGTGGTCGGCCACGGTGAAGTCCAGGTCGAACTTGGCCATGCCGGTGTCCATGTCGAACCACTCGGTCGGCAGCCCGAACAGGTCCGGGTCGCCGTCGGGGCGGTGGTGGTAGCCGAGCATCACCTGGAACAGCGGGTTGCGGTCGGCCACCCGGGCCGGATTGACCGCCTCCACGACGCGGTCGAACGGCACGTCCTGGTGCTCGAACGCCGCCAGCGCCGCCTCCTTGACCCGGCCCAGCAGCTCCGCGAAGGACGGGTCCCCGGACAGGTCCGTGCGCAGGACGAGCGTGTTGACGAAGAAGCCGACGAGGTCGTCGACCGCACTGTCCGTGCGCCCGGCGATGGGGGTCCCGAGAGGGATGTCGTCTCCCGCACCGAGCCGGTGCAGCAGAGCCGCGGTCGCCGCTTGGCACAGCATGAACATACTGACCTGGTGGGTGGCCGACAGTTCCCTCAGCGCCGCTGCCGACGCGTCCGGCAGCGTCGTCCGCACGACGGCGGCCCGGCCCGTCGCGCGGACCGCGCCCGGCCGGTCCAGCGGCAGCGGGATCTCCTCGGGCAGCCCGCGCAGCGTCCGCGTCCAGTAGCCGAGCTGCCGCTCGCCGACGTCGGCGAGCAGCCGCTCCTGCCACAGGGTGTAGTCGGCGTACTGGACCGGCAGCGCGGTCCACTCCGGCTCCCGGCCGGCTGCCCTGGCGGCGTACGCGTGGTTCAGATCGGAGAGGAACGGCCGGTCCGACCACTCGTCGGTGGTGATGTGGTGCAGCACCACCGCCACCACGGTGTCCTCCGCGCCCAGCCGCAGCACCTCGGCACGCAGGGGCAGATCCGCGGCCAGGTCGAAGGGGCGCCGCTGTGCCTCCTCGACGCGCGCGGCCAGCTCGTCCTCGGGGCAGTCGGCCGCGCGGAACTCCGGTACGGCCTCACCGGCCGGCACGATCCGCTGGTACGGCTCGCCGTCCACGGTCTCGAAGCGGGTCCGCAGCGCCTCGTGACGGCCCATGACATCCGCCAGCGCGGTCCGCAGCGCGGCCTCGTCGAGAAGCCCGCGGACCCGGAACACCAGCGGGAAGTGGTAAGCGACCCCGCCTCCGGTGATCCTCTCCACCAGCCACAGCCGCCGCTGAGCCGCCGAGAGCGGGATCCGTTCGGGCCGGACGGCCGTCGTCAGCACGGCGCGGGCCGGCCGGCCCGCGCCCGCCCGCAGCGCCAGGGCCTCGGGCGTGGGGGCCTCGAACAGATCGCGGATCGCGAGCTCCGCGCCCAGCTCGGTTCGGGCCCTGCTGATCAGCCGGGTGGCGAGCAGGGAGTGGCCGCCGAGGTCGAAGAAGTCGTCCTCCGCCCCGGTACGGGGCAGCCCCAGCACCTCGGCGAACAGGCGGCACAGCACCTCCTCGACCGGGGTGCGCGGTCCGCGCCCCGCCGAGAGCGCCACGGCCGGCTCGGCGTCCGGCAGCGCCCGCACGTCGAGCTTGCCGTTGTCGTTCATCGGCAGTCCGGGCAGGACCACGAAAGCGGCCGGAACCATGTAGGCGGGCAGCCGCCGGCCCAGGTCCTCGCGCAGCCTGCGCACGAGCGCCCCGTTGCCGCGGCCCGCGGCCGGAGCACTGGCGTACGGGCTCGTGCCCCGGTCCGGGCGCGGCCGGTGGAGCCCCGTCGTCCGCGCGCCCCGCGTGCCGCGGACGAACACGGCGTCGTAGAAGCCGGGTTCTTCCGACCAGGTGGTCAGCACCCGGTAGTCGTGCGCCTCCCCGAGTTCTCGCAGGTCGTCCGGTTCCACGCCGGCCGCGGCCGGCGGACCGGGCGGCACGGCGTCCATCGCCCGCAGCACGGCCAGGTCCCCGGCGGTCCGCGGGTCCGGCACCCGGCGCAGCCGCAGGCGTTCCGGCGCGGCCTGCCCGGCCGCGAGGAGAGCGGTCAGGTCCCCGGACCCCGCCCAGCCGAGTTCCGGGGTGTGCTCCAACCCGACCGCATCGGAGGTGTCCTCGTACAGGACGACGTCGTACCGGTAGCGCGTCAGCTCGTTGTGGTGCCGGCCGGCCTTGGTGCGCACCTCGGCGCCGACGCCGAGGGTCGTGAACCAGTCCGGGTCCACGAGGAGTTCCTTCTCCAGGGCGAGTCCCCGGTCGACAGCCGGCCGCAGCGACCGGGGGTCCGTGTCCTCGCCGGCGCGGGCCGCCTGGATGCCCGCCTGGAAGACCCGGGCCTGGCGAAGGTCGCGGACGTCACCGAGGAACAGCGCGCCTCCCGGCGCGAGCAGGGCCATGGCGCCCCGGATCACCTGGTGCAGATGGTCCAGGCTCGGGAAGTACTGGGCGACGGAGTTGATCACGACGGTGTCGAAGAACCCGGCGGGCAGACCGTCGGTCACCTCGGCGCTCTGGCAGCGCAGCTCCACCTTCTCCGCCAGTTCCGGATCCGCCCGGAGGTCCTCGCCGAGCTTGCGGATCACGGGCTCGGCGAAGTCCGTTGCCCAGTACGTCTCGGCGTCCGGGGCGAGCCGGGACAGCAGCAGCCCCGATCCGACACCGATCTCCAGAACGCGTCGCGGCCGCAGTTCGCGGATGCTCCGCACGGTGGCCTCTCGCCATTCACGCATGTGCTCGAGGGGGATCGGCTGCCCGTCGTACGAGCTGTCCCAGCCGGCGAAGTCCTCGGTGAACAGGGCCGTACCGATCTCGCTGTACTCGGCCGAGTAGATCTCCCGCCACTCGCCGACCTGTTCCCGCTCGGCCCACTCACGGGACTCCGCCCCGGGTCCGGCCGGGACGACGTAACCCACCAGCCGCCGGGCGCCGGGGGCCGACTCGTCGTCACGCGCCACCACCGCCGCCTGGGCCACCTCCGGGTGCTGCGCCAGAACCGCCTCGATCTCGCCCGGTTCCACCCGGTGGCCGCGGATCTTGACCTGGTCGTCCGTGCGCCCGAGGAAGTCCAGGTTGCCGTCACCTCGCCTGCGCACCAGGTCGCCCGTGCGGTACATGCGCTCGCCGGGCCTGCCGTACGGGTCGGCCACGAACCGTTCCGCGGTCAGACCCGGCCGGCCCAGGTAGCCGCGGGCGAGACCGACGCCGGCGATGTACAGCTCGCCGGCCACCCCGTCCGGCACCGGCCGCAGCCAGGTGTCCAGGATCCGTGCGCGGGTGGCGCGGATCGGGCGGCCCACGGTCGGGGTCGCGCTGTCCCGCGTACCGCCGCCGAGGGTGTTGATGGTGTACTCGGTGGGCCCGTACAGGTTGTAGCCGTACGTCCCCTCGGTGTCCCGCAGGGTGGTCCACACCGCCTCGGTGACCGCTTCCCCGCCGAGCAGCACCAGGGGCGGGCGGTGGCCCTCCAGCAGGCCCTCCTCGATCAGGAGGTGCGCGTACGTCGGGGTCACGTTGACGACGTCGACGCGGTGCTCCTCGCAGTACGCCACCAGGGCGGTGGCGTCACGCCGCAGGTCCTCGTCGCAGATGTGCACCTCGTGGCCCTCGACGAGCCACAGCAGCTCCTCCCACGACATGTCGAACGCGAACGACACGGTGTGCGCGATGCGCAGCCGCCGCCCCCCGGCCGACGCCACCGCCGGGGCGAAGATCTCCCTCTGGTGGTTCAGCTGCATGTTCGTCAGGCCCGCGTAGGGGGTGACCACTCCCTTCGGCCGCCCCGTGGAGCCGGAGGTGTAGATCACGTACGCCGGGTGCTCCAGGCTGAACGACGCGCCTGCCGGTGCCGGTGACAGCCCGTCGAGCTCGGCCGCCACGGCCGGGTCGTCGAGCAGTACCCGGGGGGTGTCGCCGGAGAGGGTCCGTGACACCGCCTCCGTCGAGAGCAGGAGCAGGGGGCGGGCGTCGGCCAGCATCAGGGACAGCCGCTCCGCGGGATGGTCCAGCTCAAGCGGCAGATACGCGGCGCCGGTCCGCAGCACCGCGAACAGCGCCACCACCGTGTCGAGAGAGCGGGGCAGGCCCAGCGCGACGACCCGCTCAGGACCGGCTCCGCGAGCCAGGAGCAGCCGGGCCAGCCGGTTGCAGCGTGCGTCCAGCTCGGCGTAGGTCAACGTCGCGGAGCCGAAGACCAGGGCCGTCGCGCCCGGCGTCCGGGCCGCCTGCGCGGCCAGCATGTCCGCGACCGTCTCGTGCGGCACCCGCTGCCGGCTCGCCGACTCCTCCCGCGCCAGGGCCAGGGCCTCCGACGGGAGCAGCGGGTCCAGCGAGCCGACGGGCGCCGACGGGTCGGCCACGAGCCGTCCGACCAGCAGCACGAACCGGTCGAGCAGGCTTCGCGCGTACGTCCGGTCCAGCAGGTCGGGGCGGTACGCGAGGGTGACGCGGATCCGCTCGCCGGGCGTGACGACCAGGTTGGCCGGGTAGTGGGTGGCGTCCACGTTCGCCACGGCCGTGGCACCGTACCGGTCGCGCAGCGCCGCGAGCCGTTCGTCGGTGTCGGCGTTGCGCAGCACGAACAGGGTGTCGAACAGCCGGCGGTGTCCCGTCTCGGCCTGGAGCACTCCGAGCCCCAGGTACTCGTACGGCATGAGCTCCATCCGCTCGCCCTGGACGCGGCGCAGCAGTTCCACGACCGGCTCGCGCGGGTCGAACGCGATCCGCGTGGGGACGGTGTTGAGGAACATGCCGACGACGTTCTCGACGTCCGGCACCTCGCTCGGCCGCCCCGCCACGGTGGTGCCGAAGGCGACGTCGGTGCGGCCCGTCGCACCGGCGAGGACCAGCCCCCAGGCGGCGTTCAGCACCGTGTTGGGGGTCAGGCCGTGCCTACGCGCGGTCTCGCGCAGCCGGTCCGCCGCCTCCGCGTCGAGGACGGCGTCCAGGTGCTCCGGGATCACCGGTGCCGGGCCCCGGTCGCCGACGGCCGGCGCCAGCAGCGTGGGCTCGTCGAAGCCGGCCAGTGCCGCCCGCCACGCACCGGTCGCGCGTGCGTCGTCCCGGTGCTCCAGCCAGCTCAGGTAGTCCCGGTACGAACCCGGGTCCCGCAGGCCGGCCGCGTCGCCGCCGCTCTCGTAGAGGGCGAACAGCTCGTTCAGGAAGAGCCACGCCGACCAGCCGTCCCAGAGGATCAGATGGCGCCCGATCACGAGCCGGTCCCCGCGCCCGGCACCGAGCCGGACGAGCAGCATCCGGAACAGCAGCGGCCGGGACAGGTCGAAGCGGCGGGCTCGCTCCTCGTCCATCAAGTCCCGCAGCCTCACCTCCTGTTCGGCCTCGGGGAGCCCCGACAGATCCACCTCCCGGACCGGGACTCCGGCCTCGCGCACGATGAACTGCACCGGCCGCCGCTGGCCTTCGCTCGTGAAGCCCGCCCGCAGGCTGGGATTGCGGGCCAGCAGCGTCCGAGTGGCGGCCCGCAGCCGCCCGATGTCCACCCCGCCGGCCAGGTCGAAGGACTCGTGGACGGTGTAGACGTCCAGGGCGCCGTCGTCGTAGGCCGAGTGGAAGAACAGGCCCTCCTGCAGTGGGGCCAGCGGCCACACGTCCTCGATCCGGCCGGGGGCGAGCCGCTCCACCCGCTCCCGTTCCTCGTCCGTCAGGGCGTACACGGCGGTGGCCGCGTCCCGGTCGGCCGCCGCGACCGTGCCCGCCGCCGCGGCGAGCGCCGCGGGGGTGCGGTGCTCGAAGACCTCGCGCGGGCCCAGCTCCAGACCCGCGCGACGCGCCCGGCTGCAGACGGCGATGGAGCTGATGCTGTCGCCGCCCAGCAGGAAGAAGTCGTCGTCGATGCCGACGTCCGGAACGTCCAGCACCGCCGCGAAGACGTCCGTCAGCAGCCGCTCACGGGCGTCGCGAGGCGCCCTGGCAGCCGCTCGCACGAGCCTCGGGGCCGGCAGCGCGGCCCGGTCCAGTTTGCCGCTGGGCGTCAGCGGCAGGCCGTCCAGGACGACCCAGGCGCCGGGAACCATGGAGGAGGGCAGCAACTCCGCAAGTCCCGCACGTAGTTCGGGCACCTGAAGGGCGTCCGCGCCGGGATCCGACGGCACCACGTACGCGACCAGCGCGTCGTCCCGCACCGTCACGACGGCGTGGCCCACGCCCCGCAGCCGCAGCAGCGCGGACTCCATCTCGCCCGGCTCGATCCGGATGCCGTGCAGCTTCACCTGCCGGTCGGTGCGGCCCAGGTACTCGATCACCCCGTCCGCGCGGCGCCGCACCAGATCGCCGGTGCGGTACATCCGGCTGCCGGGCGGCCCGTACGGGTCGGCCGTGAACCGCTCGCCCGTCAGCGCCGGGCGGGCGTGATAGCCGCGCGCGAGCTGGCAGCCGGCCAGATACAGCTCGCCCGGCACCCCGTCCGGAACCGGTCGCAGGCACAGGTCCAGCACCCGCAGCCCGGTGTTCCAGACCGGCCCTCCGATGGGCACGGCCGGTCCGCCGCCGTCCTCGCGCGGGTCGAACGGGTGGTGGGTGACGTCGACCGCCGCCTCCGTGGGGCCGTACAGGTTGTGCAAGGGCACTCCCGTCAGCGTGTGCCACCGGTGCGCCGCCGTGAGCGGCAGCGCCTCGCCGCTGCTCAGCACGCGCCGGAGGGACGCCGACCAGCCGGGGTCGCCGGTGATCTCGTCCGACCGCAGGAAAGCCTCCAGCATGGACGGCACGAAGTGCATCGTGGTGACGGCCTGCTCCCGCACCAGCGCCGCCAGATACGCCGGGTCGCGGTGGCCGTCCGGGCGGGCGAGGACGACGGCGGCGCCTTCGAGGAGCGGCCAGAAGAACTCCCACACGGACACGTCGAAGCTGGACGGGGTCTTCTGCAGGACGCGGTCGTCGGCGCGCAGCCCGTAGGCGCCCTGCATCCACGCCAGCCGGTTGACGATGGCCCGGTGGGTGACGACCACGCCCTTGGGGAGTCCCGTGGAACCCGAGGTGTAGATGAGGTAGGCCGGGTCGTCGGGGTGGGCCGGGCGGCGGGAACCCGAGACGGCGGCGGTCCCGTCGTCCACCGCCCTGTCCGAGGAGTCGAGCAGCAGGACCGCGGTCCCGGAACGGTCCGGCAGCGCGGCTGCGGTCCGGGCGACGGCGACCACCGTCGTCGTACCGGAGTCGGCCAGCATGTGGGCCACGCGGTCCGCCGGGTAGTCGGGGTCCAGCGGCAGATAGGCGGCGCCGGATTTCAGCACCCCGAGCAGTGCCACCATCAGCTCCGCCGACCGGGGTACGGCCACGGCCACGAAGTCGCCCGGGCCGATGCCCCGCCTCCCCAGCCGCTCCGCCAACGCCTCGGCACGGACGTCGAGTTCGCCGTAGTCGAGCCGTTCCCCTTCGAAGACAACCGCCGTGGCGCCCGGGGTCCTGGCCACCTGCGCCGCGAACGCGTCGGCCAGCGTCGTCGCCGGGACCGCGCGTTCCTCGCCCGACGGATGAGCGCACAGAGCCTCGTGCGGGGCCAGCAGTTCGACGGAGCCCGCCGTGCGGGCGGGGTCGGCGGCGAACGCCTCCAGGATCCGCACCAGCCGGTCGCCGATCGCCCGTACGGTGCCTGCGTCGAGCCGCTCCGCGTGGTGCTTGAGCCGCAGGTCGAGGCGGCGTCCGGGCCGGGCCACGAGCGCGAGCGGGTAGTGGACGGCGTCGTGGAACACGTCCCCGGTGATCCGGACGCTGCCCGAGGGGTCACTCAGGTGCCCGCCGGCCGGGTAGTTCTCGACCACCAGCAGGGTGTCGAAGAGTTCGCCCCCGCCGGCGTGGCCGGCGAGACGCTGGATCTCCGCCAGACCGAGGTGCTGGTGGTCCAGCAGCCGCGCCTGCTCGTCCTGGAGCCGCAACAGGATGCTCCCGAGGGACTCCCGCGGAGTCCAGCGCAGCCGGGTCGGCAGGGTGTTGATGAACAGGCCCACCATCGTGCCGACACCGTCGACCTCGCTGTCACGGCCGGAGACGGTGGTGCCGAAGAGCACGTCGTCGCGGCCCGTGAGCCGGCCGATCAGCAGCCCCCAGGCGGACTGCAGAACCGTTCCGAGCGTCACACCGTGCTCCCGGGCCCGTTCGGCGAGACGCGCGGTGGTCCCTTCGGAGAGTTCCACCCTGACGTGCGCGGGACGCACGGCGCCGCCCGTGGACGGGGTGTCCACCAGCCGGGTGGGCCCGTCGATCCCGGCGAGCGCGGAGCGCCATGCCTCGCGGGCGGTGTCGCGGTCCTGTTCGCCGAGTCGGCGCAGGAAGGCGCGGTACGGCGTGACCGGGGCGAGCGCTGGGCCGGCCGCGCCGTAGCCGGCCATCAGTTCGCGGTGCAGCACGGGCAGCGACCAGCCGTCCGCGACGATGTGATGGAACGTCAGCACGAGGCGGCTGCGCCGCTCGCCCAGACGCACCAGAGCGCAGCGCACCAGCGGCGGGGCCGCCAGGTCGAATGATTCCTCCCGCTCCTGTGCGAAGACCGCCTCGCCCAGCGCCTCGCGGTCCGCGTCCTCCTCGCAGGAGAGGTCGATCTCCCGCCACGGCAGCACGGCGTCTTGCACGACGACCTGCACCGGAGTGCCGTCGCAGCGCTGCCGGAAGCCGGCCCGCAGCGGCGCGTGACGGTCGAGCAGGTGCTGTGCCGCCCGGCGCAGGGTGGTGCCGTCGACCGGGCCCGCCAGGTCCAGGACCTGCTGCACCACATAGGTGTCGCCGCCCGGCCCACCGGTCAGCGAGTGGAAGAAGAAGCCCTGCTGGAGCGGGGTCAGGGGGAGCAGTTCCTCGATCGCCAGGGGATCCGCACCCTGGATGAAGGCGAGTTCCGCAGCGTCCGGCTCGCCGAGCAGGTCCGAGCCCGGGTCGGCGGACGCCGTCGGTCGGTCGACGGCCGCCTTCGCCAGCTCCTCGACCGTACGGTGCCGGAACACCTCGCGGGGGGTGAGCCGCAGCCCCGCCTCCCGGGCCCTGATCAGCAGCTGGACGGCCGTGATGCTGTCGCCGCCGAGCGCCAGGAAGTCGTCCTCCGCCGTGACCCGGTCCAGCCCGAGGACCTCGGCGAACAGCCGGGCGAGCAGCGTCTCGCGCGGGGTGCGCGGCGCTCGGCCGACGCTCGCCGCCGCACGGTCCGGAACGGGCAGCGACCGGGCGTCGATCTTGCCGCTCGGGGTGACGGGAAGGGCGTGCACCGGGACGAAGGCCGCGGGCACCATGTAGTGGGGCAGCGCCGCGGAGGCGTGCTCGCGCAGCGTCCTCATCAGGGCCGCCGGGTCGCGGAAGGGCGCCGGACGGTTGGCGTGCGGATACGCACCGGCGGTGCGGTACAGCCCGTCCGGGGGGCCGCCGAGGGCGAAGACCGCGTCGAACGCCCCGTCGTCGGCGTCGCCGTTCCAGGTGAGGGCCACGTGGTAGCCGTGCTCGGCCGCGACGGTGTGGAAGTCCTCCGGGTCCGCGCCGGGTTCGGCCGTGCCGCCCGCGCCCTCCAGCCGCCGCAGGTCCGCCAGGTCGTCGGCCAGGCGGGCGTTGGGCACTCCCGTGATCCGCAGCCGCTGCGGGCGTCGTGCCAGGAGCCGGGCGGGCCCGCCCTGCGCCGTGGCCGAGGCCCAGCTCACCTCCTGCCCGCCGTCGGCGGCCGCCGGGCGCCCGCCGGGCCGCAGCACGACGTCGTACCGGTAGCGGCTGAGCTCGTTGTGGCACACGGCCCGCTTCATCCGGATCTCCGTGTCGAACCCGTCGAGGGCGGCGAAGTAGTCCGGGTCGAGAAGCAGTTCGCCCTCCCAGCGCACCGACCGCTCCACGGCGGAGCGCAGCGCGGTCTTGTCCGGGTCGTCGTCGCCGCGGAGGAAGGCGCGGCGGGACTCGACCGCCGCGCGCAGCGTGCGCAGCAGCCGCAGGTTGCGCACGTCCCCGAGGAAGACCCGGCCGCCGGGGGCGAGCAGCGCCGACACCTTCCGCAGCACGTCCTCGAGGTACTCGGCGCTCGGGAAGTACTGCGCCACGGAGTTGAGCACGACCGTGTCGAAGTGACCGGCCGGCAACCCCTCGGTGTCGTGCGCGGGACGGGTCAGCAGCTCGACCCTGCGCGCCAGTTCCGGGTCGCGGCCGACATGGGCGCGCAGCGCGGCGACCGCCTCCCCGGACAGGTCGGTGGCCCAGTACGACTCGCAGCCGGGGGCGATCCGGGACAGGACCAGGCCGCTGCCGGCGCCGATCTCCAGCACCCGGCGGGCGGGCCCGGCGTCACGGATGCTCCGGACGGTCTCCTCGTGCCACTCGCGCATCTCCTGGAAGGGGATGGGCCGGCCGTCGTACATGCTGTTCCAGCCGGCGAAGTTCTCCCGGAGGCCGTCCGCTCCGGCCGCCCGGTAGAGGAGCTCGTGCATCTCCTTCCACTCCTCGACCCCGGCGTACGGGTCGGCGCCGCGCGGCTGGGTGAGCGCCGGTACGACGTAGGCGGCGAGACACCGGTCACCGGGCCTGTCCTCACGCGCGATCACCGTGACCTGGTCGACGGCGGGATGGCCGCGCAGCACGGACTCGATCTCGCCGGGCTCGATGCGGAAACCTCGGATCTTGACCTGGGCGTCGGCGCGGCCGAGGAACTCCAGCCTGCCGTCGCCCTTCCAGCGGACCAGGTCGCCCGTGCGGTAGAGCCGCTCGCCCGGCTCGCCGAAGGGGTCCGCGACGAACCGTTCGGCGGTCAGGGCCGCGCGGCCCAGATAGCCGCGCGCGAGCCCCGCGCCCCCGAGGTACAACTCACCCGTGACACCGGCGGGAACCGGCCTGAGGCAGGCGTCGAGGACGTACGCCCTGGTGCCGGGGTCGGGCACACCGATCGGCACGATGGAGCCGGCGGGGATGTCCGGATCGCACAGCCCCAGTGTGGAGTTGGTGGTCGCCTCGGTCGGCCCGTAGGCGTTGAACATCATGCGCCCGCGGGCATAGCGGCCCACCAGCTCAGGGGCGACCCGCTCCGTGCCGGCCAGCAGCGTCGCGGCGGGCGGCAGGGGTACGTCCTCGGGCATGGCGGCGAGCAGCGCGGGCGGAAGGATCATGAAGGTGATGCCGTGGGCGCGCGCGTAGTCCGCGAGCGGGGCGCCGGGCACGCGGAGTTCGGCCGGTACGACGACGAGCCGTCCGCCCGAGAGGAGTCCGAGGCACAGGTCCCAGAAGGCGACGTCGAAGCTCGGCGAGGCGAACTGGAGCACCCGGCTGTGCGGGCCGATGCCGAACCGTTCGGTCTGGGTGGCGACGAGCTTGGCCACACCGCTGTGCGCGAGCACGACGCCCTTGGGACGGCCGGTCGAGCCGGAGGTGTAGATGACGTAGGCGGCGCCCAGGACGGTGAGGGGGGCGCCGCGGTCGGCGTCGGTCGGATCGTGGGCGGGCCGCTCGGCCAACTCGGCTCCGGTGGCCGGCGCGTCGAGCGCCAGCACCGCCATCCCGTCCTGCCCGGGCAGTTCGGCGGCCGTCTCCGCGGTCGTCACCATGCAGACGGGAGCGGAGTCCGCCAGCATGTAGGCGACGCGGTCCACCGGATAGTCGTGGTCGACCGGCAGATAGGCGGCACCGGACTTCAGCACCGCGACCTCGGCCACGATCAGGTCCACCGAGCGCGGCAGCGCGAGCGCCACGATCCGCTCGGGGCCCGCCCCGCGCGCGATCAGCGCGTGGGCGAGGCGGTTGGCCCGCTCGTCCAGTTCGGCGTAGGTCAGTTGCTCGTGCCGGAAGACCAGGGCTACGGCGTCGGGACGGGAGCGGACCTGTTCGGCGAACAGCGCGGGCCAGGTCGTCGCCGGCACCCCGTGCCCGGTCGCGTTCCAGTCACGTACCACCTGCCGGTACTCGGACGTGTCCATGAGTGCGAGCGCCCCGACGGGCGCCTCCGGACGGGCCAGCGCGTCGGTCAGCAGGGTCCGGTAGTGGCCGAGTACGCGCTCGACGGTGGCGCCGTCGAAGAGGGCGGTGGCGTAGGTGGCCCGTACCGTGCCCTCACCCACCTCCAGCAGCAGGTCCACCGGGTCCGGTAATCCGTCGGCGGGACGGGCGGCCGTGGCGAAGGCCGTGTTGAAGAACGGTCCCGCGCCGTCGCGCACCGGCTGCGGACGCAGTTCGTCGGCGAGGACGTCCAGAGGGGCGCGATGGGCCTCGGCGTCCTGCCGCGCGTGCTCCACCCGGCGCTCCAACTCGCGGAAGGAGGGCTCGTGTTCGATGGAGACCCGCAGCGGCAGACCGTCGTGCCCGACGGTGAGGTCGGTGGCCCCGCTGTAGCGGTGAAGCAGTGTCAGGAACGCGGCCAGCAGCACGGAGTCGGGGGCGTCCGGCACCCCGGGCAGGACCCGCGTCTGCCGTTCCCGTTCCTCGGCCGGAACGAACGGACGGTCTCGGGGGAGCGAGACATCCTGCGGAAGCGGCGTCAGAACCCGCCGCCAGTAGGCCAGAACTTCCTCGGAACCGCACACGTCTTGCCGTCCCTCCCCAAGCGGGCCGGTCCCGGCACCGGGCCGGGGGATCGGCGTCATACTAAGGTAAGGGTTACCTAATTCACAGGGTGTCTGTGGGCTTCCCCTGAAGGGGGCGCGACGGCCACACTCGTCCTGGAGTCACACAGGCCCGACCGTGGAGGAAGGCGACGTGGGGACCTTGGCGGTCCGGGCGGCGAAAGGCCCCCGCGCAGTGCTGCTGCTCGCGCTGACCGGGGCGGTGCTCCTGGCGCTGTGCGGTGTCTCGATGACGTTCGGCGCGTTGAGCGTTCCGCTCGACCAGGTGTGGCACACCCTGCTCGGCGACGCACCCAGCTCCCGGGTGGACAACGTGATCTGGTCCGTCCGGCTCCCGCGCACCGTCCTCGGGCTCGTGACCGGAGCCGCCCTGGGCCTCTCCGGCGCGCTGATGCAGGCGCTGACCCGGAACCCGCTCGCGGACCCCGGAATCCTCGGCGTGAGCGCCGGCGCGGCCTTCGCCGTCGTGCTCGCCGTCGGCGTCCTCGGACTCGGATCGCTCCACGGCTACATCTGGTTCGCGTTCGCCGGCGCCCTGGCCGCGACCGTCCTCGTCCATCTGCTCGGCGGGCTCGGCCGGTCGGGATACACCCCCGTCAAACTCGCCCTGGCCGGCGTAGCCGTGACCTCCGTGCTGTTCTCCCTCACCAGCGCCGTTGCCCTGACCGATCCCGACGCCCTCAACCGCTACCGCTTCTGGTCGGCCGGCTCCCTCGCGGGACAGGACGGGGAAGTCCTGCTGCGGGTACTGCCGTTCCTGGCCGTCGGCGCCGTCCTCGCCCTCTCGTGCGCCCGCGGACTCAACAGCCTGGCCCTCGGCGACGACGTCGCCAAGTCCCTTGGGCTCGGGACCGGGCCGCTCCGCGCCCAGGGCGTCGTCGCCGTCACCCTGCTCACCGGAGGGGCCGTCGCCGTGATCGGCCCGGTGGTCTTCGTCGGCCTCGTCGTACCGCACATCGCCCGCGTCCTCGCCCGGTACGCCGGCGTCGGTCCCGACCACCGCTGGCTGCTGCCCCTGTCGGCGCTGCTCGCCCCCTGCCTGCTGCTGGCCGCCGACATCGCGGGCCGGCTGGTCGCCCGCCCGGTCGAGATCCAGGCCGGAGTCCTGGTCGCCTTCGTCGGCGGGCCGTTCTTCATCGCGATGGTACGCCGCCGACGACTCGCGGAGCTGTGACACCATGACCACCGAACTCGCCCCCGCCCCGGGCCCGGAACGCCCCGCCGGCGCGATGCCCCCGGGACGTTTCCCCGGCCGGCTCGCCTACCGTCTCGCCGTCCCGCCCGTCTCCGGCGTCCTCAGCCCCCGGCTGCTGGGCGTGTGCGCCGTGCTCGCCGCCGGTACGTTCGCCGTGTTCTGGGTGGGCATTTCCGTCGGGGACATCTCCCTGCCGCTCCCCGACGTGCTGCGGGCGCTCGCGGGCGCCGGCGACCCCGGCACCCGCCTCATCGTCCACGAACTCCGCCTGCCCAGGGCCGTGGCCGGCCTGCTCGTCGGCATCGCCTTCGGCGTCTCGGGCGCGCTGCTCCAGACGATGACGCTCAATCCCCTGGCGAGCCCGGACATGATGGGCATCACCCAGGGTGCGGGCACCGCCGTGGTCGCGAGCATCGTCCTCGGCTGGGACTTCGGCCCCGGTACGCAGTTCATGGGGCTGCTCGGCGCGCTGACGGCGGCGGTCCTGGTGTACGTGCTCGCGTGGAAGCGGGGCACGACCGGCTACCGGATCGTGCTCGTCGGCGTCGGCGTCGCCTGGATCTGCACCAGCGCCACCGACTACCTCATGGCCCACGGCCGGCAGTTCGAGGCGCAGGCGGCCCTCGGCTGGCTCGTCGGCAACCTCAACGGCCGCACCTGGCAGCAGATCGGTCCGCTCGCCCTCACCCTCGCGGTACTCCTGCCCGCCGCCCTGCTGCTCGGACGGCAGATGCGGACCCTCCAGCTCGGCGACGACGTCGCCCGGGGCCTCGGCACCCGTGTGCAGACGGTCCGCATCGCCGTACTGGTCTGCGCCGTCGGGCTGGTGGCCTTCGGCACGGCGACCGCCGGCCCGGTGGCGTTCGTCGCCCTGGCCGCCCCCCAGATCGCCCAGCGGCTGGCGGGCACGGCCTTCCCGCCGCCCGTCGCCTCGGGTCTGGCGGGCGCCTTCGTGGTGCTCGTGTCCGACCTGGCCGCCCGGAAGCTGACCCCCGGCACCGAGCTGCCGGTCGGGATCGTCACCGGTGCGCTCGGCGCCCCCGTACTGCTGTGGCTGCTCGTCCGCGCCAACCGCGCCGGCTCAGGAGGTTGAGGAACGTGTCATCGACGTACGAGGACCGCCCGCAGGGTGCCGAGCCGCGCACGCCGTCCCGCGAACGGCAGGCCTACGGCCACCGGGTCCGGCCGCGGGAAGGAGCCCCCGAACTGGGTGCGCGGGGACTGCGGCTCGCATACGACGACCGGATCGTCGTGGAGGACCTCGACGTGGCCGTTCCGCCGGGACGCGTCACGGCGATCGTCGGGGCGAACGCCTGCGGCAAGTCCACTCTGCTGCGCGCGCTCGCCCGGCTGCTGAAACCCCGGGCCGGCGCCGTGCACCTGGACGGGCGCTCCGTGCACTCCATCCCGACCCGCGAACTCGCCCAGTGCCTCGGCATTCTGCCCCAGTCGCCGGTGGCCCCGGAGGGGCTGACCGTCGTCGACCTCGTGGGACGCGGCCGCTCACCGCACCAGACCTGGTGGCGGCAGTGGTCGTCGGGCGACGAGCAGGCGGTCGACGACGCCCTACGCGCCACGTCCATGACCGACCTCGCGCACCGCGCCGTCGACGAGCTCTCCGGCGGGCAGCGGCAGCGGGCCTGGATCGCGATGGCGGTCGCCCAGGGCACGCCCGTACTGCTGCTGGACGAGCCCACCACCTATCTGGACCTGGCGCACCAGATCGACGTCCTGGATCTCGTCACCGACCTGAACCGGCATCAGGGCAGGACCGTCGTCATGGTGCTGCACGACCTCAACCACGCCTGCCGCTACGCCGACCACATCATCGCCATGAAGGCCGGCCGCATCGTGGGGGAGGGCCCGCCCGCCGAGGTCGTCACCGCCGCGATGGTGGAGGAGGTCTTCGGACTGCGCTGCGTCGTCGGCGACGACCCCGTCAGCGGCACCCCCATGGTGATCCCCGTCGGCCGTCACCACAGCTCGCAGCCCGGCTCCGTGGAGGCGCCCGTCCGGGACGCGGTGGGCTGAACCGCCCGTCGCCGGGCGGCCGGACGTCCTCCGGCCGCCCGGCGCGGACAACCGCGGCTCCGGGGCCGGAGGCCGAACGCTCAGACGCGGTCCGTCAGATAGCCGCCCATGGTGCGGAAGTACTCCGTCGCGGCGAGTTCGGAGCCGTCCTCGGTGCGCACCCGCCGGACCACCAGGCCCGGGAGCCGCCCCGAGCGGGCCTCGGTGCCCGCGACGATGACGACCCCGTCCCCCTCACGGATGAAGATCCGCCCGGGTGTGCCTCCGTAGCGCCCCTGGGAGACGGCGGCGGTGACGATCCTGAGGCGCCTGCCGCGGTGGTGGGTGAAGGCGTTGGGATACGGGTCGGACTGTGCGCGGACGAAGCGTTCGAGCACTTCGGCGGGCCAGGTCCAGTCGATCCGGCTGTCCTCCGGCGAGCGCTTGTGGAAGAAGCTGGACCGGGTGGTGTCCTGCGGCGTCCACACCGCCTTCCCCGAGGAGATGAGGGCGAGCGAGTCGGCGACGAGGGGGCCGATCAGGTCCACCGTGCGGTGGAAGAGGTCGGTGGCGGTGTCGGCCGGCCCGACCGGCACCGACCGCTGCAACAGGACGTCGCCCATGTCGAGTTCGGCGTTCATGCGGTGGGCGGTGACACCCACCTCCTTCTCGCCGTTGATGAGGGCCCAGATCAGCGGGGAGAAGCCTGCGTAGGCGGGCAGCAGGGAGTCGTGGACGTTGAGGGTGCCGTGCGGGGGGAGGTCGAAGATCTCCGGGGGGAGCCAGGTGCGCCAGTTGTTCGCCACGATGAGATCCGGCTCCGCCCGCGCGATCGCCTGGAGGAGCTCGGCGTCGTCAGGCCGGTTGCGCAGCAGCACGGGCACGCCGTGCTTCTCGGCGAGGTCGGCCACCGAGTCGCTCCAGATCCTCTCGTAGGCGTGGTCGCTCTTCGGGTGCGTGACGACCAGGGGGATGTCGTGCTCGGAGTCCAGCAGCGCCTGCAGCGTCCGGTGTCCCCAGGTCTGATAGCCGAACATGATGACCCGCATGTGAGCCCTCCTCAGCCATTGAAAGGTAAGGCTAACCTTATCTAGCATGTGTCTGCTCAGGGGAGCCCGTGTTCCCAACTCGGGGCACTGTGAACCCCCTTGGGGGAGGCGATGACGCGGTGACGACATTGCGCGACAACCCGGATCACATCTACGACGTGCTGGGCATCGGCTTCGGGCCGTCGAACCTGGCACTCGCCATCGCCGTCCAGGAGCGCACCGGGAGAACCCCCGGCGACCCGTTCCGCGCCCTCTTCCTCGAGCGGCAGACGGGCTTCGGCTGGCACCGGGGCATGCTCATCGACGATGCCACCATGCAGGTCTCCTTCCTCAAGGACCTCGTCACTCTGCGCGACCCGACCAGCGACTTCAGCTTCCTCGCCCATCTGCACGAGCGCGGCAGGCTCGTCGACTTCCTCAACCAGAAGTCGCTCTTCCCCCTGCGCATCGAGTTCCACGACTACTTCGAGTGGGCCGCGGCGCGCCTCGCGCACCTCGTCGAGTACTCGGCCGAGGTCGTGGCCGTCCGCCCCGCGGCCGAGGGTGGGGAGGTCCGCTGGTTCGACGTCGTCACCCGCGACCCCGCGGACCCCGGACCAACGACGGTCCGCCGCACCCGCGCCATCTGCGTCGCGACCGGCCTCGAACCGCACCTGCCGCCCGGTACGGCGCTGTCCGAACGCGTCTGGCACAACAGCGAGTTGCTGCCTCGGGTCGGAGAACTCCTGAACTCCGGCGCACCGGTGCGCCGCGCCGTCGTGCTCGGCGCCGGCCAGAGCGCCGCCGAGGCGGTCGACTACCTCCACCGGAGCTTCCCCGACGCGGAGATCTGCTCCGTGTTCGCCAAGTACGGCTACACGCCGGCCGACGACAGCCCGTTCGCCAACAGGATCTTCGACCCCGAGGCCGTCGACGTCTACTACGGCGCCCCCACCGACGTGAAGCGCTCGCTGTTCGACTACCACCGCAGCACCAACTACTCGGTGGTGGACATGGATCTGATCCAGTCCCTGTCGCGGACGATGTACCGGGAGAAGGTCCGGGGCCGGCAGCGGCTGCGGATGATGAACGTCTCCCGTATCCGGGAGGTCGGGACGCGTCCCGGCGGCGTCCGGATGACCGTGGAGTTCCTCCCGACGGGCGAGCGCGAGGTGCTCGAGGCCGATCTGCTCGTCCACGCGACCGGGTACCGGCCCCGCGGTCTCGGGGACGACCTCGGCGAGGTCGGCAAACTCTGCCTCAGGGACGAGGAGGACGCACTGCGGGTCGGCCGTGACCACCGGGTGGAGACCGCGCCCAACGTGACCGCGGCCGTCTACCTCCAGGGCGGTACGGAGCACACCCACGGTCTCGCGTCGACCCTGCTGTCGACCACCGCGGTCCGCGCGGGGGAGATCTGCGGTTCGCTCTTCGCGCGGCGCGGGGAGGGCGTGCCCGGCCCCGACCCCCGGACGTGCTGATCCTGACGACCTTCACCACCGACGGCTACGTCCTGCGTGCCCTGCGCGCCTGCGCTGCCGGGTGCATCCTCCCACACACCCCGCCGGCGCAGATCATCGCCGCGGTGCGCAACGTCATGGCCGGAGACCCCGTCCTGTCACCGGCCGCGATCAAGCAGCTGATCGGCGCCGTGACCGAGCCGGACCGGCCCGCGGCGCCGGCAGGCCAGGGCGAACAGGCCGAAGCCCACGGCCTCCTGGCCCGGCCCGGCGACCGCGAACGCGAGGTCGCCCTGGCCGTCGCCCGCGGGATGACGAACGCGGAAATCGCCGCGGCCCGCTTCATGAGCCTGCCGACGGTGAAGGCCCACGTCTCCCACATCCCGACCGAACTCGACCTGAACAACCGCGTCCAGACAGCCCTGCTCGTCCACCGGGCCGGCCTCGTCTGAGCCGGGAGGTATGCCCGCGACGAGATCAGGAGGCCCGCCGAAGGGCTGATCGAGGAGCTTGCCCCGAGGAAGCCCGCCTCGCGCATGGCCTCCACGGCGGCGGGGTTGAGGCCGCCTCCGGCAGGGACCCCGACCGTCCCGCCTGCGGCTCGCCCTCCGCGGCCGTCCGACGAGTCAGTGCCGGCGTGACTGCTCGGCCGCGACGTCCGTCTGACGTGGCACGAGGGAGCCGGAGCCGGAGCGGTGCAACGGTCGCCGTTCCATGGAAGACGTAGGCACCGTTCGAGGGTTGGGATCATCTGCGGGCCGGCCCGGGGTGCGCGGCGCTTCGGCACGGGCTCCCGCGGCGTACTGGTGGGCAGGGCATGAGGTCGAGTCCACGCTGACCATGCTCCGGTCGATCCGTCCGCATCGGCTTCGGCCGAACGGCCCGCAGGCTCCCATGTGCCACCCCCGCAGGCGAGTTGAACGTCGCGGCGCCATGAGCAAGTACGAAGGCGGGGCCGGCACCGGCAACGGCACGGGTCACAACAGCCGTCCCTGCAGCGGCAGGGGTCACCGCCGGGGGAATCCCGCTCCCTTGAACCGACCCGCAGCCTGCACGGTCCCGACCAGGGCCGGACCCGACCCGGCAGCCGGCCCCCTCGCCGACCGCGATCTCGGCGGGCCTCCCGCCCGGCGTTGACAACATTGCGCCATGTCACGCATGTGACTCCGGTCGGACACCACCGCCCGTCCGGAGGAGCTGCCGCTGCTCCAGGTGGACTACGCCGTCCCCGTCGACGCGCACAACGCGATCGGCCCGGCCCCGCGCCACAGCGTCGGCCTCACCGTCCGCATGCAGGACGGCATGGCCGCTCCGCGCAGGGTGACGCTGAAGGCCGAGACGTCCTACGACGACGGCAGGACGTGGAGCGAGGCGCACACGGCCGGAAAGGGCGATGGGCGGTTCACCGCCCTCATCGAACGGCCCACCCGCGTACACGGGGACGCGTACGTGACGCTGAGGGTGACCGCGACCGACAGCCAGGGCAACCGCGTCCGGCAGACGGTGGACCGCGCCTACCTGCACAGAGGCACAGCCGGGGAACACTGACCCGGCATCGGCGCACCGGCCCGCGGCGGGTGCCGGGGACATCCCCTGGCATCCGCCGCGCCGCGTGGGGCCGCCGAACGCCCCGGTGGTCCCGCGTCTTTGGGACGCCGCGCCGGCAGCCCGGCGGCCCGCCTGATCCCGCAACCCACCGCCGGGCGACCGTGCGACCGGTCGCGGACGCCTGACGGCCGCCGGCCGCGGCGTCCGCCTGGTACCGCCGGCGGAGGCGCTCGGCCGGCCGACGACCGCCCGGCCGGTGCTCCCGGCCTGGGTATCCGGCACCGGCGACGGTGAGTACGAGTGCTCATGCCCGGCCGCGTCCTGGCCCCGACGATGTGGACCATCACCGTCGAGACCGGGAGAACACATGCTCAGCCGCCTCGCCGAGGTCCTGGTGCCGACCGTCGGCCGACTCACCGTGACCACGGACACCGGTGCCGTCCTCGCACCGGGCAGCATCATCGCGGCCAACCACACCTCGCTCGCCGATCCTGCCGTCGTGCTCGCCGCCCTGCACCGCCTCGGCGTCGAACCGGTCGTGATGGCGACCGCCGGACTGTGGCGCATACCCCTGCTGGGCCGCGCACTGGACCGAGGGAGCCACATTCCCGTACACCGGGGCGACCACCGGCGCGCCGCCGGGTGCCTCGACCTCGCAGTGGCCGCCCTGGCCGAGGGACGGATGGTCCTCATCTACGGCGAAGGCGGAATCCCGCCCCGCAGCGACGCCGCCGAAACCCCGCCCGTCGCCTTCCGCAGCGGCCTGGCGCGACTTGCCGCCCGCGCCGGCGCGCCCGTCGTCCCCGTGGGCCAGGCAGGCGCCCGCCGGGTCACCTCGGGCAACGTCGCCAAGCAGATCGCCGGACTGGCCACCGCGCCGCTGCGCCGCCCGGCGCTCCACGTCCACGTCGGGACACCGGTCCTTCTCAGAGGGGACCGCACCGCCCGTACGGTGCAGGCGCATGCCGCGGTCACGGCCGCCTGGCGGACAGCGGCCGCGCACCTCGGCGAGCCTGCCGCGTACCCGCTCAGGAACACCGCGGAACCGCGGCACGAGACGTGGAACGCTCCGGCACCCGACGCGGTTCCCGACGTCGCACGACGGCAGTAGCAGGTTGCTTCTCAGGGCCGGTTGCAGCGGTGAGGAATGGTGACCGGTTCGCCGGAGCCGGGGCTGCTCCGGTCAACGGGGCATGCGCCGTCCCAGCTCCCCTGCATTCTCGCGCAGCCCCGCAGCCCCGCAGCCCCGCAGCCCCGCAGCCCAGACTGCGCCGTCCGCCGGGTCGGACATCCCGTGAGGGCGGAAACCTGCACGCCTTCGAGCGAGGCTTCCGGAGCGGCTCCGAGCCGTGCCCAGTCCACCTCGATCGCGGCGCTTTCTGCACCTTTCAGCCGGACAGGCCGGACCAGCGTGCCTGCACCCTCGTCTGCCGCCGTCTGAACACGTCAACGCGCACCTGGTGCACCGTTCGTTGCGGCAGGATGCTGCCGGTGAGCAGATCGTCCGAACAGGTCAGGAACCTAGCCCCGCTGCCCCCTTTCCCGGCCGGCCTGCGCGGCGCCGCGTTCGGGGCCTCATCGCGGACCGCCACTCACCGAGGAAGCCGTCGCCGTGGGCAGGACGCCACGCCCCGAGTGCCGACCGTCGCACGACGTCCGGCCGCACGGGAAATTCCCTACCGTGACGGGCGGGAAGCACGCAGAATCGTGCCATGACTGACATGGGGCCCTTCTGCGAAGCGGTCACCGCGTGGGCGGCCGGCGGCCCCGGCGACCCCGCGCGCGAGCTGGCCGCGCGGCTGCGCGTCCGCACAGTCGTCCTGCTCGAAGGGCCGAGCGATGTCGCCGCGGTCGACGCTCTCGCCGCGGGCCGCGGCCGGGACCTGGCGGCCGAAGGAATCTGCGTCCTGTCCATGGGCGGCGCGATGAACGTCGGACGGTTCGCCTCCCTCCTCGGGCCATCCGGCCTGGGTCTGCGCCTCGCGGGACTGTGCGACGAGGCGGAACGCCGCTACTACGCCCGTGGCTGGGAGCGGGCCGGCGAGGCACGACAGGGCTTCTTCGTCTGCGCGGCGGACCTGGAGGACGAGCTCATCCGCGCGCTCGGCGTGACGCGGGTGGCGGAACTCGTCCGGGCGGAGGGCGACCTGCGCGCCCTGCAGACCTTCCAGCACCAGCCCGCCCAACAGGGCCGCACCTCACAGCAGCAACTGCGGCGCTTCCTCGGTACGAAGAAGGGGCGCAAGATCCAATACGGTCGGGTCCTCGTCGAAGCCCTCGACCCCGACCGCGTACCGCCCCCACTCGACGACCTGCTGGCCGGCGTCTGACCGCCGGGCGACGCCGGTCTCGGCAGAAGCAGACTCCGGCACGCGGCCGGGGCGTGGCGGTACCCGGACCGCATCCGTCCCGACGGAACTCCCCTGCCGGGGGCCGGAGGCCCGTCAGTGCATACGAGACCGGTCGGCAGCCTCACATCGTCGGAGACCGCGTGCGCGAAGTCGTGACAGGCACCGGGGCCGGGCCGTGCACCACCCGCTGCCCACCCTGCCGTTCGCACTCCTCGTGCCGATCGCCCGGGTGGGCCCGAAGCATCGCGTTCACCGCGGCCGACCCGTCTGCCAGGGGAGCGACGACCTGTGCCACGCAACCACCGGTGGAACGCACTGCCGTGATCCGCCCCGAGCCGAAGCCGCCCCCGGCGGCGCGCCGGGGCCGTGCCGTCGGCACCCGCCCCGACGGCCGGCCGTCACTCTCTACCAGTCGCGGTCCAGCAGGGAGGCGAACAGCGCGTCCAGATCGCCCGCCGCGCCCGGCGCGAGTGCAAACCCCCGCAGACCGTGGCGCGCGGCGTCCAGATGGCGGCGCGCCTCTTCGCGGGCCGCGGCCCGCCCACCGGCTTCCTCCACCAGCACGGCGGCATGCGCCACAGCCGCGTCGTCCAGCGGCCCGGGGGACTCCAGCAGCACGGCAAGCTCCCGCGCGGCCGGTCCGTCTCCCGCCACCGCGGCCAGCACCGGGTAGGTCTTCTTGCGCAGCCGCAGGTCGCCGTGGACGGGCTTGCCCGTCACCATCGGCTCACCCCAGATGCCCAGCAGGTCGTCCACCGCCTGGAAGGCCACGCCCAGATGCCGCCCGGCCCGCTCCAGCGCCGCAACGGTTCCGGAGGGCGCGCCGCCGAGCACGGCGCCGAGCGCGACCGCGCAGCCCAGCAAGGCCCCCGTCTTGTGCTCCGCCATCGCGCGGTACTGCTCCATGCCCACCGCACCCGGCCCGCTCCACGGGCGCCGCTCGAACCGAAGGTCCTCCGCCTGCCCGCACACGAGTGCGTTGAGCGCCCCGCACAACCGCCGGACCGCGTCCCCCGTCCAGGGTCCCGGCGCCTCGGCCAGACAATGCACGGCGAGGGAGTGGAGCGCGTCCCCGGCCAGAACCGCCGGACCCGTCCCGTAGGCCTTCCACACCGCGGGGCGCTGCCGCCGGAGGGCGTCACCGTCCATGATGTCGTCGTGCATCAGGGAGAAGGTGTGCACCAGTTCCACGGCCACCGCCCCCGCGACGGCCACGCCGCCGTCCGCCCCGACCGCCTCGGCCCCCAGCACGGCCAGCGCCTGCCGCACCCCCTTGCCCTCGGAGGCGGCAGGGTCGGGCGTCCCGGCCGCATCGCACCAGCCCAGCGCGTGCGCGGCCATCTCACCTGTCCACGGATGCAGCCGCCCCACCGCCTCCACCAGCGCCGGGCGCACCAACTCACGGCAGCGCCGAAGAACACCGCCCACCTCCGCGCGGTGGCCGTGCGAGGCGACTTCCGCGGCAGCGCCGGCCGGCACGGAAGCGGCGTACACCGGTGACAAGGAGGAGCTCACCGCAACCCCTCCACATCGGCCGTCCGCAGGGCCTCCGCCCCGCCCGCCGGGAGCACCGGATCCCCGCCCCCTGCCGAGTCCGGCAGCGGCCCCACCCCCAACTCCGCCGCGGCCTTCTCCACCATCTCCCGGGCGTGCCGCAGCCCGATGCGGTCCAGCATCAAGCGCACCTCCGCCAGCTCGGCGGCGCTGCGGGCGGCGTCCCGGCCCAGCCGGGCACGGGCCTTGACCAGCCCCAGCCGCGACAACGCCGTCCCCCGCGGCTCCTCGATCTCCCGGAACTCGTCCAGCGCCCGCGCATACAGGTCGCGGGCCTCGGCGTACCGGCCCGCCCGGTACAGCACGTTGCCCCGCATCTTGTGGTTGTAGGCGAGCGCGCTCGACAGACGCATCTCGCGGCATGCCTCCTCCGCCTCCGACAGCAGAGACAGGGCACGCTCCACCTCCCCGTCGCGCACGGACACCACATCCGCGATGCCCCGCAGCGCCCACGCCCACCCGCGCCGGTCCTCAGCCCTCAGCGCCGTCTCCGCCGCCTCCTCGAACAGCGCCAGCGCCTTGTCGTACGCGCCGGTGTTGCGGTGCATCTGCGCGATGCCCTCCAGCGCCCACACCGTGTGCCGGGCCTCACCGCGCCGGCGTGCCTCGGCCAGCAGCTGCTCGTGGAGCCTGCCCACGGCCTCGTAGTCGCCCTGTATACGCCCGGTCTCGGCGAGCCCCGCCAGCGAATAGCCCCGCACCACGACGTCGCCGCCCCGTTTGCCCATCTCGGCCGCCAGCCGCAGCAGCCGGTACGCCAGAGCGAAAGACCCCCGCTGCCGAGCCAGCGTGCCCCCGCTCCACAGGGCCCACGCCATCGCGCCCTCGTGCCCGGCCGCACGAGCCGCCCGGTAGCTCGCCTTCCACGCCCGGTCGGCCTCCTCGATCCGCCCCAGCCTCCGGTTCGCCTCCGCCACGGCCAGTCCGCAGCGCGCCACCTCCCGCCGGTCACCGGCCTGTTCCGCGGTCCGCAGCTCCTCCACGCCGCGGGCGAGCACCTCCGGCAGGGAGGAGTTCACCGACAACGACCCCAGAGCCCCCTGGTACTCCGGAGCGGAAGCCTTCGTCCGCTCCGTCCCACTCACCTGACTGATCATCAAGTACCTCTCCTCTGCCGTCGACTTGATGATCAAGATGCCGACGGAGAGAAGAGGTTCCGCACGGCCCGCGATATCGGTCTCGGTACGGGCGCCGGGTCATACTCAAGTGCTACGGGCACCGGACGAGATCGTCAGCGAGTCGTACGGCGGTACTGCGGCGCCCGGGACGTGCGCTCGCGGTGAACGGACCGCGGCAGCCTCAACCGGCGATGCCGCCGCGCGGCCCCGAACGCGTGATGCCGAACCCGGTCCGTGGAGGGCGGCCGCCGCCATGCCGGACTCGGCCATGGAGCGCGCTCGACCGGATCCCGGCCGTCGATCCCGGCGAGCGTACGAAGGGCACGGTCATGAGGCTCCTGCGCGTCGCCCATGACGCCGCCCGGGCACGATGCGGGCGGCGACACGGACGGGAGCGGCCCTGGGGACACAACCGACCTGCCCAAAAGGCACGTTCACGATGCGATGCGTCAACCCTGGGGCGACGGCGCGGCCCGAGTGAGGGCGCGGGCGGCGGCCAGCTCCTCTCGTGCCGCCCGCTCGGCGATGTCCAGGTACGCGTAGGCATCGTCGCCGACGGGAATCCGCAGGGGCGCCGATGCGCCGGCGCGGACGATGTCGAGGACCCGGGTCGCGAAGTCTTCGGGCCGTCCGGCGGCGGGGTCGTCCGCCATGCCTCGGCAGGCGTCGAGCATGTCGCCGGTCAACTCCGCGTACGCCGGGAGCCGGTGGCGCGCCTCACCGAGGGCTGTCCCGTAGCGGGTGGCGAAGTGCCCCGGTGCCACTACGGTGACGCGGACGCCGTGCGGGGCGACTTCGGCGGCCAGCGCCTGGCTCATGCCTTCGAGGGCGTGCTTGCCGGCCACGTACGCGGCCAGCCCCGGGAAGGCCATCCGGCCGGCCACCGAGGAAACGTTCACGATGTGCCCGTGGCCCTGGGCCCGCATGAGCGGCAGGACGAGGCGAGTCAGACGCCACGGCCCGACGACCAGGGTTTCCAGCTGATCCCGGACCTCGTCGTCGCACAGCTCCTCGACCGTGCCGAACAGTCCGCCTCCCGCATTGTTGACGAGGACGTCGATGCCACCGAGCACGTCGGCGGCGGTGTGTACGGCCTCCGCACACTGGGCCGCGTCCCGCAGCTCCAGGGCGAGGGGCGTGATCCGGCCCGGCCATGCCCGGGCCAGCCCGTCCATCGCCTCGGTCCTGCGAGCCGTGACCGCCACCCGGTGGCCTGCTTGAGCGGCCGCATCGGCCAGTGCGTACCCGAGCCCCGAGGAACACCCCGTCACGAGCCAGCGTTGAGCCATCGATCCCCCTGAAAGTCGGTCTCACCGATTCCCCGCCGCCGGGCGAACACCGCGGCACTTCATGGTCGTCTCTCCGCCGGCTCGCGGTCAGCACCGCGGGAGGGGCGTGCGAGGGCGTTCCCGGCGCACTGCCGGGGCGTTCCCCGAGTCGGCGACGCCCGGCCGGAGGGCGACGATCCGGTCGGTGCGCCCGCCGTCGCCCGCCAGGAGAGTGCCGGGTACGAGCGGAGCCCGCCCGCGGTGCTGACCGCCTGCGCGATCTCGGCGGAGGCCCGGGCCGGCCCCGGGCCGCGGCGGAAGACGGAGCGACGATGTGACGGGTTTCCTTCGTCGGCCGACGGAGGCCGCAGGTACTCTTGGCGCGTCGCGATCGCCGGCAGGAAAGGGATTGGGGACCGACCTCATGGAACTCGTCTTCGCCGGCCGGGTCGTCGAATGGCGCGGGCCTGCGCCGTACTACTTCGTCCCCGTACCGGACGAGCAGTCCGCCGACATCGGCGAAGTGGCCGCGATGGCCACGTACGGGTGGGGCGTCATCCCCGTCGGGTGCCGGATCGGCGGGACCGCTTTCACAACATCGCTGTTCCCCAAGGACGGTGGCTACCTGCTGCCGCTCAAGGTCGCCGTGCGCAAGCCACAGGGCATCTCGGTGGGTGACGATGTGACCGTGGAGATGACCGTCCGCCTCTGACTCGCGGTCGGTACGGGGCTACCGTCCTCGTTGGCGCCTTCAACGAGGGGTTGTGACGTACTGGTCCGACGACAACTCGAACACCCGGACCCGCCGGCCGCCGGTGGGATTGACGGTCTCACGGAACGGATGCATTCCCAGTTTGGTCATGATCCGTTCGGAGGCGTCGTTGCCCACCTGAGTGATGCTGACGATCCGCTTCAGCCCTCGCTCTTCGAACCCGAACCGTACAGCGGCCGCAGCGGCCTCGGTGGCCAAGCCCTGCCCCCAGTGGGAACGTCCCAGCCGCCAGCCGATCTCAACCGCCGGCAGTACCTCCGGCAAGAAGTCGGGCACCGAAAGGCCTGTGAACCCGGCCAGCTCGCCGGTGGACCGGATCTCCACGGCGAACAGGCCGAAGCCGCGTGACTCCCACTCGCTCTCCCATGCCTGGATCCCGCCGCGGGTCTGCCGTTCGTCACGGACGCTGCCATCACGGATCCACCGCATGACCTCGGGGTCGGCATTGATCGCAGCCATGGGCGCAACGTCTTCCTCGCGCCAGCGACGCAGGATCAAGCGGGGAGTCTCAAGCGTGACCATTGAGTCATGCTGGACCACAAAGTGGGCTCTCCGCCATCTGCTTCGATCCACAGGGGCAGTGCCTCCGGCCGTGAGCCGTCCGTTCTTTCAGCGGGCGGACCAGAGGTGGGTTCCCGCGATGAGGAGGCCGGCAGGCAGACCGTGGCGAGACTTCTCCTCGCGGGTGGCCGGGCCGCGCCATTGCTTGAGGCGAGTGATGCAGCGTACGACGGTGTCGCGTTGCTTGTGTGCCGCGCGGTTGATGCCGGGTGGGCGCCCGCCGCCGTGACTTCGCGCTCGCCGGCGTCTGGGCCCGGACCGTAAGACGATCCGGGCCTGTCCGAACGGTGAGCGGACCGCCGGCCAGTGGCGTCAGGCACCCGACGTGGCTTCGTCCACGTTTCGGTCGCGCTGGGCTCCGTCTCAGCAGTGCCCGTCGCGGCGTGGCTCCGCGTGGTCGAGCACGAGCTCAAGCGGACGGCCTGACCGGGGACCGCAAGCCGAGCCACTGCTCGGCGTCCCAGGCTTGGAACCGCTCCGCCTCGGTGAACCCCAGTTTTGCCGCGAGGCGCATCGAGCGGACGTTGGCGGACTGGGTGGTGAGCACCACCGGCTCGCCGGGAAGGACGCCGTCGAACCAGTCGAGTGCCGCCGTGCACGCCTCGGCGGCATACCCGAATCCCCACGCCCGCGGCAGGAACAGGTAGCCGAGGTCGGCCTTCCCCGCAGCAGCCGGGCGAAGATGCTCCGCTGCCCTCCTGAGCAGGATCTGGCCGATCACCGCCCCGTCGAGATCAACGACGAAACTTCCCGGCCACCGCGCGGGCACCTCGGGCACCTCACGCTCGAGTTCGCCGCGCGGCCGGGGGCCGCCAAGGTAGGTGTGCACCTCCGGCGACGCCAGCAGCTCGATGAACGCCGCACGGTCCCGGGCCTCGGGCTCTCGGAGCACGAGCCGCTCGGTCTCGATCGGGGCAGGCGGCCAGGCGACGGGTCCGAGTTCAGTCATGCCGACCAACCAATCAGCAGGCTCGGCGCCGATCAAGTTTCGCGGAACGATCAGTTGAAAGGCCAAGCAAGTGGAGCGAGGAGCAGCCCCGGCCGTTTCAAAGGTCCCCCATCAAGACGGTGTCCGACGCGGCAGTTGACACACCGGGCCGACTCCCGGAACCTGGCCCGGGTGAACGTCACCTTCGGACAGGGCGGGAACAGCCCTGTCACGGAGACCCGGATGGACTATCCGCGCTATGTCTTCGGCGGCGTGTGGAGCTTCCTCGCCGAGCCCGTGGCGCGCGGACCGCGCACCGACTGGGTATCCACGGGCGGCGACATCGGGTGGCAGCAGCAGGTGACCGTCCAGGACGTGCTGAGCGAGGTGTCGGAACGGGCCGTGTATCCCTCCGCCGATACGCGCGAGGAGCGGTGGCTCACCCCCATCACGCGGCCGCGGATGATCAGTGAGGACCTGCCGGTGCGGCGGGACGGCAGCGTGCTGTACTTCAGGACGCGCGCATGGGGCGACGGCGGAACGTCCCACGCCGGCGAGGGGTACGGCAGAGGCCTGTCCCAGCGAGCGTCACTCCACCAGGGCGACACCGTGCTCTCCGAATCGGACTACGACAGCGGATACGCCACGGGCCTCGCTCCGGAGCGGCTGCCGTACCGGCTCGTGGTCGACGCCACCAACGACGATTCCGCGCTCGGCCCCTACTCGACGACCACGCACACCGAGTGGTCGTTCGTCTCCGGGGAATCGCAGGAGAAGACCATCGCGCTGGTCCAACTCGACTACGACGTCGACCTGGACGCCGACGGACGGGCCCGCCGCAACGCGGCCGTCGCGATCACTCCCGTGGTCCTCGGCGCCCCGGAAACCGAGGTGACCTCCGTCCGGATCGAGGTCTCCTACGACGACGGGTCCACCTGGCACCGGCAGAAGGCCGTGCACCGCGACGGCACCTGGAAGGCCTTCCCGGCCGCACCCGCCTCCGCGTCGTTCGTGTCACTGCGGACCACCGCCACGGACGAGACGGGGGGCTCGGTCACCCAGACCGTCATCCGTGCGTACGGCCTGAGATGACGTACGGACCGGTGCCGCGGGCGACCGCGGCACCGGTCCAGCCGTGACGTGCTGTCGCTGCCCCGGAGCGCGGCATCGCGCCGGGCGCATCACTCGGCCTGGGCAACGCGGAACAGCGCCCCGTGTGCCCTTCTTCCGAACGGGGGTTCACGGCTCGGCCCCGCCTCCGGAATGCCGACCGGACGCGGGCGGTCAGCCGGTCAGCGCAGCCAGCTCCGTGTTGGCGCGCTCGGTGACCATGGTGAGGACGCGGCCGGCGGCGGCGAGGTCCTCGGCGGGAATGCCGCCCCAGATACGGGCGCTGATGGGCGCGGTCTCCGCGCCGACGGCGGCGAGCAGTTCGCGTCCCGAGTCGGTGGCCCGAAGCTGCGTGCCGTCCGTGACGAGCAGTTGCCCGGCCAGCAACTCGTCGAGTGTGGTGCGGATGTCGGCAGGGTCGGCCTTGAGGGAGGCGCGGACCTGGGTGACGAGATCGTCCGGCGTCTGCGGGGCGTCGGCGGTGACGGCGGCGCGCAGGGCGATCTGCTGCCGGAACGTGATGCCGTGCCGGGCCAGAACATGCTCCAGCACGCCGCGGGCGGCGTGGTGGGCCAGGCCCAGGGCGCGGGCGTCGGCGCCGGGCGCGCCGCCGCCCGGCGCTGTGGTGGTGGATGCGGTGGTGGTCATGGTGTTGTCCCCTGAGTGCTCTCGTCGTTCGGTACGGATGGAGCGAGAGGTGCGTCGAGCAGGAGCGTCAGCTCGTCGGTGAACGCGCGTGTCCGTGGGGTGTCGAGACCGCCGAGCGGCTCCAGCAGCTGCTGAAGCAGTCCCTGGACCACCGCGATGGCCTGCATCGTGACGGCCTGGCCCGGCTCGGTCAGCGCAAGCTGTACGGCGCGCGGGTCGCGGGGATCTCGGGTGCGCTCGATCAGGCCGGCCGATTCCAGGGCGCGCGCCAGCTTCGAGACGTACAGCGCCTCCAGGCCCGTGTGGTCGGCGAGTCGGCGCTGGCTGGGCCGTTCACCGGCGCGCTGCATGCCGTACAGCGACGCGACCAGCGAGTACTGGGCGTGGGTGAGCCCCAGCGGAGCCACCGCGCGATCGACCGCGACGCGCCACTTGTTGGCGAGCCGCCATACCAGGAAACCGGGCGTGGGACCCGGTGTGCCCTTGCTCATGCGGAACAAAGTACATGGCTACTATGTCCATGGCTACTATCTTTACTCGGGCATCCCTCGGGCATCCCTCGGGCATCCGGCGTGGGAGCAGCGGGCGGCAACTGGCCGTGTCGGGACGGATACTGGACCGCATCGGGGGCGGCCGGGAGCGGTGGCGGGCAGGGCGACGGCCGAGTAGGGCCCCGGTCTCCTGTCTCTGACCCACGGTGCAAAGTGGCTGCGGGGCTACTTGCCGCCCTCCATCAGTCGTGGGACGCGGGAGTTCCGCAGCTCCTTGAGGTCCGGGATGTGGTGGTACAGCGTGCCGACGGAGACGCCCAGGATCTTGGCGATGGTGGTGACGCTGTTCTCCGGGTCGGGCAGCATGTCGCGGGCTGCGCGGATGAGGTCCTCGTTGACGACCGTGGGGCGTCCGCCGACCTTGCCGCGGGCGCGGGCGGCTGCGAGGCCCTCGTGGGTGCCGGCGACGATGAGTTCGCGGATGAACTCGGCGAGGGCGGCGAAGACGTGGAAGATCAGGCGCCCGCTGGGGGTGGTGGTGTCGAGTGCCTCGTGCAGGTACCGGAAGCCGATGCCGCGCTCACGCAGCTCGGCGACCATCTTGACGAGGTCCTGGAGGCTGCGGCCGTAGCGGTCGAGCGCGGGGACGACGAGGGTGTCGCCAGGGGTGAGGAAGGCGCGGCACTCCTTCAGCTCGGGTCGCAGGTCGTTCTTGCCGGACTTCTTGTCGGCGAAGATGCGGCGGCATCCCGCCGTGGTGAGCGCGTCGATCTGACAGTCGAGCTTCTGCCTGCCGGTCGACACCCTCGCGTAGCCGATCCGGATGTCGGTGAGGACGGCGGGCGAGGGCGTGAGGAGTTCGGAGGGCTCCAGGAGGGGGCGTTACGCACGAGATCTTCTCAAGCAACGATGTGCACAGGGTTGTTGCAGTCCGGGTTTCTGAGGGAGTTTTTGAAGGCGTGTCGCGGCTGTTCGGTCTTGAGCGCCAGACCTTCAGAAAACGATGGCTTCTTGAAGATCCGCTGGAGGCTAACCTCCTGACATGGCTCAATCCACTCGACCCCTCCAGGTCATCACGCGGCTCGTTGACGGAAGCATCTGCGCCTATGACCTGGCTGCCGATGTCGGAGGTGTGCTGTCACCCGCCATGATCTGTCGGCCGTCTGCCGAGGATGACGTCGTCGACCACGCCGTTCCCGCAGATCTCCAGCGCGCCTACTACACGACCCTGGACGCAGTTGTCTGCGTGACAGCAGACGGGACCGAAGTCTGGCGGTCGGAGTTCGAGCCGCAGTCAGACCAGCAATTCGGGCACCGGCCCAGCTGCGTGCTGTCGTTGGACGGACTTGTGGTCTGGGTTTACCGGCCTGATGCCATGGCCGGTCGTAACCGCCCCGATCAGTGGGTTGCCCTGGACGCTGGGACCGGAGCGGTCATCGCGCAGGCGGATCTGGACACAGTCGGCCATGGTGGTCAGCATCTGATGCACCCAGCGGGCGATCAGGTGTTCCTCGATGTGGGAGAAGGACAGGACGGCTCGGTCATCTACCGCGCGTCGGTGGCCGACGGCCGGATGGATCTCATCCGCTATCCCTGGAGCGACCGGTGCCTCATCGACCTGGCGCCCGACGGACGCCAGTTCGTGACCGTCGCCCACGAGCAGGCCGACGTCGCCATCCACACCTACCCGGACGGCGAGGTGACGTTCATCCTCGCCGTCGACGCCTTCGGACACGACCCGGACGAGATCTGTGTGGAATGGAGCGGCGGCTACCTGAACCAGGACACCGTCATCGTCACCCTCGCCGGCGAAACTGAGGACGAGCAGGAGTGGTTCCGCCACTACCGCGTCGATGTGCGCTCCGGCCAGGTCCAAGCTGCGTTCGATGCGCACGCGGAGAATCCCTACGACATCCAGCTCCTCGGAGACGGATCCTGGCTGACCGCCGATCAATCCGGTCACCCGATCCGCTGGACCGACGCATAGAGGACCCTGCGGCTGACCCGGGCGAACCATAACGCGTCTGCTTCAGGACACCTTTCCTCGTGTCACCGCACGCGATCGGTCGGCGGCGTCCGCCGGGCCCCGGGGGTGGGGCACGTTGGCGACCGTCCCCAGGTCGAGGCGCTTGTCCATGTCCAGGCGGAAGGTGCCGTACGGGTTGACGTTCGACCAGAACAGCGCCGTCAGACCGCGCCGGTCCTTGGCGCTGAGCTTCTCCACTCACTTCGGCTCGGCCAAGGCCTGCTGCAACAGCAGCGTGTTCACCTGATACCTCCGACGATGCCCCGGCCTTCAGGCCGGGGAGGAATCGGACCCCTGCGGAGCAGGGCAAGGAAAGAGCAATCGCCGTCAGGGCGATTGGTCGTCTGCCGAGTCGCTGTTTCGTCCGGTTCCGTCCCCGGGGGCGACGCGACCACAACGGGTCGCACGATCCGTCACGCCTGCCGGTATGTTGCCGCGAGGCCGACGGAACCCTCACGCGGGTAAGGTCGTGCGGCCGTGTGCCGGACGGTCCGGGAGCCGCCCGGACTCACCTGCACAACGCGGACCAGGGGGGTGTCACGTGGACGCGAGTGTCACGTCGGCCGTGATCGGAGCCGTCGCCGTGGGCGGTACGGCCCTGGGCACGGTGCTCGGAGGATGGGTCCAGGCGCGAGGCGGCCAGGCCCAGGCCAGGGCCGCTCAGCAAGCCGCCCAGATAGCGGCGCAGGCTACGCACCATCAGGCTCTGTACGACCGCCGCTGGTCGCTCCTCGCGGCCTACCTGCGAGCCGCGAGTGAATGCATGGAAGCGGCGGACCAGCTCTACACCACGGACTCCCTCCCGGACGCCCGGCGGCGCTGGCACGCGTTCACGCTCGCCCACGCCGAGGCCGAACTGGCGGCACCGGCGGCGCTCCTCGATCCCGTCGACGATCTCCGCAAGGCCGTGGGCCGCATGTACTGGACCGCTCAGCAGGCCGCTCCCGCCGCGCGCGCCGTGAAGGAGCTCCGCAGGCGGGCGAAGCAGGGGGAACCGGCAGCGGTCCGGGCAAGAGAGGCGGTCGGGAGACTCTGGGAGCTCGACGACCGGTTCACCCCTGCGCAGAGGGAATCGTCCCAGGAGTTCACGGACGCGGCGCAGGCTCTCGACGCTGTTTCCGGATTCGGCAGCGAGCAGGCGGCTCTCCTGCTGGACAGGACGCAACGGCACTGGGAGGCCGCCGCCAGCGAGAGGGAGACGCGGAAGGAGGACCACATCCGGGTACGCCGCGAGCTGGTGTCGGCCGCGCGGAATGTGTTCGGCACGGACCGTTTCTAGGGCCCGTCCGAGGGGTCGCGTGACAGGCTGACCGGTGAATCGTTCCGTCCGGTGTGGGGCGGGGCGGTGGCATGGTCATGACTTGCGCAGCGATCTCCCCCGATGGCCGGGAAGCCGGTGACCAGGGCTGCCCGGCCGACTCATCGCTGACCGGCATCGGCCGGCCGGCAGGGGTGCATGAAGACCCTCGTACCCTCCGCGCGGGCCCGTCTGCCTGTGCTGACCGTGATGAGCGCAGCCGGCCGTGACGCATGGAGCCGTGATGAGTGGAAGAGTGTGCCCTGAGCAGGCAGGCTGAGGGTATGCGGTCGGACATCCGCTCATCAGTGCGCCCGCGAGCGGACGGTCACCACCGGGTCCTCTGGGTGCTCGCGCAATGCCTGCCCTTCGCCATCGCGGTCCTGGTGGTCGTTGTCGAGCTCACGCCGCTGCACGTCATGTACACGGGACCGCTGCTGACCGCGACACCGGCACTGGCGGCGGTGGCGATGGGTCCCAGGGGCACGATCGCGGCGGCCGCCTTCGCGCTCGTCGTCAGTATGATCACCGCCACCTACAACCAGGCCTGGCACACTCAGCAGGTCTACACGAACCTCCTCGCCCTCGCACTGGTGTCAACGGCGAGCATCACCATCAGTAGCGCCGCCCGCACGCGAAGCGAGAACGAGCTCAACCAGATCCGCAGGATCGCCGCCGCCGCGCAGGAGGTGCTGCTGCGACCGGTGCCCGCCCGGATCGGCCCGCTGCGCGCGGGCAGCATGTACGTCGCGGCGGAGACCGGAGCCCAGATCGGCGGCGATCTCTACGAGGCCGTACAAACCCGCTTCGGCGTACGGCTCATCGTCGGCGACGTCCGGGGCAAGGGCCTTCCCGCAGTGCGCGCCGCCGCTGCCGTGCTGGGGGCCTTCAGGGAGGCCGCCCACTACCAGGAGAACCTGGTGGACGTCATGGACCACTGCGCGGCGGCCCTGGAACGGGAGCGCCTGTCCCCGGGCGTGGACCCGGACGCCCGGCTGGAGGGATTCGTCACGGCTCTGGTCGCCCAGGTCCCGCGGGAGCCGGTGGTGGAAATCGTCAACCGCGGCCATCCGCCGCCGCTGATGCTCCACTGCGGCAGGGCGGAGGCCCTGACGCCATGGTGCCCGCTGCCGCCGCTCGGCCTCGACGAGTTCATGGCCGAGCCCTCCGAAGGCAAGGCGGAGTCCTATCGGTTCGCCCGCGGCGACCGCCTGCTGCTGTACACGGACGGTGTGATCGAGGCACGCAACGGCGACGACGAATTCTTCGCGCTGCCCGATGCCTTCGAGGCCGTGCGCGGCAGCGCCCCCGGAGAGTTCCTGGACGAGCTCCACCAAGCACTGGTGCGGCACGCCGCGGGCTGCCTCGCCGACGATGTCGCGATGGTGGTCGTCGAGAGGGCCGAGTAGGTACCCCGTACGGGCCGGCGGCCGTGCCCGTGGGGCATGTGCCGCCGTTCTGCGAGGGCGTTTCGGCAACGGTGATCCGGACGGCCGTACGTCCGTGGAGGAGTGTCCCTGCCGGAAGGCTGACGATCACGGCGCATCCGTCCCGGCCTGAGAGCCTCACGTGTGCGCCACTGCCGGTGTATCGGGCGTAACCGGCGGGCCTGGTGGGCCGTTGCTCTCTCATATGCCCAGGTCGATCGAGCGATGGGTTTGCCTTGCCTCCTTCCAGTGTCCGTGAAGTCCTCCCCGTCGCGCAGAAAGACGCGTGGTCCTGGCCCGCGAGATCCGGCCTCATGGGTCGCTCGCTTCGCGACACGGCAGCCGTCCTGCTGGGCACGGTCCTGATCACCGCGCGGGGCTCGCAGCTCGGTCGCTGGGTGGTCGACGACGCCGCGATCACCTTCGCGTACGCCCGCAGCATCGACGAGGGTCTCGGGCCGGTGCAACAGGCCGGGTCGCCCCCGGTCGAGGGCTACTCCAACCCGACCTGGCTCGCTCTGCTGGTTCTGGGCAGGCGTCTGGGCCTGTTCGATCACCGCACCTACTTCGGTGTGCCGGATCAGGTCCTGTACCCGAAGGCCCTCGGTGTCCTGTGCACGCTGGGGATCCTGATCGCCGTTTCGCGCGTCGCTCGGCGATTGGTGTCGAACTCCTGGGTCGTCGTGCTGTTCTGCGGTGTGTTCCTCGCCGGCAACATGTCGTTCGTGGCCTGGATGTTCTCCGGTCTGGAGAATCCGCTGTACGCCCTGCTGGCCACGCTGACGGGTGCCGTGCTCGCGCGTGCCCTGCTGGAGAACCGGCTCACCACCACAGGGCCCGCTGTGGTGACGGGTCTTCTGGCGCTGATGGCGGCTCTGACCCGCCCGGACGGGGCAGTACTGGCAGCCGCCTACCCCGTGGTGGTGCTGCTGCGGGTGCGTCGAGCGACGCTGGGCGCGTCAGCACGAGCGGCGGTTTGTGCGGTCGCTGCCTTCGTCGTGCCGTATGCCGCCTTCCTCGGTTGGCGCTATGCCGTCTTCGGCCGGCTCGTGCCCAACACCGCGCTGGCGAAGGCGCAGGACACCCCGACGTGGGAGTCATTCGCCGGGACCGGGTCCCTCCTGTCGTTCGCCGGGTGGACGGCCGTGCTGGCCGGCGCTCTGGTGACGGGAGTGGCCCTGGGACGCCCCGGACCGGTGCGGACGGCACTGCCGGGCGTGCTCGTGCCTCTTGCCCTCACCCTCGCTGCCTTCGGTGTGCTCAATCCCGACTGGATGCGCATGTTCCGTTTCGCGACGCCGGTGTGGGCGCTGGCGTCGCTCGCCGTCGGCATCGCCCTGACGGACCAGGTGGAACGTGGATCCCAGCGCGCCAGGATCGTGGCCGGCGTGACCGTCTGCACGGCGTTGCTCGTGTCCTGGAGCGGGCAACGGGAGCGCGCCGCCTCATTCCAAGCCCATCCCACTCTGCCCGTGTGCCATGTCGCCCACCGATACGGTGCCGTGTTCAACGAGTACGCGAAGCGCCTGGAACTGACCGACGGCACACTTCTCGCCCCGGACCTCGGCGGTACTCTCCTCACGAGCGACCTCGCCGTCAGAGACCTCGCGGGCCTGACCGAGCCCACCATCGCGGACGCCTACGCCAACCGGGACATGACCGCCCTGCGGCACCACGTCTTGACAACCCTCCGACCCACCTTCATCCACACCCACGGCATCTGGGTCACCACACCCGGACTGACCGTTTCCCGGCTGACAGCCGCGGGGTACATCCGCCTCTTCTCCGAGGGCACCGGCGGCGACTGGGTGCGCGCAGACGCCGCTCCCGACCCACAGCGGCTTGCCGCCACCAGGTCATGGGCCGCCCGAGAGGTGCCGAGGGTGCTGAACCGGTACGAGAGGAACCCCAACGCAGGCTGCGGCGAACTCCGTCCGGGCCTCACCCTCACGACCGCCCGCCTCTCCTGAATCCGCAGGAGCAGGGGCCGTAAGCGGCGCTTCTCTGTCCGCCCAATGTACTCGGCCGCTTCGAACGAGGCGCTGGAGCCGATGAGTTGGCCGGAACCAGAGTGTGAAAGCGGGCCCTCTTGTCAGCTCGCGGTTGTCGACTCCGGTGAGCAGCCAGAGGGCATTTCGATCTCTGTACCTCGCACGCGCTGCACAGGCAGCGTTCGTCTGTGAAGCCTGTCCGGAATCTCGCAAACGCCGCGCGTTCGACCGCCGGGCCCGGATATGGTCCCGTTGTCACAGCTTGGGCAGGGGAGGGGGACGTGATCGATGACTGAGATCCCGTTGGAGGCCGTAGAGCGAGCCGCACTCGCGGCCGTGGAGCGTGTCGGCGGCGGGGACAGCCTGCGCGCGGACGTCCTCGCGCGGCTCCGCTCACCGGACGGCGGGACACACCGCTACCTGGACCTCATATCGCTCACGTCGCTCATCGTCACCGCGGCCACCTCGGGCTGGGTCATCGTCCAGGACCTGCGCAGCCGGGGCGCCGAGCGGCGCCGCGAGGTCGTCACACGGCGCATCCGGATCGAGCTGGCCGGCGACGGGACGGTGTCCGCCGCGGAGCGGGACGCCGTCATCGAGGCGGTGGTGGAGCAGATCGTGCGCGAGGACACCGGCCAGGAGGGCGACCGGGGACAGAGTGGCGCGGGTCAGCTTCCCTGAACCCGGGCGCGCCGTCGTCACGTCCGCCGGAGACGACCTCGCCCTGCTTGGTGACACCGGACCTGCCGACCTGCGCTGGTACCTGGAAGACTACCCGCAGGTCCCGTTCGGCGAGTACGCCGAACGGGGCAGGCGGATCGCCGCCGAACTGACCGGCTGGGGCCGCCGGATGTTCGCAGCGGCCTTCGGCGACGTGCCCGACGCCTACCGGACGTGGCGTATGACGCAGGCGCCCGTCATGGAACTGCGCTCCAGCCACCCAGCGTGGCTGCGCCTGCCGTGGGAGCTGATCACGGACCCGGCGCGCCCGACCCCGCTCGCGCTGGACGGTGTGCGGTTCACCCGGGTGCTCGACACCCCCGACGACATACCCGGCTTCGCCGTGACCGGGAAGCGGCCGCGGGTGCTGATGATGATCTCCCGGCCGTCCGGGGCCCGCGACGTGGCCTTCCGTGCGATCGCCCGGCCCATGCTCGCCGCCGTCGACAACGACACCGTGGAGGTCGTCGTGGTACGGCCGCCGACGCTGGACGGCCTCGCCGACGCGCTCGCCGCGGCCTCTGAACAGGGACGGCCCTTCCAGGTGGTCCACTTGGACTGCCACGGCGAACTCGGCGACGAGGCCATGCTCCTGTTCGAGAAACCAGGCGTGGGCGCCGAACGCGTCCGCGCCTCCCAGGTGGCCCGGGTACTGGCCGACGCCAGGGTCCCGGTCGTCGTGCTCAACGCGTGCCAGTCGGGTGCCGTGGGCGCCGCCCTGGAGACCGCGATCGCGACCAGGCTCATCGCGGACGGCGTCGTCGCCGTCGTGGCCATGGCCTACACCGTGTACGCGGTCGCCGCCACGCACTTCATGACCGCCTTCTACGCGAACCTCTTCGCGGGCGGCAGCGTGTCCGACGCGGTCGTCGCCGGACGCGCCAGGATGTCGCGCCACCCGGACCGTCCCGGCCCCACGGGACACATCCCCTTGCAGGACTGGCTCATACCGGTGCACTACGCCCGCGCGGACGTGCGCTTCCCCCGTTTCGCGTCCCCCGTCGCGCGGCCCGCCGTCCGCGATCCGCTCGCCGGGGTGGGAACGTTCGTCGGCCGCGACCACGAATTCCACCAGTTGGAAGCCTCGATCGCCGCCTGCCCGGTGACCTTGCTGCACGGTCCGGCCGGTACAGGGAAGTCCGAACTGGCGAAGGCCTTCGGCCGCTGGTGGCGCGACACGGGAGGCGTCCGGGCGCCCGAACACGTCGTATGGCACACCTTCGACCCCGGACTGCCTGCCTTCGGGGCGGCAGCGGTGGTTGCGGGCATCGGGATGAGCGTCCTCGGCCAGCCCTTCGCCGCGGCGGACGAGACCCGGCGGCGCACCATGGTCCGGGACCTGCTGCACCGCGAACGGCTGCTGCTTGTCTGGGACAACGTCGAGGCGCTGGACGACGACGACCTTGCCGCGATCGCAGGCTTCCTCGGCGACCTCGGCGCGAGCGCGGTGCTGATGACGAGCCGTACCCCGGAAAGCCGCCTCGGTGAGCTGCGCCGGATCGAGCTCACCGGCCTGTCCCCCGAGGAGAGCTCCGCCTACACCGACGACCTGCTGGCGCCCTACCCCAACGCACTGCCCCGCCGTGCAGCGCCCGCCTTCGCCGAACTGCTCAGGTGGCTCGACGGGCACCCCCTGACCATGCGCCTCGTCCTGCCGCACCTGGACAACACCGACGCCGACGTCCTCCTCGCCGGGCTGCGCGGCACCACCCCGCTGCCCACCGGATACGGCACGGGCCGCACCGGTTCGCTGGCCGCGAGCCTCGCCTACTCGACCGCCCGGCTCACACCCCGCACTCGCGGGCTCCTCGCCGCGACCGCCCTGTGCCACGCCGTCGCCGACGCGGACGTGCTGGCCCTGCTGTCGGAGGAGAGCGGCGCCCCCGAGCGCTTCCGCGCGACCCCGCACGAACAGTGGAGCGCGGCGCTCGAGGAGGCCGCGCGCGCAGGGCTGCTCGTCGAAGTCGGGGGCGCCGTGTACCGGCTGCACCCCGCGTTGCCGGCCCACTTCCGCGACCAGTGGCAGGCAGACGCGGCCGACGAGGGCGCCGACTTCGACGCGGAGCTGTGCGCCGCACGGCATTCCTTCGTCTACGCCATGACGAGACTGGCGGCCTGGACGTACACACAGATCGTGTCGGGCAACGCGGAGATCGGGACCGCGGTCGCGGAGCTCCACACCGCCAACCTCACCCACGCGCTCCGCGAAGCCCTCGACGAAGGGTGGTGGCAGGCCGCCGGCCACCTCGGACTCCTGCTGCACTCCGAATGGACGCGCACCGGCCGCACCGAGGAGCTGCGCCGCTGGACCGATCGGGTCCAGCTGGCCGTCGAGGACGACGAGGGCAACCCGCCGAGGACGACCGAGCAAGGCAGCAGTCTCTGGCTGCTGTTCGTCACCGCCGAGCTGACCGCCTCGCCCCTCGCCGACTTCGCCACCGCCGAGAGCACCTACCACAAGGCCCACGCCCTGCTGCTCGACCAGCCCGACGACGAGCGGCGGCGGCGCCAAAGCGCCGTCGTCGCCTCCCAACTGGGCAGGGTCTACATGCAGACGGGACGCCTCGCCGAGGCAAGGGCGTGGCTGGACCAAGCGCTCACGGCCGCCCGCGACCTCGGCTACCGGCAGGGCGTGGCCGCCATCTGCCTCGGCTTCGGTGACCTCGCGCTCGCGGAAGGCCAATGGGACGCGGCCGACCGCTGGTACGAGCAGAGCCGCGCCGAATGCGAAGCCGTGAAGGACCAGGGCGGCACCGCGACCGCGCGACAGAAGCTCGGCTGGGTCGCGTGGATGCGGCGGCGCTGGGACGACGCCGAGCGGCACTACCGCGTGGCGCTGGGAACGCTCCGGGCGCTCCAGGACGTCCCGGGCCAGGCGGCGGTGACGCTCGCGCTCGGCGAAGTCGCCCACTACCGGGGAGACCTGGACACGGCCGAGCGGTTGTACCGCGACGCCCTCGTCACCCGGGAGAAGCTGGGCGACGCCGTCGGCGCGGCCCGAATCGACTACCTCCTCGGCGAACTCGCGCACCTGCGGGAGCGCTGGGACGAGGCGGAAGGATGGCTCCTGCGCAGCCTCCCCGCCTTCACCGCCATCGCCGACCGTTCCTCGCTCGGCACGACACACCACGCACTGGGACGGCTCGCCGAGGCACGCTCCCGCTACGCAGAGGCCGAATCGTGGTACCGGCAGGCCCTCGCCGACTTCGAGGAGGCCGGCAACAGGCCCGGCACGGCGACCAGCCACGGCGCGCTCGGCTCACTCGCCCAGCGCCAGGGCGACCTGCCCGCCGCGCTGGAGCACGTCGTGCGCTGCGTGACACAGTTCGACGACTTCCCCAACCCGGGCACGGGCCCGGGGGCGGACCACCTGCGCCGCCTCACCGCCGCGCTCGGCCTCGACGCCCTGACCCACACGTGGACCGCCGTGACGGGCCGGGAGCTTCCCGACTCCGTGCGCACGTATGTCACCAGGTCAACCACTCGAGCCTGACGGACCGCGCTCGTTGGCCATGACGGAACTGTCGTCTGCTTTCGCCGGGGGCAGCGTCCGGCTGATCGACCATCAGTTCGCCGAGGATGTCGGCGTGGCCGTAGTGGCGGCCGGTCTCCTCGAGCAGATGGGCAGGTGCCCAGCGGACGGAGGTGCGGGCGGGGCCGGTGGTTGCCGCGTTCCGTCAGGCGGGGAGTTCCATGAGCATCAGGGGTGCGCTCGTCGGCGCGGCCGAGCCGCCGGAAGGCTCGACGGTGATGCCGATGCCGGACGCGGCACGGGCAGGACCGTGCATGAGGACGGTGTGGGTTCGTGTGTCACCGTCGAGCAGGCCCGCATCGCGCATGGTTCCGGCGTCGTCGAACCAGAGCTGGTAGACCTTGCCTTTCGGCAGCGCCGGGAGGCCGGAGGCGAGCAGTACCGCCTGGTCGCGTTCTCGCGAGACGACCACGGTCGTCCGTGCACCGTCCTTCGTCCTACCGCTGGTGTAGGTAGCGTCCGAAGCCGTCAGCACTCGGGAGACCTCGGCGACCCCGGCCTGTGCGTGTTCCGCCCCGGCGAGGGCGTCGCCGGCTTCCCGGTACTGCCAGAACGCAACACCGCCCGCGACGCCGACGGCGATGGCGGCCGCAAGGACGAAACGGGGGAGACGGCGGAGCCGGTGTGTCCGGTACTGGGCCACCGGTGGCGGTTCCTGCCGGATGTGCCGGATCCGCTCCACGACCCGGTTCCGCACTTCGGGAGCCGGCCGTACGGTCGCGGCCAGACCGAGCCGGACGGCCGTCGCTTGCAACTCACGGACTTCCTGAGCGCATGCGCCGCAGTCCACGAGGTGCCGTTCGAAGCTGCCGCGTTCGTTGTCGGGCAGTGCGTGCAGGGCGTACGCGCCGGTCGCCGTGTGCAGGCCGGCGCTGTCTGCGCGGCGCATCATGCCTCTACCCCCATGCAGTCGCGGAGCCGGATGAGCCCGTCACGAAGCCGAGTCTTGACGGTGCCGAGTGGCACTCCGAGAAGTTCCGCCACCTCTCGGTAGGTCAGGCCCCGGTAGTAGGCGAGGGTGACAGCCTCCCGCTGGAGCTGGGTGAGGAACCGCAGACAGCGCCGCACCTGCTGGCGCTCGAGACGCGCCTCGACCTGCTCGGTGACGTGGTCGTAGGCGGGTGTGCTGTCGAGGAGCGCCGCCTTGTGGTCGCGGTCGACGGTTGCCTGCTCCGAGCGGACGCGGTCCACCGCGCGACGGTGCGCCAGCGTCAGCACCCAGTTCATTCCGCTGCCCTTGTCGGCCTGGAACCTGGGAGCCGTACGCCAGACCTGGATCATCACCTCCTGCATCACCTCCTCCGACTGGGCGGGGTCGCGTAGAACACCGCGGATGGTGCCGAACACCGCACCACTGACCAGGTCGTAGAGCTCACCGAAAGCGTCCTGATCGCCGCGCGCGACCTGGACGAGGAGAGCGTCCGCTGACGGACCGTGTTCGGCGGCGGCCGCGATGGGCCGGGCGGGTCGTGGGACAGGCATGAATCTCCTCAACGAATCAGGGCGAAGCAGCCCTCTTCAGCCATTCGCTGCTGAGCGCCATGCGGATTGGCGCGCGAGGAATCCGGTACCGGAGCGCGCCGTACGCCGTTGTCCCGATCGGCAGCGTTCAATCCGGGTTCGCGTCCGGACCGCCGGGCCCGCGGGTCCGGTCAGCGTCCGGTCTCTCCGCATCACCCGATGACCCACGAACCGTGCACCGGCTGCCCGCACCGATGGATGGCTCGGGTCCTCCCGTGGGGGAGTGGATGCACTGGTCCTGTGTCAACGAAGTCCGCCCCCGTTCATCCATTCGCATGGCGGACCAATCCGGATGCGGCGGGCGTGCCGAATTCCCGGTGTGACGATCGAGAGTGCTTCTTCCGTGAGCCGTCGGCTCCTGGCCTGTGCCAGTGGTTTGCTGGCTGCTTTCGGGGCGTTGGCAGTGGCGGAACTCGCAGGGGCCGCGGTCAGGCCGGAGGCAGGCCCGGTGAAGGCGGTAGGTGGTTGGGTCGTCGACGCCACCCCGGCGCCGGTGAAGGACTGGGCTGTCCGTCAGTTCGGGACCAGCGACAAGTTGGTTCTGCAACTCTGCATCGTGATGGTGCTGTCGGTGTTCGCCGTCGTACACGGCCTACTGGCACTCCGGCACCGGAGGACGGCCGTGTTCGGGTCGCTGCTGTTCGGCGTGACGGGTGCCGCGGCCGCGCTCGGACGACCGGATTCGGCGTCCTGGGCGGACGCGCTGCCGTCTGTGGTGGGGGCGCTCGCCGCGTCCGCGCTGCTGTATCTGCTGGCGGGCCGACTGGCAGTGAGCTGCGACAGCGCGCCCGGCACCCCTGCCGGGGCCGGGGACTGGGACCGCCGGGGATTCCTCATCGCCGCCTCCGCCGCTGCCGCCGCCTCGGCCGGGGCAACCGTGCTGGGACGTGAACTCGCCTCCGCCCGAAGCGGCAGCGCCCTGAGGTCCCGGGCGGCGGTCCGTCTGCCTGCTTCCGGTTCCCCGGCCCGACCCGTACCTTCCGGTGCGGTGCTGAAGGTCCCGGGCCTGAAGCCGTTCATCACTCCGAACAAGGACTTCTACCGGGTCGACACGGCCCTGGTGGTTCCGAAAGTGGACGCGACGACCTGGCGTCTGCGGCTCCACGGCAATGGCGTGCGCCGTCCGCTCACGCTGTCCTTCGAGGACCTGCTCGAGCGTGAACTGATCGAGCGAGACATTACGTTGACCTGTGTCTCCAACGAGGTCGGCGGCCCTTACGTGGGAAACGCGCGCTGGACGGGCGTACGGCTCGCCTCTCTCCTGCAGGAGGCGGGAGTGAAGCCCCCGTCACGCGGCGGTCCCGCCGACCAGTTGGTGTCCCGGTCCGTCGACGGCATGACACTGGGAACTCCGGTGGAGGACGTCATGGACGGTCGCGACGCGATCCTCGCGGTCGGCATGAACGGCCGGCCCCTCCCGTTCGACCACGGCTTCCCGGTCCGCATGGTGGTATTCGGGCTCTACGGGTACGTGTCCGCCTGCAAGTGGATCGAGGACATCGAACTCACCACCTTCGCCGACTACGACGCCTACTGGGTGAGGCGCAACTGGGCCCCCAAGGCTCCGGTCAAGACCCAGTCCCGCATCGACACCCCCAAACCGTTCGCCCGGCCGAAACCCGGAACCGTCATGGTCGCCGGAGTCGCCTGGGCCCAGCACCGAGGCATCGACAGCGTGGAGATCCGCGTCGACGACGGCCCCTGGAAGCCCGCCGCCCTCGCGGCCGAACACACCACCGACACCTGGCGCCAGTGGTCCTTCCCCTGGAACGCCACCCCCGGAAGCCACACTTTGACCGTCCGCGCGACCGACCGCACCGGAGAGACGCAGACGGAGATGCGAACCCGGACGGCGCCCGACGGTGCGAGCGGCCGGCACTCCGTGCTCGTCAGCGTCGGCTAGACCACCGCCTGCCTCGCCGCGCTGTGCGGCAGGCCCTCACACCACTTGACCATCACGTCAGGTAGCCATGAGAACACCCAAGGAGACAGAGATGCATGCCCTGCGCTTCCGTCGTACCGCCGTCGCCGTCACCGCGGCCGCCGTTCTGCCGCTCACCCTGAGCGCCTGCGGCGGTGGCGACAGCGGCTCCGACGCGGCCGCGGACAAGGCCGCCACCTCGGCCCCGGCCGAGGAGCAGTCGACGCCCGCTGTGGACGAGGCCGCACCCGCGGCCGGCCCCTTCGGTCCGGCCTGCGCTTCCGTGCCGAAGGAAGGAGCCGGCTCCTTCGACGGCATGGCCAAGGACCCCGTCGCCACAGCCGCCTCCAACAACCCCGCACTGTCGACCCTCGTCGCCGCCGTGAAGAAGGCGGGCCTGGTGGACACTCTGAACAACGCCGAGAACATCACCGTCTTCGCCCCCACCAACGACGCCTTCGCCAAGATTCCCAAGGCCGACCTGGACAAGGTCCTCGCCGACAAGCAGATGCTCACCGAGATCCTCACCTACCACGTCGTCGGTGAGAGGCTCACCCCGCAGCAACTCGGCACCGGCACCTACGACACCCTCCAGAAGTCCGCCCTCACCACCAGGGGCTCCGGCCAGAGCTACACCGTCAACGACAACTCCAAGGTGGTTTGCGGCAACGTCCCCACGGCCAACGCCACCGTGTACATCGTCGACACGGTCCTGATGCCCAAGTCCTGATCTGCGCAGGCCGGGTCGCCGGATTTGCTCCGGCTGCCCGGCCTTGGCGTGTGTGTCGGCGAGCTCGGAAGCCATGGCGGTTCAGCGGTGGCGACGCACTGCCCGTCCAACGACCGCGGGTCAGGCCCGCCGGCTTGACGGATCCGCACGGGAGAGATTCGACCGGGGCGTCGCGCACGGACGCCGGGCCCATGCTCACGGCCCCGCAGGCGGGGTCTGCGGGGCCGTGGCCGGGGACCGTGGCTGTCCGGTCAGGTGCTGGTCAGCGCGGCCTGGCCGCGATCGGCCTTCATCGGTCCGGAGGGAGACGGCCGCACGTCGAAGTCGAAGATGGCGGTCGGCACGTACAGCGAGCAGCACGCGTTCGGGATGTCGACGATGCCGCTGATACGTCCCTCGACGGGCGCGGAGCCGAGCAGGAGGTACGCCTGCTCACCGCTGTAGCCGAACCTCCTGAAGTACTCGACGGCGTTCAGGCAGGCGCGGCGGTAGGCCAGCGTCGCGTCCAGGTAGTAGTTCGTGTCCGTGTCGTGGTCGACGGAGATTCCGATGAACGTGAGGAACTCCGAGTAGCGCGGCTCGACGTTTCCGGGCATGAACACAGGGTTGGTGGAGATCCCGTAGGTCTCCATTCCGCCCTTGATCAAGTCGACGTGGAAGTCGATGAAGCCACCCATCTCGATGGCGCCGCAGAACGTGATCTCTCCGTCGCCCTGGCTGAAGTGCAGGTCTCCGCCGGAGAGTTTGGCGTCCTTCACGTGCACGGGGTAGAACACCCGCGAACCCCGCGTGAAGTTCTTGATGTCGTGGTTTCCTCCGTTCTCACGGGCCGGCACCGTGCGCGCTCCTTCCGCGGCGATGCGCTGGGCGAGATCCCCGGTGGCCGTGCCGGCGAGGGCGTGGGAGGCGTCCGGGGGTACGGCGAGGGGCGGCACCCGGTCCGGGTCCGTGTCGATCAGTGCCTTCTCGCGGGCGTTCCACCGCGCCAGCAGCTCCGCCGAAGGAGCCGTTCCGAAGAGCCCGGGGTGGGTGATGCCGGTGAAGCGGATCCCGGGCAGATGGCGGGAGACTGCCTGCTGGCCGTGGAAGTCCCAGATCGCCTTGTAGGCGTCGGGGAAGTAGTCGGTCAGGAAGCCGCCGCCGTTGGCCTTGGCGAAGATGCCGGTGTAGCCCCAGCCCTGGCCCGCCGAGTCCCCGGACTGCTGTGGCACGGGGCCGAGGTCGAGTATGTCGACGACGAGCAGGTCGCCCGGTTCGGCCCCCTCGACGCCTATCGGGCCGCTGAGCATGTGGGGGATGGTCAGGTCGATGTCGCGTACGTCGTTCGCGGAGTCGTTGTTGCCTACCTGGCAGTCGGTCCAGTCACGGCATTCCATACGGAACTCGGCTCCGGGCTTCACCATGGTGGCGGTGGGGACGTCCGGGTGCCACCTGTTGTGCCCAGGAGTGTCCTGATCACGCATCGACTTCGTTTGGTCCACACTGAAAATGACTTCAGGCATGTCGGTCTCTCATTTCTGATCAGGTCCGGACGTTCAGGACGTTGAGCCCGTGCTTTCGGCTGCTGCGTCCGACGAGGCGGTGGCCGGACGCCGTCGCCTGGTGAGCGGCCAGAGCGCCCCGAACACCACGACTCCGAAGACCGCCAGGGCGATGGCGGTCTCGACGGGGTGCCTCCAGTAGCCCGAGAGCAGCAGGAAGGCGGGGATGACGCCGGTGACCCAGCCCTGGATGGCCGTCACCCAGCCCACGTAGGTGGTCAGGTGGGAAATCTTGAGGCCGAGCAGCAGGAAGAACAGGAACCACAGGAATGCCCAGTAGAGCCAGATGACCCCGAACGGGTAGTCCCTGAAGAGGCGGAAATTGACGAACGAGTACCCCAGGGCAACGATTGCCACGAAGAGGGAGTAGTAGCCGACTCCGCTGCTGTCGAGACCGGTGAGCAGGCCGATTCCCACATAGAGGTACGTGAATCCGAACAAGTAGATGCCGGATGCCGCCAGAATTAGGGCCGGGTTGCCGGCGGCGATGAAGATGAGATAGGTCGGTGTCAGCACCTGCAGTGCGCCCACGAAGAGGTTGAACACCGCCCCGGCCTTGGCGTCGACCTTCCCCAGCAACAGCAGTCCGTTGATGAAGAGCACGGCACCGACGAAGAGCAGTCCCACGTTTCCCACGGGGACGCACCTCCTAAGTCCGCGTGGGGACGGAATACCGTCATGACGCTCGTGGCGCTACGGAATACCGCCACGACGGGACCGGCGTCCGCGTTCCGGCGCCGGAACCCGCACGAGAAACCCGAGAGGCTCTGTGCAGCCGATCACCGCCCTAGGGTCGCGGCAGCCGCGAGAGTGCCGGGTGGGGCCGCGGCTGCGGGCGCTTGCCCGACGGCACCTCGGAGACGACTGCCGGAGCCTCACGGGACTTCTCCTCCCGTTCGTGCAGGGAGGCGACCCCGTGTGGCATCACGGAAAGGGCAGGGGCCGAGAAGACGCGTCTGGCCACGGCCGAGCAAACAGGGCAGCCGTAGGTCTGCGGTGCCGTACCGATGGCCAGTTTGACGTCGAAAGGCCCGCAAAGGCTGCATGAGTATTCATAGGTTGCCATCAAGTCGCCTCCGGATGCCGGCGCACTCTGGTCAACCTCGACGTCCCCGACGCGCCCCGAGGGGCGCCCGTCGGGGAATCTTTCTGCCTCTTTCAAGGAGACGTCTCGGCTTGAGAGTTGTCAAGGCGGGTCGCACCGGTCCGGCCTCGAGGTGCCGGTGAGGGTTTTCGGTGCCGGCGGTGGTTTTCGGACTGCGTGTCCGGCGTATGCTCGATCAGTAGCGGGGGATTTCCTACCTGAGCTGCGGCCCGATCGATGGAGGACGGCCATGGCGAAGATCCTTTCTGTGCTGTATCCCGACCCCGTTGGCGGATATCCACCGCCGTACGCTCGCGATGACATACCCACCATCACCGGCTATCCGGGCGGGCAGAGCGCGCCGACCCCCGAGGCGATCGACTTCACCCCGGGGCAGCTGCTCGGATGTGTCTCGGGCGAACTCGGCCTGCGCCGCTTCCTGGAGGGGGCGGGCCACAGCTACGTCGTCACCTCGGACAAGGAAGGGCCGGATTCCGTCCTGGACCGCGAGCTGTCCGACACCGACGTGGTCATCTCACAACCCTTCTGGCCCGCCTACCTCACCCCCGAGCGCATCGCCGCGGCGCCCCGTCTCAAGCTGGCGATCACGGCGGGGATCGGCTCCGACCACGTGGACCTGCCCAGCGCCATCTCGCACGGCATGACCGTGGCGGAAGTGACCTTCAGCAACAGCATCAGTGTGTCCGAGCACGCCGTGATGCAGATCCTGACGCTGGTGCACAGCTACATGCCCGCCCACGAGTGGGTGACCACGAAGAAAGGCTGGAACATCGCCGACGCGGTCTCGCGCGCCTACGACATCGAGGGCATGGACGTCGGCGTCCTCGGCTCCGGCCGCATCGGCCAGGCCGTGCTGCGCCGCCTGAAGCCGTTCGACGTCAGACTCCACTACTCCGACGTGCACCGTCTGCCCAAGGAAGTGGAGGAGGAACTCGAGCTGACATACCACCCCGACGCACGCTCCCTGGCGTCCTCGGTCGACGTGCTGTCGATCCACACACCGCTGCATCCGCAGACCCTGGACCTCTTCGACGACGAGCTGCTCGGGGCGATGAAGCGCGGCGCGTACATCGTCAACACCGCACGCGCGCTCATCGTCAACCGGGACGCCGTGGTCAGGGCCCTCGACAGCGGTCGGCTGGCCGGATACGCGGGAGACGTCTGGTATCCGCAGCCGCCCCCGCCCGACCATCCCTGGCGGACCATGCCGCACGAGGCGATGACACCGCACGTGTCGGGGTCGACACTCTCCGCCCAGGCGCGTTACGCGGCCGGGGTGCGGGAGATCCTGGAGTGCTGGTTCGCCGAGCGCCCGATCCGCCCGGAGTACCTCATCGTCGACGGCGGCGGGCTCGCCGGGGCGGGAGCGCACTCGTACACGGTGGCCGGATAGATGGGGGCCGGCACATACCGACCGGGGCTTCGTACGGGCGCCGGACCAGGGGCGTCCGTATGCCCATTGTGAGTCGATTCACTGGTTCTTTCCTGGACGTACCTATCCGACGGCTTTAGCGTTCATATCTACCTCTCCTTTATGTGAATCCGGTGGCAAGGGCGCCGCGCACACCGAAAGGCAGAGCGCTTCCCACAGAGCAAGGTGAACGCCGGAAAGGTGAAGCTGTGAGCACCGAGGCCGTATGGGTCAGGGGCGTGAAGGGCATCCAGCTGCATCACGTGACCGACCTCCAGGACGCCGGAAGGTTCCTGGGCAACGCAGCCATGGCGCTGCGAGCCGCCCACGTGCGGACGGGCGCCGACCACTATGCCGGTGTCGCCGCCGAGCTCAAGGCCCTGGTGACGCGGGTACGGGAGCTGGAGGAAGCGGCCCGCAGCGCGATGCACGAGCTGCACTCCGCCGACCCGGAGCGCTTCGCCCGATGCCGGGACGGCCACGAGCCCTGGCCGGGGGAGATCGAGGCCGGGTTCATCCCGCGCCACACCTGCAAGGACGAATGCCTCTACCACGATCGAGGCGTACTCGAAGCGATCATGCAGTGCATCTGCGGCAGGCCCGCCTGCCAGGCATGCGAGATCGACGGAGGCAGGCCTGACGGGCCGAGCTTCTGAGCCGACTCGCCAATGGCTTGATCATCGACGCCCGTCAGCGTCGGGACGGACGCCAGTGCGATGCGCCTCCTGCCCGTCGCCCGGTTCCGGCAGCGGCGAGCTGAAGCGGGTCGCCCGCCGGGAAGCGGTCGACGGGCGTTGACGTTTCCCGGCAGGTGGAGTTCGCTGTCGGTTCCTCGTGGCCGAGCCTGCGCAGGGCTCACCTGCTCAGCAGACGCAGTTGCTCGTCGCGGGCGGGTGCGTTCGCCATGCTCGTGTACTCGCGGCCGTGGTGCACCCGACGTTCACCCGCCGGGTACTCGATGATCGCCGCGTCTCCGGAGCCGTCCTCCAGGGCCACGTGGACCGGGCCGCGCAGCTCCGCATTTCGATCGGCACCAGCCGGAAGGTGTCGAGCAGGTCCAGGGCCTGGCCGACGCTCGCGGCGCTGTCGAGCAGGTACCGGATCCACAGGGCGACCTGGAGACGGGACTGTGCCGGGTCGCGGGGGCCGGGGCCGCTCTCGTCCAGGCAGAGCATGTGCGCCGACAGGCCGGCCTCGTTGAGGCCGTCTGCCGTCTGCCGTCCGCCGTCTGCCGGCAGGGGAGTGGCGGCCGGACGAACTCATCCCGGTGCTGCTGGGCCGCACCCTGGCGACGGAGCTGCCCGCGCTGCTGCGAGCGGCGATGGCCGAACCGGAGGTGACGGTCGGAGCGGTGTGCGGGGGTTCGCTCGTCCTGGCCATGGCCGGCTTGCTGGAGGGGCGCCGTGCCACCACTCACCACATGGGCCTGGACATGCTCGACGCCGCCGGGGTTCACGTGGTGAACGGCCGGGTCGTCGACGACGGCGATCTCGTCACCGGTGCCGGTGTCACCTCGGGCCTCGACTTGGGCTTGTACTTGCTGGAACGCGGGGTGGGACCCCGGATCGCCCATGCAGTCGAGGCACTGTTCGCCCACGAGCGCCGCGGCACGCTCTGGCGCAACCACGGGCCCGCGCCCGCCGCCCTCCGAACGCCCTGGCCCGTGACCCGCACACCGCTTCTGCGAGGAAAGAACCGCCATGTCCGTAGAAGGAACCTGGGACCTGTCCGTCTCGACGCCCATCGGCAGGATCAAGGCCGTGGCCGAGTTCCGGCGCGAGAAGGCGCCCTCACCGGGACCGCCCACGGCGCGGGAGAGGAAGTACCCCTCGGCGACGTCGTCCTCGACGGCGACCGCCTCACATGGAGTCAGGCCGTCACCAAGCCTTTGCGGCTGAACCCGGCCTTCACGGTGCGGATCGACGGGGACACCCTGACGGGCACCTCAAGGGCCGGCCGCCTCCCCGCCTCGAAGGTCACCGGAGTGCGCCGCACCGGCCGGGCGGGCGCCGAGCACCGACCGTGACCAAGGTGCTCGAGATGCCCGGGCTGCTCACGGTGCGGCATCCGATGACGTTCGACGCACGGCCGGCTGTGAGTGCCTGCTTCGAGAGTCACACGCCGGCAAGAAGCATGAAGGTGCAGGCCACGACGCGACGGGCGCCGCGACCGACGAGCCGTGCTCTGACGGCGGGTTGCGCGGGCGGGCGTGGGCAGTCGGGATGTGAAGGCCTCCCCGTGAAGCGCATGGGGAGGCCTTCCTCGCTGATCACCTGTCACAACGGCGGGCGCCGACCGTCCCAACCCGCCCGGCGGATCACGGCCGTCGGGCGGATCCCCTTCAATGACGCCACGAGCGGCCGTGATACTGCGGACGTACCGTCAGTTCGCGTTCACCAGGTCGTGCGCCGGCACCGTCACCGTCCGCTTGCCCGGCTTGCCGCCCAGCACGACCTTCCGCAGAGCGCTGTTGTTGGCGGTGCTGGTCTCCTTCAGCCGGTTCTCCGGGTTCGCCAGCACCTGGATGTAGTACGTGCCGTTGGGCACGTCGGTGATGTCGAAGGACTGGCCGGGCAGGTCCTGCGTGTAGGTGTCACCGGAGCCGACGTCCAGGACCTCGCGGACGGAGATCGAGTTCTCCTGGCCGCAGGCGGTGGCCAGATCGGTGTTGTACGGGTGCCAGTTGGCGTTCTTCACCGTGTAGTCCACCGCGTCGGTGTTGGCGAGGCAGAAGGCCTCCTTGCCGCTGCGCACGGTTTCCTTCTTGTCCGCCTTCAGCAGCCGGTAGCTGGCGAAGTCGGTGAAGTGCCAGTGCACATGGCCCGGCCGCGGGTCCCATTCCATGGTGCCGGTCGGGGTGTAGCCGACCTGCTTGCCCTTGGCGTCGTAGAAGTACTGGTAGGCGTCCATCTTGGTCTTGCCGGGCGCGCGGAACCCGTCCACCACGAGCTGAGCCGGGCCGGCGTTCCACACATTGGCGCTGAAGGCCAGGTAGTCCTTGCCGGGGACGTCCTCTCCGCCGTCGCTGATGGTGATGCCGTAGGCCGGCAGCGACCGCAGGTCGGGCTTGGGGACGTTCGGGACGGAGGGCTTGCCGGTGGGCCGCTTGGACTGCGGCCCCAGCGCGGGCGCCTTGCGCGAGCCGTCCGTCCGGCCCGCGGTGTCGCCGACCTTCATCGAACGCCCCGCCTGCTGCTTCTTCAGTGCCCACGGCAGAGCCGGAGGGGCGGCCTTCAACGGCCCGTGACCGACGTTGTACGAAGGACCCGCGCCGCTCGTCACCGGCGCGGCGGCCTGGGCGGGCGTCGGGGCGTGCCCCTGCCCGTGGCCGGCGTGTGCGGCGCCTGCTGCCGGCGGAGCCTGGTGGGCGGCGCGGTGCCCGGCGTGCTCATCGGACCTGGCGCTCCGAGGCGCGACGCCCCGACCGTCCTCGAAGCTGCGCTCCTCCACGGTCACCTTCACCGTGGCGGGCTTGTTCGCGATGCCGAACAGGTCGCGGTACTTCTTGGCGACCGAGACCTTGGCGGTGTAGCTGCCGGCGGCCAGCTTGACCGGCTTGGTGTAGGAACCCGCGTACGTGTTGGCGGCCCAGCCCTTCTCCACACCCCACACGGAACCGAGGGTGAAGGGGTTGGTCGGGCAGCTCTCCGGATACTTCGAGGTGGCGGGCGCGTCGGGCCGTACGCGGCCACTGGCGTTGTTCGGGCAGAAGCTCTCGGCACGGCGCAGGACCTGCTTGCCCGCCTTGTCGGTGATGGTGATCTCCGCGAAGCCCGGCAGCCCGGAGAAGTCCTTCACGGTGCCGTTGGGAAGCGCTTTGGCCTTCGCCTTACCGCCCTCGTACACGGTCTGGGTGATGACCACCGGGTCCTTGTAGGACTTCCGGGTCACCTTCAGCTCCAGCGGCATCCCCTCCGCGGTGAGGTAGGTCCCGAGATCCAGGTAGACGCCCGGATCCTCCTTCCACGACGTGAGCGTGATCGAGGTGCTCGCCGCGATGAGGCTCATGTTGGGCCCCGTCGCGGCCTTCGCCGAGTCCGACGTGTTGGCCACGAACCCGGCCGTCACGGCCATGGCGGCGATGGCCGTGGTGCCCGCGAGCAGCGGACGCCGTAGCCGGGTGGTACGCGTTCTGGTCATCGTTCCCTCGTCCTCCGGGATGCTGTGCGGCAAGCAAGCAGACAGCGGGCGACGCGGCTCGACGACATGCGACAACCGCATCCCCGGGTGGTGAGAGGAACGGACCGGACGCTCGGTTGTCCGCAGGGCCGAAGACGCTGCGAGGTTGGCCGGATAGAGCCGGTGCAGAAAGGAACAGGCCGTTGTCGCGGGTATGCCCGAACTGGCGGTAGACCTTTTGGTAGAAGATGCCGCGGTGTTCAGGACCCCAGTCCGGACTGCTGACTTCCTGAACCATCGGCTGCACGGGGCGGGGCGGCGTGACGCCATCGGCGAGATCGACGTCCTGCTCCAGGCCGGGCTCGCCGTCGGACCACGCTCCCCCTGTCTCGCGCCCGGTCGCGGCCCCGCCGTCGAAGTGTCCGGACGCTGGGCGGTCTCCCGTCGGGCCCGGCGGACTCTCGCGAGCGGGGCTCGGCCGGACGCGCGGTTCTCCGGGGGAAGCTGCCCTGTCGAGGTAGGGCGGCTTACGCGGGGGAATGCCCGGCCCGGGCTGGAGCGGGTGTTGCGAAGTCACGCCGCGCTCAGGGGTGTTGCTGACGTTGTACCGTGCCGGTCGGCAATCCTCGTCGTTGCCCGAGCGTCAGCACGGCGGCTGTTTCCCCGGAGCCTGCGCCGCACCCACCGTATTTTGCCCGGAGCCTGCGCTGCACGCACCGACTTGCCCAGTCTGCGCGCCAAAGCGGCTTCGGGCTCCTCGGGACGGGGTTCTCCTCAGTGCGCTCCTTGAGACTCCATGTCAGTGATGGTGAATTCTGCGGCTCCCAAAGTCAGAACACCATCGGAAAGGGGTGTGCAGCGCACGCCGCCCTTGCCTCTCAGCGCGCGCTGGGCACCGGCTCCGATAGTGGTCTCCATCCAGGCACAGGGCCGTGCCGCGCTGTTGACCGCCAGCAGGACCGGGCCGCCACCGCTGTCCAAACTGATCATCGACCCCACACACGCATCGACATCCACTCCCTTGAGGAGCACGTTCCGACGCGTCTGCCGAAGGTCGACCGCAGCATTGATGTGCAACGGAAGATTCTCCGCTGCCATCAGAGTAATGGCGGCGCGGCGGGGTTGCGTCCTGGGAAGTGGTGTACGGGTTCGACCTGATCCGGGGGTTTGCTCCGGCATCGGGATGGCGCCCGCATAGACGAACGGCCACCGGCTGATCTTCGAAGTGTCGAAGCCTCGAAGGAGATCAGCACGATGACCGCACCAGACAGTCTGCCCCTGCACGCCCTCGCCGAGGACAACCTCGCCTCGGCGAGTCCCGATCTGCTGCGCGCGATGGTGAAGACGTTCGCCGATGCGCTCATGTCGGCGGAGGCCGACGCCCTCTGCAACGCGGAGTACGGGCAGGTCAGCGAGGAACGCGTC
>NZ_FNHI01000026.1 GCF_900103455.1 Streptomyces wuyuanensis | reverse complement strand
CTGCCCGCCGACACCCCGCTGCGAGTCCTGGCCCGACTGGCGAAGATGCGCTGGCGCATCGAACACGACTACCGGGAGATGAAACACGGACTCGGCCTGGACCACTTCGAGGGCCGCACCTGGCGCGGCTGGCACCACCACACCACCCTCGTCACCGCCGCCCACGCTTTCCTCACCCTCCGCCGCCTGGACCCAAAAGCAACAGCGCCGGCCTGACCTTCTACCAAGTCCTTCACACCATGCAGGACCTGCTGCTGTGCTGGACCGGCGCCTGCCCCACCTGCCACCACCAATTACCGACACCGACCAGGAAACAACACCCCAAACCCGGATCAACCTAACGAAGTACTACTAGAGGATCAATTCCAAGGGTGCCTGCGGAGGGTGTGGGGTGGGCGGCGGCCGAAGCCGCCGCGAGACGGTCAGGCGGCGGGCTGCCGGCCATGCTTGTCGAGGTGGCAGCGGGCGGTCAGGCGTCAGGGTCGGCTTCGGGGTGCGTGAACCGCACGGGCTTGGCCAGGGACCGGGCGTAGGCGATTTCGGCTCGGGTGCTGTCTCCGATGTAGTCGCCGACTACGATCACCTCATCAGCGAGCCGGATCTTCGCCCGGTGCAGATCGTCGAGTCGAACCTTCAGCGCCTCGGCCTCGACAGGATCGGACCAAAGTTTGTGCGGCGACTTCATGTCACAGCCCGGTTTGACGACAATCCTTCCGGCTTTGGTCTCCCGCAGATCGGCCTCGTTCATCTCGGTCATGAAGCGGGTGGAGCCGCAGATCACGACGATACGCGGGAGGCTCAACAGCTTCTTCGCGTCGGCGAGCTTCTCCTCGGGGGTGAGCAGTTGCGGGTATGACACTGGTTCCTCCTGGTGGTGTGGTCCAAGGGGTGCCTGCGGAGACGAGAACGAGGGTGTCCGGGATCGTTTTGTGACGAACGACGCGGACACCCTCGCGACAGCACTCTATGCGAGGACCGACGACATGCTGAAAGAGCATCCCGACCTGGCGCCGTGGCGCCCGCCGGTCGGCATCACGCCCCGCCTGAGCGATGCCGAACTGGTCACCCTCACCACGATGCAGGCCGTACTCGGCTGCACCTCCGAGGCCAAGTGGCTCCGCCATCCCCGTGCCCACCTGTGTGCTGCCCTCGTCAAGGCGGCCTCGCGGGCACGTTCACCTATGACGGGCTGAAGGCGGCCACAGGGGACGCCAAGGGTGATCCACTGCTTTCGAGGACCGTGACCCCCCATCACCAAGCGCATGGAGGAGCTGAAGAAACTCGGCACCAAGCTCCGCGGCGGCCATGTACGCGAAGCAGACATCCGCTCGTTCGAGAAGGCTGTGACGACTTTCAAGAACGCGGGCGAGGGTGCAGGAGTCGAGATCGCGGAGAAGATTCCGTCGGCCTCGCAACTCGCCGGGAGCCGGCCGGGCAAGGGCGGCTGGTAGGAGACTTCTCGCCCATATCGAGCCCTTGCTCCGCTTCGACAGCGGCGGCCGTGAGGGTGGCACGCCGAGGATCGAGCGGCCGGCCGGTGCCCGTGCCGTCGCCACGCGCTTTGGGCCCGCCCAGGGAGGGGCGTCACCGAGGGTGCCTGCGGCAACGGCCGGGCATCCGGCCGTCCTTCAGAGCTGGCATCTACACGTTGACGCCGTACTCCTTCGCGATCCCCGTGAGACCGGTGGTGTAGCCCTGGCCGACGGCACGGAACTTCCACTCCCCGTCGCGCCGGTGCAGCTGTCCGAAGACCATCGCGGATTGGTCGTGCGCGTCCTCGGTCAACTCGAATCGGCACATCTCCAGCCCCGTCGCCTGGTGCACCACGCGAATGTAGGCATCGCGCACCCTGCCGAAGGTGCTGGCCGCGGCATTGCCCTCGGTGTGGATGGACACGACGAACACCACCGACTCCGCCTGCGCGGGCAGCAGGTTGAAGTCAACGGCGAGCTGCTCGTCGTCCCCACCTCCATGGCCGGTCTTGTTGTCGCCGGTGTGGCGGACAGAGTTTTCCGGCGTCGAGCGGTTGTTGAAGAAGACGAAGTGCTGGTCCGACAGAACACGGCCGTCGGCTCCCAGTACGAGTGCGCTTGCGTCGAGGTCGATGTCGCCGGGGCCGCTGTGCACGGTCCAGCCGAGGCCGACGACGACGCTGGCGATGCCAGGCTCGGTGCGCGTGAGGGGAAAGTTGCTTCCCTTGGACAGATTCACGGACATGGTTCCCGTTCCTCCTGATGTGGCAGTTTGAGAGGGGTTGCGCACCGTGGCCCTTGCGGGTCCAGTGGGCGGGTGCGGTGATAGGCGGAAGCCGCGTTGACGGTTGGAAGCCGGCAGGTGCGACTGCTGGCCGAGGCGGCATACGCGTGTCGGCTGCCGACGGCCTTCTCCCCGGGCTTCGCGGGCAACGACCTCATCGGTCCTCCGAGGCCGCCGTCACCTCCGCTGGCGACCTCCCGGAATCTACAGTGCTGTAGAAGATGATGGGGGAGGCACGCCGTGACCGAGCATGACGTCACCGCCCCTGGGTGCAGAGACGTCCCGGGGGCGTGCACCACGCCGGCCCGGCTCGACTGCACATCACATACGCCGTCGCATGGCAGAACGAAGCCGGGCTTTCGTCCGGGAGGCGCCGCTGACCAGGCGGGCCCCGCAGCCCTGTGTCAGTGTCGGGTCCTTGGTGGCGATCACGAGCACCTTCTCTCGATCGATCAACACGGGACTGCGACCTCTCTGACCAGGGGAGCACCCGTCTGACGGTCCTGACTGGCTGGAAGATGCCCTCCACAGCAGCAGTTCGGTCTTCTGCCACGTCCGGGCTCGTGAATCGACGGCTCAGGACCCGGCGCGTTCCCAGCCGCGGCGTGGGGGGCGGGCGCCGAGGCGGGTGTCGCGGCTGCGGTAGACGATGTAGGGGCGGGTCAGGTAGCCCACAGGTGCCGTGAGCATGTGGACGAGGCGGGTGAACGGCCAGGCGGCAAACAGCAGCAGTGCGCTGATCGTGTGCAGTTGGAACAGGATCGGCGCTCCGGCCATCAGGTCCGGATCGGGCTGGACGTAGAAGATGGACCGGAACCACGGCGAGACTGTCTCGCGGTAGTCGTAGCCGCCGCCGACCGCGTTGGCGGCCACCGTGGCGGCCAGGCCAAGCGCAATCGTCACGGTAAGGGAGAGGTACATGGCCTTGTCATTGCGGGTGGTGGCGGAGAAGACCGGGCCCACGGTGCGGCGCCTGTAGATGAGAATGGCCAGCCCGCCGAGTGTGGCGACGCCCGCGATCGTGCCGAGGACGACCGCGCCGATGTGGTACGTGTGCTCGCTGATGCCGACGGCGTCGGTCCAGCTCTTGGGGATGACCAGGCCGCCGATGTGACCGAGGAGCACGACGAGGATGCCGAAGTGGAACAGAGGGCTGCCGATGCGCAGCAGGCGGTTCTCGTACAGCTGGGAGGAGCGGGTGGTCCAGCCGAATTTGTCGTAGCGGTAGCGCCAGATGTGGCCGAGGACGAAGACCGCGAGTGCGACGTAGGGCAGGACGACCCACAACAGGATGCCGCCGGTGCCTGCCGCCGCCGCGAAGGCGGAGGCATGCGCGGGTGCGGTCATCGGGGACCTCCCACGACGGGGTCGGGCAGGAACACCGGGGATGCGTACGCATCGAGGCCGACCTGCTCCTCGGGCGGACCTTCGGTGGCGAGGCGCATGGCGGCTTCACGCTGGTCACCGTCGAGGGCGGGCAGGGTGGCGGACACGGAGTTCAGTACCTGGGTCCAGGGCGAGCCGTCGTCGTTCAGAGCCAGGTGCAGCAGTTCCAGGCCGGCACGGTGTTCGGAGAGCAGACGCACTCCCGCGACCGGGTCCGTGGCGGCGAATTCGAGAACGACGGCCAGGTGATCGGGCAGTTCGTCGTCGCCCAGGCGCCATCCGGCCGCTGCGTAGGTCTGCTTGAGCCGCAGTAGAGCGATGCCTCGCTTCCTGGTGTCGCCGTGCGCGTAATACGTCAGATGGAGGCAGCAGCGTTTGCGGTGGTCGAAAGTGGCCACGTAGGCGGCCGCCATGTCCGCGGGGGCGGCCTGCTCGGCGTGTGCGGTGAAGCGGAGCAGGGGCCGGGCGACCGGCTCGGGAAGGGTCGCGGCGACCCTGCCGGCCAGAGCCCGGCGCTGCGCGAACTGCTCGTCCGGGTAGGCGAGGAGAAGGGACTGGGCCTGCCAGGCATGGGGGTGCCAGGGCTCGGTGCGGGCGGTGCCGATCTTCCTTTTCACGGCTTCGGTTCGACCTCCCCGTCGCTGTCTCTGTCAGCATCGCTGCTGCCGTCGGTGGGTCTGTCCGGGAACAGGCCGGGCGGGGAACCCTTGCCGTCCCAGTTGAGGAGGTTGACCCGGGTGGCCTTGTCGGTGGGGGCGGCGGGGGTGTTGGCGGTCTGCCGGTCGCGCAGGGCGTGGAAGTTCTCCACGGCGATCGGTGCGGCGCCGCCGGAGGTCTCACCGAACGGCCCTGAGCCGCCCATGCCAGGGCCGCCCTCGTAGTCAAGACTGCACTCGGTGGCAAGTTCTTCGAGTCTGTGAGCCTGTTCGGCATGCGCGGGCGGGATGACGTAGCGGTCCTCGTACTTGGCCAAGGCCAGCAACCGATACATGTCGTACATCTCCTCCTCTCCCATGCCGACGGCCTCGGGGATGGACGCATCCGGTTCGCGGCCGAGGTTGATGTCGCGCATGTAGGCGCGCATGGCGCCCAGGCGGCGCAGCGCCGTGTCCACCGGGGCCGGATCGCCGGCGGTGAACAGCTGTGCGAGGTAGTCGACCGGGATGCGCAAGGCGTCGACGGCAGCGAACAGGTTGCGGTGGTCTTCGGCGTCGTGGCCGGTGTCGCGGACGGCGTCGACAACCGGGGACAGCGGCGGGATGTACCAGACCATGGGCAGGGTGCGGTACTCCGGATGCAGCGGCAGTGCCACCTTGTAGGTGTTGATCAGGGCATGGATCGGGGAGCGCCGGGCGGCCTCGATCCAGTCCCGCGGAATGCCCGCACGCTCCGCCTCACGCACGACCGCTTGGTCGCTCGGGTCGAGGAAGACCTGCCGTTGGGCCTCGTACAGACCCTTCTCGTCCGGGGTGGAAGCGGCTTCGAGGACCTGGTCGGCGTCGTAGAGGACGAGGCCGAGGTAGCGCAGGCGGCCGACGCAGGTCTCGGAGCAGACGGTGGGCAGGCCGACCTCGACCCGGGGGAAGCAGAAGGTGCACTTCTCTGCCTTGCCGGTGCGGTGGTTGAAGTAGACCTTCTTGTACGGGCAGCCGGTCACGCACATCCGCCAGCCGCGGCAGCGGTCCTGGTCGACCAGGACGATGCCGTCCTCGGTGCGCTTGTAGATCGCGCCGGACGGGCAGGAGGCGGCGCAGGACGGGTTGAGGCAGTGCTCGCAGATCCGCGGCAGGTAGAACATGAAGGTCTGCTCGAACTCGAAGGTGATCTTCTGCGAGACCTCGCTCAGCAGCACGTCCTGCTCGCTGGTCGCAGCCGAGCCGCCGAGGTCGTCGTCCCAGTTCGCCGACCAGGAGATCTTCATGTCCTTGCCGGTGATCAGCGACTTGGGGCGGGCGACCGGGGTGCGCTCCTGAAGAGGCGCGTTCGTCAGGGTCGCGTAGTCGTACGTCCAGGGCTCGTAGTAGTCGTCCAGTGACGGCAGCACGGGGTTCGAGAAGATCGTGATCAGCTTCTTGAACCGGCCGCCCGCCTTCAGCGCCGGCCTCCCGCGCTTGTTCAGCTTCCAGCCGCCCTTCCAGGTGTCCTGGTCCTCGTAGCGGCGCGGGTAGCCCTGGCCAGGGCGGGTCTCGACGTTGTTGAACCACACGTACTCGACGCCGGTGCGGTTGGTCCACGCCTGCTTGCAGGTCACCGAGCAGGTGTGACAGCCGATGCACTTGTCGAGGTTCATCACCATCGCCATCTGGGCCATGACACGCATGTCAGTACTCCACGTCCTGGTGCGCGCGACGGCGGATGAGGGTGACCTCGTCACGCTGGTTCCCGGTCGGGCCGAGGTAGTTGAACGCGTACGACAGCTGCGCGTAGCCGCCGATGAGATGGCTGGGCTTGATCAGCAACCGGGTGAGGGAATTGTGGATCCCGCCGCGTCGGCCCGTCGTCTCGGTACGCGGCACGTCGATCAGCCGGTCCTGCGCATGGTGCATGTAGACCGTCCCCTCGGGCATGCGGTGCGAGACGATCGCCCGGGCGGCGACCACCCCGTTGCGGTTGACCGCCTCCACCCAGTCGTTGTCCTCGACACCGACCTTGGCCGCGTCCTGGGTGCTCATCCAGATCGTCGGCCCGCCCCGAGACAGCGACAGCATGAACAGGTTGTCCTGGTACTCGGAGTGGATCGACCACTTGTTATGGGGGGTCAGGTAGCGCACCGTCACTCCCAGCTCGCCGGTTTCCCCGATCTGCGGCTCATCGAACAGGGCGCTCATGTTCAACGGAGGGCGATAGACGGGAAGTTGCTCGCCCAGCGCCGACAACCAGTCGTGGTCGAGGAAGAAGTGCTGCCGTCCGGTCAGGGTGTGCCAGGGCTTGAGGCGCTCGACATTGATCGTGAACGGCGAGTAGCGGCGTCCTCCCGCCTCCGACCCGGACCACTCGGGGGAGGTGATGACCGGGACCGGGGCGGCCTGGGTGTCGGCGAAGGTGATCTGCTTGCCCTCGTGCTCGGCCGCCAGATCGGCGAGCCGGGTTCCGGTGCGGGCTTCGAGCGTGTGGAAGCCCTGGGTGGCCAGGTGGCCGTTGGTGGTGCCGGACATCGCGAGAATCGCTTCACAGGCGTGCACATCGCGGGCAATCGACGGCCGTCCTGCGCCCGCCCCGGTCCGTACGGTCCCGTTCTTGTGCCGCAGGTACTCCAGTTCGCGCTCCAGCTTGAAGGTGACGCCCTTGGTGGTAGCGCCCGAGCTGTCCAGCAGCGGACCCAGCGCACCCATCTTCTCCGCGACGGCCGTGTAGTCCCGCTCCACCGTGATCAGCTTGGGCATGGTGCGCCCGGGCACGGGTTCACACTCGCCCGCCTTCCAGTCCCTGACGCGGCCGTGTGGGGTGGCAAGCTCGTCCGGAGTGTCGTGCAGCAGCGGCGCGGCCACCACGTCGTTGCGGACCCCGAGATGGCCGGCGGCCTGACGGCTGAACTCCTGGGCGATGGTGTGGAAGGCGTCGAAGTCCGTGCGGGTCTGCCAGGGAGGGGCGATCGCCGGGTTGAAGGCGTGTACGAAGGGGTGCATGTCGGTGCTGGAGAGGTCGTGCTTCTCGTACCAGGTCGCGGCGGGCAGCACCACGTCGGAGAAGACCGTGGTGCTGGTCATGCGGAAGTCCAGGGTCAGCAGGAGGTCGAGCTTGCCCTCGGGGGCCTCCTCACGCCACACCACGTCCTTCGGCCGAGCGTCGGGCGGCGCCTCGGTTGCGCGTACGGAGGCGTCGGTGCCCAGCAGGTGCTTGAGAAAGTACTCATTTCCCTTCGCCGAGGCGCCCAGCAGGTTGGCCCGCCACACGGTGAGCACGCGGGGGAAGTTCTCCGGGCCGTCAGGGTCCTCGCCGGCGAACCGCAGCCACCCCTTCTTGAGTTCGTCCACGATGTACTCGGCAACCGGTCGGCCCGCATCCGCCGCCTCGTCGGCCAGGTCCAGCGGGTTGCGGTCGAAGGTCGGATACGACGGCATCCAGCCCATGCGCGCCGACTGCGCGATCACATCCGCCGTGGTCTTCCCGGCGAACGGACCACCTCTGCCGGCGGCTGCGAGTGTGTCGGCGGAGAACGGGTCGTATCGGAACTGGTCGCTGTGCAGGTACCAGTACGCCGTCTGGATCATGAGACGGGCGGGCCTGTTCCAGTCCGCGGCGGTCGCGATCGCCGAGTGGCCGGTGATCGGCCGCACCTTCTCCTGCCCGACGTAATGGGCCCAGCCACCTCCGTTGACGCCCTGGCATCCGGTCAGCGTGGTCAGCGTCAAGAATGCCCGGTAGATGGTGTCGGAGTGGAACCAGTGGTTCGTGCCCGCTCCCATGACGATCATCGAGCGGCCGCCGGACTCCTCCGCGTTGGCGGCGAACTCACGTGCGATTCGCGCCGCTCGGTTTGCGTCCACTCCCGTGATCGCCGCCTGCCAGGCCGGCGTGTACGGCTCGTGCGCGTCGTCGTAACCTGCCGGCCAGCGTCCGGGAAGCCCCTCGCGGACCACCCCGTACTGGGCCAACAGCAGGTCGTACACGGTCGTCACCAGGCGCCCGGCGACCCGTCGCACCGGAACCCCGCGCCGCAGCCGGCCCGCACTGCCGTCGGGAGCGTCGAAGCGTGGGAGTACGACAGCGACCGGTGTCTCGTCGCCGCCCTCGGCGGACAGCAGGGGCCGAGTGTCGCCGAGGTCCAGGTTCCACTTCCCGGCGCCCGATTCGCCGTAGCGGTCGCCGAGCGTGCCGTTCGGCACCACGGGTTGCCCCGAAGCGGCATCCAGCAGCACGGTCCTGAACTCCGCGTGCTCGGCTGCGGCAGCCTCTCCGTCGAGGTCGGCGGCGGTCAGGAACTTGCCCGGCGTGTACGTGCCCGGCTCCCGGTCGGCCTCGTCGAGGGTGACCAGGAAGGGCAGATCCGTGTACTTCCTTGCGTAGTCGACGAACTGCGCCGTGGTCCGGTCGACGAAGAACTCCTTGAGGATGACATGGCCCATGGCCATGGCAAGAGCCCCGTCGGTGCCGGGCTGGGCCGCGAGCCACTCATCGGCGAACTTCACGTTGTCCGCGTAGTCCGGGGAGACCGCCACCACCTTCTGGCCCCGGTAGCGGGCCTCGGCCATCCAGTGCGCGTCCGGGGACGGGTCACCGGCAGGTTCGATCCCCACATGATCAGATAGCCGGCGTCCCACCAGTCCCCGGACTCCGGCACGTCCGTCTGGTCGCCGAACACCTGCGGGGAGGCCACCGGCAGATCGGCGTACCAGTCGTAGAACGACAGCATCGCCCCACCCAGAAGCGAGTAGAACCGCGCGCCGGCGGCGTGCGAGACCATCGACATGGCTGGGATCGGGGAGAACCCGGCCAGCCGGTCGGGGCCGTACTCCTTGATGGTGTGCACGTGCGCGGCGGCGACCATCTCGACCGCCTCGCCCCAACTCGCCCGCACGAGACCGCCCTTGCCGCGCGCGGCCTTGTAGCGGCGTGCCTTCTCGGGGTTGGTGACGACTTCCGCCCAAGCGGCCACCGGATCGCCCCGTCTCTGCTTGGCCTCCCGGTACATCTCGAGCAGCACGCCCCGTACATACGGGTAGCGCACCCTCGTGGGCGAGTAGGTGTACCAGGAAAACGCCGCCCCGCGTGGGCAGCCGCGCGGCTCGTACTCGGGCCGGTCCGGGCCGACCGACGGGTAGTCGGTCTGCTGGGCTTCCCAGGTGATGATGCCGTCCTTGACGTACACCTTCCAGGAGCACGAGCCGGTGCAGTTCACCCCATGGGTGGAGCGCACCACCTTGTCGTGCGACCAGAGGTCCCGGTAGAAGTCGTCCGCCTGCCGGCCGCCCTTGTTGTGGAGGGTGCGCAGGTCTTCGGACACTTCCGCCCGGGTGAAGAACCTGCGGCTGCGCACGAGCGCCTCCGCCAGGTCGCTGTCCATGCCTGCCCGTGCCCGGCTGAATTCGGTGCCCACCATGCCACTCCGCCCCGGGCGCGCCCGTTCGAGTCGTGATCAAGTCTGGCTGCCCCCGACTCTACGACCGTCGTCCCGCGAGAGGTCAACAGCGCACCACGACCGCGCAGACCCGTATGGTTGAGATCGTTTGGGCTGCGAGGCACAGCAGCCTGTCCGCGGCGGGGAGCCATGGGAACAGGCAGGCGACAGGGAGAAGGCTCAGCCTGCGCGCACGGCTTCGACCGCCGGGCCGAATCGGCGGGGCGGTGAACACCATCCAGTTCCTCCGATGGGCCGGCTCCGCCGCCGGCCGTGGCTTCCTGACGACGGAGAAGCCGCGGGAGGACCACTGACCCACCGCCTCCGCCGACCTGGTGGCTCGACCTCGACAGCCCCAGGCCTTCGAACTGGAGACAGCCGCTCAGCGGTGCGAGACGCCGTGCTCGGACGCTCGAACGGCCGAGCGGACGCCGGTGAGGGTGTAGGCCAAGGCCGCGGCGGCCACCATGGCGAGCAGCGCGAGGCCGACCGCATACGATCCGTACGCTCCGTACAGCGAACCCATCACCAGCGGTGGCACGAAGCCGCCGAGGCCGCCGGCGGCGCCGACCACGCCGGTGACCGAGCCGACCTTGTTCGCGGGGGTCAGCAGCGCCACCAGGGCGAAGGTCGCTCCGCTGCCCGCGCCGAGCGCGCCGGCCATGGACAAGAAGGCGATCGTGCCGATCGGGGCCAGCGAGGGGGTGAACGACTGCACGGCCGCACCGACGGCAACCACGGCCAACGACACGGCCAGCACCCTGATCGGGCCCAGACGGTCGGACAACCAGCCGCCGACCGGACGCATCGCCACCGCGAGCAGCACGAAACCGGCCATCCGGTTCGCGGCATCCGCCTGGGTCAGGCCGTAGCCGGTCTTGAGATAGGTGGGCAGGTAGACGGAGAAGGCCACATAGCCACCGAACGCCACCGCGTAGAGCGCGGATGCCTGCCAGGTGATGCTCAGGCGGAGGGCGGCGGCCAACCGGCGTCCCAGTGGCTCCGTGGGCACGGTGCGCCCGGGTGCGTTCCGCAGCAGCAGTCCGGCGGTCACGGCGTACAGGGCGAGCACCGCTGCGGTGATCAGGAACGGTGTCGGCATGCTGTGCGCGTCGACCAGCTTCACGGTGGTCAGGGCGCTGATCGCGGTGCCGCCCATGCCGGCGCCGAAGATGCCGATGGCCAGACCCCGCCTCTCCGGAGGGAACCAAGCGTTCACGAAGGGCACGCCGACGGCGAAGGCGGTGCCTCCGATGCCAGGAAGAGCCCACCGGCCAGCAGCGCGACGAGTGACGAGTGGCCGACCAGGCCGAGGTAGAGGACCGGCACCATGGTGGCCGCCGACACGATGGGGAACATGGCTCGTCCACCGAAGCGGTCAGTCAACGCTCCGACGGGAATGCGGCCCAGGGAGCCGACCACGACCGGCACGGCCACCAGCAACGACTGCTGAAGCGAGCTGAGTTCCAGAGCATCCTTGAATCGGGGCGCGAGGGGGCTGAGCAACGCCCACGCCCAGAAGTTGACGGCAAAGCCGACAGTGGCCAGGGCCAGCATCAGCCACGCCCGGCCGGGGACCGGCGCACCGGGCACCGGTCCGGTGCTCTCCGTCGTCGACTGGACCATGGGTCGTCCGTCCCTTCTCTGACGTTGGTTCTTGGCACAGGATCCCTTGCCAGAGCAGGTCCCTGGCTGCGTCCGTGGTCCTGGCGTCCCAGAAGCAACGAATCCGGCCTGGCGCAGCCGCGACGACCCCTTTCGTGCAGGTGCCTGCCTCCCGGAGAAGGACCTGCCCCGGGGCGCCCTCCTGTGGCAACGACCGGGCGCCGGCTCCACCGGGCGGGGGAAACCGCGAAGCCCCGCATGCCTCTGCGGGACTCGAGCGCCACGCAAGGCGCTGCTGCGCGGCCGCGAGGGTGCGCTGGAAGCGCTCTCCGGCCTGGCCGAGGGGGCCGACCAGCTCTTCGCCGACATCGCCCTCGGCTGCGGCGACGAACTCCGTTCCGTTCCGTCGTGGCAGTGGCAGTGGCAGTGGCAGTCACACGATCTCGAGGACGTCGCGGACGGGGCGGCGTGGCGTGGCCGGTCCCTGCGGTCCGTATCCCAGTCGCAGCACCATCTGGACCTTGCCTGTGCCGATGGCGGGATCGCGGGCCAGCCAGCGCAACTCGGGGCTTTCCAGCGGATGGGAGGTCAAGGAGGTGGCCAGGCCGGCCGACGTGGCCTCCAGCAAGACGCGTTCCAGAGCCTGCCCGGCGTGCAGCCAGTCGGTCGGAGTGTCACCGGGAGTGCTGAGCAGGGCCAGATGCGGGGTGCGCTCGAAGGTGGCGCTGCCGCGGTCGGCCACCGGCCTGCGTGCGGCGAAGTCCCGCAGGGGCGCCCTGCCGTCCCGCTTGCGCGGCCCGAACGCGTACTCGGGTACGCCGTCGACCGCGGTGTCCGCCTCGTCTCCCAGCCTGGTCCAGCGGATGAGGTCCTCTCGGCGCTCGGGGTCCAGTACGTCGCGGCTTTCGGCGTCATGGACCAGCTCGAGTACCGTCTCGGCGTGCCAGAGGCCGGGAAACAGCAGAGTTGCCCCCTCCCCTGTGGCGGCTTCTGCCAGCGCGGTCCGGACAGCCTCGGGCACGTCTCGGTCGGCAAAGGGATGGCGGCTGGTGTGCCGCTGATGAACAGCCGGACGGAGCCGTGCGAGGCCTTCCTCGTCCCGAAGGGGTCCGGAAGCGGCAGCCAGGCGGACTTCGGCAAGCAACAGCGGGTCCTTCGGATCCGGCAGCAGACGAGTCTGCAGGGTCAAGCCCGCGTGCGCGGCGGCGACGCGCAGGTTGAGCACAGCCGCCCCGCAACCGATGTGCAGCGCCCGGTTGCCGGGGTCTGAGCGGGGCATGGCCCGCTCAGGATCGGCACGGAGCATGAGGAGCCGCTCCTCGGTCACGTAGCGGAACTTCCATGGTTGCGCGTTGTGCATGGACGGTGCAGCTGTGGCGTCCTTGACGAGGTCGGTCACCGTCTCCACTTCGAGCTGCGTGGTCATGACACCCTCCTTTCACACCCGGTCGGCTACCGCGAGCACTGGGCGGATTCCCCTCCGCGAGCCGCATGGAAAGGTTCGCGTCTCACACCGCCCTGCTACCTTGCCGCCGCAGCTCCCAGTATCCGCCCGGCTGATCGCCCGGCCCCCACGAACCGCCGAGGACCCACGTCAGAACGCCTCCATCCATCTCCCAGGCTGGGCGCCACTCCCCGTCCGGGCTTCGAAACGACGCCCTGGCAGCGACGGTTCAGGCCGGTCGGGAGCCCGTCGGGCCAGGCCCCGGCCGCCAGGTGGGCGATGGTCGGCTGCCTCATGGGAGCGAGGTCTGGCACGAGAATGAGGGAACCCACGCAGGTCAGGCGCTTGGATCGGTTCGAAGCGGACGGCCACGGCCACGGGCGATCAAGCAGCCGACCTGGCCGCTCGCCGACACCTGGGGACGCGCGCTGCGGTTGCCGTGGGCCGTCGGCCGGTGCGAGTCAGCGGTCGAGGGCGGGTAGGCGGGTGGTGAAGGTGGTGCCGTGACCGGGGGAGCTGTCGGCGGTGATGGTGCCGCCGTGGGCGGTGGCGAGTTCGGCGGCCACCGCCAGCCCGATGCCGGATCCGTCGGCGCGGGCGGCCCTGCTGCGGAAGAAGCGGTCGAAGACGCGGGGGAGTTCTTCGGCGGGGATCCCGGGACCGGTGTCGATCACCCGTAGCTCGGCCCAGTCGCGGTCCTGGCGCAAAGTGAGGATGACGGTGCCGCCCGCGGGAACGAACTTCAGCGCATTGGTGAGCTGGTTGGTGACGATCTGCCGTAGCCGTTCCGCGTCGCCGTCGACACGTACCTCTGTGGGCAGGTCGATGCGCAGGGTGATCCCGGCCCCGGCGAACCGGTCGGCGAGGTGGGCGGCCGTGTCGCGGACGAGGGCGGTGAGGGACAGCGGTTCCCGTTTGAGGGTGAAAGCGGCCGCGTCGGCGGAGGCAAGCGTCTCCAGGTCGGTGATGAGCCGTCCCAGGCGCAGGGTCTCGTCGTGCAGGGAGGTGATGACCTGCGGGGTGGCTTCGCGGATGCCGTCCTGGACGGCTTCGAGCTCGCTGCGCAGGATGGCAAGCGGGGTGCGCAGTTCGTGGGCGATGTCGGAGGCGAAGAGGCGGCGGAGTTCGTCCTCCTTCTTCACGCGGTCGGCCATGGTGTTGAAGGTCGTGGCCAGTTGGCCGATCTCGTTGTCGGGGATGGTGGTAACGCGCCGGTCGCGCTGCCCTGTGGCCAAGTTGCCCGCAACGCTGGTGAGTTCGGCGATGGGCGCGGTGGCCCGGCGTGCGGTGTACAGGCCGAAAGCGAGGGCGATCGCCCCCGCTGTCAGACCGCCGACGACGAGCACGCGGTTGACGTCCGAGCGGAAGTTCTGGTCGACGGCAGGAATCTGGCCCTGCGGGACACGGACGTCGAGGGTGCCCACTTGCTGTCCGTCGACCATGACGGGTAGCGCGCGCGGCGGGCCGAGCTCTCCGGTGCCGATCATGGTCCGGTGCATGGCGAGCATCGCCGGGTCCACGCTGGCGTCAGCGAGCGACCAGATCTTCTGCCCGCCTTCGCCGCGGAGTTCGACCTGCGAGCCGGTCATCGTCACTGTCGGGGCGAGCTCGTCCAGGGACGCAGGATTCCAGGCGTCGTCCCGCTGGTACTCGGCCGCGAACAGAGCGGCCAGCTGCTGCCGGCGGACCTGCTGCTGTTCGGCGAGGTAGTCGTCGAAACGCGCCCCGAAGGCCACGTTGACCAGGACGGCGGTCAGGGCCGCCGCGCCGACCCCGAGCAACGCGAAGGCCAACGCCAGACGGCGAGCGAACCGGCCCTTCAGGAGATCACGCATCTCTGTCCAGCCCCAGCTTGTAGCCCACGCCGGGAACGGTGACGACCACGCGGGACGGCGGAGTGTCTCCGAGCTTGCGGCGCAGGTTCATCACATGCACGTCGATGGTGCGCTCGTACGCCTCGAACGTGTGGCCCTGGACCCTGCCGACCAGCTCCATGCGGGTCCATGCCCGACCGGGGCGCGTGGCGAGTGCGGTGAGCAGGTCGAACTCGGTCCGGGTGAGTTCCACCGGCTTCTGGTCGGCGTGCACTTCGCGCCGCTCGGTGTCGATCCGCAGCCGACCGCCACCGTACGAGACGGCGGCTTCCTCGGCCGCTGCGCGCCCGCCGAGGGCGCGGCGCAGCACCGCCTCGATCCGGGCGACCAGTTCGCGTGGACTGAACGGCTTGACGACGTAGTCGTCCGCGCCGAGGCGCAGCCCCGTGACACGGTCGTTCTCGGCGGCCTTGGCGGTGAGCATGACGATGGGTACGTCGCTGGTCTTGCGCAGCAGCCGGGCCACATCCTCGCCGGGCAGGCCGGGCAGCCCGAGATCGAGGACGATCAGGTCGGGCAGGGCGGTGCGGGCCAGATCGAGGGCTTGGTGGCCTTCGCTCGCCTCCAGCACCCCGTACCCCTCGCGCTCCAGGTAGTCGCGGACCAGGGCGCGCAGTTTCAGTTCGTCGTCGACGACGAGGACGGTCGCGGTCGTGGGTGTCATGATGTGGCCACCGTGATCGGGGACTCGGCTTCTGCGGGCTGCTGAGTAGGGGTGGGGAGCGGCTTCGGGGTGAAGGCGCGCAGCCGGTTGGCGTTGCCCACCACCGACAGCGACGACAGTGCCATCGCCGCGGCGGCGGTGATCGGGCTGAGCAGCCAGCCGGTGAACGGGTACAGGACACCGGCCGCCAGCGGGATGCCCGCCGTGTTGTAGGCGAAGGCCAGGACCAGGTTCTGGCGGATGTTGCGCATGGTGGCCCTGCTCAATGTCACAGCGGTGACCACTCCGCTCAGCGCCCCCGAGATCAGTGTGATGTCGGACGCCTCGATGGCGACGTCCGTGCCGGTGCCGATGGCGAAGCCGACATCGGCCTGAGCGAGCGCCGGGGCGTCGTTGATGCCATCCCCCACCATGCCGACCCGCTTGCCCCCGGCCTGCAGCCGCTGGATCTCCTGCGCCTTGTCCTCCGGCAGCACCTCGGCGAGGACCCGGTCGATGCCGACCTGGCGTGCGATGGCCTCGGCGGTACGACGGTGGTCGCCGGTGATCATCACCACTTCGAGGCCGAGTCGCTTCAGTCCGGCGACGGCGGCGGCCGAGTCCTCCTTGACGGTGTCGGCGACCGCCACCACGCCGGCCAGCCGCCCGTCGACCGCCGCGAAGATCGGCGTCTTTCCCTCGCCGGCGAGGTGGTCCGCCTCTGGTTGCAGGGGAGCGGTGTCGATACCCGCATCGGTGAGCAGGGCGGGCTTCCCCACGAGGAGACGGTGTCCGTCGACAGTGGCGGTGACGCCCTTGCCGGTCACCGAGTCGAACTCGCTCGCCGCCGCGAGGAGGATGCCGCGTTCGGCAGCGCCCTGCACGATGGCCAGGCCGAGGGGGTGCTCGGAGGACTTCTCGGCCGAGGCGACCAGGCGTACGAGATCGTCCTCGGCGAATCCGTTCGAGGGGGTCACATCGGTCAGCGTGGGCCGGCCCCGGGTGATGGTGCCGGTCTTGTCCAGCACGATCGCCTGCAGCCGGTGCGCCGTTTCCAGAGCCTCGGCGGAGCGGATGAGGATGCCGTTCTGCGCGCCCTTGCCGGTGCCCACCATGACCGACAAGGGGGTGGCCAGGCCGAGCGCACAGGGGCAGGCGATGATCAGTACGGCCACGGCAGAGACGAGCCCCAAGGTCAGGGCCGGGGCGGGTCCGGCGATGTACCACACGGCGAAGGTGGCGATGGCGATGAAGACCACCGCGGGGACGAAGTAGCTCGCCACCAGGTCGGCGATCCGCTGGATGGGGGCCCTGGACGCCTGCGCCTGCTGCACGAACCGGATGATCTGCGCCAGCATCGTGTCGGCGCCGACATTGGTCGCCTTCAGCCGGAAGGCGCCGGTCTGGTTGACGGTCGCGCCGATCGCATCGTCCCCGACGCTCTTGGCCACCGGGATCGACTCCCCGGTCACCATGGACTCGTCCAGAGTGGAGCGTCCGTCGACGATGACCCCGTCTACCGGGACCTTCTCCCCAGGGCGGACCACGACGACATCACCGGCAACGACATCCTCGACCGGTATCTCAAGCTCCGTCCCGTCCCGGACGACCCGAGCCGTCTTGGCCTGCAAGCCCAGCAGTTCACGGATCGCCTGTCCGGTGCCCGCCTTGGCCTTCGCCTCGAACAGCCGGCCCAGCAGAATCAGAGTGAGGATGACCCCGACGGCCTCGTAGTAGACCTCGCGCACCCCGGCAGGCAGCAGCCCCGGCGCCACGGTCACCAGCAGGCTGTAGCCGTATGCCGCGCACGTCCCCAGTGTGATCAGCGTGTTCATCTCGGCGCTGCGGGTGCGCAGCGCGAGCCACCCGGTCCGGTGGATCGGCCAGCCGGTGTAGAACATCACCGGCGTGATCAGCGCGAGCTGGAACCACCGGTTGAGCAACAGGTCCGGGACGTCGGCACCGAGGAACTCGTGCAGCATCACCGCCAGCACGACCGGCGCGGACAGAACGGCACCGGCGAGCACCCGGCGGGACAGATCCTTGATCTCCGCCTGGCGTTCGGCAGCTTCGGCCTCGCCGGTGCCGATCTCGCCCGGTACGGCTACCGGGAGGACTGCTGCCTCCGCGGTGACGTCGGACGGTACGGCGGCACCGTCCCCGGCGCCCGGCTCGACCAGCAGCGTGCCGTGCACCATGCTCATGCCGCAGGCGAATTCGAACCGCCCCGCCGTGTCGGGCGTGAACTCCACCGTTGCCTTGCCGTACGCCGGAAGGGACTTGGCGAGGGCGAAGTCCGGGAAGAGCACACGGGAGGTGCAGTCTCCGCTCTCCTGGCGGTCGAAGACGAGACGGACGGGCACGCCCTGGCGGACCCGGATCAGGTCCGGTGAGTAGCCGCCCTTCACGGTTATCCCGATCTCCTGGACGCCGCCCCGGAGTTCGGCCGGCTGGGCTTTCCTCGGGCCGAAGAAGAACCAGGCGAGCCCGGCGATCAGCGCAGAGGCCCCGATGAGGACCCCGATCTGGTCCGCGCTCATGACGTCCTCCCTATGGGCTGCGTCCCCGTCGCGCATCCACTGCCTTTCGCAGCGAACGATCGCGGCGATCGCGTCGGGCTTGCCACCAGTTCCTTCGTCCGGTCCCGTCGACGCCGGAAGGGCACCGTCACGACCTCGTCGTGAATGAGCGGGTCATCGCCCTTGATCGCGTCGGTGACACACCGTTCCAGGCCGACAGTGGTACGACCGCATCGTCCACGACGTCCGGGGCGAGGAACCGGTCCCCCTGATGAACCTGTCGGCCCTTCATCCGAACCTCCCTCCACTGTGGACGCTACGCCTACCCCCCAGGGGTAGCAAACAGCTCTCTGGAGCCCATGAGGCTGCTGCGGAGTGCTTGGTGGTCGCGTTCGTGCTGGTGGTGGTCCGGACGCTCTCCGCGTGGGGGAGTCCTTCAGGCGGCGAGTGCACAGCGTTCCCACATCTGCGCTTCATGGCTCCTTCACAGCCCTTGCCTAGCGTCGACGACACACAGTCCCTCCTGGCGCAAGGAGCGAATCATGATCAAGCGCAGGACCATCGGCCTGACCGTCGCGACCGCCGTCCTCGGCGGTGTCGGCATCTACGGCGCCACCGCCGTGTTCGCGGCGGTGCCGCCCACTGAGTACAGGCCCGCCACTACACAGAGTTCCGACACCGGGCCGGGGGCGCGCGCCGGTCAGGACAGGGACGAGATGATCCGGCACTGCACGGAGCACCTGCCCGCTTCCGAGCGCGAAAAGGCGCGGCAGCACATGGAAGAGACGATGTCCGAACGCATGTCGGGCGGTTCGACCGAGCACCGGCACCACGACGAAGACCGACACGAAGGTATGCGCTGACCGGCCTCGAACTGCGGGCCGGCGCAGTTCCGGGGCCCGTCTGTCCGTCGCCCGTCGACCGCGGCGCCGGCCACCATCTGCCCGTGGTGGCCGTGCGCCGGTCCCGACGAGGCCCGGCGCACCGGGAAGACGGCGGTGTCCGTACCCGCACCACGATCCGCTCACCCTCGTCGGACACATGGGTGTGTCAATTCAGCGGCTGATCTTGGTTGTTGAGTGGTCAAGTGTTGCTCGGGGTCGGGTGGCCGTGAAGGCGGTCGGGGATGCGTCGAGGGGTGCCTCCCAGCGCGTGGTCCACCCGCTTGCGGCCTTTCCCCGGCGGGGCCAGGCTCATCAGGGAGATGCACTTCAGAGCGGCGGCCCCGTGGGAAAAGTGTCCGCGGGCGCGGGCGCCTTGCGGATGCGGGATTCGACCTCATCGACCTCATCGGCCGCAGCGGGGCCGGAGGAGGAGGCAGGTAAGGCGTCCAGGCAGGCGGGGCCTCTCTGCGCGCGTGACACTGGTGCTGTGCTCGAACCGCTGCCGAGGTGTGCAGGGGAGGGGTGGTGGGGGCTTCGGCGACCGCCATCACTGCAGGCACGAGGAGCTGTGGCCATGTCCGATCTCCCAGGTGATCGCAGGCAGCAAGAGTCGGCGGATCCGTCCAAGGAGCGCAGCACAGCCGTGCTCGATGTGCGTGGCCTCTACTGGGCGTCGCAGCAGAGCACGGTCGAATCGGTGCTCGGTCGGCGTCCCGGCGTGGTGGATGTCGCGGTCAATCCGGTGGCGCAGGCGGCCACGGTCGTGTTCGACCCGCGGCAGACCTCGCTGGCGGAGCTTCGGCGGTGGGTGAGCGAGTGCGGCTACCACTGCGCGGGGCAGGTAGTGCCGTCCCATATCTGCGATCCCATGGTCGAGCCCGATCCGCCAGGGCTTGCGTCCAGTGCCCCGGCGGTGAAGACAGAACGCGATTCTCACGCGCTCCCCGGACCGGTGTCTGAGGCCTCTGCGGCTCCGGAGGACCTGCGCTCCGCGGACGAGATGATGGGTCACGGCGGCCATGGCGCCATGTCGATGGCGGCCATGGTCGCCGACATGCGCAACCGCTTCCTGGTGGCCGCCATCTTCTCCGTTCCGATCGTGATCTGGTCGCCGATCGGTGAGGAGGTGTTCGGTCTGCGGGCGCCGGTGCCCTTCGGGCTGCGGCAGGACGTGTGGGCGCTGCTGCTGAGCCTTCCGGTGATCTTGTATTCGTGCACGATCTTCTTCGGGGGAGCGGTGCGGGCCTTGCGTGCCCGGACGCTCGACATGATGGTGCTGGTCGCGGTCGCGGTGGGCGCCGGATGGATGTACTCCCTGGTCATCACATTGAGCGGGGGCGGCGACGTCTTCTATGAGGCGGCCACGGTGCTGGCATCATTCGTGCTGCTGGGCCATTGGTTTGAGATGCGGGCCCGGGGCGGTGCCAACGACGCCATCCGCACCCTGCTCGACCTTGCCCCGCCACGCGCGGTGGTCGTGCGTGACGGTGCGCCCGTCGAAGTGCCGACCTCGGACGTCGCTGTCGGCGATCTGCTGCTGGTCCGCCCCGGCACCAAGATCGCCGCGGACGGGGTCGTGGAGCAGGGCGAGAGCGAGGTCGACGAGTCGACGGTGACCGGGGAGAGCCTGCCGGTGCACAAGTCCCCCGGATCATCTGTGGTCGGTGCCACGCTCAACGCCAACGGCACGCTTCGGGTCCGCGCCACCCGGGTGGGCTCCGACACCGCGCTCGCCCAGATCGTCAAGCTGGTCCAGGAGGCGCAGAACTCGAAGGCGCCGGGCCAGCGACTGGCCGACCGGGCCGCATTCTGGCTGGTTCTCGTCGCCCTCGTAGGCGGCGCGCTCACCCTGGCCGTGTGGCTGCTTGCCACGGACCGGCCGTTCAGCACCGCGATGCTGTTCGCCATCACCGTCGTCGTCATCACCTGCCCGGACGCGTTGGGGCTGGCCACCCCTACCGCGATCATGGTGGGCACGGGTCTGGGCGCCCGTCGCGGCGTTCTGTTCAAGAACGCGGCCGCCCTGGAGGCGTCCGCCGGTATCCAGACCGTCGTCATGGACAAGACCGGCACGCTCACCAAAGGGGAACCCGAGGTGACGGAAGTCGTCACCGCGCCGGGGGCGGACGAAAGCGAGGTGCTGCGCCTGGTGGCGGCCGTGGAACGCGAGTCGGAACACCCGCTGGCGGAAGCGGTCGTGAGGTATGCGGAGACGCGGGGGATTGCGGCAGCCGGTGCGCGCCGTTTCGAGAACGTGCCCGGTCACGGTGCCACCGCCGTCGTCGACGGCCATCGCATCGCGGTCGGCAACCGCCGACTGGCGCTGCGCGAGGGAGTCGACCTCGGGCCGCTCTCCCCTCGCCGTGACGAACTGGCCGCGACGGGCCGCACTGTGATCATCGCTGCCGTCGACGGACGAGCGTCGGCGCTGATCGCCATCGCCGACGCGCCCCGGGAGACATCGGCCGCCGCCGTGTCCGAACTGCACGCCCTCGGCGTTCGCGTCGTCATGCTCACGGGCGACAACAAGGCCACGGCCGAGCGGATCGCCCGTCAGCTGGGCATCGACACGGTCATCGCTGAGGTCCTTCCCGGCGACAAGGCGGCCAAGATCGCCGAACTGCAGCAGGAGGGCCGGAAGGTGGCCATGGTGGGGGACGGTGTCAACGACGCGCCCGCCCTCGCCCAGGCCGACCTAGGCATCGCCATCGGGGCGGGGACGGACGTCGCCATCGAGACGGCCGACGTCGTACTCATGCGCTCCGACCCCCTCGACGTGCCGACCGCCCTCCGCATCGGCCGGGGCACCCTGCGCAAGATGCGGCAGAACCTCGGCTGGGCCATCGGCTACAACGCCATCGCCCTGCCCATCGCCGCCGGAGTCTTCGAGCCCGCGACAGGGCTCGTGCTGCGCCCGGAGATCGCGGCCCTGACCATGTCAGGATCCAGCATCATCGTGGCCGTCAACGCACTCGCCCTCAAACGCCTCCGGCTTCCGCAGGAACCGCACAACCGCACACCAAGTGGGGGCTGACCCGACCACCAACCGGGAAGCGTCCGCGCGCCGCCCCCGGATGGCGTACCACGAAGGGATTGAGCTGATCGTGGCCGGGCAGTGCGCCGCTTCCATGCCCCCGCGTGCATCGACTGTCGGTGAGTGCCCCTGAGCACGGGGCAGCCACCCGTCGTCGTCCGCCGTCTGGCGGGGGCTTGCGCGCTGCTCGCCGACGGCCTCACAGCTCTTGCCCGCGGTGTACTTGCGGAGGCCGAACGGGTTTCCCATCCGACGACATCCACGAAGCGCTCCAGCAGCCCGCGGCCGTTCGTCTTCGCCTCCGGCCAGGTCGCCCCAGGCTGGGCCGGCTGCATCGACGGGGCCGTCGAGTCAGTGGATGCACAGTCCGGCGCTGTGGGGTGCACCGATTCCAGCGATGGCGGTGGCTCCGTGTGGCTCAGGCAGCCGGGGTTGAAGGGTGAAAAGGCGGACAGCATTCCCATCCGGCCGGCGAGTGCGTGGCCGGGCAGCCGCAACAGGGCTCCGGCCTGTCGGCTCCCGCTCAGGCTGTGCTCGAACTGCTGCCGCCGAGCCTTCTGAGCATGGCAGGGAAAGCCACGATGCCCGGCCACACGTCAGCGCTGCCACCTCCTCGGAGTACGGCGAACTCGGTGATTCAGCGGATCTAGATGCCGGCACGCCCGCGACCGCCGCGGGGAAAGCGGGCATGAGCCACCCCCGGTGCGGTCCGACACAGCGTGACGCTCCTGCCTCTCGGGCCGTCGCGCTGCCGTTTCTCCCCTTTTGCCATGCCGCGGCGCCGTCACGTCCGCCGACCCGCCAAGGAGCTATGCCCTTGTCCTCGTCCCAGCTCATCGACAGCCCAGCCCCGACCACAAGTGCTGTCTCCGTGGGCGGGCGCGCGGCACTGCGCAGAGACCGTACACGCCGGAACCGCCGGATGTCCCTGCCCGCCCGCTACCTCGGCTACGTCGGCTACTTCGTCGGAGCCGGCCTGATCAGCGGCGCGGTAGTGCACCACCCGCTCGACCCCGACCGCTACACGCGGATGGCCGGTTACGGTGCCCTGGTAGTTCGTGGCAGCCACCCGTCCTCAATGACTTCGTCCTCACCCGCGAGCGGCCGGGTCTGCCGCGCATGCTGGTGGTTCGTCGCGGCCTCGCTCATGCTGTCGTTCGGCATCGGCATGCTCAGCGGCGGCCTCCAGCACTTCGCAGACTTCCCCGGGCGCGGTGCCGTCCTGGTCCCGCTGGGCCTGACGGTGTCCTTCGTCGCGTACGTCATCAAAGACGCGGACACACCCTGGCAGCGCATCTTCAGCCTGGTCGGGCTGACCGTGCTCATCGCCTCCGTCGTCGCCTTCGTCGGTCTGCGACACATCGCGTCTTCTGTGGGGGAGCTCGGTGAGGGGGCGGCCATAGCCACGGAACTGCCGAGGAACCGGAGCGCAGGCTGGGGCACGGGGAGGAGGTGCCGCGCAGCGCCCGGGGCGCCGGATGTCCCCACCCCCCGTAGGTCCCCGACGGAGGAGGGTGCCGGAGAATCCACCGCCGGGCACGGCGACGGCCATAGCCACTGACAGATCCGAAAGCCGCAGGGGGCCCACTCCCCTGCCGTTCGGACCCAACGACGGGTACGCTCTCACTCCCCGGCAGGACCAGGAATATGAAGAACACACCGAAGCGGCCTCTCGCCGCCACCGTCATCCTCGCACTGGGGCTCGCTGTGACTGCCTGCTCCGGCGACTCCGACAAGACCTCCGCAGCCGGCGCCGCCTCCCCGGAACCCTCCGCTGTGGTGCACGGCCACGTGCATGGGCTCGGCATCAATCCCGCCGACAGCCGGCTCTACGTCGCTTCCCACGAAGGCGTCTACACCCTGGGAGAGGACGGGACAGCCCAGCGGGTCGGCAACAGCAAGGACGACTTCATGGGCTTCACCGTGGTCAAGGCGAACACCTTCCTGGCCAGCGGACACCCCGCCCACGGCACCAGCGGCCACAGCAGCCACGGGCTGATCCAGAGCACCGATTCCGGCAAGACGTGGAAGACCCGCTCCCTCGCCGGCGAAGCCGACTTCCACTCCCTCGACTACGCCCACGGCACCATCTACGGCTACGACAGCACCAACGCACTGCTACGCGTCAGCAAGGACGGAGCCACCTGGGTGGACCGGGCCGGCCTTCAGGCCCTGGACATCGCCGTCAGTCCCGAGGACTCGGACACCGTGCTCGCCACCACCGCCGATGGCGTCGCCAAGAGCACCGACGGCGGACGTACCTTCGCCGCGGGGAAGCGGCCCATGATGGCTTTCCTGTCGTGGGTGACGCCCGAGGCGCTGTACGGGATGGACGACTCGGGCGGGCTCAGCCGCAGCACGGATGGCGGCTCCACATGGAGCAAGGCGGGCTCGGTGCCGGGCGGTCAGGCTCAGGCACTCACCGCGGTCGACGCCCGGCACATCCTGGCCGCCACGCAGACCGGCGTCTACGAGTCACGGGACGGCGGCAAGACCTTCACCAAGCGGTTCGCGGTCGAGGCAGGAGACGGCCACTGATCATCATGCACTGCTGAACGGCACACGGCGTCAAGCGAAGGTCGTGTCCGTGCCGCCCGCCGCCTTCTCGATGGAAGCCGCGACGCAGCAGGCATGAGGGGCGTCATGAACGAAGAGGCCGACGGCCACAGACAGCGCCCGCAATGGCAGCCCGGCTGCTGGCGGTGTGTGCGCTGCTCGCCGGACTGCCGAACGGCCCAAGGCCGGCGACTGGCGGCTCTTCCTGCAGACCGCCGGCACGCTCCACGTCGCAGCCATCACCATGAATGTCGGCTGATCCACGCCGGGGGCAGGATGCATGCGTGCTCCCGTCCTCGACGTGGCCTTTCAAGGACTACGCAAGGCAAGGAGTCGAGCATCGAGCGCGCGGCTCGACGAGCGGGCGCCGCCATGGCGCTCGCTCGTCGGCCATCCGCCCGCTGCTTACGCGGCCTGACGGTCCCGCAGGCTCCGTGCACGCAGACGACGGCGGGCGTGACGGGTCATCCTGCGGGTCTTGAACACCCCTACAGCCCGGCTGCGGTGAGCAAAGGGACCACAGCCGCGGCGCGTTCGCGATCACCTGGATGCGCCTGCCCACCATCTCGCCGCCGGCCATAGCGGTCCGCCCCGCCCCACCTCTCAGGTTCCAGTTTTGCTGGCTAACTGACGGCCTTCTCGACATCTCCGGCAAGTCCACCATGCCCCCTATCGGCGTATGAGATCAGCGGCGGTAAGGAAGCCGCGCAGCGCGTGATGGACGGGCCATCCCGCCGCGATGGCCACTGGCGACCGAGTACACGGACCGCAGACGGCTCGACGGACGGCCTCGGGCATGTTGTTGCTGGTCATCGATGCATCTTCCATGATCGGGAGTTACACCGAACGATTTACAGTCCCGTCGGGTGCGGCCGAGGTCAGCGGTTGCGGTTGCGGCGGTATCCGTACGCGGCGAGCAGCGCTGTTGCGACAACCGAAACGAGACCGCCGATCGTGAGCGTGGACATCGCGGTGTCTCCGCCCCGCTGGGTGGCCGGCTTCCTGCCGAGGGTGATGCGACGGCTGGTCTCTCGTTCGACGAGTCCACTGGCGAGGGTCAGTCGTGCGGTCCACGCACCGTCCGGCAGCCGCCGGTCGAGTGTGGCCTTCGCCAGCGTCGAGTGGCCCGGGCCGATGGTGCCTGCCCTGACGTTGAACGGACCGGCGGACAGCCCGCCCGGTCCGTTCGACAGGGCGAGCTTGCCTGTGAGGTCGAGGGCCCGCCCGCCGGTGTTCTTCACTCGGGCCGTGACCACGGGGACGCCGTCCGCGGTACGGGCGCCGGTCAGGTCGTCGATGCGGAAGTCTGATCGCGGTTCCCCGTCGGGCCCGATGGACACGTAGAGGCGCACTCCGGCGCGGGCCACGTTGCGGACCTGCTTCGAGGGATCGTGCTCGGGACTGATCTCCGCCCAGAGAACACCGTAGTGTTCGCCGCGGGTCGCATCGTCCGCCACGGTGATCTCGGTCCACACCTTCGCGGTCTCGTCGGGCTCGAGGACGAGTTCGCTGTCCTCGATCGTCACCCACCTGGTGAGCTCGTTGCCGGCACGGCCGGGGGCGAAGGCGAAGCCATGTTTGCCCACGGCGGCGGCCGCGGGGTAGAGCTGTACGCGGTGTCGCTTGCCCGAGAGATTGGTCACGGCGATCCGCCTGCGAATCTTCTCGCCCGGTCCGACGTGATCGATGATGTACCGGTGGGCTCGCTCGTCGTCGCGGCGGCTGACGGGCGCGTCGACGAGGCGGATGCCGATGCTCAGGTCGTCGGAGGCTCGCTGCGGCGCCTGCGCGGCTGCGGGCGCGACCGATGCGAATGCGACGAGTAGGGACACCGACAGGAGCATTCTGCCTACGGGGTCACGCCACAGAATGGGTCACCGTACCGTGGTAGAGCCCGCCGACGGCGTCCTGCGGGATGGTGATTTCCAGGGTGGGGTTCCAGCTCGCGCTGTTGTTCCCGCTGCCTGAGGTCTTGGAGAACGCGGTGCGTGGCTGGTTCAGGCTGACCCGGTCGCCACGCGTGGGTTGGCCGGGCACGAAGGTGCCCGTGCCGGTGGTGGCGGTCGCCTGACCGGACCAGTACGTCACCAGGTTCGGCAGGATCACCTCGGTGGCGTCGTCCGTTCCGGTGTCGAACTGCGTCGAGACCACCGACGCCGTCCACGTGGCGCTGGCCGCGGCCCGCTGGTCCAGTACCGTCACGGTGCCCATCTGACCGCTGATCGTCTGCCCCGGGAACGCGGACCCCAGGTTGTCCGAGGCGGGCACCTCGATCGTGAGGTTCGACGTGGACACGGTGAACGTTACGGTCGTGTCTCCCGACGGCTGGGCGGCCGCGGGCAGCGAGGGCACGCTCGCCAAGGCGAGGGCGACACAAGGAATCAAGAGTCTTCTGCGCACAGAGCCACCATAGGTCGGTACGTGGAGAAGAGTCGGTATTTGCCACTGACTATGCCACCGAGTGGGTGATTGTTCCGGTATAGGCGCCGCCCACGGCGGTCGTCGGCACCGCGACGATCAGCGTCGGCCGCCAGGCGGTGGTGTTGTTCCCATTGCCCGAGGTCTTGGAGAACGCCGTCCGCGGGCCGCCGAGACTCTGCGCCTGAGCGCTGGTGGCCTGGCCCGGCACCCGGGTGCCGGAGCCGGCGGTCGTGGTGGCCTGACCCGACCAGTACGAGAACCGGCTCCTGGGGATCTGCCGGGCGGGGCCGCCGCCCGGCGTGGTGAAGTCGGTCGCCGCCACCGTCGCGGTCCAGACCGTGTTCTGGCCGCCACGCTTGTCCGACACCCGGACTTCACCGAGCTGACGGCTGATCGATGAACCGGGGAAGGTCGAGCCGAGATTCACCGCGGCCGGCACGGTGATCGTCAGCAGGTGGGGCTGTCGCGCGATCCGCGTCACGTCCTGGTTCGTCACCGGCGCCGCTGCCCCGGGCAACACCGCCGCCACGACTCCCACAAGGGTCCACAGCATTTGCACGCCGCGACTATAGGGCCAACTGCGGGAGGTTTTGAGCCGCCATCACCCATTCAGGGGGTTTCTGGCCGCCCGTGACCGGTTAGCGTTCCTCGATCGGTTTCGCCCGTCCGCACCCACGCGGTGGATTTCCGTCCAGGAGCCCCCATGCGTAACCCCGCACGCACAGCGGTTTACACCGTCCTCGCCCTGGCCCTGGCGGCATCCGCCAGCCCCGCCCTGTCCGTCTCGGCGCACCCCGACCGCGCGGAACCCACCCGGCTCGCCGCCGCCCACGACCACCTGGATCGGCAGCCCACGCACGTCCGGCTACGCACCCGCAGCTTCGATCCGATCACGCCGGAGGGGGAGCGGAGCCGGCCACGGGGCAACCTGCGGACGAAGAACGGCCGCACGTACCTGGTCCAGTTCACGACCACGCCGCGCGACAGCCATCGCGCCGAACTGGCCTCCCTCGGTGCCCGGATCGGCGCCTACATTCCCGACGCGACGTACGTGGTGCGCATGGACAAGGGGGCCCGAGGGCGGGTCGCCGCGCTGCCGTACGTGCGATGGGTCGGACCGTACGACGCCGGCGACAAACTCGAAGGCGGGGCCCTGCAGCAGAGCACCCGCCGTTATGTCGTCACTCTCGTGGAGCCGGGCGCCGCCGACCAGCGGGCGGTGGCCGAGCGGATCACCGCGATCGGCGGGAGAGTGCACGTCTCATCGGCGAGCCTGCGACTGATCGAGGCAACCCTGAAGCCGGCGCAGGCGCTTGCCGTGGCGCACCTGGACGCGGTGCTCGCGCTCGACGTCTGGACGCAACCCGAAGTCGACATGGACAACGCCCGCGTCGCGGGCGGCGCCAACGCGGTCGAGACGGCGTTCGGATACGTCGGCCAAGGCGTCCGCGGTGAGGTGATGGACACCGGACTGCGCACCACGCACCAGGAGTTCGCGGCATTCCCGCCGATCCTGCATACCGCCAACACCACCAGCACCAGCCACGGCACCTCGACATACGGGCAGGTCTTCGCCTCGGGAGTGAACGCCACCGCCCGCGGCCTGCTCCCGCAGGCACAGCCGATCTTCGCCGCCCACAGCCTGGTGTCCGACCGGTGGGCGCACACCGCGCAACTCGTCGACCCGGCGGGCCCGTACCGGGCGGTGTTCCAGTCCAACAGCTGGGGCAGCGCGCTGACGTTCGGCTACAACGCAACATCGGCGGCGATGGACGACATCGTCTTCGACCACGACATCGTGATCTGCCAGTCCCAGGGCAACACCGGCAACCGCTCCGCCCGGCCACAGGCGTGGGCGAAGAACGTGGTGTCCGTCGGTGGCACCTACCACTACGACACCGTCTCCCGCACCGATGACGCGTGGAACGGCGGTGCGAGCATCGGCCCGGCCGCGGACGGGCGAATCAAGCCCGACCTGTCGAACTACTACGACGCGGTCCACACCACCGCGAGCGGTGGCGACGCCGCCTACACCGGCACGTTCAGCGGCACCAGCGCCTCCACCCCGATCACCTGCGGCTACGCCGGCCTCATCTTCCAGATGTGGGCGGACGGGGTCTTCGACGGCGGCCCCGGTCTGGACCGCGACATCTTCGCGTCCCGGCCCCACGCCGCCACCGCGAAGGCGCTGCTGATCAACTCGGCCGACCAGTACGCCTTCACGGGCGCGTCCCACGACCTGGCCCGCATGAAGCAGGGCTGGGGAACGGCCGGCGTCGGCAACCTGTACCAGCAGGCACAGGACAACGACTGGCGGCTGCCGATCCTGGTCGACGAGACGGACGTGCTCACGGCGGGCCAGACCGCGACGTACACACTGACCACCGACGGCAGCCGGCCGCTGAAGGCGACTATGGTCTACACGGACCCAATGGGCTCGCCGTCGGCGGCCCAGGCGCGTGTCAACGACCTGACCCTGAAGCTCACCGCCCCGGACGGCACCGTGTACTGGGGGAACAACGGACTCGCGGCAGACAACTGGTCATCGCCCGGTGGCTCGGCGAACACGATCGACACCGTCGAGAACGTGTTCGTCCAAACCCCCGCCGCCGGCACCTGGACGATCGAGGTCGTCGCCAGCGAGGTCAATGCTGACGGACACGTCGAGACCCCGGCGGTCGACGCCGACTTCGCACTGGTCACCACCGGAAAGGTCACCGGCCCGTAGTTCCCCCTTCTCGTACGGCCGTCCCTGAGGCACCTGTGTCGGAGCCCTGTTGACGCGGAGATCCGGGATCTGGTGGGCCGCGCTGAAACATCACACCGTCCGGGAAGGCCGATGGTCGGCGAAAGGTGTGTCCAGCCGTACGGACCCGACGCCGCGTCGAAGCGGTGCCGGGCTCGTGGCGGCATGGCGCCACGAGACGTGCGGGCGGTACGGGAGGGCTCAGCCCCTGAAGTCCCGTTCGGCTGTGGGGGAGAGCGCCGGGTGGGTGGTGAAGTGGTGGAGGGCAGCCTCGCTGACGCGGGAGTCGGAGGCGCCGCGTTCGAACCAGGCCCAGTCGCCGTTGGCGTTGCATTCGAGGAACACCGGGGTGCCGTCGGGTGTGATGAGGAAGTCGAAGCCCGAGAAGGCGTAGCCGGTGCGCCGGAGCAGGGTTTCGATGTGCCGTGCGAGGGGTGCGGGTACGTCGGCTGCGGTCACCGACACGGCTTCCGGATCGGCCCACACGTCCCTGGGGTCGTGCTTGCGGATCTCGTAGGCGAAGAGGCGCGCACCCACGTTGAAGACGCGCAGTTCGTGGGAGTGGGGCAGGTAGCGCTGGAAGAGCAGGGGGACCGGTTCCGGAGCGGTGCCGGGAGCGGTTACCCGTCGGGGGAAGACACCGGTCACCCGTGCCGGTTCGGGCTGGACGAAGTGGTCGCCGATCACCTTGGCGATCAGGTCCGTCGGGGGACAGCCCAGCGCGTCCGCGGCTTCCTCCGCGCTGCTGGCGAGGACCGTCGCGGGCACGGGAATGCCGGCCGTGGCGGCCTGGCGCAGTTGGGCGAGACGGCTCGCGCGCCGGGAGACAGGTGGGTTGACGTGCGTGGTGGGCCATTCCCGCACCACCTCCAGCACGGAGGCCCACTGGTCGCGGACGTAGCGGCCGATCAGGGGTGGGCCGTCGGCCACCACGGCGTTGGGGACGAAGTGCCTGATCCACAGGAGGGCCGGCCGGACGAGCAGGCCGTCGATACGCATGGTGCCCGAGTCGGCGTTGAGGACGAGGCGGCGGTCCGCGCAGTCGTCGGCGTCGAGCCGGTACAACGGGAAGCCCTGAAGGCCGAGTTCGAGGGAGAGTCGGTCGACTTCAGCGTCGTGGGCCGAGGTGAGGACGACGAGGGCCGGCTCGGGAACATGGGCCGGCAAGGTCCGCAGCCGTGCGCGGAAACGACGTTGGTAGTCGACGCTGGACTGCCGGAACGTGTCCTCGAAGCGCTTGCCCTGGAGGAGGAAGGGAGCGGCGGGGGTGCCTGTGTTCCGGGCCGTGGGCATCGATGGCTCTCCGTGGTGCGGCGGGGCGGCGGACGGATGGTGGTGGTGAGCCCGCCGTGGCGGGCTGCGCGGTGACGCAGCCCGCCACGCACGGTCCGGCCGTCGGCCGGACGTACCGGTCCTCGATCAGGCCCGGCGTGGGTCCGTGTTTACTCGGACTCGCTCTTGTTCAGGCGCGTGCGCGACGCCTCGTACTGGCGCATGAAGTCCTCGAACTCCTTCTGCATGGTGTTCACTCCCTTCGGTGTGCGTCGGTATGGTGGTCCGGCCCGCGGGCGGGTTGATCCGCCGACGGGCAGGTCTATGGCGGCGAATCAGGGCCTCGGATCCTGCTTGAGCCGCTCCTTGAGCCGCTCCGCCGCTTCGACGTTCTCCGCGATCAGGCAGTAGGGGACGACGCCGGGGTTGTCTCGCCAGGAGTTCAGCAGTACGACTCCGGTGCGCGTGGCGGGGTCGTACGCGATGCCCTCGCTCTCCAGGTGTCGCAGGGCCTCGGCGAACGAGGGCACGTGCCAGGAGACGTACTCGGCGAGCAAGCGGTCGCGGGCGTAGTCCGCTCCGGCCAGACGCTTGCCGAGATGGTAGACATGGGTCGAGCCGGTCACCAGGCCGTTGTACTCGGTGAAGAAAACCTCAGGGGTGCCAGCGCCTTCGACGATGATGGCGTCGGCGCTCAGGACGCCTCGGTAGCCCATCGCCCGGAGGACCTCGCACAGCTTGCGCCCGCCCACCATCAGGGCCCGTTCCTGTTCGGCCGTCAGGTCCGGGGCGGGAAGGTAGGAATGGTCGGCGACCGGTTCGGCCACCATCTCGCCCTGGCCGCCGAGCTCGATCTCCTCGTCGCCGACCCAGAACTCGGCGAAGACGCCCCGGCTGCCCGGGTGGTATTCCTCGACGATGACCCGGTGACGACGGCCCTCGGTGAGCCAGTCCCAGCGCTCGTTGAGGTAGACGCGGACCGCGTCATGGGCGTCGCCGAGGAGGACCGTGCGGCCCGCGCCGTTGACCCGCAGGTCCTTGGTGAGGGTCAGGACCTCGTTGCCGTTGCCCGCCGCCAGGAACTCCTTCTTCAGGATCACCGGCCGGTTGTCCGCGAGGAGCCGTGTGATCAGGCGGTACGCGCCCTCGGGGTTGGCGCAGACGCCGCCGTCGGGCAGCGGCAGGCCGCTGCCGGCGGCGAGCGAGCGGAAGACGGCCTTGCTGTCGGCGATCAGGGCGCCACCCTGGTCGAGGAAGCCGTGGCCGGGTACCGCGGACTCCGCTCCCAGGGACCTGGCGAGTTCGACCACCGCCTCGTTGGGACAGAGCGCGAAGACCTCGTCCACGGGCCGCCCGGCCAGGGCCTGTCGCGTCAGGTGGGTCAGTTCGGGGTCGAGCAGCCACTGCCCGGGCCGGTTGCCGGCGGCGGGGATGACAACAGTGAGGCTCGCGCGATCTGTGCTGGTCAGCTCGGTGACGTAGGAGAGAAACGACTCGTCCGGGGCCTCGGGGAGCACCAGGACGTCACCGTCGCGGACGAACCAGAGCAGGCGCTGGGCCCACCAGCCCATGGCGGCCTTGCCCCACGTTCCCACCAGGTCGTTACTCGGTCGGTTGCCGATCAGGAGCCGGGGCATGTCTGTTGTCCACCTCGTCGTCCGTGTGAGGGAAGGGGGGAGGGCCTAGCGGAGCCCGGCGGGGCGTGTGCGAACGTACATGTGCACACGGATGACGGCTCCGGTGTGGTGAGGCGCCCCGTCGTGGCCGGCGGCCATGACGGGGCGGCACGCACCGGGCGGGAACGGGCTCGCGGCGCCGGGGTGAAGGGCTTCCGGTGTGGGTGTGTGCCTGCTGCCGGGGGGTGGGGATGGTCGGGTCTGGTCGGTAACTCCGGGGCAAATCAGCGCCTTCGGTTCCCGTGGGAACGGCGCCGGTGTCGTCCTGCGGGTCGGGGCCTCGCCGGATTCGATGAAAGCACGCCGGGCGGAACCACAGCCACGCTTGTGGTCCACGTCACATCCATCTCGATGGCGACTGCACGGATTCAGACACATCCTGCGCGCGCTGTGTTGCCCGAGCGAAGCCTTCCGGCGTATGCGCGCACGGCGTTCGCCCGCCATTTGTGATCAGGCATATTCCTGCGACACACCGGCATCGCGACCCGCTCGCGCCGCACTGCGGACCCCCGCGCGGGACAAGACCGAAAAGCGGTCACCACGGCGAAAGCCCCTTGCCCTTGATCGCACAGGCGCTGAGGCTGGGAAACGCGACGGCCCGTCCGGGTCCGATCGGGGCCGAGTGGAGCGTTGGCATACCCCTGGTGATCGATGGAGCGCGACGATGATGCTGAACAGCTTCGACGAATGGTCCACCCTGAAGGAGGCGGTCGTCGGATCGGCGGCCAACTACGCCTCGCACGAACGCGAGTTGTCCTTCGATCTCTTCTTCCACGACAACATCGCCGGCGACAACGCGAGCCGGTCCGAGTGGTACTACCCCCGGCTCGCAGTGGGCGGCGGACCGGCCGACGGAGGGGAGCGGCGTGGCCGGGTGCCCATCAAGCAGCGGTACGTGGACGAGCTCGTCGAGGATCTCGAAGGCATCGTCGCGGCGCTGACCGAGCTATCGGTCACGGTGCACCGGCCGATGGACCTCGACGCCGGCACCAGCGAGGTGCGCACCCCCGCCTGGTCCGCCTCCGTGGTCCCCCCGTTGAACATCCGCGACAACACGCTGATCCTGGGCGACGAGATCATCGAGACCCCACCCATGATTCGCTCCCGCTACTTCGAGACGCAGCTCTTGACGCGGGTCTTCCAGCGGTACTTCGAAAGGGGCGCCCGCTGGACCGTGATGCCCCGCCCCCTGATGACCGACGCGTCCTTCGACCTCACCTATGCCCGCGAGAGCACGGTCGGCGGCCCCACCGAACCCATCGGGACACCGGTCCCGTCCCCCTACGACGTGGGCATCGAGATGATGTTCGACGGGGCTCAGGTGCTGCGGCTCGGCCGTGACCTGGTGGTCAACATCTCCACCGCCCACCACGCCCTGGCCTGCGACTGGCTGGAGCGACACCTGGGGGACCGGTTCCGCGTCCACCGGGTGCACCGACTCAGCGACAGCCACATCGACAGCATGGTCCTGGCACTGCGACCGGGCACGCTGCTGGTGCGCTCGGAGGCCGTCGCCGGCAAGCTGCCGGAAGTGCTGCGCAGCTGGGACCGGATCGTCGCACCCACCCCCGAGAGCAACAACTTCCCTCACTACGAGGACGAGGACCTGGTCCTGACCAGCCCGTTCATCGACCTCAACGTGCTGTCCGTCAGCCCCGACACCGTCCTGGTCAACGAAGCCTGCCCGGAGCTGATGCGGACCCTGGAGAAGCACGCGTTCACGGTCGTCCCGGTGCGGCACCGGCACCGGCGGCTGTTCGGAGGAGGCTTCCACTGCTTCACCCTCGACACCGTGCGCGAGGGCGGCCCGGAGGACTACCTCGCATGACCCCGCCCAGCGTCGGGTCCCGGCTCGTCGGGATCGGCACCGCCGTCCCCGACACCACCTACACCCAGCGCGAACTGCTCGGCCTGCTGGCCGTCACCGATTCCCGCATCCGCTCGGTCTTCCTGAACAGCGCCATCGAGCAGCGCGGTCTGACGCTGCCCGAACCCGCCGCCGACGGCTTCCCGATCGTGGAGTCCCAGGGCCAACTGCTGCGCAAACACACCGAAAAGGGCCTGGAGCTGGGCCGCGGGGCCATCGAGGGCTGCTTGAAGGACGCAGGCGCCCAGCTGTCCGACGTCCGCTACCTGTGCTGCGTCACGTCCACGGGCTTCCTCACACCCGGTTTCTCGGCCCTGCTCATCAAGTCCCTCGGCATCGACGTGACCTGCTCGCGGCTCGATGTCGTCGGCATGGGCTGCAACGCCGGCCTCAACGCGCTGAACGCGGTCGACGGCTGGGCCCGGGCCCACCCCGGTGAACTGGCCCTGCTGGTATGCGTGGAGGTGTGTTCGGCGGCGTACGTCTTCGACGGCACCATGCGCACCTCGGTCGTGAACAGCCTGTTCGGCGACGGGGCCGCTGCCGTGGCCGTCACCACGGCCGGCGTGGGCGAAGGGGTCCCGTGCGCCCCGACCCTGCTCCGCTTCTCCAGCCGCATCATCCCCGAGGCGTCCGAAGCGATGCGCTACGACTGGGACGACCGGCAGGGCAAGTTCAGCTTCTGGCTGGACCCGCAGATCCCCTATGTCGTCGGCGCGCACGCGGCGGGCGCCCTGGAACGGCTGCTGCACGGCACCGGTCTGCTCCCCTCGGACATCGCCCACTGGATCGTGCACTCCGGGGGCAAAAAGGTGGTGGACTCCGTCCGGGTCAACCTCGGCCTGACCCGGCACGACGTACGGCACACCACGGGCGTGCTGCGCGATCACGGCAACCTGTCGAGCGGCTCCTTCCTCTTCTCCTACCAACGGCTCGCGGCCGAAGGCAGAGTCCGGCGGGGGGACGTGGGGGTCCTGATGACGATGGGCCCGGGCTCAACGATCGAAATGGCGTTGACGCGGTGGTGAACCCCGCCGCAGGTCGACTTGGTGTGACGACGAAGGGAACTGTGGTGCGGACCCACGACGAGCCGTCGACGCCTGCGGAAGGCGGGCCGGCGGAGCACGGCACACCGACGAACGGATCGAGGACGGCGCCGTCCGGCGCGCCGGACGGGCTGGGCATCACGCTCAGCCTCGACGCCGGCCGGCCGCTGCCCGAGCTGACCGCCGCCGTCACCGGAGCCTGCGACCGGGCCGAGGAGCAGGCGGATCGTACGGTGGTGATCGTACGGCTGCCGGACGTGCCGGCCGCGGCCCGGTCCTGGCCGGGGGGGCCGGAACCCGTGGACATCCAACAGATCAACCGCTGGGAACGGGCCGTACGCAGGATGGAGCGCCTGCCCGCGCTGAGCATCGCGGTCGCCATCGGCGCCTGCGGCGGTCCCGCCCTCGACCTGCTGCTGGTCACCGACTACCGCATCGGCGCCCCTGACTTCAGGCTGCTCGTCCCCGTGAACGACGGACACTTCTGGCCGGGTATGGCCGTCCACCGGCTCTCCCAGCAACTCGGGGCGGCCCGCGCCCGGCAGATCGTGCTGTGGGGCGACGACATCGACGCGTCCCGTGCCCACGAACTGGGCCTGATCGACCGGATCGAGACCGAAACCGACGACGCCGTGCACACGGCGTCCGTCCTGATGGGCCGGATCTCCGACCGAGAGCTCGCCATCCGGCGGCAGCTGCTGCTGGAGGCGCAGACCCTGGAGTACGACGACGCGGTCGGCGCCCACCTGGCCGCCTGCGACCGGGAACTACGCCGACTGACCGCACCAGGAGCCGGCCGGGAAGCAGGGGGGACCAGGTGAGCGAGCAGACGAGGGACCGGGCCGGAACCCCGGACGGCCGCACGAAGGACCCGGGCGGCCCGGCCCCGCTGCCCGACGCCCCCGCCCCGCTGCCCGACGCCCCCGCCCCCGTCGGAGACCTGGCCGCCGACACCGAAACCCTCGCCCGCCACACCGCCGAAGGCGAACGGCTCCTCGCACTCCTGCCTCCCCGCCCCGAGCGCACCGACTTCGAGTCCCGCCGCGCGACCGCACTTCATGACGCCTGCCGGGCGGCCCGGCAAGCCTTCCTCGCCCTGCACGCCGACGCGGTCTACGACGCCCTCACCGCCGGCCGCACCCTGCGGCCCCGCTTGGACGAACTGGCCGCGGCGGCCTCCCTGCGCTTTCCCGGACTGGTACCGGACGCGGCCCAACTCGCCGAGGAACGCGACCGCGTCCAGGCCCACAAGGAAGGCCGCGACATCGACCAGGGCCTCTTCTTCGGGGCCCTGCTGCGCTCCCCGGTCGCCGGCACCCACCTCATCGAGACCATGCTGCTCCCCGCCCCCGGCTCGGCCGCGCACCTGACGGAGTTCCGCCGCTCGGACCGGCTGGAACTGCCGTCGGTGCTCGTGGAGCGCCGGGGCGAGGCGGCCCACGTCACCTTCCGCAACGCCCACTGTCTCAACGCCGAGGACAACCGGCTCATCACCGATCTGGAGACTGCGGTCGACGTGGTCCTCCTCGACGACCGGGTACGCGTCGGGGTCCTGCGCGGTGGTCCGGTGACGCATGCCCGGCATGCCGGGAAGCGGGTCTTCAGCGCCGGGATCAACCTCAAGGAACTCCGTTCGGGCGCGATCTCCTTCGTCGGCTTCCTCCTCGGCCGGGAGCTCGGCTACATCAACAAGATGAACCGCGGCCTGCTCCGCGAGAACAGCCCCTTCGGTGCCGTCTCCAAGCCCTGGGTGGGGGTCGTCGACGCGTTCGCCATCGGCGGCGGGATGCAACTGCTCCTCGTCCTCGACCGTGTCATCGCCGAGGAGGGCGCCTTCCTCAGCCTGCCCGCCGCGGACGAGGGCATCGTCCCCGGCCTCGGCAACCTGCGGCTCACCCGGCACACCGGAGCCCGGACGGCTCGGCAGATCATCCTCTCGGGCCGCCGCATCCACACCGCCGACCCCGCGGCGGACCTGCTGATCGACGAGGTCGTGCCGGCCGCCGCACTCGACGAGGCCGCGGAGCAGGCCGTACGTGACCTGGCCGGCCCGGCCGTGGCCGCCAACCGGGCCATGCTGACCCTCGCCGAGGAGCCCCTGGACCTCCTGCGCGCCTACCTGGCGGAGTTCGCCGTCGTCCAGGCCCACCGCATCCACAGCCCCGACGTGCTGGCCAAGGCCGAGCGCCACTGGGCCCGCTCACGGGCCGGCACCGAGGCAGCCACCACCGGACGGGCCGCCACATGACCGCCCTCGCCCACGAAGCCCTGCACGCCTCGCTACAGGACCCGGTGCTGGAGTCCATCGGCTTCCTCAACGAGATCATGAGCCGCCACCGGGACGCCATCTCCTTCGCTCCGGGCGCCCCCCACCCCGACCCCTACACGGAACTGGACCCCGGCCGCTACCTGGACCGCTTCGTCGCGCACGCGGCGGCCGAAGCGGGCTGCACCCCCGCACAGGCGGCCCGGCTGCTCTACGAGTACGGGCCGGCCCGGGGCCTCGTCAACGGCATCGTGGCCGGGGCACTGCGCCGCGACCAGGGCATCGACGCGGACCCGGACAGCCTGGTGATCACCGTCGGTGCCCAGGAGGCGATGCTCCTGACACTGCGGGCCCTCACCGCTTCCCCGGACGACCTACTGGCCGTCGCAGACCCCTGCTTCGTGGGTATCACCAGCGCCGCCAGCCTGCTCGGCACCGAAGTCGTGCCCGTTCCCGAGGACGCTGACGGCCTCGACCTCGACGCGCTGGCCGAGGCGTGCCGAGCGACCCGCGAGGCCGGACGTCACATCCGCGCCTGCTACGTCGCCCCCGACTACGCCAACCCCAGCGGCTCCCGAATGGAGCCCGAACGCCGTCTGTGCCTGCTGGAGCTGGCCGAGGAGGAGGACTTCCTGATCCTGGAGGACAACGCGTACGGGTTCACGGCCGCCCCCGGCTCCGAACTCCCCGCCCTCAAGGCCTTGGACGCCACCGGACGAGTGATCCACATCGGCACCTTCGCCAAGGTGTGCTTCCCCGGAGCCCGCGTCGGCTACGTCATCGCCGACCAGACCGTCGTCACCGCCGCGGGCCCGGTTCCCCTCGCATCCGAACTGGCGCGGCTGAAGACCGCCGTCACGGTCAACACCTCCCCGGTGTGCCAGGCGCTGATCGCCGGCATGCTGCTGGAGCACGGCGGCTCGCTCGCGGAACTCGGCCGGACCCGGTCCGCGCTGTACCGGCGCAACCTCGCCCACCTGCTCCGGGCCCTGGAGCGCGAGCGCGCAGACGGGCTGCCGGACGGGATCGAGTGGAACCGCCCCGTCGGAGGCTTCTTCGTCCGGATGCGACTGCCGGTCCGCGTGGACGCGGCGCTGCTGGAGGTCTCGGCGGCCGAGTACGGGGTGCTGTGGACGCCGATGGCCCCCTTCCACCCGGGCGGCGGGGGCACCCACAGCCTGCGCTTGTCGTGCAGCTACCTGGACCCCGAGCGGATCGACCAAGGGGTGCGGCGGCTCGGCGCCTTCCTGCGGGCGCATCCCGGACCGGGGGCGGCCGGTCCGTCCGCGGAAGGAATCCTGCGGTGAGCGGCGAGAGCGTACACGCGTCCCGCGACATACCGGGAACCTGCGACAGCCCCGTCCCCGCCCTCCCCTCCTCCCACGGGGACGTCCCGGCCCATCCGACCGACCGTGACCGCCGCTGCCCCTTCGACCCGCCGCCCGAACTGACGGCCTTGCGCGAGAAGACACCGCTCAGCCGCCTGCGCTACCCCGACGGGCACATCGGCTGGCTGGTCACGGGCCACGAGCCGGCCCGCAAAGTCCTCGCGGACCCCCGGTTCAGCGCACGCTCGGAGCTGAAACGGGTGCCGGTGCTCCGGCCGGGTACGGACCCCTTCTACGGCAGTCCCGCCCTGCCGGGCTGGCTGGTCGACATGGACGCACCCGACCACACCCGGCTGCGGCGGCGTCTGATGAGCTGGTTCACCGCCCGCCGGACGCGCGCGCTGACACCCCGCATCGGCCGGATCGTCGACGACCGGCTGGACGAGATGGCGGCCCTCGGCGGGCAGGCCGACCTGGTCGAGCATTTCGCGCTGCCCGTTCCCTCGCTGGTGATCTGCGAACTCCTGGGCGTTCCCTACACCGAACGCGCCGACTTCCAACGCAACAGCGCCACCCTGTTCAAACTCGACGTCACCGCGGAACAGGCAGCCACGGCGATGGCCGAGCTGAACGCCTTTCTCACCGAATTGGCCCTGCACCGCGGCCGAAGCCCCGGTGACGACCTGCTGAGCGCGCTGGCCGCTGACGGCGAACTGTCGACGGCGGAGATCGCCGGGGCGGGAGCCCTGCTGCTGTCGGCGGGGCACGAGACGACGGCCGGTTCCCTGGGACTCGGTACGTTCGCGCTGATGTCCCATCCCGACCAGCTCGCCCGCCTGACGGCCGCCCCGTCTCTCGCCGCGAACGCGGTGGAGGAGCTGCTCCGGTACCTGACCATCTTTCACTTCGGGCTCCCGCGCACTCCTCTGGAAGACCTCACGCTCCTCGGTCACACCCTGCGCGCGGGGGAGTCCGTCACCGTTTCGCTGTCCGCCGCGAACCGCGATCCCGCCCACTTCGAGGACCCCGACCGGCTCGACATCACCCGCTCCGCGGCCGGCCACCTGGCCTTCGGCCACGGAGCGCACCAGTGCATCGGCCAGCACCTGGCCCGGACCGAGATGCGGATCGCCTTCCCGGCCCTTTTCGCCCGCTTCCCCGGGCTGAAGCTTGCTGTGCCGTCGTCGGAGGTGCCGCTCGGTGAGGACATGGGCTTCTACGGAGTGCACGCCCTGCCGGTTCGCTGGTGAGCGGCGCCGGTCGACGACCGGCGCCGCTCATCCCACCAGCGGTCATCCGTGCCAGGACTTCCACAGCTCGGCGTACGTGCCGCCCCGCTCCACCAGGTCGTCGTGCGTCCCGCTCTGGACGATCAGGCCGTCCTCCATCACCACGACCCGGTCGGCGTCGTGAGCGGTGTGCAGCCGGTGCGCGATCGAGATGACGGTCCCGTTCAGCAGCCCGGTCAGGGAACGTTCCAACGTGCGGGCGGTATGCGGGTCGAGCAGGGCGGTCGCCTCGTCGAACACCACTACGGGCGGGTCGCGCAGCACCAGCCGCGCCAGCGCCAGCTGCTGGGCCCGGGCAGGGCTCAGTTCGGCCGCGCCGGAACCGACCTCGTGGTCCAGGCCCAGCGCGGAAACCCACTCCCAGGCATCGACGGCCCGCAGGGCCCGCTCCAGGTCAGAGGCACTCGCGTCGGGCCGGGCGATGAGCAGGTTGTCGGCCAGGCTGCCCCGGAAGACGTGGTACTCCTGGGTGACCAGGATGACATCACGGCGCAGCTCCGACGCCGACAGCTCCGTCAGGGGCACCCCGCCCAGGGTGATAGTGCCCCGGCCTGGGTCATCGATCCCGGCGATGAGCCGGCCCAAGGTGGATTTGCCGGCCCCGGAGGGGCCCACTACCGCCAGCCGCTCACCGGGGGGCACGTGCAGATCGATGCCGCGCAGGTTGTCCTTGCCGTCCCGGTAGGAGAAGTGCACCCCCCGCAGCTCGACGCCCTCCTCCGGGGCCGTCCCGGTCGCCGAAGCCGGTCCGGCACCGGGGGATGCCGGACCGGCGGCGTTCCGAACCCCGAGGACCCGGGCCAGGGAGGCGCCGCCGACCTGGAGTTCGTCCATCCAGAAGAGCAGGGTGTCCACGGGCCCGATCACCATCTGGACGTACAGGGTGGCGGCGGTGACGGCGGCCAGGCCGACCATCCCCTCGATGTACATCAGCCCGCCGATGACCAGAGTGGCGGCCACCGGCAGGATGTACCCGGTGTCGGCTATCGGCAGGTAGATGCTGCGCAGGTTCAGGGTGTGGCGCTCGGCCGCGTAGGACGCCGCGATGTCCGTGTCCGTACGCTGCTGCCGGCGCCGCTGGAGCCGGAGCGCTTCCACCGTACGGGCGCCCGCCACGGTCTCGGAGAGGTGGTCGTTGATCTGCGCGTACGAGGCGTTCGCGTGCAGGTAGCCGGCCCGGGCGCGGCGCAGGTACCAGCGGGTCGACAGCCACAGCACCGGTACGGCGACCAGGCAGGGCAGGACCAGGAGCGGATCGGTCAGGCAGACGGCCCCGATGGTCAGGACGACGGTGGTACCCGCCACCAGGGTGTCGGGGACGGCCCGCTGCACGGTGAAGGCCAGTACGTCGACGTCCCGGGTGGTCCGCGTGACCAGCTCCCCGGTCCCGGCCCGCTCCACCGTGTGGGTCGGCAGGGCGAGCACACGCCGGACGAACTCCTCACGCAGGTCCGCGAGTACGGTCTCGCCGAGCCGCAGGGAGGCGCTCCGGGCGAAGCGAGTCAGGACAGCCTGGAGGATCACCGCGGCGCAGATTGCGAAGGCGACCGGGGTGACGGCGACCGCGCCGTGCGCCGCGTTCTCGACGATCCGACCGAGCAGTTGGGGAGTGACGAGCGCGGCGACGCAGGCAAGGGCGTGCAGCAGCAGTGAGAGGGAGAGCGGCCCCCGGTGGTCGAGCATCGTGCGCCGGGCGTAGGAGCGCACCTCCCGCTGGGAGGCGACCGGCAGCCCGTCGGCGGGCGGGGCGGCGGCGGTCATGCCGTGACCTCCCGGGAGACGACGGTTCGGTAGTCGGCGTACGTGAGCAGGTTCCGGTGGTCGCCCTGGGCCACGGCCTTGCCCTCCTGGACGAACACGACGTGATCGCAGTGGGCGAGGAGGATGGGACTGGTGGTGAACACGACGGTGGTCCGGCCCGTCCGGTACGGCCCGAGACGCCGGGCCACCCGTTCCTCGGTGGGGGCGTCGAGGGCGTTCGTCGGATCGATGAGGACGAGGACCTCCGCGTCGGCCAGCAGGGCGCGGGCCAGGCGCAGCCGCTGCTGCTGGCCGCCGGAGAACTCCCGTCCCCCGCTGATCTCCTGCGCCGTCCCGTCGGGCAGAGCCTCGGTGATGTCACGAGCGGAGGCCGCCTCCAGGGCCCGCAGCACGGCGGCCGGGTCGGGTGCGGCGCCGTCCGCCGCGCGACCGGGATCGAGCTGGTCGGCGAGCCGCCCCGAGAACAGGGCGGCGCCGTTGTCGGCGACCAGGACGCGCCGGCGGACGTCATCGGTGCGGTAGGCGGACAGTGGTGTCTCGCCGTGCAGGGCCGCCGGGTCGGCGTATCGGCCGAGGCGGTCCGCGAGCGTCCGTGCGTCCCCGTCGGCGTCGCAGACCACCGCGAGCAACTGCCCTGGCGGCACGGTGAGCCCGGAGTCCGGGTCGTGCAGCCGGAGCGCTTCCTCGTCCGGCAGCGGCCGGGTACCCGACAGCAGCTCCGTCCTCAGACCGAGGAAGTCCAGGATCCGGCGGGCCGCCACCGAGGCCCGGGTCAGCTGGTCGAGCATCGTCGTGATCTGTCCGAGCTGCTGGGTGAGGAAGACGGCGTATCCGTAGAAGGCGACGAGCAGGCCCGGTTCGAGTCGTCCGGTGCTCACCTGGTGGGCGCCCAGCCAGACGATGGCGACCAGTAGCGTTCCCGGCAGCAGGACACGGAGGAAGGCCATGTTGGCCACAGCCCCGGCCACCCGTACGCCCTCGGCCCGGACGGCCTGGGAGTCGTCACGGTAACGACGTCCGTAGACCTCCTCACCGCCGATGCCCCGCAGCACGCGCAGCCCGTCGATGATGTCGACCGACAGGTCGGTGAGCGCGCCCTGCCGTTGGCGCAGTTGTTCCTGGCGGCCGTGCAGGAGCCGTAGCAGCCGGGTCACGGAGAGCGCGATCAGCGGTACGCCGACGAGCACCATCACGCCCAACTGCCACGACGTGACCAGCATGAACACGGACGCGAAGAGGATGGAGGCAACCGCCCCGCTGCCCCGCGCCGTGCCCTCCACGGCGGTGCCGAGATGGCCGACGTCCATGGCGCTGACACTGACCACCGAGCCGGTGGAGGCGTGTCGGGGCAGCTCCGCACCGAGCTCGGTGGCCTGCCTGACGACCAGTTGCGTGGCACGGTAGGCGGCCCCGAACCGGTTCGTGGTCGACGCCCGGTCGCGCAGCATGCCGACGAGGGCCTGGAAGACGCCGAGCACCAGCACCACCGCGCCCCACACCAGCAGGGCGTCGCGGTCACGGGGGAGCAGCCCCCGGTCGATGCCGAGGCCGACGGCCACCGGGACCAGCGCCTGCGCCAAGGTGCACAGCACGCCGAACACCGTGGCGAGGACCAGGCTGCCGCGGTGGCGGGTCGCGAGCCAGACCAGGAAGCGGACGGGCGAGGTGGTGACGGGAACGCCCGGGTCGGGGGCGGGGAAGAGGCCTGGCCCGGCGAGGCTGCCCCTCATGGTTTCGTTCCGATGCTCAGACCGTGCTCGTAGGGGTAGCCGGTGAGGGTCCGCACACCGGTGAAGCCGGCCCGGCGTATCCAATCCTCGTAGTCGCGGGCGGGGTAGGCCATGCCCTTCCCGCTGGCGAGCACGTTCAGGTAGAGGGAGAGCCGGGCCGAGTACCAGCCCCGGGTTTCGTCGTCGGAGACGTTGTAGCCGTAGATGAACACCCGTCCGCCGGAGGGGAGAACGGCGTGCGCCTTCGCCAGCAGCTCTGTGATCTGTTCACCGGAGAAGATTTCAAGGACATGGCTGAAGAGCACCGCGTCCGCGCCGACGGGGAAGGGGTCGGTGAACAGGTCCCCGGTGTGGAGCCGGATGCGCCCGTCCGGCTCCCCGGCGGGGGTGCGGGAGGCGGCCAGCTCCGACACCGACGGTATGTCGAAGACGGTCGAGTGCAGTTGTGGGTGACGGGTGATCAGCCGCTCACTGGTGGTGCCGTCGCCGCCGCCCACGTCGAGCAGGTGCCGCACGGTCGCGAACTCCTCGCACTCCACCAGCGCGTCGAGGCTCTTGAGCGTGAAGGCGCTCATGCTGCGGTGGAAGACCGTCTCCAGCTCCGGGTTGTGCGACAGCCTCCGGTAGAGCGTGGGCTCGTCGCCGGGGTGGGCGGCCAGCGCGGTGTTGGTACCGGCGGCGAGCGCCTCGCTCATCCGCGAGAAGGCCGGGTAGTAGATCTCCTTCCAGCCGGTGAGGATGTGGCGCCAACTGTCGGGACCGTCGGGGGCCAGGAGCTCCTCGGCCGCCGGGGCGTCGTGGTACGTGCCGTCTGCACGTCGCTCGATGAGCCCGGTGGTGCACACGGCGTGCAACAGGACTCGCAACGAGTGGGCGGGGACGCCGGTGAACTCGTTCAGCTCGTCGAAGGAGGCACCGGGATGTTTGGCGAGGAACCCGAAGAGGTCCCATTCCAGCGCCGTGACCACGGCGTTGAAGAGGGCCGGGGCGTTCACCAGGAAGTGGAAGCGCTCGGCAACGGAGTCAGGGGCGGGCTGTTCGATTCGGACGGGCTGGCCGGAGTCGGCAGACGTGTTCACTTCCGTACCTCTCGTCAACAGATCGCCGCGGGCCGGACACCGGCCCCGCGGCGGTTGCAAGATCACGATCGCTCGACCGCATGCTCACACGTCACCTAAGTGCCTGCAAGGACGATCCTCGCGATCCAGCCAGCCTCCGTCCCGCACGCCCGTCCCGCTGTTGGGACGACAGGGGGGTGCCCAATGGCCGGCGATCTGATGATCAAGGAGATGTGTCTGATGGCGGAGACCGCCGTGGAGAACCAGTCGGCTGAGCAGGTGGTTCAGGTACCGTCGAGTGCGGTGTCGGACGAACAGCTCGTCGCGATGCTCGTGGACCGGGCCCAAACGAGGGCCTGCAACTGACGGGCGAGGGCGGGCTGTTCCGCCATCGGCGTCTGCGTGCGAGATCTGGCGGCCGAGCTTCTCGTCACTCTCGCGGATGGTGCCGCCGGTCGGGGAAGTCACCTTTTCGGCCTGTCCGCGGCGTCGTGGTAATGGCCTCGCTGGCGACAGCGGTCGTCGTGGGCGGACCGGACGTGTCGTTGGACCATAGTGGTGCGGGTGCGCAAGCGAGTCCCAGTCGTCGGCCGCTGCAAGGCCGTCGCCGGTGCGGTTGTTGCCGGGCCGACCGGGGTGGCCCGGTCCGCGCGGCCGCACCCTCACCTCGTGGCCGCGCCGCAGTCGAAGGTCCTGATCGCGGACCGGACGGAGGACTCGAAGAACGCGTCCAGCGACGGAGTGCCAGGATGGCGTTGACGCGTCTCCGTGTACTGCAGTCCCGGTTCCAGTGCCAGGTAGGCAGCGCCCTGGGCGCAGGGCAACATGATCCTTTGAGGCTCGACGACATCGGCTTCCTTGCCTCCGGGCCCCGTCCCCTCGTGCGTTCCCGGATCCTTCTCGACGGCGGCCAGGAGTAGTGGGTCCCGGGCGAGCATGTACGTCATGAAGCCATTCGCACTGGCGAGGCGATTCGAGTCACTACCCAGGAACACCGTGCAGGACCACAGGTCAGCAGGCGCCACCTGACCTGCTTCGAGGACCTCGCTGTCCGCCGGCACCTGGCCGTGGACGGAGAAACCGTCAAGGCCGCACAGCCGACCCTCGGAAGCCGGACGGGCCGCTTGCGAGCGGGGCGGCCGGGGGGTTCTGGGCTCCTTGGGGAGGGTGCCGCATGCTCTTTCCGCCGCGATGGCGCCTGCGGCATCGGTAAGCAGGGCGCCAAACGCCGTGGTGTCGGACACCGGTTCACTGGAGTGGGCTTCGACGATCACTGGCTGGTCCGTCCAGCACTTCTCGGGCAGCAGGACCCAGCCGTCGTGCTCATAGACGCCGCCGGTCACCGGTCCGGTGAAGAACGAAGCCCGCGCAGGGTCCGGCCACCTGCCGTCCAGGACGGGGAAGTCACCGCGCTCCTCAGCGACCCGGACGGACAAGGTGCCCTTCCCGCCACCGACGACGACTGACGACTTCTCGACCTCGCACTCCGTGTCCGGAAGGTCGTCGGCGACGCCATCGCCTTCGGCGCTGACCCGCCCTGAGCCGGGCAGGACCGCGTCCGCGTTCGCCGCAGAGACCAGCCCTCCGCAGAGTCGGTCGGCCGTCAGCACATTCGTATTGCGGTAAGCATGCAGCAGCCCCGCAACCAGGAGCACCAGGACCGCCACCACGGCCCGTACCTTCCACGACGAGCGTGCTGTGCCCACTTGCCCACTTCCTTGTTCGCAGGGCCGAATACGCTTCCTCACGGCCGGTGATGTACTTTGCTTCGCCTCGCCCTTGTGGCGTTCTCGACGACGTCGCTCACGTCCTCCCGGTCGACGATCACGGCGCGCGTCGGCACACCGGAGGCCCATCACCGCCGCAACAGTGGCCGCCTCCACCATCGCGAGCTGCTCCAGCGTGAGGCCCTCCAGCCACAACGTCTCGATCTCGCAGCCCCGAGCGGCGGGACGCCTACTGGTCGAACGCGTCGATATGTCTTCTTCGAGGAACGAGGGCCCGACAGCCGACTGTCGGACCCTCAAACGGTAACCGTTGCCAACCAGCGGGGCGGGCTCAGCAGGCCGTGCCTACGGCTCGATCTCCCGGTAGGCGCTGAGGGCACTGCGTTCGACCTTGGCGAGCAGCCCCTGCCGGGTCTGCTCGTCCATTTTCCGCTGCTGCGCCCAAAGGCGGGTCATCTCGATGCCCTGAGCACGCAGGCTCTCGTAGCGTTCCTCCTCCGCGGTGCTCCGAAGGCCCTGAAGCCATGCCGAAGCAAGGCCGCCCGTCGCTGAGGCCCGGTCGTCCGCGAGCGCGTCGAGGACTGCCGCACGCCATGCCCGTGCCTGGCTCGTGTCCAGGCCTCGGGTGACGGAGTCCGCGATACCGTCGAGGGTGCCGAGTGCGCGCGCACTCTCGGTGGGCGGCACGCTGAGGCCGAAGCCTTCGGCGTCGGCGGGGACGGCGGCGAGGCGCTGCCCTGTAATCCGGGTCTCCGTGAGCCGCAGCAGAGCGTAGGAGTGGGGGTCCTGCGCGATCGCATGCAGGACGTCCCTGAGGGTGTCGGTGAGGACCGTCAGATGGTAGCTGCCGTCTTCGGCTTTCCAGGGTGGTGTCGTGGGGGCGGCCTTGGTCACGAAGTCCTGGATGTTGATACCGCCGAGCATCGCGTGCAGATCCTGGGGGTAGTCGGCCAGGGCTGTGGCGAGGGGGCGGCGCAGTGCCGGATCGAGGGTGAGTTCGCCGGGGCCTTGGGATCCGAGGGCCGTCAGGACGTCCTTGAGCGCCTTCGCCTGAGCGAGGCTGTGCCGCCCCTGGGGGTCCCCGGCGGATGCCTTCACGATGGCTTTGCCGAGGGCCTGGCAGCTCATTCCTGGACGGACGTCTCGCCCGACCGAGCTTTGCACTCGGTCGTTCTCGGGCAGGCCGTTGCACGCAGGCGTCGTGTCCCGGCCGAGCAGCAACCATGCTCCGATCCCGCCCAGCAACGCCAGGCATACTCCGAGAACGATCACGGCCGTGGCCTTTCTCCGGCGTGGGGGCGTCTTGTTGGGCATGGGCTTGTTCCCTCCTGGCGTGCCAGTGTCAGTTGGTGGTGTCGGTCAGGTACTTCTGAGTGATGTTGGCCCCTCGGTCGTGGCCGTGGAGGATCTCGCTCTTGAGCCCGGCCCTGGCGTCCGCGTCGATGTCCCGCCGGTCGTCGGCCCATGAGTCGACCATGAGGTTCATCTGGTTGGTGGCGTTCAGGTAGTGGTCGGCGATGCCTGCGTTGGCCGTGGTGTCGGCTTCGGCCTTCAGGTTGTTGCCCATGAACCACGCCCACGTGTCGACGCCGCGTTGAATCGAGTCGCCGAAGGCGATGGATACGCCGCCGGCTGTGGTGAAGTACAGAGGGGTCACGGCGCCGCCGATGACGTGGTAGGCCATCTTCGACTTCCAGTCCGCCGCACTGTAGGCGGTCATGCGCTCGTCGTTGATCACGTCTTCCCTAATGGCGCTGTACGCCCCCAGAGCTGCGCCGGCGTTGCTGAGAGGGTTGCTCTGGGCGAAGCCGGTGGCGTCCTGCGGGATCTTCTCCATTTCCAGACTGATGAAGCGGGACTCCGCCTTGTGCAGCGTCGCGTAGGCTTCTGGATCGTCGGAGAGGCCCCGCATGAACTGCGCCAGATCCTTCTGGGTCACCGCCATGTGGACCTTGTCTCCGTCGCGGAAGTAGCCGTCGTCCGTGGTGGAGTTGACGTACTGGCTGCTTCCCATCCCACCCAGGATCTGGTGCGTGTCCTCCGTGTACGAGGCGGGGGCGCGGGAGAGGGGTTCGCGCATGTTTTCAGGCACGCTCTGATCGGGGCCGAGCCCGCTGACGACGCCGTGCATGATGCGGGCTTGCCCCTCAGTGTGGGGCGTTACGGGCCACGGGTCCTGCCCAGGGCGCAGCGGGGGATGCCCCGTTGCCGCGGCCTCGAGCGCGGCTCCCAGCCCCGTGCGGGCATCGCTGTCCGCGGTGTCGCCGCCGGTGCGTTCGATGTTGCCCGTCCACTGGGTCGTGTCGACGGTGTCCCAGTCGCGTTCCTTGAGCAGGTACTCCAGCCGATCGTTCTTGCCGCCGGCGCCCGGGTCAAGATACGCCGTGGTGCCGTCCGGGTCGCGGCTCATGAGGTTCAGGGCGCCGTCGACAGGGTCGTTGGCGAACCATCCTTCCTTCTTTCCGTCGAACTTGCCGTGCAGGTCCCAGATGTCCGGGTCCTTCTTCTCGGCCGCGATCATGTCGTCCGTGATGTCGGCCATGAACTGCGGCGAGTAGCCGCTGCCCTGCTGCATGAGTGTGACCAGGCTCTGGTAGCCACGGGCTTCCTGCCCATGGCCAGTACCGACGGCTATCTTGTCGCCGACGACGTCCAAGTCGAACTTCTCGACCCCCGCCTTCTTCAGGCCCTCGCGCCATTCGGTGTAGAACTTGCCGTCGTCCTGTTTCAGCCAGTTGTCGAAGGCCTTCTGGTAACCGGCTGTTCCGTACTTGAGCGTCTTGCCTTCGGAGTCCTTGAACGCAGGCGGACGTGTGGCCCCCGCCAGGGTGTCGGCGAGTCCGCTCGTGATGCTGCGGAACAGCTTCTGCTGGTCGCCGTTGCCCGAGTGAGCCTTGTCGTTGAGATTGTTCCCGAGCTGGATGGTGCCGGAAGGGCCCAGCCCGTTGAGGAACGTCTGACTGAACGCCTTGTTGTCGGAGTTGTCCCGGAACGATCGCTGGAGCTCGGCCAAGTCCGCGGCGGATACCTTCTCGCCGCTGTTGATCCGGGTGGCGATGTCCTTCGCGTGCGCCGCCTCGTACTCCTCGACGTCGCTCTTCGCGCCCGAGTTGAAGCCGTTGAACGTGCCGTCCAGCGAGTTGCTGTCCACGACGACCGCTGCCAGGGCGATCCGGACTCCGTCGTCGGCGTCGGCGACCGCCTTGACCGCCGCTGCGATGGCCTGGTTCCACTCGCCGGCCGCCGTGCGGGCCGACTCCTGGTAACTGCGGTCGTGGACATAGGCAGTGCGCTCGCCGTCACTGAGCCGTGAGGTGTCGAACGAGACATAGCCCTGTTCGGAGACTTTCGTCCCGGCCTTGACCGCGTCATCACGGACACTCTTCAGCTTGCTCCGCAGGTCGACGAACTGGGTGTGCGCGTCGCGCAGCAACGCGGCAACGGCCTTCGCTTCCTTCTGCTCGGCCTTGTACTCGTTGAGCGTCACGCCGAACCGGCTGTTCGCGGCGTCCGCGCTCAGGCCCTGCCAGGTCTGCCCCAAAGAGATTCCGTGGACGTCCCGTTCGTATTGCGTCTCGAGCTTTTTGAACTCGCCCGCCATGTCGTCCCACTTGGTGGCGGCAGCGGTGAGCTTGGACAGATCGGTGGTCATGACTTCGTGGTACGTCGGCGCGTTTCCCCCTGGAGCCGGTGCGCGGGCAGTCGGATCTGGTCGAGCTCAGAGCTTGTCGAGCGACGAAGACTGACGAGTCTGAACAGCGATGCCGACGTCGGTGCCCCGGAGTAGGACAGAGGTGTTGCGCAGCGCGCTCTTCTCCGAGCCCAGTCTGCCCATCAGCGCCTTGACCTGCTTCTCCCACGCCTCGTGGGCTCTCTTCAGCGCCGGAGAGGTGTCCCAGCCGTGCCCGTCCTTGCCGCTGAACTCCCTGACCGCGGCGCCCGTGCTCTCCTCGGCCGTGTCACCGGCCTTCTTCGTGTCGGGCTCGAGGTGCTTCTCGATGGCGTTGGCCGCTGCCTTCTTCTGCGCGGGCGTCGACGCCAGGTCGGGGCACCGCCGCCTCCAGTTGCCGGGGCCAGCTGATTCAGCCGCATCTGTGCGCTCGAGTCGGCCTTGATCCTGTCCCATTCGCCCCAGGTCATGCTCTCCGCCCCCGTGAAGCTGTCTGCTCTGGCCAATGATCACTGTAGCCATTCGGGCAAACCATCTGTCATTCAGGCTGCTGGGTCGGTCCCGCAACGGACGATGTCTCGCACAAACCCTGACCTGGGCAGCAGTTGTCGCGGCACGGCACATCCACAGGAGTCCGAACCTTGAGACGGGTCCGGAGGCAGTTACGGTGGCAGCTGAGGGTCCCGGGGCCGGCCATGGGGGACGCACGGGCGGGTCGCTGAAGGCGGTCACGGAACCGGATATTTCCTTCGGGCGGCGGTGTGTTCGCGGTGCCGCGGACGCACAGTGGCAGTCAATCCCCAAGTTCCTGGCCACGAGAGACCTCTGGCCGCGAGAATCACGTCATGACCAACGGCGACGCGGACCGCGTATTCATCCGGAGCAAATGGGGCACGAACCGCTACGTCTAGTACTCCAGCCGTAGATCGTGATCTCGAGGGTGAGGGGCGCCGAGGAGACAGGTGGCCAGCGTCGATCGTCTGGACGAGATCGACGACGCCATCGGGGGCGTTCGTTCCGTCTCGGCCTACGCGAGTCCGCCGAGACGGAGGGCGTCCCTTATCTCGCTGAGCTTCGCGGTCGTCGCCGGGGCCCACTCCTTCTCCTGTTCACCGAGTCGGAGGGCATCCTCGATCTCGCTGAGCTTCGCTGAGGACAGAGCGCCCGCCCGCTCGATCAGGTCGTCTCGGGACACGGTGGTCAGCCACGTGCAAGGGGTAAAGCCTGGACGCGGGAACGCGAACCGCAGCACGCCTTCAAAGGGCAGTCCTTCCATGGCGCCTACTACCACTTCGACGCCCAGACCGCTGATGTCGACGCCCGCCGGAGCGACGACCTGCATCACCCGGATCCCGGACGCGTCGTCTCCCGACAGCAGTACGACCAGCCGCCGCTCGTCGAACTCGACCCACCAGACTTCGCCACGTTGCACATGTACTCCTGACACGGGACGGCAGGCGGACGCTGCGCGACCCTGACGCGCTGTGGAGACGGTGCGGCCACCGTTGATCATCGGTGTGTGAAGACTGAAGATCATGCGGTGGCCGCAGGTCACAGCGTAGACCCTGCCCGTTTACAGTAGGCGTTCGAGGGCCTGATGAGCCGGATAGGGGGCGGTTTGCGCGGGTCGAACCCAGGCGTCGAGCGAGGCAGCTGGTGCTCGGGCTGCTGTCGGACCTGCCGCGCAAGAACTGCTGGACCATCGCCGAGTGGGCGGGGAGGCCACCCCGGACGGCATGCAGCACCTGCTGGGGCGGGCCAAGTGGGAAGCCGACCAGGTACGCGACGACCTGCGCGAGTACGTGGTGGAGCACCTGCACGACGACCAGGCGGTGCTGGTGGTCGACGAGACCGGGGACGTGAAGAAGGGCACCGGCACGGCCGGCGTCCAGCGCCAGTACACCGGTACCGCGGGCAGGATCGAGAACGCCCAGGTCGCCGTCTACCTGGTCTACGCCGGCCGGCGCGGGCACGCGGCAGTGGACCGGGAACTGTACGTCCCGCGCTCCTGGACCTCCGACCCCGACCGCTGCCGCGCCGCCGGGCTCGGCGGGGAGACTCCCTTCGCCACCAAACCGGAGCTGGCCGCCCGCATGGTCGCCCGGTTCCTGGACGCCGGCCATCAGGCCGCATGGGTCGCGGGCGACGAGGTCTACGGCGGCAACCCCAAGCTGCGAGACGCGCTGGAGAAACGCGGCGCCGGCTACATCCTCGCGGTGGCCTGCTCGCACGAAGTCGCCACCGGTGTGGGGAAGTTCCGTGCGGACACGCTGGCCAAGAAAGTGCCCAAACGGGCCTGGCAGAAGATCTTCGCCGGGGCCGGAGCCAAGGGCCACCGCTTCTACGACTGGGCCGTCATCGACCTCGCCGACCCAAGGCCCGGCAGTCGCCAACTGCTGATCCGCCGCAACCGCAGCACCGGCGAACTCGCCTACTACCGCTGCTACTCGCCCACACCGGTGCCGCTGACCACGCTGGTGCGAGTCGCCGGATCAAGATGGCGAGTAGAGGAGTTCTTCCAATCCGGAAAGGGCCTGGCCGCCCTGGACGAGCATCAGGTCCGCCGCTACGCGTCCTGGTCCCGCTGGGTCACCCTGGCCATGCTCGTGCATGCCTTCCTCGCCGTCGTCCGAGCAGACGAGCACGCCCGCCGCCCTGCACGAGACGCCCTCATACCGCTCACCTGCAACGAGATCCAACGCCTCTTCATCGCCCTGGTCATCCAACCCGTCCACGACGTTGCCCACCGGCTGGGCTGGTCCGCCTGGCGACGCCGCCACCAAGCCCGATCCCAGGCCAGCCACTACCAGCGACAAGCCGCCCAGGCATGAAGGTCACGATCTACGGCTGGAGTACTAGAATCCGCACAGTCCCGTCGGCTCCGCCCGCATTGTCGGCTCCGTGTTGTTCGTCGTCGTGGGCATGTACCTGCTCCTCCATCCCGGCCCTCTCAGCAGCATCGACGACTGGGACGGGAGTGAACTGCGGCCGGCCGTGACCGCAGCGACGGCCGAGTGGTCGCGCGAGGCGGAGTTCGGTCCGGGGACCATCACCTTCGAGGACATCCTGCAGGCCGCCATCGCGAGACACGGCGACAGTCCTCAGGCAGCGCTGACCGGCTCGCTCGCATCTGATCCGTCGGAGTCCGCCCTGGTCGACGGCGGCACGGAGCAGGCGACTACACCGTCACCGCCGACGGCACGGACACCCCTTTCTGCCTCTACGTCTACGCCGAGAAGCGCAAGATGGACATGGGCTACGACTCGGTCAGCATCTACGTCGACGACGGCGCATGCGCTGCCTCCTGATACGCGTTCGTCCCCTTTGATGTGCTCGGTGACAACCTGGCATGCTTTGTCCCACGCAGGCGGCTCCTCGACCCCCGGCCCTCGTGGTCCACTCGCGCGGGCGGAAGCCGTTGCGGTGGTCGACGCGCTCTTCGCTGACCGGCCCCGTACTCGGCGCTGCAGAGTCACCGAGTGGCCGCCGATACACCACTCCAGCGGACGTGACCGAGGGGGCTTTACCAGCCGTTTCACAGAGAGGCAGGGAGAGGGACAGGGCTGTCGGCGGAGGTGAGGCGAGCGAGAGCCCGCAGTGGCGAATGGCGGAGATCGAGCGGTTCTGGGGAGCGAGCGTGGTTCGTATGGTTCCGAACTGCCGTGTGTGGACAGCGGCTTCCGTGCCTGGATCACCACCTCTCTTCGGGACTCTTCGTCCCGGTCAACAGCGCCGTCGTCGAAGGCTCCCCGGGATTCCCGATGTCACTGCCGCCAACCTCGCCGCAGACCAATTGCGAGGGGTGAAGAGAGTGCTGCCGCTACGTATCCGGAGCTGGGCGGGTTCGGAGCGGTGACCGAATGCTGCTCTATGTGGCGGTGTGGCCGAATGTGAAGCCACTGTGTTGTCGGGGAGTTGGCACCGGGCCATGATCTGTTCTCGCACAACCTCACCATTCATGTCATGCGGGAGTCGAGATGTGATGAACCAACCCCTCCACAGGATGGAGTGGACAGCCTGCGCGCTGGCTTCCGATGCCTGTGTCCCCCCAGGGGCCGCTGGGCACGGGGCCGGTCCCTGAACCCTTGCACACCTTCGCGCAGAGGAAGGCAAGGACGGTCCTCAGGCTGGGGGCCCCAACGCAGTTTCCTCCGCGCTACGGACACCGTGCACGCGCATGTTCACCCCGGTCGGGTGCGCCTGACGGCGTCAGCCTCATGGGCTCCGCCTCGCGCGCCGGGGTCCGCTACTGCAGCCCGGGCCACGGTCCGGGACGTGTCGCGCATCGGGGCCCAAGGCAGTAGCCGGGCCGGCGGCCCTGCCTGATCGGGCCGGCTGGACCGGGCCCTGATCGTGGTGGCCGCCGGTCGGCTGAGACGACGTGTTCATCTGTCCGGCGACTCATCACCACCGTCTCGCGCACCCTCTACGTCTCCTTCGCCGGTGCCTTACCGCTTCCGGTTCAGCGACGCAGCGGTGCGCTGCCGGGCCCCACACTGCGTTGTCCCTCTCGCACGCCATCGCTTCATGACGTATCACTGCAAAGGAGTTCGTGACCTTTCATGCACACACGCTCGAGATTTCTCGCCTTCACCACTGTGGGCGTAGTGATGTGCACCGCTGGTTTCATACCGTCGGTCAGCCAAGCCGCTCACAGGGTCGAGGGGGAGGAGAGGGAGTCCTTTGCCAAAGAGCACGGCCTGACGGCAGATGATGTCAGGCACATCAACGCACTGAACGAGAAGGCTCTGAGCCTGGGTCTGCCCGGCAAGCCCTCAGGGGCGTCACTACCGAGTGCCATCGAATCCCTCGGGGCCTCCGCGGCGGCAAGCGGCAGGGTGACGCCTCCCGCCGAGCCGCTTGACAGCATGCCTGACGCGTACCGGACGTACGGGGGCAGGGCGACTACGGGCGTCAGCAACTACATACGCAAGTGGCAGCAGGTCTACAGCCACCGCGATGGCCAGGCTCGGCAGATGACCGAAGAGCAGCGAGAACAGCTGTCCTACGGTTGCGTGGGCGTCACCTGGGTCAACTCAGGCCCCTACCCGACGAACAAACTGGCGTTCGCCTCCTTCGATGAGAACAAATACAAGAACGCTCTGGAGCACACCACTCCCCGGCCAGGCGAGACGCGGGCCGAGCTTGAAGGGCGCATCGCCAAGGAGAGCTTCGACGAGGGAAAGGGATTCAAGCGGGCTCGTGATGTGGCATCCATCATGAACAAGGCCCTGGAGAACGCACACGACGAGGGGACCTATCTCAATAATCTCAAGGTGGAACTCACAAGGAGCAACGACGCTCTGCGCAACGAAGACGCCCGCTCGAACTTCTACTCGGCTCTAAGGAATACCCCTTCCTTCAAGAACAAGGATGGGGGCAACCACGACCCGTCCAGGATGAAGGCGGTCATCTACTCCAAGCACTTCTGGAGCGGACAGGACCCGCGGAGCTCCTCCAGCAAGAGGAAGTACGGCGACCCGGAGGCTTTCCGCCCCAACCAGAGCACAGGACTGGTCGACATGTCGAAGGACAGGAACACCTCGCGCAGCCCCGGCAACCCCGGCGAAAGCTATGTCAATTTCGACTATGGATGGTTCGGTGACCAAAAGGAAGCAGATCACAACGAGACTGTGTGGACCCACGCCAACCACTATCACTCGCCCGACGGTGGCATGGGCCCGATGAAGGTCTACGAGAGCAAGTTCCGTAACTGGTCCGCCGGATACGCGGATTTCGACCGCGGGACCTATATGATTACGTTCATACCCAAAAGTTGGAACACGGCCCCCGCCAAGGTGACGCAAGGCTGGCCGTAACGCCTGACCCTCACAGAAACACGGCCCTGGCGCAGTGGCCCTCACGTTGCCCCTGCCTCATGCGACGAACTCCAGGGGTCGTTGCAGTACAAGTCTCGATCCTTCGTGATCGGTCGTCAGCTTCGGCTGGCGGCCGATGTGCGCTTTTCGCAGGTGTGCCAGATCTGGTTCTGGCGCGGTGTCGTGCAGCGGCAGGTTGCGCAGTCCGGTGGCCCGCGCGGCGTGGATGCGTCCTCGGCAGGGGCGCGCAGGCGATGGCGTAGTTCCAGCTCGACGATCGGGGTGGTCGGCGGTATTGGTGGCGAATGCCGAGCCGTAGCTCGTCGGTGTCGGCGAGGCGCAACTGGGCGCCGGGATAGGGGGCGTTTCTTCAGGGGTGCCAAGGACACCGCGAACTGGCTGCCGCCGGCGGAGTTGCCGCACACTGCATGCCGCAGACTGGACGGTCACGAAGCTCCGCTGGAGGCTGACCGCCGACAAGGCCGAGGTGGCGGCCCTGACCGGTGTCGCCCGCCCACTGCCCTGGCACGACCGTGAGCTACAAGCCTGTCGGATGGACGTCAGGCGTCCCGAGGGGCTGGTATGCCGGTGCCGGGCGTGCGGATGCTCAGCCGGCATGCGTCAAGTTGAAGGCATCGAGGCCCTGTGTGGCCTCTCGATCTGATCGGACAGAGCGGAGGGGCTGAAGGCGGATGCCGAACGCCGGCACGGCGGGGTTCCAGCTCCTGCGTCTCGACGGTTTCTCCGACGTTGCCGGCGAACTGTTCAGGGGGGCGATGCCAACCGTGCTGTCGTGCGTGTTCGCGGCCGGCACGGCCTCGGCGATGACGAGGCCGAGCACCTGGACGGCCAGGCCCCGCTTGCGGCCCGGCACCCGTTTCGCCCCGTCCCGGCCGGTCGGGGAGGCGGGGACCCCGGCGGCCACGTGGGCGCTGCTTCGTCCAGGATGAGGGTGGTGATGGCGTTCACGGTGCCCGGGGTGTTCACGGCGTTCGAGGGCACGGTCGCGAGTGGGCTTGGGGTCCATCACACCCGCCATTCCCGCGGAGGCGCAACGGTGCTGATTCATCGGAAAGAGTGATGTTCCGGCATCCGGTTTAAGTATGGTCGCCCCGCTCGATATCAGTCGAGTGAGCCTGCGCGACGGCCGTGGCACTGGGGGTGGGGACGGGATGCGGCAGCTTCCCTTCACGCAGGGCGAACTGACACTCATGCACGAAGCGGGCCGGGAACGCTCCTGGCGTCGGGGTGAGGCATTGCTGACCGAGGGGTCGAGCCCGGACGACGTCATCCTGATCGGCGCCGGGCTGGTAAAGGTGGTGCGGCAGTCGCCGAACGGCTACACCAGCGTGCTGGCTGTCCGGGGGCCCGGTGAGCTGCTCGGCGAGCTGTCCTGTCTCGACGGCAGGCCGCGGTCGGCGAGCGCCGTCGCCATGCAGCCGGTGACCGGGGTGTCCGTGCTCGCCGGCCGGTTCCTGCGGCTGCTGGAGGAGCACGGCGGACTGGCGCTCGCGGTCCTGCGGACCGTGGCCGGGCGGTTGCGCGACGCCGACCGGAGGCGGGCCGACCAGGGAGCCTACGCTGCCGGCGTCCGGGTGGCGCGGGTGCTGGTGGAACTCGCCGTGTCCCACGGGGTCCCCGTGCCTGATCCGGCTGGCGCGCTCGCCGTCGCCGTCACCCAGAAGGATCTTGCCGGGGCAGCCGGCACCTCGCGCGAGTCCGTGGTCCGCATCCTGCGGGACCTGCACGACGAGGGCCTGGTCACCACTGTCCGCGGCCGGCTGCTCGTGACCGATCCCGATGGGCTGGCGCGATGGGGTTCCGACTGACACAGGTCCGGTGACACCCCGGAGTTGCGTCATATGACGCTGCGGACGGCACCGGGCACTCGATATCCAGATCACATCAACGGCGGGCGGCGGGGCCGGGAGGGGCGTGTGTCACGTGCACCGTCACCGCCCCACGGGCGCCGGGTACCGGGAGAAGAGGCTGACGGCACGTGGCAGTTAAACCGCAATACTTCAACATTCTGGTCGTCGACATAGAGAAGTTCGGCGCTCGGCCCAACCCCGTCCAGTCCTTCCTGCGCGACAGCCTGTACGGACTGATGGAGCGGGTGCTGGACGAGGCGGGGATCGACCGCCTCGGAGCCTCGCGGCCGTTCGACCGCGGGGACGGGATGTTCCTCCTGCTGCCGGGGTCGGTGGCCAAGACCGACCTGGTCGGTCCCTTCGTCGCGCGGCTGCGAATCGGTCTGCGGGCCCACGCCCAGACCAGCAACGCCACGGCAGCGCTCCGGCTGCGGGTGGTGCTGCATTCCGGGGAAGTCGGCTGGGACGGCCGGGGCTGGGTCGGCGAGGACCTCAACACGGCCTGCCGCATGGTGGACCACCAGCCGCTGCGGGACGCGCTGTCCGCCGCCGAGGACGCCCACCTGGTGCTGGGGATCTCCGACGCCTGGCATCGCGCCGTCCTGCGGCACGACTACCCGGAGTTGGACACGGACTCCTTCCGGCCGGTCCGGTTCGACACCAAGGAGATCCACGACGAGACGGTCTGGGTCCGGGTGCCCGGATACGCCGTCCCGCCCGGACTCGACGGCGCCCCGCCCGCGGCGGGCCCCCCTCTCATCGCTGTGGGCCGTGCCGAGGAGACCGCCCGTCCCGCCCCGCAGCACTCCTCGTCCACCCCGGCGGCGTGCACGACGCCGGACCGCACCGTTAGGAGCACAAATATGACCGCGGAACGATCCGACGACTACGAGCGCCCCATCGTCTACCAGAGCGGTGGTGTCGCCCAGCAGTACGTCGGCACGAACGACGGTGTCGTCACCCAGAGTGTGAACGGCGGGGACGGCCCGGCCGCCGACCCTGAACTACTCGCGCACGTCAGCGCGCTGCGCCGGGCGCTGCGGGAGGCGCACGAGCGGCACGAGGTCGACGGGGAAACCTTCGAGGGCGCCTCGCACGCGCTCGACGAGGCCACCCGGGAGGCCGCCTCGGGCCCGTCAGGGCGGAACCGCTTCGTGCTCGCCCTGCGCAGTTTCCGGGGCCTGGTGGAGCCGGTGGCCGCTCTCGCGGCGGCCGCGGCCGCCGTCATCACGGCGGTGAAGGGGGCGTGACAATGAACGGCACACCGCACCGACAGGGCTTCTCCCCCTGGCCGGAGGACGGCCCCGTGCACCAGTCGGCGGCGCCAGGCGCGTCCGTGGGCGGACAGCAGGCAGTCGGCGTCAACCACGGCACGGTCACCCAGTACGTTGTCCACCCCGACGCCACTCCTCAGGAACGGTTCGGCAAGGGGCGGCTGCTGCTCGACGCGGGTCTGCGGGCCCGCGCGGAGGAACTCATCGGTGAGGCGGTGGCCCAGCGGCTGAGCGGCACCGAGGTGCTCTATCGCTGGGCGCTGGCCATCGTCAGCCGCCGGGCAGTGGAGGACCTCACCACCGACGACATGGAGAAGCTTCATACCCTGGAGCACCTGCTGGGCGAGCGCCCGGCGGACTCGTACGGGCGGGCCGCACGCGTCGTCCTGCTGCTGCTGAACGAGGCCTTCGGCCAGGCGCCGGCCGATGTCGGCCCGGACGAGCTGGCCGCCCGCAGAGGCGACGCCGCCGCCACCGCGATCGACTCGCTCCCGAAGGCCAGGCGGGTCGAGGTCCTCGACCACCTGCGGCACTTCCTCTCCGAGATCGTGCGCGAGCGGTTGGACGCGGCGGAGGCCGACGACATCCGCGCCCACCGGACGGACACGCGGCGGGCGGAGCGGGTACCGCTGTTCTTCGAGCCCGACCCGCTGCCGCCGCTGCAGGTGCCGGCCGTCGTCATACCGGTCACGTTCCGGTTCAAGGCCATGCTGGGATTCGGCGTCCTGCTGGTGCTGTCGGGCCTCGTCACCGGCGCCCCGACGATGTTCCGCGACTCGGCGGGCTCCGCGCTGGCGGCTCTGCTGCTGCTCGTGGGCGGCGGGGCCGCCGCGACGTGGTTCGGCGTCGACCGGTCGTGGCGGCGCGGCCGGGCCCGGCAGGAGGACGTCTGGCGAGCGAACGGCGGCCCGGCCACCCGCCGGTACGGGCAGGCCTATCCGGGGTCGGGTCCCGGCGGCCCCTCCCCGGCGCAGCTCGCGTTCGCCGGGACCGTCGACCGGATCATCGACGGCCACTTCGCCCGGCAGGTCCGCTCCGGCGAGGACTTCGACGCCTGGTGGGCGGTCACCGCGGTCCCGAGGGCCGACCTGCTGGAGGAACTGAGCGACATGTACGGGCCGGGCAACGACCCGTACGGACTGGATTGGCTGATCCGCAAGCACGCGCAGGACACCGCCGGACGATGGAGGGCCGGGCTGCTCACCGGCGGCCGCTGGCGGCGCGACGTCCCCCTCGTCGTGCACGCCGGGTACTTCGGAGGGCTGCTGGCCCTGGCCGGAGGCGTTCTGACGGGCGGTTCGGCCGCCGCCGATCCCGTTGCGTTCCTGCAGGCCCTCGCGGTGTGGGCGCTGGGCGGTTACCTGGGTGCCAAGGGCGCCGCCGCGTTCCGCGGCGAACAGTTGCGCCGCGCCGTGGACCGTGAGGAGTTCCGGACACGCTGGGAGGGCGAGCAGCAAACGTTCGTCGAGTGGCGCGCGTTCCTGGACGCCCACCAGCCGCACGACTGGGAGATGGGGCGCTGGCTCAACTACGACATGCGTCACCTGCGCCGTGAGGCACTGCACCACTACGAATTGCGGCCGCACCAGATCGTCTACGACTTCTTCGTCCTGGAGGCGGGTGAGGGTGCCCGGCGGGCCAAGGTGAGCAACGGCCCGGTGCGGTACTCGGTCTACCGGATCCGGCTCTACGTGATGACCGAGCGCGGTATCCGGCTCGCCACCTGGACCGTGGACTTCGCCGAGGGGACGCACCACGGCCGCTCGGACACCTCCCAGCGCTACGAGTCGATCTCGTCGGTCAAGGTGGACCGGAAGAGCGTGCAGCTGACCGATCGCCGGTCGGGCTCCCGGCAGGCCGTCACCGTTCTGCCGGACGGGTCGATCCGTGGCAACGCGGAGTCCGGTGAGCTGACGCTGAGCGAGGAGCTGGTCATCGAGCGGGACAGCAGCCACGAGACGCGGTTGCGGGTGGAGAACTTCACCACGACCGAGCAGTCCTCCGCCGAGGACCTGTCGCACCTGCTGAGCCTGTCCCAGGAGGCGTCGGGGATCTCGACCGCCAGCCGCATCCTGGTCGCGGTGGCCGCAGAGGGGAGGGAGTGGTTCGACGAGCAGCGCAGGCGCAACAGCCGGCGCTTCGCGGAGACCAAGGAACGGTCCGCGAGCGCGGCCCGGGTACAGCGCCTGAGTACTCCCATGAGCGGGCCCGCGACCGGAGCGCAGGCCTTGGAGGGCCGCGATCCGGCCGCCGACGCCTGACCGGCGGACCCGGCCGGCGGCGCGAGGGGAGTGCCGGCCCGGGCCCCGGCCGGCGCCGCTGGCCGACAGCTTGTGCCCGGCCGCCGACAGTTCGGCGGCCTTGGCCCGCTCGCGCTGAACCGGCGAGGGCGGTTTCGGATCTATGCACGCGACCGCCTGGCTGCCAGCCTGGCTCGGCCTCGCGGACACCGACGTCCGTCCACGGAGGATCACGGCCAGGACCGGCATGAGTCCACCCGTGGACGGGTCTGTCCGCAAGCCCCCGCAGCACCGCCCGGGAGTGTCCAGCAGCCGCCTTCCGGACGCGGTAGCGCGACGGCGAGACGGGCTGGTGCCCGCGCGGCCCTGGGCCGCCCACTCCGAGAGCACCGGATTACGGCTCCCCATCGTTTGTCGAGAGCATCGATGAACGATGGGTAGTTGTTTGAAGGGGGAGTCGTGGGTATGGGGTCATGGCAGGGCGGTCGCGACGGGCGTGTATTGGAACTCGCTCTCGGGGCGGCGTTGGCCCTGGTGGGGTCTTCGAGGTCCTACTGCCACTCCTGGGAGTGACCGGGCCCATCGATCCCATGACCGTGCGTCAGGTCGAGGTCGCGGGCAGCCTGCTGTTGATCCTGATCCTCGGACTGCTGCTCCGCAGGGCGCGTACGCTGCGGGAGTGGGCGACGTGTTCGTCCCCGCGAACGCCAGGCGGATGCACACCGTCGCGGCGGCGATCGTCGCCATGAGCGTGCTCGGCCCCTTGGCCGACGCGGTCACCACCAGCCTCCTGATCGGCGATGCGGTCGTCGACTCCGTGGTCCCCCTTACCTACACCCTCTCGGCCGAACCCATCCTGCTGGGTCTGCTCGTCGCGGCGCTGGTCGAGGTGTTCCGTTTCGGGGCGTGAGGCTCCGTGAGGACACGGAGGGGCTCGTCCGATGCCACTCGAGGAAGACCACCGCATCAAGGTCCAGCTGGACCGGCTGTTCGCGGAACGCGGTATGACCCGGCCGAACTGGCGGTGCGGGTCGGTATCACGGTGGTCAACCTCTCCGTTCTGAAGAACGGCCGTGCCAAGGCGAACCGCTTCTCCACTCTCGGCGCGATCTGCCGGGAGCTGGGATGCCGGCCCGGCGACCTGTTGAGGTACGACGATCCCTGAGGGTCACCGCGGACTCCCAGGGCCCCGCGCAGGGGAGGAGGGCGAGTGCGATCCGCCGGCTCACCTCGCATTCCCGGTCGAGGCTGCGCGGCGGCGACTGGGGGAGAGACCGCCCTCGGCCGTGTCCATGGCGGGGCACGTCGCGGTGGGGGGCGCTCCGGGTAGGGGTTCGAGGTGTGCGGTTCGGGCGAGGATATAGGCGAGTTGCGCTCTGCTTCGGCTGCCCACCTCTTCCGCTGTCTTCTTGATGTACGTGGCTACGGTGCGTGGGCTCATCCCGAGTCTGGCGGAAATCGCCGCGTCAGTATGGCCGTCAACCATCAGGCGCAGCACGGTGATCCGCTTCTCGTCGGTCAGCGGTGCGGGCCTGGCGTACGGGGCGAAGTCGACCGGATCCGCTGAGTCCCATGCGTGGTCGAAGACGCCGGCGAGGAATCCGGTGATCCCCGGATGCTCGATGAGCAGGGCGTGATCTGTCCGCTCGTCGCGCTGGTCAGCGATCAAGGCCACAGTGCGGTCGTAAATGGTCATTCGGTCGAACAGGGCCTCCGTTGTGCGGAACCGGCCGCCCGCAGTATGCACCTCCCGCATGTAGTCGAGCATGTGGGTGTGCGTGCGCACCGTGTGCTGGTAGATGGTGCGGTGCCGCACCCCGCGCGTGACGATTGCGAGCAACTGTCCGAGCGTTTCCTCAAAGGTGTGAGGCGGTCGAGGTCCGCCGGGCTGGACTGCCTGCACTTCACCACGGCAGGTGACGTCAAGCCTGCGCAGGGTGTCACGGATCACCTCGCTGCCGCGCAGCAGACGCACGGAGGTGTTGTTCCTGCTCTGTTGCTGGTACACGGCCGCTGTCGTGGACAGCGCCTCGCGTACGGCTACGAGTTGCTCCCGGCCTCGCAGGAGTGATTGCTCGATGGGGCGGGAGAGTCTGCCCGCGGCGACGTCCGGAGGAACGGCTACGAATGTGTCCGAGTCGTCGGTGCTGGTGCGGAGCAGACCCAACGCTGTCATGCAGTCGGGTACGGGCCCCGGGACCGTTCCGTGCTGGATTGCCAACCTGTACACCGCGAGGCCTTGTTGACACGGCTCCGCGGGGTTCCTGTGTAGATCTTTGCCAGTCTTCGTGCACATATGCCCCCCTGCTGGTTCCTGCACTGCGTGTTCATGCAGCCCTCCTGCGCTGCTGCGGCAGTCAATTCGGTGGCAGCCTTCTGGGAGTCACCGACGGCCCTTCAACCCTGTAGTCACGCAGGGTGTTGAGGGATGTTCTGGTGCGTTCAAGCAGTCACCGCAACGCCTGATGGAGGAAACACAATTGAGCTCACGAACGAAGCGTCGCAACGGTGCAAGAGTCATGCTGGTGACCGCCGCGGCCCTGGTAATGACGAGCGCGCTGGCCACGGCTCCGGCACAGGCCGGCACGGTTTGCAACAGCGGAAGGCTGTGTCTCATCCGCCCCGGTGGCGAGACCGTCAACGTGGTTGCCGACAGCGTTCCGGGCTGCAGTACCGACGGGGGGCGCGTCTTCTGGGGATACGAGAAGCTGCGGAACCGGTCGAACCGTGCGTTCACGGTGTACCACGCGGGCGCGGAGCTGAGTCGACTCGACCCCGGGGAGACCATTTCCTACAACACGGAAGCCGTCTACACGATGTGCAGGTGGGGGTTCTGACCGCAGAGCGGTGAGCCCGCGCAGGCATCTGCCCGTGGTGCTGCCGCTGCCCCTTGCGGACAGCGGCAGCACCACGAACGGACCTGCCCGCATCGGACCTGCAGCAGCCGGCCAGGCGTGGGAGGCCCACTCGAATCGCCCCCGAAGCACATGCCTATCGTGCTACCTCACGACTCGGGAGCACTGCCACCACCTCGACCTCTACCTGGGCTCCGGGCAGGAACAACTTGGAGACTTCGACGGTCGTGCTGGTCGGCGGGGTTCCGGTGAGGAACTCGCGGCGTACGGCGCCATACTCGTGAAGCCTGCTGATGTCTGTGAGGTACGTACGGATGTTGATGATGTCGGCGAGCGTCGCACCCTGCGCCTTCAGGAGGGTGTCGATCGTCTCGAAGACGCCGCGGCTCTGCTCCGCGAGCGTCGCGCCCTCGGCGACCTGGCCGGAGAGCTGCAACAGAGCCCCGAAGCCGGGGAGTTCAACCCGAGCGACCTGTGAATAGAGAGGGCTGAGAGGCTGTGGGGCATCGGCGGGGTTCTCGATGGTGATCTGCATGTCGGTGCTCCTGGTTGCTGGCATGGGCCGCGTATCTGGCCGGTCAGGGCCCGCGATGTCGTCGCGGGCGATCTTCAGGTTGGCTCTCACCACCCAACACCGTTTCCGTCGCGGAGAGGTGGCGACTGCGAAGGTGAGGGTGACGTCATCGGTGCCGAGTCCCGCTTCCGAGTGCACATCCTTGGCGAACGGCCCGTGGGACAGCGCCACCGGCAGGGTTCTCCCCACCGCCCTCAGGGCCGGGACAGCATCGTGACGTCGGGGTCACGGATCGCATCCGCGGGGGGTGCGGCGAGCGCTGCGCCGCTCCGGTGAGCGGCTCGATCGTGGCTTGCGTACGGTTCTTGACTGCGTGAACCCGGTGCGTCGTGGGGTATCCAGGTGGCCGAGGCCGGGAAGTCGATCTTTTCCATGCCTCTCGACGCTAGGGTTCGCCAGGGAATGCGACAAGCGAATGTCTAGCATGGGTAGCATGCACAACTCGCATACCTGGTCTTCACCTTGGCTCCTTCGGCCCCGGGACACGCGGGCTGAGCTTTCGCTCGGCCGGACGGCAGCCAGGCGGATGTTCCCGAGCGGAGCCATGGTTTCGCGGCGGCCTTCCTTATCGGTGCACCTCGGGTGGCCGCTTCGGTCCGCTGGTGCGGTGAATAATGGGTGACGTTTCCACGGGCTCCCTGGCTGCCTTCCTGGAAGTGGCCCGGCTTGGATCGTTCACCTCGGCGGCCCAGACCCTTGGTTACACCCAGTCCGCCATCTCGCGGCAGATCTCCGCCCTGGAAGGCGCCATGGGTGGGGGGCCGCTGTTCGACCGTCTTCCCCGTGGGGTGCGGCTCACCGAGGCGGGACGGGCGCTGATGCCGTATGCCGAGGCCGCGGTTGAGCGGGTTGACGCGGCCAGGCACGAGTTGAACGCGCTTCGGGAGCTGACGGGCGGACGCTTGCGGGTGGGTGCCTTCCCCACGGCCGGTGCAGAGCTGCTGCCGTGTGCCGTCACGTTGTTCCGGTCGCGGTATCCGGAGGTGAAACTGCGAACGGAAGAGAACCTCACCCGCGTACAGTTGGCCCGGCTCGATACCGATGAGCTGGACCTGGCCGTCGTGTCGGACACCGCGGGCGATCCCCTGGACTCGTACGAACTGCACCATCTTGTCGATGAGTCGATGTATGTCGCTCTCCCCGATGAGCATCCACTCGCCCGGCGGCGGCAGGTGAGGCTTGTCGAGCTTGCCGATGACGACTGGATCTCCGGCAGCCCACAGCCCGAGCGCAGTCTGCTGCACGCGGCGATCGGGGAGACGTTCCGGCCCAGGGTGGTGCACGTTGTGGCGGAATGGATCGCCAAGCAGGGATATGTCGCGGCGGGGCTGGGGGTCGCCCTGATCCCCGCGCTTGCAGCGGATTGCGTGCGTCCTGATGTCCGCCTGGTTGCGGTCCACGAAGACGACGTTCCGGCACGTGCGGTGTACGCCGCCACGCCACAGGGGCGTTCGCCGTCACCCGCGGTCGAAGCCTTTCTTGGGACACTGCGGGCCGCCATCGACGGCATGGCGGCCCAGTCCCGCCTCTCCGGAAAGTCGGCCAAGTGAAGTTGATCCCGGGAGGGGACACCGGGTTTCATGCGACGAGTGACAGCGTACGTGAGGTGATCAGTTGCTGTTCAAACTCGACCGGTGTGCGGTGGCCGAGTGCGGAATGGCGGCGGCGCCGGTTGTAGTACGCCGGCCAGCGGAACGGCTCCAGCCGGGTGTGTGCGTTCGAGGTCCAGCGCCTTCCGTTGAGCAACTGACGCTTGCGGCCCTGGAAGAACGATTCGGCGAGGGCGCTGTCGTAGCTCACCTCGATCTTCGGCGCCACCACCCGGGGCGGCACCATGAAGGCCGACTATCAATGCTTCAACTGCGACACCCATCGCCGACTCAGCCACGTATGGACTCCGAAGACCGCCAGCTATGACACCAGCGGACGCACCGTCGCCACCTCGACGGCGCAGCCCCCTACTGGACCAGCTGCACCGACACAACCGCCGGCCATCCTGCGCCGGGCTGCGGCCTATCTGTCGCAGGCGCAGTGATCTTGTTGTGGCGCCGACCGGTTGTTGGCCATCTCGATCGATAGGTGGCCATCGCCCCGTTTCGGCTGCCCAAGAAGGGCTCAAGTGTGTGTCGGAGACTCATCCGCTCGTCTCGGTTCGGTGACCCTCGTCACATCCGACTCCTGTCAGCAAACGGCGCGCCGTCTCGTTCAAGGGGCACACGAACGAGACAGGAGCAACGCCATGAAGCACCGCATCGTCGTCCTCGGCGCCGGGTACGCCGGGGCCTTCGCCGCCGGAAACCTGGCCCGCCGCCTCTCGCCCGCCGACATCGAGATCACCGTCGTCAATGCCGTGCCCGACTTCGTCGAGCGGATGCGGCTCCACCAACTTGCGATCGGCCAGGACCTGGCGGTCCGCAAGCTCGCGGATGTCTTCGCGGGCACCGGGGTTCGGCTGCGCCTGGCGCGCGTCACCGGCGTCGACCCCGGGCGCAGGACCGTCGCTGTGACCGGCGAGGACGGCGACGGCGAGCTCGCGTACGACACGCTCCTCTACGCGCTCGGCAGCTCCGTCGCGCACCATGGCGTCCCCGGCGTGGCCGAGTACGCCTTCGATGTGACCGGTCGGTCCTCGGCCCTGCGACTGCGCGAGCGCCTGGCCGGCCTGGGCGACGGCGGCACCGTGCTGGTCGTCGGTGAAGGGCTGACCGGCATCGAGACCGCCACAGAGTTCGCCGAGGCGCGGTCCGACCTCTCGGTCGCACTCGTCGCCCGTGGCGAGCTGGGCACATGGCTCTCCTCGAAGGCCCGCCGCCACCTGCGCCAGGCCTTCGACCGGCTCGGCATCACCGTCCACGAGCACACCGCAATCGAAGCCGTCGAGCCCACACGGGCGATCGCCGCCGACGGTACGTCCTTCCCGGCCGACGTGACCGTGTGGTCGGCCGGCTTCGCCGTGCACCCCATAGCGGCCGCCAGCGGCCTGAAGGTCGCCGAGACCGGCCAGATCGTCGTCGACCGCACGATGCGCTCGGTCTCGCACCCGGACGTCTACGCCGCCGGTGACTGCGCCTATGCGATCGGCGATAACGGCCGACCACTGCCGATGTCCTGTGGCACGGCCGGCTACACCAACATGCAGGCGACCGCCGCGATCATCGCGCGCCTCACGGGCAGCGAGGTCCCCACCACCGGGCTGAAGTACTACGGCAACCACATCAGCCTGGGGAAGCGGGATGCGATCTTCCAGATGGTGGACGGGGACGCCCGGTCGAAGTCCTGGTACCTGGGCGGCCGGACCGTCGCGCGGCTCAAGGCGGGCGTGCTCAAAGGAGCAGGGTGGAGCATCTCCCACCCGACCTTCGGCCTGCCGAAGCGCAGGCGCCGCCTGGCCACCGTGCCTGACAGGTCCGGTGTGAAGGTCGCCGCCTAGGCTGTTCCGCATGGACAGCGCAGCCCTCGATCGGTTCGAGGCCAGCCGAGGCCGGCTGGCCTCGCTCGCGTACCGTCTGCTCGGCTCGGCAGCCGACGCCGAGGACGCCGTGCAGGACACGTTCCTGCGCTGGCAGGCCGCGCACCGCGACCGGGTCGAGGTGCCGGAGGCGTGGCTGACCAGGGTCGTCACCAATCTCTGCCTCGACCGGCTTCGCTCGGCGCAGGCGCGCCACGAGCGTACGGCCGGTGTCTGGCTGCCCGAGCCGCTCCTCGAGGGCGACCCGATGCTCGGCCCGGCCGACACCTTCGAGCAGCGCGAATCGGTGTCCTTGGCCGTACTGACCCTGATGGAGCGCCTCTCGCCGGTCGAGCGGGCCGCTTACGTCCTGCGTGAGGCCTTCTCGTACCCCCACGCCGAGATCGCCGTGATCCTCGACATCACCGAGTCCGCGAGCCAGCAGCATGTCCACCGTGCCCGGCGTCGGGTCACCGCCGAGCGCCGCGGCGGCGGCGAAGTGGATCCCGCGTCCGCGCGCCGGGTCGTCGAGGAGTTCCTTGCCGCCGCCACGTCGGGGCGCACCGAACGGCTGGTGGCGCTGCTCACCGACGACGTGACGGCGGTCTCGGACGGCGCCGGACTCGCCAGGCGGCTGCTGCTGTACAAGACGCGCGAGCGCGTCGCCTCCTACGTGCGGGCCGGCTTCAAGCCCACGCCGGCGAAACGGCGGCTGGCCGGCGGCTCGCCCGCGCTCCATATCGCGCTGGTCAACGGCTCCCCGGCCGTCCTCGCCGTGGTCGACGACCGAGTCGTGGGCGCCGTGGCGTTCGAAGTCAGCCGCGGCAAGGTCGCGTCCCTGCGCGGTATCGCCGCAGCGGACCGGCTCGCGCGCCTCAACGCGGCCTGGCGGCAGCACGAACCAGAAGCGCCGGTCATCACAGCATGGTGACCAGAGCCACCGGAATCCAGTGACTTGAGCCGGAGCGAGGACGGTACCCCCTTCGGCCCCCGCGCTGCACAGCAGCACGGGCGAAGCACGTCCGTCTCCCGACTTGGTGCGCGGTTGCCCAGGGGGTGCAGCAGTTCCAGGGTGAGGGACACGGCGAGGCGGTGCTCGGCGCCCGGGTGTCCCCGGAGTGTTTCGGCACGGGCGATCCGTGCAGCACGGTTCTTGCGGTGGGTATGCAGGAGTTCGGCTGTTCGTGGAGCGTTGCCGCCTTCGTCGGGGGAGACGCGCAGGGTGGTGCGGAGGGTCGCTTCCGCCGGGGCGCCGCCGCACCGGGGCCCCAGGGCGGAGATGATGAACTCTCGCTGCCCGGCGGCTCCTTGCCGGCAACCCGGCCGGAGAACAGCTCACCGCCTATCCTCCAGGCAGGCGTCGAATGCGCCTTTCGCCCTGTGCGCTGGTCAACTCCCTCCTGCCGCAACGTAGGTGACAGGCAATCGAGGACGACACGACGACGAGGCCGTCGCCCTTGCCGGCCAGGACGAGCACGCATGGAAGGCCGCGCCGCGCCCGAGCGCGTGACCGGCTGCACCACCGTGACCGACTGCCCGCGATCTTCAACTCCGCGCTCCGCGGCTGGTCAGGAACGAGTGCCCTCATGAACCTCAATGAAGGGCTTCTCCCACTAGATACGTGACTATCAGTTCCGTTATTGTCCCCGTCATGCCGGAGCGGCTCTGAACTCTGAACGGCCGCGCCGCGGAACTGACTTGCCACGCTGCGATCCCCCCACTCCGAGGGAGCCGCCATGCCCATGCTCGACCGCCAGGACAATGTCTTCGTCCTCAATCTCGGAGACGGCGAGAACTGTCTCCACCCCGACTGGATCGCTTCTGCCAACGCCGCGGCGGACGAGGTGGAGAATCCCGACGCACCGCATGCCCTGGTGACCGCCGCCACGGAGTTGACCGTGCGGCCTGGCACCTAGACGGGCTTGTGGCCGCGGGCTGCGAGGAGGGCCAAGAGCACCGCGGAGGCGGTGGTGAAGATGTCGACGGCCCAACGGACAGCATCGGCCAGGTTCAGGATCTCGCCGCGCGCGGTCAGGATCTCTGACTCTTCGATGTGGATCTCACTGGACCACGCGTTCGCGCCGGTTTCGTCGACCACCGCACCGCCCGCTGGTGCCTCTTTCCCCCGCATCGCCACCGGCCCATACCCGGCCCCTCGCTCATTCATCCTCCCCTCCTCGTTCCGAGCAACTTGCCGTCGGCTCGCGGAACACCCCGCCCTCAGCTGCGTCACCAGCGACTTCAGCACACCTCTCAGTCAGCAGTCAGGGAGACCCGAAGAGCCGGGCGGCCACTCCTGCCGAGTCACAGAGGACAAGCCGCCATCAGCCATGCCCGACTTTTCTGGGCCGCCCACCAACATACGGAGACCGCCATGACCCACCCGCACGTCCCCCGTCTTCGTCATCGCCCGCGGCCTCACCGCCCGGGTGTGTCCTTCGCCCTGGTCAACGGATCGGCCTTCGCCGTGCACGTGCTGCTCGCCTGCTCCGCAGCCGAGTTGATGGCCACCCGCGTCTGGGGAGAGACCAGCATCGGCGTCCTGGCCCTGCTCTTCCAGGGCTCCCTCCTGGTGTGGACGGCGACGCGGTACGACCGCCGCGCGGACGGACACCCGACTTCCCAGGGTGAAGGGCAGGAGAGCAGATGAGTCCGCGGATCCTGCTCGCCGCGCCCGGCGCCCTGGACAGCGACACGCAGGCCTTCGTCCTGGTGGGCTTTCTGACGCTCATCGTCCCCATCCTGTTCATCTGCGTCCTCAGCGGCCCCGAGAGGGACCGGATCAACGACTTCTACACAGCGGGCCGCGGGCTGAAGCCCCTGCGCGGGGCCCTCGTCCTGTCCGGCGTCTACCTGCCCGCGGCCGCGGTGCTCGGCACCACGGGAAGTGTCGCGGTCTTCGGCTACGACGGGCTGTTCATCGCCCTGTGCACCGTGCTGTCACTCGGCGTGCTCCTCCTGCTGGCGCGCCCGCTGCGCGAGCGCGGCGGCTACACGCTGGGCGACACGTTCGCCCTGCGGGCTCCGGGGCCCGGGGCGAGGATCGCGACCGCCGTCGTGACCTTGAGCGTGTGCGTTCCCGTTCTGGTCGTGCAGCTCTCCGGCGCGGGCGCGACCACCACGGCGCTGCTGGGAATGACCGGGCCTGGCGCCGAGAAGACAGCCATCGTCATGATCGGCGCACTGGTCGTCTGCGCCACGGTGTTCGGCGGCATGCGCGGCACGATCGTCATTCAGGTGATCAAGACTGTGGTGCTGCTCGGCTCGGCCCTGACGGTGGCGGCGGTGCTGCTCCATCGTTTTCACTGGAGCGCCGATTCCTTGATCGACGCCGCCAGAGAGGGCAGTGGCCGTCCCGCCGGCTATATGCGTCCCGGCCTCCGGTACGCCGCGAGCAACGACCCCGAAGGCACGCTCGACTTCATCGGCCTGATGATCACCGTCGTGCTGGGAGTGTCGTGCCTGCCCCATGTCGCCATGCAGCTCAGCACCGCTCCCGACGGGGCCACCGCGCGCCGTACGGTGCGCCACAGCATCGGCATCGTCGGCACGTTCTGCCTCACTACGGCTCTGATGGGCCTCGCGGGCGCCGCGTTGATCGGCGCGCCGGCGATCGTCGCCGCGGACCCCGGCGGCAACAGCACCCTGCTGCTGCTCACCGGTGAACTGGCGGGCGGCTCGTCGCCCCGGACGAACGGGGCGCTTCTCGTCGTCCTGGTTTCCTGCGCCGTGTTCCTCACCACGCTGGCCGCCGTGGCGAGCATCACCCTGGCGGCCGCGGGGGCGATCGCCCACGACCTGTACACGAAGGCGCTGCGCCGTGGGTGCACGACCGAGGGCCGCGAGGTGGCCGCCGCCCGCCTGGCGTCCACCGGGGTCGGAATCCTGAGCATCGTGCTGGCAGTCTGGGTGCAGGGATGGAACGTCCTGTTCCTGACGACGATGTCCTTGGCGGTGGCGGCCTCCTGCCTGCTTCCGGCGCTGGTGTACTCCCTCTTCTGGAGCGGTTACACCCGAGCCGGGCTGCTCTGCACTCTGTACGGGGGCCTGTTCTGCACCGTCGGACTGCAGATCTCCAGTCCCGTCTTCTCCGGCACCCCCTTGGCGCTCTTCCCGGAGCGGCACATCGACTGGTTCCCGCTGGAGACGGTGGTCCTCGTGTCGATTCCCGCCGGCTTCCTGTTCGGCTGGCTGGGCAGCGGTGCCGGAAGGCGAGGAAGGAAGGGAGGGCAAGGACGTCCGGGACAGCCGAGTGGTCGACGGGAGCCTCAGACCACCGAGGCCGACTGGGCCACGTGACCTCGTGGCGGCCGGAGCCCGCGATCCGGCGGTGTGCCCCCCGGACCCGTATCCCGAGGCCCTGCGCCACGCCTGCGCCTACCGGTCCGAGGACGGCACGAGATCACCGGCTCCACGGCGCACGCCGGCCACCGGGGCCCGCCGACGGACCTGCAGCGACCGGCACCGGGCCGTACGGGCCGGAGAGTCCGGTCGGCGTGACGACACGGGGTCGCTGCGCCGGCCCGGGCCGTCCTCCCGGCGCGCTCCGCTCACTCGCCTGCGTCGAGGGCGTCGGCGAGGTGCGGGTCGATGTGTCTGAGCGCCGCCACGGCGAACTGGGTCGTGAACTCGGCGGCCGATGCCGGATTCAGCGAGTCCGAGACGAGCGTGTACCTCGCACCCTCGACGACCAAGCCGACGACGAAGGAGGCGCAGAGCTCGGCACTCGTCCCCCAGGTGCCACGGCCGTGGCGCTTGGTGAAGTACCGGATCCGGCGCGTGATCTCCCGGGAGGCGGCCGACATCAGCCGTTGCCTGGCCTCGGCCGCCGACCCCGTCGCGTGCGCGCCGAAGAGCAGCCGGAATCTCGCCGGATGAACGTCCGCGTAATCGAAGAACGAGGCCACGCCGGCGCGCACCTGCTGTTCGAGCGGGAGATCGGCCGCGGCCGCGTAGGCCTCGAAGAGCGCACTCGCCAGGGTGTCGGCTGCGAGGTCGGCGCATCTGCCGAACAGGTCCTCCTTGCTGCCGAAGTGTGCGTACAGCGTGGGTTTGGTGGATCTCGCACGTACGGCAACGACGTCCATCGTCGCCGCGTGGAATCCGGCCTCGCTGAAGACCGCGGCGGCCGCGTCCAGCATCTCGTCGTCGGTCGGGCGGGCCGCAGGGGGGCGGCGACGGCCCGTTGGACGCCGTGGCGCGGAGCCGGCCTCGGGCGGGTGGTCAGCCATGACCACCACTTTACTTCCGGGTAAACCGAGATTACGGTTTACTCCGTAGTAAATGCGGATGTGAACGACTCCCTGACTGGAGAAACCGGCCAGGGCCTTGTGGAGGCTTTCATGCACCACACTCACCTCATACGGCCCGCCGCGACCGCCGCAACGCGCCCCGTCCCCGCCGCGTCCATGGGATTCGCCCCCGACCGGGAGCTGACCGTCGCCGGCCCCTGGCGGCTCCCACGGACCCCCGACGCCTGTGGCCAGGCCCGGAGTGCGGTGTGCGGCGTCCTGGCCGACTGGGGCCTGGACCACCTTGCGGACACGGCCGAACTCCTGGTCAGCGAACTGGTCGGCAATGCGCTGCTGCACGCGTACGGTTCCGTCTCCCTCACCGTGGTACGCCGTGAGGTCATTTGTTGCCAGGTCCGCGACGGCAGCCGGAAACTGCCGCAGCTCCGTCCGGCGCAGACCACCGACGAATTCGGCCGCGGCCTGCGTTTGGTTGACCTGATGGCGAGCAAATGGGGAGCCGCCCCCACACCCTGGGGCAAGGAAGTCTGGTTCGAACTTCCGGAAGCGCCGGATCCCCTCGGTGGAGGGTGGGACTGAGCGAGGCGCCCGCGCCTGAGGTGGTGTACGGGTTCGACCTGATCCGGGGTTTGCTCCGGCGTCGGGGTGAGCCCCGCACAGACGAACGGCCACGGGCTGATCTTTCAGGACGACCAGGTGGGGGCTCGGTGCACCGTTGATGCGGGGCCGATGAACGGAGGCCCGGCCCTGGGCCCGGACTGACGGACGTGATCGACAGGTGGGTCTCCCATGTCCGGGAGCCCTGCGTGATCGCGGGCTGTCACGGCGCCGGCAAGGTGGGCAGCAGTGGCATCGCGCGCACCCCCGGTCCGACGTGGTCGGGCGAGATCGTAGGCTCTTGGCATGGCGGGTACACAGTCGCGCGGGGCGGAGCGGGGGCCGGGACGGCCGCGGGAGGAGCGGGTCACCGGGGCGGTCCTGAACGCGGTCGTCGACCTGGTCACCGAACAGGGTATCGGGGCCGTCACGATGGATGCCGTCGCCGCACGCGCCGGCGTGAGCAAACCCGCCATCTACCGGCGATGGCCCACCAAGCAGGACCTGATCATCGCCGCTGCCGAGACCCGAATCGGCGTCCTGTCGGTACCTGATCTGGGCGACTTCCGTGCGGAACTCCGTTTGATACTCACCACTCGTCTGGAGGCGTACCGCCTGCCGGGATCGGACCGGCTGATCGCGGGCCTGATCGGCGCGGCGGCCGAGACGGGCGCGGTGCGGGGCCAGTACGTGGAGTACACCGAGCGGATCACGAGCGAGACCAGGCGCATCCTGGAGCGCGGGATCGCGCGTGGTGAGGTGCGGCCCGACACCGATGTCCGGGCCGCGGCGACCCTGGTGGCCGCACCGCTGCTCTTCCGGCTGATCGTCGAGCAGGAGCTGCCCGACGCGGCGCTGGTGGACACGCTGGTGGACCTCGTCAGCCGCGCGGTCCGCTCGGCCGCCTGAGCGGTCTCCCGCCCCGGATCGCCGGCTCCAATTTCGATGCCTGCGGACCCTTGTCTCCGCGCACCCCAATAACGATACTTCCAGTAACGATTTCCCCCCCGTTACGGAGGACTCATGGACAACGTCGTGACCGCCCCCGCCCCCACGCTCGACAAGCCCCTGATGCACTACGGGAAGCGCACGCTCGAGCGCATCGCGCCCGGCATGCCCCAGCCCGACTACCGGCTCCTGGACGTCTGCCCGCTCACCCCGCACATCGGCGCCGAGATCGAGGGCGTCGACCTCTCGCTCCCGATCGGCGAGGACCTCGCGGAGGAGATCAGGCAGGCCCTGCTGGAGTGGAAGGTGCTGTTCTTCCGCGATCAGCACGCCTTCGACCCGCAGTCCCAGCTCGCTTTCGCCGGCCTCTGGGGCGAGCCGGAGCCCAACCCCTTCTTCCCCAAGGGCGACACCGTCGGCGTCTCCCGTCTGGCCAAGGACGCGATGGCCATCGGCACCGAGAACATCTGGCACAGCGACCACTCGTTCATGGCCGCGCCGGCACTCGGCTCCGTCCTGCGTGCCGTCGAGGTCCCGTCCGCGGGCGGCGACACCATGTGGGCGGACATGTCGGCCGCTTACGACAACCTCTCCGAGGCCATGAAGGCCCGGATCGAGGGCCTCACCGCAGTGCACGACTGGGTGCCGAGCTGGGGCTGCCTCATGACCGAGAGCCAGATCGCCGCGCACCGCGAGAACCTGCCGGCCGTCGAGCACCCAGTGGTCGTCCGCCACCCGCGCACAGGCCGCAAGCTCCTCTACGTCAACGAGCCCTTCACCACGCGGATCGTCGGACTGTCGGACCCCGAGAGCCGCGAACTGCTCGAGGAACTCGTCCTCCAGGCCCGGATCCCCGAGTACCAGGTGCGCTTCCGCTGGCAGCCGGGCTCCGTCGCGATCTGGGACAACATCGCCACCCAGCACTACGCAATCAGCGACTACTTCCCGCAGCGCCGTGTCATGGAGCGCATCGCAATCGCCGGCGTCCCGCTGTCCTGAGCAGGCAGGCACCGGCCCTCCCCTCCCCATCCAGCCTCCGCGGAGCCCTTGTGACCGACACCGAAGTCGCACCCGCTGTGCCCGTCGGCATCCCGAAGCCGACGAACGGATCGAGACGCCGAGCGTGGATCGTCACCGCGCTGCTCGTCGTCTTCATGATGATCAATTTCGCCGACAAGTCCGTGCTCGGTCTGGCCGCAGACCAGATCCGCGAGGACCTCGGCCTGTCCGCAGCGGCGTTCGGACTCGCCAACAGCGCCTTCTTCCTGCTGTTCTCGGTCTGCGGCGCCGCGGTGGGGCTGCTCGCCGACCGCATACGGCCCAAGTGGCTGCTGCTGGCGATGGCCGTTCTGTGGTCCGTCTCCCAGGCTCCGCTGGCCGTGGGCGGAGGGTTCGCGGTGCTCATCGCCTCGCGTGTCCTCCTCGGCGCCGCCGAGGGGCCCGCCTTCCCCGTCGCCCAGCAGGCCACCCTGTCCTGGTTCCCCAATCACCGACGGAACCTGCCCGGGGCGCTGATCGTGCTGGGGGTCACCCTGGGAGTCCTGGTCGCCGCTCCCGTACTGACGTGGGTGATCCACCACCACGGCTGGCGCTCGGCCGTCGCCGTGGTGGCGCTCGCCGGTGTGGTGTGGGCTCTGCTGTGGATCCCCTTCGGCGGAGAGGGACCGTACGCAGCCGCGTCGGACAAGGGCTCCCCGGCCTCGGCCGGCCCCGGCGACGGGACGGGGACGGGTGAGGGGGCGGGGGCCGGAACCGGGACGGGCCCGGCCCGGCACAGGACGCCGTACCGCCGGATCCTCGCCACCCGTACCTGGATCGGTGCAACGACCGCCTACTTCGGTACCTACTGGGTCATCGCCTTCGCCCTGGTCTGGCTCCCTTCCTACCTCCACGACGGGCTGGGCTACTCCTCGGCCGCGTCCACCCGGTTGCTGATGCTGTTCTGGGGTCTGAGCGGCGTCGTCGTGCTCGGACAGGCGGGGCTGACCGGATGGCTGCTGCGCCGCGGGATCGCGAGCCGGTGGGCCCGTGGCAGGGTCGGCGGAATCCTTCTGCTCATCGGCGCCGCAGCATGCCTGGCCCTGCCGTCGGCCCCGGCCGGTGCCGCGTCCGTCGTGCTTCTGGTCGCCGGATTCGGGCTCGCCGGAGCGATGGGCAGCGTCGCCGCCACCACTGTCGCAGAGCTGGTCCCGGCCGATCGCCGGGGCGGCGCCCTGGGCATCATGAACGCCGTGGTGACCATCGCCGGTCTGATCGCCCCGACACTGATCGGGCGCCTCGTGGACACCCATGGAGCGGGAGGTTACCCGTACGCGGTCCTCATCACCGGTGGCGTGCTGCTGCTGAGCGGAACCGCCGCCGTCACGCTGATCGACCCGGACCGCGACGCGCGCCTGCTGTCCGCGTGACGACGCACCCTCGTCCGGTCATCCGTGCGCCCGGGGCCGGTCGCCCGCACATCGCCGGGAAGCAGCCCCAACCGCCCGGCTCCCGACCTTCCACAGGGAATGACATGAACACCAGCACCCTCGACACCTCCTTCCTCGACCGCACCGTGACCGACGTACGCGGCAGCGCCGAGTCCTGGTCCGCCACCCCGCTCACCGAACGCATCGCCCTCCTGGAGCGCCTGCTGCCGCGCGTGGTCTCCCGTGCCCCCGAGCTGGCCGCGGCCGGTGCCCGCGCGAAGGGGTACGCCCCCGATTCCCCGTGGGCCGCCGAGGACTGGATCGGCGGGCCGTGGGCCCTGGCGCAGAACGCCGCGGCGTATCTGCACGTGCTGCGGCGGATCGCCGCGGGCAAGGATCCCGTCGGCGCCGAGGCCGTCCACGAGGAGGACGGCCGCACGCGGGTCGACGTCTTCCCCGCCACCGGCTGGGACACCCTCCTGTTCAACGGCTTCACGGCCCAGGTGTGGATGCGCCCCGGCACCACCGCCGAGCAGGCACGGAGACGTGCGGCGGGCGAGTACCGGAACAGGCCCGGCCGCCCGGCCGTGGCTCTGGTGCTCGGGGCCGGCAACGTCGCCGCCATCACCGCGCTGGACATCCTGCACAAGCTCTACGCCGAGGGCCAGGTCGTCATCGCCAAGATGAACCCGGTCAACGACTATCTACGTCCCCACTTCGAGTACGTCTTCGCCGAGTTCGCCGAACGCGGCTGGGTGCGTTTCGTCGACGGCGGTGCGGCCGAAGGCGGCTACCTCGCCGCCCACGGGGACGTGGACGCCGTTCACGTCACCGGCAGCGACCGCACCCACGACGCCATCGTCTGGGGCACCGACGAGGAAGCCGAGCAGCGCCGCCGTGACGACCGGCCGCTGCTGGACAAGCCCTTCACCAGTGAACTGGGCGGTGTCAGCCCCTGCATCGTGGTGCCGGGGCCCTGGAGCGACGCCGACTTCCGCTTCCAGGCCGAACACATCGTCACCAGCAAAATGAACAACTCCGGGCACAACTGCATCGCCAGCCAGATTCTGGTTCTGCCGCGCGACTGGGACGGCACCGAGCGGCTCCTGGCAGAGATCCGGCGGCTGCTGCGCGAACTGCCTCCGCGCACCGACTACTACCCGGGCGCCGGCGGGCGCCTCGCCTCCGTCCTCGCCGCCCACCCGCAGGCGGAGACTCACGGCGACGGCTGCCGGCTGCTCGTCCCCGACATCACCGACCACGACGACATCCTCATCACCGAGGAGGTCTTCGGCAGCGCGCTGGGCGTCGTACGCCTGCCCGGACAGGCTCCGGCCGCATTCCTGCGCGACGCCGTCGACTTCGCCAACGACACTCTCCCGGGCACGCTCGGCGCCACTCTGATCGTCCACCCGAGGACCGAGAAAGCCCACCGGGAGGCGGTGCGCAGCGCGATCGCCGACCTGCGCTACGGCACCTTGGGCGTCAACTGCTGGTCGGCGGTCGGCTTCCTGCTCGGCTTCACACCGTGGGGCGCCCACCCCGGGCACAACCGCCAGGAAATCGGCAGCGGCATCGGCTTCGTGCACAACGCCTTCATGCTCGAGGACATCGAGAAGACCGTGCTGCGCGCCCCGTTCACGCCCGCTCCGCGTGGTCTGGTCACGGGCGACCCGTCACTGTCCCCTCGCCCGCCGTACTTCGTCACCAACCGCACCGCACTGACCACCGTGGAGCGCGTCACCCGCTTCACGGCCGCGCCCAGCGTGATGAAACTGCCCGCTCTCCTCGTATCCGCGTTGCGGGGCTGACTTCTTCGCGCCTGGTGCAGGGATCGGTTCAGCGCAGCGCACCAGGATGTTCCGCCCGCGCACTGCCCTTGCCGTGACGTGCCGTTCCACGGACCGGCTCCGGTGGCCGATTCCTCTTTCCGCCGCTTCCACCGACACACCCCACGGAGACCTCACATGCTGAATCTCGCCGTCGCGCTGGAGAACAGTGCCCGTGCCGTGCCCGACCGCACGGCAGTCGTGCTGGGCGACCAGCGGCTGACCTATGCGGAGCTGGACGCGTCGGCCCGCCGCGTGGCCGGCCTGCTCCGCTCACGCGGCATCGGGCCGGGCGACAAGGTCGCGCTGTCCTGCCCGAACGTGCCGTGGTTCCCGGTCGTCTACTACGGCATCCTCAAGGCCGGCGCGGTCGTCGTCCCCCTCAACGTGCTGCTCAAGGGCCGGGAGATCGCGTACCACCTGGCCGACTCCGAGGCCAAGGCCTACTTCTGCTTCGAGGGCGGCGCCGAGCTCCCGCTGGGGCAGGAGGGCTGGGCAGGCTTCGGCGAGACGCCGGGCTGCGAGCACTTCTTCCTGATGCCCGCCACCCCCACCGAGGACTCCCCGATCACGGGCGCCGAGACCCTGACGGCGGCGCTGGCCGGGCAGAGCACGGACTTCGAGACGGTGGCGACCGAGTCCGGTGACACGGCGGTCATCCTCTACACCTCCGGCACCACGGGCCGGCCCAAGGGCGCCGAGCTCACCCACTCCAACCTGATGCTCAACGTGCTGACCTGCCACAAGCTCTTCGGCGAGATCGAGCACGACGTGCATCTGATCGCCCTGCCGCTGTTCCACTCCTTCGGCCAGGTCGTTCAGATGAACGCCGGCCTCGCCTCAGGGGCGACGCTGGTGCTGCTGCCGCGCTTCGACGCCCGGGCCGCCCTGGCCCTGATGCAGCGCCATGCTGTCACCTTCTTCGCGGGCGTCCCCACGATGTACTGGGCCCTGCTCGAAGAAGAAGGGTCCGACCTCGACCTGCCGCGGATCGCCGAGAATCTGCGCATGGCCGGCTCGGGGGGCTCGGCGCTCCCGGTCGAGATCCACCGCCGTTTCGCCGAGCGGTTCGGCGTCACCATTCTGGAGGGGTACGGCCTGTCGGAGACCAGCCCGGTGGCCACGTTCTCGCCGCGCGGCGAGAAGGTGCGGCCGGGCTCCATCGGACGCCCGGTGTGGGGCGTGGAGGTGGACCTGGTCGGCAAGGACTGGACCCCGGTCCAGGGTGCCGACGCGATCGGCGAGATCGTCATCCGCGGGCACAACGTGATGAAGGGCTACTTCAACCGGCCCGAGGCGACCGCCGACGTGATGCGCGACGGCTGGTTCCGCACCGGTGACCTGGCCCGCCGGGACGCCGACGGGTGGCTCTACATCGTCGACCGCGCCAAGGACATGATCATCCGCGGCGGTTTCAACGTCTACCCGCGGGAGATCGAAGAGGTGCTCCTCACCCATCCCGCCGTGAGCATGGCGGCCGTCATCGGCCTGCCGCACGAGCGTCACGGTGAGGAGATCAAGGCCTGCGTGGTCCTCGCTCCGGGAGCGACCCTCTCCGAGGAGGAGCTGATCGATTGGTGCAAGGAGGAGATGGCCGGCTACAAGTACCCCCGCCTGGTGGAGTTCTTCGCGGTACTGCCCACGAACGCCACCGGCAAGATCCTCAAGCGCGAGCTCCGGGACGCGGGCACCGTGGATGCCGCCGCGATCGAGGGGGCCCGATGAGTGCGCTGCCCGGCGACGTCGACCACGTCGTCGTCGGAGCCGGCCCGGCCGAGCCGCGCTTGCCGGAAGGCTGACCGAGAGGGGCGCGGCCTCGGTCTTGCTTTTGGAGGCGGGCGGCCCGGACGAGAAGGCGGCCGTCCACATCGCCGCCGCCTTCTCCACACTGGAAAGAGGCGCTGAACCAGTTCTCAATGTTCTTCGAGGACCGGCTCAGCATCCAGTGAAATCAGGCCGCTTACACAAGATCGCTGACACGTCCGTGACGGCACAACTCCTGTGGTGCCGCACGGTGTCCGACGTACCGGCGCTGACTTCGCGAAGTGCACCGCTCCGAGCCCGTCGGCGAGCCGACCGAGAGGTCCTGAACAGCGACGCGCAGGTTCGGTTACACCAGCCCGGTACGGCGGGCGATGTCCTCGGTGTGCCTCATGTGCTGATGGGCCTCGTCGCCGAGCGCCGTGATGAGGCCCGCGACGACGGTCTCGATGACGGCGAGGGTGGGCACGAGGCTGTCGTACGGGGAGGGGGTGGTGACCTGGCTGGGCAGGACGACCTCGGCGTGCGCGCTGGTGGGTGAGAGCCAGGTGTCGGTGAAGACGACGACCTTGCCGCCTCGTTCCTGCGCGAGCTGAGCGAGGGCCGTCTTGTCGCTCTCGTAGCGGCGGTAGTCGAGGACGACGAGGACGTCGCGACGGCCGAGCCGGGCCAGCGCGGCGGCGCGTTCGACGTCACGTTCGGGCAGGATGTGGACGTCGTCTCGCAGCTGCATCAGGTGCAGGCCGAGGTACTGGGCGAGCAGGTGAGTGAACCGGCCGCCGACCAGGGTGATCCGGCGCTTGCGGTCGGACAGCAGCGTGATGGCCCGTTCGAGGTCGTGCGGTGGGGTCTCGGCCATGGTCTGGGCCACGGCGGTGGTGAACAGCCTGCTGCTGCGGGCCATGAGGCCCGCGGCCGAGTCGTCGCCGGGGGCGTCCTCCGTCTCCTCGTACAGGGACAGTGGCGAGGCGTTGCGCTGGTCGAGTTCGGCGCGTAGGGCAGCCTGGAACTCCGGGAACCCGCTGTAACCGAGGCGGGCGACGAAGCGCAGGACCGTGGGCGCGCTGACGGCGGCACGTTCGGCGATCGTGGCGACCGTCTCGAAGCCCGCCGCCGGGTAGGCGGCAAGGAGCACCCGCGCGACCTTCCGCTCGGCGGGGCTGAGAGTGCCCAGCTTGAGGCGGATGTCGTCGGCGAGGGTGCCGGAGGTCATGAGGGCTCCTTTCGGACCTTGTGTGCGCCGGTGCCGAGCCTAATGCCCGAGCGGGCGGCTCGGGTCGGCCGGGCGTGCCGGCCGGCCCGAGCCGCCGACGGGGTCGGGAACGCGGTTACCGGGGTGCGATGTCGATGCGCAGTCCGACCAGGGACTGCGCGGTGGTGCCGTCGCTCGTCCAGGCGGTGAAGCCCGGCCGCTTCGTGAAGGTGACCGTGAAGCGGGGAGCGCTCTCGTAGGTGGTGGCGGTGGCAGTGCGCTGGTCGCGGGTGGCGGCGAGTGCTGCGGCGGTGCTGAGGAAGGAGTACGGGACACCGGCCGGGTTGTCGGCCGAGTGGAAGACGTCGTTGTTGGCGGGCACGGGAGACGCGCCGCTCGGGGTCAGCGGGCGCTTGCCGGGAGCCGGGCGGGCGGCCCAGCGGCGGGCGTCGTAGCGGTCGCCGTCGGTGAGGTGGGTGTACCTGGCTCCGCTCAGCGTCCAGCCGTCCCGTGTGGTGCGGGCGCAGGCGTCGCGCAGGTCGAGGATGCCGATGCCGTTGGTGCCGAGGACGGTCATGGACTCGTCGCGTGTGCCCGGCTGGTCGACGACGAGGGCGCTGTTCTCCTGCAGGGCGTAGACCCGGTCGTGACCGGTGTCCGCGGTCAGGCGCAGGGCCCGGCCCTCCCTGCCGTAGGCGCCGGTGTGGGTGTCGACGAGCCCGGAGCGAAGGAAGCCGAAACCGCCCGCGGGAAGGTAGCCGAGCCGGGTGGGGTCGTCGAAGTAGCCGGCCGCGCTGCCGTCCCGCAGGCCCTGGTAGGACTCGCCGCCGGTGACCATGTCGCGCCCGGCGGCGATCTGGGCGCCCGCGGAGGTACCGGCGACGACGGCGCCGTCCGCGAGCTTGGCCCGTATGGCGGCGAGCACCTTGGAGTCGGTGTGCCGGTCGCCGTGCAGGAGGGTGGTGACGTAGCGGTACTGGTCGCCGCCGCCGAAGAAGAACCCGGTCATGGAGTTGATCTGGTCGACGACGGTGTCGGAGTCGGCGTTGGCGACGTGGTCGAGGTCAACGGGGATCCACTGGGCATCGGCCGCGCCGTGCTTCTCGAACAGCCCGGCGTAGTAGGCGCCGTTGCAGGCCGAGTTGCTGCACCGGTCGGGGTCGTTCGCGTGCGGGTCCCGGCTCTCGGGCACGGAGGCGGCGGTGAGGACACCGATACGGGCGCGGGAGCCACCGGCCCGCTCGATGATCTCCCCGTACACCTGGGTGTTGTTCTCCTTCAGCGCGCCGCCGATCAGGACCAGGGAGCCCGCCGCCCGGCCGGCGTCGGGGCGCGTGGTCGCCTGGGCGGCCGCCGGAGCGGCGGTGAGGGCGAGGGCGGTGGCGGCGGCGAGGAAGTGGCGCCGACCGGGTCGAGGACGCTCGCGCATGGTGTCTCCTTGGGTGGTCTCGGACGTCGGTGTGGGGCCGGGCCCTCGGCCGGGATGCACGGCCGAGGGCCCGGCGGTCATGCGTCGCCGTCGCCGAGCGCGGTGATCAGCGAGGCCAGCAGGGCGATGCGCTCGGGCACGGTCGCGGTGTCGAGCCACTCCTGCGGGCTGTGGTCGGCGCCGCCGACCGGACCGAGGCCGTCCAGGACCGGAACGCCCGTGCCGGCGATCAGGTTGGCGTCGCCGACGCCGCCGGTGGCCGTGGCGCCGAGGGTGAACCCGAGCGCGGCGGCCGCCTGCTGGGCGACGGCGAACATCCGGTGCGTCGCCGCGGTCGCCTCCATCGGCGGGCATTCGTCGAGTTGTTCGACCGTCACGGTGGTGCCGGGCACTGTGGGGCGTGCGGCTGCGTCTTCGATGGCCCACCTCACGGTGCGGACGTCGACGGCCGTGGCCGCGCGTACCTCCAGGCGGAGTTCGGCCTCGGGGCAGACGATGTTGGGGCGTTGGCCGGCCCGGACGACGCCGACGTTGACGGTGACGCCGTCCCAGCGCCCGTTGAGGGCCTGCAGAGCCACGACGAGGTGAGCCGCGGCGAGGGCCGCGTTGGCGCCGCGCTCGGGTTCGATGCCGGCGTGGGCGGCGCGGCCGGTGACGGTGAGCCGGAAGTCGGCGACGCCCTTGCGGGCGACCACCAGATCTCCGTTCTCGCGCGCGCACTCCAGGCCGAGGGCGTAGTGCATGTCGCGCGCGACCTCCTCGGTGATTGGCCGGCTGACCGGGGAGCCGATCTCCTCGTCAGGGGTTGCCAGGAACACCAACTCGGCGTACTCCGACGTCCCTTGCTCCTGGAGCAGTTCAATCGCGGTCAGACCGGCCAGCAATCCGCCCTTGTCGTCGCTGACTCCGGGCCCGTGCGCGTGTGTGCCGTCGAGGGTGAACGGCCGCTCGGCGGCGGTCCCGTCCTCGAACACGGTGTCCATGTGGGCGACGAGCAGGATCCTGCGCCCGCCGTCTGCCTCCGCGAGGCGGCCCGCCTTGCGGGCGACGAGTACGTCGCCTGTGCGGAGGGCGTCAGAGGGCGCGCCGGCGGCGGCAGGCGGCCGGATCCGTTCGACGGCGAATCCTCGTGACGTCAGGCGCGCCTGCACCCAGTCGGCGACCGCGTTGACCCCGTCGGGGCTGTACGAGCCGGAGTCGATGGCCACGAGTTCGGCGAGGTCGTACAGGTAGTGCTGAAGACGGCTGCGGGCCGGGCCGAGCAGGTCGGCGGGGTGGGGGCGGGGCCGCTGCCGGGAGGGGGCGCTCACAGGACCTTCGACAGGAACGCGCGGGTACGTTCCTGTTCGGGGTTGACCAGAAGCTGCCGTGGGTCGCCGGCCTCGACGATGACTCCCTCGTCCATGAAGACCGCCGTGTCGCCCACTTCGCGGGCGAAGCCGATCTCGTGGGTGACGACGACCATCGTCATCCCCTCGTCGGCCAACTGCCGCATCACGTCGAGGACATCGCCGACGAGTTCCGGGTCGAGGGCGGAGGTCGGCTCGTCGAACAGCATCAGCTTGGGTTTCATCGCGAGGGCGCGGGCGATGGCCACGCGCTGCTGCTGGCCGCCGGAGAGCTCGGAGGGGTAGTGGCCGGCGCGGTCGGCTAGGCCGACCCGCTCCAGCAGCTGCACGGCCTCCTCGCGGGCCTGTGCCCTGGCCACGCCGGCGACGCGCACAGGTGCCTCGATGACGTTGTCCAGCGCTGTCATGTGCGGGAAGAGGTTGAAACGCTGGAACACCATGCCGATGTCGCGGCGCCGCTCGGCCACTTCCCGTTCCCGCAGTTCGTGCAGCTTTCCGCCGTGCTGGCGGTAGCCGACGAGTTCGCCGTCGACGGTGAGCCGGCCGCCGTCGACCTTCTCGAGGTGGTTGATGCAGCGCAGGAAGGTGGACTTGCCCGAGCCGGACGGACCGAGCAGGCAGCACACACTGCCGCGCCGGACGGTGAGGTCGATGCCCTTGAGGACCTCCAGCCTGCCGTAGTGCTTGCGCACGCCCTCCGCGTGCACCAGCGGCACGCCCTCGACGTGCTCCGTGGGGGCGCTCACCGGCCCGCCTCCTTGTTCATGACGCGGTTGCCGACGCGCGCGGTCCGGGCCGTTCCGCCGAGCAGGCGCTGCAGGGGGGACACCTGCTGGGCCTGGGCGGTGCCGCGCCCGTAGCGGCGCTCCAGCCAGGCCTGAGGGATTCCGAGCAGGGTCACCAGGGCGAGGTACCACAGGCTTGCGACGACGAGCATGGGGATGACCTGGTAGTTCTGGGCGTACACGTCCTGGATGTTGGACATCAGGTCGTGGGCGGAGATGACCGAGACCAGGGCGGTCATCTTCAGCATGTTGATGGTCTCGTTGCCCATCGGGGGGGTGATGACGCGCATCGCCTGGGGCAGCACGATCCGGCGCATGGTGAGGGCGGGACGCATGCCCAGCGAGTGCGCTGCCTCGGTCTGCCCCGTGTCGACGGACTGGATACCGGCGCGCACGATCTCGGAGGCGTAGGCGGCCTCGTTGAGCCCGAGGGCGAGCAGTGCCGCGACGGCCGGGGTCAGCAGGGAGTTCGTCTCGGCCCGGAAGAAGGTGATGTCGGTGAACGGGATGCCGATCATCACGTACTTGTACAGGGCAGCCGCGTACCCCCAGAAGATGATCTGCACGAGCAGCGGAGTGCCGCGGAAGATCCACACGAAGAAGGTGGCGAGCCCGTAGAGGACGGGGCTGGAGGACAGCCGCATGACCGCGATCAGCGTGCCCAGGGCGAGTCCGAGGACCATGGCGGCGGCGGTCAGCCACAGGGTGGTGAACAGGCCGTCGAAGATGAGGTCGGCGAAGAGGTACTGACCAACGATGTCCCAGCGCAGGTTGTCGTTCCCGGCCAGCGAGCCGACCAGTCCGACCAGGGCGGCCAAGGACGCCGCGGCGGCCACCCAGCGGCCGTGGTTGCGCACCGGCACGACGACGAGATCGTCCGCCGTGAGGCCGTGGGCGGGCGCGGCGGTGTCCCGGGATGTCTTCAGCTCGACCATGCTCAGTCGACCGCCGCGTTCTTGGTGGCTTCCTTCACGGCGATGGAGGCGACGCCGTACTTCTCGAAGATCTTGGTCGCGGTGCCGTCGTCTATCAGGGCCTGGAGGGCCCTCCGGATCGCGTCGGTCAGTTCGGGCAGCTTCTTGCTGACGGCGATGCCGTTGGGCGAGGCGTTGTAGCCGCCGGGTGCGGCAGGGTCCTCGACGAGGTCGAAGGTCGTGCCGTCGTCGGCGGTCTTGGCGGTCCAGCCGGCGGCAGGCTTGGTCAGCACCTGGGCGACGACCTTGCCGGAGCGCAGGGCGAGTTGGGCGTCGGAGTCCTTGGGGAAGGTCTGGATGTCGATCTGGCCGCCGCCGGCCTTCCTGCACTCGGCCTGGTGGCTCTTGAGCAGGTCGAGCTGGTTGGTGGCGGCCTGCACGGCCACCTTCTTCCCGCACAGGTCGTCCACGGTGGCGATGTTCTCGGGGTTGCCCTCGGCGACGAGGATGCCGGAGCCGGACTGCGAGTAGTCGACGAAGTCGACGACCTTCTGCCTCTCCTTGTTGTCGGTGATGGCCGACATCGCCGCGTGGAACCTGCCGGCCTGGATGGCCGGGACGATCCCGTCGAACTTCTGCGGGGTGAAGGTGAACGGCACGCCCAGCTTGGCGCCCAGGGCTTGGCCGAGGTCGTAGTCGAGGCCCGTGAGCTCGCTCTCGCCCTCCTTGACGTACATCTCGAAGGGCGGGTACGGCACATCGGTGGCGACCTTGACGGTGCCCGCGTCCTTGATCTCCTCGGGCAGCGCGTCGTGCAGCGCGGGATCCTTCTCGATCTTGACGCCGGCGACGATGACGCTACCGCTCGCGGCCGGTGCGGAGTCGTCGCCGCCGGAGCAGGCGGTGAGCGCGGTAAAGGCGGTGGTCACTACGGCGGCGGCCGCCAGGCGGCGGACCGTGTGAGGGTTCATGGGGGATCGGACCTCTCGGATGACGTGGCCGGCGGAGGTGCCGCCGACCGCGCTCCGGAAGTTACAGAATGCCTCACAAGTTGGCTAGATGTATCGCACGTTACGTTCGTGTAACGCGCCGTCCGACGCCCCCTTTCGCTTCCGCATCTGCCTGTTCACCTCGAATTTCTCCAGAAGTGCCGGGTTCTGCGGAGCGGATCGCGTGATACATCTGCCAGGCTGGAGTGCTCGTTTGTACCGTCTGCTAGCACCCTTCGACTCGACTCTTGAGGATTCATGTCCCGACGACCGGGACACCGCGGGCGGCGAAAGGGGGTCAGGCCGGTGAGCGCGCCCGCTTCTACGGCGAGGTCGTGGCCGCCAAAGAAGAAGATCGTTGCTGGCGTCGTGCTCGCTGGCGGGCGCAGGCCGGGCTCGACCGCGCCCACGGTGCCGAGACCAGCCGCGTCAACGCCGCCGCGGACGCCTGGTCTCCCTCGACGACCAACTGGCCACGCTCCTGCGGGACAGGGCCCCGGATGAGCGAGCCGCTCCGCGTAGAATCCGGTGCCAGGTGCCGTTCCGCTGCCATCGGAGGAACAGGTCGTAGGCCCGGCTCCAGGGTCCGTACTCGACAGGGACGTCCCGCCGCGACGGACCGGCCGCCCAGCCCCGTAGAGCAGATGGAGTCCCATCCCCAGGCCCTGACCCGGCCGACGCACGTGGCAAAGCCGGCCGGGCCCATGGCGTGCCGTCAGTACGCGAACGTGATCCGGCTGCGCGGATGCGCGTTGCTCTCCAGTTCCTCCACACAAGCGGCCGCGTAGTCCTCCGCGCTGATACGGCTGCGTCCCTCGGCGTCGACCAGCAGCTCGTCCCCGCCGACGCGGGAGTTGCCGGTCCGCGTCCCCGGAGCGATCTCGGCCGGCGGGGACACGTTGGTCCACTCAAGATCCTCCACGGTGCGGTAGAAGGCGAGGGCATCGCGGTGCGCCAGCGCCACACCGAGAAGATCGGCGGGGAAGACGGGCTGCACGACCAGCTCCTCACCCGGCGCCACCAGCAGACTCCCCGCACCGCCGACCACCAGGAGCCGGGAGATCCCCGCGGCCCGCGTGGCGTCGACCACAGCGCGGTTCAGGGCCACGAAGCGCTCCCGCTGCTCGCCGCCGTCGCCCGACGGCGCCAGCGCCGAGACGACCGCGTCGTGCCCGGCGGCCAGCTCCGCGATACGGCCCGAGTCGGCCGCGTCCGCAGCGGTCGCCGTCACCCCCGGCACCGGAGGCCTGCCGGAGCGACTGACGCACGTCACCTGGTGGCCCCGGTCGACTGCCTCGGCGGCGATCCGGCTGCCGATCATGCCGGTGGCGCCCAGCAACACGAACTTCATGTACGACTCCTGTTCGGTGATGTGCCCTCAGCGGCCGGGGAACCGCTCCGTGATCTCCTGCAGCACCCAGCCGTTGCCGTCCGGGTCGGCGAACGAGGCGAATGAGGAGTAGGTGTTGCCCTCCGGGTGGCGGCCCGCCAGCCGTTCCTGGCCGGGAAGGTTGTGGGTGACGTCCCCGCGCTCGTGACCGTGGAACAGCACGCCGTTCGCGTCGTGGAAGACGTCGCTGACGTCGATGCCCCGGTCGGCGAGCTCGGCCCGGGCCGCGTTGATGTCGGAGACGATGAGGTACAGGCCCTGCACCGAGCCGGGCTCGGCGGCGGTCATCCCCTCCCCGAACATGATCGAGCACCCGGAGCCGGGCGGGGTGAAGTGCACGCACCGGAAGTCGGTGCTGGGACCCGTGTCGAGATCCAGACGGAAGCCCAGCTTGTCGTAGAAGGCCTTGGCCCGGTCGGTGTCGGAGACGGGAAGCACGAGCACTTCGAGCTTCAGATCCATGAGGGTGTCCTTGCGTGTGAGCGGTGGAGCTGTGTCTACCGTGTTCGACCGCCGGTCACACTGCGGCGCGCACATGGCGGTGGCGCGCAACCGCACGTTTGGCTGCCTTGGTCGCGACCGGGGGCCGCTCGCAAGGGCGAGCCCGGACTGGCCTCCCTCCGGTTCACGCCGCTGACGGCCCACGCCATGCGTTGCTTCCCAGCCGGTCCAGCGGGCTGCTGCCTCGCGGGAGCGTCCGCCCCGGACGCCGCCTTCCTGCGGGGCGAGTCGACCGGTGTACGAATCGTCCTGTCCTCCTCTGTTGCGGCGCATCGCAGCCGGGAGGATCGTGGGATACGCGCTCGGGCGAAGAGGCGATCACGCCTTGATGGGCTCGTCGCCGCGGAAGGGCGCGGGAGTCCCGCACCCCGACACGCTTGCGGACGCTGCCCACGACTTTGGCTCCACGGCCTTGGGTGCGGCCGACTTGCACATCAGGGGCGTGGCGCTTCGACTCAATCGTCGGAGTCGACCGGGCCGGTCAAGGAGACGCCATACCCGCCCACCGCGCCGTCGTCGTCGTGCGCATCGCAGAACCGAGGGACCGGGGAATGTTCACAGAGCCCTGCTTCTCCGTGGACCACTGGAGTCTGAAGGAGTCACCGCTCAAACTGGACCTGCTGCCGCAGAGCGAGTCGGTGTTCGCGCTGGCCAACGGTCACCTCGGCTGGCGGGGCAACCTCGACGAGGGCGAGCCGCACGGGATACCCGGCTCGTACCTCAACGGGCTCTACGAGGCGCACCCCCTGCCGTACCCAGAAGGAGGATACGGCTATCCGGAGTCCGGTCAGACGGCGATCAACGTCACGAACGGCAAGGTGCTCCGGCTGCTGGTCGGCGATGAACCCTTCGATCTGCGCTACGGCAGGCTCCACAGCCACGAGCGCACACTGGACCTGCGTTCCGGCCTGCTGCTCCGCCACTGCGAATGGACTTCGCCCGCCGGCTCCACCGTGCGTGTGCACTCCACCCGGCTGGTCTCCTTCACCCAGCGTGCGATCGCGGCCGTCGCCTACGAGGTGGAGGCCGTCGACGCCCCGGTGCGCGTCGTCGTCCAGTCGGAACTCATCGCCAACGAACAGCTTCCGGCGGTCTCGGGCGATCCCCGCACAGCGGCAGTCCTGGAGTCGCCCCTCGAGTCCGAGGAGAACCGCACGATGGGCAACCGTCTCCTGCTGGTGCACTCCACTCGCATGAGCAAGCTCCGCATGGCGACCGCGGCCGACCACACCGTCGACGGACCCGCCGGGACGCGAACCAGCAGCGAGAGCACTGCGGACGTCGCACGCCTGACCGTCACCTCCCGACTGGGAGCCGGCGAGAAACTGCGGATCGAGAAGCTGGTCGCCTACGGCTGGTCGGGCACGCGGTCGCTTCCCGCAGTGCGAGACCAGGTCGAAGCGGCGCTCGCGGCGGCGAGCAGCACACGCTGGGAGGGCCTGGTGGAGGAACAGCGGGACTACCTGCAGGACTTCTGGGCACGGTCCGATGTCGAGGTCGACGGCGACGACGAACTTCAGCAGGCCGTCCGATTCGCCCTGTTCCATGTGCTGCAGGCCGGTGCGCGTGCCGAACAGCGTCCCATCCCCGGCAAAGGGCTCACGGGGACGGGGTACGACGGGCACACCTTCTGGGACACCGAGACCTTCGTGTTGCCGCTGCTCACGTACACCTCGCCGGGCGCCGTGGTCGAAGCGCTGCGCTGGCGGCAGAGCACGCTTGCGGCAGCGCGCAACCGCGCACGCCAACTCGGGTTGCGCGGGGCCGCGTTCCCGTGGAGGACCATTGACGGATCGGAATGCAGCGCCTACTGGCCGGCCGGTACCGCGGCCTTCCACATCAACGCTGACATCGCCGATTCGGTCATACGCTATGTCTCCGCGACAGGCGACGAGGATTTCGCCCGCAGCAGCGGTCTGGAACTGCTCGTGGAGACCGCCCGGCTCTGGATGTCGTTGGGCCATCACGACCAGCGAGGAGCATTCCACATCGACGGCGTCACCGGGCCGGACGAGTACAGCGCAATCGTCAACGACAACACCTACACCAACCTCATGGCGGCGAGGAACCTTCGCGGGGCCGCGCACGCAGTCGACCGTTACCCCGACGAGGCGGCGGACCTGAGCGTGGAGGACGAGGAAGCCGCAGCTTGGCGTGCCGCCGCGGAGTCGATGCATGTCCCCTACAACGCGGACCTGGGGGTGCACGAGCAGCACGCCGGGTCCACCGACCGCCAACCGTGGGACTTCGCCGCAACCCATCCTGACCAGTACCCCTTGATGTTCAACTTTCCGTACTTCGACATCTATCGGAAGCAGGTCGTGAAGCAGGCCGACCTGGTGCTGGCGATGTGCACCTGCGGCGAGTGCTTCGACGCGGAGCACAAGGCGCGCAACTTCGGATACTACGAATCCTTCACCGTGCGTGACTCCTCCCTTTCCGCCTGCTGCCAGGCGGTGCTTGCAGCGGAGGTAGGCCACGGCCACATGGCTTACGAGTACGCGATCGAAGCGGCGCTCATCGACCTCAACGACCTCCACATGAACACCCGGGACGGGCTGCACATCGCCTCGCTGGCGGGCACCTGGATGGCCCTGGTCGGCGGTTTCGGAGGCATGCGCCACTACGAGGACACCCTGGTGTTCGCACCGAGGCTGCCCCAAGAACTCAGCCGTCTGGCATTCCACATGAACATCTGGGGCCGAAGCCTGAGGGTGGAGATCACGGCCGGATACGCGACGTACCTCCTGCTCACAGGGGAGCCGATGTCGATGTGTCACCACGGCGAAGTCGTTACGCTCGCAGTCGGCTCCCCCACGAGGTGCCCCATCCCCGACGCACCCGCCCAACCGTCCCCGGACCGGCCGCCGAACTGTCGGCCCGGACGAGGCAGCCCCCGACGGGAGCACCGCCGTCCGGTCTGAATCCCGGTCCGCGCGCGGAGTTCGTGGGTCGGCTTGTCCGCGTACGGAAACCACCGGCAGATTGCGGGCGAGGAAGCGATGCAGCCGGGGCTTCGGTCTGTGCCGCGGCAACGGCACGCCCGTCGGCATGGGCCACCGACAGACCCATCAGCGCTGCAGGTGAACGGTGAAGTGCCGCTCGGTCTCACCTGCGGGGACGGTGCGGATGAAACCCTGAGCGGTGCGGAAGTCGCCCGATCCGCCTGTGATGGCTACGTCCACGGAGGACGGAGCAGGCAGGTGCAGCAACGACTGCGCGGCGAACTGCCCCTCGGGGAGCGCGAAGGTTCCCAGGCACTGGAGGGCGGCCGGACTGACCTGGGTGAAGGTACAGACCGCGCTGTGATCGCCGACCTTCTTGCCGTCACGGTAGAGGTCCTCGTGTACGATGCGTTCGTCACCCACACTGATTCCCGGCTTGCCCAGATCTACCTCGCCGGCCGAGGTCTGCTTGCCGACCAGTTCGAAAGTCTCCACCTGCTGCTTCGCGGCGGGCACACCGGCCGACGCAGACGGTGTGAGCGATGCCCCGCCTGCGAGAGCCACGGCTGCTGTCACAGCTGCGCCCAGGTATCGCGTCCTGCTTGCTTTGATGAGGTTCAGCACCTGACTGCTCCGTTTCAGTGGTCGGTGGCGTTGTTGATCACGGGGACGTCGCGGCGGGAAGCCTTGGAGCAAGGGGCCATCGCGGGTGACACTCGACATCACGCGGTGCGGTTGTCCTCATACCAGGGTCCGACTTGAAAGACCGTTTGCGTAGTGGATCAAGGTCGGGCGGTTCGTTCGTGGCCATGAACCGGATGAGCGTCACCGGCTCCGCTGACGCGAGTGCGGGCAGAGGGCGGACTCAAGAAGGACTACCGGGGGCATCCAGGGGTGGTCTACAAGAGCCGGAACGGAGCTTCCCGGCGTGACTGCCGGAACGCTACGGCCCTTGGAAGACGGACCGCACCCCTTCCGCAGCTGCGCCGCCGCCGGTGTGTTCACCTGGGCCTTGCAACGGATCCAGGCGCCGGGGCCGGTGCCGCCCGTGACATGGACTGGCTGGTTCGGATCGATTCCACCATCGCCCGTGCCACCACCAGACGCCGCCATCGTCCGAGGAGGGGAGGAGTGCTGGGTTGAGGACCCGGAAGATCACCTCGGCCGACCCCGAGGATGCCTGAGCTTGGTAGCCCGCAGGACGTGTCCCATGTGATCTCCGCGGACCGTCTGCGCGATCTCCCTCTGGGTGCGTCAGCAGGCGCGGCGGATACGAATGGGCCCTCGGGCCTTGCTCGGTTCGACGGGAAGTCCCCCCTGGGTGATCTCCACAATGCCGGCCGTGGCCAGCCGCCGGGCCGCATGGCGGGCCGGTTCCATGAGTGATCGCCAGCCGTCGTTGCCCTGCGCGTGCATCGCTCGGGCGGCCTCGGAGGGGCAGATCGTCGCCTCCGGGCCGCGGCGCTCCAGCAACTCGAGGATGACGCGTTCCAGGCGCCGAACCGTCTGTCGTTCGCTGTCTGTCACCTCATCAGTGTGGCACCGTTGCGAACTGCGGCCTCTGGACAATGGTCCCGTATCGGCTCCACCAGCAGGTCCGCCAGGGACCGGCGGGCACGGGCTCCTCACCGAGAGCCTCGGGCCGTGGTTTGCGATGTGCAGCCCCGGGGCGCGACCGTCATCACGACCTGCTGCTCGTCGCCTGCTGTGGCCCTCCAGACGGCGATGGTCCTCGTCGGTCCACTGCTGTGGCTCCGTGAACCCGCCGGATGATCATTTGCCAGACAGGCCCGGCGGGAGCTGGGAAACCGCCCTGGTCGACTGGTCGATCAACATTTCGGCAAGTTCTCGGGCGTCCCGGTACGGGAGCGTGTCGTTGAGCGAGGTGGACAGGGCGCGGGCGCCCTCGAAGAGCAAGGCGAGCTGCCGTCCGAGGGATTCGGGCTCGCGCGCGCCTGCCTCGGTGGCGGTCTTGATCAGACGCTCGGTGAACTCTCGCTTGTGACGTTCGACCAGTGCTGCGGCCTCGGGCATCGTCCCGGCCGCTTCGACGGTGGCGTTGTGCAGGGGACAGCCGCGCACGACCTTTGCCGGTGGCGAGTCGGCGAACAGCGCCAGGAGACGCTCGCGCGCGGTGAGGTCGTGGCGCTCCAGAACGGTCTCGATGTGTACGGGCCCTTCCGAGTCTGACGCGACACGTTGCAAGTAGGCGCTGACCAGTGCCTCCTTGCTCGGAAAGTGCTGGTAGAACGTGCGAGTCGACACGTGCGCCACGTCTGTCAGCTTCGCGATGCCGGTGACGTGTATGCCGTCGCGCGCGAACAGCTCGACCGCGGCGCGCAGGATGCGCTCCCGCGCTCCGCGCCCGCCTCGGGGTGCAGCGGCCGTCGTTTCACTCGTTGCCATGCCCCCAAGTATATCGATCGCTTTACCTTCCCTCGGTGTCGTGTTACCTTCAGCAAAGTACAGCGATCACTTTACTTCGTGAGGGTCTGCGCGCCACCCGGACACCACCCGTCCGGTGATCGTGTCGGCGACGACCCTCGCGATCGGAATCGCGTCCGGCGGCACGGCTGCCGATCGGGCCGGTCAGGGTGATCGGCAGGCCTCATTTGCCGCGGTGCGGGAAGAGGCCGCCCCTGAAGAGAGGTAATCATGCAAAACAAGGAAGCCCCCGTCGGCGCGGTGCCGGCATCGGGAGACAACGAACTGGCCGAACTCGGCCTAGCGGCCGCGGCCGCCGCAATCCGTGACGGCGACATCACATCCGAGGCCTACTCGGCCGCGCTTCTGCGGCGCGCATGGCGATATTCCGAACTGAATTCTTTCATCACGATCGATGAATCCGCAGTGCTGTCCGCGGCCGAACAAGCGGACAAGTCGCGCGCGGCGGGTTCCAGAGCGCCTTTCCTCGGCGTCCCCATCGGCGTGAAGGACAGCTACTCAACGCGCGATCTTCCTACAACGCTCGGTGTGAGAACCCTGGACGGTTTCACACCGGCAGAAGACGCCGACGTTGTCGGCTCCATCAAAAACGCCGGCGGTATTGTCTTCGGCAAGAACAATCTCGTGGAGATGTCCTGGGGGCTGACCGGACACAACAGCCGCTACGGACAGGTGAAGAATCCCTACGACGCTGCCCACGTGCCGGGAGGATCTTCGAGCGGCGCGGGAGCGTCTGTCGCGGCCCGCATCGTGCCTGCGGCACTCGGGGGCGACACGGTCGGCTCCATCAGGGTGCCCGCTTCGCTGTCTGGCGTGGTGGGCTTCAAGCCGACCACGGGACGGTGGCCCAGTCGTGGCATCGCGCCGGTATCGCGCACGCTCGACACGGCAGGCATCCTGGCGCGCAGTGTCGACGATGTCGCTCTGATCGACCAGGTCGTCACGAAGAATGCGGCCGCACCCCTTTCTGATCGTTCCGATCTCCAGGGGGCGCGGTTCGCTTACGCTCCCCGGCAGCACATGGAGCTGATCGATGCCGATATCGAAACGCATTTCAAGAGTGCGCTGCTGCGGCTGCAGGACGCCGGGGCCGAAGTCGTCGAGATCGATCTCGGCGAGGATTTCTCCGCGCTGACGGAACGGATAGCATGGAGTCTTTTCTTCCGGGAGACGATGGAAGCGGTGACCGAGTTCCTTCGGCAGAACGACTTCCCCGTTTCGTTCTACGGTATTTACCACGATCTCAAGCCGGAACTCAAGGGAGCGTGGGGTCATCTCGTTCTGCCGAGTGGACAGGGCTATATTTCGGAGGAGACCTACGAGGCAGCCCTGTCCGTCGATCGACCGGAACTTCAGCGCCGACTCGGCAAGATATTCACGCACAGCGGCTTCGATGCGCTGCTCTTTCCGACGACGCCCAGCCCCGCGCCGCTGATCGAGCAGCGGTCGATGTTCACGGTCGCGGGGGAAGAGGTCCGTGACCTGTTCCTCGCGAAGAATACCGTTCCGGCCAGCGGAGCCGGCCTGCCGGGCATCAGCATCCCCATTGGTCTGACCGGGCACGGCCTGCCCATCGGGCTCGAGATCGATGGCGCGCACGGTCATGACAGGAAGCTCCTCGACCTGGCGCGTCGAGTGGAATCCCTCTTCGATGCCCTGCCCGCGCCCGCGTGAACAACCGGGGCCGCATCACCCGGAGTCATCCGGACGGACGGCAGTCGGTAGTCCGTGACTCGAGCGGCCGCCCCGTGGACAGGCGCTCAGCGACGTGACGAGGACCGCCCGACTGGAGTCGGGCGATGTCGGGGTTCGCGGGGTCGCCATCGGTCGGGGCGTATTGCCAGGGCAGGCACGGACGTTCGTGATCGTTGAGGTGGCTCCGACCGATGATCATGAGGTCGCCCGTGCCTGTCCTGCTGCCTCTCTCATCCCCGCAATGCCGGTGAAGCGGCGATCCGCCGGACCCCGCCGGATCGCTGCGCTCCCACTTCGCCTCGGTGCTGGACCTGGGTACGGCGGGCCCGTGGTCTCGCACTGCGTGGTTCAGCTGGTGGTGGGCCAGGTCTGCAGGAGTGCGGCGATCTTCTTTGCAGTGCAGGCGGGGTCCAGGAGCAGGTCCTTGAGTGCGGTGGCGTCGTGGCGGGTGGGTTTGACGGTGATGCCGGAGGCTTCCAGGTACATGACGCCGGTGGCGGCCGCGACGGCGAGGTTGGAGCGTTCCAGCCATCGGCAGCGGCCCAGGGTGTGGACGAGTGCGGCTGCCCGGGCGTAGGGGCCGCCGTAGACGGGGTGCTCGAACAGCTCGGCCCGGTGGCGGGCGACGGCGGCGACCGGCACGCCGTAGTCCTCGGGTGCGGGGTCGCCGGCTCCGGCTGCTTCGGTGACCTGCAGGATCCAGGGCACGTCGATGCGCAGTTCCATCACGCGGCGCGCGCTCCGGGCGAGGTCTGCTGGGCGTCCTCGGCTTCGTCGAAGACGTCCTGGTGCTCGGCCAGGAACCGTGCTGCCGCGTCGACGGCGCGGGCGCGCAGTCCGCTGGCGTCGTCCTGCACGAGGCGGGCGAGGTAGTCCCCCACGCTCAGGCCCAGGTCGGCGGCCCGCTTCCTTGCAAGTTCCGCGACGTCTTCGTCCACCCGTGCACCGAGTTGTGTCTTCGCCATCCGGACATGGTAACAGCTGTTACCGACTCTTGACGCGGGCGGTCCACGATGCGTGCACGCTGCTCGTCGTCTGTTCGCCGTCACGCCCCAGCCCGCCCCCCCGGGATACCGCTCCGTCCCACCCCGCACATCGCGCCGTGGATCGGCGATGCCGTGGCCGTGAGCGCCCCGGGCGGGGCCGCGCCCCGCCGCCCGCTGCTGCATACGACGCGCCTCACCACTGGGCGGGGTCTCGGGCCCAGTTCGGCAGATCGGTGCCCCATGTCGTTGTTGCATGGTTCCAGTTCGTCGGTGCGCCGCCGCAGCGGACCGGGGGAGGGCATGTCGGAGCAGACCGCACGCAGGGCGATTGGGTCTCGGCGAGCCAGGGTCCGGCGTCGTAGGGGTCGACACGGGGCCCGGCGTCGAGGCCATCGGCGAGGTGGCAGGGCTGCGCGTGCTCGACCTCGGCAGCGGGCTCGGCCGGCACGCCGCCCGGCCGGTCGCCCTGGGTGCCGAGGTCACCGCCGTCGACGCCTCCCAAGCCCAGCACCAGCGTGCCCTCGCCCGCTACCCGGGCACGCCCGGCTCTGCCTGGTGTGCGCCGATGCCGTCGCCCATCTGCAGGAAGCGGCTCCCTACGACCTGATCTACTCAGTCGACGGGGTGCCGTACGTGGACCCGCACCGGCTTCTGCCGGCCGTGGCGCACGGCTTGGCACCCGGAGGACGCCTGGTGTTCAGCGCGAACCACACCAACTCCTACGGCACCGGCCCCTCGACCGCGGTGGCCCCGCGGCCCGAGGCTCTCCGGTTGCCTGGTAGCGACGAACACCACTCCGTGGGCATGTGGTGTCCGCGTACTCGTCGGAGTGCTCAGGCAGGTACGGATGATCGTGCTCAGCTCGACGTTCGGTAGCGCGGGGGCTTGGAGGATTTCGGGAAGCCACGGAGAGGTCGTACTTGTCTAGCGTCTTGTGGTGGGGCAGCTTGGGCAGCCGCAGGCCCGGGCGGAAGCGCCGGTCGTCACGACCGGCGAGTTCCTCGGCCAGGACCAGGTCGAGGAAGTCGAGGTAGCCCATCTTGGCCTCGTCTGCCCGGCTGGCCTACTGATTCAGGCTCTCGGCCAGGTGGGGCAGGCCGAGCTTGGCGGACTGCCGCTCCAGCGCGTCGCCCCTGCGCCCGCAGGCATCGTCCGCACCTCGACACTGCGGCGAAGAAGCTCGATGAGTAGCCCTGGCACCCGCGGGGTTGGTCCGTTGCCCTCCCGGGCCGGCCAGTCCTGGCTGCGGTTGCCCCCGCGTCGGCGGGGTAGGTCCCCTGAACGGGCTGACCCCGCACACCTCCGTCATGTTGGCCCGGGGATCGTCCCGACCGTTCGCCGGCAAGGACTAGAACCATGAGTTGCCCCGTGCGCCTGCGGGGATCGTTCGTCGCCCGGCGTCCGCGACTCGCCGTCCGCGCCGTCGCCCCGCGTCCGCGGGGATCGTTCGACGTACAGCCGCGGGGCACTCTCTCGTACGCCTGTTGCCCCCGCGTCCGCAGTGGTGCTTCGGATTGGGTGTTGCCGTCCGGGCGTTCAGTGTGTCGCCCTCGCACCCGCAGGGATTGTCCGCAGCGGAGCTGATCGCGCAGGCGGTGCGGGTGTCGCCCCTGCGCCCGCGGGGATAGTCCGGACCATCACTTCGGCTCCGGATCGTTCCTCGCAAGCCGACAAGCACGGTAGCGGCCAGAGGGCTGATTGGGGATCAAAGTTGAGAAAACGCCTGCCTGATCGCCTGCGGGATGCAGCTTGTGAGGCTGCTTGCCGCTCGCTAATGGGGGCGCCGGGTGGGTGGCCGAGGGTCGAGCTTTTATCATACGGGTCGACTCGTATGGTAAAAAGGGTGGTATGCCTGCTGAGACAACTTCGCGTGGGCGCCCTCGAGATGCGCGTTCGCATGCGGCGATCCTCGCCGCCGCCGCCGACCTCGTGACGGAGACGGGCTATGCCGCCATGTCCCTCGGGGCCGTGGCGACCCGGGCCAGGGTGGGGAAGGACACCATCTATCGCCGGTGGTCGGGCAAGGCCGAGCTGGTCTACGAGGCGGTGTTCACCACGACCGACACCGCCCCGGTTCCCGACACCGGCACCCTCGAAAGCGACCTCACCGTCCTCGTCCAGCAGCTGATCGACGAGTTCAGCGCACCGCCGGCCGCCGCGGCGCTTCCCGGCCTGCTGGCGGACTTCGCTGCCGCCCCCCAACTACGTGCCAGAATCCGCTCCGCTTTCCTCGCACCCGCCAAGCAGCGCCTGGCCAGTGTCTTCGAGCGGGCCCAGGCGCGCGGGGAGATGGGCTTGAGCGTCGAGACCGATCTGGTGCTCGACGCCCTCGTCGGCACTGTCTTCTTCCGGATGGGCATCCTGGGTGAGCCTGCCAGTCTCCAACTGGCTCGGAGTGTTGCCAGGATCGCTGCCAAGGGAATCGAGCCCCGATGAATGGATGGCTGCTGGCTGCGGGCGCCCTGGCAACCGTGACGGCTCTGATCCACCTCGTCGCCGGCGGGCGAGACGTGGTCCGCCCGCTGCTGGGCTGCTCCCTGGAGGCCGAGGCGCGGCGTACCCTGCACGCCGTGTGGCACTTCGCCACGGCCGACCTCTTGTTCAGCGGCGTCGCCTTGGCCACCCTCGCGACACGCCCCGCACCGTATGCCCCGCTCGTCCTGTTCATCGCGGCCCACTTCCTGGCCTATGCGGCGGTGTTCGTGGTGATCGCGCTCCGTGCGGACTGGTCGCGGCCCCTGCTGCGATTGCCGCAGTGGATGCTGCTGCTGCCGGTGGCCGCTCTGGCCGGAGTCGGGGTGCTGTAGCGATCCCGGCTACCGCCGGGAGCGGTGACCGGCCGCAATCGATCAACGTTCGGACCGGAGGCCCTGATGGGGCTCGTAGGGGACAGCCCGGACCGCGTGGGTGTTCACCCGGGAAGGCCGAGAAGGGCTCCACCCGCGCCGTGGCCGCCCGGCTCGGCACCTCCCGGCGGACCGTGGGGCGATATGTGAAGAGCCAGATCCGCCGGCCCGCTCGGGCGGACCGAGGTACGCCTCGACTGGCAGCCCCGTGTCCAGCAGCGGGCTCGCCGGCAGAGGGACTGTTCGGTGTAACTCCCGATCACGGAAGATGCATCGATGACCAGCAGCAACATGCCCGAGGCCGAGTCCGTCGAGCCATCTGAAGCGGCGCCGGCGAAGTCAGTGGACGACCAGCTGCTCGACGAGCTGGTGGGCCGCGCTCAGGCCGAGGGCCTTCAGCTGACCGGCGAGGGCGGGCTGCTCCAGCAGCTGACAGTGAGGATGTAGGCGGCATCGCTCGGGGGTCTGACTCTGGGTCTGACTGGCGCTTCGGCTGCCTGTGCGTTGAATCGTCGGCCCTCGTGGGATGCCACCGCGTGTGCGCGTGGGCGTCTGTGACCTCATAGGAGCTTGGCCACCAGCCTCTTCACTGTCTTGTCCGTCCGCCCGGACAGCACACGCTGACCCGGTACCCATACGGAAGGACGGCAGAGCCAAGCATGACAGCGCCCGAGATAGCGGTGATCGGCGGCGGAATCGACACCCACACCGACGTCCACCAGGCCGCAGTGATCGACTCGGTCGGCCGCCACCTGGACACGCAGCCGTTCGAAACGAACTCGGCCGGCTACGAACAGCTGCTGGCCTGGTTGCGTGCCCAGGGCGAGGTCATCGCGGTCGGGATGGAGGGCACCGGCGCCTACGGCGCCGAACTCGCCCGGTTCCTCACCGCCAGCGGCATCACGGTCGTCGAGGTCGACCGGCCGGACCGAAAGGCCCGGCGGGCCCACGGCAAGTCCGATCTGATCGACGCCTATGCGGCGGCCACCGCCGTCCTGTCCGGTCGCGCGAGCGGAACGCCGAAGAGCCGGGACGGGATCGTGGAAGCGATCCGCGCGCTGCGTGTGGTCCGCAAGAGCGCGGTCAAGGCCCGAACGCAGACCTCAACCAGATCCGCGCTCTGATGGTCACCGCTCCCTCCGCCCTGCGGGACAAGCTGCGTGGGTTGCCCACCGGCCTGCTGATCGACACCCTCGCCCGGACCCGGCCCGCCGCTGATCTCACGGACCCGGCCTGCGCGGCCAAGACCGCACTTCGCCGCCTGGCCCGGCGCTACCAGGCTCTTCAGCAGGAGATCAAAGAGGCGGACGCGGACCTGGCTCCCCTCGTGACCCGGGCGGCACCCAGCCTCGTCGCACTGCCCGGGGTGGGCACGGAGACGGCCGGCCAGCTGCTGATCACCGCATGAGACAACCCCGGCCGGCTCCGGTCCGAAGCGTCTTTCGCGCACCTGTGTGGGGCTGCCCCGGTCCCCGCCTCATCTGGCCGGACCAACCGTCACGGCGTTAACCGCGGCGGCGACCGCAACGCCAACAGTGCCCTCTACACCATCGTCCTGGTCCGCATGCGGTACGACCATCGAACCCGTGACTACGTTGCCAGACGCACTGCCGAGGGCATGTCCACCAAGGACATCATGCGGTGCCTCAAGAGGTTCGTCGCCCGCGAGGTCTACAGGCACCTCAGGACCACACACAGCCTGGACACGCAGGCGCGGGCCGAGCCCAATCACGACGCTGACCGACTCCCGCCCGCGTCATCGAGGTCGAACGACGCGGCCGCAGTCAGCCGCTCGACAAGCGCCGTGAAGTCCGTCGCCAGCGGGAGCTCGGTGTCACCTTCCACGTCGAACCACGTCACGGATGGCTCCCCGAGCTGGCCGCATGACCGGTAGTCGAGAGCGATCCAGCAGTGACCATCACCGGAGAGCAGAACCAGAGGCGACGGCAGACCCCACTCCTCAACCAAGTAGGCCGTGTCCAGCAATGACAGCCGGCCGTCGTGACGGCCGATGCCCATCATGTCGTCGAGCGGAACATGATTCTCGCTCCACGAAGTCGGCCCATCCGTCGGGAACGCGTTCCACGACTCCGCCACCAGTCCGCCGTTCTGAACCCGCAGGATCTCCAGCAACGAAGCCGGCAGGCGGACACCAAGCTGGCGCTCGGCATCCTGAACGACCGCGTCGTTCAGCGGGGGCTGAACCCCATACAGCCCCTCGCCCCAGAACGTCGCCTTCACCTCATCAAACCGAGCCACAAACGCATCCTATGGACTCACCAGACCAGCTTGACGATCTATAGGAGCTTCCAAGCGGCTTCTGGAGTCCGCTCTCGAGGGCGAGCTCACCGACGTCGGCCCGGTCGAGATAGCCCTTCCCCGCGACCGGGAAGGCGGCTTCGAGCCGAGGATCGTCAAGGCGGCAGAAATGCCTGACCGGCGTCGACGAGATGGTCATCTCGCTGGCACTGCTCGGCGCCGAGACCACGGCCGCCGACTCCGTGGATATCGTGAACGGCGACGGTGCAGCCCGAGGACCGGTCACCCTGCCCCCGGCAAGCTCGTCGAGTTGGAGGAGGGGCGCGTCCACCTGATGCTCCGAGGCCTGCGCCGGCAGATCCGCGGTGGTGACTTCGTGTGGATCACCCAGCGCTTCGAACGCGCCGGCGAGATTGCCTTGCAGGTGCACTCCCAGATCCCCACCTACGTGCACGACAACGTCACCGGCGTACCGGGGTTGACCTCACCGTCGCCTGAATGACACTTGCAAACGGTCAACCACGAGAGGGACCGGGGCGTTCCGGCTCCCGCGCCGGGACGACGTCGCCATGCGGGAGGGGAAGGGACGCGGGTCCGTCGGGTTCGTCCTCTCCCCTTGGCCGCCTGTGCGGGTGTGGGACGCATGTCGCCGTGCCGTGCCGTGCCGTCCTCGTCCAGGGCAGCGACCTCGCTGTGTCACCGCAGTCAACGCGGTCAGCCCATTCTCGGGCCAGGGACAGTCGCATCCGGTCGCACGGTCCGCGGTGGGGACTACCGAGCCCATGGGGTCCGGGCACACGCAGCAGGCATGGGGGAGTCTTTGAGTCAGCGCTGTACGAGTTGTGTCACGTGTCGTGGTCTGTAACCTGATCCTGTGCTGATGCCGAAGCGCTCCCTCTGGCTTCCAACAACGGGAACCTCCGTGGCAGCGGCCGGCGTGCCCGCCCGCATTCCTCGCGCTCATGCGTGAGGGACTCCGGACCCAGCTGTGGCCTCTGCCGACGCTGGGGGTCGCTCTCGCCATCGTCGCCGGTGTGGGACTTCCCGTGCTGGACGGACGGACGCAGCACGACATGCCATCCTGGCTGCGGGCCTACCTGTTCGGCGGCAGCCCGGATGCCGCTCGCTCGGTGCTGGGGGCGATCGCCAGCTCGATGGTCACGGTGACGGCGCTGACCTTCTCACTCACCGTGGTGACACTCCAACTGGCCAGCAGCCAGTTCTCCCCGCGGCTGCTGCGCACCTTCACCGCCGACCGGTACGTCCAGGCGACCTTGGCGCTCTTCCTGGCGACATTCACCTTCGCCTTGACCGTGCTGCGTACTGTCCGCACCGGCGATGACGGGCAGGCTGGCTTCGTCCCGCAGACGTCGGTCACCGTGGCCTTCGTTCTCACCCTGGCGAGCGTGCTCGCTCTGGTGCTGTTCTTGTCGCACCTGGCACGCGAGATCCGGATCGAGGCGATGATGAGCAGCGTCCATTCCGCCGCCGACCGCACCATTCACCGGCTCCTCGCGGAGACGCCGGACCTCACCGGTGAGGAGTCGACGAAAGGGACGTCTGCTGTCGCTCCACCGGTACCGCCCGCGAACGCGCTCACCCTGACCGTCGCAGTGTCCGGCTTTCTCCTGTCCGTGGACGAGGTGGCTCTGCTGAAAGCAGCTGTCGAAGCCGACGCCCTGGTGCACATCGACCGCCACCCCGGAAGCTCGCTGATCGCCGACACACCCGTCGGCGCCGCGTGGCCTCGCGCCGGGAAACCGTTCACCCCCGGCACCCGGGCGCGTCTGGCCGAAGAAGTCTCGCAAGCGGTGCGGACCGGTGCCGAGCGCACTGACCTGCAGGACGTCGCCTTCGGACTTCGCCAGCTCACCGACATCGCAGCCAAAGCGCTCTCCCCGGGGATCAACGATCCGACCACCGCCGTACATGCCCTGTCCCACTCCTCCGCCCTGCTGTGCGGGCTGGCGCGCCGTGAACTCGGACCTCGGCTACTGCGCGACGAGCACGAGCAGATCAGGGTCGTGTTGCGACGCCCGGACCTGGAGGACCTGCTGGACCTGGCCGTGGACCAACCTCTCCGGTACGGTGCCGCCGAGCCCGCCGTCCTGGCACGAATCGCGATGCTCCTGCGCGAACTCACCTGGTGCACCGAACCCACCCGCCACCCGCCCATCGCCGCCGCACTCGCCAGGTTGCGTTCCACCATCGAGGCTCAGGACCTCCACACCTCCGAGCGTCTCCGGCTCACCGAACTGGCCGAACACGTCGACGAGGCCCTGACCGGGCGATGGGCACAAGCCCGCAGGCCCTGACCGCACTGGCGGGTCTCGCGCGGCGATGAGCGCCGGTGCGTTGCGTGGGTGTAGCGGGGTAGCCGCGAAGAAGAAGCCGGAGGCGGGTCAGGCACTCGCCGGTTGTGGCACAAGCCACCTGGCCCGACGCAGCCCAGGTCTACGTCTCCGCTTGCGGACGGTGCTCGTTCGGGCGGACGGCACGGTCCGGCACACGCGAACCACTCGCCTGAAGCCGAGGCGTCTTCGGAAGGGAGGATCGCCATGCCCAGGAACGGCGGTACCGTGTCGCCTTCGCCCCCGTACAAGGTCCATCCCGCTCCGGATGCCAGGGGAGTGCGGAACAGTCTGATCAGCGTCATCATGCTTCTCGGGTCCCTTTGGCTGTTCGTCGGCGCCGGGTCATCGGCCACCCGTTCACCGAGGCCTCTGGAGACGCCCATCTCACGGAGATTCTCGTCGGCGTCGTGGTGCTGCTCGTGGCTGTGGCCCGCTTGGTCCAGCCGAGGGGAAGAGTGTCGGACATCCTCGTGCTCATCGGCGGAGCGTGGCTGATCGCGGCCCCGTCCTGTTCGGCTACGGCGACACGGAGGCGGCAGACGCAGCCCGGGTCAATGACCTCACGGTGGGGAGCGTGCTGGTGCTCCTTGCCACGCTGTCACTGGCACTGACGGTCAGGCAGAGCCGGGGTCGGGAACGTGCTCCCGGTGAGGTGGCCGTGGGCGAGCACACGGCCCGGTGCGGGTCCGCATCCTTGATGCGGGTTCTCGCGGACATCACGATCACAGGCTCCGTGATCACGAACGTGGAGGTGGATTCTGATGGAGTGGTGGATCTGGCTGATCATCGCCGTCACTGTGCTGGCGGTGGCCGCCTCGTCAGCGGTGGCGCTGCAGGCCTGGCGGCGCAGTGGCGGCGTCATCGCCGGCGGGAAGCCGCAGACCGGAAAGAGGGGCGGGACGACATGAGCATGTACCTGCGCGCACGAGAGATCAGCAAGAAGCCCGTGATCACTCTCGGGGCGAGGACGTCGCCGACGTCAAGGACATCGTCTTCGACCCGGTAACGGCGGCATCAGCTGCTTCACTCTCAATGGCCGGGGACTGTTCGCCGGCCCGCTGAAGCGTGCGCTCCTGTGGAAGAAGGCCCATGCACTCGGCCCGGACGCGGTGATGATCCAGGACGAGACGGTGCTCAAGGACGACGAAGGAGCCGTGCGGCAGCACTGGGACGCCCCAGGCGGGGCGAACGTCCTCGGCGCGCGCATGCTGACCGAGGCAGGGACCAGTCTCGGCACGGTCGCCGACGTCATCATCGAGACCGGCAGGACTCCCAAGGTCGTCGGCTCCGTTTCGGGGGGAAAAGATCGTCGTACCGGACGACTGTGCCGACTTCACGGCCGGCGACATCGCCGGACTGGCGGCCGCCGCAGAGGGTCTGCGCCGCCGTTCCCGAGAGGAGGAACGATGAGGTTCAGCAGCGCCCGAGGGCGCAGCGTCGTCGCCGTCTCGACCGCTGAGACCGTCGGAACCATCGCCGCGTGCACGGTCGCACCCTCGCCGCCGCGCGTCTCGACCCTTCGCCTGAAGACCCGCGGCCACAGCGGCCACGTCGTGGCCTGGCGCGACGTCCAGTCCTTCGGCAAGAACGCCGTCACGGTTCGCTCGGCAGGCCGCCTGGAACCTGAGAAGGAGGTCGATTCCGACCAGGAGGCGCACAAGAACCACGACCCCGTGGGCAAGCCCGTCATCACCGAGACCGGCGAGAGTCAGGGAACGCTTCAGGACATCGAGTTCGACTCGGAGGACGGGCACATTCACACGCTCATCACCACGGACGGGCAGCTGCCGGGCGATCGGCTCCTGGGCGTCGGGAACTTCGCCCTGATCGAGGACCTCGGAGCCCTGGTCCGACGGCACCGCGCGGACGACTCCATCGCACGGGCTCTCGCGAAGATCATCCGCTCGGACCTGATCATCGTCGATGACATCGGCCTGCTGCCGGTCTCGCCGAACGACGGGCTTCGACGAGATCATGCCCAAGACCCTGGCCACCGCGACGGTCGACCGGCTCATGCACCACGCTCATATCGTTGTCACCCAGGGTGACAGCTATCGGCTCACCCAGGCCACCAGCGGACAGGGAGTGAAGCCCTTCAGCTGACCGGACCGACCCGAGGGCGGGGAATTTTCTGGCCGCCACCGGGGACATCTCGATGGCCGCCAGCGGGGCGAACTACTGGCCGCCTACGGGGAGAACGAAATGGCCGTTGACAGTGGACCATCAGGATGGCACACCGACAAGACCCTGGCGTACCGCTTCTGACAGAGCAACCATTCCACGTACTGCCCTACGAGAAGACGACCTGAACGTGCGGGTCAGCGCGGTTCCGATGTGGGTGCAACCGGCGACGCGGCCCAGCGTTCGGAGTCCTCTGTGGAGCTTTCCTTGAGCACCATTAGCAGCTCCTTGCTGGCGGAAGAGCCGACAGGGACGACGACCTGGTCGGGTCTCGGCTGGGACCGGATTGCCCCGCTCGCGCCGATAGTGAAGGTCATCCGTGCGCGCTTCTCCGGGTCGTCGGAGGTGCAGGGGCGGATGCCGACGCCGGCAGCCTCATCGTCGACTTTGAGGCAGAAAGCGGGATCGGCCATGTTGTGCAGGTGTCCGTCGGCGTCAAAGGTCCATCGCTGGGTCGCTCCCGAACTGCACGGCGCAGCAATGGCGTTGACGCGCTTCTCCACCACTTGATTCTCCACATCCAGGCACAGCCCGGTGGCCGCATGGACTATCTGAGCGGCCTCACCGGTGGGTATGGGGACGGCCGCGCCGGGGACGGAGCCGGAGTTGCACCGCCCGACGGTGCTCCAATAGCGGAACGGGAGGGCGCGGTGGACGGAGACAGGTCGGCTGACCGGCTTGGCTGTGAGCGCGCAGGACCGCTGACGTCCCAGATCTCGGGCACGACGTCGCTGACGGCCACTGCGGCTACAACGATCACGGCGACGATGCCGCTGATGGCTTTGATGGTCCGGTATCCCGGAACAAATCGATACGCGAGTACGGGGCGGTCGGGATCCTTCGATGCCTCACCCGCCATGGCGGGTGCGTCCAGCGTGGTCTCCCGTCCGTCCGTGAACGCACGGCTGTGCCCGGGCGACCTCGCGCCGACGATTCCGTGCGCTGGAACCCTCCTGGTGTAGGCAGCTCCGCCCCACACCAACAGTCCCTCGGCCAGAAGGGTCCGCGGATTCTCGTACAGCTTCGCGAGTCTGGCGAGGCCATCCGACTGCGCAAGGGCACCGCCACCCAGAAGCAGGTGGACGCCGTCATCGACATGATCAAGTCGAACCCGAAGCTGCGAGAAGACATGATCAGGGTGACGAAGGCCGCCAAGGAGGTCTTCGAGTCAAGCGCCAAGGCCATAAAGCAAGGCCGCAATCCTCAGTGGCGTTTCAGCAACGACCGGACCGAGGAGGTTCGCCCGTTGATCGACGCCATGGAGAAGATCGCCGGTCCCGGCAGGCGCAGCTGCCGACGCAAGGGCAAGTGCACACGGCGGGCCGGGGCGCCGCTCGGCCATCCGCTCCTTCAATGCGGTGCCGGGGCGGTCGATGGAGCACCTGCCGTGTCCACGGTCCCGCACACCGCGGCGATGCCCTGCGCCAGGTACGGGATCCTGTGCGCCGGAATCCCCGCGATGTTGATGCGTCCCGAAGCTGTGCCGTAGATGGCGAACCGCCTGCGCAGCCGGCGCATGTCGTCCGGCACGAGCGGCAGCATCGAGAACATGCCCTTCTGCCGTGCAAGCAACTTCGCCTCGGCGCCGCAGCCCAGCGCATCGAGGTGCCCGACCAGATCCGACCGGTTGGCCGTGATCCGGTTGCGCATGACCTCGAGCTCAGCCCGCCACGCGGTCCGCAGCACCTCGTCCTCGAGAATGGTGGTCACGATGGCGGCACCGTGTTCCGGCGGCATCGAGTACAGGGTCCGTGCGGCGTTCTGCAGTGCCGTTTCCACGTGGCGCAGCGCCTGTCGCGTCGGCCCGAGGACGATCGCGCAGCCGGTGCGGTCGCTGTAGAGGCCGAAGTTCTTGGAACAGCTGACGGCGATCAACATCTCCGGAAGCCGGTCGGCCAGCATCCGGGTGGCCCGCAGGTCGGCCTCGAGCCCGTCGCCGAGTCCGTGGTAGGCGAGGTCGACGAAGGGCACCCAGCCGCTCGTCGCGGCGAGCTCGGCCAGCGCCTCCCAGGTCTCGAAAGAGGGGTCGACCCCGGTGGGGTTGTGACAGCAGCCCTGGAGGAGGACCACGTCGTTGCGTCCGGCTGCGCGCAGGTCGTCGAGAATGCCCCCCGTGCCGGACAGCCCTTCCGGGTCGGGGCTGCCGTATGTCCGGACCTTCAGGCCGGCGGCCTGAAGGATGGGCCGGTGGTTGACGTATGCGGGGTCGCTGATCCACACCGTCGCACCCGGGCGGGTCTGGCGCACCAGGTCGGCGAGCAGCCGCAGGGCTCCGGTGCCCGCCACGGTCTGGACGGCCGTGGCCCGTGCGGTACGGGCCTCGCTCCCCAGCACCATCGACAGCATGACGCGGTTGAAGGCGGTGTTGCCGGAGAGACCGCGGTACTCCTTGGAGGCCGAACGTTCCGCCAGGCGTATCTCAGCCTCCCTGACCGCCGACATGACGGGCGTGGCCCCGGTGTGGTCCCGGTAGACACCGAGGACGAGGTTCAGTCGTTCCGGGCGAGTGTCGCCTGCGAACTCGGCAGCAAGATCCCACAGCGGGTCGGCCGGCGGGGGAGCAAGAAGTTCAAGCATCTGCGGAAACCTTGTTTCGGGGGCGTCGATTGGCGAGAACGACGCCGGCGGTGATGAGAGGGACGCCGACCACGACGGGCAGGGTCGGCGACTCGTCCAGGAGCGGGATGGCGAGCAGGACGACGGCGGCCGGACTGAGGCTGCCGACGACCGAGCAACGTTGCGGTCCCAGCCGACGGATCGCGAACGCGTACAGCAGCCCGGCGCACAGGCCGACGCCCAGACCCTGGACGACGAGGAACAGTACGAGGTCACCACCGGTCGCCCGGGCGAGGTTGGTGGGCAGGACGCCGGTCAGGACCAGGAACGCGATGACGGCGAACGACGGAAGGCACAGCAGCCCTATGGATCCGACGGGGTCCAGGTCCACATCCCGCAGCCCCACCGTGTACAAAGCCCACAGTCCGCTGGCGACGAGCAGGATGCCCGAACCGAGCAGGACGTCTCCGTCCAGAACCACGGTGTAACGGCAGACCAGCGCGACAACTCCGGCTACGATCAGCACCAGCCCCGCCGTCTGCGTACCCCGCGGAGCGCCACGCCCGCTCGCGACGAGGAGAGCGGAGACGAACAACGGGACCATCCCGGGGACGATCGCACCGACGAAAGCCGCGGACGTCAGCGAGCCGCCGTGCATCGCCGCGAGAAAGAACGGCACCCCCGCACCGCAGATGATCTTGGCCGCGGGGCCCGGCCGCACGGCGGCCAGCCGGCGCCGACGCCGCCACAGGGCGGGCGCCAGGATCACCAGGGGCACACCGAACCGCAGCAGGGCCGCGTCGGCGGCCAGCAGAGTGGAGGTACTGAGGGCGCGGGCGCTCAACGCGAACGCGGCCCAGATCGCCACGGTCAGCAGCAGTGCCAGCATGCCCGCCACCTGCGGCGAGAGCTCTCCGCTCCTGGCGGCACGGAACGTAGGTGATGCGCTCCGCGTCTCGGAGGACGTTGCCGCCGCGGCCGTGTTCGTCGCGACCACCAAAGTTTCCTCCGCCCATGGACCGATCGGGCGGAACCGATGCCGCGCCCTGACCTCGGCGGCAACGCTAGAGCAATCGCGGGGGCAGCCGATTGCCAGTTGTGCCCTTCAGGCCTAGTTTTGAGGCAGAATCTGCCAAGGAGTGCCCATGGACGCTGTCGATCTCCAGATCGTTCACGAGCTACAGGCGGACGGTCGCCTGTCCAACCAGGACCTCGCCGACCGGGTACGGCTGTCCCCGTCGCCCTGCCTGCGCCGAGTCCGCCGCCTTGAGGAGTCGGGTCTGATCAGTGGCTACACAGCCATGGTGGACCAGGTCGCCTTCGGTCTCCCGATCACCGTCTTCGTACGGGTCCGTCTGGAACGCCACACCGCCGAAGCCGTCAACGTGTTTGAACAGCACGTCGGCCTCATCGAGCACATCCAGGATTGCTACCTGATGGCGGGCAGCAGCGACTACCTGCTCAGAGTCGTCATCGAAAGCCTTGAGGCGTACGAAGTCCTGGTGCGCACGCAGATCCACGCTATCCCCGGCATCACGTCGATCGAATCCAGCTTCGCGTTCGGGAGCGTCAAGCAGTCCAAGGTGTACCCACGCCCCGGCATCCCGTCCCGCGCGGCGCCCGGCCCTCATTGACGTCCCGCGCCAAGATCCGTGGGCAGAAGCGGGCGAGGGGGCGAGGAGGCTCGGGGTCGCCCTCTGACCATCACCCCCTTCGACCACAAGGAGCATCCTCGGTGGGTTTCACGCAACAGGGCGAATGGCATGACCACTACGCCCGCGGTGGGAGCTTCCGGGCCCTCACCGACTCCGAACGCACCGTGCTGCGGACCGCCCTCCAGCCGGACAGCCCAGCCGTCGCCCTGGACGTTGGATGTGACCTGGGCGAACTCGCCCTCTATCTACACGAGCTGGGGTACGTGGTCGACGCCGTCGACTACGCCGAGTCGGCTGTCGAACTCGCCGCCGCTCAGGCGCCGGATGACGCCGACGTGCGCTTCCTGCTCCACGACATCGAACACGACGGCTTCGCTGACCTGCCGCACGCCGCGTACGACCTCGTCGCCTTTCGCTTGAGCTATGCCTTCCTCAAGAACCGCGCCTGGCTCCTCAACCGCCTGCGCGAGCATCTGAACCCCGGCGGCACGGTCTGCATCATCACACCGCTCGCGGACGCCCTCCCCGCAAACCGGCGCGACATCGCTTTGGACGATGACGAGATCGCCCTGGCCACAGCAGGCTGGGCCACGGCCGACCGTTTCGACTCCGACGGCATGGCCGTGCTGGTGCTCCGGGGGCCCGCCACGGGCCCGGTCTCGTTCGCCGACAAACGGCGCCCTCCGCGGGTGTCGTGATCAACGACGAGCAGGGCCGTACTGCTGGGCCGGTCCGTGCGCGGGGTGTGGGAATTACCCGGCGGCAAGCCCGCCCCGGGCGAATCCATCGAGCAGGCCGCCGTACGCGAACTGACCGAGGAGACCGGGCTGACAGCTTCGGCGGACGACGCTCGGGTAGTCGCCTTCCTGATGGACACCACCTACGACGTTCCCCGTCTTACCGCCGCCGTCCGCGTCACCGCCCACCACGGCACCCCCGCTGTGACTGAACCTGAGCTGTTCCACCGCTGGGAATGGCACCGGCCCGACGACCTCCCTGCCCTCGCCGGCACGCTGTTCACACCGCCCGCACACGTCCTGGACGCCGTGTGGCCCGGCCTCCTCAAGGGCCTGCCGCCCGTACACCGCGGCCTCGTGCGCCAGCTCGCCCCGCCCGAGGACCCCGAGCAAGTGCGCGAAAGCCACCGACTGCGCCAAAAAGACGACTGACCAGCTGATCACCCAGGGCTGCATCGCGACCCCACCGTCGAGGCGGCCTTCCGGCGTGTGCACCGCCACCTCTTCCTGCCCGGGACCGAGCTGAGGACGGTGTATGCCGCGGCCGACGCGGCCGTCACCGTCAAGCAGGACCGCAACGCCAACATCACCGCCAACCTCCTGCGCGACGCCGGCATCCCCGTAGACATCACCGACCAGCTGCGGGAGGAGATCGACACCGAGTGGACCTGGGCCAGTCACCCGATGACGTGGCTCGACCGCGACGGCATCCGGCTCGTGTCCGCAGACGCCCAGAAGATCCACGACGACATCCCCCCCTGCCTCCTCACCATCCACCTCCACGCCCACGACGGCCACACCACCGTCGCCGTGGGGACCTACCAGCACGCCGACAGCGTCCACCTCCACGGCGAGAGCCACCTGCGGGTCGTCAGCGGATCCTACGACACCCGGGGCGAAGCCATCGCCGACTTCGAGCGCCTCTACGGCGACGCCGTCCGCCCCGGCCCCCCGCCGCCCACCGACACCGAACGGCAGGCCGCCCGGGCCTTCACGAGCATGCCGACGCGAAGGGCGGCCGGTGCCGCTGACGCGCCGGCGGCGAAGCGGAGGTGGTACCGGTGTATGCAGCCGACCCCGGATCCACGGCCGACATCACGCTTTCAAGTTCAGTAGCCGCACTCACCATGGGGTAAATCGTCGAAGTCTCGTGTGGAGAAAGCGGTGTGCTGGAAAACTGGGCGCCAACTGCGTCAGGAGGTCTGATGACCGAGGTGGATCTCGTGGTGGCGGCGCTTGCCGCCGGTGCGTCGGCTGGGCTGATGGACACTGCGAGCACAGCTGTGCGGGACGCGTACGACGCGCTCCGTGAGGCGGTGCGCCGTCGGCTGTCCGCACGTGGCGAGGAGGTGTTGGACGCTGAGCAGATGGAGCCGGGAGTCTGGGAGGCCCAGCTGCGTGAGGAGCTGATCGCGTCCGGTGCCGACCGGGACCAGGAACTGCTGGCGGCGGCTGAGAAGTTCCGGGCGCTGGTCCGCTCGGAGGGCAAGTACCAGGTCGACGCGCGTGGTGCCAAGGGCGTGCAGATCGGCGGCGACCACCCCACCCAGTTCAACACGTTCAACTGAGGGTGTAGCTGGTGGACAGCCAGGACGGCCAACCTCCGCGGATCGACGCCCGAGGAGTGTCGGGGTTACTGATCGGTGATGGCCTGCAGATCAATGTGCTGGCCAGCGAACCGATCCCGGTCCGCTCAGCCTATCTCTACCAGGTGCGGTCGATCGCACCGGACAGGCTCCATGGCCGGGAGGCGGAACTCGCCGAATTGGCCGAGTTCTGCACCCGCCCCGGCGGGAGCGCCTACCGGTGGTGGCGGGCGAAGGCGTGGGCGGGCAAGTCGGCCCTGCTGTCCTGGTTCGTGCTTCACCCACCGGCGGGCGTGCACGTCGTCTCGTTCTTCGTCACTGCGCGTTTTGCAGGGCAGAGCGACCGCGATGCGTTCATCGATGTCGTTATGGAGCAGCTCGCGGCGCTACTGGGCAGGCCAGTGCCCGCGCACCTGACCGGGGCGACCCGCGCCGCGCACCTACTTGCGCTGCTCGACGACGCGGCCACCGTCTGCCGGGAACAGGGGTCGCGGCTCGTCCTGGTCGTGGACGGGCTCGACGAGGACCTGGGGGTGACCGCCGGCCCCGACGCGTACAGCATCGCCGCACTGCTCCCGGCCCATCCTCCCGCGGGGATGCGCGTCATCGTGGCCGGACGCCTTGCACCGCCGTTGCCCGGCGACGTGCCCGACCATCACCCACTGCGCGAGCCCGCAGCCGTACGGCTCCTGGAACCGTCCCGTGACGCCGCGGTCATCCGTGACGCCGCCGCGCGGGAACTCAAACGGCTGCTGACCGGCACACCCACCGAGCAGGATCTGTTGGGCCTGCTGACGGCGGCCGGCGGCGGTCTGTCCGTCCAGGACCTGGTGGAACTCACCGGCACCCGCGACCCGTGGGAGATTTCTGAGACCTTGGACACGGTGTCGGGCCGAACTTTCGAGCAGCGCCCGGCATTGGTCCGGCACGGACCGGAGCGGCCTGAGCACGTCTACCTGCTGGCCCACGAGGACCTGCAGCAGGAGGCGGTGACCTTCCTCGCTGGAGACCGGCTGGCCGATTACCGTCGGCGCCTGCACAACTGGGTGGACGGGCACCGGGGACGGGGCTGGGGCGCGCACACCCCTGGCTACCTGCTGCTCGGCTACTTCCGCAGTCTGCGCGCGGACGGCGATGTCCCCATGATGCTCGGCCTCGCGCTCGACCCTGGTCGCCACGCCTGGCTGCTCGACACCACCGGCGGCGACGCCACCGCCCTCGCCGAACTCACCGCGACTCGAGAGGCTGTCCTCGCCGCCGCGAGCCCGAACCTGCCCGATCTGACCAAAATCGCCCTGTGCCGTATGCGCCTGTCGGAACGTAATGCCTCGCTGCCCCTGGACGTGCCCGTCGTCTGGGCGCTGCTCGGCCGCGTCGGCCGGGCCCGGGCGCTGGCCGAGTCCATGTGGAGCGGGAGCTCGGCGAGGGCGCTCGCCGGGGTGGCGAGGGAGGTGGCCGAAGCCGGCAACCGGACGCTCGCCGAGTCAATCGCACGGAGCATCACTGAACCGGACGAGGGGGCCAAGGCGCTTTCGGCGGTTGCCGCGGCGGCAGCCAGGGACGGCGACGGGCATCGGGCCGCTGAGCTGGCCGATGCAGCTGATCGGGCGGCCCGCCGGATCGACAACTTCCTTACCCGGGCGTCCTGCTGGGCCACGATGGCAAGGGACGCAGCTGCGGCAGGTGACCGGCGGCGCGCCGCCGAGCTGGTTCGCGAGATCAGGGCGCTCGCCGACGATCCGGAGGCCGCTGCCGGGAGATGGTGGCTCGACGGCGATTTGGCCGAGGCGCTGGCCGCGGCCGGCGAGCACGGCGACGCCCTGGCGGTGGCCCGCGCCATTGACGACCCTGATCGGCGGGCGAAGGCCCTTGCCGCTGTGGCGCGGGCGGTGGCCCGCAGCGGCGACCTGACCTCGGCATACCGGTCGGCTGCTGAGGCAGAGGCCGCAGCCCGCGCGGTCAGCGGAGTCTGGCTCCAGCCTCCGATGGCAGCGGTGATCGAGGCGATGGCCGCCGCTGGGGCCCCCGATCGTGCGGCCGAGCTCACAGCCGAGGCTGTCGTCGGACTCGTCGACGGCTCCGACGACCGCCCGACCTTCCAGGTGGGAGGCGACCTGGCCGTCCTCACCGGTGCCGTAGCGCGGGCGGGCGACCACGGCCGTGCCGAGGCACTCGCCCGGGCCAACCCCGACGCGGCGTCCAAGGCGCGGGCGCTGGCTGCAGTGGCCGAGGCGGTTGTGCGGTCGGGTGACCACCGACGCGGGCTCGAGCTCGTGTCGGAGGCCCAGGAAGTGGCCCGGGCGGTCCGGTCCCCCGTGCATCACCAGGTGGAACTCGCGGCCTTGGCCGGCGTGGCGGCCAGATCGGGAGACCTCGACTGGGCCCTGGCCATCGCCGGGACGGTGCACGACCCCGCCCGTGCAGTGGCCGCGCGGAGAGCTGTGGCCAGGGCCGCGGCGAACGCCGGGCAGTGCGATCGTGCCGAGGCCATCGCCCGTGCCATCGACAACGTGAGCGGCCAGCGCGACGCTGTACTGGCCATCGTCGCCGAGGCCGTCCTCGAAGCGGGTGCCGTGGAGCGGGCCGTGGAGATCATTCTCACGATGGAGACGTTGCGCCCGCGGATACTGGCCATGGCCGCGATGGCCGGCATGAGAGAGGCATCTGGCGACCGCGATGATGCGATCAAACTGATGGACTGGCTCCTGGCCGGCATCCCCGAAGCGGGCGAGGACCTGAACGAGTCGAGCGTGCTCGCCCTGGCCGAGGTTGTCGCCGACACCGGTGGCGTCGACCAATCCGAGCGCGTCGCCCGCGTGATCAAGGACTTCGCGCTACGGGCCCGGGCACTGGCGGCGGTGGCGCGGGCAGCCGCCCGCAGCGGCCAGGTGAGCCGAGCCACTGTGCTCGTCGACGAGGCCGAGGCGGTGGCCCGCAGCATCGGAGGACCTCACGATCGGGGACGTACGCTGGCATCTCTCATCGAGACGATCAACGGGACGGGAGACCAGGAGCAGGTCGTCGTGGCCGTCGGCGGCGACAGGGCGCTGGCCCGCCCCGTCGACGGAACGTCGGTGCGGATACGTACCCTGGCGGTGGTTACCGAGGCGATCGCCTGGATCGGGGATCACGGACGGGCTGCCGCGCTCGCCGCTGAGATCGAGGACGCACTCGAGGCGGCGGGCTCGCACAAGAGCGATGAACTGCTCGCGGGGCTCGCCCGGGCAGCGGCCGAGACGGGACAGCCCGAGCGGGCGGAGGAGCTCGCGGACCGGATCACCCGCCCGGAGATCCAAGCGCGAACCCTGGCCCACCTGGCCAACGCGGCCGACCCCGGGGCAGCCCAACGCCTCACGGCACGGGCTTTCGCCATCGACTTGTGGACGGCTGTGGACGCGCTGCACCGGCTGGAACTGGATGTGCTGCTCTTGCTCGCGGAGGACTTGGGCGTCGCTGGGTTGCGCACCGCACCGCCGGGCCCCGTCGACCCTCCGCCAGTCAGGCCGGCGTCGGCCCGTAGCCCTCGGATGCGCCGCACCTTGCGCTGGAACCGCCGTACCAGTCGAGAACCGTGATCACTTTTCTAAGGCTCCGCTCGGCAGGACGATGCTCACATCCCGGGCGTTTTCAGGGTCGAGCGCACTCTTCTGGTTGACCAGGGGTAACCGTTGGCCGAGGTGGGCCGCTGGTGCCGTTACTGACTTCGGCTGGTCAAGGTGACGTTGGGACGTCGAGAGCCAGGTCGGTTCCTGCTATGAAACCGTCGAGGTGTCGGGCCGGTACTGGAGGCGTTTGAGCCGGTTGTGTACGAGGGCTTCGAGCCGGTCGAGGGCGACGACGACGAGGTTGGCCAGGCTGCGCTTGACGTGTGCCCAGACCCACTCGACGGGGTTCGGGAGTGTCTAATCAACGGCCCTGTCTCATATTCGGTGGTAACGGAGCGTCGTGAGGGTCGTTGACATGCGTGTGAGGCTGTCAACGATCTTGTCCAGATGGTGTTTTCGGGCCTGCTCCCGCTGGTCGTAGACGACGTGCTCGACGAGGGTGAGCGGATCGTGGTGCGGGCGCGAACGCCGCCGGACATGGCGCCGTGTCCGGTGTGCAGGGTGTCGTCGGGGCGGGTGCACGGCTATCACTGGCGGACTGTGGCTGACGTGCCGGTCGACGGGCGGCGGGTGGTGGTCCGTGTGCGGGTGCGGCGTCTCGTGTGCCCCACCCGCGGCTGCCGACGTACCTTCCGCGAGCAGGTGCCCGGAGTCCTGGACCGATACCAGCGACGCACCACACGCCTGACCAGGCACGTCAAGGCGGTGGTCAAGGAGTTGGCGGGCCTGGCGGGGGCACGTTTGCTGGCGATACTCGCGGCGGGCGTCTCGCGTCACACGGCTCGGCGTACTCTGTTGCGCATCCCGCTGCCCGCAGGGCGGACGCCCCGCGTGATCGGCGTCGACGACTTCGCTCTGCGCCGACGGCACCGCTACGCCACCGTGATCATCGATACCGAGACGCATGAGCGGATCGATGTGCTGCCCGACCGCACGGCGGACACCTTGGGACTGCGGCAGAGCATGGGCCGAACCGGCTCGTGCTATGACAATGCCGTCGCCGAGAGCTTCTGTCTACACCGCACCTTCGGAGGCCGCCGCCACCGAGCGGTTCCTGGAGTTCTCCGAGAAGTGGGGTACCAAGTATCCGGCCGTAGTCAAGCTGTGGTCCGACGCCTGGGCCGAGATGGTCCCCTTCCTCTCCCTCGACGTCGAGATCCGCAAGGTGATCTGTTCGACGAACGCAATCGAGAGCGTCAACGCACGCATCCGCAAGGCCGTCCGGGCCCGGGGCCACTTCCCGTCGGAGAACGCCGCGTTGAAGTGCATCTACATGGCGTTGATGAGCCTGGACCCGACCGGCAAGGGCCGACGCCGCTGGACAATGCGCTGGAAGGCACCGTTGAACGCCTTCCAGATCGCCTTCGAAGGCCGCCTCACCCCCACCACCCACTGACACCTCGACAACCAAGATCAGCCGTTGATTGGACAGACCCAACGAGCGTGAGCCCAAAGCGCTTCTGATCAATAGCCTCGATCTTGCACGAGGGTCCGTCAGCTTGCTGACGGACCCTTTCTGCTCGTTCGGAGGGGTGATTTCTGCTTGTGGGCAGGTTGAGCGCCCGGCTGTCGCGTCGGGTGTGCGCCGGGTTCCACGGCTCCGGTCGGGATGGTGCTGCTCGCTGGGGCGGAACGCTGCTGGTCAGCCGGGGTTCGGGAGGGTATGGAGCCGGTCCAGGGCATCGGTGATCACGTCGGTCCAGGGCCAGTGCCCGGCGAGGCGGAGAATCCTGCGTCGGCCGGTGGTGACGAGCTGAGCAGCGGTGGAGAACAGCCGAAGCCGCAGCCGGCGGGGCTCCCAGAGTCGGGCTTGGCCGGTCAGAGCGAGCAGGGGCATCCAGGCGAGCAGGTCCAGGGCGATCTGGACGATCTCCAGCCAGATCTGGTTCTGCGCGGCGTCGTGGAGGGGGAGGTTGCGCAGGCCGGTGGCGCGGGCGGCGCGGATGCGGTCTTCGGCCGGGGCTCGCTGGCGGTGGCGCAGTTCGAGGGCGGTGATCGCCTCGCTGGCCGTGTTGGTGGCGAAGCAGGTAAGGCGCATGCCATCGGGGTCGGTGAAGCGCAACTGGGCACCAGGGTGCGGCCGTTCCTTGCGTAAGATCAGCCGCAGCCCCTTCGGCCAACCCTTGAGGCAGTCGCCGGCGAGTTCGGTGACCCAGGCGCCGTCGCGGATGTCGCCGTCGGGTTCCACGGCCGGCGTCCAGGCCGAGGCCGGGACCTTCAGGACGGCCTGGTGGATGGCGTCGGTGATGGTCATGCCGACCGAGTACGACAGCCACCGTCCGCGCTGGGCGAGCCAGGCGACGAACTCGTGGGTGCCGCCGCCGGAGTCGGTGCGGATCAGCGTCTGCCGCCCGCGCCGGAGCCGTTTGGGCCAGAGCCCAGCCTGGTGGCCTCGATGTGGTCGGCGGCGGTGTTGGAGCCCGCGTTGCCGGGCCGCGGCAGGCCCACGACCGGCTCGCCGGACCCGCCGCGGCCGTGGTCGACGAACACCATCAGCGGGTGGTGGCCGAACGTCTCCTTCCAGGTCGCGGCGGCGTCCTGTTTCTCGGAGTGCGCCAGGACGAGGACGCCGTCGATGTCCACGACCACCTGCCCGCCTGCATCCGGCGCCGCATTCCCGGCCAACCGCCATACCCGTTCGCGCACTTCAGCACAGGCGGTGCGCAGCGCGGCCAGGACCCGATGTCCGCCCGACGCCAGCGTGCTGATCAGCCGGGAAACCGTCGGGTCGGAGGCCACCGGCCCGAACACGGTCGGCTCGGCCCGCAACATGCCACATCGGCCAGGCAGTCCCCGCCCAGCGCGACGGCGAGCGCGACATCCAGCAGGATCTTGCCCGGATCGTGCACCGCCCGGGCCTTCCGCCACGGCTCAAGCGCCGCCGATATCGCCGCATCCAGACCGGACTTGCGGACCGTCTCCGCCAGGAGCACCGCGCCGGCCTGCGAGACGACTCCGCGACCGTCGCCCTCGACGCGGACACGCGAGTAGGACCCGATACGCTTCTTCACCTGGAAAGTGCCTCCGGCGGTGGCGGGAACAAGGACCTCAGCAATCCTCATTCTCGCTGTTCAGAGGCGCTTTCCGCTTTCTTGATCACCAGCTGGACAGCCCGTCTCGTGAAGCGCGAGGCGAACGCATGCGGTGCATGGCCCTGGCCTGACGCGCGTCGGCATTACCGCGGGGAGGTCAGGTAGTGAGCGGGGCAGGCACTCGGTGGCGCCTACCCCTTCCGTCACACGCTGAGCGCTGCTCGTACGGTCTGCTCGGACTCGGTGCCTCCCGCTCCGGAGGAGGTGACGCGTCCCGCTTCCAGTACGTAGTACTGCTGGGCGGCCCGCATGGCGAAGCCGACGTGCTGTTCGACGAGGAGGACGGACAGGCCGCCTCGCCGGGTGAGGGCAAGGATCGTCTCCTCGATCTCGGCGACGACGGAGGGCTGGATGCCCTCGGTCGGTTCGTCGAGGAGGAGGAGCCTGGGCCGGGTGATCAGAGCGCGGGCGATGGCGAGTTGCTGGCGCTGGCCGCCGGAGAGGAGCCCTGCGCGGCGGCCGGACAGCTCCCGCAGGACCGGGAAGAGGTCCAGTGCCTCGGCGATGGCCTCCTTGCCGTCGGGGCGTCCGTCGGCGACGAGTTGGAGGTTCTCGGCGGTGGTGAGGTGCGGAAAGGACTGCTGGCCCTGGGGGACGTACGCCATACCGCGGGCGACCCGCTGGTGCGGAGCGAGGCGGGTGACGTCCTCGCCGTGCAGGAGGATCGTCCCGCCAGTCGGCTTGATCAACCCCATGGCCGCCCGCAGCAGGGTGCTCTTGCCTGCACCGTTGTGGCCGAGGACAGCCGCGACGCCGTCCTTGGGCACCGCGACGGTCACTCCGTGCAGCACGGTGGTGCGGTCGTAGCCCGCTCGGATGGTGTTGATCTCCAGCATGGGCGTCACGCCTCCTCGGCGACAGGAATAGCAGCGGGCTCGGGTTCGGAGGCGCGGCCGAGGTAGACCTCCTGGACCTTGGCGTCGGCCTGGACCTCGGTGACCGTGCCCTCGCTGAGGATCTTGCCGGCGTGCAGGACGGTGACGCTGCGGGCGAAGGAGCGCATGAAGTCCATGTCGTGCTCGATGACGACGACCGTGTGGTCACCACTGACCCGTTGCAGGAGTTCGCCGGTGGCCTCGCGTTCATCGTGGCTCATGCCGGCGACGGGCTCGTCGAGCAGGAGCAGCTTCACGTCCTGCACGAGCAGCATGCCGATCTCCAGCCACTGCTTCTGGCCGTGGGCCAGCACACCCGCCGGGCGGTCACGGAGGTCGGTCAGGCCGGTGGTCTCCAGCGCCTTCGTCACCGGCTCGGGGGTGCCCTTGCGGCGCCGGAGCATCGTCAGCGGACCGCGTTTGGCGCCCGCCGCGATGTCGAGGTTCTGCAGGACGGTCAATTCCTCGAAGACCGTGGCCGTCTGGAAGGTACGGCCGATGCCCATGCGGGCGATGCGGTGCACGGGCTTGCCGAGGAGTTCCTCGCCGCCGAAGCGGACCGACCCGGTGGCCTTCACCAGGCCGGTGACCGCGTCGACGAGGGTGGTCTTTCCGGCGCCGTTGGGGCCGATGAGGAAGCGCAGGTCGCCGGGGCGGATGTCCAGGTCCACGCCGTCGACGGCCTTGAAGCCGTCGAACGTCACCCGCAGGTCGCGGACGATCAGTCCCAGGCCGCTCATGCTGTCTCTCCTGTAGGAGCCGTGGAAGCTGTGGGAGTCGTGCGGGTCTGGGTGCGACGGTTGCGCAGGAGGGTCACCAGGGAGGCAAGGCCGCCGGGCAGGAAGCCGACCGCCAGGACCAAGAGCAGGCCCTGGAGGTACGTCCACGCGGCGGGGAAGGCGTCGGAGAGCGTGCTCTGCGCCCAGGCCACCGCGATCGCGCCGAGAACAGCGCCCACCAGGCTGGCCCGTCCGCCGACGGCCGCGCCGACGACGAAGCCGATGGACGGGACGATACCGATCAAGGCCGGGGAGATGATGCCGACGGCCGGGACGAACAGGGCGCCTGCCAGGCCCGCCATGCCGGCCGCCACGACGTACGCGACCAGCTTGACGTTGGCCGGGTTGTAGCCGAGGAAGCGGACCCGTTCCTCGGAGTCCCGTACGGCGATGAGGAGTTCGCCGTAGCGGCTGACGAACAGCTGGCGGGCGGCGGCCATCAGCAACAGCAGCACGGCGGCGATGATGAAGTACACCATCCGCTGGTTGACCGGGTCGTTGAGCGAGTAGCCGAAGAAGCCCTGGATGTCGGTCAGTCCGTTGGTGCCGCCCGTGGTGGCCTGCTGGCCGATCAGCCAGATGGACAGCGCGGCGGCCAGCGCCTGGCTGAGGATCGCGAAGTAGGCGCCCTTCACCCGGCGGCGGAAGACGAGGAAGCCGAGCAGCGCGGCGACCGCCATGGGCAGCAGCACGGTCACGGCGAGAGCGAAGGCCGGGTTGGCGAAGGGTTTCCACCACCAGGGCAGCGCGTCCGAGGTGCCGTACAGCTGCATGAAGTCGGGCAGCGTCTGGCCGGTGTCGGCGGCGTCGGCGAGCTTGAGGTGCATGGCCATGGCGTAGCCGCCGAGGCCGAAGAAGACGCCCTGGCCGAGGACGAGCAGCCCGCCGCGGCCCCAGGCAAGACTGACGCCGACGGCCACGATCGCGTAGCACAGGTACTTGGCCAGGAGGTTGAGGCGGAAGTCGGAGAGGACGAGCGGGGCGATGCCGAGCAGTAGCACGGCGCCGAGGAGGAAGGCGCCGGGCACGCGGAAGCGTTCCAGGAGGGACACCGACGGCTGCGCCACGGACGTCGTCTTGGTCGGGGAAGTCGTTGTCGTCATGCCAGGCTCCGGGTGCGCAATGTGTACAGGCCCTGGGGTCGCCACTGCAGGAAGGCGACGATCGCCACGAGCACGACGACCTTCGCGACGCTCACGGTGGTCGAGTACTCCAGCACCGACTGCAGTACGCCGAGTCCGAACGCCGTGATGACGCTGCCCTTGAGCTGGCCGATGCCGCCGACGACCACGACCAGGAAGGCATCGACGATGTAGTTGGTGCCCATCGTCGGGCCGATCGGGCCGACCAGGGTCAGCGCGACGCCGGCCACACCCGCCAGACCTGAGCCGATGAAGAACGTCGTACGGTCCACCCGCTCGGTGGCGATACCCGACACCTCGGCCAGGTCCCTGTTCTGCACGACGGCCCGGATGCGGCGCCCGAGGGACGTCAGCCGCAGGATCAGCGTGAGGCCGAGGACGCACAGCAGGGCGAGGCCGAGGATGAACAGCCGGTTGTTGGCGAGCGTGACGCCCGCGACCGAGACGTTGCCGATCAGCAGGTCGGGGGCGTGCGTCTGTACGTTGGGGGCGCCGAAGATGTCACGGGCGAGCTGCTGGAGCATCAGGGAGACGCCCCAGGTGACCAGCAGGGTGTCCAGCGGCCGGGTGTACAGGCGCCGGATGAGCAGCCACTCCAGCAGAGCTCCCATGGCGCCGGCGACGAGGAATGCCAGCGGCAGGGCGACGAGCAGGGAGAGGCCGGCGCTGCTGATGGACTTCTGCAGCACGTAGGTGGTGTAGGCGCCGGCCATGATGAACTCGCCGTGCGCCATGTTGATCACGCCCATCTGCCCGAAGGTCAGGGTCAGGCCGAGCGCGATGAGCAGGAGCACGGCGCCGATGCTGATGCCGGTGAAGGACTGGTTGAGGATGACCGTCATGAAGCGGCTCCGGGTCGGGGGCGAAAGGTGCGGGCTTTCCAAGGGCGTGACCCGGCCTCGCGACGAGGCCGGGTCCCACCACGAGAGGACTGGGCTCAAGAAAGACCGGAGGCCCAGGAGTAGCCCTTCAGGTACGGGTCCGGCTTGATCGGCTTGCCCGAGTTCCAGACCTCCTCGATGAGGCCGTCCGAGCCGACCTTGCCGATCCGGGCCGTCTTGTAGACGTGCTGGGTCGCGCCGTCGACGGTGACCTTGCCCTCGGGGGCGTCGAAGGTGATGCCGTCGGAGGCGGCCTTCACCTTCGCCACGTCGAAGGAACCGGCCTTCTCGACCATCTCCTTCCACAGGTAGACCGAGATGTAGGCGGCCTCCATCGGGTCGGACGTCGGCTTGTCCTTGCCGTACGCGGCCTGGTACGCCTTCACGAACTTCTCGTTCGCCGCGCCCGGAGTGGTCTGGTAGTAGTTCCAGGCCGTCAGCTGGCCCTCCAGGTACTGGGTGCCGATGCTCTTGACCTCTTCCTCGGCGATGGAGACCGACAGCACCGGCAGGCTCTTCGCGGTCAGCCCGGCGGACTTGTACTCCTTGAAGAAGGCCACGTTGCTGTCGCCGTTGAGGGTGTTGAACACGGCGTCCGCGCCGGCGTCCTTGACCTTGTTGACGATGGTGCTGAACTCCGTGGAGCCCAGCGGCGCGTAGTCCTCGCCGACCACGTCCATGCCGTTGGCCTTCGCGTACGCCCTGATCTCCTTGTTGGCGGTGCGCGGGAAGACGTAGTCGCTGCCGACCAGGTAGAGCTTGGTCAGGCCCTGCTTTTTGAGGTAGTCCAGCGCGGGCACGATCTGCTGGTTGGTGGTCGCGCCGGTGTAGAAGATGTACGGGGACTGCTCCAGCCCCTCGTACTGCACGGGGTAGAACAGCAGCGACTTGCTGCGCTCGAAGACCGGCTTGACGGCCTTGCGGCTGGCGGAGGTCCAGCAGCCGAAGGTGGCGACGACCTTGTCGTCGGTGATCAGGGTCTGCGCCTTCTCGGCGAAGGTGGGCCAGTCGGAGGCGCCGTCCTGGCTGATGGGCTTGAGCTTCTTGCCGAGCACGCCGCCTGCGGCGTTGATCTCCTTGACCGCGAGCAGCAGCGCGTTGTGGACGGTCACCTCGCTGATGGCCATGGTGCCCGAGAGGGAGTTCAGCAGACCCACCTTGACGGTGTCGCCTGAGGTGTCCGCCTTGGCGCCGGCGCCTGACGACGTGTCACTGCCGGTCTTGGCGCCGCACGCGCTGAGGGCGGCCGATGCGCCGAGGGCGGATACGCCTGCCAGGAGACCGCGTCTGCTGATGCTGAGCCCGGACATGCAAAACCTCCTTGCCCCGAAGGGCGGTGCGAAGTGAGCGGAAGACGCTGGGGAAGGGATGGAAGGAGTGGACGGGACGCGCTTCAGAGACGGCGGCGTTGGCGCACGAGTCCCCCAGCCGTTCCGGGGTGACCTCCGGGCTGGTCGCTGAAGTGCGTCCACAGCCTGCGGCGGAACTGTTTCAACCGCGTTTCGGCGCAATTGAAGAACAGTTTCCAGCGGAAGTATTGCCGTGGGTCAAGAAAGAGAAAAGCCGTCACTGAAGACGCACGGTTGACGGCATCTCAGCAACGGCATTTATTGCTTCCATCAGAAAGGATCAGATTCGGGGAATTTTCTGTCAAGAGTGAGGTGATCGACGGTAGGCTCACGGCATCCCCGCGGCGGGGACCGTGCGGATGCGAGCCGAGGAGTGCAATGGCGAGGCAGCCCCAGGAACTGCTCCACCTGCTGACACGGGCCGAGCGCCTCTCGGTGCGCCGAGTCCAGTCGGTGCTCGACGAGTTCGACTGCTCCATCGAGGCGTGGCGGGTACTCGACCTGCTCTCCGACGGCGCGGGCCACAACATGACGGCCCTCGCCGACCACGCCTTTCTGCCGGCACCGACCCTGACGAAGCTGATCGACCAACTCGTCGACGAGAACCTGGTCTTCCGCCGCGTCGACCCCGCTGACCGTCGCCGCATCCTGGCCCAGCTCACCCCACGGGGCATGCAGCACTTGCAGCGGCTGTCCCGCGCGGTCCGAGCCGACTGGGGTGAGTTGAAGCCCCCGCTCGGGCATGACGAAGACGAGCAGCTGAAGACCCTGCTCGATCAGCTGGCCGGGACACTGGAAGGCGACGGCAGCGTCACAACAGTTCGTGCGGAGCGCGCAGTTGGGCGAGCACGTTGAAGTCGAGCCCGTCCGCCTGCGCCAGGTAGATGCGCTGGCGCACATGCCGGCCGTCCAGACTCAGCAGGCCGCGCGGACCTTCGTACGCGACATTCTCGGCGGCCGCTGCGATGGCGGACACATCCAGGGTGCGGGCCCGTTCGAAGAGCGCCGCGAGCAGCAGCACACCCTCGTAGCAGGACTCGCCCAGGCTGCCGGGTACCGGAGCGTCCACCCCGTAGCGGCCGGCGTACCGGCCGTGGAAGTCCATCGTGTTCTGATCCGCCAGTGAGGCGAAGAACCCGGCCGTGCTGTAGAGGTCGGCGGTTGCCTCGGGGCCGCTGCCCAGCAGCATGCTCTCGTCCATGAGCGTGCTCAGCCGCAGGCACCGTTGGTCGAGTCCGGCAGCGGCGAAGGCCCGGTTGAAGCGGACCGCATCGCTGCCCACCAGGAGCATCAGCACGCCGTCGGCGTCGGCCCGTTCGATGCGCCGCAGGACGTCGGTGAAGTCGTCGGTGCCCAACGGAAGGTACGCCTCATCGCAGACCCGGCCCCGGCAGTCGCGCGCGTAACGGCGGGCGGCCCGGGCGGTGCGCCGGGGCCAGACGTAGTTGTTGCCCACGATGAACCAGCGGCGCACGCCCCGCGCCTCGGCGAGCAGCCGCATCGCGGGCAGCAGCTGCCAGGCGGGGGTCTCGCTGGTCATGAAGACACCCTCGGTACGCTCGCCGCCTTCGTACAGAGCGGTGTAGACGTACGGCACACGGTGCGCGATCCGCGGAGCCACCGCCTGCCGCACCGAGGAGATGTGCCAGCCGGTGACGCCCTGCACCGCACCCGTCGCCACCAGTGCCTCGACCTCGTCCGCGACCTGCCAGGGATCCGCGCCGCCGTCCACCTCCAGCAGCCGCAGCTCCTTGCCGAGCACGCCGCCCGCCTTGTTGATCTCCTCGGCGGCCAGCCGCGCGCATGCCTCGCAGGTGGGGCCGAAGATCCCGGCAGGCCCCTGCATCGGATACACGAACGCGACATTGAGGGTCGACTCGTCGACTGTGAACCACTCGGGAGCGTGGAGGCTGAGCGGCGACCGGTGCATGGCCCCATGATTGCCGCACCGCCCTCGGCGCCCAAGCGGCGGCCCGGTTCGAGACCGATTCGTAGAACTAGGACACGACTCGCTGTCTCGGCAGCCGAATCAGGTGTTGGCTACCGTCTGCCGGCGGACGCAGGGCTCGAACAGGTCCTCGTAGTGGTCGGTGACCTGCTGCGCGGAAAGCGGTCGAGGAGGTGCCGGAACGGGGCAGACAAATCCGCCGTATGTCGCCGAAGGGGCCGCCCACCGAGGCTCGGTGATCTTGATCTTGTGCTCGGGGCGTGCTCGTCGACGGCACTGGTCCTGGTGAGGCCCGCACAGGCGAGGAGGCCGACAGGGCCAGGCGCTGGCGCAGGGTGACGGAATCCGTCGTCCTCACCGGCGGCCCGTGGCGCGCGGTGGCGCGGTGACGGTCCGGGTCATCGGGCTGATACGTCTTTCCCTGTGCCGTCCCAGTGGACCGTGCGGTCGCACCAGCGCTGCAGGAGGGTGCGGTCGTGGCCGACCGCGAGCAGGCTCGCGCCGGTGGTACGGCGGTGGTCCTCAACGGCCGCGACCAGGGCGGCGCTGGTGGAGGCGTCGAGCATGGCGGTCGTCTCGTCGCAGATCAGCCGGCGGGGGCGCAGCACCAGGGCGCGGGCGAGGCAGGCGCGTTGGAGTTGGCCATCGCTGACTTCGTGAGGGCGACGGGTCAGCAGGTCCGGGGTGAGACCGAGGGTTGCGGCCAGTTCGGCGACCCGGTCGGGTACTTCGGCGCGGCGGCCCGTGGCGCGCAGCGGTTCGGCGATCAGGCCGGTGAGCCGCAGGCGGGGGTCGGCGGAGAGCCTGGGTTGCTGGAAGACCACGCCGGAGGCTGTGCGCTGTTCGCGTGGCGCCCGGTGGCGCCCGGTGGCGTATGGGTTCGCCGTCGAGGAGCAGGCTTCCGGAGTCGGGGCGGTGCAGCAGGGGCGTGACGCGGGCGAGAGTGGATTTGCCGCAGCCGCTGGGGCCGAGCAGGCCGACGGCTTCGCCGGGTGTGATGTTCAGGGAGACATCCCGTACCACGGGGGCGCGTCGATTGTAGCCGGCGGTGATGGCGCGTAGTTCAAGCACGGGCGTCCTCCGGCACGTGCGGGTGGTGGCAGGCGACCGTGTCCGTCATGCGCGGCCTCGCTGCGCAGGTGTCGGTGGCCCGGTCGCAACGGGAGGCGAAGGCACAGCCGTTGGGGAGGTCCCCGAGTTCGGGCGGCATGCCGGGGATAGGGGTGAAGGTCCGGTCGGGGAGGGCTTGCAGGAGGCGACGCCGACCGGGCCCTGCTGGTGATCACCCACGACCTGTCCGCGGCCGAGGGCATCGCCGACCGGATCGCCGTCATGTACGCGGGCCGCATCATCCAACTCTCCGACGCGACCACCTTCTTCGGCACGTCCGGACCCCGCCACCCCTACAGCCGCGGCGGCCTCGAGACACATTCGCGGACTTCGGCATGCGCCCGCCGGATCGCCGCCAGTGCACGGGGCCCGGCTGCGGCAAGGGTATCGACCAGGCGGGAGACGGGTCGGAGGCTACGGCCCGAACACGGCGGGCTCGGCCCGCAGCATCCCAACATCGGCCAGGCAGTCCCCGCCCAGGGCCACGGCGAGCGCGAGGTCCAGCAGAATCTTGCCGGGATCATGGACCGCGCGCGCCTTACGCCACGGCGCCAGAGCCGTTGACGGTGCAGCGTCCAGCCCGGCCTTGCGGGCGGTCTCGACCAGCAGGACGGCGCCGGACTGTGAGACCACCCCGCGGCCAGTGCCCGCAACGCGGACATGCGGGTACGACCCGCTACGGAAGGGCGAAGTCGCCTCCGGCGTCGGCGCCGCACGCGACCAGGTACGGCTCGTCGACCTCAACGGGGACAACCGCGTCGACTACCTCGTTCTCGGCGACCACGGGCAGGTACGTGCCTGGCTCAACGACGGCCCCGCCGCAGGTGGAGGCTGGGCATGGAAGCGGACCGGCGAAGTCGCCTCCGGGGTCGGTGCCCCCCGCGACAACATCGACTTCGCCGACCTCGACGGAGACAAGCGCAACGACTACGTGGTGGTCCGGGACAACGGGGCGGCCTCCGGCTGGCTGAACGACCGCATCCCCCGCAGCTGACGCCAGAGCGCCCATGCCGCGCCCCCTGCCAGAGCGTGAACCGTTCCGGCAGGGGTGCGGTCGTTGAACGGCCGGCGTGTGAGGGCGGAGTTGTTGTCGGTGAGCCGGCATACCGTCGGCGCTTGGCGGGATGTCTGAATCTTCCCCTGCCCGCCCTGAGATCGCAGTAGTTGGGCGATTATCCGAACAATGAGAGGTGGCGGATGATCGAGCCGGCCCCCGGCTATCTCGCCCCTGCCGCCCCGCAATCAGCGCAGCGCCGAGGCTGCGTTTGCTACAGCCCAGAGGTTCGGGTGGGTCCGCCGTCCGGCTATACGCGGCGTGCGACATCGACCCGACCCTCTTGCAAACGTAAGGAGTGTGCGGGATAGGCCCCGCTCCCCGCTGATGGCGGGACGCAGTACGACCGGGGCCGCCCCACCCCATCGAGCGATTTATTGCTGCCGTCTCGGCTGCCGGAGTGCCCCGTGAAGGCGTGGCGCCGACCGCGTTGGCGTTCTTGTTCTGCAAGGCGTTCGGCGGGGACGGTCGTCGATGTAGTGGGGCGACGGGCTACTGGAGGACAAGTGCCGAGCGGGTGTCCTGCCGGGGGTGCCATCTCCAGGTCAGGGGTGGGGGCCGGCGATGTTCGCGAGGATAGCGGTCCCGCGCGTCCGGACTGTCGGATCGGTACGGGCGACTGGCGGGTGGGCGGCCATGGGGTCAGCGGCGCGGTTCCCACCGGAACATGCGGGAGGCCAGCGCGACGGCGAAGACGACCCAGGCCAGCGTCGGCAGCAGGAGTGACAGGGAGTCCGCCGCGGGTACGCCGCCGTTCCAGGCGTTGAGGACGAGTTCGGTGGCCGAGCCGCCCGGGAGGAGCCGCTTGAGCTGGGTGAGCTCCTCGGTGCCGGTGATCCCCACCCAGGTGGAGACGCCGATGGCACCGAGGCTGACGGGGAGGGTGGTCACCTGGGCGTGCTCGGGGGAGTTCGTCAGCCCCGCCGTGGCCAGGCCCAGGGCGAGCATCATGACCAGTGTGGAGAGGACCGCCACGGCGAGCAGCGGGACGCTGTCCGGGGCGCCGGTGACGGCTGCCAGCACGGCGAGGATCGCGACCATCTGCACGATCGCGAGGACGGTGACCGGGAGCATCAGCCCGACGAGGATCCCGGCGTCACTCGCCGGGGTCGAGCGCAGCCGTTTGAGGAAGAGGTTCTGGCGCCGCGAGGCCAGCGTGGTCACCGTGGTCGTGTAGAGCCCGAAGGCTCCCACGGTGAACATGACCACCGCGGCGATGTATCCGAGGCTGCCCAGTTCGGCGAAGATCTCGTGCCGGTAGATGAAGAACGCGCAGGGCACGATCGGGATGACGAAGCTGGTCAGCAGCACCAGCCGATTGCGGAAGATCTGGATCAGCTCACTCAGAGCGATGGAGAGCATCGTGATGGTTCATTCCTGTGGTTTCCGGCGGATGGGCGTCGAGTGTGCGGCGGCTTCCGGTGGGCGGCCGAGCTCTCTGTGGTGTCAGTCGGCGCTGATCGCGCGGAAGACGTCGTCGAGTCGGGTCGGTCCGGCTTCGAGTTCGCGCAGTTCGGCTCCATGGGTGTGCGCCCAGCCGAGCAGGGTGTAGAGGTCGTGCGGCAGGTCGAAGGTCTCGATCAGGAACTTCCCGCGGTCGTCGCTCCTGAGGAGCAGTGGCAGCGGCTCCGGCGCGGGGGCTGCCAGGGAGAAGCGGATGGTGGCCGGCAGGGTCCGGGTCAGCTCCGAGACAGTGCCTTCCTGGTGAAGGGTGCCCTTGTGCATGAGCCCGATGCGGTCGGCGTGCTGCTGGGCTTCCTCCAGGTAGTGCGTGGTGAGCACGATGGTGGAACCGTCCTCGCGGAGTTTGTCCACGGCCTGCCACAGGGCGTCGCGGGACTGGATGTCCAGTCCGGTGGTGGGCTCGTCGAGGAAGATCAGCTCGGGCTGGCCGTAGACGGCGGTGGCGAAGTCCAGACGCCGCTTCTCGCCTCCGGAGAGCTGAGACACTTTGGTGTCGGACTTGCTCTTCAGATCAACAATATCGAGCACACGTTCGACCCTGTCGGTGCGCCGAGACAGCGTGCCGATCAGCTGTACGGACTCCTTCACCGTCAGGTCCGGGGAGAACCCACTCTCCTGCAGCATGATGCCCATCCGGGAGCGCACGGCCCGCCGGTCCCGGGGGCTGCGCCCGAAGACGCGCACGGTACCCGAGTCGGCCGCGCGGTGGCCTTCCGCCGTCTCCAGGGTGGAGGTCTTGCCGGCACCGTTGGTGCCGAGCAGCGCATAGAGCTCACCCTTCTGCACATGGAACGACAGGTCCTTCACGGCGTGGAAGCCGCCGTAGCTAAGGTTGAGCCGGTCAACGTCAATGACGGTTGTCGAGGTCATGTACCGATTCCAACCGAAGCCCCGGACGCCGGGCAGTGGCGTGGTGTCACCAACGGTCCGTGACATTCTCCCGGGGGCAGGCATGACGTGGTGTCACTGGTGGCACCCGGGAAACCGGGGGAAACTTCGGGACCGACCCCGCTGCCGATCCCGAACATCGCTCTCGGGCGCACCTCATCGTTCGATTCCGGAGAGACCTCCCATGGACACCCGGCCCCAGCGCGTCCTGCCTGCGACCAATGCCGCCGCTTTCGTCACGGTCTGCACCGCCTTCGCCCCTCAGTACCACGGCGCCGGCCTCTACCCTGATTCCATGGAGTCATGGCTGGACGACCACCAGTGGCTCGCGTGGACGGCCGCGGGCGCCGTCGTGCCCAGAACCCTGGCCATCCCCGTGCGCAGCCCGCGGACTCCGCGGTGAAAGCGAAGCGGGCCCACACGACGACCGGACCCCGTGCGCAGACACGCGAACGGTTGCGCCGGCTCAACGTCGTCACGATGGCCGTCGTCACCCTCTCGGCGGGCACGCTGGTGGTCGCGGTCGACGCCCGGACCTGGCCGCAGGCGCTCGTCCTGAGCGCTGGTGCGATCGCCGCCTTCGTCGCCTCCGTACGGTGGACGGCGGTCGGCATCCCGCGCGTCGTCCTCCCGTGCCTGATCGTCACGGCCGCAGTGTGGATCGTCGGCGCGCTGGTACTGGACGCCCACGCCGCGTTCTTCGGCATCTCCGTCGTCGGTTCGCTCTACGCCCCCAAAGTGCCGCGCCATCGCGTCGTGGCCGCCGTCGGACTGGTCACCTTCGTCGCCCTCGTGGGCGCGGCAAAGCTGCTGATCGCGCCGGACGACGTGACGGACGTCCTGCCCCTGTACGTCCTGCTCCCGGCGGGTGTCACCGTGGTGATGGCCGGCAGCATGTTCGCCGGCCAGGTCTTCTACGACCTTGTCGAGGAGCTGGAGGACGCACGGGAACGGGAGTCGGAACTGGCGGTCGTACAGGAACGCATGCGGTTCGCCAGCGACCTGCACGACATCCAGGGGCACACCCTGCACGTGGTGAAACTGAAGATCACGCTGGCCGAGAGGCTGCTCGGAACCGACGTCAGGCGCGCGGGGGAGGAACTACGGGAGGTGCGCGCCCTCGTCGGCGACACCATCACCCAGACCAAGGAACTCGCCTACGCGCAGCGACGGCTCAACCTCTCCGCTGAGCTGGAGAACGCGAAGAACCTCTTCGAGGCAGCCGGTATCCACGTCCGGGTCGAGCGGGAGGCCGAGGTCGACGAGCGGGCCAACGAGCTGCTCGGCCAGGTGCTACGCGAGACGACGACCAACATCCTGCGTCATGCGCAGGCCACGTACGTGAGGATCACGCTCTCCGAGGCGGGCATCGCCGTCCTCAACGACGGCGCAGGCACCACGCCCCTGTCCGGACTCAGCGGACTGTCCACGCTCAAGGAGCGCATCGCGGACAACGGAGGCGAGCTGACGGTGGAGAAGAGGGACGGGCGCTTCCTCACACGCGCGCAGTTCCCGTTCAGGAGGTCAGAGAGGTGACGACCGTGGTGCTGGCCGACGACGAGGCCCTGCTGCGCAAAGCGCTCGCGGCGCTGCTGACCCTGGAGGGCGGGATCACCGTGCTCGCCGAGGCGCAGGACGGCGAATCCGCGGTCCGGGCGACGCTCGAGCACCGGCCCGACGTGCTCGTCATCGACCTGGAGATGCCCGGGGTGGACGGCCTGGGCGCGGTCGCCGAGATCCGCCGTGCCCGGCCGGAGCAGGTGATCCTCATGCTGACCCGGCACGCCCGGCCAGGCGTGCTGCGCAAGGCCCTGAAACTCGGCGTCCAGGGCTTCGTCAGCAAGTCGGCGGAACCCGCGCACATCACCTCCGTGATCACCACCCTGCACGAAGGCAAGCGGTGGATCGACCCCGACGTCTCCGCGCTCGCCGTCGTCGACGACTGCCCCCTCACCGACCGCGAGATCGACGTCCTGCGCGGCACCCGCGACGGCTACTCCGTCGCCGACATCGCCGCCAGCCTCCACCTGGCCGAGGGCACCGTACGCAACTACCTCTCGAACGCCATGCAGAAGACCCAGACCCGCACCCGCCACGAGGCGGCCCGCTACGCACGGACGCACGACTGGCTGTAGGGGCGTTCCGGTTGGGGCGCGTCGCGGGTCGTCCTATGCGCCGGTGCGAGAGCCTCAGGAGCCACACGGTAGAAGTGGTTACGCCCCTGTGTGTGCACATGCACCAGGCCGGCCTGTCGGCACACGCAGAAGATGGGAGATCGCCGGCTGCGACACCAGGAACTGGCGCCCCGGATCGCCGGCCAGCCGGGCCTGGCCAGGCATCAAATGCGTGGGTGTCGGGACGAATACCCGAGGGTGCCGCTCGGCGGCGGCCCCAGCATCCTCTCCGATGCCCACGCGGCGATGGCGCGGCTGTCGGAGGACAGCCGCGCCCTGCTGGCCGAGTCGGCCTACCGCTACGGGCCCTTTTTCGACCTGCACGGTGTGGGCGAGGAGTACAGGCCGTTTCCGATCCTGGATGGCTCCTCCCCGGGCGGCGGGTTCGTCCGGTTCACCGCCAAGATGCCGGAGAGGTCCGAGCTCGGCCAGGCGCATGCCGAGGCCGCCAGGGAGCTCGCCGAGGAGCTGGTCCGGGGGCAGGTCTCCTTCATGCTCCAGCCGGGGGACTACCTCATCGTGAACCAGCGTCGCTTCCTGCACGGTCGGGAGGCCCTCCACAGCGGGCAGGAGACCGTCCCGGTTGCCGACCGGCGGCTGCTCCTCCAGTTGTTCCTGCGCGCGCGGGCCGGCGCCGGCTCGGCCGCGTAGCCGGCCGAGGCACCGGTGGCCTACCGAGTCCCGCCCCTGGGTCCAGCCCCTGAGCACGCGGCACGGCCACGGGGCGGGGCCCGGTCGGGCATTCCCGGAGACGGTCGCGTACCGGGCTCCCCGGGCCCGTGCACGGAGCTAGTAGTACTTCGTTAGGTCGGCTTGGTGGTGTGGTGGTGGTTCGGGCATGGTGGTCCGGTGGACTTGGGGGAAGTTGAGGAATTGCGCGGTGAGTTGGCTGCGTTCGTGGCTGAGGTGTTCGCTTCGGTGCCCCGGCGGGATCAGCGGGCGAAGGGCGACTGCTATCTGCGTGGGCTGATGCTGGAGGGGCGGAGGAAGTCGATCCAGCCGATGGCCGAGCGGCTGCCGGACGGTGACATGCAGGCCTTGCAGCAGTTCGTGAGCCAGTCGCCGTGGGACCACGCGGCGGTGTTGCGGGCGGTTGCGGTCAAGACGGTGCCGGTCGTCGATCCCGTGGTGTGGGTGA
>NZ_FNHI01000037.1 GCF_900103455.1 Streptomyces wuyuanensis | reverse complement strand
CCCGCGGAGCGGGTACCATATCGCTGCGCGATATGAAAGCGAACACCCGTGCTGCGCACGGGTGTTGCGCTCCCGCTCCGCGGGAGCGCCAGCGGGACGCTGCGCGTCCCGCGCAATCCGCATGCTGCGCATGCGGATTGATGCTCCGTCCGCTGCGCTCCCGGAGCTTGCTTGTGAGGGCTACGCCCTCACAAGAGTCTTCCGCTTTGCTCCAGACTCCGGGCAGGTCCGCTGCGCTCCCCCGCCCGGCGGTTCTTCCGGGCTTCGCCTTCGGAACCGGCTCCCTCCGCTTCGCTTCAGGAGCAAAAAATAGCGCCAGCAAGAGGAGCGGGTGTGGGGTGGAGGCCGGCTCAGGAATGTGAGTGATGGTCTGTCAGGCGTGACACAGTGCCGGGCGGTGAAGTCGCCTCTCTAGTATGCTTCAAAGTGAAGCTGAGATCCAAACTTGCCTCAGCATCCCCCACCGGATGACACCCGTGACGCGCCACCGGAACGTCACCACGATTGCGTCATCAACGACAGTAGAGCCCGCAAAGGAGCGGCAGCGTGCCGAAGACTCTCCGTCCCCACCAGCGCGAGGCCGTCGACGCGGTGCTGCGCGCGCTCGAACTGCCGGTGCGGTCGGCTGTGCCCGAGCGGGGGTTGCGGACGCAGGTGGTTATGGCGACCGGCTCGGGCAAGACTCTGGTGGCCGTGCGCAGCGCGGAGGAGCTGGGGGCGGGCCGGGTGCTGGTGCTGGTGCCCTCGCTGGACCTGCTCACGCAGACCCAGGCCGAGTGGCATGAGGGAGGCCGTAAGGGGCTGATGATCGGGGTGTCGTCGCTGCGCGGGGATCAGGCGGTCTTCCCGAACACCACGGCGGTGGAGGAGCTGGTCGACTGGGTTCGGCCGTTCGAGAAGGTGACGGTGTTCGCCACGTACGCCTCGCTCGGGCTCGGCACGCTGGAGCGGGCGCACGAGGACGGCCTTCCGGGCTGGGACCTGGTCGTCGTGGACGAGTCGCACCGGACCTCGGGGCGGATCGGCAAGCCCTGGGCGGTCGTGCACGACAACACTCGTATCCCCGCACTGCGGCGGCTGTACATGACGGCCACGCCGAGGCTGTGGCAGCTGGACGACGAGACCGAGCCGGGGGTAGCCGGTGAGCTGGTCGCGTCGATGGAGGATGATCCGGACGGGCCGTTCGGCAGCAGGTGCTACACCCTGACGTTGTCCGAGGCGATCAACTGGGGCATCTGTGCGCCGTACCAGGTGGTGTGCGTGGACATCACCGACACCCAGCTGCAGGCCACGCGGGTTCTGGGCGTCGAAGGCCGGTCGGATGAGGTGCGCGGGGCGCGGCTCGCGGCTCTTCAGACGGCGCTGGTGAAGGCGTCGGCCGAGGAGTCCTTCGGCAGGACGCTGGTCTTCCACCATCTGGTCAGGGAGGCCGAGGCGTTCGCGGCCGGCCTGCCCGACGTCGCCGCACAGCTGCATGCGGACGACCCGGAGCTGTACCCGAGCGCGGTCTGGGCCGACTGGCTCTGTGGCGATCACCCACCGGCCCACCGGCGCCGCGTGCTGGACGAGTTCGCTGGCGGCACGAACACGGCCAGGCGCTTCCTGGGATCGGCGAAGGTCCTGGGCGAAGGCGTCGATATCCAGAACTGCGACAGCGTGTACTTCGCCGACGTCCGCGGCTCCATGCCCGACCTGGTCCAGGCCGTCGGCCGCGCCCTGCGCATCCAGCCAGGTGAGGGCAAGGTCGCCTCACTGGTGGTACCGATCCTGCTCGGGCCCGGGGAAACGGCGGACAACATGCTCACCAGCCGGGCGTACGGCGGGCTCGCCAAGCTCCTGGAAGCCCTCAGGGCGCATGACACCCGCATCGTGGAGGCATTGGCCGTGCCACAGGCCCCCAGCCGCTCCAAGGGCGTCCAGAGCCGCACAGGAGGCCAGGACGCAGAGCACGCCGAGGGCGAAGACGGCATCCTTGTCTCGGTGCCGGCGCGGGCGCTGCTGAAGTTCAGCACCCCGCGCGATGCGGCCGCGCTCGCGGCATTCATCAGCCTGCGCGTCCTCAACCCCGAGAAGGAGCACTGGCGGCGGGGTGTGGAGGCGGCCGTCATCTACACCCGGCTCCACGGCGGCCTGAAGATCCCGTTCACGTACCGCGTACCCGACAGCCGGGAGCAGGAAGCCGATCACAAGGGCAAAGGCCAGCGCGGCGCGGGTGAGGGGGCGCGGCAGGTGTGGCCGGCCTCGCTCGCAGGCTTCCCGCTCGGCCAGTGGATCGCCGACGCCCGCCACCGACACGCCCGCGGCCGCCTGGACACCGAACGTGCCCGGCAGCTGGAGCAGCTGGGCATGGTCTGGTCGCACCGTGACGTCGCGTGGGAGGAAGGACTCACCGCGGCGCGCGGGTGGGCGAAGGAGAACGGGCACCTCCTGGCACCGCTCGACGCCGTCCACCGGGGCCACAAGGCCGGCATCTGGCTGAAGAACGCGCGAGCCGACGCCCGCGCCGGGACGCTGGCCCCGGAGCGGCGCGAGCAGCTGGAGGACATCGACCCGTCCTGGTGCCCCGCCTGGCCCGTTCAATGGCAGCGCGCCTTCCGTCTCGTCCGCCAGCACCTTCAGGTCCGCGGCGTGCTGCCGACCGCGCCGGGCGAGGTCGTGCATCAGGGCGAGGACCTCGGGCGATGGGTCCGGGCACAACGCCTTGGATGGGACAAGCTCACCGGCGGGCAGCAGTGGATGTGCGAGCAGATCCTCGGGATCGAACCGGCGGCCGAGGACGAGAAGCCGAAGCCACGCCGCACGCAGGGCGACAAGTGGGCGCTGAACTACGCCGCCGCCCGCCAGTTCTACGAACGAGAGGGCCACCTTCGGGTGCCCAGGGGACACGTCGAGCGGATCGCCACCGGCGACGACGGCCAGGGCCAGGAGGAACAAGACCTCAAACTGGGGTCATGGATCAGCAACCAGCGCAGCAGAGCCGCCACGCTCTCCCCCGAGCGGGTCGAGCAGCTGTCGGCGATCGGAATGCGCTGGCCGTAAGCGGCACCGGACGGGCAGCGGGACATGGAAGGGCAGGGGGCTCAAACCGACCCGCCGCGTCCAGCCGAAGGCCATCACCCTCGTACCCAAAATGGTTTAGACCCGCACCCTTCGCTCTTCTCGTCATCGCTGTCGGGGAGAAGAGGTACGGATGTGTCACCTCTCAACCGCGCGCCCGGGGCCATTTGTCCCGCAGCCACGCCAGGTCGGTCTCGGCGCGGGTGCGGGTCGCCTGTTCACGGGTGAAGACGGCGTCCGTCTTGGTCAAGACCAGTACGTAGGGACGTCCCTGGCGCCGGGTGGTGTGGGAGACGGGCAGGCCGGCCTGGTCGATGCGGCTGTGGAGGTGGCGGCGTCCCTCCTTCGCGAGCGGCCACTCCATGACGTGGCGGGTACGGGAGGTGAGGAAGGCGTCCAAGTCGGGGCAGAGTCCGCAGCCAGTCCGGCATGTCCCGGCCAGGGTGAGGGACCAGTCGTCGGCCGCACGTACGGGGCGGGTGAGGGCCGCGGCGAGCCGGTCCTCACAGTGGTCTGCGAGGGTCTGAAAAGCCCGGGCGGCGGGTGCGCCATCGCGTATGGTCGTCGGCTGGCGGGCCGCTGTGCGCAGGGCGGGGAGCAGGCATTCCAGGGCGGTGTCCGGCAGGCCGCGCAGCGTGGCGGCGATAGTGTCGGCGGTCTCGGGCCCTGCCGCCTGCAGGACGCGGGCCAGAGATACGCCGAGCCCCTCCATTCCTGTGCGGCGCTCCGTCTCGCGGCCGACGCCGAGCCAGCTAGTGAGCTGCTGCTCGACTGCTTGCCAGGCACCCTCGGCCAGCGGCGAGGCCATCGCGTCCCCATCGCCGTCGGCGGCCCGCAGCGCGGTGCACAGGCCGGGCAGCGATTCGAGCCACGCCGCGCGGCCGGCCCCGGTGTACGCGCCAACCGTGCCGAACCAGCTGCTGACGGCCCCGCGGGCCCACGTCCTTCCGTACCGCGCGGCCGCTGCCGCGAGACCCGAGGCGTGCCGCTCACCCACAGTCTCCACCCCAAAAGGCGCGAGGAGCATCGTGGCAGTGTCCGCTTCCCGCAGTCCCACCGCGACGGGCAGGGCGGCGGCAAAGAGCGCCGCGGCCGCCTCACCCGAACCGTGATGCTTCCAGAACGGGGCGAGCGACCGGGCAAGCGTGCGCGCCCGGTCGAGGTCCCCGGCATCCAGGTGGCCCTGAAGTTCCCGCAGTGCGCCCTCGGAGCCGGCCTCGGCACGGGCCGTGAACGAGCGCTGCCGGGGCCACAGGACCACGGCAGCCCGCCGGTACCAGCGGTCGAGGGTGTTGCCGTAGTTGCCCATGTAGCCCTCGTACTCGGACTGGTAGGGCGTCAGGTCCTTGTTCTCGGCGGTGGCGCACACCTCGGCGTACGCAACGGGCAGGTTGATCTGCTCGCCGCCGGTGCCGTCCGGGCGGGTCCACCAGCTCAGCGTGATCTCGTCGTCGATCAGCTCGTTCAGTTCGTAGTCGGAGAAGTCGCCGCTGCGGCGGCGCTCAGCACCGGGTTCCCCGTCGGGGTCCAGGAGGCATTCACCCTCGCACTCCTCGTCCTCGCAGTCGTCATAGTGCTCGACCTCGCCGTAGTAGTCGTAGCGGTCATACGGCGCATGCGCGTCCCAGGTCTCCTTCACCTCGGCCAACGCGAGGACCGCTTCGCAGTCCGCCTCCGCGGCGGCCTGGCGGAGCAGGGCAGTGCGGGTGGCGTCGGCTCCCTTGAGGCGGTCCCAGTCCAGGCCGCGCTGGGTGTACTCGTGGTCGAGGAGGTACACGAGACGGTTCGGGGGCGCGGCCTTCTGGCGGCCGTAGGCGTAGCGCTCTTCGGCCGGCTCGGTGAAGTGTTCGGTCAGGCAGTGGGCCAGATCGGCGACCAGGCCCCCGTCGTCTTCGCCAGCCGGGCGGATGCGTTCAGCGAGGAGGTTCATGGTGAGGGTGACGCGGTAGCCGGACTTGACGGGCTTGACCTCGTGCAGGCAGTCCGCGTAGAAGGCGGCGAAGGTCAGCTTATCCCGGGACGCCTGGTGGACGACGCTGCGGCCGGCGTGCGAGACGACGAGTTCGCCGCCGGTGTGGTGCGAGGGCAGCGAGACGACCAGGGTGCCCACCATGGAGTCGTCCTTCTCGGAGTCTTGGTGCGGCAGGAAGAACTGGCCCTTGCCGTAGACGAGCAGTGCGTGCGGCTCGGCACGTAGGACGACGGTGGGCGGCAGACCGAGCGCCGTGCGGACACCGTCGAGGACGCCGTCCAGGGTGCGGTCCCAGTCAGTGCCGCCGAGCGTGATGCGGTCCGGAGTGATCTCCCAGGTGTCGCGGACGCTGGTGTCGGACAGGGTCTGCTCGCCACGACCGAAGGATGCCTGCCGGGCTTGCGCGATCAGTTTCTTGGTGACCGGGGCACGCAGCGGCAGCGGCAGTTCCCCCACCCCGTCGACCTCGATGCGCAGCGCGCGGGCCGACATCTCGATACGGGTGCTGAAGTCCCCGCGCCGCTGCGCGTCGTCGAGCAGCTCCGCCAGCTGCTTCCGCGCTCCGTGTCCCATACTGTTTCGTCCCCAGGGGTGCAGCGTGCCGTATGGCCTGTCCCGGAAACCCTAACGCCGCGGGCAGTCCTTGTTCCCGGGCTGTTGGTCATGCGGCGAGGGTGAGTATGTCGCGGTAGCGGATGGTGTGAACCGTAGGTGATCGCGTTGCTGGTGGTAGCGCCAGTAGGCGTCGAAGTCGCTGTCCACGGACAGTGGGACGTCCGGGTGAGCGGACAGTTGATCTCCTTGTATGCGGACAGCTCATTTCCTTGTCCGGTATGACTTTTCACCCCTCGGACGGCGGTCAGTTGGACGGGGTGAGAGGCTGGACGCCCTGACCGCGGCCACCACAGACATCAACAGCCTCACCACCCGGCGCCACCGCACCCGCCGCTCCCCCTCACGTACCCAACACATGACCACGTGCCCAGACGTGCCTGCACCCGGCCGAACTGTCCGAGCAGCACGCCCCGTACCTGGGTCAGTGACACCGGATACGCGCCCCGGCCACAAGACGCGGGCGTCGGCGCCCGTGCAGAGCACCAGATCAACCATGCTGGGCGGCACGTGGAGCACATCTGTATCGGATGACCATGGCTGCTGTCAGTCTTATGCCGATTCACGTCAGTAGGGTGCCGAAGGGCTGCGATACCTGGGACCTGGAGGGCAGTTCATGCCGTCCGGTTCTCGTGGGAAGGGCCATGATGCAGGGAAGGCGTGATGGTGATCGCGAAGGCGGTCCGGTGGCCCTGTTCCCGCCAACGTCGGGCCGGGCGGCGGCAATGCCCCGGCTGCTGGACCTCGACAGCCGCGGTGAGCTGAGCGCCGCGCATGTGCGCCTGGTGGCAAAGGCGTTGGGGAAGTCGGAGCGGACAGTGTGGCGGTGGCTGGCCGCTGCCCGCAAGGATCACCGCCTCGCACGGGTGGAGGCGCCCCATTTCACGGTCACCACCGAAGTCCGGCGGCTGCTGGCGCTGTGGGGCGGTAATGCCTCCCGAGTCCACGCCGAGCTGGTACAGCGGGCGGCCGACGATCCGAACGCTCCCGCGGTGCCCTCGCTCTCCACGTTGCACCGGGCGATCCGCCGGGACCTGACCCGCGGCGAGCGGGCCGGGCTGAAGAGTGGGGAAGCCGCCCGCCGTGCTCACGACGTGTTCGGGCAGCGCCCACCAACGCATCGCAACGCGGCGTGGGAGGGCGACCACAAGCACGTGCCCGTCGAAGTCGATGTGGAAGGTGAGCTGGCCACACCGTGGGTGACCTGGTTCATCGACTGCGCCACCAAGGCGATCACCGGGGCCGCGGTCACCGCGCACGCTCCGAGCCGGGACGCAGTACTGGCGTCCCTGCGGATCGCGATCACCCGCAGCGAGCCGTTCGGACCGGTGGGCGGCCTGCCCGGTCAGATCCGGGTCGATCGCGGCAAGGAGTTCCTGTGCCAGACGGTCACCGCGGCGATGGGCGCGCTCGCCGTCCCCGTCACCGACCTGCCCGCCTACAGCCCGCATCTCAAGGGCACGATCGAGGCGCTGAACGACGCGGTGGAAGAGATGTTCCTCGTCTCACTCCCCCGCTACACCGGCCGCCAGAAACTCAACCGCGGCCGACTCGCCGACCCCGACGCCCCACCGCTCACCTACGAGGCGTTCGTGGGACTACTGCTGGACTGGGCGTGCTGGTGGAACACCCGCCACCATCCGTCCGCGCTGAACGGGAGGACCCCCATCCAGGCGTGGCAGGCCGACGCGACCCCGCTCACGGACGTGTCCGCGGGGCAGCTGGCGACGTTCGCCCTGGAGGACGACGGCCGTACGTACACGATCAGTACCAGCGGGGTGCGGTGGCGCCGCCGCGACTACCTCGCCCCGTGGATGAACGGCCGTACCGGCACGAAGGTCTCGGTACGCCACCTGCCCCATCACGACGACACCATCGAGGTCTTCGACGCCGCGACCGGCCGCCATCTCGGGTCGGCGTTCCTGGCCGCTGCGGCGAGCCGGGAGCAGATCCGCTCCGTCCAGGCCGCACGGACCGCGGCCGCCCGGCGGCTCAAGGCCGATCTGAAGGCCGCGGAGAAGCTGCGCCGCCGGCGCTTCGAAGCCTCCACCACCGCCGCCCCGCCCAGGCCACTCACCTCTTCGACCTCCGCACAGGCCGAAGAGGAACTGGGCGCGGCGGCGCAGACGGACCGCCGTGCGCTAGCCCGCCCCGACTTGGTTCCGCACGGCCCCGCACCCGATACCTGGGCCCGCCCCAGGACGGCGCGCATACCCACCCCTGATGAGGACCAAGCTGATGATCGCTGACCTGGACTACGGGCTGCTGCCCGACGAGAGCGAAGACCACTTCCTGGGCCTGGAACAGGCCCAGTTGGTCGGCACCGACACACTGCTGACCACCCGGGACAACATCGAGGCCGTCATCGAGGCCAAGGCCATGATGTGCGTCTACGGGCCGGCCGGATCCGGCAAGACGATGTCAGTGAACTCCGCGCTGCGCCACCTCGCCCCGGACATCACCCACCGCCTGGAACTACGGGCCGGACCGACCCCGCGCGACATCCGACACGGTCTCTTCCAGGCGCTCGGGCTCCCGGGTGAGCCGCCAACCCGCCCGATCGAGTTCGACACCCTCCTCAAGGAAGCACTCGCCGAGGAGTTCCGGGTCCTGGTCTGCGACGAGGCGCAGTGGATGAAGAAGACCGGGTTCGAGTTCTGGCGCCACCTGTGGGACGACAAACGCACCAACATCGCCGTGATCTTCGCCGGAGGCGACGGCTGCTACAAGGTCCTGCGCCGCGAACCCATGCTCGCCTCCCGGATCTTCATCTGGCAGGAGTTCACCCGCATGTCCAAAGACGAGGTACGGGCCACGATCCCCGCCTTCCACCCCATCTGGGCAGACGTCGACACCGCACTGATCGACGCGATCGACAAACAGGCCGCCCACGGCAGCTTCCGCAACTGGGCCAACATCACCACCCACATCCTCTCCGGCATGAAGAAACTCGGCCTCAAACAGGTCGACGAAGACCTCGTACGCTGGGTCTACAGCAAGATCGGCGGCATGTAGTGACGGCCGGCGGCCTCCCATCCGTCACCGTCCTCGTCGACAAAGACGACCACCCCGCCTGGACGGCCGCCGCTCATGCCGCACACGAACCTGCCCTGGGTCGCCTGACCCTCGACCCCAGCCCCGCCAACGGCGCACCCGCCGCCCTCGCCCACGACCTGCTCTACGCCCTGGGCAAACGCCTCCCCCAGGGCGGAGGAACCTACGGAACCTGGGCCGACTCCCAACGCCCCGCCTGGGACGCCGTCGCCACCTGGATCCTCACCCACCACATCCGGCATCTCATCGTCTGCCGCACCGACCGCCTCACACACGCACGCCAGGAACAACTACTCACCCTGCGCAAACACTGCGGTATCCACCTCACCCTCCTGTGGCACCGGCCCGCCGGCCCAGCCCTGAGAACGCTCCTCGAACAGACCCCGCACCACATCATCGACACCCTCCCCCAGGCCCGTGCGGTCCTGGACCACACGGGCCACCCACCGGACGACACGCACAGCACCGGCCAGCAAGCGACCACCGGACCTGCCTCCAGCCCGGACGACGCACAGTGGATCACCTCCCCGGCATGGCCGGACGGCGTGGTGACAGACCGTCCGAAACGCGCCCGGTGCCAAGGCGCGCCCGAGCTCACTTCCACGAAGACCGGCGCACCACCCGCACGAGGACAGAGCCGCACACCACCAGACGTCCTCGCCGCCCGGCTGAACACCGTGGCGCACCCCCTGCACGCGACAGCCCTGACCATCCACGCGGTCACCGGGGCAGACATCAGCCGACTCGCGCTCATCTGCGGCATCGACATCAACGAAACAGCGACCGCCGTCAAAGTCCACGACAGCACCGCCCACCGCCGATGCCGGCTCTACCCCCTCCCCGCCTGGGCGCGGCCCCTGATACGCGCGGCCGGCATCCACGGACAGCTCAAGGACCGTGCACCGAACAGCCCACTCTTCCCCCTCATCACCGCCCGAGACGGCGAACAACTCCGCCTCACCGCAACAGGAATCCGCTACACACTCGGCCACCACCGGTAGAAGGCGACATGCCCCGCCTCCCACAGCCCCCGACACCCGGCCCATCGCCGACACACTCATGACCAGCGGCAACGCGCTCCCCGCTGTACCAACCGGCAACCAACCGACCTGCTCAGACACCAAAAACGTCAGCACCAAATCGGCATCCATGTCACCACCCGAAACCCGCACGGCAACGAACCGACCTGCACAATGCCCATATCTCCCGCACTGACATCACGATGCCGAACCACCACCGACAGAACCCCGCAGATCATCACTCCCCGGGTGCCCCTGCGGCGGCCTTCACCTCGACCAGGCACGTGGCCCCGTTCAGCACGGCGAGCAGGTCTGCCGACAGGGTGTCTCCCAGCTCCTCGTCCAGATCGGTGACGGCGAAGCCGGCGGCACGCAGCACCACGGCTACCGCGTCTTCCAGCTCGCTGCCGCTGCCGTAGAGCAGACCGTTCCGTACGGGTTCGGCCTCCTGCCTCGCCTGCTCCAGGTCGTCTTTCAGGCGGGCCTTGTCCTCCAGGTAGCGGCGCTCCAGCTCCTCAAGGGCACTGCGTGCCTGCGTCTCGGCGGGGGTTTCCAGGGCGGGGTCGAGATGGTGGCGTGAGCGGACGCGGCGCAGTGCGGCAGGTACGTGTTCGGGCAGGGAGCGCTGGACGAGCCAGTCGACGATCTGATTCCAGTCGACCCCGTCAGGGATGATGTACCAGATCTGCTGACCGTCGGGGGATGTCCAGCGTGCGACGACGGGCTCGCCCAGGCTGTCGACGAGGATCGGCGCCAGCTCGCCTTCGGGCTCGCGAACCATGGTCCCCCGTGAGCCCGCTACGGTGCTCGCCTGCAGGGTCATCGCCCACCAGGGGACGCTGGACGGGCGGTTGCGGAGTCTCAGTCCAAGGTCGTGATCAACCCTGTCCAGACCGGGAACCAGAGAGACCTCCGCCCCCGCGAGCAGCCGCTTGCCGACAACCGCGCCGGTGAAGTTGCGGAAGTCCACGCGGCCGCCGGGCGGGCCGAAGACCGACCGCACGGGGACATCATCGTTGTCCGCCGTGCCCATCGTCGCGATGATGAGCGCGGGCTCGCCGCGCGAGGCCGCCCCGGACAGGAACCTGTCGAACTCGTCGGCGCCGTTGCCGGAAAAGTGGCTCGGGTTGATGGCGACGGCGCAGGTGCTGGTGTCCATGTCGAGCCAGCGCGGCTCGGCCCCATGCTTGGCCCAGGAGATGCCCGCGTACTTGGCCGAGGCCGCGAAGAGGCCACGTACGTAGTCGTTGGCTCGCGGATCGAGCTCTTCCATCTGGGCGGGGTCGCGGACAGCGATGTGTATGGGGACGAGTCCGTTGGGACCCGAGGTGTGCGCAGCCATGCCCGAACCGTAGCGGGCCGGTGTGACAATGCCGCCGACAGAACACAGCCCTGCTCGCGCCGGAGGTACGAGGCCGGTAGCCGTTGGCCGAGTGGGGACCTGCCAGCACGTCCAGCGGCAAGGGAAGGGGCCTGGTCTCTGGCGGCCGCGTTGTCGGCGGCCGACGATGTCCTGGAGGATCACTACGGGGGTGGGTATGGAGCTGACGGCGTTCTTCAGCAGCGGTGACGGATGGGCGCAGCCCTGGGTGCTCGATATCGAACTGGTCGAATCCCTACGGTTCGGTCCGCCTGCCGGGCACACCGACCTGGACGTGGCAATCGCGCTGACCCGGCTGCTTCACCACGACTTCGTCTCCTACGGCACCGACGACCAGGGTCGGCATCTGGACGACGAGAGCGTGCCCCTGGTCATCAAGGCGCACCGCGCCGTCCTGGAGCGCCTGGCCCTCAAGCCGCCCGTCTGGCCGTTTCGTACCTTCGACGGGCCGCGCGGGTTCGGCAGCTACTGGCGCGCCAACGATATGAGCGGCAGTTGGAAGGCGCGGCGGGACTGCATCGAGCAGATCCTCGGCCCCACGCGGGACGCGCTGGAGGACCTGCAGGAGCTGGAGTACGAACGGCGTTTCACCAAGGGGCCGTCGGGCAGCTTCAAGAACCTGATCTTCGCCGCCGACGGGGTCAAGCCGGAGATCGTGCTGCGGGACGCGGTGAACAACGAGGTCGAGATCGTCCGTCACGCCGACACGTGCCTGGTGTTCACCGACCCGCTGCCCCCTCACGGGCTCACCTGGCGGCAGATGGCCGCCTGGTGGCAGAAGAACCACCAGCCGGGCGCCGACGAGAAGACGGCCGCCGAGGGGCTGTACCGGCGTCTGTACCGGTCGCTGGACTCGAAGCCCGAGCAGCTCCTCATGATCACCTACTGTGCCCGGTACGCCGAGGAAGGAGGTTTCGACCTGCCCGCGCTGATCCCCCAGGTCTACCTGCACTACGACCCCTACACGCGCAAGAGCGGCAAGCAGTCCGGCGCGTTGTACCGGCAGCGGATGGACTTCCTGCTCTTGGCCCGGACCGCTCCCGCATCGTCATCGAGGTCGACGGAGTACAGCACTACGGCCGGCCCAACCCGCCCGACGAGCAAGGGCGCATCACGCATACCGCGGTTCCGCGGCTGTACGCGGAGATGGTCGCCGAGGACCGTCGGCTGAGGCTCGCCGGATATGAGATCTACCGCTTCGGCGGCTGGGAACTCACCGCTCCGGGCGGCAGGCAGCTGTTGGAGTCCTTCTTCACCAGTCTCCTCGCACGGCACCAGAAGCCGGCTCTGTGACGCGGCCTGCCGCAGTGAAGCTGCCCTTCGAGGGGACGTGTACGGTCGCCAAGATGAATCGAGATGCAGCCTCCGATCCGCGTCGGCTCGGCGTGCCCAGGGAAGTGGTGGACGAGGGTGCGCGTACGCTGCGCCATGCCGTCGAGTCACTCGACGCCTTCGTCGGGAGTCTCACCGAAGGCACCGCGGTCGAGGGGATGTCGCCCGCCGATGCGGGCTGGGTCAGTTCCTCACATCACCGGCACCGCACAGCACGTTCCCGGTTGTGGGCGTGGGCGAGCTGGAGCACTCAGCTCACTCTCGGGAACATCGTCGATCATGTCCAGGCGATCGAGCGGACTCTGGTGGGCGAGCCCGTGGCCATATGGTCGCTCGTCTCGCTCTCCCGCGTCGTGCAGGAGGGCGCCATCCGCGTGTGCCATCTCTACGAGCCCGGACTCAGCCCCGAGCAGCGTGCGGTGCGCATCGCCGCCGCGTGGCTCAACGGCGCCCGGCAGCATCAGGTCGCGGCCAAGGACGTCGGCGTGCAGGCGGTCCCGGAAGCGGAGAAGATCTGGCAGTTGGCCGAGCGGACCGTCCAGCGCGCCGGAATGAGCATCGGCCTGGACAAGCGGGGTCACCCGAGCTCGGCCGTGCTGGGGGCGGTCAAGGCGCCCTTCAAGGTGGACCTCACCAACATCGCCGCGAAGCGGCCCACACATCTTCCTGCCTGGTACCGCATATCCTCCGCGGCCTCCCACAGCACCGTGTGGATGGTCGCCCAGGCCTTCGCCTCCGACGAGGACGACCAACCGGTCATGCGAGCCGACCCGGAGATCGTCACCGCGGCGGTGCTGGCCGTTCTGGGTGCGTTCGAGGACTTGGTGCAGACGCTGGGGGACTACTACGGCAAGGACCCGCACCAAGCGCTTCTGACCGTCCGCCGGCGCACCGTGGCGGTCCTCGACCGTCAGCGGAAGTGGCGGCAGCAAGCGCAGGACGATGCACGCCTCCTACTCGGCGAAAGCGGCACGTGATCCCCTCGTGCGCCGTACCGTCTTCGCCGCCCCGCTGGTATCGATCCTGGTCGCGTGGGCCTGGCTCTGAGGAGATGGTCAGGGCCAGGCCGTTGGCGGGGAGGCCCTCAGAGGGAGACGAAGCGGCAGTGTTCCGGCTCCAGCTCGAGTTCGATCGCGGGTCCCGGGCCAGTCACTCGGCGCAGAATCGCTGCGGAAGGGTAGAGGGTGGTGCCCCATCTGCCCTGGGCGCCTGGCCGGTCCAGGACGAGGACCCGGTCGCTGTAGTCGGCCATGCCGGCCGGCAGGTGCGCGGCGGTGACCGGGACGTCAGGGTCGTCCGGGTCTTCGGTGACGACCTGCGAAGTGACCAGGACGGCCAAGTTGTATGCGCGGGCCAGGGACCGGAGTTCTGCCATGGTCGCGGCCGTGTCGCGCCCCTGGTCGGTAAAGTCGCTGAAGTGCCAGAGGGAGTCGACGACCCACAGCCTGAGCGTGAAGCCTCTGCGGGCTGCGGCCAGCAGACCGGCTCGAAGGCTGTCGCGCGCGCTGGTACCCACTCGCGCGCCGTGCCGGAGCAGAGGGGTGGCGTCGAGTTCGGGCACTGCGGTGGCCTTGAACGTCTCCCAGCCGCCGGGAGGGACCTGCGAACGTACGTCGAAACCGTATCGGGCGGCGATGACCTTCTGGGCCAGGGCCTTGCTGGTGATCTCCCCGGAGGTGAACAGGGCGCCGATGGGCTGCTGTGCGTTGTGCAGGGCGACGTTCAGCGCCAGGGTGGAGCGGCCGGCCGTCGGCAGTGACACCAGTGCCGTCACCGTCCTCGGGGCAAGGGATGCCAGCGCGGCGGCGTCCGCGCCCCACGGCCAGAGGCACCGCGACGGCGCGGGGGGTTGTGTCGTGGGCTGAGGGCTGGTGGGGGGTGTTGTCCGGACGGCGCTCACAGTGGTGGCTTCGCGGGTCAGGAGGTCGACGGCCGCTGCTCGCCCCTGGGCGTCGAGGGGGGGGTGGGCAGGCAGCCGGCGGCTGCGGCTTGCCTGACGCGGCGCAGTGCTTCCTGGTAGCCGCATCCCACGGCGGCGTTCAGATCCCTGGCGATGCGCTGCTGGTGGGTGATGTTCCGAGTCATGACAGCTCCTGCGCGCTGGCTGTGCCGTCCCACCCCGGCGTGCCAGGTGCGCGGGACATCACGGTCACGTCTGCGGGCACCGCTGTTCACGCCTTCCGAGCGGCCGCTCAGGTTCGCCTTCGGCCAGAGGTGGGTCTGAGCCGTGGCACGCGCAGACGAAGCACGTGCCGTAGAGGATAGCCAGTTGCCTCAGGTGGCCGAAAGGGCCGGTTCACGCCACCGGCGGGCCCGTTGCCGGGGCCCGTGACCGATATGGTGTTCAGCTCGCTGGGGACCAAGGAGCGTGGCACTCGCCGGTGTAGAAGGCGAGGAGTTGCGAGCCGTCGTTCAGGACGCTGCGGAAGATCACCGGGTCCGGCCGTCCTACGTGTTCGACCATCTGAGCGTGGACCGGGTCCGCCGGTAGACGCGCCGCCCCTCGCCGCCCCAGCCCTGACGGTGCCGCCAGGGCTGGGGAGACGACGGGGCGACCGGAGCCGCTCCGGTCCGCATCTGCGGTCATCGCGTCCGTCGCCGCAGGAGGATCTTGAGCGTCTCGCGGGCGTCCCTGCGCCGCTCGGGGCTCCGCGAGACAACCGAGACAGCCGCGACCGAGGCCACGCTGGCGGTGTAGAGGGCGCCGGTAAGAGCAGCGAGGACGGCGGTCTCAGTGAGCAGAGTCGGCAGCGTGGACATGGTTGAGGTGCCTCCAGGGTTGAGTCCGGGTCGGTCCGCCGCCCGGGCACCTCCATCAGGCCACGGCGCAGGGCGCAGTAGGTTCAGGGCTGAAGAAACCGGAAGAAACCTGAAGGAACGAAGTCGAAGGGGGTCTCGATGGCGAAGGCGGCGGGGGGCGGGGCTTCGCCTAAGGAGGCCGCCAAGCAGGAGTTGGGCGCCACGCTGCGCTCGGCTATGACCGAGCGGGGGTGGCGGCAGGCAGACCTTTCCCGAAAGTCGGGCGTGGGGGAAACCACCATCTCCTCGATCCTCAACGGTGTCTCTGCCGGTAGCAGCGTGAACTTCAACGCGATCCTGGACTCTCTCTACCCGCTCGCGATGGCACAGGCACCCGGCAGACACTTGCGTCAGGAGGAGGGGGAGCAACGGGAGCTCCGGCGAAAGATTCAAGGCGTGTGGGAGGCTGCAAGTCGGCGGGAGCCTCGTTCTCGGCGGCAGATGGAACGATCAGATTTGTCACTCGATGCGTCTGGAACTGCTGGCCGACCAGCCGTGCGGGCAGGAGTCTCGGCAGCCGAGGCCGCCGAACGCGCTGCCGTAGCGGCTGAGCGCTTCCAGGCACAGCGGGAGGTCGTGGATGTCTTCGACAGGGCCGTCACCGGTGTCCTGAGTGACGCCCGGGAAGCCTATGAAGCCCGGGTGGGGTTGCCGGAGTCCTGGCCGGACGTCGAGGACGCGCTCAACGCGCTTTGCCGCACCGGGCCGCAGGACGTGATGGCCGACGTGTTGAAGGCCGCCCGGGAGGTCCGTCTCCTTCTCATTTTGCTACCGCAGTCTGCGGCCTGCTGCGCCGCGATCCATATGCTCGACGCTGAAGATCGAGCAGCCCTCGACCAGGTCGCGCTCGCGGTCCGATGGGCTGACGGGGCTATCAACGCGCATGTACACGCTGCGGAGGAGCGGGCCCGGGAGGCGATGACGAAGGTTGACCGTATGGGGGGGCGGCTTCTTCTGGGTGCATTTGCAAGAGGGGGAGCTCCTTGAGGCCATGCGGCCGCGGTACCAGAGGGCGATCGCAGCGGCGGACGTAGCGTTGCGGGAGTTTCGTTCCCTGGTCAGCCGCCGCCTGTTCGCACCGTACCCAGCGGACTCGGAGTAGCTGCGGCGCGTACAGCACGATCCCGGACGAGCTGCCGGTCGGCCCGCGGTCTCAGCACTCGCCCCAGGGGTCAGCCGAAGGCGGGGACGGGGTTCTCATCCGTCCAGTCGCCGTCGAAGAGGGCGGCGACGAGCTGCGCCTGCTCGGCTTTGATCTGACCGGCCCGCATCTTGGTGCGGGTCTTGGCGAACCAGGGGCCGATCTTGACGGTGTCGCCGTCGACGGTGATCGTCTCGCGGGCAGTGGGGGCGCGGCGTTCGCGGTGGAGGAAGAGTTCGAGGATCTGAACGGTCTGGGCGAAGGTGCGCCGCGTTGTGGGGCGGGGTGTGAGATCGCTGGTGGCGGGGGTGAGGTCCAGGGCGGCCAGGAGGCGGTGCTGGCAGGGGTCGAGGGTGCTCCAGGCGGTGAGCTGGCGGGCGGCCCAGCTGCCGAGATTGATGGTGCCAGCGTGGGTGTCGGGGGTGAGGGGCTGGCCGGTCTCCACGTGGCGGCGTACCAGGTGGTATTTGCGGTGCCAGTCCGGGCCGTACGGGAGCTGCCAGTCGGCATCGATGGCCGCCAGGTCGGCGGCGCGGGCGGTGTCGAGGCGGCCGCGTGTGGCGAGGGAGCGTTGTTCGGCGAGCCAGCCGCCGAGGGCGGTGGTGGCGGGGGCGGCCAGGTGGCCGTGCGCGTGGTGGTAGTCCGCGGTGGCTGTTAGGCGGGCGCGCCAGGCGGCGGCGTGCTTGTCCCAGATCATGCCGAGCGCGTCGAGTTCGGCGGTCCAGTCGGGTTCGAGGCGGCCGGCGGTTGCGGCGTCGCGCATGGTGGTGATGAAGCGGCCGAGTTCGAAGCCGGCCGGGTCGGTGTGGTCTGCGGGGACGTCGAGGTGACCGTAGGTGTCGTGGAACGCCTGGGCGGAGGCGAGGCCTTCACGACGGGTGCGGTTGAGGGCGCCGCGGGGGTTGAAGGCGATGAGGTCCATGGCGCGGGCGATGCGTTCGGGGTGGATCGTGTAGTCGAAGTGCCAGCGGTGCTGGATGAGGCGGCTGGTCTCGGTGGTGAGGCGGTTGGCTTTGTTGGGGAGGCGTTCGAGGATGCGGTGGTCGTGGCTGGCCAGGGCGGTGGTGATGGCCCAGACGGGTTCGTAGGGGGTGCCGAGGATGTTCTCGGGGTCGTCGCTGGGCGGGATGTAGACGGGGACGATGAGGCTGGCGGTCTTGCCGGAGACGTCTAGGCGCAGGGCTCGGCCGAGGCCTTGGACGCAGCGGGTGATGCTGCTGGTGGGGTCGGCGAAGACGACGGCGTCGACGCTGGGGATGTCGATTCCTTCGGCGATCACTTTGGCGTTGGTGAGGATCGCGCGGGGTGAGGCGGCGAAGCGGGCGAAGATGTCGGTGCGCTGTTCGGCGGTGTGATCGCCGTGGACGTGGAAGACGTCGGGGGCGAGGCCGGGGAAGCAGTCGGGGTCGGCTTTGCGGAGGCGGCGCAGGGTGTGGGGCAGTTCGCGGGTGAAGCGGATGGAGTCTTCGACGAGGTGGAAGAAGACCAGGACCCGGCGCATGGAGTGCTTGGTCATGGCGTTCAGGACGGCGAGGTGGAGTGCGGTGGTGCGCAGCGCGTCGTCGGGACCTGTGCCGGCTGCGGGCGTGCCGGGGGCGGGGAGGTTGAGGCGGGCGCGGAGCTCGGTGTCGGTGACGGCGGGGACCACGATGCGGTAATCCGCGGCCACGCCGTCAGCGATGGCCTGTGCCAGGGGGTACTCGAACACCTTTTTTCCGTAGACGGCCTCGTTGTCCATGCTGTTTGCCGCGGTATCCACGGCGGACTCGGTCACGGGGCGGGGCTGGCGGCGGGTGGTCGAGGCGGAGTCGGTGAGGTCGGGGGCGGCGAAACTGCGCGGGGTGGCGGTCATGTAGAGACGGCGCTCGGCATGGATCCGGGCCGCGTCGTTGATCACGGCCCACTTCTTGTCCGCCCGGCCGGCGATGCGGTGGGCCTCGTCCATGATCGCGAGATCGAAGGGTGGCACGGTGTAGCGGGTGTGCTGCGTCGCCTCGATCTTGTCGAGCGAGTCATAGGTGGAAATTACCGTCAGGGCCGGGAGCTGGTCTTCCCCCTCCCCCACCACCGACATGAGCGCGGCCAGCGCCTGGGGGCTGCTGGTGGAACCGACCCTGCGGGCGGCAAGCAGGCCGTGTGCGGCGGCGTCCATCGAGGACACGACCACCATGTGCTCCAGATGCCCGTCACGGCGCCATGCGAGCGCGGTCTGCGTGGCCAGATCCAGCGTCGGCACGACCACCAGAACCAGACGGGCACCGAGCTCATCCGCAGCCCTAATCGACACCAGCGTCTTACCCGTCCCCGTCGCCGCCACATACAAGGCTCGGGCGTTCGGACGGCGCAGATGCCGCACCACAGCCCGCAGACCCTGCCCCTGATCCGGACGCAGCACAGGGCGGCCGGCAGGGCGAGGGATGGCGGGCTCGACCGAGGTGACCATGCCCGCCATCATCCCGCACCGGCCCCGGCTGGAGAGGTGTGTAGGGAAAGGCGCGGCTGTTCCGGCTGCCGGTGCATTCAGCTGTGCGCCGCGACCGTGACGAGACCGGCCAGTGCGTGTGCGGACTCGGGGGTCAGGCGGTAGAAGCCCTGGAGGCTGACCGAGCGCTCCAGGCGGCCGTCCACTACGTACTTGAGATTGCGGGTCTTGCCTCGGGCGTTGCGCCAGGTGAGCGCTGGCAACTGTTCGCCCGAGATCGGGATGTCGAAGCGTACGGGTGTGGCGTCCACATGGACCGCGGTGGCGCCACAGCCGCTGGCGCCGAGCATCGACCAGTCGTCGTGCCCGGGGAACGATGGGTCACGCCACGACGTCGGGGCCGTGCCACAGCAGTCGCCGCGATCCATGTCGATCACCCGCATCCGGGACACCACGAACACCTCGCACCGGTTGACGTGCAACGCGTACACCTCGTCACCGGCGCGGGCGCCCGACCAAGTAGGCAAGGACTGGTGAACACCGGAGAAGGCAACCGGCGGCCGCTTCCCCACACGGCCCGCCGTGCGCAGGGCACGACACGTGTCATGAGTCCACAGAACGGTGAAAGCATCAGACATACCAGTGATCATAAGAACGAGCACTGACAGTACTGGGGGGCCTGGGGACAGGACGTATGTAGAAGAACCCTGCCCGGAGCCGCCGATAGCAGGCGAAGCAGGCGCGAAAGCGACATTGCCGGTTGTTGCTGGCTGAACTTCGTCTATCCGTGGTGTAGAGACGGATGGTAGGAACTTCGGGGGTTGGGGTTCCGTTTCATGCGCGACCGGGGGGTCAATGAGCACGTCGGAGCGGTCTTCCGCGTTCCACACTGAGCCTCTGTTTTCCGAGCTGCCGAAACCGTCGCAGACCCCAGTGACAGTGGTCTCCCCCATGATGGCCATGCCACCCACGCTGACGCCCAAGCAGATCCTGGTGCACCACTCGGCCGATGACTGGGAGGAGTTCATCTACGAGTGGGTGATTGCGCTCAAGGAGGCCGAGTACGTGGACGTGGTACGCATGGGGGGATCCAATGATCGTGGCGCGGACATCGCTGCCTTCCTGACCCAGAGGAAGACCGACGGCCCCTGGCACTGCTTCCAGTGCAAGCACTACGACAAGGCGATCGGCGCTGCTACCGCGTACCCGGAGATCCTCAAGATTCACTCCGCAATCGCTGAACGGCAGTACCGGGTGCTGCCCGAGCGGTATGTCTTCGTCGCCCCGAAGGTCGGCGCCTCGTTCATCCAGCTCCTGGCGAAGCCGTCGACTCTCCGAGCAGGCTTCTTCGAGTGGGCAGAGAAGAACGCGGCGAAACTCACTCAGGAGTACAGCGAGGGCCCTCTGGATCGGGCTCTGGACCTCGCCCGTCAGTCGGACTTCTCACGGTTCGAGGCTGGCAACCTCGACAAGATCCTCAAGCAGCATGCCACGACCCCCCACCACGTCAGACGGTTCGGTTCCCCTCTGCCTGACAGGCCGGCCCGCCTTCCGGCACCCGCCGAGCACGCGCCCGAGGAAGCCCGCTATATCCAGCAGCTCCTCGACGTCTACTACGAGAAGTGGGGATGCCCTCCTACTTCACCCGACGCGGCACACGCGCACCCGAAAGCGGGCCGGAATCTTCAAAGACAGCGAGAGGCCTTCTACCGCGCCGAGCAGCTGCGCATCTTCGCTCGTGACAGCGTCCCTCCAGGCACGTTCGAGTCCTTGCAGAACGCCGTGTACAGCGGTGTCGCGGAAGTCGAAGAGGACGACTTCGACACCGGGTATGACCGGCTCAAGGCAGTGCTCGCTGCCGCCAGGACCATGCAGTTGGGAACCAACGTGCTCCTGCAGGTGGTGGATCCGGACGACCGTAAAGGCATCTGCCACCAGCTCGCCAATGACGACCGGCTCACGTGGGTCCAGGAGAAGCTGTGAATCCCTTGAACAGTCCTCTCGAGGTCGGCATGCGCACCCTCGTCCTGCTCACGGCGGCGTTTCCCGAGCCGTTGGACGTGGCCCGGCTGGTGTATCTGGATCACGTCATGCTGCACAGCGGTGAGCTGGACGGACCGCCCAGCCTTCATCCCTCACTGCCTGCCGGACCGGGTGAGCTTGCGATGAGGCGGCAGTTGATCGAGCAAGGCCTGATCGTGCTGATTCGGGCCGGGCTCGCCGACGTGGAGCCCACCGCGGACGGCCTGCTGTACCGGGCGAGCGAGGAAGGTCCTGGGTTCGTCGACATCCTCGAAGCGCCCTATGTCGGCGCGCTGAAGGACAGAGCGGCATGGGTGATCGCCGCCCAGTCGACGCCGCAGCTGGATGTCCGCGCTGCGACGAGGGCCATCACTGACCGGTGGGCCCGCAATTTCGATTCTCAACTGCCTGCCCCGGGAAGTGACCATGCCTAGCATCCGGCTTCTGCACCTGACCTTCGCCGGCGCCGACCGGGAGAAGGCACAGGTCGTGTTCGACCCGAGGCTGACCGTTATCTACGGCGCCTCGGACACCGGCAAGTCGTTCGTCACTGAAGCGATCGACTACATGCTGGGGGCGCGTAAGCTCAGCCTCATCCCCGAGGCCGAGGGGTATTCACAGATCCTTCTCGGTCTGGAGCTTCCCGACGGCAGCGTCATCACCCTCGTCCGCGGCCCTCAGTCGAGCCGGGTCGGCGTCTTCAACGCTGACGTGCGGGACCTGGTCTACAGGGCGCCGGACTTCGAGCTGAGCGTGAGTACCAGGGGCTCGAACAACCTCTCCCGCTATCTCCTGGACAGGCTCGGGCTCGAGGGTGCCCTGATCGCGACGAACGACACCGGTGGCACCAAGCTGCTGGGGTTTCGCGATCTGCTGCACCTGTGTCTGGTCAGCGAGACGCGGATGGTGTCCAAGGTATCGCCGGTCCTGCGTTCCACCGGCACCAGCGGGCAGACGGCCCACAAGTCGGTGCTGAAGCTGCTCCTGACCGGCCGGGGCGAGCCGGCGGCCGATGCCCGGCCCAATGCGTCCCAGCGGCGGCTACAGAAGGGCAAGATCGGGCTGCTAGACCAGCTGGTTCTCGATGTGCAGCGCCAGCTCGACCCGCAGGGCGGCAACGAGGGTGAACTGGCGGAGCAGCTGCGACGGCTGCTCGGGCACCAGGACACGATCGCGTTGTCGCTGCGTGAGATCACCTCACGTCACGCAGAGGCAGTGGCCCGAAGGGCGGGGCTTGCCGTCACGCTCGGCCAGTACGACCAGCGTCTGGCGGAGATCGACGATCTGCTCGGACGTTTCGGGCTGCTGCGGAGCCAGTACGAGTCCGACCTCGCCCGCCTGGCGATGGTCAGTGAGGCAGGCGGCCTGCTGGGGTATTTCCGCACGGGGGCGTGCGTCTTCTGCGGTGCGGACCCCGTGCATCAGACGGCGGGGCACGATCTGCAGGAGACGACCGCCCTGCACGCGGCGGTCACGGCCGAGAACACCAAGACCCATCACCTGCTGTCCGACCTGCACCTGACCATCGACGATCTGCGGATACAGCGCGAGGAGCTCGCCGGGCAGCGAGAGCAAAGCGTGGCACAGAGCGACCAGGTGGACCTCGAGATCGCACGCATCGAGGAAGAACTGCGCCCCGTGGAGAATCAGGCCGCGGAAGCGATGACGGCCCGTTCCCGCATCGAGAAGGAACTCGGACTGCACCAGCGGATCCAGGAACTCGAAGAAGTCCGTGCCGGGCTGGTCGCTGACGGGGCTGTCCCAGGCGGGCGCCCAACGGGCAGTATCCCAGCCGGCACCGTCGCCGCGTTCGACCGCGCCATCGAGCGGACTCTGGAGGCCTGGCAGGTCCGTCTGCACAGCGTGTCCTACGACCAGTACGCCGCGGAGTTGTTCGTGGGCGACCGTGCCCGTGCTGGCCATGGCAAGGGCATGCGCGCGGTCCTGCATGCCGCGTTCGCCGTCTCATTGACTGACTACTGCCTGGACAAGGAACACCCCCACCCCGGGTTCGTCATCCTCGACTCCCCCATGGTCACCTACCGGCAGCCCGGCGCCGCGCGGCGCACCGACGACGAGAACCTGCCCGACAGCGTCAGCGACTACTTCTACCGCGACCTGTTCCACCGCTTCACCGGCCAGGCAATCATCGTAGAAAACAGCGACCCGCCCGCCGACATCGTGCAGGGCGCACAGGTGTACATGTTCAGCCGCGACCCCCACGACCACCGCTTCGGCTTCTTCCCAGTAGGGGCAGCGGCTCCGGGCGGCGACGTGGGCGAGAACTGAGTCGGATCGTCTCGTCCGGGCGGGCGGGGGCCAGAGCCTGTACTGGCGGTGTTTGGCAGTGAAGTGGGGAGAGCGGCGCGCTTGGTCTGCGCTGTTCCGGAAGGGGCGGGGCGTGTACGTATCCGAGGTGCTCATAGAGAGGTTCCGGTCGTGTGAGGAGGTGCGAATACCTCTGCGTCCGGAGGTAACGGTTCTCGTGGGCGAGAACAATGCGGGCAAGACCACCGTGGTCGATGCGCTGCGCCTGCTCACCGATCCGCTGGACGGGCGCCGGTCACGGTACTTCGAGGAGTCGGACATCTTGAAGGCCGCTGCCCACCTGGGCGGTCCGACCCTTCAGCTTGAGGTGTCCGGCATCAGCCCGGAGCAGAGCGGTGCCTATCTGGAAGCAATGGTTCACACCGACGGCTCTGACGGTCGGACGGCGCGATGGCAGGTGTCCTACGCCTCCCCTCAGGGAAACGGGCGCCGCGGCAGCACGGCCTGGGCACAGGGGGCGGGGCATCCGGTGACAGGCGAGCCGCCTGCGCGGGGTGGAGTACGGCATGTGTATCTGCCGGCGCTGCGTGATGCGGAGCGGGAGCTGGCATCGGCGGGCGGGGACCGGGTGCGGCTGATCCTGCGCGGGCTGCTGGGTGACGAGCAGCAGGTCGAGGCGTTTGTCGAACGCATCGGGGCAGAGCTGAAGAAGGTCGCCGCGGATGAGTACGTCACGGCGGTGAGTAAGCAGATCAACGGCCCTTTGAAGGATCTGACTGCGGGAACGCATCCACAGCACAGTGAACTGACGCTTGCTGAGCCTACGTTTGCGTCAATCGCACGGTCGCTGCGTGTTCTCCTAGGCGATTTCGGGGCCGCGCCGTTCCCGCTGTCCGCCTCCGGACTGGGCTACGCCAACACGTTGTTCATCGCCACCGTGATGGCGGAACTGGACGCCGCCGCGGAGTCTGATCTGACTGTGCTGCTGGTGGAGGAGCCTGAGGCTCACCTGCACCCGCAGCTGCAGACGCTGCTGCTGCGCTATCTGCAACGCCGTGCTCGCGAGTCCCGGCGAAGGGTGCCGAAGGACCCGATGGAGCCGGCGGGTCACCTGCAGGTGCTGGTGACCACCCACTCCCCCGTTCTGTCGGCCGCGGCCAGTGTCGAGGACGTGGTCATCATGGCCCGCTGCCCGGCCGAGACCTCTGGTAGCTGGCAGACGCGCCCCCTTCCCGTACCGCAGCTGGGACTTACCCGGCGCCAAGTACAGCACCTGGACCGCTACCTGGACGCGACCAAGAGCGCGCTGCTGTTCTCCTCCCGAGCCATCCTCGTAGAAGGCATATCCGAACTGCTGCTGCTCCCCGCGCTCGCGGAGCGTGTACTCACTGCAGCCCCTGGCGCAGATGACACCGCAAAACGAGCCGCTTTTGAAGCGCTCGAGCGATTCTTCGGAACGACCCGGGTGATCGTGGACGGTGTCGGGTTCGAGGTGTATCTACGGGTTCTGATGAACCCTATCGACCAGGTGTGCCTCGGGCGCCGAGTCGCCCTGATCACCGACACCGACGTCGCCCCCGACGAGCCGGAACCAGAGAGGATCACAAAGCTGCGTGACCTGCACACCACATGGTCGTCGCCCGGGAAGCTACACGTGGCCGCCGCACCACGGACCTTGGAGCCAGCCCTGTGGTCCTCGTCAAACGAGCAGGCACTGCAGGCGGCGTTTCTACGATGCGCCCCCCAGTCCAAAGACCGCTGGGAACTAGTCCTGAAGGCAACTGATCCCGCAGTTGCCTTCGGAGAGCTGTTCATCCCCAAGGAATCCAGGACCGTCCGCGGCCACGATGGCGAGCCGATCGGAGGCACTCCGATATCCAAGGGGCTCTTCGCCCAGGAGCTGGCCGATGTGCTGGGTGATCGGCCCCTCCCCTTCACGGTGCCGTCCTACCTGGCAGACGCAATTCAGTTCATCACGGTACCGGACGGTGCATCGTGATACCGGACGAGACAGCGGATGACATACAGATCGCGGCTGAAGCACAACAGCGGCTCGCCGTGCAGGCGCTGGCACCAGCCTATGTGCCGGCCTGTCCAGGGGCTGGGAAGACGCACGTGATCACCCTGCGGCATCTGCAGTCGCCGACGCGGCTGCTGCGGCAAGGACGGGCCCTGATTTCGTTCACGCGGGTGGCACGCGACCAGATGGCACAGCGCTGCCGCCAGGCAGGGCGCAGCGATCTGCTGCATGCTCCCCACTTCGTCGGCACTCTGGATTCGTACCTGTGGGAGTTTCTGGTCAAGCCGCTGCGCGCGACGCAGCCGGTGCCCCGGCTGCTGGAGTCCTGGTCCAACGTCAAAGCACCTGTGCAGGGCATGGACAGAGAGATCTCCCTGCACCGTTTCCCCATGGTCCTGGACCCGGCTGTCGAACCGGTCCGGCAAGGGGTCGCCTGGAACAACGTCGACCGAGACACCAAGCGGCTGCTCGAGAAGAGCGAATACGACCGCGGGGAGTGGGAGGCGGCTGCCCTGAAGACCCGTGATTCATGGTGCAAGCTGGGGTACTTCACCGGGCACGAGGCTCGATACCTGGCTCTGTGGAACCTGCGCCGTCCAGGACGGGCGGCAAAACTGCTACCGCAGTTGCTCTCCCGGTTCGCGGAAGTAGTCGTGGATGAGGCACAGGACTGCTCTGGCGCCGACCTGGCGATACTTGAGATGCTGCATGACGCCGGGCTACCACTCGTTCTGGTCGGAGACCCCGACCAGGCCATCTACGCTTGGCGCGGAGCACAGCCAGCAGCCTTGCAGCGCCTCGCCACCAAACTGACGTCCGCCCCGGTGCCGTTGACTGGCAACTGGCGTAGCTCTCCCGTCATCTGCCGTCTGGCCAGCACCCTGCGTGCCGGCCATCGGCCACCGGACACAGCCGTCCTCCGGGAAGACGACATCCCTGTCGTCGTCCTGCCGACACGGTTCGCGGGCACGGGCAGCAACCACCGGCACGCCTCGACCAGTAACGGCGTCGTCAAGGCGTTCCGTGACGTCGCTCAGCAGTACGACATAGAGGCCGTGGACTGCCTGGTGACCGCCTACAAATACGCCACGCTGCCCGGGATCACACGCGAGAAGCAGAACACCAACCAGATCACCAGCCTCGCCTGGGCGCGCACCGTGGCCCATACCGAGGGGGCCACGAGCGCCGAGCTCACCCGGGCCTGTGCCGTCGCCGTACGTGTGCTGTTCGGGTACTGGTTCCCGGGAGAGGTTGGAAGTGCGGAGAGGCTTTGTGCCGCGCATGGGATATCCCTGCAGCAGGCCAACCGCACCGCATTCACGTTCCTCCACAGTCTCCCCCCGCCCCACAAGGAGTGGGCCACCGACGTGTGGCAGGCAATGAAGGCATGGCCCGCACCCTCGGGTGTCACTCCGCAGCACACAAAGGGACGCCTGGCCGGGGCGCCTGTCGTGGCCCGACAGGCCAAGGCCACCGGCGTGCGCACCAACATCGTCCACCAGCTCAAGGGTGACGAAGCCGACGCCATAATGCTGATACTGCCGGACGACGGCAACGTGCAACGTTGGGCCCAAGGCGATCCGTCGGCCGACGAGCTGCTTCGCGTCTGGTACGTCGCCATCACCCGTGCCCGCCGCCTTGCCACCCTCGCTGTGCCTGAGGAGGAAGCCGAAGACATGGCCCAGATGCTGACCCAGTACGAAGTGCCCGTCAGGATCGTGTAGCTGATGGCCGACCGGCTCTCTGCTCAACTGCGTGCCCCGCAGGACTTTGGCCCTCCGCGCCCCAAGCCGGCCTGGACGTCTCACTGCTGAGACACGTACTGCGGCGGCGGTCCGTGGGGGCCTAACCTCTACTCCTACGGTCGCTTCAGCCTGAAGGAGTCCAAGATGTCTTCTCAGACCGCTTCGGTTGATCTTCGCGTCGAACCCGTCGAGGCGGTACTGGAGCGCGTCGAAAGATCACTCCAAGTGGCGTTGGACCGGGACGCGGTCATCCGCAAGCGTCGCACGGTCGGGGCACCTACGGATCGTGATACCTGGGTACGGATCGAGCGGCGCAGCATCGATCGGATCCACGGGCAGGGGTGGAACGGTACTGAGGCGACCGCATTACTGGATGGCGTGGCTCTGCCCGAATGGCGCGAGTGCGTCGTGTGGCAGGACGCAGATGGTCAGGTGATGTGGCGAGCGGACGAAACAGCTCTTCTGCCCGCTGAGCCGATCGGCACGAGCATTCTCGCTGCGAATCCGCAGTTGCCCGATACGTGGTGGAAGTCCCTCAACTCATCGCTCGATGCTCTCACTACGCAGCGCACCAGGCGGATCGCCACCCCGGACACGATCACCATTACGCAGGCCGTCGTCACCGAGACCATTCTCAGTGCCTTCCCCGGAGACTTCGATACCACCGTTCAGCGCTGGGTGCCGGCGCACGCAGATCTGAACTGGGCGAACATGACCTCTCCTGAGTTCTGTCTCTTCGACTGGGAGGACTGGGGGAACGCCCCTCGGGGCTTGGACTCGGCGTCCTTGTGGGGGAGCTCGCTTGCCGTCCCGACGCTTGCCGACCGTGTGCGCCAGGAGCGGCGCCACGACTTCGAAAGCCGGGACGGCAAGCTGATGACCTTGTTCGTCTGTGCCAAGATCCTCGGCCCGTATGCCCATCCGGAGGATCCCCGACTGGACCCGGCGCGGCGGATGGCTGAGCTGATCGTGGCGGAACTTCAGGCAAGCTGAGAGGGCTGGCGGTCTCGCAGGAGCTTCCGGTACGCGTCGACAGCGTGCGCGTTGAGGGGCAGGTCCAGGGCGTCGAGCAGTTCGCTGAGGTGTGCGGGGTCGTCGGAGCCGACGGCGATGGTGCTGACGCGGGGAAGGCTGTAGGCGGTGCGGAAGGCTGCCTGCGCGGTGGAGGGCTCAGAGTCTGCAGGCTTCAGGAAGAGTCGCGGATCGGTCCTGCCCCACACCGGGTTTCTCGCGTTGCCTCCGAATGGGCTCATCCCCCACCGTGCCTGTGAGTTCAGGCCCCATGCGTCAGCAGCTGCACCGGCGGCTTCCAGGGTGCTGATTCCCACCAGCAGTCCGGCGCGCACCATGAGCACGGACGGCGTGGGCATGCTCTTGTCGATCAGGCCGGGCAGGCGCGACGGATCCCAGGACGCGATACCCCACGCCTTGCACATTCCGTTCGCGGCGGCTTCTGCCAGGGTGGCGCACGCCTGCGCCAGCATGTCCCCGGGGCGGTGGTCAGGCACGCGTAGCGAGTGTTCCGGGTTGTGCAGGAACACGAGATCGGGCGGGCGTCCGAGGTCGCGGTTCGTCTGTTCCAGGGCGGAGCGAAGCCTGGTGGGCTCGAGTGAGTGTTCTGCCCGGTTCGGCCCGGGGAAGTAGCCGACCTTCGTCGACACGGTGAAGTGCGGGAGGAGGTCGCTGCCGATCTGGGCAAGTGTCTTGTGGGACGTGAAGCCGTGGTAGTTGAAGCTGGTGTCGAGCGCGTGGATGCCGAGGTCCAAGGCGCCGGTCAAAAGGTGGCGTTGGTGACGAGACCGGTGTAGCCCGAGGACAATTCGGGGGTCAGCGGTGCGCATATCTCTTCCTCCACCAGGATCTCGGCAACTTTGGTCGCTTCGGCGCCGGCTATGGCGGTGGCCTGATTGAGGTGGACGGGCTGGCCGCTCAGCAGCAGGCGTAGCGCGGGCAGGGTCTCGGCTGCGAAGGTGAGCTTCTTCCCGGAGGTCACGATGTCGACGGTCGCGCTGTTCTCTTCGATCTGGGGAGGGAAGTGCGTGGTGCACACCGCGGCGTCAAGTGCTCCGAGGGTGTCCACGTAGGGCACGTGTCGGCTGGGGGTCGTCTCCCGCTCGTAGGCGGCCAGGTAGCCGGCTGGGGGTCGTTCGCCGATGAGGCGGGCAGCGGCGTCGGTCAGGGCCTGTACGTCGGTGCTGTCGCGGCGGTCCAGGTCGTGGCGGAAGATCTCGTGTTCCCGGGACCAGTCGGCCAGCCAGGTCAGCCAGCTTGCCCCGGTGCGCTTGGTAATCCCGAAGGTGACGTGCAGGCTCTTCCCCGTGCCGCTGCCGGTGCGGGTGGCCTGGTGCCAGTGGCCGCGGGGAATGTGCATGACGTCGCCGGGGGTCATGGTGCCTGCCCACAGGATGTCGTCGCTTGGTGAGTTGTTGGGGTCGGCGTCCCGGTACATGGGGACGTTCCTTGAGGTGCCGCGTACTTCCCATTCCTTTTCGCCGGCGAGCTGGACGATCAGGACGTCGTGGTCGTCCCAGTGGAGAGGGAAGCCGGCGGCGTCATTGGTCGTCAGGTAGGCGTTGACCTGGACGCGCTCGTGTGCCCACCACTGCAGGGCGCGGCAGGCTACTTCCATGGTCGGGTCGAAGACATTGACCTGGTCCATGATGAGCGTCGCGCCGTCGCGCAGGAGGTCGCCGAGGCGGTGCATGTTGACCATGGGGATGCTCTGGCCCCGGGGGCTGACGCTGTCGTTGTAGTAGATGGCCGGGTGGACTTCCTCTCCGTTGCGGAAGCACCGGAACTGCGGGCGGTTCAGGCTCCTGCGCATGGCGATGTCGAGGAGGCGGTTCGGGGTCAGGATGCGGGTGAAGAGTGCGGGATCGTCTACCCTGCCCCGGACGAAGCCCCTTCCCAATTTGCTGGGTCCGTTCCAGCCAAGCGCCGTTTCGATAGCGCTGATCAAGCGGTGTTCCACCACAGCCCTCCTCATGGATGCGACTATGCGATACAGGCGGCGAGCCGGGGGCCACGCAGGAGTGCGCGGGCCCCCAGCCGTCTGGGGGTTACTCGATGTCGTTCAGGTTGCCGTCGCCGCCCGGCCACGGTGCGTCGCCGGAGCTGCCTGCGTTGTCGGACCGCAGGCTGTCGTACCGGTCGTGGACTGCGGCCAGCTCTTCCACCGCGAACAGCAGACTGTTCTGGGGCGGTTGCGGCGTGGTGTCTTGCGCCACGTCGTGCTCCCTTCTCTTCGGTTCTCCCGTCCGGTCTGGGACGGGAAGGCGTATAGATTCAGGGCGCGTGCCTGGGCGGTTTGAGGAGCCCCGGGCTCGTCGCTGTGCGATCCACGGCTGCCCGGGCCAGAGGCCCAGCGCCTGGACAGCTGGTGCAGTTGCTGGGTGCGGCAGGGCGCCTCGTCGTGCGCTGCGGCACCAGAGCGGTCAGCCCATTGCCCCGGGAGCGCGAACACGGCGGCCCATCAGCTTCGTGGCCGTGCTGACGCGGAGCCGAGGTGCCCCGAATCCTTTTCGACGAGAGCCATCGCGTGAGGTTCTCCCTTCTCGTACGGCACGTCGCTGAGACACCCGTGCAGGAGGCCTGTTGACGCTTGGGATCCGGGACCGGGTGGCCGTGCTGAACCATCACATCGCCGGGGAAGGCCGCCTGGTATCACGTTCTGTTAGCCGGTCTGTTAGCCGTTCGGTCGCGCGCCTTTTCAACATCCGCTTTCACACGCGTTCATGAAGGGCAGACTTACGCTCGAGATCATGACGAGGGTGGGACGGGCGGTAGGAGACGTGGGTAAGGTCCGCGCGGGCTGGCGGCCGGAGAGGCTCCGGGAACAGCGGGAGGCCCACGGGCTGACCCTGGAAGGGGCCGGAGAGCGGCTGCGTGAGGTGGCGAGGGCAGCAGGGGTGGCCGTTCCCGCGGCGAACTTCCAGACCTTGTGGCAGCACGAGCAGGGCGAGGTCTATCCGGGTCCGCACTACCGGCGTGCGTACTGCCTGCTCTACCGGGCCACCGAGCCCGAACTCGGCTTCCGCCACAGCCTGCCGGGTGAGAAGACGCAGATTCGGTTCACCCCGTCCAGTGGCTCGGATGCCGAGCCGCGCAACGGAACGCATCTCCTTGCTGTCGAGCGCGCGTTGCTGCAGATCAAGCCGGGCACCGAGGAGGCCGACAGCAAGATGCTGCACCAGCGCATCCTGGACGCCTGGAAGCGTCGGCACACGGGCGGGGATCCGAACCGCCCCACTCTGGTCCTGGTCGGCGGCTACGCCGGCAGCGGCAAGTCCGAGTTCGCGCGGTTCCTCTCCCAGCTCACCGGCTGGCCGGTCCTCGACAAGGACCCGCTCACACGGCCGCTGGTGGAGCGGCTGCTCACTGCCCTCGGCAGCGACCCGAACGACCGCCACACCGAGCTGTACCGGGAACAGGTACGGCCGCTCGAGTACCAGTGCCTGCTCGAGGCCGCGTACGCAAACGTCGACTGCGCGATCAGCACGGTGGTCACCGCGCCCTTCGTCGCCGAGCTCACGGACGAGCGCTGGCTGCAACGGCTGGTCAACCGGTGCGAGGCCCGCGGAGTGTCGGTCTCACCGATCTGGATCCAGTGCGACGTCGAGACGATGCACGAATACGTGAGCTTCCGGTCCGCCGCACGCGACTCGTGGAAGCTCCAGCACTGGGAGGACTATGTGGCCGGCATCGACCCGGAACTGCGGCCGGTTGTGCCCCACCTGGTCGTCGACAACCGTCTCGGTGCCGCGATATCGCTCACGGATCAGGTCCGCCAGGTCTTCGGGACGGTGTTCTGATGGAGCAGGGAATCCTCCTCTACGGGCCACCCGCGTCAGGCAAGGACACCATCACCTCGCTCCTCACGGATCTGGACCGGCGGTACGTCCTCTTCACCCGGCTGAAGATCGGCACCGGCCGCACCCACGGGTACCGGATGGCATCACAAAAGCGACTGCGGGAGCTGGAAGAGCGCGGCGAGGTCGTCTACCGCAACGACCGGTACGGCAACACGTACGTCGTGGACCAGCCGGGCCTGCGGGACGCCACCTCCGACGGTCTGGTACCGGTGGTCCATCTCGGTCAGATCACCGGGGTCCGTGCGGTAGCCGACGGCTTCCCCGCCCGGTGGTGGCGGGTGCTGCTGTGGTGCCCGCGTGAAACCACCGAGGAGCGCTCCCTCGGGCGAGGCGACGCGGACACGACCGCGCGGCTCGCCGCCTGGGACGCCACTGAGCGCGACGTCGCGGACAACCCGGGCATGGACTGGGACCTCCTCGTGCACACCGACGACGTCTCCCCCGAGGTGGCAGCCGAGCGGATCCACGCCCTGGTCACCGCGGCGGGATAACCGTCCCGCCACGTCGGTCCCGGAGCCGGCCGAGCGCCTCCTCGATGCTGAGGTCGGCGTCGCGCGCGTCCTCCCAGCGGGAAAGGACAGCGGCCGTGGCGCGCAGCAGGTCGTCCGGCAGGCCGGCGTCGGCGACGAGCTCTGCTGCCTCTTCCATCTCCGGGGCCCAGCGCCAGGCGCGGGCGGCGGTCTTGGGGATGTAGCCCGGTTCGGCGAGGTAGCTGCCCGAACGCTGCCCGGCGATGTCCAGGAGCTCGTCGGCAACGCCGTAGGCTTCCGCTGCTCCGTAGGCAAGGGCCGCAAGGACGCGGGAGGCCTTCTGGTAGCTGGTGTAGGCGAGCTTGAGAGCGGATGCCTTGCCGATCTCCTCGCCCAGTGGATGGACCCGTACGTCGGTCCCGGCGAAGAGCTCGTTCAGGCGATCGATGGCCTGGGGCGGGCCGGACGTATACAGGCGTGGCTGCTTGCCTCCGACAGGCGGTGAGCCGACCACGGCGGCATCGACGACGACGGTGCCCGGCAGGGCGTGCGCGATGCGCCGGACGCACTGGGGAGAGACGGCGTTCGCCTCGACGTAGACGATACCCGCCGGATGGTGGCCGGCGACCTCCCTGGCGAGGTCCTCGGCAGCTGCCGGCGGGCAGAGAGAGATCACCACATCGCAGCGGGCGACCAGCTCCGCCATACCGTCGACCGCCGCCAGCCCAGCCTCACGCGCGCGCCGGACGGTGGCCGAGCTGCGACCAATGGGGTCCCACAGCACCTGACTCCCCGCGCGACGCAGCTGAGCCGCCACCGCGGCCCCCATGCTGCCCGGATGCAGAACTCCCACGGTCGTGCCGGTCGTCGGCTTCATGTTTCGCTTTTCCTCGGTCCGAGTGACTTCAGCAGCTCGATGGCGGTGCGGGCGTCGGGGACCTGATGGTCCGGCTCGGACAGCGTCTCCGGCCACGTGGCGCCGCGGTCGACCCACACGGTGCGCAGCCCAGCTGCTTGCCCGCCACCGATGTCGTTCACCGCGCCGTCGCCGACCATCCACGCCTGGTCGCCGTCGCGAAGACCGCCGCAGCGCCGTACCGCTTCAAAGAACAGAGCAGGATCCGGCTTGCGTGCCCCCACCTCTTCCGAGACGCACACCGCATCCGCACGGTCCGCGATTCCGGTGGCACGCAGCTTGGCCCACTGGATATCCGCCGCACCGTTCGTCGCGACCCCGATCCGCCATCCGACGGCCCTCAACTCCTCAAGGCCCGCCAGCACGTCGGGCGGACAGCAGACCGCAGCAGCCATGCCCGTGCAGTACCGGCCCCACAAGACATCGGCCGGCTCGCTCAGTCGAAACCGTGCCCGGACCGCCTCGAAGTGCTCGGGAACAGCCCGCTCGGCAAGCAGATTCGCCAACCAGGACTCGTCTTCCTGGCCGAGGCCGAAGCTGCCTCGGAACGACGCGACCCAGCGGGCCAGCGCAAGCTGCCGATCCACCAAAGTGTCGTCCAGGTCGAAAAGCACCACAGGCCGCACGCACCGATCTTACGCCGAGGCGAAACGGCAGTGAGCAGAGCCAGGTGGCCTTGTTCACGAGATTTGGCGCTGGCTCAACTTCCGTGAGCGCATACGTCGAGTGACGGCGAATGGTCAGGGAGCGGCGGGTCACGTCCGTTGGAGTGGTGTATCGACGGCCACTCGGCGATCTCGTTTTGAGGCTATGCGGTGAGTTCGGTGGGCAGGAGGGTGTCGTTGTTTTCTGACTCGATCGGGTGGAGTCGGGCCTTGGCCAGCAGGTCGCGGCCCATGTAGCGGCGGGCTTCGGTCCACTCGTCGTTCTGCTCGGCCAGGACCGCCCCGACCAGCCGGATGACGGCGGTGCGGTCGGGGAAGATGCCGACCACGTCTGTGCGGCGGCGGATCTCCTTGTTCAGCCGCTCCTGCGGGTTGTTCGACCAGATCTGTCGCCAGATCTCACGCGGGA